>JBCCDV010000020.1:0-2495 GCA_039030615.1 Pseudomonadota bacterium | reverse complement strand
CTGAAACATACTTGGCCCGGGACTTGCAAATGGGCCGGCTGGTTCCACTTTTGCAGGACTGGGAAGTCGAACCACAGCCGACTGTCTTGGTCTATCCCTCGCGGGACCGGATGCCCCACCGCCTCAGAACCCTAATCGCCTTTCTTGTCGAAAGGCTTGGTACTGGATGATTGCGTCTCGACCGTGTTTGACGGTGGTGCCCTTCTTTGATGCGCCCGGCCCAAATCCGCGGTCCGTTTAGTGCATTGGGCATTGCAGCGCGTCCGTTGAACCGGCCATTCGCTGCGGTCGGGAAAATGACCCTGCTGAGAACTCAGAGACTGCTGGACAAACCCGCCTTTTGCTGGCGCGGCATCCATGCGCTCTTGCAGCACCATCGTAGATGCGATGCATCCCAAGTCGCCAGAGCGGTCATTGCAATTTGGTCTACACGGGAGCTTGTGGCGTCACTTGCGCATGGGCTAACGCTCTACCACGGCATCTCATAGTTCAGCGCGGTTACGCCAAACCCGTCAGTCAGGCGCGGTTGTCTTTCAGGAACGAAACCAAGGCGCCCAATACGAGCCGCACCCGCTGAGAGCTGCGGGCCGGCGCGTGATAGATGACCCAGCAGTCAACCTGATCGAATGGGTCGGGAAAGACCCGTTCCATGTTTGGAATCGTATCTGCGAGGGCGCAGAACAGCGAGCCGATGCCAGCGCCTTGCTCAATCACCATCTGAGCGGAAGCGGTGTTTTCCGCCCGTATGCTTGGACGTTCAGGATTGTCCAAGCGATCGTTCAAAGCCGAGGCTTCTGAAGGAGAAGTTCCCGTCCCGATCCGCACAAGTGTGTGGTTGCGCAAGTCGTCGGGTGTGTTTGGGCGGCCATGGGCTTCAGTGTCGTTCTTTGATCCATAAAAGGCGCGTCCCCAGGTAAACCAATAGGCGACGACGAGCGCCGGATCCTTGGGTCCGCGCGTTCAAACGGCAATGTCTGCCTCGCCTTTCGCGAGCTCGAAGGCCGAAATTGAACTGATAAGATCAACATACAGCCCCTCATATGCGTCGGCAATTTGGTAGACCAAAGGCCGAAGGACGTGGGCCGCAGTCGGGACGCAAGCGATTTTGACAGTGCCGGTCGGTTGCTGGCGCATCGCGCTCACATGGATCCGGGCGTCATTGAGCGCCACATCCAGTTGCTTTGCGGCGTCGGCAATGACCAAGCCTTCGGGTGAAATGGTAAATGTGCCACCGCCACGTAGATGATAGGTGTCCCAAAGGCCTGCTCGGCGCTGGCCAGGCGGTAGCTTACCGTCGATCCATCCACACCTAGAATGCGTGCAGCCCCGGAAATCGACCCTTCGTTCTTCAAGGTGGGTATTACGCGAAAGTGGCTCCAGTTCGGGTTAGCCATGTTTCACCTGTCCATTTCTTTGGAAGCGGCGGCACCCAGAGCGCTTAAAGCCTTTTCATTGATACGGTCATACGCTTCGATCACGATTGATCGAAGCCATTTGCCCCCGGGGTCCTGCGACAAGCGCGCGCTCCAGAAGAAGCGAAAGGTGATGTCTGGCAGATCGACCGGTGGGCGTTTGGCGATCCGTCCATAGGTCTTCATATCGTCTGCCATGAACAAAGGCACAGTCGTGCCGAGCATATTTGTGCGCGCTAAAAGAGGTGCGACGCCAGAGAATTCGGGCAGATGCGCCCCGATCCGGCGTTCCATGCCATCGCGCGCCACGCGATCCTCCACGGTTTGGCGCGCCGCATTTGACATGCCGACCATGACATGGGGCCAATCAAGCTAGGCCTGTTTACTCCAGGTCTCCGCCGCCGGATGGCCTGCACGCATATAGGTAAAGCGTTGAAGCGTTGGCATGACCTGTTCCATCAAACCTTCCGGCAGAGCTTTGTCCGCGCCAAGCAGTGCTAAATCGATCTCCTCATCGGCAACGGCATCGTAAAGATGCGGGCCCAGGTTCACCCATTCCAGAGCGACGCCGGGCGCTGCTTCATTGATCCCCGCAAAAACTTCAGCGATTAGAGCCGTGATCGCGGGCACCGCAATCCGGAACGTGCGGGTGCTGGTCGCTGGATCGAAGGGTTCCGGGGGCGTCACCACACGTTGGATGCTGCGCAAGATGGGTCGGACGTCCTCAATCAAAGCCTCGGCAAACGGTGAAGGCTGCATCTTGCCCCCGACCTTCACCATGAGCGGGTCGCCCACCTGTTCGCGCAGTCGGGCCAAGGCGTGGCTGACGGCGGATGGCGTCTTGTTCAGCCGGTCTGCAGCTTTGGCGACGGAGCCCTCGTCCATCAGCGCCTCGAAGGTCACAAGGAGATTTAGGTCGAGCCGGTGAAGGGGGGGTCAAACGTTCATCTCCGGGTCGAGGCGCGCAGCCACCAGTGCTGACGCTTCCTTGTGCGCGTCGCGGTAGGCATCCATGACAAGCCCGCGAAGCCACACACAGGCCGGATCATTCGCCGTGCGTGCTGACCAATGGAACCGTGCACG
>JBCCDV010000019.1:0-3389 GCA_039030615.1 Pseudomonadota bacterium | reverse complement strand
CCGTTGCAGCGGGACCCCTACGCGCCTGTGAGGTTGGCGAGACCGTTGTCACGGAGGTTTACCCGACCGCGGCGGCTTTGCCCGAAAACATGCTGCGGTTCTATATCTACTTCTCTGCCCCTATGGGCCTGGATGACATCTTACCAGCGATCGATCTTCTGGACGCTGAAGGCCAAGTCGTTGAAGGTGTATTTCTGCCAAATCGGTATGATCTTTGGTCTGCGGACCGGACGCGGCTCACGCTCCTGTTCGATCCGGGCCGCGTGAAAACGGGCCTGGCTGCAAACCACGAATTAGGTCGCGCGCTGGTCGCAGGTGAAACCTACCACCTCAGTATTTCGCAAAGGGCCGAAGATATGCAGGGGTGCCCGCTGGCGTCGATCTACCGTGTGACGTTCCAAGCGACCGAGGCTGACGTGCTATCGCCATCTCCAGCCAACTGGACTCTCGTCACGCCCAGTGTCGGAACGCGTGAGCCCCTGACCCTGGTTCTTGATGGCCCGGTGGATCATTTGTCTCTTGCCTACAGGCTTCGAGTGATCGGGCCCGATGGTGCGCCGGTGGCCGGTCGCATTGATCTGGACGAAGCCGAGACGCAATGGCAGTTCACGCCTGGTGCAGAGTGGCCCGCCGCGACCTATCACGTCGCGGTTGATCCGCAACTTGAAGACCTCGCCGGGAATAGGCCCGGCGTCTTGTTCGACCAGCCAGCGGACGAGCCCAAGGCTGAATCGTTACCGACCCTCATCTGGTTCCCAGCGCCGACATAGACACTCCGCACACCTCGCCAGCTTCTTCTTTCCCATCCACATCAAGCGATCTCCTCCAATGCAAAGATACCATCCGTTCCTCGTCGCCCTGCACTGGCTCATGGCCCTTATGACGCTCATGGCTCTGGCAGCCGGCGGCCTGTTCCTCGCCAATATGCCGGCCGACAGCCCCGACAAGGTCGCGGGGCTCGGCGGTCATATGATCTTTGGCATGGCCATTGGCGTCCTGCTGATCCTGCGTTTCGTCACCCGCGTCCGCAGCACCCATCCGCCCCATGCCACAACGGGCCATGATCTGCTCGACCGGCTGGGTCGTTGGACCCATTGGGGATTCTACCTTCTGATTGCAGGTATGGTGCTGACCGGGTTGACCACGGCGCTCGGATTAGGCCTCTTTCCAATCGTTTACGGCGGCAGTGCCGAGACCCTGCCGGCAGAGCTTGCGACCTTCGCGCCGCGCCTGGCCCACGGGTTCATCACCCTTATGCTCGTGGCTTTGATCGCCCTTCACATCGCGGCGGCCCTCTATCACCAAGCCGTGCTGAAGGATGGCTTGCTACAGCGGATGTGGTTTGGAAGGCGCACGTCATGACACAGTTCACGATGCCAAAGGCCCGCGACTTTGGCTGGGCGCTGAAGCCCAATGCCAGTGCCCATTTCCACATCCAAAAACGCCCCAACGGACAGTTCAGTGTCGTGCTCAATCATGCGCTATTGCGCGGTGTCCGGGCGGAGATGATCTACTGGTGGTTTTTGAACTTCACCCGCCTGTCGGTCCATCTGCGAGATACGCCCGGCTATGAAGGCCAACATGTTTCTGCCTATCTCCTATGGCATCCGCGGGATCACCTCAGCGCAACCCTGTCTGGTAAAACAGCGGAGGATGGCGCGCCGCAGCCTGGCACCAAGATCCATATTCGCGAGGCGATGCAATACGAAAAACATGGTTGGAAATACCCGGTCGATGCAGCGCTCACAGTGCAGTACGTCGGCACCGATGGCTGGGCTATGGGGAAGACGCTTCCCGTCTTCGGACCCGTCATGATGCTGCGCATCCATTACCGTGACGTCTTCGACGGCGACGCGCATCTTGGCGCCCACTACCACTATGAAATCGTGATTGGCGCCAGTGCAAACAATCCTGTCGCGCGCTTCCTGAACGGTCGGTTGTCCTCTGAGTTCGGGCCAGAATTCTTCGAGGCGTGGCAACGCCACAATGTGATCGAGGTCGGAACGTTCGAGAACTTCCTTCCGGTGCTCTTCGCCCAAATGGACGCCCTTTCGACCCTTAGCTACAGCCGCGACCAAGACCCAGCGCCGCAAGGCGCGCAGGAGGGTCACGACCAGGCCCTATTTGATGCCCGGGTGAAGGGCTTTGCGGACGCAACAGATCCCTACGTGTTCCAAGCCTACGACAAGCCATCCTTCCTATGACCGAGTTTCAGGAGCCAGAGCCCCGATGAAAATCCTCGCCTTTGCTGCCAGCAACAGTCGCACCTCTATCAATCGCGCGCTGGTCGACTTTGCGGCCCTTCGGTTCAAGGCCGATCTGCTGCCGGAGGCGGACGTCGAATTCCTTGACCTCAACGCATTTGAGATGCCGATCTATTCCAGTGACCGTGAGCGAGACAGTGGCATCCCGCAACCCGCGCAGAACTTCTACGCCAAGATCGGGTCCGCGGACGCGGTCCTCGTTTCCTTCGCGGAACACAATGGGTTCGTGTCAGCGGCTTGGAAGAACATCTTCGACTGGATGAGCCGCATTGAAACGAGGGTGTGGCAAGGAAAGCCACTGGTGATTCTTGCTGCGACGCCTGGACGTCGAGCGGGTGCGAATGTCCTGAAAAGTCAGGAGCTTCTTGCGCCTCATTTCGGAGCCGATCTCCGCGGGTCTCTTGGCATCGGCACGTGGTCTGAAGCTTGGGACCCAGTCAATAAGAGGTTGGTCCGTGACAGCGATCTTCAAGCCCTGGACGCCGCCCTAAAGAGCCTCGTTCGTACCGACCACGACGCCTTAGCACAGACCCTGAAATAGCCAGCCGAAAAGGAGCACGCGATGACACAGCTTCCAAAAATCACACCAGCCGAAAACGGCCCATTGATCGTTGAAACACCACCCAATTTGACCGGGTCGGTCGTAGCGGATCTGTCCGAGAAACCCAAAGCCGCACTCTGTCGGTGCGGCGCCTCGGACAACAAGCCCTTCTGTGATGGCGCGCATGCCAAGATCGGCTTTGACAGCGTGCCCGATCACGGCAAGCTGCGCAATATGCCATTGGATTACACGGGGGAGGTGAACGGCGTGCCCATCACCATCAGTTACACCCCGGTCCTGTGCACCCACGCCGCGCGCTGCCAGGCCCGGGCGGCGTCTGTTTTCGATCCTAAAAAGAAGCCTTGGATTCAACCGCAAAACGGCACGGTCGAAAGCATTCTCGATGTCATTGCGGCTTGCCCCTCCGGGGCCCTGCGCGTCTCGATCGGTGAACAGCCCGCGCAACACCTGACCACGGGTGACATCGCCATCGAGGTCGAGAAGGACGGACCATACCACGTGACCAACGTGCCGCTTGAGGCAGACTTCAACGGAGCAGGCGCCAGCCGCGCAAAGTACTCCCT
>JBCCDV010000018.1:0-3996 GCA_039030615.1 Pseudomonadota bacterium | reverse complement strand
TTGGTTGCGGGAGTAGGATTTGAACCTACGACCTTCAGGTTATGAGCCTGACGAGCTACCGGGCTGCTCCATCCCGCGACAATTTCGAGCCCTGTATCTACGCAAGGCTCGGCGCGACTTCAATAGGCAAAAGGTGCGTTTCGTTACATTTCTTTTGCAGTTTCAGAACCGCTCGCCACGCGCGGCACCAGCGCGCGAACAAGGTCCTTCATGTCCAAAACACCGACCGGGGCACCGTCTTCAACAACACGGTAGCAATGTGATGTGTCGCCACCTGATCGGGCGATCAGTTGCTCCAGCGTTTGGCCGGCTTCGACATCACCGGCGAAGACTTCGTCCGTAAGGGGCAACATGACGGAGCCCACGCGCAAAACGCGGGCGCGATTAATATCGCCCACGAATTCTTCAATATACGGGTCCGCTGGGTTCAATAGAATATGCTGCGGCTCGCCTTGCTGTACGATGGCGCCGTCTTTCAAGATCACCAGATGGTCCGCAAGCTTCAACGCCTCGTCCAGATCGTGGGTGATGAAAAC
Organism: Pseudomonadota bacterium; assembly: GCA_039030615.1. GTDB lineage: Bacteria > Pseudomonadota > Alphaproteobacteria > Rhodobacterales > Rhodobacteraceae > Litoreibacter. The sequence goes on along the minus strand of JBCCDV010000018.1, from coordinate 3,460 downwards.
GATGGTCTTTTGCAGCTCGACCTGCAGCTCCAACAACAGGTCCTGCATGTCGGTGCGAATAAGCGGATCAAGCGCGGAAAAGGCCTCATCCATCAGCATGATGTCGGTGCCCGCCGTCAGCGCACGCGCGATCCCGACGCGTTGCTGCATCCCGCCCGACAGCTGTGACGGGAAGCGGTGCTCGTAACCTTTGAGGCCGACGCGATCGAGCCATTTACGCGCCTCGGCGTCCTGCGTCGCCTTATCCGCGCCCTGCACTTGCAAGGCGGTGGCGGTGTTTTGCAACACAGTACGGTGCGGCAGAAGCGCAAACTTTTGGAACACCATCGACATTTTGGTGCGCCGCGCCTCGCGCAGATCAGAGGGCGACAGGTCCATCACATTCTCACCGTCGAGCAGGATTTCCCCCGCCGTCGGTTCAATCAACCGGTTGAGATGGCGGATCAGCGTGGATTTGCCAGAGCCCGATAGCCCCATCACGACCGTAATCTCACCCGCCTGCATATCGACATTGATGTCTTGCAAACCCAACACGTGGGAATGCTCGGTCAGCAATGCCTCTTTCCCCATACCGGCCCGGACATGGGTCATCATCGCTTTGTCATTGGGCCCGAACACTTTGTAGAGGTCGCGCAGGCGCAGTTTCGGCATGTCACTCATACGCGTCTCACTGCACCTTGTGGTTCTTATCAATCCGCGACAGCGCGGCTTTGGAGGTGCGATCCAGCACGACGGCCAGAAGCACGATCCCAATGCCAGCTACGATGCCGACGCCAAGCTCCAGATTTCGGATACCGCGCAGGACGAGAACACCAAGCCCCGGAGCAGAGACAAGCGAGGCAATCACGACCATCGCAAGGCTCATCATGATCGTTTGGTTCACGCCCGCCATGATGTTGGGCAAAGCCAGCGGCAGCTGCACGCCCCAAAGCTTTTGTCGCTTTGTCATGCCGAAGGCATCTGCGGCCTCAATCACATCCTTATCGACCAGCCTGATCCCCAAATCCGTGAGACGGATCACTGGCACAATGGCATAGAGAATGATCGCGATGCCGTAGAGCTTGGATTCCGTGACAGAGAACAGAAAGATCAGCGGGATCAAATAGACGAATGTCGGCAACGTTTGCAGCAAGTCAAGCAGGGGCACCATCATGCGCTGAAACGTATTTGAGCGCGACATGGCGATGCCCAAGGGAACGCCCAACAACACTGACAGGCTGGTGCAGACAAAAATGATCGAGAGCGTCTGCAAGGCCACGTCGAGATGGTCGATCGCGCCCAAAAACAGAAATGAGAACGCCACAAATAGCGTAACACCGATGGAGCGGGCCACCAGATGCGTCAGCACGATCAAAAGCGGTACGATGATCCACCAAGGCGTCGCCGTGAAGAGCCATAAAGCCCCATCGAGCGTCCACGAGAGGGGCTGCGTCAGCGGGTCGAGGACCAGTTTCAGTCCGTCTTTGATCGCCAGAAAGCCGTCTTCGATATTTGCGGTAAAGTCGCGGGTCTGCCCGATCCGATCGCAGCTTTCATTCAGTGCGTCGAGGGAGGGGAAGGGAAAAACCTCACCGGCCGCCTCCGCATCCGCGCCGCCCGCTTGGGCCAGCAGATCGGCCATGGACATTGGCGCGCTCTCAGCGTTGGCGTCGCACCAGTCGCGCAGGCCGAGCGCGTCAAAGACGCCGTCGTAAAATGCCATGACCCTGTCCCCTCGGCTTATGACCCCGGCAGCGACTGCGCCGGGGTCATATCAGTTTATTGCAGCAGCGCGCTCAGTTTGCCGCGGGCCTCATCATTCAGCCAGCTGCCCCAAGTGTCTTTGTAGGTGGTCAGGAAGTAGACCGCCGCCTCGTCATAAGACGCGTTTTCGCTTTCTTGCCATGCCAGAACTTCGCCCATTTGCGCGTTTGTGAAGCTCATTTTCTGAAGCATCGCGGCGATCTCTGGCTCACGCTCGGAGAAGTCGGTCGTTACCGCAGTTACAACATCTGCGGTCGGGTAGGATGACATGCCGGGCGTCGTGCAATCCTCAGCGGCGTTGCAGTTATGCGTTGCCTCGTCATAGTCGCCCATCTCAACGGCCACCATCGGGTATTTGCCAAGCACAGAGGTCGGCGCCCAATAATAGCCAAACCAAGGGGCTTCGTCGGCATAGGCAGATGCAATCGCCGTGGCCAAGGTCTCACCTGATCCATGCTGGAAGCGTTCGACGCCTGCGGCACCCAGTTCAGAGGCTTTGAAGTTGTTGTTATTGGTAATGTCGCAGCCCCAGCCGGTTGGGCAATCGTGGAAACGACCGCCGACCAGCTCTGGGTTGGCCTTGATGCCGTCAAGCGTAGTCAATTCAGGGTGTTTGTCGGCCAGGTATTTCGGGATCCACCAGCCCTCGACGCCGCCGTCGGACAGCACTTTCGACATCTCAACCATCTTGCCCGCGTCGCGCAGCTCGAAATAGACCGGTGTGTAGCTGGTCCAAAGCTCGGTCACGATGTCGGGGGAGCCGGTTTCGGCAACGGATGTGATTGCGGGCACGGTGGTGGTCGGAACGATCGTGACGTCGCAGCCATACCCTTGCGTCATCAGGAAGTTGGCGATCTTCGTGACCACGGCGGACGACGCCCAGTCCATTTCCGTGATCGACACCTCGCCGCAATCGGCTTGAGCGGCGGTTGCGCTGAGTGTGAGCGCGGCAGCACCAACAGCTAAAGACTTGAATTTCATGAATACAGACTCCCTTGTTTTTCTTAGCAAGTGCACGTCGTTGCGGTGATCCGGCAACGGCAGATAAGGTTATTGACGCAGTATGCAGTTGTTAAACCAAGTTTAACCAGCGCGTTTTTGGGCAAAACTGTCGAGAAAAGAACAAAAGACCCAGAATTACGACGCAGTGCAGCGTTGGGGTGTTCCAAACAAAAAAGCCGCCTCGAGAGGCGGCCGTTTTATATGATCATCGTCAGAGAGATACATGATGTTGCTCGTTAGGTTTGGCGGTGACTTACTCTCCCACGTCTTAAGACGCAGTACCATCAGCGCTGTGGCACTTAACTGCCGAGTTCGGGATGGGATCGGGTGTTTTGCTCGCGCTATGACCACCAAATCAAATAAAGAACACATCAGCCTTACGCCTTTTGGAAAAAAGACGTTTGTCCAAGCAAAGCACGCTAACCGCGTGTGTAGTATGACTTAATGAGCCAGTCTTCTACTGGATCAAATCAAGCCTATCGGGCAATTAGTACCGGTCAACTGAACGTATTGCTACGCTTACATCTCCGGCCTATCGACGAGGTGGTCTTCCTCGGCCCTCAGGGATACCTTGTTTTGAGGGGGGCTTCCCGCTTAGATGCCTTCAGCGGTTATCCTTTCCGATCATAGCTACCCTGCACTGCTCCTGGCGGAACAACAGGTACACCAGTGGATCGTTCACCCCGGTCCTCTCGTACTAGGGGCAACTCCTCTC
>JBCCDV010000017.1:0-5834 GCA_039030615.1 Pseudomonadota bacterium | reverse complement strand
TTTGCCAGTCGGATTGAAAACTCTTCCGGCTGGGACAGAGCGCCAATATGCGCGCCTTCCTCAAAACACTGCTCAGGCAAAGCACTCAGATCATGACCCTCAGTGCGGTCGAGCCCGTGGGTTTCAACCGCATGAAAGCTCGTATAACCGGCCTGCCCCACGTTATCGAGGCTGGCCAAAAGCGGAGTGCCCGGGTGGCGTGCCGACACCATCTGACGCCAATGACGCAAATCTTCGAACCCGGAAGCGTGTATCACGTAGGTCGGACACAGAGTGGTCAGGCCACCCGTATCACGCGGATCAGTTGTCAAAAGAGGTCGGCGCTGCGCATCCGGTGGGCCGGGCTTAGGCGCATCTTCTTTGCGCCGTCGCAGCCAACCGGGCCACTTCACTTTGCGTAGCCGATGGCCTTCATCGCCTCTGACAACTCATCCAAGATCGCCGGGTCGTCGATAGTGGCAGGCATCTTATAGTCTCGCCCATCCGCAATCGCAGCCATGGTCCCGCGCAAAATCTTGCCAGACCGGGTCTTCGGAAGCCGATCTACGACCAAAGCCAGCTTGAATGCCGCAACCGGGCCGATCAGCTCTCGCACGCGGGCGATTTCTTCTTTCACGATTTCATCATGGGGCCTGTTTACCCCAGCCGATAGGCACAAGAAGCCCATCGGCAGCTGGCCTTTCAGCTCATCCGCAACACCAATCACCGCGCATTCGGCAACGTCCGGGTGGCCGGCCAAAACCTCTTCCATGCCGCCAGTCGACAGCCTGTGGCCCGCCACATTGATCACGTCATCCGTGCGCGCCATGATCCAAAGATAGCCGTCTTCATCCTTCATTCCCGCGTCGCCAGTCTCATAATAGCCTGGGAACGCGTCCAAATAGCTTTTGTGGAATCGCGCCTCCGCGTTCCACAAGGTTGGCAGCGTCCCCGGCGGCAATGGCAGTTTGATCGCAATCGCGCCCAATTCTCCCGCAGCAACAGGGTGCCCAGCATCATCGAGGATTTGAACGTCGTAGCCCGGCATTGGAACGGTCGGCGAGCCGATTTTGACTGGCAACGCCTCAAGCCCAGCCGGGTTGCCAGCGATCGTATAACCCGTTTCCGTCTGCCACCAATGGTCATAGACAGGCTTGCCGGTCAGGTCCTTGATCCACTCAATCGTGTCCGGGTCCGCACGCTCGCCCGCAAGATAGATCGCCCGCAACTCTGAAAGGTCATATTGCGCTAAGAACTCTCCCTTCGGGTCAGCGCGTTTGACCGCCCGAAACGCGGTTGGCGCTGTGAAGAAGCTTTTGACTTTATGCTCCGACATTACCCGCCAGAACGTTCCTGCACCAGGCGTTCCGATGGGCTTGCCTTCAAAAACGATGGTGGTGTTGCCCGTTATGAGCGGCGCGTAGCAGATATAGCTGTGCCCCACGACCCAACCAACGTCGGAGGCGGCCCAGAAGACCTCACCGGGGTCCACATCATAGATGTTTTTCATCGTCCAGCTCAGCGCAACAAGATGTCCCGCCGTCGGCCTTACCACGCCCTTGGGCGCGCCGGTCGTCCCGGACGTGTAAAGAATGTAAGCCGGATGGTCGCCTGAGACAGGGACGCAATCAGCAGGTGCAGCCCCCTCTTGCAGTGCATTCCATTCGAAATCCCGTCCTTCAACAAGTGTCGCAACTGCTTGTTCTCGCTGCAAAACAACGCAGAAATCAGGTTTATGCGTCGCGAGCTCAATAGCACCATCCAGCAATGGCTTGTACTCGACCACGCGGCCCGGTTCGATCCCGCAAGAGCCCGCGATGATCGCCTTTGGTGTGGCGTCATCTATCCGCACAGCGAGTTCATTGGACGCAAAACCACCAAATACGACTGAATGGATCGCCCCTATCCGCGCACAGGCCAGCATCGCGACCAGTGCTTCGGGGACCATCGGCATATAGATAATCACGCGGTCCCCAAGGCCAACGCCTTTGGCCGCAAGCCCACCCGCGAGCGAGGCCACCTGATCCTTAAGTTCCGAATAGGTGATGTGTCGCTTCGTGTCAGTGACAGGGCTGTCGTAAATGATTGCAGCCTGATCACCGCGCCCGGCCCCGACATGGCGGTCCACAGCATTCCAACACGTGTTGACGCGCGCGTCTTTGTACCATTCATAGAGCGGCGCATTGTCATCATACAGAGCTTTCGAGGGCGGCACGTCCCATTCAATCGCATCAGCCTGAGCCATCCAGAACCCCTCAGGATCCTCCTGCCAGCTTTTGTAAACCTCTGCATATCCCATGGCTGTCCCTCCAGATTTAACGAATTGGTTTTGCCGCGCGATCAGGCGCTGCGCAAGTGTCTCTCACGTTGATTGCGCTAACCGTATGTTGCGACCGGCGTGCCAGCGATGGCCGAAACGTTTAAAAGACCGCGTGCTGTGATCGACGGCGTCACGATATGCGCCTTGTTGCCCATCCCCATCAAAATCGGCCCCACTTCCAATCCGCCTGCCTTCATTTTCAAAATGTTGCGCACGCCTGAGGCCGCGTCCGTATTGGCGAAAACCAGAACATTGGCCGCCCCATCAAATCGCGCATCTGGGAATAGCCGCGCACGCACGTCAGGGTCGAGCGCAGAATCTGCATGCATCTCACCCTCATATGCAAAATCACGCAGCTCTGCGTCCAAAATGTCCAACGCCCCGCGCATCCGACGTCCCGTCGGAGAGTCGAGATTGCCAAATTGTGAATTTGAGCAGAGCGCAATTTTAGGCTCAACCCCGAAGCGGCGCACATGGCGCGCAGCAGAAATAATCGTTTCCGAAATTTCCTCCGACGACGGCGCGTAATGCACATGCGTATCGGCAATGAAGAGCGGTCCGTCCTCCATTATCATCAAGGACAGCGCGCCGATGGGATGCAGTTTTTCACCCCTGCCCCCCAGAATTTGCGTCACATAATTGAGGTGCCACAGGTATTGCCCAAAGGTGCCGCAGATCATCGAATCCGCCTCATCACGCTGTACCATCACAGCACCAATAGCTGTCGTATTGGTACGCATAATCGCCTTGGCCAGATCGGGGGTTACGCCGCGCCGCGCCATAAGCCTATGATATGTCTCCCAATATTCACGATAGCGATCATCACGCTCAGGGTTCACCAGCTCAAAGTCGCGTCCCGGCTTGATCGACAGGCCCAATTTCTCGGCCCGCGCTTCAATCACTTGCGGGCGGCCTATCAGGATCGGGATGTCGGTGGTTTCCTCCAACATTGCGTTTGCCGCACGCATGACGCGTTCGCTTTCGCCTTCGGTAAAGACAATCCGGCGTGCCTGTGTGGCCGCTGCCTCAAAAACGGGACGCATAATGAGCGCCGATTTGAAGACCGAGGCGTCGAGCGCCTCCTTATAGCTGCCCATATCCTCGATGGGTCTGGCCGCCACGTCGCTTTCGCCCGCCGCTTTCGCCACGGCGGAAGCCACAACACCCATCAGTCGCGGGTCAAACGGTTTTGGGATCAAATAATCGGGCCCAAACGACATCTCTTCGCCCCGATAGGCGGCCGCGGCTTCCGCGCTGGTGGTCGCACGCGCCAAAGCCGCGATCCCTTCAACACAGCCAATTTTCATGGCGTCATTGATCTCCGTCGCGCCCACATCAAGTGCGCCGCGGAAAATAAATGGGAAACACAGTACGTTGTTGACTTGGTTTGGATAGTCGCTGCGACCGGTCGCGATGATCGCATTTGGGGCCACTTCACGAACCAGGTCAGGCATGATTTCGGGCGTCGGGTTTGCCAGCGCAAAAATAATCGGCGCATCGGCCATTTTACGCACCATGTCTTGCTTGAGCACCCCGGGTCCAGACAAGCCAAGAAAAAGGTCTGCGCCCTCAATCACCTGATCTAAAGTCCTCAAATCCGTTTTTTGCGCGTAATCAGCCTTTTGGGGCGTCATCTCCTCGCGGCGTCCCTCATAAACCAGCCCCGCAATATCGCAGAGCCAGACATTCTCTCGCTTCACCCCAAGCTTCAGCAGCATGTTGAGACAGGCAATGCCCGCCGCACCACCACCAGTTGAGACCACCTTGATGTCTTCGAATTTCTTCTTGTTCAGGATGAGCGCGTTGGTCGCCGCCGCCGAAACAACAATCGCAGTCCCGTGCTGATCATCATGAAAAACCGGAATATTCATCCGCTCTCGACATAATTGTTCGACGATAAAGCAATCTGGTGCTTTGATATCTTCAAGGTTGATCGCACCAAAGGTCGGCTCCAACGCACAAACGATATCGGCTAACTTCTCTGGGTCTTTTTCGTCCAGTTCGATGTCAAAGCAATCAATATTCGCAAATTTCTTGAACAGAACCGCCTTACCTTCCATCACTGGCTTCGAGGCCAATGCGCCTATATTTCCAAGGCCCAGCACTGCCGTCCCGTTGGTCACGACCGCAACGAGGTTCCCGCGTGACGTATAATCCCGCGCCGCTCCAGCATTCTCTTTGATCTCAAGACAGGCTTCCGCGACGCCTGGTGAATAGGCCCGCGCCAAGTCGCGCCCGTTGGCCAATGGTTTGGTCGCACGGATCTCCAGTTTGCCGGGTTTTGGGAATTGATGGTAGTCCAGCGCTGATTGTCTCTGTGAGTCTTTAAGCTCATCGGCCATGGTTGGACCTCCCAAGTAAAAAGTAGTTTAACATTAAACTATTTTGGCAAAGCCACCCAAAAGGCGTGTGCTCTGCCGCAGTCTCATGTGAATTGCTCACTGATCAAGCGCTCCTCCAAGCCATGGCCAGGATCAAACAAGATACGGTGGGTTACGCTCGGGTCTGAACGAATTTCGACCGACAAGACATTCCCTGCCGACACTCCGTCCGCATCGGCCATAACTGGGCGTTTCTCTGGATGAAGCACGTCGAAACGTACGCGCGCGGCCTTGGGCAATAAAGCGCCGCGCCATCTACGCGGACGAAACGCCGACATAGCTGTCAAAGCCAACACATCCGATCCGATCGGGAGGATAGGCCCATGCGCAGAGTAATTGTAGGCGGTTGACCCGGCCGGCGTCGCGACAAGTGCGCCATCGCAGACCAACTCCCCAAGCCGTTCACGTCCGTCAACCGAGATTTTTAGCCGTGCCGCTTGCGAGCCCGCCCTCAACAACGCCACCTCATTTATTGCCAAAGCTTCATGGAGGCTGCCGTCTTCGTGCTCAGCTACCATCCTGAGCGGGTTGATCGCCTCCTCGGCTGCGGCAGCCAGCCTCTCCGTAAGCCCGGTTTCAGCGAACTCATTCATCAAAAACCCAATTGTGCCACGGTTCATGCCATAAACCGGCGCATCGAGATGCTGCGTGCCATGCATCGTATGCAGCATGAACCCGTCACCGCCCAAAGCGACAATGACCTCGGCTTGATCAGGTGCGCATTGGCCATAGCGCTCTGCCAGTTGCGCAAGGGCGTTCTGCGCAAGCTCGGTATCCGAGGCCATGAAGGCAATTTTTCTGCGCTCAGCCATAGGTTTGCAGGTCCTCCCAGCCAATTGATTGCGCCCCGACCCGCAAAAGACAAGCCCTTCCCGTGAGCCAAATTCATAAAGACGAGCCGGATTTCTCGGAATATGCGTCGTATTACTCTCTTTCCGGCGCGCAGCTTTGCGCGTAGGAGAGAGAAAATTCACTCGGATCAAAGGATGTTGCCCCATGAATGCTTCACATCGAGACACCGGATTTTTCACGCAGGAGTTGTCTGAGCGGGATCCTGAGCTTTTTGGCTCTATTTCGCAGGAGCTGGGGCGGCAGCGCGATGAGATTGAGCTGATTGCGTCCGAGAACATCGTGTCTCGGGCGGTGATGCAGGC
>JBCCDV010000016.1:0-14254 GCA_039030615.1 Pseudomonadota bacterium | reverse complement strand
CTACCTAATCCAACGCGGGCTAATCCAATGGCGATAAATCTTTCCCCCGAAGGGCACATAAGGTATTACTCTCCGTTTCCAGAGGCTATTCCTTACCATTGGGCATATTCCCACGCGTTACTAACCCGTCCGCCGCTCACCCGAAGGTGCGCTCGACTTGCATGTGTTAGGCCTGCCGCCAGCGTTCGTTCTGAGCCAGGATCAAACTCTCAAGTTGAAAAGCATTTGCATGCTTAACCTTGACGTCGAACCTCTGCACATATCAATCACCAAGGCTTACTGAACCTTGATGACCATTCTTTCTGTTTGTTGTGCTTGAAGTTATCAAAGATAACTAGAAGCCGTCCAAACAGTGAAGCTGACCTTACATAATCGCTAATCGCCGAAGCGCTTCGCTAGTAAGTCGATATGAAAGAGGTTGATCCATCGAAATGGCCAAACCGCCCACATATCTCTTCAGTTACTATCAATTTCAAAGAGCGTAGAGACAAAAACCAACCGAAGCGCCTAATCTTGTTCGGCGCGCCAGCCTGCATAAGTCTCTGTTATTGTTCCGCTTTCTTGACCGTTTGGCCTGTCTGGCGCCCCGTTGGTGCATCTCTGCGCCGCCGGTGAGGGGGTATTTAGGCCCCAGTGCCGAAGGTCGCAAGTGGTTTTTTGCAGAAAGATGACATTTTTTGCGCTTATTTCACCTTTTCGTTTAAAACCAATTGGTTAGGCTATATTTTGTTTTCGATCTTTGCGCTGAATGTGGCCGTAGGGACTCGTTTACCACGCTCAAAACGGCCCAAATTTCGCGTTTTCCACAGGTTGGCGGCGGATTGTGGATGAAAATGCCCTGTTTGGCACCCCGAGTCTGCTGAATCAGCCCCGAGTCACCGACTCGCGCGACTCGCTTTCACCCGAATTTCGGCAAAAGCGCCTTTCCACGCGCCAGAAGCAGCATACAAATCACCGCCAGATAGATCAGAGGCTCCGCCTCCCAGACCTTTTGCACCATCACATAATGCACCGCGCCCAGCAGGATCGCTGGATAGGCCAGTTTATGGATATTTTGCCAAAGCTTCGGACCAAGCTTGCGGATCGCGCTGTCATTGGACGTCGCCATGACCGGCACCAAAAGCAGAAGGCCAACCATCCCGATCGTTATATAGGGGCGCCTCCAGATATCGGCCAAAATCTCGGCCCAGCGCCATTGCAGGTCCAGCCCGATCCAGATGCCGAGATGCAGCACTATATAGAAGAAGGTGAGATGCCCCAGCGTGCGGCGGAATTTGATCAGCTTGATCTTAAAGAAGTCGCGTAAAACCCGGATCGCCATTGTGGCGATGAAGAACTGCAGCGCAAGCTCCCCCAACCAATGCTCAATCGTCTTGACCGGGTCGATGCCCAGGCTGGACCCAAAGACGTCGTAGGTCTCGGTCAGCGCCAACGAAAGGCCCACCATAATATAGACGCCCGGAAGCGCACCCAGCAGGTAGACCAGCCAGACCGGAATGGGGCGGAGCACCTCATTGATCCGTTCGGAAATAGTCAGGCTGCGGTGCGCTTGCATCTGGGACATTAGTAGTTGGCTGTGAGGTCCATGCCTTCGTACAAGCTGGCGACCTCGTCCTCATAACCGTTGAACATCAAAGTCGGGATACGTTTCGCTGTGAACCCGCCGCCAACACGCCGCTCAGACGCTTGGCTCCATCGTGGATGATCCACCTCGGGGTTCACATTACTATAGAAGCCGTATTCACGCGGCTGGATCATGTTCCAGCTCGCCTCAGGCTGTTCATCGGTGAGCGTAATCTTCACAATCGATTTGATCGACTTGAACCCGTATTTCCACGGGACCACCAGACGCATCGGCGCGCCGTTCTGGTTCGGTATGGTCTTGCCGTAGATACCCGTCGCCATGATCGTCAGCGGATGCATGGCCTCATCAAGGCGCAAGCCCTCGCGGTAAGGCCATGGCACGAAATTGCGCTTCTGACCCCACATCTCCTCCGGGCGGAAGACGGTTTCAAAGGAGACGTATTTCGCGCCGTCCTGAATGCCCGCCATATTCAGCAGGTCAGCCAGTTCAAACCCGTTCCACGGGATCACCATCGACCAGGCCTCGACACACCGGAAGCGGTAGATCCGCTCCTCTATGGTCATCGCCGCCATGATGTCTTCAAAGGAATAGCTGCCGGGCTTATCGACCATACCGTCAATCTCAACCGCCCAAGGCGATGTCGTCAGCGCCTCAGCATATTTTGCCGGATCGGACTTGCCGGTGCCGAACTCATAGAAGTTGTTGTATTGCGTGATCTCGTCCCAGTCGTTTGGCGTCTCATCGGTTGAGTATTCAGACGTCATCGCCAGCGCCGGCGCGGCAATACTGCCCGCAGCCAAAGCGGTCGCACCCGCCATAAAGGCGCGGCGGTTCAAGTAGACGTTTTCGGGGGTGACGTCCGACCAACTCAGGTCAGATGTGTAACGGTGCGCCATGGGTCATCCTTTTGCTCTTTGGCAGGAGGTATGGACCGGGAGGCGCGCACGACAAAGGAAAACCTGTCGCCCTCACGAAGATGTTGGCGTTATGTGACTAAGCGTTTCGCGCCACAACATAGGGCCGTGTGGCGGCGTCACCCGCCGCTGCGGCGCTCTTTTTTGCGCGCTCGTCGCTGAGGGCACGCAACAGCTGCATCGTGTTCATCGGGGCCAAAATGCCGTGCAAAAACAAGATCGGCGTGAGGTCATGATAGAACGCGTAGAGCACAAAACAGATATTCGATGCGAGCGAGGCAAGACGAAACCATTTCGCAGTGTTTGTGGTTGCGGAAAAAAATACAAAGCCGCAGGCAACATAGGCAAAAATCTCAGACATTTGAGTTACTCGTAAAACGGGCGAAAATTGCCCTCTCTTCAAATTATGGGAAAACACTAGCCGCGCGTGCTGCGGTAGCAATGCCCGCACTCTCGGCATTGACACGCAGATAACGGCGCACGCGCAGTTTTAACGCTAGATTTACAGCTCCCGCTGACCAGGCCCGCCTATTGCGGGTGGATCCCGTGTTTCGCCGCAAGCGACACGTAGGCATCAAGCTGATTTGTGACCTTTTTCGTCTTGGTAATCTTTTTCAAGAGCTTGTTGAATTTCTGAACAACGCGCGAGCGCGCGAATGACGTCAAAGTATCCATTACACATATCCTCAATAAACTGACGCCCCAAAAATAGGGAGCTAAAATAGTCATGGTTCGAAATTGGGAAAATAAGTCCCTCTGTATTCATAGCATAAATTGGATCAACCGCCTAACCGGGCCGGCGGATCACCGCCAATCTGCGAGCTGTTTGCGTCTGCAATAATAGTCAGTCTGAATGGTCCGGGTAAAGATCGCTCAAAAGGACGGAGGCGCCATTGTCCTGTGCAATCCGGACATGGGCGCGGCGCAGGCGTCTCGGTTCCTCCACGCCCACCGAATGCGCAATCGTCTCGACTTCCTTGACGATGTTTTTCGCGTAGCGGGCCACCTTCTTATACTTGTCCTCCGGCACCAGCCCTTTCTGGAAGCGCGGGTCATGGGTGGTGATCCCCGTGGGGCAGGTGTTCTTGTTGCATTTCATCGCCTGAATGCAGCCGAGCGAGAACATGAAGCCACGCGCCGAGGTCACAAAATCCGCGCCCGCCGCCAAGGCCCAGGCCACATCCCCCGGCACCATAAGCTTGGCGGAGGCGACCAGCCGGATGCGGTCTTTCAATCCGTATTCGCGCAGCAGGGTGGCGACCTCCGGCAACGCCTCCCTTATCGACACGCCCACCAGATCCATCAGCGGCAAGGGTGACGCGCCGGTCCCGCCCTCGCCGCCGTCCAGGGTGATAAAGTCGGGCGCAAGCGCGGGCCCGCGCCGGTTGATAGCCTCGAACAGCTCTCGAAACGGGCCGGAGGCGCCGTAGACCGTTTTGATGCCAACGGGCTTGCCCGTCACGTCCCGAATACGGGCCAGAAAATCCAAAAGCGCGTCCCAGCTGTCGATCTCAAGATGGCGGTTCGGGCTGATCGAGTCCTCGCCCATGTCAATTCCGCGTATCTCTGCGATCTCCTTGGTGATCTTCGCGCCCGGCAGGATGCCGCCTTTGCCGGGCTTTGCGCCTTGTGCCAACTTCAGCTCGAACATCTTCACCTGCTCATGTGCAGCCACCGCGCGCAGCTTGTCGTCATCGAGCCGCCCATCTTTGTCGCGCACCCCGTATTTGGCGGTGCCAATCTGGAAGACGATATCGGCGCCGCCTTCCAAATGGTACGGGCTGAGGCCGCCCTCGCCCGTGTTCATCCAGATGCCCGCCTCTTTCGCGCCCCGGCTCAACGCTTGCACAGCCGGTTTGGAGATCGCTCCAAAGCTCATGCCCGAGAGGTTGAAGAAGGATTGCGCCATGTAAGGGGCCCGTGCGCCCGGCCCGATCTCCAACGGTTCCGATTTGGCAAATTGGTCGTCCAGTGGCGGAAACGGAGCGTTCACAAAAATTGGCGTGCCTGGCACCGCGATGTTGCGGGTCGATCCAAAGGCGACCGTGTTGCCTTTCCCGCTGGTTGCCCGTTTCACCCAGTCCCTTTGGGCGCGGTTAAATGGCAGCTCTTCACGGTCCATCGCGAAGAAATACTGGCGGAAGAACTCGCCAAGCTCGGTGAAGATATGTCGAAACCGCCCGATGACGGGGTAGTTGCGGCGCACCGCGTCCTCGGTCTGGGCACGGTCGATCACAAACAAGATCACCGCCACAAGGGCAGCCAGCCCGATCACAAAGACAAAGCCGAAGGCCAAAGCCTGAAACACCCAACCGGCCCAATCCATCATCTTGCTTGCTCCTTGATTGCTTGCTGGAGGCACTGTGTCACAGCGGCGGCGAGGCGCAAGCCCTAGGCCAAAATGCGCCCGGTTCACTCACGATCACTGACAAATCTGTCATTTGAAATCTGCGCAGCGCGCCGCTTAGCGTGCGCTGGTTTTTGGTCAAACATAATCTTTGCGGAGGTGGCAAAAACCTGCCGCTGGGTTCGTGCGTATCGTTGGCGATATCTGCATGAGGCAGGTGTCATGATAGCTAACTCAAGGAGTTTTCAAACCATGATCCGTAAGACAGTTTTTGCCCTGGCTGCGACAGCCGCCCTTGCCGCCCCTGCCTTTGCTGGCATGAAAAAAGACATCGTCGATACTGCCGCAGGCGCTGGCAGCTTTGAAACCCTGTTGGCCGCCGCAACAGCCGCAGGTTTGGTGGACACGTTGAAAGGCGATGGCCCGTTCACCGTCTTCGCCCCCACCGATGAGGCCTTCGCGGCCCTGCCAGAGGGCACCGTCGAAAACCTGCTTCTGCCCGAGAACAAGGAGCAGCTCACCGCCATCCTGACCTATCATGTTGTGCCCGGGAAAGTGATGTCGGGTGATCTGGCCGATGACATGACCGCCGCGACAGTACAGGGCGGCGATATCACAATCGATCTCGACAACGGCGTCATGATCAATGACGCGACCGTCGTCTCGGCTGACATTGAGGCGTCTAACGGCGTGATCCACGTCATCGACAAGGTGATCCTGCCCGCCGAGGGCTAAGACCCAACTTCGCTCCTGACTGGCCCCGCGCGCTATCAGATGCGCGGGGCCTTTTTTGGGCCAAGACGTGGACAGGGCCGCCAGCCCCATGCGACGCTGCAGGCAATGTTCAGACCGCTCACCCTTCTTTGTGCCATTCTCGCCCAGCCCGTTCACGCCACAGGCGTGTGTGGCGCGGATGCGATGATTGTGTTCGACGGGTCGGGCTCAATGGCGGAGCTGGATGTCGACGTTAAGACGCCGCGCATCATTGAGGCGCGCAAGGCCATGCGCCGCGCCCTGCCCCAGATCGAGCCATTTCGCAATCTGGGCCTTTTGATCTACGGCCCCGGCCCGCTCGATGGCTGCTCCAACATAGACCTGAAACTCATGCCGCGCGCCGGTGCCGCAGCGCCTATTCTGCGTGAGGTCGACCGGCTTTCGCCCGGTGGTATGACCCCGATCGCGCGCTCCGTCCGGGCCGCGGCGGAGGCGCTCGATTACCGCCAATCCCCCAGCACAATCGTGCTGGTCACCGATGGCAATGAAACCTGTGGTGGCACGCCCTGCGCCCTTGGCGAAGCGCTGCATGATACCGCGCATGATCTGACCGTCCATGTCATCGGCTTCAAGGTCCGTATTGATCCCTTCAGCTGGGACAACCCTGAACAAGATACCTATGACGGCGCAACGGTCGCCAAATGCCTGTCTGATGCGACCGGCGGCACTTACGCCTCCGCCGAGACGGTCGATGATCTGGTGGCCGCGTTGAACGAGAGGCTTGGCTGCGCGCTTATCGGGGACTTGCGGCGCGCCCGGACTGCTGGCTAGGCTCCGCCAAACCACAGCCGGGGAAACGCCATGCCACTACATTTTACGGACAGCGAATATGGCGACCGCAAGGCCAAGGCGCAGGCCGCTTTGCGCGATGCCGGGCTCGATGCGCTTTTGATGTTTGCGCCCGAAAGCCAGTATTGGATCAGCGGGTATGACACGTTCGGATTTGCGATGTTCCAATGCATGGTGCTGACGCGCGAGGGCCAGCTCGCGCTGCTGACCCGGATGCCGGACCTGCGTCAGGCGCAGCATACCTCCACGCTTCCTGATGCCGATATTCACATCTGGCATGAGCGCGAGGGCGCGCAACCCGCCGACGACCTGCTCGCTTTGCTCAGATCCCTTGGCGTTGCGCGGGGCAAAATAGGGATCGAAAGCCAGACGGCGGGCCTCGCGGACTATAATGGCCAGATGGTCCGCGCGGCCCTTGGTGATCTGACGGAGGCCTCCGAGCTGATCCGCACCCTGCGCCGCGACAAATCCCCGGCCGAGATCGACATGCATCGCCGTGCGGCGGCACTGTCCGATGACGCGTTTGATGCGGCTCTCGCCACGACCAAAGCGGGCGCGTTTGAGGGCGATATCCTCGCTGCAATGCAGGGCGCGGTATTCAAGGGCGGCGGCGACTATGCGGGCAACGAGTTCGTCATCGGCTCCGGCGAAGGCGCTTTGCTCTGCCGCTATTTCTCCGGGCGCCGCCACTTGGACGCCTCCGACCAGCTCACCATCGAATGGTCCGGTGCATATGCGCGCTACCATGCCGCGATGATGCAAACGCTGGTCGTGGGGCCGGTCTCAGATATCCACAAACGGCTGCACGCCACCGCCCGGGATGCGCTTGAAGCCTGCGAGGCCGCGATCAAACCCGGCAGACCCATGAGCGAGGTTTATGACGCACATGCGCGCGTGTTCGACGCGGCGGGAATGACACATGCCCGCCTGCAGGCCTGCGGCTACGGGATGGGCGCAATTTACAACCCGATCTGGGTCGATTTCCCAATGTTCTACGAAGGCAACCCCACCCCCATGCGGCAGGGGCAGGTCTTTTTCCTACATATGATCCTGATGGACAGCGATGCGGGCGCGGCGATGTGCCTGGGCCATTCGGTGCTGGTTACAGCCGATGGCGTGGAGCGCCTCTCGCGCCACGCCCCTGATCTTTACGCCCGCTGAGCATGCCGCCGGCGCATCACCCCAAGGCCGATGCAGAGCAAGACATGTTTCACTAAATCACTCTTTAAAAGACGCGGCAAGAAAAGGCGAGCCGAAACGAGGCTTTCAATCCCGGGACACAAAAGAGAACGGCCTCCCGGGGACATGGGAGGCCGTTCAAAAGACGCGGGGACGTGAGGGAGGGCACGCCCCGTATCTGAGGGGGATTTATTTAACGATACGCTCAGCGGCGCTGTCATTGCTCAGTGCGAAGAACGCTTGAACTTCGGACACATCAACATTACGCGCACGTTCGAAGTTCACTGTGTTTTCAGCCGGGCTGTCGTTAACCAGGGCCAGCTCTTGCGCTGTGCCAACAGGGTTGCCAACAGATGTTTCGGATACGATGCGCTCAGCGGCAGAGTCGTTGCCCAGTGCGAAGAACTCTTGTGCAGTTTCAGCAGCAGCAGGAGCGGCCAGTGAGAGGGATACGAGAGCGGTTGCGATCAAAGTTTTCATTTTATTTCTCCAGTTTGTCATGCCCCGGTTTGTGATGCTTGGGGCGGTGTGTGTGTCGGCTTGTTGCCGTTTGATGAGATGAATATGCGACATCTCTCGGCTCACCTCAACACACGGACGCTTGAGAATTACCAAATATTGGTGCGTTAATGCACATACTCCTTCCCGTACCGCGCTACCCCTCACGGCCACGTGAGAAGCGCATCACAACCTGTGAAAACTGTGAAATAAGTGATCCAAAATCCGGTTGGGTGCGGGCTAGTGACCCAACAAACGCGGCAATGCGCCCATGTCGTCAAACAGTGAGTCGCAGATCGCGACCAACCTTTCAGCAGGCGTTTCCGCCGCAAAACCAAACACGGTCATCCCCGCAGCCTTGCCCGCCCGCGCGCCGCTGACGCTGTCTTCAATCACAACACAACGTTCCAGTGCGATCCCGGCGTCACGCGCTGCTTTCAGATAAACATCCGGGGCGGGTTTGGGGTTCGGCACATCCTCGCGCGAATAAATACGACCTTGCAGTCGGGCCAGCATCCCGGTCCGCGCGAGTGTGATCTCCATCTTGCGATGCGGCCCGTTGGAGCCCACTGCATAGGGAATGCCCGCCGCGTCCAATGCATCCAGCACCGCCGCGGCGCCGGGGATCGCCTCAACCTCCCGGCCCAGCACCTCAAACATCTCAGCATAAACATGCTCGACCCAATCATCGGTCAAAGTCGCGCCCATCTCACGCGCCTTGTCCGCCACGCCAGCAATCGTGCCGCCGACAAACAACCTCATGATGTCGTCCAGGCTCAAATCCAGACCGTGTGCGGCAAGGCTGCGTTGCATCACCAGATTGGTCAGCGGCTCGCTGTCGACCAGCACGCCGTCGCAATCAAAAATCACCATCTCAAACTTGCACATATCAAAAAGGCCCGGTCGTTGCTGACCGGGCCTTCTCATCGCAACGCGCTCACGCGCGCAAGTTAAAGCACCGTAATTAATGCACCGTCGCTTCATCCGGCTTGGGCCGGTTCGAGGCCGAAATCCTGTCACCAACGATCAATCCATCAACCCCGGCGCTCACCGAAATCACGTCGCCGTCTTTCACGTCACCGGCCAGAATCATTTCGGCCAGTTGGTCCTGCAGCGCCCGTTGGATCACGCGCTTCAGGGGCCGGGCGCCAAAGACCGGGTCATAGCCCTCATCCGCCAGCCATTTCTGCGCCGCGTCATCCAGGTCGACCGCAATCTTGCGGCTTGCCAAACGCTTCTCGAGAAGAGCCAACTGAATGTCGACAATCCCCGCCATGTCGTCGCGCGCGAGCCGATCAAAGATCACTGTCTCATCAAGCCGGTTCAGGAATTCCGGCCGGAAATGCGCCCGCACCGCGTCCATCACGTCGCGTTTGGCGTCGCTGCTATCGGCGTTCTCCGGCAGCTGGCTAAGCGCCTGCGCCCCAAGGTTGGACGTCAGAATGATCAGCGTCTGCTTGAAATCCACCGTCCGGCCTTGTCCGTCGGTCAGTTGCCCGTCATCCAAGACTTGCAACAGCACGTTGAACACGTCCGGATGCGCCTTCTCGACCTCATCAAACAGCAAGACCTGATAAGGTCTGCGCCGCACGGCTTCGGTCAAAACGCCGCCCTCGTCATAACCAACATAGCCCGGGGGTGCCCCGATCAGGCGGGCCACCGCGTGTTTCTCCATGAATTCGGACATATCAATGCGCACCATCGCGCTGTCATCATCAAACAGAAATTCCGCGACGGCCTTGGTCAGTTCGGTCTTGCCCACGCCGGTTGGCCCCAGAAACAGGAAGCTGCCCAAAGGCCGCGTTTCCTCATTCAGCCCGGCCCGCGCCCGGCGCACGGCACGAGAGACCGCGGCCACGGCGGAGCGTTGACCGATCACCCGGCGACCGATCTCGTCTTCCATGCGCAGCAGCTTGTCGCGTTCGCCTTCCAGCATTTTGGTCGTGGGGATACCGGTCCAGCGTTCCACCACCTGCGCGATCTGTTCCGGCCGCACGGCTTCTTCAACCACGACGTCGTTTTCCGACGCCTCGGCCTCTACCAGCTTCTTTTCAAGCTCCGGGATCACGCCGTAGGACAACTCGCCCGCCTTGGCGAGGTTGCCCTCGCGCTTGGCGATATCCAGCTCTGCCCGCGCGCGGTCCAGCTGTTCCTTCAGCTCGCGCGCGCCTTCCAGCTTGTCGCGTTCCGATTGCCATTGCGCTGTCATCTCGCGCGATTTTTCCTGCAAATCGGCGAGTTCTTTTTGCAACGTCGTCAACCGGTCTTTTGAGGCCTCATCGTCTTCTTTCTCTAGCGCCATCGCCTCGATCTGCAGCTGCATGATCTGCCGGTCCAGCGCGTCCAATTCCTCGGGCTTGCTGTCGACTTCCATGCGCAAACGGCTCGCGGCCTCATCCATCAGGTCAATCGCCTTGTCCGGCAAAAACCGGTCGGTGATATATCGGTGCGAGAGCGTCGCCGCCGCCACCAAGGCACTGTCTGAAATCCGCACGCCGTGGTGCAGCTCATACTTCTCCTTGATGCCCCGCAGGATGGAGATCGTGTCCTCCACCGTCGGCTCCTCAGCCAAAACCGGTTGGAACCGCCGCGCCAAAGCCGCGTCTTTTTCCACATGTTTGCGGTATTCATCCAGCGTCGTGGCGCCGACGCAGTGCAGCTCACCGCGCGCCAGCGCTGGTTTCAAAAGGTTCGACGCATCCATCGCGCCCTCGCCTTTGCCCGCGCCCACAAGCGTGTGCATCTCGTCAATAAACAGGATGATCTCGCCCGCGGCGTCCGTCACCTCGTTCAGGATTGCCTTCAAACGCTCCTCGAACTCGCCGCGGTATTTTGCGCCGGCAATCAGCGCGCCCATGTCCAAAGCCATCAGCTTCTTGTTGCGCAAGGATTCCGGCACGTCGCCATCCACAATCCGCAGCGCGAGACCTTCCGCGATCGCGGTTTTACCCACGCCCGGCTCACCAATGAGCACCGGGTTGTTCTTGGTCCGCCGCGACAGCACTTGCATGGTGCGGCGAATTTCCTCGTCGCGGCCAATGATGGGGTCAATCTTGCCTTCGCGCGCCCGCTCCGTCAGGTCCATCGCGTATTTCTTCAGCGCGTCATAGCTGTCCTCGGCGCTTGCGCTGTCCGCCGTCCGCCCTTTGCGGACGTCATTGATTGCGGCGTTCAGGCCCTGTGCCGTGACGCCGCCCTCGCTCAGCGCGTCTTTGGCTTTTGATTTCACCACCGCCAAGGCGGTCAAAATCCGCTCGACCGGCACAAAGCTGTCGCCTGCCTTCTTGGCCAGCTTTTCGGCCTCGGCCAGAACCTTGCCGGTCTGCGTGTCGACATAAAGCTGCCCCGTGTCGCCCGACACTTTCGGCGTCTTTTCGATCGCCAGATCCGCGCTTGTGGCCACCGCGCGCGCATCCCCGCCCGCGGCGGAAATCAGGTTGGACGCCAACCCTTGGTCGTCATCCATCAGTGCTTTCAAGATGTGTTCGGGGGCAATGCGCTGGTGGTCTTCGCGCATCGCAATCGTCTGGGCCGCCTGAATAAAACCGCGCGACCGTTCGGTGAACTTTTCCAAATTCATATCAATGTCCTCTCAAGAAGCATTCGCTCAGTTGCGTGGCCCGCTAGGCGGCACCTCGATTTGGCGAATCTTGCACTTGATATGGAAACTCGACGCTTAAGCCGCAAGGGCAATCTGTTACAATTTTACAACGAATTGCACGGACTCACATGGAGTCACACCTGCGCGAGCCCCCTATTTTCCGCGGCCCCAATCCCTATCTTCGTGAATTAAGACCCGGCAACACAAAATAAGGACGAGGCCATGAGCAGCTACAAAACAGAAGTCCAGAATATCCGCTACAACGCCGCCACCGGCAGCTTTGAGGCGCTGGTTGTCATGCATGAGGGCGCGGAAACCCTCAAATTCCCAACCGCTATCGAGCTGCCGATTTCCAGCGATTTTGCTTTCGTGTCCCACAAGCTGGTCGCGCTCGCCAAAAAGCGCCGCAAGGAAAACGCGGGCCAATTGGTGTCGCGCACGCTGCGTGGACAGGCCCGGTTCGCCCATCTCGGCGATCTTGCGCGCCAATTGACTGACAGCATGCGCCTGACGGGCCGCCGCGCGGCTTGACGCCAGACGGCATCGCGCGCAATCAGGGCCAATCTCATCCGTGAAAGGCCCGCCCAAATGTCTGATGACCGCCTGATTGTCGCCCTCGATGTTCCAAACGTGCTTGAGGGGCTTGAGCTGACCAAGCAGCTTGGCGACGCGGTGTCCTTCTACAAAATCGGTCTGGGTATGCTCACCGGCGGCGGGCTGGCGCTCGCCAATGAGCTAAAGACCGAGCACGGCAAGCGCATCTTCCTCGACATGAAGCTCTTCGATATCGGCGCGACCGTCGAGGCCGCTGTGCGTGGCTTCACCCAGTTCGACATCGACTTTCTGACCGTCCATGGCGATCCGCATGTGGTCCGCGCCGCCAATGAAGGCGCATCTGGCAGCGACATGAAAATCCTTGCCGTCACCATCCTGACCTCAATGGACCGGTCCGATCTGGACGCGGGCCTGATCAAGCCCGGCGAGATGCAGGATCTTGTGCTCGAGCGCGCCGATACAGCGTTTGGGGCAGGCGCCGACGGCGTCATCGCCTCCCCTCAAGAAGCTGCCGCGATCCGCGCTCTGCCCAGCGCAAAAGACCGCCTCATCGTGACCCCGGGGGTGCGGCCTGTCGGTGCTGATCTGGGCGATCAGAAACGTATCGCCACGCCTGCTGCGGCGGTTGCGGCAGGGGCGGATCATGTGGTTGTGGGACGACCAATCCACCGCGCGCCCTCGCCACGCGCTGCCGCCGAAGCGCTGCTGAGCGAGCTGGGCAACCAATAACGCGCCACTTCATCGCACGCCGGTCCGCTGCAAAACGCAACGCAGAACCTGCTCCCCTATTCTAACGCCATTCACTCGATTGCCGTTAGCACAGCCGGAGCCTTCCCATGCCTCAACAAGACGCACGCGTTTTCTCTCACCTTGCCACCCGCCGCGCCATCGGACTTTTGGGCATGGCCTTGCCCATCGTCCTTTACATATACGCGCGCCAGACGGGCGCCGGGATGCAGCCGTCTATTTCGGATTTCTACAACACAGCCTTTGGCGATTATCTTGTCGGATCGCTGGTCGCCGCCGGGTTCTTTCTGATCAGCTACAAAGGCTACGCCCGTCTGCCGGGGGAGCGTCTCTCAGACCGCTGGGTTGCAACTTTGGCAGGGCTCGGCGCGATTGGCGTGGCGCTTTTTCCAACCACGCCCGCCCCGCTGAAATCCTGTACCGGCACAGGCGCTCTGGGCTCTGGCTATATCCCGCAGGGCTTCACCTTCCATTGGGAGCATATGCAATATCTGCATTTCGGCTCAGCGCTCTTGTTCTTCATCTGCCTTGCGATCTTCTGTTTGCGTCTCTTTCCCAAAACGCCCGATGGGCAGGTCGACTATAAGCGCGACGAGCACCCGATCTATCTGGCTTGCGGCATCGCCATTGTTGTCTCGATTGTGGCCCTCATCCCAACTGGTTTTGTCAGCTGTGCCGTCACGGCGGACCTCAACGCTTTGAACTACGTCTTCTGGGTCGAAACGCTCGCCGTGTTCGCCTTTGGGATATCTTGGCTGGTTAAGGGAAAAGCCATCGCCGGCGTTCTGTCGCTCCTCAAGTAAACAACGAAAAACGGCCTCCCCAGGGACAAGGGAGGCCGTCTAAGTGGACCCGGCTGTGGGGGAGGCACAGCCGGTGGTGGTGTGGTCGTGGTGGTGGGTTATTTCACGTGACGCTCAGCAGCGCTGTCGTTGCCCAAAGCGAAGAAGGCTTGGACCGCTTTGACGTCGACGTTTTTGGCGCGCTCGAAGTTCACTGTGTTTTCAGCGGGGCTGTCATTGACCAAGGCCAGCTCTTGCGCTGTGCCGACAGGGTTGCCGACGGATGTTTCGGACACGATGCGCTCAGCGGCGGAATCGTTGCCCAGAGCGAAGAATTCTTGAGCTGTTTCAGCGGCAGCAGGAGCGGCCAATGAGAGGGATACGAGGGCGGATGCGATGATGGTTTTCATTTTAGTTTCTCCAGTGTGTGTTGGCCTCTTGGGCCGTTATGTGTGCGGCGTGTTGCCGTTTGATGAGATGAAT
>JBCCDV010000015.1:0-17063 GCA_039030615.1 Pseudomonadota bacterium | reverse complement strand
GCGCGCTTGATGTCTTTGACGATCTTCTCGCCGGGGCTCCTTGTTGTCTTGTTCATCGTCCACTCCTCGGTGGCTGCGATGAGCACAAACACTCTCTTAGCAAATGATCCTATTTGGACCCATAAGCGCTGACGTCAGACAGCAGAGCTAATGGGAGTCGAGAAAGCCGGGCGTTAGTTTTCGCCTTTGAAGCTTTATATCTTGCCCAAGTTAGGCAGGGTACATGCTGCTGAGATCGATCAGATCGAAATCAGCAACACGCTTGCTCCAATTTAGCATGGCAAGGCCGCAATCGCCATGAAGGCGATGCAACGTTTAGCGGTTTGCGTTCAAAATGGCGCGGCTCTGGGCCTCGATGTGGATTTCAGGGGTCATCCAAAGCCCGTGCGCTGCTTGGCGCAAAAAGGTTCGGCGTCACCCACACGCCATTTCTTGCATGGAAGGAGGTTTCGGCCTTATCAGCATCGCTTGATAACGGGTCCGTCACCCATCTGGCATCGCTTTTGTGGACCCTGACGAGCGGCCCACGATAGCGGCCTTTGCTGCCCCTGCGGGACGTACAGATTGATGGCGATGTGTGGTCCGTCCCTGCCAATTTAAAAAAAGGGAAGCGGGACGCGGTTTCTGATTTTCGTGTGGCTCTCTCAAGACAAGCCCAACAGGTTGTCTTGAAGGCGCGCCGCCACATGCAAGACGATACTTTTTCGGGGCGTCAAACGCGATGTCATCTCCGATGCGACGACGTCTTGCTTGATGCAGCTTCGCAAGTCGGAGGCGCGACCGCATGGCTTGCGGTCCAGCTTCCGAACATGGAGTTCTGAGGCCACCGACGCTTCATGGGAGGTAACCAAACCCTGCCTCGCCCATAACAATGGAGGCAAGCTCGAGCGGTCATATGAACGAACAGGTTTCGTAGAGTAACGCCGCGAGTAGATGCAACAACAGGCATATTTTATCAAGTAATGTCAATAACTAAGAGCTCAAAATACATTTCGAATCCGCACATTCAATGGGCCGCGATTTTTAGACTAGACTGGTCATATTGGGAAAGGCTCGCCGCCCGAGAAAAACAAGTTGAGTGGTTTGCATTTCGGAACGACAAAAACTAAAGATAAGTGAAGCGATTCAATTGTTGGGCCGAAACAAAGACGGATTGATCACACTGGAGACGGCAAAGAAAAACCTGCGCGTTCTGAGGTGACATTTGAAGAAAGCCAGCCCGGTTGATCACCATGTTTTACAACGAGGCGGCCCAGCTAAATCAAGTGACTTTCTAAAAAGCTTGGGTTTTGAATTTACAATGTCTTAAACGCTTGATGAAACCGCGGCCGGAAAGAATGTTGACCAACGCCTTGGCATATACTTGAGTAAACCAGTAAGAAACAAAGCTGTCTTTGAGGCTCTTAGGCCCAAAGCCATGGCGGCCTATCAAATCAGAGACGTTTTCAATGGGTGCGGTGTCTCGACTAAGCTGACAATTATGTGGCTACTTAGGGGCTCCAAGTTTGGAACTGAGAATCTTTTAGTGTTTGCGCGACTCGCGTTTGAATTTGTCGTCCCTGACCTTGGTAGTGACCCTGGCGCAAGAAAAGTACTTCGCCGTCGTTTGAAAGAAACTGAAAAAACTAAGTGGTCAATTAATACTATTGAATGCCCACTTTCCAATTTTGCCTCGCCTCTGGGCACCTTGAAGAAACGAATTGATTAATGATGTTCCAAGATGTCGGCATGCAACTCAGCAGAACAAGTTCAAATGCGCTTCGATATTAACAGTTCGAAACTTTACCGGTAGCAGGAAAGCGAAACTGTAGGGTTTTCAGTACCCGTAAAAATCGGACGAGGCATACTGTGGCGCGAAGCCGAACGTTTTCAATCTAAGCAAAGACTCCCAACGACGGAACAAGCGATTGAGAATGCAAAATGATAAGAGGCGTACTTCAGAACTATTTTCCAATTACATAGAGAAGCAAGAGGAGATTAAATTAGTTCTTCTCAACAGGAACTACAAACTCATAGGCTTTTTTTACCAGTGATTTCGCCTGTTACTATTGGTATTCGATTTCCGTTTCCCTTGGAGATCTTCTGTTGTCCCCTGATCGTGTGGTCTGGTTTGATTGTTAGTGCATCGTCGGTCTCTGGTCCATTGTAGCGATGCTTTCGGGCGCGGGTTGGCGATAGCCCCGTGAGCTGTGGGGCCTGATCGTGTTGTAGTGGGCGCGCCATTGCCCGGTTAGGATTTGCGCTTCGCACAGGCTGTAGAAGATTTCGCCGTTCAGGAGTTCATCCCGGAACCGTACATTGAAGCTTTCGCTGTATCCGTTTTCCCATGGAGAGCCTGGTTAGATGTACGCAGTCTTTGCGCCGACAGCGTCAATCCGATCCCGTACGCTTTGGGCGATGAACTCCGGCCCATTGTCGGGTCTGATGTATTCCGGTGGCCCGCGCAGGATGAACAGGTCCGTCAGTGCATCCAGCACGTCTGTGGAGTTGAGCTTGCGATCGATGCGGATCACGGGCGCCTCCCTGGTGTATTCGTCGATGATGTGCAGTGTCTGATAGACCCGCCCGTCAGCGGTGCGATCCTGGACGAAGTCGTAAGACCAGATGTGGTTTGGACGTTCGGGCCGCAAACGGACGCAGGAGCCATCGTTCAGCCAGAGCCATCCCTTTTTCTTCTGCTTTTGAGGAACCTTCAGCCCTTCGCGCCGCCAAATCCGTTCGACGCGCTTGTGGTTCACATACCAGCCCGCGTTGTGGAGCAGGCCCGTTACCAAGCGATAACCGTAGCGCCCGTACTTATCAGCAAAATCAATGATGTCGTCGGTTAGACGCTGCTCGTCGGCCCGGCCCTTCGGCACTTTGCGCTGAGTAGACCGATGCTGTCCAGGCGTGCGACAGGCCCGACGTTCAGATACGCCAAGCCCCTGCCGCACGTGGCCGATGCATTTCCAGCGGCGCGAATGGCTCAGAAGTTTCCCTTTGCGGCTTCTGTCAAGATGAGCTTGTCCTGCGTGAGATCAGATACCGCCCGTCTCAGCCTCTGGTTCTCTTTCTCAAGCTCTTTCAGCCCGGCCAGTTGCGACCGCTGCATCCCGACATAAAGCTTACGCCATCGGTAGAATGTCTGCTGCGGCACGCCAATCTGACGCACCGCCTCCGCGATCATGGCCCCTTGGCCGTGCGGACCTTCAACCCGCCGAAGCTTCGATACGAAGCTCTTCGGGCCTCCCTCGTTTTCCAGCCATCGCTGATCCTCCAATTTACAGGACAATCGATACCAGTCAGTGGATCACTTTCAACGGCGGCTACTGCAGGGCCAAGGGTTCCAGAAGTGAAAACAGCCTAAAAAGTCTGTAATTTGAAATTCACAGCGGCCGCCCGTCACCCGCTTAAAATTGTCGCCTAGGAGGACTGAAAACTAACACCTGAAACTCCAAAACAATCACTACAGTCCAAACGGTACTCCGGGGTTGTAGCGCTCGTTCCAGCTATTCGCCGCGAACGCAAAATCAAGAACCGGTCGAACTCACAGTCGGCGGGATTTCCCCACCTTGTGTTTGGACATGCTACTGACGTGGCAACCGCTCGCAATGGTGGTGACGTGCGCTTCGTTGTGCGCTGGGGTTCGTCGGAGCAGCCATTGCGATCCCTCTTCAAACACCACAATTCACCTGCCAGGTCGCTGCCAGCCTCTTCAGGGATTTCAAGCCTGCATTCTTCAGCTGCCCGTATGACCCTGGATTGCCTGCCCTGACAAGTCACACAGACGTGTTGCTGCTCGCCGATACCGATTTCTTCCCAATAAACAACCACGACCGATACACTGATCCGATTGCCGAACACGCGCACCGAAACCGTTGCAATGTTCAAAATCTGGCAATTAAACTTCGAAAATCTATGCGCCGACGAGGCGCAGCGGTTCTGGCTATTCGCCCCGAACTCGAAGGCGCTTTCAATTGACGGGCTCGCTGGTAATGTAGCTCGAACCGAAGGAGGCACATATGCAAGAATGGTGGCGGAGTGCCGTAGTTTATCAGGTCTATCCTCGGTCTTTTCAGGATGATGATGGGGATGGGATCGGGGATCTGAACGGGATCACGCGCCGGCTGGATCACATTGCTGAGCTGGGCGCCGACTGCATTTGGTTGTCACCGATATTCGCGTCTCCACAAGCGGACATGGGGTATGATGTCTCCGACTACCTGGCCGTCGACCCGTTGTT
Organism: Pseudomonadota bacterium; assembly: GCA_039030615.1. Classification (GTDB taxonomy): domain Bacteria; phylum Pseudomonadota; class Alphaproteobacteria; order Rhodobacterales; family Rhodobacteraceae; genus Litoreibacter. The sequence continues at coordinate 12,841 of JBCCDV010000015.1, read as the reverse complement.
CGGCGATATCGCAGCTTTTGAGACGCTTATTGAGGCGGCGCATCACAAAGGCCTGCGGGTTATCGTGGATCAGGTGCTGTCACACACATCCGATCAGCATGACTGGTTCAAACAGTCGCGGGTCAGTCGAAATAATGACAAGTCGGACTGGTATGTTTGGGCCGATCCGTTGCCGGACGGCTCGCCGCCGACCAATTGGCACAGCCATTTCGGCGGACCGGCATGGGAGTTCGATCCACAGCGCGGCCAGTACTATCTGCACAATTTCCTCGCCTCTCAGCCTGATCTGAATTTCCACAATCCTGATGTCGTCGATGCGATCTTGGAGACCTGTAAATTCTGGCTGGACCTTGGGCTGGACGGTTTTCGACTGGATACAGTGAACTACTATTTCCACGACCAAAAGCTGCGATCTAACCCTCCGGCGCAGGCGAAACCGCAAGTGATGGCGACCGATCTTTATGGGATGCAGGACAATATCTACAACAAGACGCAGCCCGAGAACGTGGCGTTCCTAGAGCGATTGCGCGCTCTGACGGATCAGTATGACCAGATCATGATGGTCGGCGAAGTGGGCGAGATGGGGCATAAATCCATCGAGATTATGGGCGACTACACCCAAGGCACGTCCCGGCTGCATATGGCCTATAGCTTTGCGATGTTGGGCCCCGACTTTACGGCTGAACATTTCCAAACCTGTATTCAAGGGTTCCAACGCGGCGCGCCGGATGGCCACCCCTACTGGTCTTTCAGCAATCACGATGTGCCACGCCAAGTGAGCCGGTGGGAAGAGCACGCCGTGTCCGACGATGCGATGGCGCGATTGGCTTGCGCGATGTTGATGGCCTTTGAAGGGACCATTGGGATTTATCAGGGCGAAGAATTGGGTCAGACAGAGACAGAGCTGGTTTTTGAAGAGCTCACCGACCCGCCCGCTATTCGCTATTGGCCCGCTGTAAAGGGGCGTGACGGCTGCCGCACGCCGATGGTGTGGGAAAAGGACGCGCCCAATGCCGGGTTCTCGACGGGCAAGCCTTGGTTGCCGGTCAAACCGCCCCAAGCGGCTAGGTCGGTCGATACTCAGGGCGAGAACAGTATATTGGCGTTTTACCGCGAAACGATTTCAATGCGCAAAGCAAGCGCGGCGCTCAGCAAAGGTGACACGACGTTCTTGCCCTTGCCTGAGCCGGTTTTGGGCTTCACACGATCCGCAGAAGATCAAACGCTAACATGCGTTTTCAACCTGTCGCCGACACCGCAGAAATTGCGGCTCAGCGGTGCTGCGCGCGTGATGTATTCTAATGCCGCAGTGCTGGACCAAGACAGCCTGACCCTGGATGGGAACGGGTTTGCCTATTTGGATCATGGTGCTGATTTTAGCCTAAAAGCGCTTTAGCCAAGGCTTTTGGCGCCCCAAATGTCGCGCATGTAGCTTTTGATCGTGCGGTCGGACGACAGGAAGCCCGAACCCGCGATATTGCGCAGGGCAAGTGTGTTCCAGTGATCGCTATCTTGGAATGCGGCATCGACCTCGGCCTGCGACGCAAGGTAACTGTCGAAATCTGAGGCCACCAGAAACGGGTCATGGTGCCACATCGTGTCGACCAGCCCATTGTAGCGGTCCGGGTCATCCGGACAGAACCGCCCCTCGACAATCAATTGCAACATGTCTTGCATCGGTTGGCTGGCCAGGATCGCTTTGCGCGCGTGATTTGGGACTTGCGCGCGCGCCTGTGCCTCCTCGGCGGTCATGCCAAACAGGAAAAAGTTCTCTGCGCCGACGTGCTCTCGTATCTCGACATTGGCGCCGTCAAGCGTCCCGATCGTCAGCGCGCCGTTCATGGTGAATTTCATGTTTCCGGTGCCAGACGCTTCTTTGCCGGCGGTCGAGATCTGCTCAGACAGATCGGCGGCGGGGATCAGGCGTTGTGCCATCGAGACGTTGTAATTGGCCGGATAAATAACTTTTAACAGATCGCCCGTGACCGGATCATTGTTGATGACATGCGCCACGTCGTTGATGAAACGGATCACGTCTTTGGCGAAAAAATAGCCGGGCGCTGCCTTGCCGCCGAAAATCTTGACCCGAGGGGTCCAATCGCCGTTCGGATTGGCGCGGATCTTCGACCAGCGGACGACCGTCTCAAAGATGTTCATCAACTGGCGTTTGTATTCGTGCATGCGCTTGATCTGGATGTCGAATATCGCATCAGGGTCGAGGGCGATCCCTAGATGTTCAGCCGACCAATTAGAGAGCGCAACTTTGTTTTCACGTTTCGCGGCACCTATCGCATCGCGGACCGCCCGGTCGCCCTCATGGGCCCTTAACTCGGCCAGTCGGTCGAGATCGTTTTCCCAGCCCGCGCCGATGGTCTCATGCAAGACCTTTGAGAGCGCCGGGTTCGACAGGCGCAGCCAGCGGCGCGGGGTGACACCGTTGGTTTGGTTAATGATCCGGTCCGGGTAAAGCTTGTTCAGTCCCGAAAAGACGGTTTCTTTCATAAGCTGGGTGTGCAGCGCCGAGACGCCGTTAACGTGAGACGCCATGACGAACGCGAGGGTGCCCATATGCACCTGATCATCCCGGACAATTGCCAGATCAGCTGCGGCCCCAGGGATGGATTGATGCTCGGCGTCAATCCGTTCGATAATTTGCATATGACGCGGCAGGACACGCCCCATCAACCATGTCGACCAGGCCTCTAGTGCTTCAGGCAGAAGCGTGTGGTTGGTGTAGTTCAGACACCCCTGCGCCAGACGTTTTGCGTCGTCCCATGCGAGCCCATGCACATCAGTCAGAAGCCGGATCAGCTCCGGCCCGGCAAGGGCGGGATGTGTGTCGTTCATCTGAATGGCGACTTTGGACGGCAAAAGGTTCAGGTCGTCGTATTCGCTTTGGAACCGGCGCAAGATGTCTTGCAGAGCGGCCGAGGTCAGGAAAAATTCCTGCTTGAGGCGCAGCTCTTTGCCGCTGTCCGTGGTATCCTCGGGATACAGCACGCGCGACAATGTGCGCGCCAATGCCTCAGGTGCTGCAGCCGCCGTGTGATCACCTGAGTTGAATTGCTCCAGGTCAAACAGCTCGGTCGGGTGGGCGCCCCACAAGCGCAGCGTGTCAGCCCATTTTCCCTGCCAGCCGACGATGGGCATATCATAGGCGCGCGCATAAACGGTCTCGGATGGATACCAGGACGCGCCATCCACATGGCCCTTAAAGGGGATCGTATAGCGGGCTTCAGGGCGCTCGAATTCCCATGGATGTGGTTGATTGAGCCAATCCTCGGGATGCTCAACCTGCCGTCCGCCTTCGAACTTCTGACGAAACAGCCCGTGCTCGTAGCGGATGCCGTAGCCATAGGCGGGGCACGCCAGCGTGGCCATGCTTTCCAGAAAACATGCGGCCAGTCGCCCAAGGCCACCATTGCCCAAAGCGGCATCTGGTTCGTCTTCGATGACATCGGCCAGGGCAATGCCTTCGGCCTCCAACATGTCTTGCATTGCGTCGCGCAAACCAAGATTGACCATCGCATCTTCCAAAATGCGTCCGATCAGGAATTCCATCGACAGGTAATAGACCCGCTTGCCTTGGGCTTCATAGGTTTTGCGGGTGGCCTCGAACCACGGCTCGATCAAGATATCGCGCACGCTGTAGCTGACGGCCATGCGCCAGTCGTAAAGGCTGGCATGGGCTTTGTCTTTGCCCAAAGTATAGGTCAAATGCTGCATGACGCGGACGCGCAAAGCTTCGCCAGACAGATCACTTACTACATTCATTCAAACACGTCCTTGTTTCACCGAGCCCGTTTCATACGCAGTCAGCCAAATAACAGGAGGGTGTTGCCATATCTATACGGAATAAAAAAGGCAAAGCGGCTTATGTCTTTGAGATTACCCTCAGGTGATCACGTCAGGCGCATCCCTGCCTGTCATTGCGGTCAAATCTGAAAGGGTCAGCGCGGCAGACAGAACATCGGCCAATGCGTCCTGGGGTTGCATCTGTAGCCTGTCCGGGGCCGTTTCAAGCTGTTCGATATAGAGCCTAATCGTGGCCCCTTCTGTCCCCGTGCCTGACAGCCGAAAGACCGCACGCGCCCCATTTGTGAACGCGATCCGAATGCCCTGCCCGTCCGAGCGTGAGCCATCTACCGGATCGTCATAGGCAAATTCGTCCGCCGCCTCGACTGTCAGCCCGCCAGCCGCGGTGCCTGGCATCGACGGCAGTTTGGCCCGCAGCGCGTCGATCATCGCATTGGCTTTGCCTGCCTCTACCTCCTCGTAGTCGTGGCGGGAATAGTAGCACCGGCCATGCGTGGCCCAGAGATCGGACAACAGCTCCGAGACCGGCTTTTTCGTCTCGGCCAGGATGTTCAGCCACAACAGAACGGCCCAAAGCCCGTCTTTCTCCCGCACATGGTCCGAGCCGGTGCCCGCGCTCTCTTCACCACACAGCGTTACTTTTCCGGCATCCAGAAGGTTGCCGAAGAATTTCCAGCCGGTCGGCGTCTCGAAACAGGCGATACCAAGGCTTTGTGCCACGCGGTCAACCGCGCACGAGGTCGGCATGGATCGCGCGACACCCGCCAGACCGGACGCGTAGGCCGGTGCCAGATGAGCCTGCGACGTGAGCAGTGCGAGACTGTCTGAGGGCGTCACGTAGCACTTGCGTCCCACAATCATGTTCCGGTCGCCGTCACCATCTGATGCAGCGCCAAAATCGGGCGCATCGCCGCCATACATCACATCCATCAGGTCCTTAGCCCAAATCGGGTTTGGATCGGGATGTCCGCCCGCAAAATCGGGGCTGGGCGTGCCGTTGACGACGGTGCCCTTCTTTGCCCCAAGCCGGCCTTCCAAAATCGCTTCGGCATAGGGACCTGTCACCGCATGCATGGCATCAAAGCGCATCGTAAATCCGCCTGCGAAAAGGGCCGCGATCTTGTCGAAATCAAAAAGCGTTTCCATCATAGCGGCATAATCTTCGACCGGATCGACAATTTCGATCTCCATGCCCTGATGAACACGCGCGCCCAAAGTGTCGATGTCAACGCCACCCGACGCCGTGATGCGGTAGCTCTCAATCGACTTTGTGCACTCGAAAATTTTGTCAGTGACGGCTTCGGTCGCGGGCCCCCCATTGGGGCCGTTATATTTCAACCCAAAATCAGCCTCTGGTCCGCCGGGGTTGTGACTGGCCGACAAGATCAGCCCGCCATCGGCCTTGCGCCGCCGGATCAGGTTCGACACAGCTGGCGTCGACAAGATGCCGCCTTGGCCAACAATGCACTTCTTGGCCCCATTGGCCGCCGCAATCCGCAAGATGATCTGAATGGCGTCATCGTTGAAATAACGCCCGTCGCCGCCCACAACGAGCGTCTTGCCGCTGACACCACCGATCCCGTCGAACGTGGCCTGCACATAATTCTCGAGGTAGCGCGGGCGCTTGAACACGGCTGTCTTCTTGCGCAGCCCGCTGGTGCCGGGCTTTTGACCCTCAATTGGTTCTGTGCGCACTGTGTGCATCGGCATGGCCATCCTCCCAGATTATTGCCCTACATGGCTTCCCGCGACCGTTATTGAACCATCTCATGCGAAAACACGACAACGGCATCCGCCGCGACTTGCGTGCCTTCGGTCACCTTGATGGCATCGTCCTGACTGGTATCAAACCGGCGCACCCATGCCCCACCGGCTGGCAACGCGGGAGCTTTGATCTCCACTGCCTGGCCCCGGTTCAGCACGACCAGCAGCGCGCCTTCCCTTTGAACATATTCTGGCGCTCCCGAGGCCATGCGCATTTCCACAATAATTATATCAAGGTTCGGGTCGTCCCAGTCTTTCTGCCGCATCGCCTCGCCGTTCGCGCGGCGCCAAAAGAGATCGGGCTCTCCGTCCACGAGCCGTCGCCGCGAATGCAAAAACCGCGTTTGGCGTAGCAAAGGATGCATGCGCCGAAACGCAATGGCCTGCTGACAAAAGTCGAAAAACGGGTCTTCGTCCTCGGGCCAGTTGACCCAACCGATCTCGTTATCCTGACAATAGGCGTTGTTATTGCCGCCCTGGCTGTTGCTCAGCTCATCGCCCGCAAGGATCATCGGCGTGCCTTGGCTTAACATCAGCGTCGCGATCATGTTGCGCTTGCGCCGCGTCCGCGCGGCCTGAATGGCGGGATCATCGGTTGGCCCCTCCACCCCCATATTGTCAGAGTGATTATTCGAATGCCCGTCGCGGTTGTCTTCGGAATTTGCGAGGTTGTGCTTTGTCGAATAGCTGACCGTGTCTTGCAGCGTGAACCCGTCATGCGCGGTCAGAAAATTTAGCGATGACGTGGCCGCACGGCCATCATGGTCAAAAAACTCGGCCGAGCCCGCAAGACGCGCAGCCATAGAAGACACTTTCGCCCGGTCGCCACGCCAAAAACTGCGCGTGTCATCGCGAAATTTGTCGTTCCACTCCGCAAACGGCGCAGGGTATGCCCCCAGCTGATAGCCGCCCGGACCGATGTCCCAAGGCTCCGCAATCAGCTTAATTTTTTGCAGCACCGGGTCTTGCCCAACGGCTCGGAAAAACGGGCCATCGCGCTCAAACCCGTGACGCGTGCGCCCCAAAGCAGAACACAAATCAAAGCGGAACCCGTCGACATGCATCGTCTCGACCCAATAGCGCAAACTGTCCATCACCAAGCGGATGACAAACGGGTTTTCAAAGTCGAGCGTGTTGCCGCAACCCGCATCGTCAATATAAAACCGCGGGTCCTCGGCCAGCCTGTAGTAGCTGGCGTTATCAAGCCCGCGGAACATCAAGGTTGGCCCCAACTGGCTGCCCTCAGCCGTGTGGTTGTACACCACGTCCAGAATGACCTCGATCCCTGCGGCGTGAAACCGTTGCACCATCTGCTGAAACTCAGCAATATCAGTGCCTTGCATGTAGCGCGGATCAGGAGCGAAGAAGCCGTAGGTCATGTAACCCCAGTAATTCGTCAGCCCTCGGTCAATGAGAAACTTGTCATTGAGAAAGGCCTGAACGGGCAACAGTTCGACCGCGGTGACGCCCAACTGGTTCAGGTGGTCGAGGATCGGATCGGAGGCCATCCCCAGATAGGTCCCGGGATGGGCGATGTCCTTGCGCCCGGCAGTGAGGCCTTTGACATGCGCTTCGTAAATCACCGAGTTTTCCATGTCATGGTTTGGACGCTTCGTGTCGGCCCATTCAAAAGACGGATCGGTCACAACACTGCGCGGCATGAAGGGCGCGCTGTCGGTTTTGTCAAAACTCAGGTCTTTATCCTTGTGGCCCTCCTTGTAGCCAAACAAAGCTTTGTTCCATGTCGGATGACCCGTCAGGCGCTTGGCATAGGGGTCAATCAAAAGTTTATGCGGATTGAACCGGTGACCTTCTTTGGGCTTGTAGGGCCCATGCATCCGGTAGCCATATTGCTGCCCCGCTGTGAGGCCCGGTAGATACCCGTGCCAGACATGGCCCTCGCGTTCAGGGAGCGTGATCAGTTCAGTTTCGGTCCCTGCATCATCAAACAGGCACAATATCACCTTCGTCGCATTGCGCGAGAAGACGGCGAAATTCACCCCGTTCTCGTCAAGCGTCGCCCCGAGCGGATACGGGTGGCCGGGTTGAATAGGCGCGCGCATGGCTGTCACCCGTTGGCAGCGGTCAATTGGTCGTAGATATCTTTGTACATAGCAGCAGAGGCATCCCACCCGACAGCCTGCTTCATCGCATTGCGCTGCATCTTTTTCCAAACACTCTGCTGCGCGTACAAATCGCACAACTGTCCAAACGCGTTGCCCAAAGACTGCGCGTTGATAGGGTTGAATTGCACCCCAGTCGCCACGCCGCTGGCCAAAGCTGCGGGGGACGCATTGATCACCGTGTCAGCCAATCCGCCGGTCAAAGCCACCAAAGGCAATGTGCCGTAGCGCAACCCATAAAGCTGCGTCAGGCCGCAGGGTTCAAATCGCGATGGCACCAGGATTGCATCGCCACCGGCCATCATTTGATGGGACAGCGCCTCGTCATAGCCGATTTTCACGGACACATTCGGATGCGCCGTTGCCGCCTCAGATAACGCAACCTCCAGCTCCGGCGCGCCCGAGCCCAAAAGCGCCAATTGCCCACCCCTGTCCAACAGCGCGGGCAAGGCGTGCAACAGCAGATCAATGCCCTTTTGCTCCGTCAGACGGGAGACAAGCACGCATAATGGGCCGGCGGACTTGCGCAATCCAAATGTCTTTTGCAGCGCCTTCTTGTTCGCAGCCTTGCCGCTCGCCGCCTTGTAAGGCTTAATGTTGGGATCGGTTTCGGGGTTCCAAACGTCCAAGTCTATGCCATTCACGATGCCCGCCAAATCGCCCGCGCGCGCGCGTAAAATGCCATCCATGCCGATGCCAAACTCGGGCGTCAGAAGTTCCTGAGCATACGTCTGCGAGACGGTCGTGATCTTCGCCGCAGCGGCTAGTGCCGCCTTCAGAGCCGAGATTTGCCCCCAGAATTCAAAGTGATCTGCGGTGAACCGTCCGGGATCAAGCTGCAGGCTGTCCAGCCGGTCTGCGCTGACATTGCCATGAAACGCGATGTTGTGGATCGTGAACACAAACGGCGTTTCCACGCCAAGGCTGTGCATATATTCCGGCGTCAATCCGGCCTGCCAGTCATGGCCGTGCACAATGTCCGGCACCCAGCCGCCCGCGCCCTTTGCGGCAATCGTTGCGGCCACGAAAGACAATGCAGCGAAGCGTTCGGGGTTATCCGGCCAATCCCGGGCGGCGGCGTCCACATAGATCCCACCATCGCGATCAAAAAGATGCGGGGCATCGATGATCAACAGCTTGAGCCCAGCAACCTCGCAAGCGCGCAGTGTGGCGGAGCCGCCGAACAGGTCATCAAACCGCTCGACGATCTTCGTCTTGCCAAGCTTGCCCATGATCGCGCGGTAGCCCGGCAACAGAACCCGAACCTCGCAGCCCTGCGCGGCCAAGGCCTGCGGCAGCGCGCCAGCCACGTCGGCCAGCCCCCCCGTCTTGATCAAGGGGGCGCATTCAGACACCACAAAAAGGGTTTTGGTCATAGGCTGGCGGCTCTTTTGTCCAACATCTCTTGGGTGATCAGCGTGATGCCACGGTCCGTCACGCGGAAGAACTTGGCGTCCTGGGACGGGTCCTCGCCGACCACCAGACCTTCGGGTATCACGACGCCCCCGTCGACAACAACTTGTCTCAGACGGGCCGAGCGGTGCACGACAACCTTGGGCAGTAGCACGGCATGGTCCAACACGGCGTAGGAATTGGTGTGCACATTGGTGAACAGCACCGAATTGCGCACCTCCGTCCCCGAGATCACGCAGCCCCCCGACACCATGGACGAAATCGCCATGCCCCGTCGGTCGCGCTCGTCGTGGATAAACTTCGCAGGCGGCACGCTTTCGTTATAGGTCCAGATGGGCCATGCACGATCCCACAAATCCAGCTCGGGGGTGAAGTTGGTCAGATCGATATGCGCCTGCCAGAACGCGTCAACCGTGCCCACATCTTTCCAATAGGCCGGTGCACCTTCTTCGCGCACGCAACTGTCGTCAAAACGATGCGCCATGGCTTTGCCTTTCGCCACGATCTCTGGGATGAGGTCATTGCCGAAATCGTTGCTCGACTCTGGGTTGGCGGCATCCTTTTCCAGCAGGTCGCGCAGGAATTTCCAATCGAACACGTAAATGCCCATCGACGCCAAGGCCTTGTCAGGATCCTCTGGCATGCCGGGTGGGTCAGCCGGCTTTTCAAGGAAGCTCGTGATGTTGCCAGCCGTGTCAGTGTCCATCACGCCAAACGCTGACGCCTCTTTGCGCGGCACAGTCAGGCAGCCAACGGTGACATCTGCCTTGGTCTCCACGTGCTGGCGAAGCATGATCTCATAGTCCATTTTGTAGATGTGATCGCCCGCAAGAATGATCACGTAATCCACACCGTAGCTGTCCACGATGTCGATATTCTGGGTCACCGCATCCGCCGTCCCCTTGTACCAACTCTCCGTCCCGCCGCGCTGCGAGGCGGGCAACACGTCGATAAACTCGTTGCGTTCGGCCGCCACAAAGTTCCAACCCCGCTGCACATGGCGGATCAGGCTGTGCGCCTTGTACTGGGTGGCAATCGCCATCTTGCGAATGCCGGAATTCATCGCATTCGAAAGGGCGAAGTCGATGATACGGGCCTTCCCGCCAAACGGAACAGCCGGTTTAACACGCCGGTCCGTCAGTTCTTTCAAGCGACTGCCCCGCCCACCGGCCAGCACAAATACCATAGATCGTTGCGTCAGACGTTTCGTTGGCATGGTTTAGCTCCTCCCGTCGTGTTTCATTCAAGTCTCGGTCCCGCGGCGCAAGACAACCACCGATAAAGGCGGCAAAGTCAGCACCACAGAGTGCCCATGACCATCTGCCGCGACCTCCTCCGACGTCACGCCCCCCAGATTGCCACGGTTGCCGCCGCCATATATCGCGGCGTCGGTGTTCAAAACTTCCTCCCAGACGCCCTGCTCAGGCACCCCCACCCGGAAACCAGGTCTCTCAACGGGCGTGAAATTACACATGACCACGACCGGCGCATCGCCCTCATTGCCATATCGCGCGAACCCAATGGTTGATTGGTTCGGGTCATTGCTCAACCAGCCAAACCCGTCCGGCAGGCAGTCTTTCGCGTGCAGCGCAGGGGTCTCGCGATAAAGCGCATTCAGGTCGCGGATCAGCTGTTGCACACCCTTGCGGGCGGGCTCTTCCGCCGCGCCCCAATTCAGCTCCGCATTGTGGTTCCATTCTTCGGGCTGAGCAAATTCGCACCCCATGAACAACAGCTTCTTGCCCGGTTGCATCCACATAAACGCATAATACGCGCGCAGGTTCCCAAATTTCTCCCACTCCGTGCCGGGCATCTTTTGGATCATAGAGCCTTTGCCATGCACCACTTCGTCATGGCTGATCGGCAGGATGAAATTTTCGGTAAACGCCCAGTCGATCGGAAACGTCATCAGGTGGTGATCATGCTGGCGGTAGATCGGGTCTTTTTCCATGTAGCGCAGCGTGTCGTTCATCCACCCCATGTTCCACTTGTAGCCAAAGCCAAGCCCGCCGGTGTGAACCGGCTGCGAAACGGCCGGGAAAGACGTGCTTTCTTCGGCGACGGTGATCACGCTTGGGTCGGCCCCGTAGACGGCCGTGTTCATCTCCTGCAGAAAGGCAATCGCCTCATAATTTTCGCGCCCGCCATCCTTGTTTGGAACCCATTGGCCATCCTCGCGCGAATAGTCGCGATAGAGCATAGAGGCCACGGCATCCACCCGCAGCCCATCAAGGTGATATTCCTCCATCCAGTAGAGCGCATTGGCGACGTAGTAATTCTTGACCTCGCGCCGCCCGTAATTGGGGATCAAAGTGTTCCAATCCTGATGAAACCCCTCGCGCGGGTCGGCATGCTCATAAAGCGCCGTGCCGTCAAATTTCGCCAGACCGTGCGCGTCAGTCGGGAAATGCCCCGGCACCCAATCCAGCAACACGCCTATTTCGGCGGCATGCGCGGCTTCAACAAAGTCACGAAACTCGTGCGGCGGGCCAAAGCGGATCGTCGGCGCAAACAGCCCCACAGGTTGATACCCCCACGATCCGTCAAACGGAAACTCCGAGACGGGCAGCAACTCGATATGGGTGAAGCCCATATATTTGACATAAGCGACAAGATCGCGGGCCAGCTCTTTGTAGCTCAGCGGGCGCCCGCCATCATCATAGCGCCGCCGCCATGATCCCAAATGCACCTCGTAGATCGACATCGGCTGGCTGCGATCAGCCCGCGCGGCGCGGGAGGCCATCCACGCTGTGTCCTTCCACCCATAACCTGAAATATCGCGCACGATTGACGCCTTTTCTGGCGGGTGTTGTGATCCAAATCCGACGGGATCAGCCTTTTGGGTTATGCCGCCATCGGCGCCCATGATTTCAAATCTATACAGCGCCCCATCCCCGACACTCGGAACAAACAGTTCCCAAGCGCCGGTCTGGCCCGCTGCCCGCATCGGATGTCTGCGCCCGTCCCAGCTGTTGAAATCCCCAACAACACTCACGCGTCGAGCATTAGGGGCCCAAACCGCAAAATGAACGCCATCTACTTTTTTGTGCGTTTTGACATGCGCCCCAAGAACCCGCCACAGCTCCTTATGCGTGCCTTCGCCGACCAGATATTGATCGAATTCGGTCAAGAGCGGCTCAAACGCAAACGTGTCATGGGTGGTGTGCTCGGAGCCACCCGCGTAACGCTTGGTCAGCGTATAGGCTTTGCCCGGAACGGGTGCCGCGAACACATCGCCATCAATGCGGGCAAGAGCGATCGGTTTACCGGAGACAGTGGCCACGACATCCGTCGCATCTGGCTGAAACGTCACGACCCACCGTCTGTTGCCGCTCTTATGCGGGCCGAGCACATCGAAAGGTGCGGGATGGGTTCCGGAGTTTAGTGCAGCAATGTCATCTTTGGTAAGAAAAGCGGGAAGGTCAGGTAACACATCTTGTTCGAGATCGGATTTCCGCATTCGAGCTCCAAAAGGTGAACGTATCTCGACCCTATTTGCGAGAGTATCAAGTCAACCATGCGCACTGGCAAAGGTCAAATACTTGACGATACCTCTGGCAGAGCTCGGTGTCTTAGCCCCGTATAACTGTGCCACTATTTTGGTGTCACAGAAGGGATGGCAGATGGCTCGGAAGCGGTATTCTGATGAAGATGCGTTAAAGCTGATGCGCGAGATCGACGTGCATTTGCATGATGGATTGGACGTTGTGAGTGCGTGTCGGAAG
>JBCCDV010000014.1:0-61897 GCA_039030615.1 Pseudomonadota bacterium | reverse complement strand
CAGCGGCAGCAGGAGCGGCCAATGAGAGGGATACGAGGGCGGATGCGATGATGGTTTTCATTTTAGTTTCTCCAGTGTGTGTTGGCCTCTTGGGCCGTTATGTGTGCGGCGTGTTGCCGTTTGATGAGATGAATATGCGCCTTGTGGCGGGCCATCTCAACACACCAAAACTGGAAATATGACGTATTTCTGCGCATTCACGCACATAAAGATCCCCCAACCGCGCAACCCCTCACGCGCCCGTGAGAAAGCGCTCACAGGCCGTGAAATCGGTGAAATATGGGAGGGACTCAGGCGGCCTGACCGCTCAAGAGACGACTCGGCTTGCGCGTTTGAAACGATCTTCCAAGTCTTCGGCAAAATGGGCGATCCGCGTCTTGTAGCGTCGGTTCAGGGTTTTTCGGGCCAATTTGGCAGATTGCACCATGATGCGGGCAGGCAAGGTCTTGGGCCGGACGTCAAGCTCGACCCGCATCCGGGTGCGCTTGCGCGACAGGGCCACCAATTCCAAAAGGAAGGAAGCTTTCATAGCCTCAGACACCGCCTCGTAGACCATCTGGTCCGGTCGGTCATAGTGGATCAAGGTGACCGCAAAGCTGCGCCTGCGCCCGCGAAAGCTGGCTTTGATGTTCCAGACCTGGCCTTCGCCAACGGGCTCCGGACCCGGCGCACGCACAACATCTGCGCCATGTCGCATCGCCGCGCGTTCAAACCCGTCGAAATCTGACAGCATGTCAAATACCGTCTCAATCGGAATTTCGAGGTCTTCTTTCGTCGAAAATTTCATAAGTCGTCAGTGCCCCCAACCGGCTGCCCAGGCCGGCTGCGCTATTCTAATCTATCCTTGAGCCAGTTAAGCAATAGAAAATGCGCAATTGCGCCTTCTCGCGCCGGCTTCATGTTTGGGTTGTTGCCGGCAAAGGTCTCCAACATCTCTTCGCGCGTGACCCAAAACGCGTCTTCTATTTCCTCTGGGTCGATCTTGATCTCTCGGCTCAACGCCTCGCCATGGCAGCCAAACATCAGGCTCGCAGGGAACGGCCAAGGCTGGGAAGACAGGTAAGACACCGCCCCCACCTCAACGCCCGCCTCCTCGAACGTTTCGCGCCGCACCGCCGCCTCTATGGTCTCTCCCGGCTCCACAAATCCTGCCAAGAGCGAATACATCCCCTCGGGCCATCCCGGTGAGCGCCCCATCAGCACCGAATTGCCATGGGTGATGAGCATAATCACCACCGGGTCGGTGCGTGGGAAATGATGCGCGCCGCAAGCGGCACAATCGCGTTGCCAGCCCGCCATGGTGATTTCGGTTTTGGCCCCGCAGCGCGCGCAGAACCCATGGCTTTCATGCCAGCTCATCACGGCCTTGGCCGTGGCGATCAGTTCCGCGTCACGCGGGCTGAGCCGGGTCATAACTGTGCGCAGCTCGCAAAAGCTGTGATCGTCCGGCGCATGTGGGTGGCGTTGCTCGGACGGGTCAAAGAATGCGCCAACGCTCGAGATGTCCTCCTCCGGGTCCCATCCAGAGATATCGCGCGCAAACCGCGCGACGCCCGCATCAAACCCCAGAAAGATCGGCGCCTCGCGGGCGTCCTCGAACATCTTGTGGTTCGCGGGAAGCCAGCCAATCGCGTCATTGGCCTCCGCGCGTAGGAACGGCTTGCCGCGCCAAATTGGCAAAACGCCCGTCTCCGGCAAAGAGAGGAGCCGTGCCAACTCGGCCTCATCGCCCCGCAAATGCGCCGCACGTTCCAGGCCTGAGCCCCCGAACGTCACTGTTTCGGCAATCTTCATATCACTTTTCGTCCCTGGGGCTTATCGTTGGCCCCGCACCATGCATCACCTTGCAAGAATGGCAAGCACCGCTTATATCACGCCCCGAGGGGTTGGCGCGGGCAAGTGCCTCGCCAACCTGGTCAGGTCCGGAAGGAAGCAGCCACAACGAGCCCCACTTGGGTCGATGTCCAACCTCTCACCTTCGCAAGCGCCACGGCGCAACCCGCGACCCTCTGCCGGAAATCTTCGAAAGCGACCCGATGCCAGACCATTCTGAAGACAGGGGTGATATGGCCGAAAAACGCACGCAATGGGCGGAGGATCGGACCCTCATGGCCAGCGAGCGTACCTTCTCCAGCTGGATGGGCACTGGGCTTGGCGCTGTCGGTGTCGCAATTGGCCTGAAGGCGGTGTTTGGGTCATTTGATCCGACATGGGCTGCGAAAACCGTCGCCAGCCTCTTTCTCCTTGCCGCTATTTTGATTTACTGGGCCGCGCGCAACCAAGCACTGAAAACCTATGAGAAACTCAGCAAAAACGACGCCAACATTCAGCCCAGCCGAAATTTCACAACACTCGCCGTCGTTCTGAGTATTGCAACGCTTGCCGTTGGCATGGTTCTCTGGGCGCTGTAAAAAAGCGCCGCACTCCGGCTCTGATGCGCCACAGCATCGAAAAGGCGCAGCTTCTTTCTCAGCAAGAAAAAAGGCCTATCGCACCCCTGCGACGCGGCCGCGCCTGCCAAATTCAGCGCCGGAGGCGCTGAGGTGCCGCGACGCACCCGACAAGGGGCAGCTCTGGTCGCTCAGCCCAGGCTTAAAGCGCAGCCAGCGCAAGGGGCGGCAAAATATCATGTACGGGCGGAAGCCCGTTCCGTTGGATCACACCGTCTTAATAGGGTGTAATCAGCAGGTCTTGTGGCGCCAACCCGGTTCCACCTGTCACCACAATGGCCGGAATGCCGTTGATCTCGACGACCGAACCCGACCCATTTGCCAGCTCCGTGATCGTGATCACGTCTAGCGGGTTATTTCCCAAAACGGCCGCAGGGGCCTGGATCTGGATCATATCATCGCTGCGGTTGAAATCCGTGATGGTGATCGGGTCATAGCCTGCATCAACCGCGCCTTTAAGATAGGCCACCACCTCATCCTGACCCTCACCGGTTGTCACCGTATCGCCCTCATCAACGATCATCGTGTCAAAGCCGAAGCCACCCAGAACGACATCCGGGTTCCCCTCATCCTGGTCCACGGAAATGATCAGGTCGCCCCCTTCATTGCCCGCAAGCCGGTCCGAGCCATAGCCATCCGCAATCACGTCAGCCCCTTTGCCGCCGCGCACCCAGTCGTCGCCGCCCTCAATGCTGGCCTCATCCAAAGGCGCCCGCAACGCGCCCGGCTGGTTCGGCGCCACAGGGTCAAAATTCTCGACCCCATAGGTGTCCAACCCGTCGCCCAGCTCGATCGTGTCATCTCCGGTGTTGCCAAACACAATGTCGGCGCCCTTGCCCGCATCAATGCTATCATCGCCGCTGCTGCCAAAGATAAGGTCCGGGTCCGCGCCCGTCGCCACATCCATCGGCCCGTTCAAAAAGGTCAGCGCGCCTTCAGCGTCTTGACGTTGCGCGTTGCTCAGCTCGCCGGACGTTTCCAGCTCGTCGAACAAGTCGGTCACAATCTGCGATATCTCATCCGTCACAACCGCCTGCGTGCCCGCGTCAAAGGAATCGCGTGGCGCGTCATCCTCTGGCTCGGCGGAGCTGTCGCCGCCATCCGATCCGCCGCTGGCACCGCCAAGAAGAAGCCCCAGCCCAAGAAGTACAAACAATTCAACCATAAAACTCTCCAATACGGACGCGCGCGCCGTAAGTCTTTCTATGTCACAGCCGCAATCCAGCCAAGCTTTCGGCACAATTTTGACAGAAACAAACCATTTCCGACTGGGAACCAAACAGAGAAGCAGTAGACCTCGGCCCGCCGCCGCATTACGCTCCGGTGTGGCGAATGCAAAAGGGGGCGCAATGTCGGAAGACGTACAGTCAGGCTATCAGGTTTTGGCCCGCAAATACCGCCCCGGCACGTTCGAAGACCTCATCGGCCAGGACGCGATGGTGCGCACGCTGAAAAACGCGTTTGAGGCCGGTCGCGTGGCCCATGCGTTCATGCTCACGGGCATTCGCGGCACTGGCAAAACCACCACCGCGCGGATCATCGCCAAGGGGATGAATTGCATCGGCCCTGACGGCAAAGGCGGCCCCACAACTGAGCCCTGCGGCATCTGCAAACCCTGCCAGGGCATTACGGAGGGCCGCTTCTTCGACGTGCTCGAAATCGACGCGGCGTCCTCCACCGGCGTCGACAATATCCGCGAACTCAACGCCATGGCCACCACCCGGCCCGCCGAAGGCCGCTACAAGATATTCATCATCGACGAGGTGCATATGCTTTCAACGGCGGCATTCAACGCGCTGCTGAAAACGCTCGAAGAGCCGCCCGAGCACGTCAAATTCATCATGGCCACGACCGATATCCAGAAGGTCCCCGTCACCGTCCTGTCGCGCTGCCAGCGCTTCGATCTACGCCGGATCGAGCCGGAGGTGATGATCGCCCATCTCAAATCTGTGGCCGTCCAGGAAAGCGCCGAGATCGCCGAAGACGCGCTCGCGCTGATCACCCGCGCCGCTGAAGGCTCCGTGCGCGACGCGATGAGCCTCATGGATCAAGCCATTTCCCATGGCGCGGGCGAAACAACCGCGCTTCAGGTCCGCGCCATGCTGGGCCTGGCCGACCGGGGCCGCGTCCTCGATCTGTTTGATCTTATCATGAAAGGTGACGCCGCAGGCGCGCTGCAGGAACTCTCCGCGCAATACGCAGACGGGGCCGATCCGATGGCGGTGCTGCGCGATCTGGCCGAAATCACGCATTGGGTCTCGGTGATCAAGATCACGCCTGAGGCGGCAGATGATCCCACAATCGGCCCCGATGAACGCATACGCGGTCAGGCTATGGCCGAACAGCTCCCAATGCGCGCCATGACCCGCATGTGGCAGCTGCTCCTCAAAGCACTCGAAGAGGTCGCCAGCGCGCCCAACGCCATGATGGCAGCCGAGATGGCGATCATCCGGCTGACCCATATGGCCGATTTGCCTTCCCCAGAAGAGCTGGTGCGCAAGCTGCAAGACACGCCACCGCCCACGCCCCCCGCAAGCGGTCAGGCCCCACAGGGATCAGGGGCGATGACCACGGCCCGCGCGCAAACCAGCACCGTCCATGTCCAAGGCACAGGCGCCGCGACCGCGCTTGCGCATGATCCCGAAGAGGCCCTCGCTCGCTACGCCCGTTTCGACCAGGTGGTCGAGCTGATCCGCACACATCGAGATGTCAAATTGCTGGTTGAGGTCGAAACAACGCTGCAGCTTGCCAGCTACGCACCCGGTCGGATCGAATTTGTGCCAACCCCAAACGCCCCGCGCGACCTCGCAGCCAAGCTCGGCGCGCGGCTGCAGCAATGGACCGGCAATCGCTGGGCTGTCACTTTGGTCAATGAGGGCGGCGCGCCGACCATTGCCGCCGTCCGCGACGCCGAAGAAAATGCCCTAAAAGAAGAAGCGGCAACGCACCCCATGTTCAAAGCCACGCTCGCCGCGTTCCCAGGTGCCAAGATCGTCGAAATCCGCACCCCCGAAGAGCTGATCCAGGAAGCCGCAATCGAAGCCCTTCCAGAGGTGGAGGATGAATGGGATCCTTTTGAAGATGGCTAAGCCATCTTCAAAAGTGCGACAGAGCGAAAATTCAAAGAATTTTGGCGGAGTCGGCACTCGGTTGCAGTTGCTGCGCTACTCAAAGGGTTGGGGCCTCGCATCTCTCGCACCAATACGGGAGGGCGGGCGGGGCGATCCGCGCCAGCGGGAGCGTCGCGCGATCCTCCCAACACTCACACTCCTTCTCACCCCAACCAGCGCTTTTGCCGAAAGCTGCGCTACGCTACGGCCTGACTGGGAACCCGGCACGCCAGCCACCGCCCTCGCCGAAGCCTTTCATCTCTTCAGCTCCCTGCCTGCCTTTATCTTGCTGATCGCCAGCGCGATTGTGGTATTCAAACGCAGCCAATGGGGCGCGCTCGCCGTGGTGCTTTTGTGGTCAGGTCTGGTCTCACTTGTCACCTTCGCAAGCGAAAGCCTGACAAGCTCGCTGGCCATCTCAGAGGGATGTATCGGCTCCCCCGCCTTGTTCATCGCGGCTGTCGCTGCAATATGTACTGCAATGATCCTATACACTCTGCCGCGCGAAACGCGGCTCTGACATCAGACGGAGACAGACAATGCTCAAAGGACTAGGCGGGCTCGGCGATATGGCCGGGATGATGAAAAAAGCCCAGGAAATGCAAACCAAAATGGCTGAGATGCAAGAAGGGCTCGAAAACATGACCGTGACCGGCGAAAGCGGCGCGGGTCTGGTCAAAGCCACGTCTACCGCCAAAGGAGTCATCACCGCGCTCGACATCGACCCATCGATCTTCCACCCCGATGAAAAAGAGGTCGTCGAAGACCTGATCCTCGCCGCCATCAAAGATGCCCAAACCCGCGCGCAGGACAAAGCCGCCGAGGAAATGGGCAAGCTGACCGAAGGCATGGGCCTACCAGCTGGTATGAAACTGCCTTTCTGACCTTGTCAGAAAGCAGTTTGGTGGGGTGTAGCGAAAAATCAAAGATTTTTAGCGGGCCCCACACCCCCGAAAACCTGGGAACCCAGATTTGTCCAACACCAAAGACATCGACGCTCTGATCGAGATGATGGCCAAGCTTCCGGGCCTCGGGCCCCGCTCGGCGCGTCGCGCTGTGCTTCACATGATAAAAAAGCGCGCGCTGCTGATGACGCCACTCTCGGAGGTGCTGCACAACGTGGCCGCCACCGCGCGCGAATGCGTCACCTGCGGCAATATCGGCACAACAGATATCTGCGATATTTGCGAAAGCCCGAAACGTGCAACCGGTGAGATTTGCGTGGTCGAAGATGTGGCCGATCTCTGGGCGATGGAGCGCGCGCAGGTGTTTCGGGGCCGTTACCATGTGCTGGGCGGCACGCTCAGCGCGCTCGACGCTATCGGACCGGAAGAGCTGCGTATCCCAAAACTTCTAGAGCGCGTCACCCGCGATGGCATCTCCGAAGTGATCCTGGCGCTGAACGCCACGATCGACGGCCAGACAACAGCGCATTACATCGCAGGCGAGCTGGAAAAACGCGCCGTGACCGTCACGTCGCTGGCCCAAGGCGTGCCCATCGGCGGGGAGCTGGATTACCTCGATGACGGTACCATTTCGGCGGCATTGAAGGCCCGAAAGGCCATTTAAGCCGGGTTAACAGGTGGTTAAAAAATTTTGTAAAGCTTTTGGTATCAATGGCTTGCCAGATTCCCCGCATGCGGGGCGGCGCGGGCGCGCAGCTCAGACATCAGATCCGGCAACCCTCCCAGATCGCCCAGAACCCTGAATTTTGGGTGCCCGAGAGGCGGTTCAGCCTTCTCAATCTCCCACTCATATTTTGCCGGTACATGCACCCCCCAGCCGCCCGCCTCGATCGCGGGCACGACGTCTGATTTCATCGAATTTCCGACCATAATGGCCCTTTCCGGCCCGTCCCCGTGCCGCATGAAGGCCCGGATATAGGTCTGCGGAACCTTTTCCGACACGATCTCCACCGCGTCAAAAAGCGCGCCCAGCCCCGACTGCGCCAGCTTCCGCTCCTGATCCAGCAGGTCGCCCTTCGTGATCAAAACCAGTTTGTAACGCCCCGCCAAAGCCTCAACCACGTCGCCCGCATGCGGAAGAAGATGGATCGGATGCTCCAACATCTCCTGCCCCGCCGCAATAATATCGGCAATCACCGAGGCCGGAACCTTCTGATCCGTCACCTCAATTGCCGTCTCAATCATCGACAAAACAAACCCTTTGATGCCGAACCCGTACTTGCCCAGGTTCCGCCGCTCCGCCTGTAGTAACCGCTCGGCCAGATGATCCGCGTCAGCAAATTCCGCCAGAAGCGCGGCAAAACGGCCCTCCGTCAGGCGGAAGAATTCCTCATTTTGCCACAACGTGTCGTCGGCATCGAACCCAATGGTCGTAATTGTTTGCAACATCTTAACCCTTCGGCCCTTTTCTGTTTGGGTCTGCTTCCTATATACTAGCATCTCAGCAGCAATTCAGACCGGCAAGGTAGTAACGTGACAGGATTTGATTTGATCATGGCGAAGGATGACGAGGACCCAGAGTCCGGCATCGATACAGCCCTGAAAACCAAACCTAAAACCAAGAAGCCCCCTATGTATAAGGTGCTGCTTCTCAATGACGACTACACGCCCATGGAATTCGTGGTGCTGGTGCTGGAGCGATTCTTCGGGATCAACCACGCCCAGTCGGTCGAAATTATGCTCACCGTTCACAAGAAGGGGATGGCTGTTGTCGGCGTGTTCGCCTTCGAGATTGCGGAGACTAAGGTCGTGCAAGTGATGGATTTTGCGCGCCGCAACCAACATCCCCTGCAATGCACGATGGAAAAGGAATAGGGCCAAAGGCTCTTCTCCAGCGCGATGCACATCTCCAGACTTCACCTTGCGGCGGACAGTGGCGAAATAGAGCTGCCGAAAGGCGGGATCACATGGCTCAATGCGCCCGGTGACGGAGAATGTGGCGTGGCGCTCCCCCAGCTGCAAGCGACCCAATGCTTCTTTCCCGCCTATGCCGCGTTGGAAGCGCGCGGGATAAGTGTTGCCCCAAAGCTTGATCACATCCCTCAAAACGTCTTGATCACTTCGCACCGCTCCAAGGCTTTCACACTCGACCTGATCGCCGAAGCCGTTGAGCGCGTACGCCCGGGTGGCTTGGTTGCCATAGATGGCGACAAGACCAACGGGATCGAAAGCATCGCCAAGGAGCTGAAGCGCCATTTCGAGAGCGTGCACAGCTATTCCAAGGCGCATGGCAAACTGATCTGGATCATGCGGCCAATCGATATTCCGGACCTTAGCGCATGGCGCGACATCACCTACCTGTTCCCCAATGGCTGGACGACGCGCGCGGGGGTGTTTTCAGCTGACGGGCCCGACGCGGGGTCCAAAGCTTTGGCCGAAGCTTTGCCACCACTCAAGGGCCGCATCGCCGATCTTGGTGCAGGGTGGGGGTATCTTATGGCGGAGGTTCTTAAATCCGATGGCGTGACGGAGCTCGTTGGGATCGAAGCGGACCATCACGCTGTTACGTGCGCCCAGCACAATATTCGCGATCCGCGTGCCAAAATCCTCTGGGACGATGCGCTCGCCGTGACCGAGGTGGGTTTTGACATTGTCGTGACCAACCCGCCTTTCCATACCAGCCGCAAACCTGACCCGGCTTTGGGCATTGCCTTCATCGAAAAGGCGGCCACCATGCTGGCGCCCAAAGGCCAGCTTTGGATGGTCGCAAATCGCAACCTCCCCTATGAGGCGGCGCTCGAGGCGCATTTTCGAAAGTCCAACATCATCGCGCAGGGCGGCGGGTTCAAAGTGATCCATGCCAGCCATCCGAAAACTGCTCGCATGGGCCGTTAGCATCCATTAACGTCTCCAGAGCCACCACTGAGGAATCGCTCGATGTCCTTCTCAATCTCCGGAAAAACCGCAATCGTAACAGGCGCCGCCAATGGTGTCGGGCTCGCGATTGCGCGTCATTTTGTTGATCAAGGCGCCAATGTCATGATGGCCGACCGCGATGAGGATCGGCTGAAAAAAGAGGTGCCTGACAATGACGACGAAAGCGGCAACGCCCATGTCTTTGCCTGCGATCTGCGCGAAAAGCTGAGCCAATCTAACCTGATCAATGCAACGCTTGACGCGTTTGACCGCGTCGATATTTTGATCAATGCCTCGCGTCAGGTTCTGACGACAGATGCGCTCAACCCTGACGACGACTCGGTCGAGATTATGTTGCAGCAAAACCTGCTTTCCAGCCTGAAACTGTCCCAGCAAGTGGCCAAGAAGATGGTTATGCAAGCCGAAGATGGCGAACCGGGTGAGCTTGCAGGCTCGATCGTCAATCTGTCCTCCATCGCCAGCCAAAGGTCGCGCAGCGGGTTGATGGGGTTTTCAATCGCAACGGCGGCTATGGACCAGATGACACGCACATTGGCCTTGGCACTGGCGCCCGATATGATCCGGGTCAACGCTATTTCCATGGGCTCGGTTATGTCCGCCTCGCTCAAACAATCGCTCAAGGACACCCCTGGCTTGCGTGAGGATATTACCAAACACACGCCCCTAGGGCGCATTGGCCATTCGAGCGAGGTCGCCGAGGCCGCCCAGTTTCTATCCTCAGACGCGGCTGGTTTTGTGACCGGGCAAATCATGGCAGTAGATGGGGGCCGCGGCCTTCTTGATCCGGTGGAAACCGCAGCGCATTAAACCGTCTAGCCCGCCCCGATGACCTAAAGATAGGCCTCGTAGGCGCGCCAATTGTCTATGGCCGATGTGTTGATCGGTCGGCGCACGTCAACCGCACTTAACGTCGAAATACTGCGGGCATTGTCTTCCGGCTTTAAGCAAGCAGCATCCCATTCAAGGCCCACAAAATCCAAAATCTGCCGAATGACACGCTCGGGCGCGGTCACTAGGTCTTCGTAGGCTACTTGCAGAATCGCATCGGGGAGCCGCGCTTGCCAGAAATCCACCATTTGGTTGAACCCGTCCTGATAGGTCCGAATGTCGTCCAACTTATAACTTTGCAGATGTTTTCCGGGTCGGAACACATGTTTGAAATTCGACAGTGAGATCGCACGCGGGTCTCTGGTGATGACTATGATCTTGGCTTTGGGCAAAGCCGCCAGAATCGGGCCTGCATACATGATCGACTGCATCGACTTGTCAGTATGTCGTTTCGCGAGGTGCAGCTTGTCCAGCATGTCAGAATGATAGCGCTGCGCCAGCAATCTGATTTTTGAGGGCGAAAGATCAAAATTGTCAGACAAAGGGTCGCCAAGCGTTTCATGCATCAAACCCGAAAACTTAGCGGTTTCCCCGCCCCCATCGACATGGGCATGGCTGGACAGGATTTGCTCGGCGAGTGTTGTGCCAGAACGCGGCATTCCCGTGATGAAAATAGGGGCGTAGTCGCTGGCATCGGGCACGACATGGTCTTGCGCCGTGAAATTCTCAAAAACGCTTTTATACCGCGCAACAGCCGCAACGCGTTGCGCAATGTCATACGGGAAGAACGCCCGCATTTTAGCGTTTGCCGACGTCAGGAACGCCATGGCCTCCTTATATTGGCCCATATCATCGGCCACCTTCGCCAGCGCGAATTCAAAGTCCATTTTCTGCTGATCGGGGAGTGTGTCACTGGCAACGGCTTTACGCATCTTCACACTCATTGGCTCATCGCCCGTGAACTTATGGAGCTGCGCATAGAGCCTGTAGAGCTGCCCTTCCTCGGGCCGCAAAGCTATTGCGTCCAAAAAATCGGACCGCGCGTTCTCAAAAGCGCCCAAGACCTGATGCAAGCTTGCGCGCCTTGCAAGCAAAGATGCATCCTCGGCAAGCTCCAACGCCCGCGTCAATGTATGGATAGCTGCGTCGGTTCGCCCAAGCCGCTCCTCAATATCGGCACGAAATGCAAGGAGCCTTGGCGTGATGTTGCTATCAGAAATTTCGCCAATATCAGACATGGCATCGTCGCCGCGGCCAAGCGCCAGCAAGATCCGTGCGCGAAAGATTTTGTAGTCCATCCGCACCGTATCGACCGGAGACACCGTTTTCAAAACCTCTAGCGCAGCTTGCAAATCGCCGCGCTGCGCAAATCCTCTCGCATTCTGGAACTTGGACTCTAGAAGGGTCACAGTGATCTCGCGAAAAACCGGCGCCTGCGCGCCAAAAAGTAGGAAACTGCTTTTCACAGCGACCCCGACCTTGGTCAAACTTGGCCAGAAATCAGCTGCTAATGCATTTTATACTGAACTGTTTAGTTGGCCATTCGCAATTCACGAACAGGTGAGTCCGCATTTTCGCGCAGGTTTTTGCCGCCCTTAAAGGGCAACTCCCACAAAAGACTCAAAACGCCGCTAGATTGGGCACAAAAAAACCGCCCGGCTTGAAGGCCGAACGGTCTCAAACACTTCTTTTCTCTGCGTCGTTACTTTTCTTCTTCGACGTCAGGTTGGTCGCCGCCTTCGGGCAGGTTGAACAGGGAATCCGCGTCGACAAGCAGCTCCTCTTCGCCCTCTTCCTCATCTGGCGTATCGGCCAACGTGAAGGCCTCAAGCCCCGCAATCGCTGTTGGCAATGCTGGTTCTTCGGGGCCACCCAGGGACTGCTCGGTGGACACAAGCTTGCGACGCTCGTCATCACTCATCACGACGCCTTCTTTGGCGCGTTTGGCGTTAGCCTTCTGCACGGCAGCGTCCAATTCAGACTGTTTGCACAGCCCCAAAGCCACAGGGTCAATCGGCTGGATGTTCTGGATGTTCCAATGCGTCCGCTCGCGGATCGCGTTGATTGTGGGTTTCGTGGTGCCAACGAGCTTGGATATCTGTCCGTCCGACAACTCCGGGTGGAACTTTACCAGCCACAGGATCGAGGCTGGGCGATCCTGACGCTTGGACAGCGGCGTATAGCGCGGACCACGGCGCTTTTCTTCACCAACGGCGGCGGCATTGTGCTTCAGCTTCAGCTTGTGGCGCTTGTCGGCGATGCCTGCGTCAATCTCGTCTTGAGTCAGCTGGTTGTTGGCAATCGGGTCAAATCCTTTGACGCCAGCGGCCACATCACCATCCGCAATGCCTTGCACTTCTAGCTCATGCAATCCGCAAAAATCGGCAATTTGCTTGAAGGTCAGGGTTGTGTTGTCCACCAGCCAAACGGCGGTCGCTTTTGCCATAATTGGTAGAGCCATCGGCGTCTCTCCTTTAGATACACTTTCCCCGTCGCCCGGATCAGGGGCTGTCCCGCTTGGAACAAGTTCGTGGTGTAGGGGAACTTGCAGCGTATATAGTGGCGCGAAACACAAAGGGGAAGAGCAAATGCGAGTGGTGCTGATCTGGTTGGCTTTTGTTACCTCCGCTTGGGCCGAGGGGGAGCGCGCGGGCGAGTTTGACTACTATGTCATGGCGCTGAGTTGGTCGCCAAACTGGTGCGCATTGGAGGGCGACGCGCGCAATTCCGAACAATGCGATCCAAAGCACGATCACGGGTGGATCCTGCATGGGCTTTGGCCGCAGTTCGAACGCGGCTGGCCGTCTTACTGCTCGACATCAGCGCGCAATCCATCGCGCGGCCAAACCGGGGCTATGGCTGACCTGATGGGAACCGGCGGTCTGGCCTGGCATCAATGGAAAAAGCATGGTCGCTGTTCCGGTCTCAGCGCGGAAGACTACTTTGCGCTGTCACGCGAGGCTTATGCCGCAGTGACCCGGCCTGAATTGCTTCGCAAACTGAAAGACCCGGTCAAATTGCCCGCAACCGTGATCGAGGACGCATTCCTAGAGGCCAACCCGGAGCTGAGCGCTGCGGGTATAACAATTACGTGCGAGAGCCGTTACATTCAGGAAGCACGTATTTGTTTCACAAAAAGCCTAAGTTTTCGGCAATGTGGCGCGGATACGCGCCGTGACTGTGGCCAAAATGACGCGGTTTTCGAGCCAATTCGCTAGCCATCCCGGGATTCGGCCAAGTGTGAATCTAACACGGCTTTTCCCCCTACCCTGCGGTTTGGCAGATTGCTATCTACTACATGTAGCGAGCGAGTGATTGGGTTTTTAACCAGTGCGAAGTTGCGGCGTCCTTGGAGGGGTGACGTAACCGAATTTAGAAGGGCGATGCCGGAAGGCGTCGCCCTTTGTTGTTTTCAGACAGTCCCAAAAGCTCAGAGGCGACGCTCAAATCTTGAGAATGATCTTCCCGATATGGGCGGAGCTTTCCATATGGGCATGGGCCTGTGCAGCGTCCTCCAACGCGTATTCGGAATCCATCACTGGCGCGATTTGACCTGCTTCGATCAGCGGCCAGACGTCACGTCGCAGGGCCTCTGCGATATGCACTTTCGCCAAGTTGCTCTGCGGACGCAGCGTCGATCCGGTCAAGGTCAGCCGCCGTACCATCATAAGCGCAAAGTTCAGCTCCACTTTTGGACCCTGTAAAAAGGCGATCTGCACCAACCTGCCATCCATTGCCAACGCCTTGACGTTGCGCGGCAGGTAGTCGCCGCCGACCATATCGAGGATCACATCCGCCCCGCCTTCAGCCTTCATGGCTTTGACGAAATCCTCTTCGCGGTAATTAATCGCCCGTTCCGCGCCCAAGTCACAGCAGGCAGCGCATTTCTCATCTGTCCCGGCGGTGGCAAAAACCCGCGCCCCATAGGCGCGCGCGAGCTGTATTGCGGTCGTCCCAATCCCGGATGAACCGCCATGCACCAAAAACCGCTCCCCCGCCTTCAACCCGCCGCGCATGATGACATTGGAATAGACCGTGAAAAACGTCTCAGGCAGGGCTGCCGCTTGCGCCAAGCTCAGTCCTTTTGGCACTGGCAAACAATGCACGGCAGGTGTTGAAACATATTCCGCATAGCCGCCGCCCGGCAAAAGCGCGCAAACCTCGTCCCCGATGGCGACGCCGCTGACACCTTCGCCAATCGCGTCAACGACGCCCGCGCCCTCAAGGCCCGGCAAAGAGGATGCGCCCGGCGGCGGGTCATAAGCCCCCGCGCGCTGCAACGCGTCCGGGCGGTTCACGCCGGCATAGGCGAGTTTCAAACGCACCTCGCCCGCGCCCGGAACTGGCATCGGCGCTTGTACGGCCTGCAAAACATCGGGCCCACCCGCCTTTGAAATTTCAACCGCGCGCATGATTTGACTGCTCATTGATCTGTCATTCCTTGTCCCGCGTATCTGTTGCATTGCTGTTTGGAGCCCAAGCATGACCTATGTCTCCCTGTTGCTCAATATCGCGATACTCGTGCCGGTCTGCTTCGCGCTAGTGTCGGACGCTTCGGGGCTGGATGTGCCGGTCGGGGAGGATACACCAGCACGGCGCATCCTGCTGTGCATCTACGGCGCGATACTGGTGATGAGCGTGGTGTTGCTCGCGTTGCTTGTGGGAGGGCAAAGCGGAACAACCGGCGCATTGGTCGTGCTTTTGGCGCTGCAAGTCTTCTACAAATCCGCCACCGCATTCGCCATAGGTCTTCAAAACCCCGTTGTGCAGGTGAACCTAGTGGTAGTCGCCGTTCATCTCGTGACGTTGGCCAGCCTCTACTGGGCGTCGCGCGTCTGAGCGGTCGAACCGGGCATGTCGCTCGCCGTGAACTTGGTCGGTGGCTTGATCTGCGATAAAAACCAGTTGGGCCCGGCCAGAAATTTCGACGCAATCGGGTTGTCATTCACTTGCGCTTTCACCTTCTCAAACTGCATGACATTGTCGATGCGGCGGTCGAGAAAGTCCCAGGTGGCGTCGTGCCCATCACTCGTATCGCCCAGCCAGTAAAGCACGGTCGCGCCGTAAACGCCGGATAAGGTCGCGCGCTTGGTGTACCAGTTATAATCGTTGGAGCTGTCGCCAAGCGCGACCCAGATGGCGTCGGCGGTGCCCCAAAGCAGCTTGGCGCCCTGCACGGAGTGCTGAGGCAGCGCAAATAACGTCGATCCGCGCCGAACCGCTTCCTTGTGATCGCTCACAACCTCAAGCCGGGCGCGGACGCAGGCCGCAACGCGGTCGCGGTAGCGCATTGTGGACAGGTTTTCAGCGGCCATGCGCTGTTTCATGTCTGCGTCTCCACGCTGGTGAAAGGCCACGGCCATATCGGTTCCTTTGCGGGGGAACAGGCTTTTGGCAAGGGCGAGGTCAATCTCCGTCTCGGCCACGGCGGCGGCAAAGGCTGCGTCGCCCCATCCGTCGAACATCACATGGTTCAAAGCGGCGTCCAAAAGGCGGTTCTTGTCGGATTGGTCCATCTTGAAGCTCCTCTATATCCTTGGTGGACAAGCTAGCACGATCTTGCTAAGAGCCCACTTCCTGCAACTTATGCAAACTCTAACTTAGGAAGGTGGTGACACCACATGCAGGTAAGCGTTCGCGACAACAATGTCGATCAGGCACTGCGCGCTCTGAAGAAGAAACTTCAGCGCGAGGGCGTTTTTCGTGAAATGAAGCTCAAGCAACATTTTGAAAAGCCGTCTGAGAAGAAAGCACGCGAGAAGGCCGAGGCCATCCGCCGCGCCCGCAAGCTGGCCCGTAAAAAGGCGCAGCGAGAAGGCGGGATGTAAATCCCTCCCTCATTGCGAGACAAGAAAACGACCCCCGCAGCACCGCTCCGGGGGTTTGTTTTTGCCTAAATCTGAGCCGCCCCGCATGCGGGGAATCTTGTAAGACGCTGATTTAAAAACACTTCCCAGATTTTTTTACCGCATATTAACCCTTGCGCTGCGTCAAGGACCTTCAGGCTTCAGCCGGCCTTTGTCAGCGCAGCGACTAAAAGCCAATCGCCAGCCGGGTACGGGTGCCGAAGCGGCCATCGACGGGCAGGCCCGCCTCGCGTTGAAACGCCCGCAAGGCGGCGGACGTCTCCGCGCCGAAAAAGCCGTCGACCTCAATCTGGGCCCCACGTTCGACCAGCGCTTGTTGAACCGCCGCCACATCGGAGCCGAACATGTCAGGGCTTCGGTCAAACAGCAGGCGGGCGTTCAAAGTGACCTTTGGCACCTCTTGCCCAATATAGTCGATCACCATCAGCTGCGTGCCTTCGATGGTCTCGAGCGCAGGGGGCGCGTCCTTGGCAGGGGCGGAGCGCAACACATCCATGCTTAAACTATCGAAGACGCCGCGTGGCTTTCGCGTATTGGTGGTGATGGCCAGCTGTTCTTCTACCGTGGCTTCGGTGATGCCGCTTTGCGCAATCTGCGGGTCAACATCCCCGCAAAATCGGCGATCTGTGGGGCGTCTGTTGCCCAGCACCGCAATCGCGTTGATCGAGCGGGCATCGGTAAAGACCCCATCGACGGTGAAGCTGCGCTCATGAGGTGACAGCAAACCCGTTACGTCGACGCGCGTAGTTTCATTTTCACCTTTGCCGCGGATCAAAACCTCAAAGGCGGATTTCTTTCGCTCGGTGCCCGCATAGCCAATCATGCAATGGTTGATGACGACCTTGCCGGGATGCCAGTCTCCCTTGTGCTTGGCGCGGCAGACAAAGTTCTGGCCGTTATAGCGTTTTCCGGGGCGGTTTTCTTTACCGCTATAGTAAACTGGGGCATTGCCTTCGGCGACGGTGCGGTCGCTATATTTATCGCGGAAATCTTTCTTCTTCATCCATGTTTTCTTGTAGCCCGAGACCGTGAGGACATCAAAACGGCGCGCGACGCGTTCCTCCCCGCCGAAGGTCCAGTTGCACACTTTGCCGATAATTTTTCCCGCATGTGCACCCACACGGCACACATTAAGATCGCGCCATCTTCCCGATTTAAGACGTTCAGAGCCGCCTTCGACCATGTTGGCCGGCAAGTCGCCGCGGCGATAAGGGATCCAGGCCCTTTTGGGTGGATGCAAAATCTCCGCCACGCCGCGCATTTCCATATCGACCGTGAAGGGCGCGCCTTCGAGCACTTGTTCGATCACTTGAAGCTGCACATCTGCCTCGGTGTTGGGCGGCAAGGCTACGGTGACAAGTTTTTTAAAGCCAATGCCGGTTTTCTCAATTTTGCCTAGGCTAGTGCCAAGCGACAATGACACGCCACTTGTCGCCGATGCGCTGCCAAATAGCGGGATCTTTCCTTCAACCGTGACCTCCTGACTGACCTGCAGCTCAGTGCTGACTTGCCATGAGGTGGTTTGCTCATAGCTGCCATTGAATTCGCTCGTGTAGGAATAGGACAAGTCGGTCCAACAATTTCGCGCGATGTCACCCGCGATGGCCAGCGGCTTGATCTCAAAATTCTCGGGCGCGTCATCGAACTCCAACAGGCCGGGGACGAGCGTGCCTTTAAAATCGAGCGATTGAACACGCTTGCCGCTTGGCATCAGGGCCTGAAAGGCAGGCTTCGTTTTCAGCAGCTCAAAGAGCCGTTCTTCGGTTTCGTTCATGTCAGCGCTGGCAGGGGAGGTCATCAAAATTACGGCCGATACAGTGCTGAGCATCGCTTTGAGGGTCATGGCTTTATCCAATTCTTGCGGCGTTAAAACAAATGTGTTGCGGACTGTTTATCGCGGCGCATGACGCCCGTCTGTGAACTAGGCACAGTTCTCAAACTGCCTAATTGGTAAGCGTTCCTGTCTTTTCTCACAAACTGCAATCTGCTATCCCACCGATATTGTTTTGGAAAAAGCCGCCTGGAAATTTCTGCCGGGCTGACAAATCTACAGTCTGAATACCTGCGTCACGCTTTGTCCAAAGCAGTGCGACACTTTTTGATGAAGCCATTTTTAGGAGTAAGTTATGAGTAAATCTTCCTCTAGCTACGCAGTCACCAACCTTCCAAGATCGAAGCAGTATAAAGGCCCGTTTGGCCGGCTGTTTCGTGAGCTTCCGCCCTGGACCTCACCCGAGGCGAGCGACATGGCGGCGGTTGCCGCGCTGAAAGACTTCGCCACCAATTCGATGAGCGAAGCGGCCGGCGAGGATGACCTCGACAATACCAACATGCCTGCGGGCTACACCTATTTCGGGCAGTTCGTGGATCATGACATTACGTTTGACCCGACCTCATCGCTGATGCGGGCGAGCGACCCGGAGAAGCTGGAAAACTTCCGGACCCCGCGGCTGGATCTCGATTGCCTCTACGGCGAAGGCCCGTCTGATGAGCCGTTCATGTATGACGCCAACCAAGGCGGCTGCTTCCTTTTGGGCACGGTGCAAAAGGATCTGGCGGGTGGTGACATCGCGGGCTCCAACGAGCCGGACCTTTTGCGCAACCGGCAGGGCCGCGCCATCATTGGCGACATGCGCAACGACGAGAATGCCATCGTCTCGCAGCTGCAGCTGGCCATGTTGCGTCTGCACAACCGGGTGATGCGGCAGGTCATGGGCGTCGACCCCGACGACACCGACGCAAGTTTTGGCTTTGACGGCGAAAAGTTCCGTGAGGCGCAGCGCAAGGTGCGCTGGTTCTACCAATATGTCGTTTGGAATGACTTTGTGAAACGCATGGTCAGCAACACGATCTGGGAGCGGGTTCTTGATAAATCCGACAACCATAAGTTCAATGGCACGGTTTATAACTGGAAAGATCAGCCGTTTATGCCGGTGGAGTTCTCGGTGGCGGCCTACCGCTTTGGCCATTCGCTGATCCGCCCCGGCTACCAGGTGAACGTAAACGAAGATGTGGGCCTGGGTTTTGGCATCGACAAAGAGCTGCCGATTTTTGACCCCAACAGCGCCGGCGGGCATGACCTGAAGGGCTTCCGCTTCTTCCCGCATCGCCACACGCTGCAATGGGATTGGTTCTTCGACATCGACTCAGGCGGGCCCTTCCCGCAGCCTGCGCGGCGCATTGATGTGAAGCTCTCCTCGGCGGTGTTTGCGCTGGATGAGGGCCCGAACCCGCATCCCAACATGCTGGCGTTTTTGAACCTGCTGCGCTCGATGCGGCTGGAGCTGCCGCGCGGCTCCGATGTGGCCAGCCGGATGGGCTTCACGCCGCACGCGATCAATGACCCGCATGAAGACATCCTGTGGCACTACATCCTGAAGGAAGCGCAGCTGCTGCCGGCCGCCAATTCGGGACGGATGCTTGGCTCGGTTGGCGGAACCATCGTGGCGGAGGTGTTCGGCGGGCTGCTGGACGGCGACCCAATGTCCTACATCCGCAACAACGCGGCCTGGACCCCCGGCGACGACGCTGACCTGATGGCGCTGATGGGCGGCAACCCCGCGCCGATCAATGGCGAGTGGGAAGTGGCCGATCTGATCCGCGCTTCGGGAGCGCCCATCAATGCAGCTGATGTGGCCAACACAATCGCCAACGGGCGGAACTAAGCGACGCAAATTACGCCCCTCTTGGCATGACTTGAGGGGCGTGACGCGATTGGATTTTAACCTTGAGTTGGACGACCTAGAGCCCCTGATCCACGACTACGAAGATTTCGCAGAAGCGCATCATGCGTGAGGTCTTCACGTCTGTGGCAAGAGCCCTGAGTTGTCATCTGCATCACCGTCTTCAAACCGGCGCGTTTCCACATTTGGAAGCGCGCCAAAGGCTTGCATGAGACGCTTTGGCGCATAGCCGACGGGCATCGCCTCGAACCCCGGCAGCTGGCGCAAAATTTTTCCGGTTGAGATCGCGCATTGGGTTTTGGGGACGGCGCCATACCCTTTTGCCAAGGCGTAGGCACGGGCCGCGAGCGCGTCTGACACGACGACCTTCTGCGTCACCGTGTCGA
Source organism: Pseudomonadota bacterium (assembly GCA_039030615.1). Taxonomy (GTDB): domain Bacteria; phylum Pseudomonadota; class Alphaproteobacteria; order Rhodobacterales; family Rhodobacteraceae; genus Litoreibacter. The sequence continues at coordinate 41,731 of JBCCDV010000014.1, read as the reverse complement.
AACTTTCGCGCGTGTGATAATCGACATATGTGGCCAGCATCTTGTCAGAGATACCGAAATGCAGGTCATTGCGCTCGGGCGCGTTCGGGTTCCACCACGTTCCCGCCGGATCCCAAACGACCCGTTGCGGGCCGTTGATGACAAGAGCGCTATGCGCGCCCGCGCCAGAGCGGTTATTTAGAACGGTGATGAGGGTCAGGGTGGCTGGACCCGGGGCACGGGTGGCAACGCGGTCGATCTGATGCTGCTCAGACCAGATAGGCTCCGCGCCGCAGGCAGACAGCACCGCCAAAAGTGCCAGGACTAGCCATGCGCGGCGCAGCATCTCGTTTGGGTTAGCCGTTAATCATCGCCAACAGGACCAGAAATACCAAAATGCCGATCACTGTATATGTGGTAAACTTGACGAAGCCGTCAAAGGTCTTTTCTTGGGTCTTGATGTCCATCGAGCCGTGCTCATGTTCAGCCATTTTGGCCTCCCGTTAAGTGCGTTAGGGGTGATTTAGCGGATTCTATTTCCGGTGTCACGCAAACTTGGCGCAATTTACTCTTCCTCCAGCGCCTTTGCGAGCCGGAATCCAATGCGGTTCGGCTCCGGTTGGTCGATATGTTTGGGCAAAGCCCTTAACAATACGTTTAGCTGGCTGACATGTTGAATTTGTTGGGTTTTTGCGCCGCTCGGGTCGCTGCCATAGAAGGTTAGGATGTCAGGGGCATAGAATCCCATACCCTCGATGCGCATCACGCCTGCCTCACCGCCGGTGAACCCCATAGCGACCTCGTGATCGGCGTCGAGCTGTTCCTCGAAATTCTTGATATAAAGAACAAGCCGGATATAGGCCCATTCTGCGGGGCTTTTGTCTTCGAGATTGGACTCGGTGACCGCCTGCGGCAGAGGGTCTTGTTCGGGCGATTTGGCCCCTTCTACGGTATGCACGACGCGGGCTTTGGGCAAAGCCGCACCCTCGATGGCCTCGGCGGTCGTTTTGATCTGGTCGCCCATGTCTTACCTTTTGGTCTGATACAGATACGCCCCATCCTCGCGCATGGTGCGGGTTACTTGTCCAGACAAATAGAGGTGATGGCAATGGGCCATCGCCTCGACCAGCGCCAACCCGTATTCGCCGCCGCCGATCTCGCGTTTGAACAGGGTCAGAAAGCATTCATGCGCGCTGTGCGGCGTTTGCAGAAAGTCACGCAGCCGGTCGAGCGCGCCGTGGTGGTTATCTATCAGCTGACGCAGCCGCAGAGGCAGTCCATAGAATGGCAGCTTGTGACCGGGAAGCACCAGTTGATCGGGCGTGGCGTGTTGGCTAAGCCGCTCGCAGGCGTCAAGCCAGTCATGGACCGGGTCCGCCTCAGGCTCATTCGGGTAGAGCCCAAGATTGGGCGAGATTGACGGGATCAGCTGGTCGCCGCCAAGGACGATCCCGTCATCCGACCAGAGCGTGGCATGCTCAGGCGCATGGCCGTTGCCGATGCGGATGTCCCAGTTCCGCGCGCCAATTGTCAGCCGGTCACCTTCTTTGATCCGGCTATAGCCTTGCGGCATCGGGGCGACGCAATCTGCGAAGTTGAACGGGCGTTCCGATTTGCGTTTTTCGAGGATGTCTGGCGCCATTCCGCCACGGGTATAGAAGGTGATCGCCTCAGGCGTGGGGACAGGTTGCACATCAAGCGTCAGCATCCGCGCCATCAGCCAAGCGGTGCGGGTGGTGATCAGCTCCGCGCCATGTTCGGTCTGAAACCAGCCGGCCATGCCGACATGGTCGGGATGGTGATGGGTGACGATCACCTTGGTGACGGGCTTGCCCTGCAACGGGCCAGCCATCAGCTTTTCCCAGATCGCCACGCCGCGTTTGGAAAAGAACCCGGTGTCGACAATCGCCCAGCCGTCACCGTCTTGCAGTGCGTAGACATTGACGTGATCCAGCTTCATCGGAAGCGGCAGGCGGATCCACAGGATCCCCTCCGCAACCTCAGTCGCAGTGCCTTCTGCCGGGATGTCCTCGAACGGGTAGCGGAGCGTTTCGGTCAAGCGACGAGGTCTTCAACGCTCAGCGCATAAAGGTCGTCGGAGCCGCAGCGCACGTGATCAGCGAGACCCCTGTGTTCGGGCAACAGGCGTTGGACGTAGACCCGCGCCAGCTTGGCGCGCGTGCTGCCCGTCCCGGTCGCATGGCCCGCGCAGAGGTGGTAGCGCGCGCCCAGAACCCGCGCAAAGAGGCGCAGGTAAGCGACAGAGCCCGCGAAGCGGTTGGTCATATCCTGTTTCACCAACCATTCGGTGGTTTCGCGCAAGGTTTCCGCCGCCTCGAACACCGCTTCTGAGGCATATGGCGCGATTTCTTTGCAATCCTCGGCCTGCGCCTCGATCTCGTCGATCAAGGCGTAGGCGGCCTCCCCACCATCCATCATTTTGCGCGCCACAAGGTCCATGGCCTGGATGCCGTTGGTGCCCTCATAGATCGCGGTGACCCGCACGTCGCGCAGGTATTGGGCGGCGCCGGTTTCCTCAATGAAGCCCATGCCGCCATGCACTTGGATGCCTTTTTGGGCGACGTCGATCCCCACATCGGTGCCGAACGCTTTGGCGATTGGCGTCAGAAGTGCTGCGCGGGCGGTCCAGGCGGCCTCACCGGTGGCGTTGGCCATATCAATCGCGAAGGCGCAGTCGGCGGCGATAGCGCGGGCGGCGAAGACATCGGCCTTCATCTCCGCCAGCATGCGGCGCACATCGGCGTGGCCGATGATGGTTTCGCCGTCGACGGTTTTGCCCTGCTTGCGGTCCATCGCATAGGCCAGCGCGTGTTGATAGGCCGCGTCGGCCACTGCGATGCCCTGCCCGCCGACGCCGAGCCGCGCGTTGTTCATCATGGTGAACATGGCGGCCATGCCTTTGTTCTCTTCGCCGATCAGCCAGCCCGTCGCGCCGTCATATTGCATCACAGCCGTGGGGGAGCCGTGCAGCCCCATTTTATGTTCCAGCGAGACCACTTTCAGCGTGTTGGCCACGCCGGGTTTGCCGGTCTCATCGGGAATGAGCTTGGGCACCATGAAGAGCGAGATGCCTTTGGTGCCGGGACCCGCGTCAGGCAGGCGCGCGAGAACCAGATGGCAGACATTCTCGGTAAAGTCATTGTCGCCCCAGCTGATATAGATCTTCTGGCCCGTCACCGCGTAGGTGCCGTCGCCCTTTGGCTCCGCCTTCGTGCGCAGCGCGCCCACATCCGAACCCGCTTGCGGCTCGGTCAGGTTCATGGTCCCCGACCATGCGCCCGAAATCAGGTTGGGTAGGTAAAGCGCCTTGATCTCGTCGGAGGCGTGATGCTCCAGCGCCTCGATCTGGCCTTGGGTCATCAACGGGTTCAGCTGCAGCGACAAACATGCGCCGCCCATCATCTCATTGACAGCGTTCACCAACGATTGCGGTAGGCCCATGCCGCCAAATTCGGGGTCTGCCGCCATGCCGACCCAGCCGCCCTCGGCAATGGCCTTGTATCCATCTGCATAGCCCGGCGAGGTGCGCACGACGCCGTTTTCCAGCCGCGCGGGATGCAGATCGCCCGGACGTTGTAGCGGGGCCAAAACCTCGCTCGCCATTTTGGCGGCCTCCTCGAGGATCGCGGCGGTGACATCGGCGCTGGCTTCGGCGAAGGCCTCCGTCTCGCTCAAGCGGTCATAGCCAACAACGTTGTCAAACAGGAACCGGTAATCGCCGGCGGGCGCGGTGTAGGGCATTGGTCTCTCCGAATTGGCCCTTGCGGGCCGGGGCTTTGCAGGACCGTCTAGGATCCGTTAAACGCTTCAAAATCTGGCGAAATACTGACGCGCACGCTGTATTGCATCAAGTAAGACGCAGCGTCAAAAAGAAGGATGACCGCGTGACGCAAAGACTTGAGCCGTCCGAACTGAGCCAAGCCGCACAGCTCTTGCGCGACGGTCAGCTTGTCGCTTTCCCGACAGAGACGGTCTACGGGCTTGGCGCTGACGCGACATCTGACGCCGCTGTCGCGCGTATCTTCGAGGCCAAGAACCGCCCGACATTCAACCCGTTGATCGTGCACTTGCCTGACGCGGCAGAGGCGGAAAGCTTGGTTGAGATGACACCGGACGCGCGTGCATTGGCGCAGGCCTTCTGGCCCGGCCCAATGTCGCTGGTGGTGCCATTGAAACCGGGGCATGGGCTGTCATCGCTGGTTACGGCCGGGCTTGATACGGTCGCTTTGCGGGTGCCCGCGCACCCGCTGGCGCGGGAATTATTGACGGTGGTCGGGCGCCCCGTCGCCGCCCCTTCGGCCAACCCATCAGGCAAGATAAGCCCGACCACGGCGGCGCATGTGTTGGGTGGCTTGTCGGGTCGGATTGCTGCGGTGCTTGACGGCGGGCCCTGCGCGGTCGGTTTGGAGTCGAGCATTTTTGGCGGCGAGCCAATGCAGCTTTTACGCCCGGGCGGTGTGACGGCAGAGGCGGCGGTGGCCGTTCTGGGGCATGGTTTGGCCCCGGCAAAAACGTCCGAGAGCGCACCCAATGCCCCGGGGCAGCTAAGCTCGCACTATGCGCCGGAGGTGGGCGTCGTGCTGGATGTTGCAGCCGCGTCGGAGGCCCCGCATCTTGGCTTTGGCCCCGGAAAAGCTGCGCGGAACTTGTCCGAGACGGGCGATCTGGTCGAGGCCGCCTCAAATCTGTTTGCGCTGTTGCGAGAGATGGATGCGGTGACACGCGCGGCGGGGTTTGAACATTTCACGGTCGCGCCCATTCCCGGCGAAGGCCTTGGCCATGCAATCCGAGATCGGTTGACGCGGGCGGCGGCACCGCGTGGCTGACACTGCCGAGAAGCGTGCATGCCTGCGATTTAAGGTCGGGCGAACCTCAGGCGCGGCCACCCTCCGCGCTGAGCAATAGCGGGTTGATGCCCATCTCCTCCAACGCCGATTGCCATTTGCGCGCGTCGTCACCGCCAAAAACCAAGCCTTGCGTCGCATCCCCGATCAGCCAGCCGTTCTCGGCGATTTCTGCCTCGAGCTGGCCCGGCCCCCAGCCAGCATAGCCCATGGCCAAAAGTGCCATCTCGGGCCCGCTACCAGTGGCGATGTCTTCCAAGATATCAAGCGTCGCGGTCATCGCGAACCCTTCATCGACGCGCAGGGTGCTGCCTTCTTCGCTGTAATCTGCGCTGTGCAAAACGAAGCCACGCCCAAACTCGACGGGCCCGCCCATATGCACGCGGATCGTGCGTGCGCCCGGCGCGCTTTCGATTTCGAGCTGCTTGAGCAGGTCCTTGAACTTCAGATCCTCGGCGGGCTTGTTGATGATCAGCCCCATGGCGCCTTTGTCGGAATGCGAGCAGATAAAGACAACGCTTTGCGAAAATCGCATATCCCCCATCGAAGGCATCGCGATCAGCAGCCTGCCATTGAGGTCGAAAGATTCGGTTTTTTCATCCATCCCCCAAGGCTGCGGCGTGGCGCGCCCGGACACAAGGTCAGGATTGCCGCAACTGTGGCGCAGGAGCCATTGTAGCAAAGTCTCGCTCAGACGTGATTTCCCGTGTCTAAGGGCTTTGCCTAGATTGACGCAGATGATCCGCAATATGCTTCTCTCTGCCGCAACGGCTTTATCGGTTGGACTTAGTCTGTCTGGCCCTGCGCGGGCGCAGGAGTTTGACCATATAAAAAGCGTCATCAATGTAAGCTTTCTGCAAGGATGGCGGCATGAAAGTGGCGCGCATTACGCGGCACTTAAGGTCGAGCTGGCACCGGGTTGGAAAACCTATTGGCGCGCGCCCGGCGATGGCGGGTTGCCGACTTTGATGTCTTGGGAAGGCTCACAAAACCTTGCGAGAGCTCAGATCCTTTGGCCCCGCCCCAGCGTGTTTCGGGAGGGCGGCATGCGCTCCATCGGGTATGACACCGAAGTTGTGCTGCCAATCCGGTTCTTGCCCGTCACAGGCGACGATATTTACGCCGCGTTGCGGTTGCGCATGGGCGTCTGCAAAGAGGTTTGCCTGCCGGTTGATCTGAAGCTTTCCACAAAGCTGGATCGAAAGGCGACGCAAAATGTCGCGCTGATCCGGAGCGCGCTGGATGCGCGTCCCGACAAGATTGAGGCGAAGCTCACCTGCCGGCTGACGCGCAAGGATGGCGCTTACCTTGTGTCGGTCACCGCAACGGTTCCGCCACTGGAGGGACGTTCGGAAGCCTCCGTTATTGAGCTGGACGACCCGATGGTCTGGGTCAGTGAGCCGGCGTTCCAACGCAGCGGCGACACGGTCATGGCCAAAGCGCAGCTGATCCCTCAGGCCAAGAGCAGCACCATCGATCTGACGCGTTTGCGCTTTACCTTGCTTTCGACCAGCGATGCGGTCGAGATGCGCGGCTGCGGCTAGGCGCGTTGGCGCGCCGCGCCATGTGCGAGCGCCGCAATCACCCAGATCATCACCAGAAACGCGGCGGTCAGCGCCAAAAACAGGACCACGCCGCCGAGAACCGGCGGCAATGCGGCAAGGCCAGTTCCGAAGATGGCCGGCAGGCTGCCTGTCCAAAGCGCGGCCCCGGCCGTTGCCACGAACAGCCCGGCGACGACCAGCAACTGCACAACACTTAACACGCGGAAGCGCCGTGCGCCGCTCACACGTAGCGCCCGGCGGAATGCGCGGCGTTGGCGCGAGATGTCTTCCTGGATCGCGATCAATGAGGGCACGACCAGCATGATAAGGAAGAAGCCAAAGCCCAGCCCGTAGCAAAGCGTAATCACCGTGGGTTTGAGAAACTGCGCCTGCGCGGAGCTTTCGAACAAAAGCGGTGCGAGGCCCAAAACGGTCGTCAGCGTCGTCAGCAAGACCGGTCTCAGCCGGTCCGACGTGCCGTCGATGATGGCCTGCATGACGCCGCGATCCTCGGCGTATTCGTCGATGGTAGAGACCAGCACGATCGAGTCGTTGATGATGATCCCCGTCATCCCGATCAGCCCCACAACCGTGAACATCGACAGCGGCACGTCCCAAGCGTAGTGGCCGTATATGGTGCCGATAAGCCCGAAGGGGATGATCGCCATGATCACCACCGGGCGGCTGAAGCTGGCAAAGACCCATGCCAGCGCCAGGTAGATCCCCAAAAGGCACAAGACGAAGCCGGTCATGGCCTCGGTGAGGAAGCGGTTCTCCTGCTCGGCCAGCCCGGCTTGGACCGAGACCACGCCGAAATCCTGCTCCAGCTGCGGCAACAGCTCGGTGCCGATGATCTCGGATATCTCGGCGGCGCGGGCCGGGTCATCTTCTGATATCTCGCCGGTGACGGAAATCAGCTGCACCCCGTCGACCCGGCGCACCGTCGAAAAGCCCACCCGGTTGTCAACGCTGACGATATCCTCAAGCGGAACGTAGGCCCCGGCAGGCGCGCGCAGGTAGGTGCGTTCCAGAAAATCCGCCGTCAGCTCCCCCGTTGGCAGCTCTACGCGGATCGTGGCCGAGCGTGGCCCGTCAGGGTAGCTCGCCGCCTCAATCCCGTTCAACCGGTTGCGTAAAACGCGGCCAAGCTCGTCAATGGTGAAGCCAAGCGACTGGCCCTGCGGCGTCAGATCGAGGATCAGCTCCTCCTTGTCATAGGCGAGGCTGTCTTCGACGGCGGAGACCTCGGGATATTGCGCGACCTGCGTCTTAAAAGCCTCTGCTGCGTCTTTCAGGGTCTGCGCATCTGCCCCGAAAAGCTGCACATCCAGCGAGTCGCCGCCGGGGCCCGAGCGCCAGCGGCGGAAGCTGATCTCTTCGACCATCGGGTGGCGGCGCACCTCATCTTGCAAGGCACCGACGAAGGCGAAGGAAGAATAGGGACGCAAATCTGCGTCGACCAGCTCAATGGAGACCGACCCCAGCTGGTCGGGGTCTTTGCTGTTTTGTCCCGCCAGCCCCCTGCCCGAGGTGCCGCCAACCTCGGCGAGCACATAGACCAGCGGGTTGACGCCATGCTCGGCCTCGAACGTGGTCGCGACGGCATCGGTTGCGCGCTGCATCTCTTGCATCATCTCCAGCGTGTCCTCGCGCGTGGCGCCCGGCAGCATCGAGAAATTACCAGAGACGGAGCCGCGCTCCGGCGCGTTGAAGAAGCGCCAGGTGACGTCGCCATTGATGAAGTAAACGGCCTGGCTGGCCAGCGCCACGAAGGCCAGCGAGAAGACAGGGTAGCGCGCCCAGATGACGAAGCGCATGAACGGGCGGAACGCGTGCTCGCGCACCCAATTGAACCCTTTTGTTACGGTGCGCGACGGCCAATCGTACCAATGCTCCTTGGCGGAAGCGGTCAGCGCATGGCTCATGTGGTTGGGCAGGATCAGGAAACACTCAATCAGCGAGGCAATCAGCACAACAATAACGGTGAAGGGAATATCCGCGATCAAATCGCCAAACCGCCCGCCAATCGCCACAAGGCCAAAGAAGGCGATAATGGTCGTGATCGTCGCAGAAAAGACCGGTGAAGACATACGCCGCGCCGCGTTTTCAGCCGCCGTTACCGGGTCTTCACCCAATGTGCGATGCCTGAAATCAGCGTGCTCGCCCACCACAATCGCATCATCAACGACGATCCCCAAGGTGATGATCAGTGCAAAGAGCGAGATCATGTTGATCGTCAAACCCGCCATATACATCAGTGCAATCGCGCCCAGCATCGCGACAGGCAAGCCCGCCGCCACCCAGAAAGCCGTGCGCGCGTTGAGAAACAAGAACAGCAGCAAAACCACCAGCCCCAGCCCGATCAACCCGTTATCGACCAGTATGTTCAGACGGCCGGTGATGGCCTCAGACCGGGTGCGGATCAGATCAACTGATGTGCCTTCGGGCAAAGTGGCCGCCAGCTCATCCGCGACGCGCTGCACGTCGGCCTGCATGCCAATCGCGTCGCCCTGCCCGGTGCGGTCAACGCGGATCGAAATAGCCGGGTTGTCATCGCGGAAATAAGCGCGCTCCCGGTCCGGGCCCTCAACAATCACCCGCGCGACATCGCCAACCGTGAGTTGTGAGCCATCCGCGTTCGAGCGCAAAACGATATTGCTGATCGCCACCGCGTCGCGCTTTGCAACGCCAGTACGCACGCGCGCGCCACCGCTTGCAACGTCGCCGGCCGGGTCGGTCGAGGCCTCCCCGCGGATCGCGGTCGCGATTTCGGCCATGGTCAAATCATGCTGAATCAACGCCTGGCTCGGCACCTCAACCAGTGTCTGCGGCGCGGCCACACCCCTTATCGTGGTGCGCGTTACGCCTGCCGCAAAAAGCCGTGTGACAAATTCGTCTGCGAAACGGCCAAGCTGGGCCACATCGACGGGGCCAGTGATCACCACATCTGTCACCCGGTCGCGCCATGCGGCGCGACGCACCTCTGGCTCGTCAGCGTCCTCAGGCAGGTCAGTGACGGCATCGACGGCGGCCTGCACCTCGTCTGAGGCACGGCCCATATCCCAGCCCGGCTCAAAATCTAGCGATATATAGGCACTGCCTTCCCGCGAATTGGCCTCGGAGCTTTCAACCCCTTCCACCGCCAAAAGCGCAGGTTGGAGCAGCTGCACAATCGCGCGGTCCACGTCCTCCGCGCCCGCGCCTTGCCAGCTGACATTCACGTTCACGCTGTCGACGATCACATCTGGAAAGAACTGCGTGCGCATATTGGGCACCGCCGCGACGCCAAGCGCCAGCAGGATCACCAAGAGCAGATTTGCCGCGGTGCGGTGGCGAGTGAAGTAGGACAAGACGCCGCCCGTGCCGGACCTGATCCGCTCCCGCATATGCTAGCTCCCCATCCGGGATTCGAGCCGTTCCACCATGCGGGCGGGCACTTTGGCATCCTGAAGCTGCCCCAGCATACGGGTTTTGACCTCGTCGGGGATGCGGGTATTGGCCTCTACAAAAGCAATGATACGGGCGCGCCGGTCATCGTCGAGCTCGACCAATTCAGGCGCGTCCGGCACGCCTGCATCCGTGGTACCACGCAACGGTTTGACCTTGATGCCCGCCCCTAGGTTTTGGCTGCGTTCCAACACAACTTCGCGCCCTGCCAGGCCACGCGCGCGCAAGAGCACGGCGTCGCCCTGACGGCGCAGCAGATCAACCGGGGCCTCTTCCAAACGCTCCTCGGCGCCAACCACCAAAATCGTACCGTCCGCCGCTAGGGCAGTTGAGGGCAAGCGCACCACGCGGCGCAGCATCGGTTCTTCGACCATGACGGTGACAAAATCGCCGGGTCTGAGACCACTGGCGCTGTCCACTTCGGCAAAGAGCAGGCGTCCAATCGTGCCTTCGCTGACGGCCGCACTTTCGCGGGTCAGCTTGCCGGTTGTGACCAGATCGGTGCCCAGCACCTCAAGCCGAATTTCGACCGGGCGCTGCGTGAGCCGCCCCGCTTCGTCGATCAGCCGCGCATGTTGCGAGGTCGAGACGCGAAATGCGACTTCCAGCGCATCCGGGTCAACGAGCTGCGCCAGCCGCTCATTATTTGCCACGAGCCCACCTGCCGTGACCGCAACATCGGACAAGCGTCCGTCAAACTTGGCGAACACCTCGGTCTCGGAGAGTTTGCGTTCAGCGTCACGCAACGCGATTTCGCGGCGGGTGATGAGTGTTTTGGCCTGATCGAGCCGCGCTTCGGCGGTTTGAAGGGCCTGCCTGCGCGACAGGACCGATTGCTTGGCGGTGGATTCCGACAGCTCCGCCTGCTCGACGGCTGCGGTTGTGCCGACGTCCCGCGACAGCAGATCCTGTTGGCGGCTCAATGCGCGGGTGCGCAAATCGACCTGATTGCGCGCCGATTGCAGCTCATCCTGGGCCAGGACAATGCCGCGTTCGGCTTCGAGCAATTCCTGGCGCGCCTCAATCAGATCGGTCTGCGCCACGTCCAACGTCGCCTGCGCCTCAGATGGGTCAATGCGGGCCAGAAACTGGCCTTCGCGCACAGTGGCGCCTTCTTCGAAATTCTCTGCCAGTTCCACAATCCGGCCGCCCGTGGGTGCGCGCAGATCGAGCGTTCGTCGGGACCGGATTTCGCCAAAGCTGGTCAATTGCGGGGTGACGTCGCCGGGTTCCAGCGGTGCCACGGCGACGGAGAACACGCGCTCGCGCGCCGGACGGTCGCGGCTTTCTTCGGCCCAGCTGGCCTGCAAAGCCGAATAGACCATGTCCCCCGCAAACGTCAGAAACCCCAAGGTCAGCGCCAAAAGGAACAAGCCGGTCAGGCTACGACGGAAAAAACGCATGCGGCGGGCTCCGGGTGAACAACGCTTTAAATATAGGGTGTTGGCCCCTTGGCGTCCAATTTTCAAAGGTTAAACGCGCGAGATTGTTATTTCCGTCGCTGCTTTTCGTCCAGGCGGGGCATTATTTCGACGAAATTGCACGGTTTGTGCCTGTAATCGAGCTGATGGACCAAAATTTCATCCCAGGCGTCCTTGCATGCACCGGGGCTGCCGGGCAGTGCAAACAGGTACGTGCCTTGCGCCACGCCCCCCGTCGCCCGGCTTTGCACGGCGGATGTGCCGATTTTGGCCATGGAGACATGGGTAAAAACGGTGCCGAAGGCGTCGATTTCCTTTTCATAGACATCGCGATGCGCCTCAACGCTGACATCGCGGCCCGTCAGGCCCGTGCCGCCGGTGGACAGGATCACGTCGATGCCCTCATCGGCGCACCATGTGCGGAGCTGGTCGGCAATTTGTGCCCGTTCGTCGGGCAAGATCATCCGCGCGGCCAGAATATGGCCCGCAGCTTCAAGCCGGTCGACCAGAGTCGTGCCCGATTTGTCGTCGGCCTCGCCGCGAGTATCGGAGACGGTCAGAACCGCGATCCGGACAGGGATGAAGTCGCGCGCGCTCACCCGCGCAGCCTCGCTTGAAGATCCAACAGATCGGCCCAGGCCTCCCGCTTGGCCATTGGTTGGCGCAAAAGGTAGGCCGGGTGGCACATCGGCAGGATGGGCTTGCCCCAGGCCTCGGCCCATTGGCCACGCAGCTTGGTGATGCCTTTTTTGCCAAGGACGGCCTGGCACGGGACGTTGCCCATCAGGACCAGAATTTCGGGTTGGGCGAGCGCCACGTGGCGCTCTAGGAAAGGCAGCATCATCGCCATTTCTTCCGGGCTCGGCTCGCGGTTATTGGGGGGCCGCCAGGGCATGACATTGGTGATATAGAGCGGGTGATCTGCATCTGCGCGACCGTGGTTGATCGCGGCAAACATCGCATCCAAAAGCTGGCCGGCACGACCCACAAACGGGCGGCCTTCGCGGTCCTCGTCCCGGCCCGGGGCCTCGCCGATGATCATCACCCGCGCGCCGGGCTGGCCGTCAGAAAACACAAGCGAACGCGCGCCGCGCTTCAGCTCACAATGCTCAAAGCCCGCCATAGCAGCTTGAAGCGCTTCCAAGCTCTCGGCGCTTTCAGCGGCGGCACGGGCGACAGCGACAGGGTCAAGCTTGGGCGCTTGGGCGACGGCTTGCTCGGCCGCCGGGTCGGCCACTGGGTCGGCCTTTGGTTTGGGCTGTTTGGCGGGGGTCTCGTAGCGATTGACGGGTGCCTCGCAGATGGCTTCCGTCGCGCCGAGATCGATCTGCCATTCCAGCAGAGCTTTGGCTTCGGCATATGAGAGCGTTGATTCCATGCACCACAAACTAGGGCGCGCGGCATGCGGCGTAAATGCCCAGACGACAGGCTTGCCCGGTCCCGCGCAGCCCCATATAAGGCCGTGAATGGCGAAAGGGCTTTCATGACATTCCGCGCGCAGCACTTGCTTGGGATCGAACACCTCTCCCCCGTCGATATCACCGAGATCCTTGATCTGGCCGAGCAATATGTCGCGCTGAACCGCTCCGAGCGCAAACATGGCGACGCTTTGGCCGGGCTCACCCAGATCAACATGTTTTTCGAGAATTCGACCCGCACCCAAGCCAGTTTCGAGATCGCCGGCAAGCGGCTTGGCGCGGATGTGATGAACATGGCGATGCAAGCGTCCTCGATCAAAAAGGGCGAAACGCTGATCGACACGGCGCTGACGCTGAACGCGATGCATCCCGACCTGCTGGTCGTGCGCCACCCGCATTCGGGTGCGGTGAACCTGCTGGCCGAGAAGGTCAACTGCGCCGTTCTGAATGCGGGCGACGGCAAGCATGAGCACCCGACCCAAGCGCTGCTGGACGCGTTGACAATCCGCCGCGCCAAGGGGCGTTTGCACCGGCTAAGCGTGGCAATTTGCGGCGATATCGCGCATAGCCGCGTGGCGCGCTCAAACATTTTGCTCTTGGGTAAAATGGAGAACCGGGTGCGGCTGATTGGCCCGCCCACGCTAATGCCCGCGCAGATCGATCATTTTGGCGTCGAGGTTCATGAAGACATGCGCGAGGGCCTGCAAGACGTGGACGTCGTCATGATGCTGCGCCTGCAACGCGAGCGGATGGATGGCGGGTTTATCCCGTCGGAGCGCGAATATTACCACCGCTACGGGCTGGATACTGAAAAGCTGAGCCATGCCAAACCGGACGCCATCGTGATGCATCCCGGCCCCATGAACCGGGGTGTCGAGATTGATGGCACCTTGGCCGACGACATCAACCGGTCTGTGATCCAAGAGCAGGTTGAGATGGGCGTCGCAGTGCGCATGGCTTGCATGGAACTACTGGTGCGCGCCCGCAAAATGAAGCCGCAAGGGGTGATGGTGTGAGCGAAGAGCCCAAAGACCCGCGCATGTCGGGCAAAGTTGCGATGTACGCGCTTTTGGGGCTGGGTGCTTTCACTGGTTTTCTGTTCTGGTTCAGCGGGTGATGGCATGCACGACCCTGTTGATGAGAGTGGGGGCACGGACGTGCCCGAAGGCAAGGACGTTTTGATTTCGATCACCTGCAACCGAGGGCTTGCACGACACGACAAACGCTCCAAACAGCGGCGGTTCCTTTGGATCGCGGCCGTGCTGTTTGTCATCGTCGCCATCAGCGCGTTTTCAGTTATGACATTGGAAGCGGCGTTTATTACGCTCTTTATCTTCTTCGGGCTCTTGATCACGGTTGGCAGATTGATCCTGAACACCTTCATTGAACGACGCAACGCGGTGATAAAACGAGAGGCCAAAATGCCATCATCATGGGCAAACGCGGATTATGCGAGATGTGACATCACAGATGACATGCTCTACTTTAGCTTCCGGCCCAAGGTACCCGTTTCTGACATCACCTCTGTCGATATTTGGGGCAATACCCTGACACTGCGCCGCGCACGGCGTGGATATAAAGCGATAAAGCTCAAGGGCGTCGATTTCCCCAAAGAGTTTGCCGAGATTTTAAGGGCATTGATTTCAACCCGCGACCCGCGCACCGGAAAGTCAAAGGCATGACCCAACCACATCTTGAGATCTTCGCTGTCAATTCCAAGCTGGACATGCGCCATACCTTTCTCAGCCGCGCGTCCGGCGACACGCCGAAGCTGCCCGACCTGGCCGGGTGGCTGGGGCTGCAGCAGGGCGGCGTCAACACCGATGAGATTGAGCTGTTTCCAACCGACGATTTGGCCGGAATGCAGTTGTCTGACTATGTGACCACCGCCTTTGACCTGGAGGCCCCGCCGGAGGTGCCGCTCGCCGCGCGGATGAACGCTTTGGAAGGCCATGTGCTGCTGATCCCAAGCCATGCGCTGGCCGGTAGCGTCCAAACTGGCGCCGAGCTGACCTTGATAACGCGCCTTCCCATGACTGAGCCTGATCATTCCGCCAGCGCGTTGAAACCCGTCGCGCCGACACCGCCCCCGGCCCCTGAGCCCGAAGCGGACCCCGCGCCGCAGAAAGAGCCCATGTCGCGCGGGCGCGCCCGGATGTTGGCGATTGCGACCGCCTTCGTTCTGGCCGTGATCATCGTCTTCGGGCGGGAGTTTTTCTGATGTTGAGAGGGCCGTCGCGATGCTGCTGACCAACGCCATCCTGATCGATCCGGAGGCCAGGACCGAAACGCCGGGCCATCTGCACCTCAAGGAGGGGCGGATTAACGAAATATTACCGCAAGATGTTGATTTGGCAGATAAAAGGTTCCCCGCCGGGAACCGGCTTGATTGCGGCGGAAAATACCTTGCACCCGGGATCATTGATCTGGGCGTCAAGGTTTGCGAGCCGGGCGAGCGGCACAAGGAAAGCTTCCGCACCGCTGGCGCGGCAGCCGCCGCCGGCGGCGTGACAACAATGGTGACGCGCCCCGACACGATCCCGGTGGTCGACACGCCTGAGACGCTGGAATTTGCCAAACGGCGCGGCGCCGAGATGACGCAAGTGCGCATTGCGCCAATGGCGTCGCTGACCAAGTCCCGCGCCGGGCGCGAGATGGTCGAGATGGGGTTCCTGCAAGACGCGGGTTGCGTGGCGTTTTCTGACGGCGATCATGTGGTCAGCGACACCAAAGTGCTCAGCCGCGCGATGGTCTATGCGCGCTCACTGGGCGCGCTGGTGATGGGCCATCCGCAAGAGCCGGTTTTGAGCGACGGCGCCGCCGTGACCAGCGGCAAATTTGCCTCCTTGCGCGGATTGCCGGGCGTGTCACCTTTGGCGGAACGAATGGGGTTGGAACGCGACCTCGCGCTCGTTGAAGCGACCGGGTGCCGCTACCATGCCGACCAGGTTTCGAGCGCCGCCGCGCTTCCCGCGTTGGAGCGCGCCAAAACGGCGGGGTTGGATGTGACAGCGGGCGTGTCGATCCACCATCTGACGCTGAATGAGTTGGACGT
Source organism: Pseudomonadota bacterium (assembly GCA_039030615.1). Lineage (GTDB taxonomy): Bacteria > Pseudomonadota > Alphaproteobacteria > Rhodobacterales > Rhodobacteraceae > Litoreibacter. Next base: position 26,002 of record JBCCDV010000014.1, on the reverse strand, counting down.
GGGCGACTACCGGACGTTTTTCAAGGTGAAGCCACCGCTGAGATCCGAAGAGGACCGGATGGCGATGGTGGAGGCCGTGGGGTCCGGGCTGATCGACATTATCTGTTCGATGCACACCCCGCAGGATGAGGAAAGCAAGCGGCTACCGTTTGAACAGGCGGCCTCCGGCGCGGTCGGGCTGGAGACCTTGCTGCCCGCCGCGATGCGGCTGTTTCATTCAGACCAGTTGGACCTACCGACACTGTTTCGCGCCATGTCGCTAAACCCCGCGCGGCGCTTGGGGTTGGAGGGCGGCCGCATGGCGGCGGGCGCGCCAGCTGACCTAGTGCTGTTTGACCCGCACGCGCCATTTGTACTGGACCGCATGACACTGGCGTCGAAATCCAAGAACACGCCGTTTGACGGGCAACGCATGCAGGGCCGGGTTTTGCAAACCTTTGTGGGCGGTGCGCCTGTTTTTGAGCGCGAGGCGTAGAGCCGCCCCATGTTTGGATGGCGCGGGACGAAGCAGACCGACTGGCAGCCCCGGATCCGGCATTTCGACCAGCTTGGCCCAGAGGCCGAGGATGTAATGGTCCATATGATCGAGACCAACGCCTTGCCTTCGGGACACAAAGGTGTCTGGGCCGCGCCGTTTCTGGCCGATCTTGTGTTCTTGTTGGCAGATGCGGAAGGGTTCGTGACCTGCGAGCGGCTTGATGCGCTCGGTCAGTCCGGACCGCACGCGTTGCAAGACGCGCTTGGCCGGTTTGCCGAGGCCGGCCATAGGACCAAGATGGGACCCGCGGCGGGACACCCTGCGATGTTTATGGTTGAGGTGGCAGATGACCCGAGCCTGACGCCGATGCTGCTGGCGATGCCGCAGCTCTTTAATGAGGTTTTGCGCGCCACGGGGGGCGGCGCGATTTTTATCACCCACCCGGTGGAGGACCGCATCTTTGCCGCCCCTTGCGCACTTGAAGGGGCCGAGCAGTTGATGTTGGAGACCCTGGAGCAAGAGGCAGACGGCGCGCTGCGCCAATCGGATTACGTGTTTCGCCTTGAAGCCAGAGGCCGCTTGACGCCTTACTTATTCGTGCCCGCCGGGGGCGCGCCGCAACGCGTTGACGAGGAGTTTGATGCCTGAGTTTACCACTGCCCTGCCCCTCTTGGGCGTCGTCGCCGTTTTGGCTTACCTTTTGGGATCCGTCCCGTTTGGGCTGGTGATCACGCGGGTGTTCCGCTTGGGAGATCTGCGCCAGATCGGGTCGGGCAATATCGGGGCCACGAATGTGTTGCGCACGGGCTCAAAACCTGCGGCTTTGGCGACGCTATTGCTGGATTCAGGCAAAGGCGCGATTGCGGTGCTTTTGGCACGCGCATTGGTGGGTGAGGATGCCGCGCAGCTGGCAGGTTTGATGTCTTTTCTTGGCCATTTGTTCCCGGTTTGGCTGCGCTTCAAAGGCGGCAAAGGGGTTGCGACCTATTTGGGCACGCTTTTGGCGCTGTCTTTCTTCGCGGGGCTGGCGGCGTGCCTGACATGGCTGGTCGTGGCCGCGATTTTTCGCATCTCCAGCTTGTCAGCTTTGGTTGCCGCGCTCTTGGTGCCGGTCTGGCTGTGGCTGCTGGGCCTGCCGCAAATGATTGCGCTGGCCATTTGTCTGGGCGCCTTGATTTGGGTGCGGCACGCGGAGAACATCAAACGCATCCTTGCGGGAACCGAGTCACGCATCGGCAAAAAATGAGACAATTCCTTAATTATTCCTTGGGTTTGCCGTAACCTTTTGCCTATCTCCGCGCAGGGATACGGGAACAGAAGGAGTTTTCTCATGGGATTTATGGAAGCAGTTCAAATCTGCCTCAAGAAATATGTTGGATTTGAAGGGCGTGCGCAGCGCTCGGAATATTGGTGGTTTTTTCTGTTCACCTTGTTGGTCGGGCTGGTCGCGACACTGCTTGACGGCGTCCTGGGCACCGCTGGCGGGTTGAACGCAATTGTCTCCTTGGCGTTTTTGCTGCCGGGCATTGCAGTGGCCGTGCGGCGCTTGCATGACCGCGACATGAGCGGCTGGTGGGCTTTGCTGTTCCTTGTGCCATTGGTCGGGTTTATCATCTTGATCATCCTCTTCATTATGAAGGGCACGGATGGCGACAACCGCTTCGGGCCGGACCCGCTGCGCTAAGCATAAGAGTTTCAGAGAAAAAGGCGGCAGAGCGATCTGGCCGCCTTTTTTGTTGACTCTCAGTTTCTTTCTGTTATTTCTGTCTATACAGAATTTACAGGAATGACCGATGCGACTGACCCAATCTGTTCAAGACTTCATCCTCCATTGGGGGGATATGGGCGCCCGTTGGGGCACCAACCGGTCTGTCGCACAGATCCATGCGCTGCTGCATATCAGCCCGGAACCGATGACGGCGGATGAGATTTGCGAGGTGCTTAACCTCGCACGCTCCAACGTCTCGAACGGGTTGAAGGAGCTGCAATCGCTGAAAATGGTCACCTCGCAGCGCAAGCTGGGGGACCGGCGGGATCACTTCACCTCGATCAGGGACATGTTCGATTTGACCCGGACCGTGATCGAAAGCCGGCGGGCGCGCGAGTATGCGCCCACGGTAGAGGCGCTGAGCGACGTGGTTGCCCACGCCCGCGAAGATGGCACTGAGGCTGCTGTGCGCGACCGGATGGTCGAGACGCTTGAGACGATGGAGATGTTTGATCTTTGGTACAAAGAGGTCCGCGACCTGCCGCGTGGCACGCAGCTGGCAGCGCTAAAACTGGGCGCGAAGATCGCGCGGTTCCTGCCGAAGTCAAAAGACTGATGTAACCGGCGCGTCAATGCGCCAAAAAAATTTGAATTGGAGTTTCTGCCATGACAGAAATAACTGGAAATAACGGAGTAATTCAACGGCCTTGGTTTGCGATGAAACCAAGCCGCGAGACGCATCTGATCGACCCTTTGGTCTTTGTCGGCGCCTTTGTTTCTGCGCCAATCGTGATCGCGATCATTTTTTGCTGGGCGCTGTTTATCCCGGTGATCGCGATAGGCTTTGGTTTCGCACCATATCTGCTGTTTGGAACGCCTCTTTACCTTTGGTTGCTCTCGCGTGGCGAAGTGCGCGTCTGGGTATTTGCGCTTTTGAGCTTCCTGGTGAACATCCCAGGCAGCGGCGTCATGGCGATGTGGCAACGCATTGGGTACTGGGAGCAACTGGATTTGCTTCAGCTGTATCTCGGCTTTGGGAGCATCTTTGCCCCGGCCTGGTCCATCACTTTCATCATGCTTTACCGCAGCTATCGCCGCGACCGGTTTCTTCCCCATCAATCCTGAAAGGAGGCCCCAAATGGCCATGACTTTACTAACTTACTTCAGCATCAGCTTCGGCGCGTTATTTTTACTGGCGCTGATGATCACCCGAATTGGAAGTGTACTGGGCGAGTGCCCGGACGTCGTGCCGGGGTTCCGCGCCGCAGTGGCGACTATCTGCACTGCGTTTGTGGCGATTGGCACAGGCGGCGTGTTTCTGGCCGCGGTCGTGGTGGCGCTGCTGTCTAACGAGGCGGTCTTCGCACTGTTTGTTGGCCTTGGTGTCGCAAGCCTGTGCCTTGGGCTTGGGTTCACACAGGCCATCGCCAATTTACGCGCAGTTGTGAGCTTGCCGCAGCCTGCCTCCGCATAAATCGCGGCTTACCAATATACAGGGGTCGCCCGGCAAACCGGGCGGTCCTTTCTAGTATTTATACGCCTCATAGACTTTCGAGACATCGCCGCCCCAGTCGCCATTGTAATGGCGCAGCAACTCATCTGCCGGAGCCTCGCCATTCTCGACACTGTCTTTCAAAGCGTTGAGGAAATGGGTCTCGTCGGGGACCAAACCACCAGCGCCGGGGCGGGCGCGGTTTTTGAGGCCCAGCTCGGCGATATTGACGACCTCGCGGGCGAGATCATGCATCTTGATGCCGTTCACCTCGGCTTGCAGGCCTTGTTCAGATGACGCGACCAGCAGGGCTTGGCGCGTCTCCGCGTCCCAGTCCTTGGCCAGATCCCATGCCGCATCGAGCGCGGTTTGGTCATAGGTCAGCCCCACCCAGAACGCCGGCAGCGCGCAAAGGCGCCGCCACGGGCCACCATCGGCGCCGCGCATCTCGATGAATTTCTTGACGCGTGCTTCGGGGAAGACGGTGGTCAAATGGTCGGCCCAGTCAGATAGCGTCGGCGTTTCGCCGGGAAGCGCTGGCAGCTCGCCCTTCAGGAAATCGCGGAAAGACTGGCCCAAAGCGTCGATATAGACGCCGTCGCGGTAGACGAAATACATCGGCACATCGAGCACCCAGTCGGCCCAGGCCTCAAACCCGAAGCCTTCGTCGAAGATAAAGGGCACCATGCCGGTGCGGGCATTATCAAGGCCGCGCCAGACGCGGGAACGCCAGGATTTGTGGGCATTGAGCTTGCCCTCAAAGAAGGGCGAGTTGGCGAAAAGCGCGGTCGCGACCGGCTGCAAGGCCACGGCGACGCGCATCTTTTTGACCATGTCGGCCTCGGACGAGAAATCGAGGTTCACTTGCACGGTGCAAGTACGGCGCATCATCTGCGTGCCATGCGTGCCGACCGTGCCCATATAGGCGTCCATCAGCTTGTAGCGGCCCTTGGGCATCAGCGGCATCTGCTCATGCGTCCATTCGGGTGCGGCACCAAGGCCAATGAATTGCGCGCCGATGCGGTCGGCAACGGTTTGGACCTCCTTGAGGTGTTGGTTCACCTCGTCGCATGTCTCATGAATTGTCTCGAGCGGCGCGCCGGACAGCTCCAACTGGCCGCCGGGTTCAAGCGACACGTTCGCGCCGTCTTTGACGAGCCCGACGATGTTGTTGCCCTCGTTGACGGCCTCCCAACCGAATTCATCTTTCAGGCCGGTCAGAATGGCTTTGATGGAGCGTTCGCCGTCATAGGGCAGCGGCATTTGGCTGTCTTCGCAATAGCCGAATTTCTCGTGCTCGGTGCCGATGCGCCAGTCTTCGCGGGGCTTGCAGCCGTCCTCAAGATAACCCGCGAGCTGGGAATGGTCGGTGATCGGGCCGCCGCCGGATTGTGGGATGGACATGTTCTGGCTCCGATCTGATCGCTCGAGGTGATAGGGATGTAAGACCGCGGCAGGGAAGTCAATGCAGCGCGGTGCGCGGCTTCTGCCAAATCACGTGCGGTGTCGCACCGGGGCTGTTCAGGGCCTTGCTGGCACGGTCGAAATCGACGCCATCAAGGGCCGCGAAGGCGTCGATCAACTTCTCGGCACCAGCGGCGGAGCTGGGGATAGTGATGAGCGCGCCGCCATCTTCCTCCAGCACCCAATGTTTGGCGTCGCCCCATTGCCCACCCTGATCGCCGATGATCGAGATCCGCGCGAGCTGGTTGATCGACACCGCACCGCCCTCATAGGCGGAGAAATAGCTGATCTGGCGTTCGTCTATTTCAACGACGCCGGGGCCGATCTGTTCGGATTGAAAGCGCATGCGCCGGAGCGCGGTGTAAGCGAGCGTTGCGCCAGCCAGCAAGATCACCGCGCCGATGCCTGTCCAGAACCAGCCCGTCCAGCTCATGACCCAAAGACCTGCGAAGGCCGCCGCAATGGCTGCGATAACCTCGCGGTATTTGGTAAACATAGCGGCGACTTCTGGACGGATCATACCCAATCCCCCAGTGCCGCTTGCCAGACAGTCAGCGCCGCAACAGCGGCGGTATCAGCGCGCAGGATGCGGGGGCCGAGGCTGATGGGGGTGGTTTGCGGCATGGCGTGAAGGCGGTCTCGTTCTGCGGAGCTAAAGCCGCCCTCGGGGCCGATGAGAATGGCCCATTTTCCGGGTTTCGCGTTGCTGAGCGTCTCGGCTGGGCCTATGCGCGCCTCGTCGCAGAACATCAGCTGGCGATCCTCAGGCCATGTATCAAGAAGTGTGGCAAGTTTGGCCAGCTCGGCCACTTCGGGAACATAGGTGCCGCCGCATTGCTCAGCGGCCTCCATCGCGTGGGCTTGCAGCTTGTCTTGGCGGATGCGGTCCGAATTTGTGAACTCGGTCGAGACGGGCCAGATGCGGGCGGTGCCCATCTCGGCTGCTTTTTCAACAATGAAATCGGTGCGCGCCTTTTTGATCGGCGCGAAGAGCAGCCAGAGATCCGGCGGCATGTGCAGCGGTTTGGTTTGCTCTTTGACCAAAAGCAACCCGCGGCGTTTCCCCGCATCCGCGACCTCGGCCAGAAATTCCCCGTCGCGAGAATTGAAGAGCAAAATCAATGCGCCGACGCTTAAGCGCATGACGTTGAACAGGTAGTTGGCCTGATCGCGGTCGACGGGAACCGAATTGCCCGGCACCAGGTCGTGGTCTACAGATAATCTGATCTTCGCATTTGCCATGAGGGCAACCTATGACCGAGAATGCCGGAACGCCAGAGCGCCCGATTGCGGGCCAAGTTGTTGACGCAGTTGAGGACAATTGGGTCGACCGATTGGCGCCCGCGTGGACGCGGCCTTACCTTAGGCTAAGCCGCGCGGACCGGCCCATCGGGACCTGGTTGCTGCTTTTGCCGTGCTGGTGGGGCGTGCTTTTGGCCGCAGGCTCGACGGGGTTTCGGCTGTTTGACCTATGGATCATGCTGGGCTGTGCAATCGGCGCCTTCTTGATGCGTGGGGCGGGATGTACGTGGAATGACATCACCGACCGGGAGTTTGACGCGCAGGTGGCACGGACGCGGTCGCGGCCTATTCCATCCGGGCAGGTGAGCGTGCGCGGGGCGATGACTTGGCTGGTCGTGCAGGCTTTGGTGGCCTGCGCGATCCTCTTCACATTCAATTGGGCCGCGATCGCCATGGGCGTCTTGTCGTTGCTGCCAGTGGCGATTTACCCTTTTGCCAAGCGGTTTACGTGGTGGCCGCAGGTGTTTTTAGGGCTTGCGTTTAACTGGGGGGCGTTGCTGGCGTGGGTGGCGCATACCGGCTCACTCAGCTGGCCGCCCGTAGTCTTGTACATCGCAGGCATCGCATGGACGCTGTTTTATGACACGATCTACGCCCATCAGGACAAAGAGGATGACGCACTTATCGGGGTGAAATCGACGGCGCGGCTCTTTGGCGACAACACCGGGCCTTGGCTGCGGTTTTTCCTGATCGCGAGTGTCAGCTTGATGGCCGTGGCAATCTTGCTGGCGCTGGTGCCAAGCGAGGCGAATGTTCTGGCGCTGATCGTGGCTTTGGGCAGCGCCTGGGGGTTTGGCTGGCATATGTTTTGGCAGATGCGCCAGCTCGACACTGAGGATTGGGAAAACTGCATGCGGCTGTTCCGGTCCAACCGCGATGCCGGGCTGATCCCTGTGCTGTTTCTCGCCATTGCCGCCGCGCTTTGATTGAATCGCGGCGGACGACGCGTTAGGACGTTGCCAGCCAGAAACGAGTGAGCGCTGACCAGTGATCCAACCCAAGACCATAGCTGCCTTTTTGTTTGGCGCGGCGGCCTCCGTCGGTGGCGCGGTGATGGCGCTTGGATGGATCGAAACGCGTACTGAGGCGGCCGTGCGCACCACGTTGACGCTGGGCCAGCACGACTGGGCCGATGTAGCCGTGGACGGGCTGCAAGTGATCCTAAGCGGCACCGCGCCGGACGAGGCGACCCATTTTCGCGCGATTAGCCATGTCGGCCGCACGGTCGACCCGGACCGGATTGTCGACGATATGGGCGTCGCGGCCTCCGCCCGGATTGAAGCGCCCGAGTTCACCGTCGAGATGTTGCGCAATGAGGACGACGTGTCGCTGATCGGGCTGATCCCGACCGAGGCCGGGCGCGACGCATTCACCGACACCATTGCGCAGGTGATGACGGACACGTCTGAGGTTACGGAGATGTTGGAAGAGGCCAATTTCCCGACGCCGCGCGGCTGGGAAGCCGCAATTGGCTATGCAACCCGCGCGCTGAACGATTTGCCGCGTTCCAAGATTTCCGTCTCAGCCACGAGGGTCGAAATCACCGCGATCTCCGAAAGCCCGGAAGAGAAGCGCCGGATCGAAGCGGAACTTGCCCGCGCCGCGCCTTCAAGCGTGCAATTGCTGCTCAACATCTCGGCACCGCGCCCGGTGATCACGCCCTTCACCTTGCGCTACACGCTGAGCGATGGCGTGGGCGCTTTTGACGCCTGTTCCGCCGACAGCAATGCTACAAGCGCCGCGATCTTGAACGCCGCCGCTGGTGTCGGCACTTTGCCGCCGCGCCCTAGCTGCGCCATCGGGCTTGGTGTTCCGTCCCCCACCTGGGCAGAGGCCGTCGGTATCGCGATGCAGGGATTGGCGCAATTGGGTGGCGGGTCGCTGACATTCTCGGACGCGGATGTGTCCATCGTGGCGCTGGAAGGCACCTCTCAGGCCACGTTTGACCGGGTCGTTGGCGATCTGGACGCAACATTGCCAGACGTGTTTTCGCTCTACGCCACGCTGCCCGAAACGCCCGTGATCAACGGCGAAGGCGAGCCAGAGATCCGCGAATTCGTCGCCACTCACAGCCCCGAAGGCCTGTTGCAGCTACGTGGCCGCCTTCCAAATGACGGGGTGGAGCAAATCGTAGGCTCCTTCGCGCGGGCGCAATTTGGCAGCGAAAATGTCTATCTGGCGACGCGGGACGACGAAAGCCTTGCTGCAGACTGGCCCGTGAGGGTGCTCGCGGGCCTTGAGGCATTGGCGCTTTTGGAGAACGGCGCGCTGATCGTGCAGGAAGACTATCTGGAGTTGCGGGGCGTCAGCGGCGACAAGAACGCGTCGGACTCCGTGTCACGTCTGCTGGCCGACAAGCTTGAGAATGCCGAGAATTTTGAGTTGGCGATCCGGTATGACGAGCTGTTGGACGTCACGCTGAACATCCCGACCCCGGATGAATGCGTCAGCCGGATCAATGCCATTTTGAATGCGGGTAAAATCGTCTTCGCTCCGTCCTCCTCCGATATCCCGCCGGAAGCGCAAGCAACGATCGACGCGATTGCCGAGATTGCAAAGCAATGCGACCGGGTGAAAATGGAGATCGGCGGGCATACTGACAGCCAGGGCCGCGAAATCATGAACGAAACCCTCAGCCAGGCGCGCGCCGATGCGGTGCTCTTTGCGTTGCAGGAACGGCGGGTGTTGACCAGCAACATGACCGCGCGCGGGTATGGCGAGGTCGACCCGATTGCCGACAATGACACCGAGGCGGGCCGAGAGGCCAACCGCCGCATTGCGTTCACCCTGTTGACAGATGCCCGCGCCGCACCCAGTGATGAGGTCGCAGAAGAAGCGGGATCGCAAGACGGGTCAGAGACCGAGGGCGCGGCTGAGACTACGCCAGAAACCGGGGAAGACAGTGAACAGAACTGAGTTTGTTATAGCCACAACGATTATTCTGCTGGTGGCCTTCACCGTGGGCTATCTGACGTCGTGGCTGGTGCAGCGACTGAGCCGCGTTTCAACAGCCGATGTGGCCGAGCTGGACCAAATGTCGAAGGCCCTGCATGACGCGGAAGAAACCCGCGACCAGGCGATCACCTATTTGCAACAGCGCGAAGCGGAACTGACCAATCAGCTGTCCCAAACCGAGGCGGAGCTGCGGGCAGCGATGGACGGGCTACGCGATGCACGTCATGACGCCGAAGAGCTGCGCGGACTGCTGGAGCGCAGCAACGCAAACTAGCGCGCTAAGCCGTCAGCGCCTCTAGCACTTCCTCAAACTCGACACCCTCAATCTGCACCATCGACCACCCCGGGAACCGCCGCGCTATGGTTTGGGTGGCGCCGATGATTTTGATATTGCTGTGCCGCATGTCATGTCTGATCCGCTCCATCGTGCGTTTGACATGTTGCTTTTCACCCTCAAGAAGCTGGCAAAACCGGTCGCCGTCAAAGACCAGCGCCCCTGTTATTTCGGAACGGCCATTGGCGGCCTCCGCCTGTTCTATGATTTTTGCGACATCCTCAGAGGTCGTTCCCGGACGGGCATCACTAGAATAAACCACGCAATACATAACGTGCTCCTCCCCATTAGTAATGTTCCCGCGCGTCAAAATTAGCGTAGGCGCGCAAGAATGCAAGAGGGGCCTGATCGCCCCTTGACGCCGGCCGAAATCTGGCCAGTCTCAGCCCGGAAAGGCACATTTCATGGCCAGTCTGTCCCCGGCTCTTTTTGGTCCGCTTTTTGCGGTGATCGCAGTCGTTTTGTTTTCCGGCAATGACGTGCTGATGAAGTTTCTAAGCGGTGACTATGCGCTGCATCAAATCGTGCTGACGCGCTCGGTGATGGGCCTGTCATTGACCGTTCTGATCATGGCGCCGTTGGCTGGCGGGTTCCACTTGCTGCGCACCAAACGCCCGGCGCTGCATATGGCACGGGCCGGATGCGTGTTCTTTGCCAATATGACCTTCTTTTTAGGCCTCGCAGTGATGCCACTGGCGGAGGTCGTCGCGCTGTTTTTCGTCAGCCCTTTTCTGATCACGATCTTCTCGGTCCTGTTTCTCGGCGAAACCGTCGGCGCCCGGCGATGGAGCGCCGTTGCGGTCGGATTGATTGGCGTTTTGATCGTGCTCCGCCCGGGCGGTGCGGAGTTTCAATTGGCGTCGCTTCTGCCGGTTGCAGCGGCGTTTGGCTACGCCGGCCTGCATATTATGACCCGCTACATGCGCGACACAGAAAACGCGGTGTCGATGACCTTTTACATTCAGGTGATGTTTTTGGTCCTGTGCTCCCTTTTGGGGCTGCTGCTTGGCGGCGGGCAGTTTTATGACGCCGGGCCGGACGGGTTGGCCTTCTTACTACGGCCCTGGGGCTGGCCCGCGATGCCCGATCTGATGATCATGCTGACCCTGGGCGTGTTCGCGTCGATCGGCGGCTATTGCATCAGCCAGGCCTACCGGCTGGGAGAGGCCGCGTTGGTTGCCCCGTTCGAGTATCTGGCCCTGCCTCTAAGCATCTTTTGGGGCATCATGATCTTCGGCGAATGGCCCGATTTGGCGGCCTGGCTGGGCATAGCGCTGATCCTCGGCTCAGGGCTTTACAGCGTCTGGCGTGAACATCGCATGGCAAGCGCCGAACGCGCTGATGAGCCGTTGCGGCGCTAGCGCTGCCAGCGCTTAAGCGCATCCTCATCTTCCGCCTTGCTCTCAACCCAGGTTGCGCCCGCGGCGGTCACTTCCTTCTTCCAGAACGGAGCACGGGATTTGAGGTAATCCATCAGAAAATCTGCCGCGGCAAAGGCGTCAGCGCGGTGACGCGACGCAGTGGCCACCATCATGATCGTGTCGTGGGCTTTGAGCGGACCAAAGCGGTGAATGACCAGCGCATTGCTCAAGCGCCAACGCGTCTGCGCTTCGGCCACCATTGCCTCAATCGCGGTCTGGGTCATGGCCGGGTAATGCTCAATCTCCATCACGTCGAGCCCGTCTGCCACATCGCGCACCAGCCCGGTGAAGCTGACAACGGCGCCGGCGTCCTTTGATTGCTCCGAGAACGCGTTCAGCTCAGCGCCGGGATCGAAAACCTCTGACTGGATGCGGACCGTCACGGATCAGCCGCCCGTCATTGGCGGGAAGAACGCGACCTCGCGCGCGCCGGCAAGCGGCGCGTCAAACGCGGTCAACTCTTGGTCAATCGCCACTTTCAAAGCGCTGATATCAGCGAAGGCGGCCGCGTATCGCGGCTCACGTTTGCGCAGCTCCTCGACCAGCTGCATGACTGTTTCGGCCTGCGTTTCGATTTGCTCTTTCGGCAGCCCGATCCGCTCGCGGACCCAGGCAAAATACAACACATCAAGGCTCATGCTTCTTCCTTCAGATGCGGCATCGCTTTGCGCAGATAGTCAAAGCCGGTGATCAAGGTCAGTACGGCGGCCAGGATCAACAAACCAACGCCAACCGCAAAGCTCGCGCTCGCCGCGGAGATGTACCACAACAGGCCAAGCGGGTCATCGGATTGGCCTTCCATGATCGACGCCAAAGTCGCGTCGTCCATACCGGTCGTGCGATCAATAAACTCATGCTCGAAAAGACCCGAGGCGAACAGCACCGCAATGGCAACCATCTGCATCGTCGTTTTCCATTTGGCAAGATTGGTCACTTTGAGCGTTCCGGCGGTATCGCCCAAGAACTCCCGCAGGCCGGAAACGAAGGTTTCACGGAAAATGATCACCGTCGCGGGGATCAGGACCCAGGCATTCATGCCGGAAAACCCGGTAATGACAAGAAGCGCGATAATCACCATCGCTTTGTCCGCTATCGGGTCGAGCATCGCCCCGAACTTGCTTTCCTGCTTCCAGGCGCGCGCCAGGTATCCGTCGACGTAATCTGTGAGAGCCGCGCCCACAAACAAGATCAGCGCAAACCAATCCGCCCAGGGCCGCGCAAAGTAGAGAAACATCACCGCAACGCCGGGGGCGGCCAGCAGACGCAGCAGCGTCAGGATATTGGGGAGGTTCCATTTCATAAGAACTGTCTAGCGCCCTCACCCAACAAGGGAAAGCCACCTCTGCACCGCCCTTATCTTCATTGTTTCAAAAATATTCCGGAGGGGGTCGGGGGAGGCAGCGCCTTCCCCGCGGATCGGCCCGCGTCTGCGGGTCGATGGCCTCACCCTTTCTCGTGGAAATAGTCGTAAATGCTCTGCGCCATCGCCTCGGAAACACCCTCAACGGCAAATAGATCCGCCAAATTGGCCCGGCCCACGGCTTTGGCGGAGCCAAAATGCTGCAACAGGGCCTTCTTGCGCTTTGGGCCAACGCCCTCGATCTCGTCAAGCGGGCTTTTGATTTGGGCCTTGGCCCGTTTCGCGCGATGTGTACCGATGGCGAACCGGTGGGCCTCGTCGCGCAGGCGTTGGATGAAATACAGCACCGGATCGTTGTGGCGCAGCGCAAAAGGCCGCTTGCCGGTGCGGTGGAATTCCTCCTTGCCCGCGTCGCGGTCCACGCCTTTGGCAACGCCCACCATCGCGATATCTTCCACGCCCATGTCGCGCATGATCTGGCGCACCGCAGAGACTTGCCCCGCCCCGCCATCGATCAACAGCAAATCTGGCCACATCTCACGCTCGCGGTCCGGGTCCTCTTTTTGCAGACGTTTAAAACGGCGCTCCAACACCTCTTTCATCATCCCAAAGTCGTCGCCCGGCGTCAGCTCTTCGCCGCGAATGTTGAACTTTCGGTATTGGTTACGCATGAACCCGTCGGGTCCGGCGACGATCATGCCGCCAACGGCGTTGGTGCCTTGGATGTGGGAGTTGTCGTAAACCTCGATCCGTTTGGGCGGCTCGGGCAAATCAAACGCCTCGGCCAAGCCATTCAGAAGCTTTGTCTGCGTGGCGCTTTCGCTCATCTTGCGGGCAAGGCTCTCGCGGGCGTTGCGCGTGGCGCTGGCAATCAGCTCCATCTTTTCGCCGCGCTGCGGGACAAGGATTTCGACTTTGCGGCCGGCCTTCTCGGCCAAGGCTTCCGACATCAGGTCCGCGTTTTCGATATCGTGGCTCAAAAGAACTTGCCGGGGTGGTTCCTTGTCGCCGTAGAACTGTCCCATGAAGGCTTCCATCACCTCGGCGGGGGAGGCGTCATTGGGCAATTTCGGGTAGTAGTCCTTGTTGCCCCAATTCTGGTTCGCCCGGATGAAGAACACCTGCACGCAGGCTTGGCCATGCTCCATATGAAGCGCGATCAGGTCAGCCTCTGAGACGGTTTTTGGGTTGATGCCCTGCGCGGTCTGCACTTGCGTCAGTGCGCGGATCCGGTCGCGTAGCGCGGCGGCGCGTTCAAACTCCATCGCCTCGGAGGCCTTTTGCATCTCATCGGCCAAAACCTCCTGCACTTTGGTCGAGCGGCCGGTCAAAAACCGTTCAGCATCTTTAACAAGCGCCCCGTAATCGGCCTCATTGATATGACCAACGCAGGGCGCCGAGCAGCGTTTGATCTGGTATTGCAGACAAGGCCGGCTGCGCGTTTCAAAATTGCTGTCGGTGCAGTCGCGCAATAGGAAAGCGCGTTGGAGCTGATTGAGCGTCCGGTTCACAGCTCCGGCGGAGGCAAAGGGTCCATAGTAATCGCCCTTCTCTTTCTTGGCGCCACGATGCTTTTTGATCTGCGGGAAGCCTTGATGTTTGGTCACCAAAATGTTCGGGAAGCTCTTGTCGTCGCGCAGCAACACATTGTATTTCGGCTTGAGCTGCTTGATGAGGTTTTGCTCCAGCAGCAACGCCTCGGTCTCGGTCCGGGTGGTGAGAAACATCATCGACGTCGTGCGCGAAATCATCGTCGCAATCCGCGCCGAATGGCCGGAGGGTTTGGCGTAATTGGCAACGCGCTTTTTCAAGTTGCGGGCCTTGCCGACATAAAGGACGCGCTGCTGATCATCGAGCATGCGGTAGACGCCCGGCGAGTTGTCGAGCGTCTTGAGGTAGTCCTGCACGACCTCATGTCCGCGCTTCACACTTCCTTCACCTATTTCGGCACCGTCCTGCATGACACTCCTTACCGATTCTCAATTGGCCTGCACTTTGCCTGCTCAGTGTTCAAGACAAAAGCTGTCCCCGTCTTCTGTGGAAAACCTTGTGGGGAAACTTTTGAGACCCCGTTTTTTCCGTTGTTTTTCTAGTGACCACTTAAGGTGCCTATTTTTTAGGCGTTTTTTAAGGTACTGATTTCATTGCATATTTTTCTCGAATTTCTCAAGTCACTGATAACATTAACATTTTAGTGACAGATTCGTGACAGCATTGTGCAAAGTGGACAAGTCAATCCGTACGGCAGATATTTTACAGGTTTTTTGTCTACTCAACGCCAATCACATCTGGCGTTTGCCAGGCCAAATGTTGGCCCCCGTCAATACATAGAAGCTGCCCCGTCAGCGCGGGGGCGGAGATAATATACTCCATTGCCGCCACGATATCGGTAGGATTTGACCCGCGTCCTGAGATCGTGTTAGCGCGCTGCTTGGCAAAATGTTCCTCTGACTGCCGCCCACCGCGGAGCGTGGGCCCCGGCCCAATAGCATTGACCCGGATATCAGGTGTAAGCGCACGGGCGGCGGTTTGAGTGAAAGCCCAAAGGCCCATTTTGGCAATCGTGTAGGTCATGAATTCGGGCGTTAGCTTACGCACCCTCTGGTCGAGCAAGTTGATGATCGCGCATTGCGCCTCTGGCTCACCCATATCGTCGGGCGCCGCTTTGGGTGCCTGTTTGGCAAACTCTTGGGTCAGGATGAAGGGCGCTTGCAGGTTCGACCCCATGTGGCGCGCCCAGCTGTCGCGTGTGGCCGTCTCGATCGTATCATACTCAAAAATCGAAGCGTTGTTGATCAGCACGGTCAGAGGCACGCCAAGGGCCTGGGCGGCGCGTCCGACCAAAGCCTCCGCGGCGTCCATGCTCAAAAGGTCCGCCTGCAACGCGACGCCTGTGCCACCGGCCGCCTCGATCAGGTTTACCGTTTCCGCCGCGCCCGCCTCAGAGCCCGCATAGTGAACAGCCACTTTGTACCCGCGCTCGCCCAGACGGACCGCCATTGCGCGTCCGAGGCGGCTTCCGGCGCCGGTGACAAGTGCTGCTTTCGTCATGGCTTAGGCTCCGCTGTTCACCACCATGAAGAGATAGGCAATATAGGCCAGCGTCAAGCCAACGCCCCAGGTTTTGCCTATGCTCAGATTTTTGAAAACAATGGGTGCGATCACAACGGACGCGCCCAGCATCACCCAGAGATCGAGCACGAGGAAGGACGGCGGCACAGGCATTGGGCCAACCAATGCAGCGATCCCCATGATCCCCAAAAGGTTGAACATGTTGGACCCGATCACGTTGCCAATCGCCACATCCGCTTTGTTGCGCAACGCCGCCATGACGGATGTCGCAAGTTCCGGAAGGGATGTTCCGATCGCCACCAGTGTCAGTCCGATCACTGTCGGCGAAACGCCAAAGTCGGTCGCGATAATTACAGCGTTGTCGACCAGAAGTTTTGCGCCAAGCGGCAAGCCAATCAGCCCAGCCAGCAGGAAGGCCGCAATTTTCCAGCCATCCAGATTTGGGTCGGCCCCCTCAGGCTCTTCCTCCTCCGCGCCCTTTTTCATATGGCTGCGCGCATCGCGGAAACTGTCAAAAAGTGACAATGCGAGGGCGGTCAGCAGGATCAGCCCATGCCACCATGTGATCGGCCCGAAAAAGCAAAGCACGATGAAGAGCACCGTGCCTGCGAGCATTGTGATGTAGCTTTTGCGCGTGTCTGATTGAGAGGCTGACAGCCCAACGAGAAGGGCCGGAATTCCCAAAACCAGCCACACATTGGCCGTGTTGGAGCCAACGGCGTTACCAATCGCAAGCCCTGGTTCGCCGTCAAGGATTGACTGAATCGATATCAAAAGCTCCGGCGCGGAGGTGCCAAAAGCGACAATCGTAAAGCTAACGATCAGCGCGGGCACACCAAGGCGCAGCGACAGGTTCACGGCCCCTTTGACCAGCGCGTCGCCTGCAAAAAGTAGAATTAGCAGGCCAAGCGCGGCCAAAGTGAACTCGTTCACAATCAGGTTCATGCTTAGCTTTTGCCCTCACAAATGCAGGGCGATTTGCCGATTTTGAACGCGCCGCATTTGGGGCATTTCTTGGTGGCGAGCTTCGGCAATTTTGGCATCCGCAATTTGCCGAACATGGCGAGCACCGCCATGCCGATCAAAAAGAAGGTGATGATTTTGAAGAGCATCTATAAACCGAACCGCGCCCAAAGCGCGCGGTCATCGACCTGGCCTATTGCCTCACCCATCATCTGCGCGCCAAAACGCGCGAGCAACGGGCGCTTTTGGCCGTAGACCTGAAAGCGGGTTTTGTCGCCGAAAAGCTCTTTCATTTTTGGGACCACATGGCCAACCCCGTCCACCAAACCAACCTTCTGCGCGTCGCTACCGACCCAAATTTCGCCGGTGAACAGGTCTTTATCATCTGACAAACGGTCACCACGGCCCGCTTTGACATGGGCTATGAAATTGTCATGGAATTTCTGTTGCAACGCTTTCAGGCGCACCACGTCTTCGGGATTTTCAGGCCGGAACGGGTCGAGCATTGATTTGTCTTTGCCCGCGGTGTGAACACGGCGTTCAACCCCGTAGCGCTCCATCAGCTCATTGAAGCCGAAGCTGGCGGAGATGACCCCAATGGAGCCCGTGATCGAGCTATGATCGACCCAGATCTCATCGGCACTTGCGGCCAACCAATACCCGCCAGAGGCTGCGACGTCTTCAACGAATGCGTAGGTTTTAACCTCATGCTCGGCGGCCAGCCGTTTGATACGTGCGCCGATTAGCGATGATTGGACCGGGCTGCCACCCGGTGAATTGATCACCAGTGCGACGGCATCTGGCTTTCCCTTGCGAAAAGCCTTTTCCAACAGCGGGGCCGTGCTGGCATCATTGAGCGCCTGCCCGCGCCCGCCTGCGGCGATGACACCGCTCATCTTTACGACGGCAACAAGCGGGTCGGTTTTCATGAATGGAATGAAACGTTTCATGGCCGACATGTAGAGGGGCCAAGGCAGTGAAACAAGGGCGCGACCCCTATTGTCGGAAACGGGCTTGCGGCAAGGACGCACTTATCCCACGCTGTGCCCGAAAATGAGACAAAAAAATGAGGCTGCGCTATGAAGGACGACAATTTTCTGAAAGAAAATAATGCCCGCCATATGTGGCACCCGATGGCCCATCCCGGCGCTATGCAGGAGCATCCGCCCCGCATAATTACATCCGCATCCGGTTCGACGATCTCAGATAGTGACGGCAACACGGTGGTCGATGGCGTCGCCGGGCTATGGTGCGTCAATGTCGGCTATTCTTGCGAGCCGATCCAGAAGGCCATCGCTGACCAAGTGCAGGTGCTGCCCTATTATTCGGCCTTTGCCGGCACGACCAATGAGCCTGCGATTGAGCTGAGCTACGAGCTGCGCGAGATGTTTGCCCCGGATGGTATGGCGCGCGCGTTCTTCACCTCTGGCGGATCCGACGCGGTAGAGACCGCTTTGCGGCTGTCTCGGCAGTATCACAAGGTGAAGGGCGAGCCGGGGCGGACGAAGTTCTTGTCGCTGAAAAAAGGGTATCACGGCACGCATTTCGGCGGGGCCAGCGTGAACGGCAACAACCGCTTCCGCATCAATTACGAACCGCTGATGCCCGGCTGCTTCCACTTGCCGACGCCCTATGGTTACCGCAACCCGTTTGACGAAACCGACCCTGAAAAGCTGAGCGCGCTCTGCGTGAAAGCCGCTATTGATGAGATCGAATTTCAAGGCCCCAACACCATCGCCTGCTTCATCATGGAGCCGATCCAAGGCGCGGGCGGGGTGATCGTGCCCCCTGCCAGCTACATGCCCGCGATGCGGGAGGTCTGCGACCGCTACGGCATCTTGATGATTGCAGATGAGGTGATCTGCGGCTTCGGGCGCACCGGTGACTGGTCGGGTTCGCGCCATTGGGGCGTGCAGCCGGATATGATGACCATCGCGAAGGGCATCACCTCGGGCTATTTCCCGTTTGGAGCCTGCATGGTGTCAGAAGCCTTTGCAGAGGTGTTCGAACAGGGCGATCCAGACATGGCGAGCATTTTCCACGGCTACACTTATTCTGCGCATCCCGTCGGCGCTGCGGCGGCCTTGGCCTGCATTCGGGAGTCCCAACGTTTGAAAATCAACGAAAACGCCGCCCCACGTGGGACGCAACTGTTCGAAGGGCTTTTGGCCTTGAAAGACAAATACGAGGTGATCGGCGACGTGCGCGGCGGGCATGGGTTGATGACGGCCTTGGAGTTTGTCAGCGACCGGGGCGACAAAACCCCCGCGGCACCTGCCACCCTGAAAACCGCGTTCGAGACATGCTACGAGGCCGGCGCCATGGTGCGGATCGGCGGCAACAACCTGATGATGTCGCCACCGTTGATTATTGCCGAGGCGGAGGTGGATGTGTTGTTGGGTGCTCTGGAGGCTGGGGTTCAGGCGGTGAGTTGAGCTGGTCGCTAACAGATGAACGAGAGCAGCGGCGCTGGTTTCTTTTCGAAGCCTGCACCGAGCTCGGATTTTGCATTCCCCCAAAGGTTCAGGATGAGCTGATACTCAGAGATAGCATTTCGCGCAAAGAGCTGGTCCGGGCGGTGATAGAAGCCGAGGGCATCTTTCCAGTTCATCTGGAAAGCTACGAGCATTTCGACGCGCTTATGGAGATCTGTGAAAAATTCGTCGACGCACCTTAGCTCGCAGCCTTCACCGCCCGTCCGGTCATCACTTTCACCAGATGCGCGCGGTAGGCGCTTGAGGCGTGGGTGTCGGTGATCAGAGTGTCTTCTGGCACGGTCAGTTCGGCAATTGCCTCAGGGGTAAAGTCAGCGGTCAGCGCTTCCTCGGCAGCACTCCAGCGGTGGACGCCTTCCTCAGAGGCTCCGGTGACCGCGACGCGGACGCCATCGGCGAATTTAGCCACGAAGACGCCGACCAACGCGAAGCGAGACGCGGGTTGGATGAATTTTTGGTAGTTCGCGGCCTCCGGGATCGGGAATTTGACTTCTGTTATGATCTCACCCTCTTCTAAGGCGGTCTCGAACAGGCCTAGGAAGAAGTCATCTGCGGCGATCTCGCGCTTGTTCGTGGTCACGGTCGCGCCCGAGCCGAGCACGCCCGCTGGGTAACACGCGGCCGGATCATTGTTGGCGACGCTGCCGCCGATGGTGCCGCGGTTGCGGACCGCCGGGTCGCCAATATGGGACGCCATGGCCGATAAAGCGGGGTAACTTGCGTCACGCGCAACAGCTGAGTGGGTGGTGGCCCCACCGATGCAAAGGCGGCCCTGATCATCGGTGCAAATGCCGATCATCTCGGACACTTTGGACAGGCTTACCAAAACCGTCGGGCTGGCAAGCCTTTGTTTTAAAGTTGGAATCAGCGTCTGTCCGCCGCCGAGGGCTTGCGCGTCCTCATCTGCCAATGCGGCGACAGCTTCGACGATTGTTGCCGGGCGGGTAACGTCAAAATCATACATGAACCTACTCCGCTGCGACCGGAGCCACGTCCTGACCGGACGCCGCCATGATCGACTTGATGATGTTGTGATAGCCCGTGCAGCGGCAGATATTGCCTTCGAGATAGTCGCGCACCTCGGTCTCACTGGGCTTGGGGTTTTCCTTCAAAAGCGCAGTCGCTGCCATCACCATGCCCGGCGTGCAAAAGCCGCATTGCAGCCCGTGGTAGTCTTTGAATGCCGCCTGAACCGGTGACAACGTGCCGTCTGGCGCGGCGATGCCTTCAATGGTGGTGACGTCAGCACCGTCCGCCTCAGCCGCCAGCATGGTGCAGGATTTCACGGCAAGACCGTCCACATGAACCATGCAGGCGCCGCATTGCGAGGTGTCACAGCCCAGATGGGTTCCGGTCAGACCAAGGTCTTCGCGCAGGAGCGTGGCCAGCAAGGTGCGGCCTTCAACCTCAGCGGTAACAGGCGCGCCGTTGATGGTTAGCGAGACTTTCATGTCCGTATCCTCCTCAGGAAACCAGCCGTTTGAACCAGCCCTTTTTGGGCGTGTCGTCATCAGTTTCTTCTTCGCTGCCTTCGTCTTCCGGCTCAAGAGCGTTTTGGAAGCGGGTGAAAAACTCATCCGCCATTTTCTTGGCAAACCCGTCGATGATGCGGGAGCCGAGCTGCGCCAGTTTTCCGCCGACCTTCGCCTCAACATCATAGTGCAAAATGGTCTGATCTCCATCAGCTTCAAGCCGCACATCGGCGGCGCCTTTGGCGAAACCCGCAGCACCGCCTTTGCCCGCGCCGGAGATCTTGACGCTGTTTGGCGGCTCACGATCCTCAAGTTCAACCTTGCCTTTGAAGGTCGCTTTTACAGGCCCCACTTTTTGTACCACGGTCGCCTCGAATCCCTCATCGGGGGAGCCGGTCATCTCGGTGCAGCCGGGCACACAGGCGCGCAAAACGTCGACACTCAGGAGTGCCTCCCAAACGGTTTCGATTTCGGCGTTGATCGTGCGGCTGTCTGACAGTTGCATGGCTGTCTCCTCCCGTGGCTTTGATAAATGTGGCTTCGGATTTGGCCTCAGCGAACAGTATGTGAAATTGCCGCAAGGTCCAGCCGGTAGCGTTGATGGCGCGCGCAAAAATGCTTCAGAACTGCGACAGTTTTGCCTGAAAACGCAGGCATATCGGCGCAAAAAAGCCATTTGGCGCATCCGGTATAACGGCAGGTTTTTGGCGCATGACGGTGCCTTCGGGTCCGTCAAAACGTTAATTTTGCCATAACGAAAACCATTGGACACGCGCCGCATGACGCTCTACCGCTACCCGTTATATTCAAATTTCAGATTCCAGGTGGGGCTAATTTCATGTCGGATACATCCGGGCCCGTTGAACAAAATGACTTTCATGTCATCGGAATAACCGCCTCGGCCGGCGGGTTGGAAGCGACAACACAACTGCTGCGGCACCTGCCCAGATCAACGAAAATTGCCTACGCGATGGCGCAGCATATGGCCCCAGGTCACAAAAGCATGCTGGCCGTTTTGCTGGCGCGCGAGACCGATTTAAACGTCGTCGAGGTGAAGAACGATGTGGTTCCCGAGCCGGGCACACTTTACCTGACACCGCCCAATTCTGACATCGTTTACGTGGATGGCAAAATTTGCCTGAAAGCCCCGAGCGAGAGGATCGCGGTGCCCAAACCCTCGGGCGACCGGTTGTTCAAAAGCCTCGCGCTGGCCTTTGGCGAACGGTCGGTCGGGATCGTCCTCTCGGGCACTGGCACCGACGGAACATACGGGGTGAAATCGATCCGCGAAGTCGGTGGGATCACAATCGCCCAAGATCTGCGCAGCGCAAAATATGACGGCATGCCCAGGTCAGCAGTAGACACTGGCTGCATCGATTTCGTCCTCCCCCCCGAAGAAATTGGCAGCAATCTTGAGCGCATTCTTGAACGGCCAGAAAATCTTCAAAGCTTGCTGAAACTGGACGAGAGCGAAGCCGTCCTAAAGGACCTTTTCCAAATACTGGAAGCCCGGGTCGGCATAAATTTCCGCGACTACAAGGAAAGCACCATCAATCGGCGCGTGGCGCGGCGGATGGCGGCCAACGACATCGATTCTTACGAAGGCTATGTCGATTTTTGTAGGGGCGCCGTCGAGGAGGTCGACGCGCTTGGACAGGATCTCCTGATCTCAGTCACCAAGTTTTTCCGCGACCCGTCTCAGTTCGAGCGTATTTATCCGGCGATTGAACGTTTGGCGCGCGAGCGCGGCGACGGCCCTTTGCGTATTTGGGTTGCTGGCTGTGCGACGGGCGAGGAAGTTTATTCCCTTGTGATTTTGTTCGCGGAAGCACTTGGCGGGATACAAGAGCTCTCGAAAAGGACTCTGAATTTCTTCGCAACTGATGTTGACGAGAATGCGCTGGCGGTTGCGCGGCGCGGGGTTTATCCGATCTCGGCCGTCCAAGACATACCGGAACACTATCTCGATCAGTATTTCGTCGCCGACAAAACACACCTGCGCGTGCGCCGGGAGGTGAAGCAGGTCGTTTTGTTCTCAAAGCACAACCTGGTGTCCGATCCGCCTTTTATTGGCGTCGACATGGTGAGCTTGCGCAACGTCCTGATCTATTTCAAATCGGTGCTGCAAGAACGCGTCTTTTCGCGGCTCGAATATGCGCTTCACCCGAATGGCGTTTTGTTTCTGGGCACGTCGGAATCAACGCTCACATCGAACGCGCGCTTTAGCCCATTTGATGGAAATGAACGCATTTTTGTGAAACGCGGGTCAACCTCACCGGGTAAGTCACGCATGCGGCTTGATGGGATTGACCTTTCGCCGAAATCGCTGCGCATGCGCGCCGCTGAAAACAAGCCCAGCACGCAGACACAAGATGATCGGCAATTCGAAGCGCTGGCGCGCTCTGTTGCGCCCAACGGGTTTGTCGCCAATGGCGCGCTCGATATCGTCCGCGTCTTTGGCCGCATTGAGGAGGTGTTGCAGCTGAACGAGACGATGCCGCTGGCGCTGAGCACGCGGATCTTGCGCGGGCCTTTGAGCAACGAGGCCGCCAGTATGGTCACAATCTGCCTGCGCTCGAGCGAAAGCCGGGTCGGCCAATGGCATTCGTTTGAACAAGCCGCGACGCATGAATACCGGCTCCGCTGCTTCCCGGTCATCACGGGGTCGTTTGAGGACGGCACCGTGATTTGTTCCGTCGAAAAGCGCGAACGCAAGCATCATTCGGGCGCAAATGGAGACATGCCAGACGAGAAGCAATCCGAATATTTCCTTTCGCTCGAGGCACAGCTCAGCGGCATGCGCGAAACCTTGTATGAAACCACCGAAGAGCTGCAAAAGGCCAAGGAAGACATGCAGGCCATGAATGAAGAATACCAATCGACCAACGAGGAATTGCAGGCCACCAATGAGGAATTCGAAACCTCAAACGAAGAGCTGCAATCGACCAACGAAGAGCTCATCACGGTCAACGAGGAAATGCATGCCAACACGTCGGAGCTTCAGCGCGTCACGGTCGAGCTTTCGGCGGTTTTGTTGCATACGCTTTACCCGCTCTTGATCGTTGATGCGGCTTTGCTGATCCGGCGTGCCTCACAGGCGGCGCTTGAGTATTTCAAACTGGGCGACGAACTTCGCGAAGGCGGGTTGCATGTTACGCAATGCGCCCTTCCGAACGGGATGCCACCCCTGGCCGATCTGTGTATCAAGGTGATGAAGTCAGGCGAGCCTGAGACAATCACAATTGAATCCGGGTCGGCGATTCAAAAAATCACCACCGCGCCATTCTTTGATGATGAGGGCAACACCCTTGGCCTAAAACTGACAGTCTCCGAGTTTGTCACGACGCCGTTCCATGCGATGGCCGCTTTGCTCGACGAAATGGGCGATGTCGCGCATTGGAGCATTAACCTTTCAAACCAAAATCTACGTTGGTCAAATCGCGTCTTCCAGATACATGGCCTGCCGATTTCCGACACTGCGCCCAACGTGGAAGACGCGATAAACTTCTACCACCCAGATGACCGCGAGCGGGTCACTGAGCTGGTAGATCGCGCGATCAACAAGCGTGAGCCTTTCGCATTCAAAGCAAGGCTCATGCGCGCAGATGGCAAAATCGCGCATGTTGAGTCACTCTGCAAAGTCATTTTGGATAGCGAGGGGACACCAAGCTATTTGGTCGGTGGCTTCAGGGAGATCGAGGGCGTCAGTGAGTAAATTTAGGTCTCATCAACACAGGTAAACAGTTTTTAAGTTATTTGGGATTCCATTAACTCCTGATTAATACTTTAGGCGTTAGTTTGGCGCTGTAGCTTAACTGGGTGTTGGGATATGACGAACAAGCCGCCAAAACAGACCTTTTTTAACATTTCTGTCGAGATTCCGACTCTCGGGGGTGACCCAGTTGTCGAATTTGTCGAGATCGTACAAGCAGACATTCGGTATCGAGCCTCCCCGCGCCAAGACCTATCCCTAGAGGGGAGCTTGGACCGCCGATTGGCAAAATTCGTGAAAGAACGGATCGACAAAGTCACGCGACCCAGGATGGTGATGCATGAGCCCGAAGCTTCGATCAGTTTACCGCATGTAACGCTGTCAAACCTGCAGACACTTGTGTCCGTGAACGAGGCGCGCTGCTACAGGGTCTTGGTCAGGTTCAGCGAAATGGTCGGCAACCCTCAGTCCGTCTTGCGCGCAAGCGTTGAGAATGTCGGCTCCTCCGTTCAGGATGTCGCCGTTTCCGCCTATGAGCATGTGTTTCAATCTGGCCTCGCCTTGACCGAAGCCAGCCTCGCCGCTGAGCGGTCGGCCGAACATCGGCCTGAGTTGCACGGCAGCCGAAAGCGGCTTGAGAGCAATATCAACACGCTTCTATTCAAACTGGATTTGCTGAAGCGTCACGTCAGCCGGGCCGACATGGACCTAGCTTTAGAACAGCGCCCGACGGACCCAGTGAAAGCACTGCCTGCGGCGGCGAATAGCGCCTGACGACCAGAGACGACCAGACAATGGAGATACCCAAGACGAGCTGCAACAACCGTAGCATGCCGCGAAATTCAATGCCCTGTTTGCGGCAGGCGATTGAAGGAGAGACAGTTCTTGGAACGCCACATGAATGAAATGATCGTGATGCAGGTCAGCCAGCCTGTCGATCATGACGGCTACCTCGTTCATCGCTTGATGATCGAGCAGCCAAACTTTTCGCATCGGTTAACGTTGCGCAAAGGCAAAGAACTGGACCAATTGTTGGATGAAACGCTTGCGGAAACGGCGTTGCATTTCCTGCGGCTGTCCGAGCTCAGCACGGGTGGTGTCGTCCGAGACGATGGGTTGATCATTGAGCTGCCGGGCGCCGTCGTCGGGCGCATCTCGATCATCAGCGGGTCCACCAATGAAAAGGAACGGCGCGCGACGGTGCGCTTCTCATTCTTTGTTGGCAACGCCAATGCCCTCCTCAAATCAAAAGACACGCTGAACAGCCCAATCGTTGAGGTCAAAGAACGCGCCGATCTGGAGGCCTTGATCGATTTCTGTCTCCCGACGATTGAAATCTTGAAGGCGAATGCAGGGTTTCGTCCTGAGGAACTGGGTGCGAGCGTGGTTAATATCAACATCGCGCACCGCTCGGAGAACGCTCTGCGCGAGCTGCGGTTCTACCTGCTTTTGCTTCAGCGCTTTATCGAAAGCTCATTGGCCTATGCCAAGTTCAAGAACATGTATTCGGTGGAAGTGCTCGGGAATTACCCTTTCCCTGTGCCCGACACATTGGACTTGCACTAAGGGCCTATCTGAAAAATTCAACGCCTGAAAAAGCAAAGCCCCGGCGGATGCCAGGGCCTGTTGGAAATTGGTTGCGGGAGTAGGATTTGAACCTACGACCTTCAGGTTATGAGCCTGACGAGCTACCGGGCTGCTCCATCCCGCGACAATTTCGAGCCCTGTATCTACGCAAGGCTCGGCGCGACTTCAATAGGCAAAAGGTGCGTTT
>JBCCDV010000013.1:0-70356 GCA_039030615.1 Pseudomonadota bacterium | reverse complement strand
GCACCACTGACATCTCCATGTGTCCTTGTGCACCCGGCGCAATATCGCAACCGCTCGCCTTTGCCTATTCCTGCTGTGGCTTTGGGAAAAGTAGGGATCAAAGAAAAGATGTAGCCCACGGTCTGAATGCTCGATCCAAACGGTATTTGGCTCAACGGCTGGCATGTGCGGCCTCTACTTCTGGGTTCAAAGGCGGGTTATCCGTTTGAAAACACTCGGCCTGTGTAGCTGACTGGTCCTGACGATACTTGGCCCACCTTACGCGCTGTGCCCGTGCGATCCGCTCGCGACCTTCTTGCGTCCTTGGGCCTTTGCTTGGCTATCATCGCAAGGCCTCTTTAGCAGATGGCACCGCATATAGGTTCAGGTATGGCCGAATAGCAGGGTGGTTGCCAAATGGTAGAATGCGTTTGGCCGAGCCGACTGTGCCTTCCGTTACGCCAGAAAGTACGCCCGTCTTATCGTCTGTGATGCCGATGAAAGTCGACTGCACGATGTTCTTCAGGTCACCAAGTAAGCCTGCCGTTGGCCCGGCAAGTGCGCCGCCGACATTGCGTGAGGCAAACCGACTTGCCATCTCGGGATTTTCCCCCAAGAGGTTGCCCAGTAGATAAAATGCACCGGGTCCATTTACGGCCTCAAGCATGTTAGAGATTTCCATATAAAGTGGGATTATTCCGGCCCGGTCGATGCCTTCCGCAATCCAAACGCCCGGGTTGTCGGACGTGTCCCGCCCCGAGGTAAGGGCTTTGGCTTGGTAGACCATCATCCCCATAGCGCTCATAGTCGCAGCGTTCATCAGAAACCGTGTCTGATCTTCCTGCAGCCCGGCGATTAAGATTTTGCGGTGAGCTGCCAAGGTGAAGCTGCGAAACTGCAGTGCGGGTTTTAGCCAATAGTGATGCTCCGCGACCGGTACTTTGTCACCGATACCGGGGGTCACAACAGTTGTATCAGCATCAGCCCGCATGGCCCTGACAAACTGGTCGCGTACTTCCGGGTCGGTCCAGCGTTCAATGTGGGGATCAAACGCACCTGCTCCGTCCTCGCCATGAGTTTGCATTTGGGTGCGCGCCCGCTCTGCGAGGTCTTCTGAAAGGCCCACACGGTTTAGAAAGCGTTCGTCGGCTTTCGTCCCATTGAGTCGGCGCACGCGGTTTGTGAAGCTCAGAACGGCCATGCTCTTTAGAGCGTCATTCCAGTGCAGTATCCCAGAATACTTCCCTGCCATGCCCGACATGGTTGAAAGAGTGTTTTCCAGCGGCGTACGGGCGGAATAGGGGTCTGTGATATCGGCAATCTTCATTAAACGCGTGGCTAGCATGACTTCTGAGATACCGGCCCATTCCTTGGCCTGAATTGCGGTCATTCGGGTCTGTTTGAGATTGCGGATCAACGGAACAACAGCGCCCTCCATCACGTTGCGCATACCATGCGTCATCGAAAGGCGAGCTATATCCCCTAGTGACGAAACGACCACATCCCCTAAGAGGCGAATGAAGTTGTAGGACATCAGAGATTGAAGAACGCGGTAAGGAACCCGCCCACGCTCACCAAGTTGGTACGTGCCCCTCATTAGGTCTCGGGCAGCTTCAATCCGATCAATGACGCGGTCGCGCTCTTTGGCCAGCTTACCTGCTGTCTTCTCTGACTTCGCGTTGGCGATCAGGTCTCCATATTCCGCGCGCACCGCATCAATCTGAGGGCGCAGCGTCACATCTCCGAACCGCTCTTTCATGGCAATTTCAGCCGATAGGACACGCGCGTAACGATCAAGAGCGAACTCGGCGTCATTCACTAGGAAGTCTTCAAAATCGACATCTCGGACATTCAGCGTGCGTTCCTTCAATGGACCTCGCGCCCTTACAGTCACGAATAGGGCGCTCGCCGTGTCGCCCCGGTCAGCGTGTCATAGACCGATTCCGCATCAAGACGGGCGTAGCCGTCTAATTCTACGTCGCTTAGATCAAAGCCTTCTGCGCCCGCAGCACGGGCGTTGCGCGCATCCGCTGCAAACTGACGAACCAATCGAGCCTTGAAGTCTGCCGCACGCGCGTCGATTTTTGCCGCATCCCAGAGGCGTGGGAAGTAACTTTTTGCCCCTGTCGGCACCACGTCCTCGGGAAGCAATCCTGCCTGAACTGCTTTGTTTTTGAGGGGCTCAATGACTTTGGTCCGCAAATCTTGGGCGGCGCGTGCAAAATGCGGATTGTCCGATGCATCCCCACGGCGCAACGCCCGTGCTATGCCCTCGCTCATATCCTGTCTAGTGAGGCCTGTCTCATCTGCCTTGCGTAGGTCCGAGAAGGCACTGTCGAATGTTCTGCGCTGCGCAATTGCTGCCTTGCCATATTCTACGTCGAACTGACTTTCTGCTGACGTGCCAAGACGGCCTTTGCCTTGGAAGCTGTACGCGTCAGTCAGCAACTCCGCCCCAAGCTGCTTCGCATTGACACTGGACGCCTGCCGGAATGTGTCGGTAAACGACAATGCTGACGGCGTGAAATCAGCCACTTTGTTTGCCGCAGCCGTGGGCAAGGTGAAGTCCCCAGCCTTTAGCTTAACGCCATCTACCGCTGCAGCGCTCAAATTGCGCCCCTCAAGCTCGTAAAGGCCCAAGTCGAGCCCTTGCCCCCTCTGCGTGGTCGAAAGGCCAGTCGGGGCCTCTGGAGTCTTCATAAATGCTCCGACGCCCGAACCAAGGGCCAAGCCAAGCAACATACTGCTGCCAATCGCGACGGCGCTCTCCTCTGCGGTTCTGGTCTGCTGAAAGCTTTGAAGGGCCGCTTCGACCGCGACCGCCTCAGAAACAGCGGCGGCGGAAGACTGCAGTGCATTCCTGCCAATAGAGTATCCGCGCGTTGCGCCGCGTATGGCCTGCGCACCTGGAACAAGGGTTGGTGCGTCGATAAACCCCGCAACCAATTGGGCCGCGATACCTGTGCCACCTGCATTTGCTAAAATGCGACGGTCGCGACGCTCCTGATCTATTTTCCTTTTTATGCGCTGAGCTTCATTTTTATCAGTCACTCCGGCAAAGCTATCCCAATGCTCTTCGTAATCTGTGCCCTGAATGTCTTGCCAGACGCTGTATCTGCTCTTTGTCCGAGGTGCGAAGGGCGGCTCATACCCAAAGTTAGTTGCAAGGCCCTCTCGTACAGCCCCTGTAACGACGTTTTCTTGACGAAACCCAGCTCCCAATACAGAACCCTGCGGCTCTTCCGGGCTCTCAAGTTGAGTAAAGTCTGGCACTGAGCGAAGCTCACGCGGTTGGTCATATAGCCCCATTTGGCGGCTCCCTTTAGGTTGACTTTTTTCCTCAAATACTTGGACGCATCGGCCCGCCGGACCTAACCGGCGAAACCGTTTCCCAAGAACTTGCTGTCTTGTTAGCCAGCTTTCATCAATTCATGACCATGCGATTCCTTGAGATCCTCGTGGAGTTTGCGCCTATTGGCTGCCAGCCACTCCGCAGCGGCAATCTGCGTAGGAAAAGCTTCGGGCTCGTAGAACCCCGTATGCGTATTGAACACCCCCCAAACTCCGGCGTTCCCTTCTTTGACCTTCACGGTGAAATAAGGGCTCTCTGGGAACTGCTCTGCTACCAGTTCTTTGGAAGCCAATGGCACAACTGTTACCCCTTGGCTGCTCCAAGACGTGACGAGGATGTCAGCCCAGTATTCACAATTCTCTGCGAAGACCTCAATCCGGCTTCCAGGCTTGAGCGAGTGCCGAATGTGGTGCCAATAATTTGAAGTGAGGACGTCTTCCAGAGATACGTCACTCTTGGGCCGATGATAGTAGTGAGTGGCACACAGCTCTCTTGTGAAAAGCTCTTTGGGGCCGCGCGATTTAAATGGGTTCATTTGTTTGTTCCTTCTCAGGTTTCAGAGGTTTGAAGTGTGCTAGACGCCAATGGCGCTTGGCGGGTCGAATGGAATACGGGGGTTGAGGATGCTTGCTCGTCCAACCTCAGCATCGCGGCGACGGCTGCTGCACGTGAGGTGACGGCAGGGTCATTGCTGCCCTCGGCCTTTCCGAAAAGGAACATAATGACCCTGGCGAGTTGCAGGGTACCTACCGGCTCTTTCTTTTCCCGAGGCTCCCTTGCCTCAAGGTCGGAAACGCGTTTGTCTAGTCTGTTCATCTCGATTGCTCCAATGCTGCTAGTCGTTGCTCAATTTGTGTGGTTTCCAGCGTGCGGCGGTACTGCTCGATCAGGCCCATCAGGGCCGCTCCTTCGAGCGGGGTTAGTTCTGCTTGGGAAACTGCCCTGATCACTGCACTTGCGGCCTGCGTCGCATCTTCTGCGCTTTGCATCTCGGGAAGGTCGAACTCGACGGGGCTGTCTTTACGAACCGGAGCTATACGTTCGATGCAAAGGCGAAGGGCGGTCGTATCGCCGCTGAGAGCCATTTCTAGGGCCTTCTCCGTCAATTCCTTTCCCTGGCCAGCCAAGATGCTCTCAACGGCCTGTGTGACTCTGTGTCGGGCTCCCTTGGGCTTCCCGGGGTTGCCATGAGCAAAAGTGCCGTCAGGATTACGCCCTTCCGTATTCTCGCCGCTGTTTCGGTTAGTCATGATGCGCTCCAGTCTGAGTTTGGCTGATGAAAGCCTGCGAAAGAGGTTCCGCGAGCGCAGCGAAGGCATCGCTTGGAAGAGGCCGCCGTGAGCCGTTCGAATTCCGACTGACGGCGGGCGCGTGCCGCGTTGCAGTCCTTTTCTTTGGGCGCGAATCCCCCCTCAAGGGGGTGCGTACCGCCCTAGGGGGTATGGGGGTGGTGGAACCCAGGGGTTGGAAGGGGGTTGGAAGGGGGTTGGAAGCCACTTTAGAAGGGGTTGGAAGCGGGGGTTGGAAGGGGGTTGGAAGGCAAATCATTGACGCACCTCCGCCAGAAAAGAGCGCTGTTTCGAGGCTGGCCCTTCCCTGTCAATGATGACCTTTCCGCTTGCAAGAAGCTCTTCCATTGCCCCCTTGAAGGCGCGTTTTGTCATGCCTTCACTGTCGGGGTGTTCTGAGAACAGTTTGGGCGCATATGTCGTGCCGCCAGAGTGATTGACGCGCCGTCCCTGCGACGTGAACAGGGCTAAGAGCTTCATAAACACGCGCTGCGCCTTTGCGCCTTGTGCGAGCTTGTCTAGGCCCTGCTCAGACGCCTCGACCACAAAAACACCCGCCTGCCACTTCACATGGGTTTCCTCGCCCACACGCCCATAATTGGCCTTCATAGTGGTCATCACACGCCGGTCTGGGTCAGCCTCAAAGCCGCCGTCGGTGATGCGAGAGAGGTATAGACGCGAGCGCACCGAGTTATTCCAGGCGGTCGAGCCTGAGGTGCCAGTTCCGTTGCCAAGACCCGTCAATGAAGGGTGGCCAAGCAAGAGAACGGCGCAGTTCCGCTTCAAAGCCAATCCGCGCAGGATGCCGATAAACTGGCGCACCTTTGCGCGGTCGTTTTCGTTCGCCGGGTACACATCGGCCAAAGTGTCGATCACGATCAACGTGGGTGCTTCATCAGCAGCGCGCTTGTCTAGTTCGTTGAAGAGTTCCGACTGAAGAAGGCTCACTTGCCCATCAATCGCGAGCAAAGCGTCCTCGCCAGCGAGCGAACGCAGTGTAAGGCCCTCGACGTCTTCATAGTTACGCCCGTCCGCCCTCAGAATGTCGTCTAAGCGTCGGTGCAGTTCGTCGTCGTCGTCCTCTGCGCTCATGTAGATGACACGGCCCTGAGCCGTCGCCTTACCTATCCAGCCACGCCCCGTGCAAACGCCAGCGGCTAGTTGATATGCCAGCAGGCTTTTCCCGGTCCCGCCGTCGCCGGAGAATAGCGTCACGGTCTTTTGCGGTATCAGCCCATGCACAAGCCACTCACGAGGTTTTACGTCTCTGCCAGCGAGTTTGGCCGAACTATAGAACTGAGAAGTCGCGCCAGCTTCGAGTCGATCCGGTGGACAGCCTTTGGCCACCCAATTTTCAAAATCGCCATCCATCATGCGGCCACCTCCATTGCTGGAGGCGACAGCGCGGTATCCGCGACAAGAAACGCTTGATCGGGATCAAGGGAGCGCAGAGCCATGAGCGCGAGAGCGGAACGCTGTCTTGCGTTCAGGCGGGCCGAGATGAAGAGCGAGAACGCCTGCCAGTCCGCCGGAGTGTCCAAGAGAAGTGCATAGCCAATCATACGGGCCGTACCTTTGTAAGACGCAGGCATGTGAGTTTGGAGAACCTTACTCATTGCGCTGCCTCGCAACGTAAAGCCTTTTCCAGTGCGCCAAGAACTTCGGGAAGCAGGGCCGCCTTGAAGGCAACCCCTTGTTTTCCAGGGCGCATCTCGCCTTCGCCCGCATCGTAGAAGACGCGGATATTGATTAGATCATGACCGTTGTAGTCATCACGGCTGACACGGATTTCTTCGCGGCTATTCTTGGGGATTGAGGCGATCAAGCTCATTAGACGGCCTCCCCGAAATGCAAGAGTGCTACGAGAGCGGAATGATGTTCGCTAAGGCCAAATGTGTGACGCACTCGGCGTTCCTGACGGCGAACAGTAGGTGAGACGACGTTGCTCATGCCGCCACCTCCTGGACTTCGCAGGCGAGGCGATAGAACTTGCGTCCCTCGGGCGTGACATCCGTCTCAATCGGCACGCGGTAATCACGACGAAGCACGCAAACGGCGTCACTCAAGCGCACAGGAGATGCGCAATAGACAGGGCCTTGGCGGAGAGTGTCCAGCATATCACGCCAGCGCTTGGAGACTGTGATCTCAACCTCACCATCAACGACATAGCGTTGCCGTGTGCGGTTTCCGGACATATCGCTTAACGACATGATCCAGTCTGGGTTTGGTTTTTTTGGGTTACTGCTCATTTCCAGATCCTTTCTTTGTTGAAAGGACAGGCCTCAGGTGGTAAATTCGATTTGTGCAAAACGAATAGCCCTCGCTGCGGACACTGTCCCGGTGGGGGTTTTTTCGTTTAGGCGGCTTGAATTTGAGGGGCCTCAATGCGAAGCGATTCAATCCACGCATTTACGTCTGTGCCAAGATAGAAAATCTTGCGACCTACCCGATAGTAGGCGGGAGCTTTGCCGTGATGGCGGAGTTGGGCCTGACGGTCCTTGTCGCCCATAACCTCAATTATTTCGGCGTCTGTAGGTTGGTACTTGCGGTTGTCGTCAAAGAGCTTTGCCACGTGCTTCACCTTATGCTTGGCGGGCGCATGACTGCGTTGGCTTGGGTCGCGTCACTTGCCCGATTGGGTTTCGGTGACACTCAATTTCAACAATTTTTCAGTGATTTGAATAGGGTATCCAAAAATCATTAGGGCTTTGGTGGGAATTTCAAAAAGCCCTGTAGGAATTTTACCCCAATGCTTCGGTAAGCAGCGTTTCAAAACCATAATTAGTATTGAATTCGGAGATAAAACCTTCAAACCAATCGTCGCTAAGCGGTTTCCCCGGCTCATCTTCAGTTGCCTTTTTGGAGAGCATTAAGTCAGGCGCATTCTCCAAAGCCAACTTCTTGACCATCGCTGCCATGATTTTTTTCTCTTTTCCAATGAGTCTCGCGTGATTTTCCCCAAGATCAGAAAGTGTTTGTTTGTAAGAGGCGAGGCATTGCGCAATTTGCCTCTCCCTTTTTCTAGCGCCGCCTTTCGAGGCCTTCTTTTGATTGGCCTTGCTGTTCGCTACAGCTTTGGATGCTGCGATAATTGACCTACCGTGAACCTTTACATACGCCTCATCTCGGCAGAGGAATCCTATTACAAATGCATTCTGGGCAAACCGGAGTGCTTGTGGGCTTGAGATTTCGAACCCCATTTCAATAGCGTCTTCATGTAGCTTAGCCCATGCTTCTAATATGTTTGCTGAGTGCCAGTGGTCGCCAGAAGGTCCAAAACTAGAACTGAGCTCCCCCACATTATCAATTGTCGCATGCTCTCTTAAAGAGTCTAACTTCAAGCGCGCCTCACGGTCTCTCTTTCGCCGCGCATCTTCTGTAGACCAGTCAAGCTGGGCTTTGTACGATTCCTGTGCGCGCTTTGGGAGCCTCGATAGCGCGGCTTCAATCGCATTGGTTATGCGGATTGTGTAATCTTCACTTGCTCTGCCCTTGGTCGCTTTAAGAACAGTGTCTAACGCGTCCTCGTCAAACTGAAAGGTCGGATTGTCTGTTAGGATTTCAGTGACTAGTGCAGCGGTTCGGGCACTCCAGCTATCTGTTGGACCCTTATACCCGGTGATATCATTAATTTTATCTGCAAAAGACTTGTTGTTCACTGCTGAATGCCTCGTTCGCTTGTGACATACTCAGACCAAGCGGCCATCAATTCACGCCGCTCATCTAAGAGCTTTGTTCTATCATATGATTGGGAAACATCGTTGCCGACCTTGTGGGCGAGGCTCATCTCTGCTGCTTCAAAGCGTGCCTTGGCGCTTTCTGATGCCCAACTCCTAAAGGTTGATCGGAACCCATGAACCGTTATGCCCTTGATATCCATTCGGTCCAGAAGATTTAGCATCGCCATGTTGGAAAGCGGTTTGTGGCGCTTCTGACCTTCAAACACATATTCGGACTTCATGGCCCTTAGTGGTTCAATAATCGCAAGCATTTCGTCAGTGAGGGGAACCATATGTTCTTCGCCGCCTTTCATGCGTTCTTCCGGACATGTCCAAATGCGTTTCGCAGTATCGACCTCTCCCCACTTCATAAGCAAAACCTCAGTAGTCCTTGATGCGGTTAAGCATGTGAAGCGCAGGGCGAGCGCGGAAATAGCCGGTCGCTGGCATAGGTCTGCGTAGAAGGCTGGCACATCCCTTGCTTTCATCGCTGGATGGTGGCGTACCTTCTTTTTGACCGCGGGCAGAACCTTGGCGTTCTTAATCATCGTTACGGGGTTCTCCCCTTTGCGATGCCCTTTCGAAGCGGCGTAATCCAAAATCGTCTTTACCCGTTGCGCGACACGCTGCGCGGTTTCGTGTTTGGTGGTCCAAATGGGAGACAGGCACGCCATGATCTCGGGCTGCCCCACGTCCGAAACCCTCATATTTCCGAAATATGGAAAGGCGTACGTCGTGAGTGTGTTTATGAATTGGTCGCCGTGCTTTGGGTTTCTCCATGTCGGCAGGCGTTCTGTGTGAACCCGCTGGGCCACTTCCCTAAACGTCGGGACTTTTTGATCGCTCGCGGTCTTTGGATTTACTCCTTGATAAGCGAGTTGACGATACTCCAAGACTTTAGCGCGGGCTTGCTGCTGCGTTACATCAACCGTAGAGCCCAGCCCAATATCAGTCCGCAATGGGCCCCCGTTGGCGTTCCGCTGTCCACGGATAGTCAGGCGAGCGATCCAATAACGATTGCCCGCCGGAGTCACCACTAAGAATAGGCCGTTCCCGTCGCCATGCCTGCCAGGGGCAAGGCTTTCAATTTTGTCCTTACGGATTTTGCCTTTTAGGTCAGCCATTACTTTCGTGCTACCACAACTGCTACCACAAAATAAGTACCACCACGCGCAATCACTTGCAATCAAGGTAAATACGAATTGGGCATAACCACCAAGAAAATCTGAACTATCAGAAATCTCGACCAACCATCTGAAAGCGGGTGAAATGTCAAACTGGCGGAGAGACAGGGATTCGAACCCTGGGAACCCTCTCGAGCTCAACGGTTTTCGAAACCGTCCCGTTCGACCACTCCGGCACCTCTCCGCACCGCTGACATGTGATCAGGTGCGCGGGGTTTAGCGAAGCCACCCTCGTGCTGCAAGGTCCTTTTTCGCGCCTGTTTGTGCCGATCACGATGAATTTGACCCTGCGGAATTGTCTGCGGGCGCTGTAGGGCCTATCTTAAGCAAATAAATTGATTGAAAGACGCCAGATGAAACATATCCTCGCTTGTTTGTTCATGCTTCCAACGCTTGTGACCCCGGCCTTTGCCGACCAGGCCTTGGCGCAACGGTTTTATACCAGCTTGCAGCTTGGCGAGATGTTCGAGATTTTGCGCGATGAAGGGATGGAAGCGGCCGAAGAGCTGGCCCGCGACGACGAGGCGATCAGCCCGTCATCGGCGTGGACCTCCCGGATTGAGCGGATTTACGACGTCGAACGGATGGAGGCGCTTTTCGAGGCCGCCTTGCTGTCATCTGAAAATTTTGAGCTTTCGGACGAGGCGCTCGCGTTTTTTGAATCTACGCTCGGCAAGCGCATCGTGGAGGTCGAGATTTATGCGCGCAAATCGCTTGTTGATGAGGCGGTCGAAGAGGCCGTGCGCGAGCAGGCAAAATCGCTCAAAGAGAGCGAGCCGGACCGTGTTGCCGCGTATCAAGAGTTCATCGACGTCAACGGGTTTATCGACAACAATCTGGCGGGTGCGCTGAATTCCAATCTTGCGTTTTACCGTGGCCTCGCGTCCCACCCGGAATTTCGGACGATGGATGAAAGCACCATGTTCGAGCAAGTCTATCAGCAGGCCGAAGAGATCCGCCGTGACATGGTCGACTGGACGATGAATTTTTCGGTCCTTGCCTATAGCGTGCTGAGCCTGGACGAGATGCAAAACTATATTGACAGCTCCGAGACGAAATCCGGCCAAGCTTTGAACTCGGCGCTCTTTGCGGGCTTTGACGAGGTGTTTGAATATCACAGCTACGAGCTGGGTCGGGCGATGGCGGAATTTATGGCCGGCGACGAGACCTGAGGGCTTGACTTAAAACAGGCGCTGTCGCATATGCGCCTCTCCGGGCCTAGCCTGGATTTTTGAAACAGACGCTCCGATCCGGGGGCGCGCTGTCCGAGGTAGGGCCAAGGCCTTGAAAACGCTGCGAAATGCAGGGCCATAGGACGCGGATGAAAAAAGGTATGCGATATGTTCGCGGTTCTGAAAACCGGCGGCAAGCAATATAAAGTCGCCTCGGGCGACGTTTTGCGCGTCGAAAAACTGGACGCCGCCGCTGGCGACAAAGTCCAATTCAATGAAATTCTGATGGTTGGCGACAAGATCGGCGCACCGTTTGTGGATGACGCAGGCGTGCAGGCTGAGGTCATTGACCAGATCAAAGGCGTCAAGACGATCAACTTCGTTAAGCGTCGCCGTAAGCACTCTTCCAAGCGGACCAAGGGCCACCGTCAGCAACTTACGCTGCTGCGCGTTACCGACATCTTGGAAAAAGGCGCTGGCAAATCGGGCGTGAAAGCCGCTTTGGGCGGGGCCGGAGTATCGGTTGCCGCATTGGAGGCAGCTGCCCCCAAGAAAGCACCGGCCAAGAAGGCCGCGCCTAAAAAGGCGGCCCCGAAAGCTGAAGCAAAAGCCGAAGCGCCTGCCAAAAAAGAGGCAGCACCTAAGAAGGCCGCTCCGAAGAAGGCAGCAGCCAAGTCGGATGGCGACGACTTGACACAGATCAGCGGCGTTGGCCCAGTTATTGTGAAAAAGCTTCACGCACTTGGCGTTACCACATTCGCCCAGATCGCAGCATGGACCCCAGAGGATGTTGCTGCTATGGACGACAAACTGAACTTCAAAGGCCGCATCGACCGCGATGAATGGCTCAAGCAAGCAGCCGATTTGGCTAAAGGCTAAGGAGAGACCGAGATGGCACATAAAAAAGCAGGCGGTTCGTCCCGCAACGGCCGCGACTCAGCTGGACGCCGCCTTGGCGTTAAGAAATTTGGCGGCGAAGCCGTGATCCCAGGCAACATCATCGTGCGTCAGCGCGGCACGGTCAAATGGCCGGGCGAAGGTGTTGGCATGGGCAAAGACCACACGATTTTCGCGACCGTCGAAGGCAGCGTGAAATTCCACAAGGGTCTGAAGGGCCGCACCTTCGTCTCTGTCCTCCCAGCGGTGGAGGCAGCCGAGTAAGCCGAACGCTTCAAAGCAGCATTTTGGGGGATCGGTGAAAACCGGTCCCCTTTTTCGTTTCAGTCAAGGAGAAGGCCATGAGCAAAAGCAGCCTTCCAACCCTCACCGGACCTCAGGTCCATCTGCGCCGGCCAGAACCGCTGGATTGGGTGGGCCGTTACGCGCTTGGCAACACGCCTGAGCTGCACCGCATGTTTGGCGGGGACCCGCAGCAATTTCGCGAGCTGACGGAAGATGCCGCCAAATCCTGGGTCGAGACCCAGATGAACGAGCGTTTCGCCTGGGTGATCGAATTTGACGGCTCGCTGATCGGCTCGATCCGCTTGCACAGCGTCAATTATGCCGACCACCGCGCCGTTCTGGCGATTGGTATTCTCGATGTCAGCCATCTGGGCAAAGGTCTGGGCGCGGAAGCAATTGAGCTGGTCGCCAGTCATGCGTTTGGCCCGATGGGGCTGCACCGTATTTCTTTGCGGGTTCTGGAATTTAACACCCGCGCGATTGCGGCCTACCGCAAAGTGGGGTTCGTCGAGGAAGGGCGGGAGCGCGAAAGCGCCTTTATCGACGGTGTTTGGCATGACGATCTGATGATGGGGTTGCTGGCTGATGATCTGCATCGGCGGGTTGCGGCATGAGCGTTGCTGTGACCAGTTTTGCGGTGTTTGCTGCAAGCCAGATCGGCACGCCCGGGCCCGCCAACATGGCGCTTTTGGCCACGGGTGCGCGCTACGGCTTGCGCCCCGCCTTGCCCTTTGTGGCCGGCGTCGCGCTTGGCAAGCAGCTGGTGATCTGGCCCGTGGGCTTTGGGTTGATGCAACTTGCCCAAACGATGCCTTGGGTGTTCGAGGCACTGAAATACGTCTCGGCCGTCTACATTATCTGGCTGGCCTGGCGGGTCGCGAACCTGCGTCTGGATACGAAAAGCGAGGCGAAGGCCCCGGGATTTGTATCAGGCTTGATCGTGCATCCGCTCAACCCGAAGGCCTGGGCCATGATTACGGCAGGATTTACCGCGTTTACTGCCCCAGAAACGCCAGTTTTTCAGGCCACGTTTACCATTGCGATTATATTGCTAGCCGTACAGGCGGTGTTGCACCCGCTTTGGACCTATGGCGGTGAGCGGATTGCGCGCAGCGTCGCGGGCAAGCCGCAAGAGCGGTATTTGATGTGGAGCCTGGCGGCCCTGACGGTCGCCACGGTCCTATTTGTGTTGTTTGGAGGAGCGACGTGATGAGCCTGACGATGAAGATTACCCAACCTGTGATCAAGACAGACCGTTTTACTCTGCGCCCCGTCAGCGAGGCCGATACTGGCGCGCTGAAACTGCATGGCAGCGACAAACGCGTGGCTCAGAATACGACAACGATCCCGCACCCATTGCCTGATGGCGCGACGGAGGCCTTTATCGCACGGTGCAACGCGCCCGACCGGAGCGAGGATGTTTGGGTGATCGACCCCTCAGAGGACGGAAATCAGGTGATTGGGGCCATCGCGTTGCAGCGCATGGACCGCAACCAGTCCGAGATCGGCTATTGGATCGTGCCAGCACTTTGGAACAGCGGCATTGCCTCGCAGGCCGTTGAAGCGTTGATCGAGGCCAACCCGCAGGTGTGCCGGACGATTTTCGGGTCCGTGTTTCAGGACAACCCGGCCTCGGCCCGTGTTCTGACGAATTGCGGGTTTGACTATATTGGCGAGGCGGAGAGCTTTTCGGTGGCGCGCGGCGTCACTGTGCCGACATGGACCTATATCAAGGCGCTTGATGAGACTTAGGATTTGGTCAGGTAGGTGCGGGCTCTGCCCCGCGCCTGCGCCGTCCCCGGAATATTCTTAGAACAACCAAGACGTTGGCGTACCCACTGGCGCGAAGGTAGGGGTGCCAGCGCCCGGACTTGAGTACACAGGGAAAGCGCGATATGCGCAGGGCCTAGCGAAGGGCAGCTCCAATGAAATTTCTTGACCTGGCAAAAGTCTATATCCGTTCCGGCGCAGGCGGCGGCGGGGCTGTATCCTTTCGTCGTGAGAAATATATTGAATATGGCGGCCCGGACGGGGGTGATGGCGGCGGTGGCGGCGACGTGATCGTCGAAACGGTCGACGGGCTGAACACGCTGATTGATTTCCGCTATCAGCAGCATTTCTTTGCCAAAAACGGGCAAGCCGGGATGGGACGTCAGCGTACGGGCAAGGATGGCACCGACATCGTGCTGCGGGTTCCTGTGGGCACAGAAATTCTGGATGAGGACGAAGAAACGGTGCTGGCCGATATGACCGAGCTGGGCCAAACCTTTGTGCTGGCCAAGGGCGGCAACGGGGGCTGGGGCAACCTGCAT
This sequence comes from Pseudomonadota bacterium, assembly GCA_039030615.1. GTDB lineage: Bacteria > Pseudomonadota > Alphaproteobacteria > Rhodobacterales > Rhodobacteraceae > Litoreibacter. The sequence continues at coordinate 56,167 of JBCCDV010000013.1, read as the reverse complement.
TTTAAATCGGCCACCAACCAAGCACCGCGCCGCGCCAACCCGGGCCAGCCGGGCGTTGAGCGCACCATTTGGCTGCGGCTGAAGCTTATTGCGGATGCGGGTCTTTTGGGTCTGCCCAATGCGGGCAAGTCCACGTTTTTGGCGGCCACGTCCAATGCGCGGCCCAAGATTGCCGATTACCCGTTTACGACCCTGCACCCCAATTTGGGGGTTGTGGGCGTTGACAACACGGAATTCGTCATAGCCGACATCCCGGGTTTGATTGCAGGTGCGTCTGAAGGGAAAGGGATCGGGGATCGCTTTCTGGGCCATGTGGAGCGTTGCGCGGTGTTGTTGCACCTAATTGATGGCACCTCCGAGGATGTCGTGTCTGACTATGAGACCATCATTGCCGAGCTGGAAAACTACGCGGGCGATTTGGCCGATAAGCCACGCGTCACCGCGCTGAACAAAATCGATGCGCTCGATGATGAGGAACGCGCGGAAAAGAAAGCCGCCTTGGAGGCCGCGACAGGCGGTGAGGTAATGCTGATGTCTGGGGTATCGCGTGACGGGCTGCAAGACGTGCTGCGTGCTTTGCGCGGGCAGATTGATGACGATAGGCTGCGCGAGGTGCGCTCCAAGGAGAAGCCCGCGCCATGGCAGCCCTGACCCAGTCAAAACGGCTGATCTTCAAGATCGGCTCCGCCCTTTTGGTGGACCGCGACAGCGGGGCGTTGCGTCGCGATTGGTTGACGGCTTTGGCCGAAGATGTGGCTGCCGCGAAGGCGCGGGGGCAGGATGTTGTCATCGTCTCGTCAGGCTCCATCGCCTTGGGGCGCCGGGCACTAAAGCTGCCCTCCACCGCTCTTGCGCTTGAACAATCTCAAGCCGCTGCCGCTGTTGGGCAGATCCGGCTGGCGCGCGCCTATGAAGAGGCACTCGCGCCGCATGGCATTACAACGGCGCAGGTTTTGGTCACTTTGGAAGACAGCCAGGACCGCCGCCGCTACCTCAATTCGCGCGCGACGTTGGAGCAGTTGCTCAGCCTTGGCGTGGTGCCGATCGTGAATGAGAATGACACGGTTGCCACGGATGAAATCCGCTATGGCGATAATGATCGTTTGGCCGCGCAGGTGGCCGTTACTGTCGGCGCGGATTTGGTCGTGCTTTTGTCCGATGTTGACGGGCTTTACAGCGCCAACCCGTCGGACGACCCCACGGCGGTCCGGTTTGATGTCGTGAACGAGATCACAGCGGCGATGGAAGATGCGGCGGGCGATGCGGGCTCCGGCCTGTCGAAAGGCGGGATGAAAACCAAGCTAATGGCTGCACGGACGGCGACCTCCGCGGGCGCGGGTCTGGTGATCACGCATGGCGACGTCTTGCGGCCTTTGGAAGCGCTGGAAAATGGCGCGAACGCGACGTGGTTCACCGCGCAAGATGACCCTAAAACTGCGCGAAAACGCTGGATCGCGGCGATGAAGCCGCAAGGCGTGTTGGTGCTTGACGCAGGCGCGGAGCGTGCGCTGAAAGAAGGTAAATCGTTGCTGCCCGCTGGTGTGACCGAGGTTTCGGGCGAATTTGGGCGCGGCGATCCGGTGGAGTTGCACGACACAGCCGGCCATGTTGTGGCCCACGGCCTTGCGCGCTACGCCAGCGACGAGGCGCAGAAAATCAAGGGCCGGCGGTCCTCCGAAATCGAGGCGTTGCTGGGCTACCCGGGCCGCGCTGCCCTTGTGCACCGGGATGATATGGTGCTCTAACCCCCTATAAATGTGTTACAAACCCCCGATAGGCCTGAGACAATGAAAGATTTCGACGACATCCCGACCTTGATGGCTGAAATCGGCGCGCGCGCGAAGGTCGCGGCCACGCAGTTGGCGACCGCGTCGGCGGAACGCAAACACGCGGCCCTCATTGGTGCGGCAGAGGCTGTCTGGGCCAGCCGGGTTGAGATCATCGAGGCCAACACGCTGGATTTGGAATTTGGTCAAAACAAAGGGCTGAGCCCCCCGATGATGGACCGTTTGATGCTTGATGAAGACCGAATTCGCGGCATCGTTGACGGGCTGCGCGCGGTAGCGGAGCAGGCCGATCCGGTTGGTGAGGTGATCGCGGAATGGGACCGCCCGACGGGGCTGCATATCAAACGCGTGCGCACGCCTTTGGGCGTGATTGGCGTCATCTATGAAAGCCGCCCCAATGTGACGGCGGATGCGGGCGCGTTGTGCCTGAAATCGGGCAACGCGGTGATCCTGCGGGGTGGATCAGAGAGCTTCCACAGCTCAGGCGCGATCCACCGAGCTTTGCAAAAGGGGCTCGCGCAAGCGGGCCTGCCGGAAGACGCGGTGCAGCTAGTGCCGACGCGTGACCGCGCAGCAGTGTCAGAGATGCTGACGGCCACGGATTTCATCGATGTGATCGTGCCACGCGGCGGCAAGGGCCTTGTGGGCCTTGTGCAGCGCGAAGCGCGGGTGCCGGTTTTTGCCCATCTCGAAGGGATCGTGCATGTCTATATCGACAAGGCGGCGGATCTTGAGAAGACGCTGAATGTTGTGTTGAACGCCAAGACGCGGCGCACGGGGATTTGCGGCGCGGCGGAGTGTTTGCTGATCCATCAAGACGTTGTCGAAAGCATTGGCGGGCCCGTGATTGCGGCACTGATCAAGTCGGGCGTCATGGTTGAGGCCGATGCGGCTTTGCATGATTTCTCCGGCGTCAGCCCTGCGACCGATGACAGCTGGGGGCGGGAGTATCTGGATATGGCGATTGCGGCCAAAGTTGTCGGCGATATCGACGCAGCAATGGCGCATATCCGGACCTATGGCTCCAATCACACCGATTGCATCATGACCGAAGATCAGGCCGCTGCGGACCGGTTCACCCATGAGCTGGACAGCGCGATCCTGATGCATAACGCGTCGACCCAGTTTGCCGATGGCGGGGAATTTGGCATGGGCGCGGAGATTGGCATCGCGACCGGTAAAATGCATGCGCGCGGGCCCGTTGGGGCTGAGCAGCTGACCAGCTTTAAGTATGTCGTCACGGGCGACGGGACTGTGCGGGCATGAGCCGCAATATTCCAGATAACCTTGTGCGGCGTGCAAGCTTTCCGGCCTCGGTCAGCCGGGCGGTTGTGACGCCGTTGCAGCCTTCGGTTGTCTATGCCTCGCCCGACCCGGACACGTTGGATGCGCAGTATGACGGCACGCTGCCGGGCTTCACCTATTCGCGTGAGGGGCATCCCAATGCGAGCGTTTTGGCGCAGAAAATCGATGCGCTGGAGGGCTGCGAAGGCGGTTTTATCACCTCAACCGGCATGTCTGCGGTCACGGCCACGATGTTGGGGCTGTTGGGGCAGGGCGATCATATCATTGGCGGCAACCAGCTTTATGGACGCTCCCTTCGGATGCTTGCGCAGGAGCTGCCGCGCTACGGCATCACTTATACGCTCGTCGATCCGACCGATGCGGCAGCGGTGGAGGCCGCGATTACGCCCGCGACCAAGCTGATCCTTGTCGAAGTCGTCTCCAACCCGACGCTCAGGGTTGCGGATATGGACGGCATTGCGGCGGTGGCGCAAAAGCATGGGCTTATTTTGGCGGTGGATAACACGTTCACCACGCCGCGCGCCTATCGCCCGTTTGATCATGGCGCAGATGTGGTGATCCATTCGATCACCAAGCTTTTGGCGGGCCATTCGGATGCGATGCTGGGCTATGTGGCGGCACGTGCGCCTGAGCATCGAAAATCTATAGAAGACACGATTATCACGCTTGGCTTGTCGGGCAGCCCCTATGACGCCTGGATGGCGGAGCGTGGGTTGATGTCGTTTCATCTGCGCTATGACCGCGCCGAAGAAAATGCGGCTGCACTTGCCGAGCATCTGGCGGGGCTTGGCGCGCAGGTGCTTTATCCCGGACGGCCAGATCATCCCGATCACAACCGGGCAGGGGCGCTGCTTGGCCCGCGCTTTGGCAATATGGTCAGTTTCACCATTCAAGGCGGGCGCGACGCGGCAAACCACCTGACCCGCGCGATGCCTGAAATGGCCTTCGCGCCGACCTTGGGTGATATCGGCACGACGGTCAGCCATGCAGCATCGTCCTCACATCGCGGCTTGACGCCTGAGGGGCGCGCGGCGCTTGGGATCACGGAAGGGTTTTTCCGGGTGTCTGTTGGGGTTGAGGATATCGGTCTGCTGAGGGACGAATTCAGCAAGGGCTTTGCGGCGTTGTGAGCGATTGGGACGCAAAACCGATCCTGGCGGGTATCCCGCTACCGGTGATGCTGATCGACGACACATATCGCATCTTTATGACCAACCCGCGTTTGTTGGAGCTGTTCGGCCATGATCCGGGCGGGATGAACGCGGTGACGTTGCTGCGCCAAGCCCCGGTGCTGACCGCGATGGATACGGCCTTGCGCGACAAACAATCTGCGCGGGCGCGGTTTCTGTTTAACGGGCTGTCGGGGGAGGTGTCTTACGAATTTACCGCATCCCCCTTGGAAAAGAATGGCAAGGTGATCGGCGCTGTCTTGAGCTTTGAGGACCGCAGCCAGGCCGAAGAGGCCGAGACGATCCGCCGTGATTTTGTCGCCAATATCTCCCATGAGTTGCGCACGCCATTGACGGCGCTGACCGGGTTTATTGAAACGCTACGGACCGCTGCGCGTGACGATCCGGCGGCGCGAGACCGGTTTCTGGGCATCATGGAGAAAGAAGCCTCGCGGATGAGCCGCATGGTTTCTGATTTGCTGTCTTTGAGCCGGGTCCAAGGCGACGAGCGGGTGCGCCCGCGTGACCGGGTCAATGTTGGCGCGGTGCTGCGTTCGGTGATCGCGACGCTGGAAGGGAAATTGAAGGACGCCAATGTCCAGATATGCGCCGAAGGGCTCGAAGAGGTCGCAGAAGTGCTGGGTGATCAGGACCAGCTGACGCAGCTGTTTTTGAACCTGGTAGAGAATGCGATCAAATATGGTGGGGGCGACCGGGAGATCGAAATCTCGCTCACTGACATAGAGCATGACCGCACCCTTCGCATGCCCGCCATAAGAATCGATGTGCGCGATCAGGGCGATGGAATCGATGAGTTACACTTGCCCCGTCTGACGGAGCGTTTTTACCGTGTCGATGACCATCGTAGCCGCGAAATGGGGGGCACGGGCCTTGGATTATCGATTGTAAAACACATAATTAATCGCCATCGTGGACGGCTTAAAATCACATCAAATCAATCTGTTGGAAGCTGTTTCTCGACGATCCTTCCGAAGGCTTGAGGGCTAATTCCTCCACTGTCATAAAACTCTTACAAAACTGTCACAAAAGGCGCGTCAGGAGCGCCTAGATGTCGCTCCCACAGGGGTCGGCCGAGGGGGCTTACCCATCCACTAGATTGAGGGAGTGACTTAATGTCGTTCATCAAAACTGCTGCTTCTGCCGCCATTCTGGTCGCCGCTGCATCTTCCGTTGCAACTGCGCGTGACCAAATCCGTATCGTGGGCTCTTCCACTGTATTCCCATTCTCCACAGCTGTTGCCGAGCAATTCGGCCGCTCCACCGACTTCCAGACACCTGTCGTTGAATCGACCGGTTCCGGTGGCGGCATGAAGCTGTTCTGCGCGGGCGTCGGTACGTCGCACCCAGACATCACCAACGCGTCGCGCCGCATGAAATCTTCCGAATTCGCGCTGTGCCAAGACAATGGTGTCACCGACGTGACAGAAGCCGTCATCGGTTATGACGGTATCGTTGTTGCAAACGCCAAAGGCGGCCCAGTCTTTTCGCTGACACGCGAGCAGCTGGTTATGGCGCTGGCCGAGCAAGGCCCGAAGCCAATGATGTGGAACGAAGTTGATCCTTCGCTGCCAGCCATCAAAATCGAAGTGCTTGGCCCTCCACCGTCCTCCGGTACCCGTGACGCGTTCGAAGAGCTCGTGATGGAAGAAGGCTGCGAAGGTGCAGGCATCGAATGCGAAGGCATCGAAATCCGCGAAGATGGCGCCTACATCGAAGCTGGCGAGAACGACAACCTGATCGTCTCCAAGCTGGAAGCCAACCCTAACGCTCTTGGCGTTTTCGGCTTCTCCTTCCTCGACCAGAACGCGGATGCGCTGCAAGGCTCGACCGTTGACGGCGTTGAGCCAACTTTCGACAATATCGCTGGTGGCGACTACCCTGTGTCCCGCTCGCTGTATTTCTACATCAAGCAAGCGCATGTCGGCGTTGTCCCAGGCATCCAGGAATTCGCCAACGAATTCATGTCTGAAGGCGCTGCTGGCGAAGAGGGTTACCTGGTCGACAAAGGCCTGATCCCACTGCCAGAAGATATGTTCTCCACCATCTCCGGTAACGTCGCCACACTGGCGCCTATGACCGGAAAAGAGTGGGACTAAGTCTTACCTGAAGCTTCTTGCGCGGGCCGGTCACCGGCCCGCGTTTTCTAACACAGCCAACGCATAAATTGCCGGGGGGCATATGTTCGGTCTCACTCTGTTAGCCGTCTTCGCACTGGGTGCGCTGCTTTACATGACCGCCCGGAACAAAGCCTTCGCTTTGGCAGGTGACGTACCCCATCTTTTGCACTCACGTCCGAATTATCACGGGTTACTGGCGTTTTTGACCTCTGTGGTGACTGGCGTCGCTGTGTTGATTGTGGTCTGGACGCTGTGGGGCGCTTGGATCGAAAGCCAATTCGTCGCCCATATCCTTGATGCGCAGCCTGATCTGAGCCCGATTGAGGTTGAGCTGGTTTTGAATGACGCCCGTGCCCTTGCGGAGGGTGGGATCGCGTCGCGCACCGACGCGCTGCGCGAACAGATCGCGGCTGAGATCGGCGGCCAAACCGCATTGCACCATTACGGCACGATGATCTTGTCGCTGCTTGCTGCCGCAGGGGCGGGGTATTGGTGCCTGAAATCCGCCACCATCGGGTGGCGTGCGCGCAACCGGTCGGAGACGATCATCCTGCGCCTCTTGGCCCTGATGGCGATTATCGCAGTCGCGACCACGGCCGGTATCGTTCTGTCGCTGATTTTCGAGACGCTGAACTTCTTCAACAACATTGAATGGCAGGTCCATAAGTTCCTGTTCGGTACAACATGGTCGCCGCTCTCGGGCGTGCAGGCCGGCAAGCTTGATGCAGACAAGGTGGGGGCGATCCCACTTTTCGCGGGCACACTGCTGATCACCATCATCGCGATGCTGGTCGCCACCCCGATTGGACTGTTTGCCGCGATCTACCTTTCGGACTTCGCCTCCGCCCGCACACGGGCCTGGGCCAAGCCGATGATGGAGATCCTCGCAGGTATCCCAACCGTTGTGTACGGCTTCTTTGCCGCGATTACGTTGGCACCGTTCTTGCGCAACAGCGGGGAGTCGATCGGACTTTCCATCGCGTCTGAAAGCGCATTGGCGGCGGGCATCGTCATGGGGATCATGATCATCCCGTTTGTGTCATCGCTGTCGGATGATGTGATCAACGCGGTGCCGCAGACCTTGCGCGACGGCTCTTACGGGCTGGGCGCGACCAAGGCGGAGACCATTCGTCAGGTTGTCTTGCCTGCGGCGTTGCCCGGGATCGTGTCTGCGGTCCTGCTGGGCATCTCCCGCGCCGTGGGCGAGACAATGATCGTGGTGATGGCTGCGGGGCAGGGTGCCAATTTGACGGCCAACCCGCTGGAGGCGGTCACCACTGTAACGGTGCAGATCGTGATGCTGATCACGGGCGACACGGAAGCGTCTACAGCGGCGGGGCCTGCGTTCACACTGGGCTTCACCCTCTTCTGCATCACGCTTTTGATGAATGTGGTGGCGCAGCGCATCGTGCGTAAATACCGCGAACTCTACGACTAAGGGCTGGTCGACATGGTTGATATGACAGAACTCACAGGCATGCATTCCGGCGCTTCCGCGGCGAAACGCACCGCAAGCCGCAGGGCCGCTGAGTGGCGGTTGAAACTATACGGCATCTTGGCGATCTTTCTTGCTGGCGCGGCTTTGGTGGCGCTGTTGTGGTCTGTCCTCGGGACGGCAACCGGCGCCTTGACCGAAACATACCTCAAAATGCCCATCACCATTGAGGCGGAAGAGATTGACCCGGACGGCACCGGCGATCCCAAGATCATTCGCCGGGCAGATTTCACCGGTCTGACCAAGGACATGCTGAAGGCGGAGTTTCCGAATGCCACGGGCCGGACGACGCGCCGCCAGCTTTATGATCTGACATCTGCTGGCGCAGCGTTTGAGCTGGCCGACATGGTTTCAGAAGACCCGTCTTTGGTTGGACAAACCATCGAATACCCGTTCCTCGCCTCTGACGTGACTGACCTGTATTTGAAAGATGATTTCGGAAAGCTGCGCGAGAAAGAGGTCTCTGGCCTTTTGTCGATCGCGGTTGTGGATGATGAAGCCACGGTCACCAGCTCGGTGAATGATTTCAGCGAAGCGTTAGGCCGGGTGAAAGACGGGCTGATCGATGAGGCGCGGGTGTTGCGCCGTCAGGCGGCCTTGCAGGATAACGGCGTGAAATTTTACGAGCGTGAGCTTGAAGCTGCGACAACCGCAGATGAAACATCAAGCGCCGAAGCACAGTTGAAAACCCGCCGTGCGGCGCGGGATAACTTACTGGCGAAGGCTGAGGATCTGGAGCGACGCTCGACCACGGCTTCTGGGTCTGAAGAACTTGGCAAAGGCAACCTTTCCGTACTGATCAAAGCGGGCGGGGGCTGGTTCAAGGGTACTCAGATCGACACATCGCTGATTGAGGCTGACGTCATCATTCCGCCGACCGAGGCTATTGAAGACAGTGCTGATTGGCAGCTCTTTGTGACCGACCTGCCTGAGAACGCACGGAAGGTGACTGACAATCAGATCATCTGGATTGAATCCTTGAAAGAAAAGGACTCGGTCGATGTCGTCTTCAACTCCCGCTTCTTCACATCAGGCGACAGCCGGGAGCCTGAACTGGCCGGTATTCTTGGCGCTGCAGTTGGGTCCTTCTGGACCATGGTCGTGACCTTCGCGCTTGCGTTCCCGATAGGGGTCGCTGCGGCGATCTACCTTGAGGAATTTGCGCCAAAGAATAAGTTCACTGACTTCATCGAGGTGAATATTAACAACCTGGCTGCTGTGCCTTCCATCGTGTTTGGTCTTCTTGGGCTGTCTCTGTTCCTGGGCGTCTTTGGGGTGCCGCGATCTGCGCCCATTGCGGGCGGGCTGGTGTTGGCGCTTATGACGCTGCCGACGATCATCATTGCCTCACGGGCCGCTATTCGTGCCGTGCCGCCCTCGATCCGGGATGCGGCTGTGGGGCTGGGTGCGAGCCCTTTGCAGGCCTCCGTTCACCACGTTCTGCCGCTGGCCATGCCCGGCATTTTGACGGGGACGATCATCGGCATGGCGCAAGCCTTGGGCGAGACCGCGCCGCTGATCATGATCGGTATGGTGGCCTTTATTGTTGATATCCCGCAAGGTATCACGGACAGCGCGAGCGTTCTGCCGGTGCAGGTGTTCCGATGGTCTGACTTCCCTGAGCGTGCTTTTGAGGCGCGCACCGCCGCTGCTATCTGTGTTCTGCTGCTGTTTTTGGTGGTAATGAACGCAATTGCAGTTTTCCTTCGCAAACGCTTTGAACGCCGTTGGTAGGAGTATAGGAAATGCTGGACGATTTAAGATCAATGGAGCGCGTCATGGCTGATGATGACATCAAAATTGTAGCGAAGGGCGTCGACGTCTTTTATGGCGACAACCACGCTATCAAGAGTGTCGATGTGAACATTCAGAACCGCGCTGTGACGGCGTTTATCGGCCCGTCGGGCTGCGGCAAGTCGACTTTCCTGCGCTGCCTGAACCGGATGAATGACACGATTGATGTCTGCCGCGTGACGGGCGACATGCTTCTCGACGGGCAGGACATCTATGCCAAGGATGTGGACCCGGTCCAACTGCGCGCACGTGTCGGTATGGTGTTCCAGAAACCCAACCCTTTCCCAAAGTCGATCTACGACAATGTGGCCTATGGTCCCAAAATCCATGGGCTTGCGAAGAACAAGTCGGAACTTGATGAAATCGTTGAGAAATCTCTGCGACGCGCGGCGATCTGGGATGAGGTGAAAGACCGTCTGGATGCGCCCGGCACGGGGCTTTCAGGCGGGCAGCAACAGCGTCTTTGTATCGGGCGCGCGGTCGCCACCGCGCCAGAGGTTCTTTTAATGGATGAGCCGTGCTCGGCGCTGGACCCGATCGCCACCGCGCAGGTCGAAGAGTTGATCGATGAGCTGCGACAGGACTTCACGGTCGTGATCGTGACCCACTCGATGCAACAGGCGGCCCGCGTCAGCCAAAAGACTGCCTTCTTCCATCTTGGGGATTTGGTTGAGTATGGCGAGACCGACAAGATTTTTACAAACCCTGAAGACCCGCGTACCGAAAGCTACATCACGGGCCGGATCGGCTAAGGATAAAAACAATGAATGATGCACATATTGCGTCCGCGTTTGACCGTGATCTTGAGGGCATTCAGGCCCTGATCATGAAAATGGGTGGGCTTGTCGAGACTGCGATTTCGGACTCCGCGCGCGCGCTCGACATGCGCGACAGCGAGATGGCTGCCTTCGTGCGCAAGAATGACAAGGCAATCGACGCGCTGGAGGAGGAGGTCGCCTCCGAGGTGGCACGCGTCATCGCGATGCGCGCGCCGACAGCGGGCGATTTGCGCACGGTTCTTTCTGTGATGAAGATTTCCGGCAACCTTGAGCGGGTCGGGGACTACGCCAAGAACATGGCGAAACGCACGACCGTCTTGTCAGAGATGCAGCCTGTGAACGGAACCGGGGCCTCAATCCGGCGCATGACCAAGCTGGTGAATGTGATGATGAAAGACGCGCTCGACGCCTATATTCAGCGCGACGTCGATTTGGCGGAAGATGTGCGCGCGCGCGACACCGAAGTTGACCAGATGTATAACGCGCTGTTTCGCGAATTTCTGACCCATATGATGGAAGACCCGCGCAACATCACGCCCTGTATGCACCTGCATTTTATTGCCAAGAATATTGAACGCATGGGGGACCATGTCACCTCGATCGCTGAACAGGTTATCTACCTTGTCACGGGCGAAGCCCCGGATGATGAGCGTGACAAGGCAGACAGCACCTCATATGTAGGGACATAGGAGCATTAAGATGTCACGCGAACCGGTTGTTTTAATTGTGGAAGATGACCCTTCGCAGCGCGAAGTTCTGGCCTACAACATCAAGGCCGAAGGGTATCAGGTTCTTACCGCTGAAAACGGCGATGAGGCGCTTTTGAACGTGCGCGAAGAGCAGCCCGACCTCGTTGTGCTTGATTGGATGCTGCCGAATGTCTCGGGCATCGAGGTTTGCCGCCAGATCAAAAAGGATGCGAGCCTGGCGAAGCTGCCGGTGATCATGTTGTCTGCGCGCTCGGAAGAAGATGACCGGGTGAGGGGGCTTGAAACCGGGGCGGATGACTATGTCATCAAACCCTATTCCGTGGCTGAGCTTTTGGCGCGCATCCGCACCCAACTGCGCCGCACGCGCCCGGCCGCTATGGGCGAGCGTTTGGAATTTGACGACATCATCGTTGATATCGAGGAGCACCGAGTCACCCGCGGCGAGACGCCTTTGAAACTTGGGCCCACCGAATACCGGTTGCTGACCACATTTATGGAGCGTCCGGGCCGGGTGTGGAGCCGCGAGCAGCTGCTTGACCGCGTCTGGGGGCGCGATATCTATGTCGATACCCGCACCGTTGACGTGCATGTCGGACGGCTTCGCAAAGTGCTGACAAGCCACGGCGGTGACGATCCGCTGCGCACGGTGCGCGGCGCGGGCTATGCGCTAGGATAAAAGCCCATGAAAGGCTCACGGCCCGAACAAGCGGCGCTCAGCCGCGACACAGACCTGTCCAAAACCGAAGAAACCCGTGCCGTGATCGAGGGCATGGTGGACGGGCTGAACGACCACCGGATCGCAGATATAGGTGACTTCTTCTCCGAGACCTTCCGCTGGATGGGCAACACGGGCTGCGGCACGAAAGAAGGGGTCCGGGAATTCCAAGACAACTGGCAAAAGCCGTTTCAGGCGGCCTTTCACGACAAGACCTGCATTGATGAGGCGCGGCTTTACATGGGGGAGTGGGCGGCAGCGTTCGGGCGGCAGGAAGCGACCCATGGCGGGCCGTTTATGGGGATCGCGGCCACCGGCAAAAGGGTCGAAATTCGCTACATGGATTTCTGGAAAGTTGTCGACGGAAAGATTGTCGATAACTGGGTCATGGTCGATTTCCCGCATGTGCTTGCACAGCTTGGCGTCGATGTGTTTAAAGGCGAGGGCTGGGAGGCCTTCGACACCGGCCTAAAAACACCACCAAAACCCTGAAACCAGGACATTGAGATGAAACGTTCTTTTGTGAATGAGACCCTTTTGAAGGGCGACGAATTTATTCGCTCTTTCGGTCATATATTGCCGCCCTTTGCCTATTGGACACCGTCTGAAATGAAAGATCGGCAAGCCGGAATTCAGGGCATTCTGAACGCGCGTCTTGGTTGGGACATAACCGATTACGGTGACGGCGATTTTGCCAAGATGGGGTTGTTTCTGTTCACGACGCGCAATGGCCGTCAATCCGACCTCGAGGCAGGTGGTGGCATGTGCTACGCCGAAAAGATCATGATTTCGCGCCATGACCAGATCAGTCCGATGCACCGGCATATCGTGAAAGCTGAAGACATCATCAACCGTGGCGGCGCGACGCTTGCGATCCAGATGCATGAAAGTGCGCCTGATGGCGCGCTCGATGAGGATTTAGATGTGACGGTCGCTTGTGACGGCATCGCACGGACACAGAAAGCCGGTGACGTGCTGCTGTTGGCCCCAGGCGAAAGCGTGACGCTGATGCCCGGCAATTGGCACAAGTTCTGGGGCGAGGGTGGCGACGTTCTGATTGGCGAAGTCTCCACAGTGAACGATGATGAAACCGACAACATCTTCCATCCGCCGCTCGACCGGTTTTCCGGGATAGAGGAGGACGAGGATCCTGTGCATCTGCTCGTCTCAGATTACAAAACCTGGTTTCAGCTCTAATCCTGCATGATCTCAAAACATATCCATTCATCTTGTAATCAAGATTATGGTAAATAAACAGTTAACGTGCCTGAGGTCCCTCAGGCGCTGACACAGGCTTTGTTTTATGTCGGCTCGTAAGTCCCTGCGAACAAACAACAGATCGCGACGGCGTTTTCCCTTTCGGTTGCATGCAGCTCCAGACCAAAGCCTAGGCGATTTGTTGCACTAAGCGGCACAAGCCGCTGTTTTTTGTGTTAATTGTCGACCGCATGGCTCGACAGTCAATGGTTTGGCGCGTAGGCTCCGCGCACCATTCAAAGAGCAAAGCAATGTCATCGTTACTCGTATTAAACGGACCCAACCTTAATCTTCTGGGGACGCGACAGCCTGACGTGTACGGGCGCGCGACGTTAGATGATGTCGAGAAGATGTGCCAGACCCATGCAAAGGCGCGCGGCGTAGCTTTGAGCTTTGAGCAATCCAATCATGAAGGCGTATTGATCGACGCGATCCATGCTGCGCGTGGCGCGCATGACGCGATCATCCTGAACGCTGGCGCCTATACACACACCTCGATTGCGATCATGGACGCGATATTCTCGGTCGAAGTGCCGGTGATCGAGCTGCATTTGTCGAATGTTCACGCCCGTGAGGCGTTCCGGCATACATCCTACATGTCAAAAGCGTGCTTGGGCCAGATCAGCGGATTTGGCACGCGCGGATACACTTTGGCGATAGATGCCGCGCTGAGCCATATTGGGTTTGACGCATGATTGGCGAATATCTCCATAAGATGACGGATGCCAACACGATCCAAGACGCGTGGGAAGTGCATACGGAGAAAATGGCGGAATACGGGTTTGATCGCCTGCTCTATGCTTACACGCGGTTTGGGACAGGCTCTTCGCTTGGGGATCCGCAGGACGCTTTGGTTCTGACCAACCATGACCCCGCCTATGTGGACGAATTCATCGGTCAAGGCATGTATGCCAAAGGACCTATGGTGGCTTGGGCCACAGCCAACACCGGGGCCTGTTCCTGGAAAATGATCCATGACATCATCACATCTGGCCAAGCAACGCCCGATATGATGGAGGCCATGGCGTTCAACCAAAAAATGGATGTCATTGCCGGGTACACGATCAGCTTTCATGAGGTGTCGCTGCGCGCCAAAGGTGCGATTGGCTTGACCGCGGTGCGTGGGAAAAATCAGGCAGATATTGATGCGGTCTGGCAAGAGCATGGCTCTGACATTGAACTGGCCAACAAAATTCTTCACCTGAAAGTCGTCCAATTGCCGCATACGACTGGACAACGACGCCCCCTCACCGCCCGCCAGCGCGAGGTTTTGGAATGGGTTGCAGATGGGAAAACCATTCAAGATACGGCGACGATCATGGGGTTGAACCCGGCCACGATCGAAAAGCATTTGCGCCTTGCGCGAGAATCACTGGACGTTGATACGACTGCTCAAGCTATTCTCAAGGCCTCCTCCCAAAATCAGTTCTTCCTGATCGAGCGCTGATTTTGTATTGGTTAACAATTGGTTAACAAACTTAGGTACGTTTTTTCTTACCTTGTCATTTCTTTGTGTTTGCGAGAAGTTGAAAGAGTTCCGTGAGTGGTGGCTTTTGCCATGGAACTTTAAGCGTGGGTCGTCATCTTTGAATTATGAGGTTGTGGCCTGCGTTCCGGTTTTCCGGATCGCCGTTCAGTGGGTATATAGTCGACCTGCTGAACGGCACCTTTCTACCTAAAGCCCCGTCATCCCGGCTCCCCAGCATGACCTGACGGGGTTAGAGGTCGAAAAAAGAGCGGCGCTTGGTTTTACCTCAGGCGCCGCTCGATTTTTCTCTCGTTGGATTTGGTCTTAGCCTTTCAGCTGAGCGGCCACTTCCTCGGCGAAGTTCTCTTCTTTCTTTTCGATCCCCTCGCCCACTTCCAAGCGGACAAACCCAGAGATCTCAACGCCTGCTTCTTTGGCAGCGGCGCCGACGGTCAGGTCAGGGTTCACAACGAAAGCTTGGTTCAGCAGCGTGACTTCAGCCATATACTTTTTCATACGGCCGACGATCATCTTTTCGATCACCGCTTCTGGTTTGCCGCTTTCGCGGGCGATGTCCATTTGAACCTGTTTCTCTTTTTCGACCACGGATGGGTCGAGATCATCCTCAGACAGCGAGGCTGGGTTCACAGCAGCGACGTGCATCGCAACCTGCTTGCCGAAGGCCTCGTTTTCAGCCGAAAGCGCGACCAGCACGCCAATCTTGCCCATGCCGTCAGCGGCGGCGTTGTGAACGTAGGAAGTCACAGCAGCGCCCTCCAACTTGGCCATACGGCGCAGCGACATGTTCTCACCCACGGTCGCGATTTTGTCGGTGATCGTGTCGGCAACGGATTTGCCACCCATATCGGCTGCGGCCAGCGCGTCAACATCGGCCACGCCAAGCGCTACGGACGCCACGCCCGAGACCATGTTTTGGAACTCGGCGTTTTTGGCCACGAAGTCAGTTTCGGAATTCACTTCAACCGCGACGCCAGTCCCGCCAGATACGTTCACAGCGACAAGACCTTCAGCCGCCGTACGGCCGGATTTCTTAGCCGCTTTCGCGAGGCCCTTGGTGCGCAGCCAATCGACCGCGGCTTCCATGTCGCCATCATTCTCGGTCAGCGCTTTTTTCGCGTCCATCATGCCTGCGCCCGTGCTGTCGCGCAGTTCTTTCACCATTGCAGCGGTAATCGCCATCTCATGGATCTCCTGTAATTTTGGTTTCGGTGTCCGAAGGCCGGTTTGACCCGTGTCAGACCAGCCTTCGGTAACAGTCAAATGACGGCTTATTCAGCTTTCGCTTCTTCAGCAGGCGCCTCAGCAACGGCTTCTGCCGGAGCTTCGGCCGCGGCTTCAGCAGGTGCTTCTTCAGCAACGGCTTCTTCGACAGGTGCTTCGTCCATTGCGCCCAGATCAACGCCAGCGGCGCCCATTTGTGCCTGCATGCCGTCGAGCGCCGCACGGGCCACCAGATCGCAATACAGCGAAATTGCGCGCGATGCGTCGTCATTGCCGGGGATCAGGAAGTCGATGCCGTCGGGCGAGCAGTTGGTGTCGACCACGGCGATCACAGGGATGCCCAGCTTCTTGGCTTCGGCAATGGCCAGGTCTTCTTTGTTCACGTCGATGACGAACAGAAGGTCAGGTGTGCCGCCCATTTCGCGGATGCCGCCCAAGGATGCTTGCAGCTTGCCCTGGTCACGCTCCATGCCGAGACGCTCTTTCTTGGTCAGGCCGGTGAAGCCTTCTGCCATGGCTTCGTCGATCTTCTTCAAACGAGAGATCGAGTTCGACACGGTTTTCCAGTTGGTCAGCGTGCCGCCGAGCCAACGGTGGTTCATGTAATACTGCGCGCATTTTTCAGCGGCCTCAGCGATCGGGCGTTGCGCCTGACGCTTGGTGCCAACGAACAGCACGCGACCGCCCTTGGCAGTCGTTTCACGCACAACCTGCAACGCTTGGTCGAGCATTGGGACGGTTTGTGTGAGGTCCATGATGTGGATACCGTTTTTGGCGCCGTAGATATACGGCTCCATGCGCGGGTTCCAACGTTGGGTCTGGTGACCAAAGTGTACGCCAGCTTCCAAGAGCTGACGGAGCGAAAATTCTGGCAAAGCCATGTCCGTTTTCCTTTCCGGTTTAAGCCTCGGCGGGGTGTGAGAAGCGCCCGCATCTGGGACCCTTCAACCGGTGGACCCTTCGGGATGTCTCCCCGTCGTGCCCGACCCCGCCTGCGAAGTACGCGCGCTTTAGACCAATCCCCCCTGCCCTGCAAGCCTTTGTTGGCAATCGGCTTGCGCGGGCATGCAGCAAGCGCCAAAAGGAGGTATGAGCGGGCAAACAGACATCATATGTATAGGCGCCGTCCTTTGGGACATTATCGGGCGCGCCACGGCGCATATGCGGGTGGGATCGGATGTTCCGGGGCGCATATCGCGGCTGCCAGGTGGCGTCGCAATGAACATTGCGATGGCCCTTAAAGCCTATGGCATGTCGCCCGCCGTGCTGGCCGCGATTGGTCAGGACGAGGAGGGCGAGGAACTGATCCGCGCCTGCGCCCGACTCGGCGTTGATGCCTCGCACGCCTATCGGTCCGAGGACCTGCCAACGGATATTTATATGGCCGTCGAAGGTGGCAACGGTGTCATCGCGGCAATTGCCGATGCTCATTCATTGGAAGCGGCGGGCAACAAGATCTTGCGCCCGCTGGTTGACGGGGCATTGCGAGGTTGGGACGGTTTGGTAGCGCTCGACGGGAACTTGACAGTGGCCCTGTTGGATCACATCGCCCATGCGCCTGAATTTACGGCCACCGACCTGCGTGTGGCCCCTGCATCGCCGGGCAAAGCGGAGCGTTTGAGCCCGTTTCTGAGCCACAAACGCGCGACAATTTACGTCAACCTTGAAGAAGCGAACCTGTTGTTGCACCGCAAAGTCAGCGGCAGCGCGGAGGCCGCGACAGGGCTTATTGCGAATGGGCTGCGCCGCGCCGTGGTGACGGATGGGCCAAACCCGGCAAGCGTCGCGACGGCGGATGGGGTGGTGACACAGACGCCGCCGGAGGTTTTGGTCACCCGCGCGACAGGGGCGGGCGACACGTTCATGGCCGCCCATATTGCCGCTGAGGCCGCGGGCGCTTCGGCGGAACATGCATTGCAAAGCGCGCTTGATGCGGCCGCGATCTATATTTCCGGTGAAAGTTACAAATGACGCTCAGAATGCTCCGCTCTGCCGAGGTGGCCGCGGCCCAAACAGCAGGCCGCGCCGTCGTCGCATTGGAAAGCACGATCATCACCCATGGCATGCCCTTTCCGCAGAACCTGGAGATGGCGCGCGGGGTTGAGCAGCTGATCCGGGAAGCGGGCGCGGTGCCTGCGACCATCGCGGTGATAGATGGCACGCTGCACATCGGCCTTGAAGACGCGATGCTTGAGGTCTTGGCGCAACGCGACGACGCCGCGAAGTTATCGCGCGCGGATATGGCGCTTTGTCTTGCGCAAGGCGGCACAGGGGCGACGACAGTTGCAGCAACGATGATTGGCGCCCGGCTGGCCGGGATCGAGGTTTTTGCCACAGGCGGCATTGGCGGCGTCCATCGCGGCGCGGAGCTTAGCTTTGATATTTCCGCGGATTTGCAAGAGCTGGCGCAGACCCCCGTGACTGTGGTTGCGGCCGGCGCCAAGGCGATCCTCGACATCCCCAAGACGCTGGAAGTCCTTGAAACGCTGGGGGTGCCGATCATTACCTATGGACAGGACAGCTTACCCGCTTTTTGGTCGCGTGAAAGCGAGCACCCTGCCCCGCAAAGGCTTGATACCGCCGCTGAGATTGCGGGGACGCACGCGATGCGCACTGAAATGGGCATTCCGGGCGGCCAACTTGTCGCGAACCCGGTCCCGAAAGCAGACGAGATCCCGCAGGCTGAGATTGAACCGATGATCCTTCAGGCCCTGCAGGAGGCTGACGCGCAAAAGATTGCCGCCAAAGCGGTCACGCCGTTCCTTCTTCAACGCATTTTTGAGCTCAGCGACGGGCGCTCACTGGCCACCAATATCGCTTTGGTGCGTAACAACGCCCGTCTGGCCGCCGAAATTGCCCTCTCATTGTGCGACTTGCGAAAGCGCGGTTGAGAAAACACAGCGTTCACATCCGGCTCGCTTGTGCCTGCATCTGCAAAGCCTTAAGTTAGGTCTGTAATTTTCAGGGTAAGTGCCGCACCCCCAATGACTGAGCAACCAACGCCATCCCAGGACCCGCTTATCTTGCGGCGACCCGGCCTGTTTTCACGCATGCGCGGGAATTTCCTGGCGGGCCTTATCGTCATCGCGCCGATTGGGCTGACGCTGTGGCTGATCTGGACAGTTGTTGGCTGGATCGACGGCTGGGTCTGGCCCTTTGTGCCTGAGGGCTATCAGCCCGAAGCCTTGGTGAACTGGGCGTTCGGCTACCCAGAGGATCGAATCAAGATCAATGTGCGCGGCATTGGCGTGATCATTTTCCTCATTTTCACAATGATTGTCGGCTGGGTCACGAAGGGCTTTCTGGGCCGCTCTTTCCTTCGCTGGGCCGAGGGGCTTGTCAGCCGGATGCCAGTCGTTCGTTCGGTCTATTCGGGCGTAAAACAGATCGCGGAGACCGTGTTTTCGCAGCGCGATACCTCCTTCGACAAAGCCTGTTTGGTTGAGTACCCGCGTCGGGGCATTTGGGCGATTGCCTTCATCTCGACCAGTGCCAAAGGCGAAATCTCAAGCGGGATCCCGGTTGAAGAACAAAAGGTTTCTGTCTTCCTGCCGACGACGCCGAACCCAACCTCTGGCTTTCTGCTATTCGTTCCCAAGTCCGACATTATTGAATTGGATATGAGCGTCGAGGATGCCGCGAAACTGGTGATCTCTGCCGGGCTTGTTTACCCGAACGAAAAGAACCCGTCCGAGCCGCCAAAGCTGGCTGCCGAATAGTTATAGCGCCCGGCGCACGGCCTGACTGGTTTGCTTCACATCCTCGGCCACGCCCTCAACCGTATTGCAGGCTGCCAGCGCGCCTAATGCCACCAGGGCAAACGCAAGTGATTTCATTCTGCTCTTCCTTCGCTGCCCCGTTGTCGGGGTCTAGTTTTCGATCCACCAGACATCTGGCAAATATCCGGGCCAATCGCCATAGGCAGGCACCATATCAGGGCGTTTCATCTCAGAATTATGCGCCAGACGCGAGATTTGTGAATACCAAAGTGGGATTACATAGCGCCCCGACATCAGCATCCGGTCGAGCGCTTTTACGGCTGCAAGGTAGTCCTCCCTGCTGTCAGAGGTCAGCATCACCTGAACCATCGCATCGATGGCAGGGTTTTTAATGCCAGCGATGTTGCGCGACCCGGTTGCGTCGGCGGCGTCCGTCCCCCAATAGGCGAGCTGCTCATTTCCCGGGCTCAACGACAGACCGCGCCGTGTGTAGGTCATATCGAAGTTGAAATTGTCGACGCGTTCGCGGTACTGGGCGCTGTCTATCGTCTCAACACTGGCAAAGACACCGATACGCTCAAGCGCTTGGGTGAAAATGTTCAGGATCGCTTGATTCTCGGCGCTGCCTGATTGCAGCAAGACCGTGAAGCGCAGAGGCTGGCCTGCGGCAGATGTCATGACGCCGTCTTTGATCTCCCATCCGGCCTCGGCCAGCAGGTCCTGGGCTTTGATGATCCCAGCCCTGTTGCGCGCGGTTCCGTCGGAGACGGGCAAGCTATAACCCTCGATCGCGCCGGGCAGCAGGTTCGCGTCCTGTGCTTGCAACAACTCCAGAACCCGCCCCTCCGCGGGCGTGTGATCCATCCCAAGGACGGAGTTTGAAAAATAGGATGTGATCCGTGGCTGATCACCGCCGTTCAGCTTTTCGTTGATGAATTCAAAGTTGAACACTTGGATCATCGCCTCGCGCACGCGCCAATCGGCGAACATGTCCCGACGCGTGTTCATCGCAAAGCCGGTGATGCCGGAGGGCCGCGCATGCGGAATTTCGGATTTTACCACCGCGCCAGATGTCACGCGTGAGAAGTCAAATTGCTGATTCCATTTCTGCGCGTTGGTTTCGCGGTGCGAGGTCAAAGCGCCCGCCTTGAAGGCCTCAAACATGGCCGTCGCATCCGCAAAGAACTCCATACGGATTTCATCGACATTGCCGGTTCCCTTGCGGAACGGCACATCAGCGCCCCAATAGTCTGGGTCGCGCTTTAAGGAGACAAAGCGGCCAGCCTCGAAATCATCGATGACATAAGGGGCGGAGGTGATCGGAAGTTCATCCAGGCCACTTTCCGTGATGTCCTTGCCGTCCCATTGCGCCTTTTTGAGGATTGGGCGCAGCCCCATGATCAGAGCCAGTTCGCGGTCTTCGACATTAAAGGTGAATTTGACCGAACGCGGGCCTGTTTGCTCAGCCGATGCAACTTTGGTCCAGCTGCCGCGGTAGCGCCCATGCCCTTCCGTGCCCAAAGTCTCGTAGGACCATATGACGTCCTCGACCGTCACCGGGCTACCATCTGAAAAACGGGCCCCTTCGCGCAAGACGAATTCGACGCTGTCGCCGCTTGGGCTGACGTCTATCGATTCGGCCAATAGCCCGTAAAGCGTGAAGGGTTCATCCAGTGATCGGCCCATCAGGCTTTCATAGGCGAGGAAGCGAAGCTGCCACGGTACGCGCCCTTTCTGGATATGGGGATTGAGCGAATCGAAACTGCCGACCTCCCCCGCTGAAACCTTGCCGCCCTTTGGCGCGTTAGCATTTACGTATGGGAGGGACACAAAATCTGGGGGAAGCGCCGGGTCACCATACATAGCTATGCCATGTTTGGGCTCCGCGAGCGCGCCACCGGACAAAATTGCACAAGACAGCGCCGCGGCAAGACCTGCGCGGAAAAACATTGATCTCATTTTGGCAACTCTCCCTCATGCGCCTTTTATTATTGCCTTTCACGCTAATGCGGCTTTTGGCGGTTTTCAAACTTTATGCTTGGCGACGCGCAAGTCATTGCTTATAAAGACCTTACTGCTCGATAGGTTTCTTGCCTGTATGAAACCTGCCTCAATAACTTACGCCAGCCTTGTGCTGGCGTTTTTTTTGGCACATGCAAAACAACTGCCCCTTCCCTTCGCAGGTGCAGCATATATTCTCTCTCGTGAACAATGCGAGGAGAGGACCCGCCATGTCAGTCGAAGGAAAGACCGCCGTCATCACAGGATCAAATTCCGGGATCGGCCTTGGGGTCGCCGAAGAGCTCGCGAAGCTAGGCGCGAATGTCGTGCTGAACTCCTACACCGACAGTGATGAGGACCACGCGCTGGCCGAAAAAATCAGTGCCGAGACAGGTACAAAAGCTAGGTACATACAGTCCGACCTGTCGAGAGGGGATCAATCGCGCGCGTTGATCGAAAACGCGGGACAGGTCGACATTCTTATAAACAACGCGGGCATCCAACACGTGGCCCCCATCGACGAATTCCCAACGGAAAAATGGGATATGATCATGGCAATCATGTTGTCTTCGGTTTTTCATACCACCGCCGTGGCGCTTCCGATGATGCGCAAAGCCGGTTGGGGTCGTGTGATCAATATTTCTTCGGCCCATGGTTTGACAGCGTCGCCCTATAAGTCGGCCTATGTCTCGGCCAAACACGGCGTGGTTGGCATGACCAAAGTGGTCGCGCTCGAAACCGCGCGTGAGCCGATCACCGCCAATGCGATTTGCCCGGGCTACGTTCTGACCCCGCTGGTCGAAAGCCAGATCCCCGACACGGCCAAGAAATACGACATGACGGAGGAGGAGGTGAAGCAGAAGGTTATTTTGGAGCGGCAACCCTCAAAAGAGTTTGCGACCACGGAACAGCTGGGAGGCGTTGCCGCCTTTCTATGCTCCGACGCTGCCGCGCAGATCACCGGCACCACGATTTCGGTTGATGGCGGATGGACCGCATTATGAGCGAAGAAAAGGAAGCTGGGCGCGACAAGCTCAACATCGACAACATGTTTCTTTGCGGCTCGCAATTCAGCCGCGTGAGCCTCAAAGAAGCGCGTTTTTCCGATGCCCATTTCATGCAGGCGGAGTTTGACGATGTGAATGCGACAGGTTTGAGCTTTCACAACGCCAACCTTTCTGAGGCAAAGTTCGATAACGTGAACATGTCGCAGGTGAGCATAAACAATGCCAACCTGCAGGGGCTGGCAATCACCAATGCCAATGTAACTGATATGACCATCGACGGCATCAAGCTTAGCGCCATGATCGCGGCTTATGATGCGCAGACGTCCGATGGGTAAGTCCAAGAAAATCAACCTCGCCCTACAAGGCGGTGGCGCGCATGGGGCGTTTACCTGGGGTGTGCTGGATTTTCTGCTCGAAGAAGAGAAAGTCGAGATCTCGGGCGTTTCTGGCACCTCGGCCGGTGCGCTCAATGGCGCTGCGCTGAAATCCGGGCTTGTGTTGGGCGGTCGTGACGCGGCGAAGGAAAAGCTTGATTGGCTTTGGGCAGAGATCGGTGCGGTTGAACACGAATCTCTCCCTGCCTGGATGGGCGGCCTCGCGCCTGAGATCTTCAGCAAATCGCTGGAACTGTCGCCGGGCTATATCGCGCTTGATATGATGAGCCGGATGGCCAGCCCTTACCAATTTGCGGCGCTCCTGCCCCATCCGCTGGAGAAGATCGTCAAAACCTTCTCTTACGACCGGATTTGCGCCGCAGACGGTCCTGAGCTCTATATCTGTGCCACCAATGTGCGCAGCGGCAAAATCCGCATCTTTTCTGGCGAAGACATCTCGACCGAGGCGATATTGGCTTCGGGCTGTCTGCCGACGCTCTTTAAGGCGGTCGAGATCTACGACAAGGACAGCAAACGGGTGGAGGCCTATTGGGATGGCGGCTATATGGGTAACCCTGCCCTTTTCCCGCTTTTTCCCAACGAGACGCGCGACATTGTCATCGTCAATATCAATCCGCTTTACCGCGAGGATATCCCGAAAACTCCGCAGGAAATTCAAAACCGCATCAATGAGATCAGCTTCAACGGCTCGCTCTTTCGCGAATTGCGTGCGATCCAATTCGTTCGTGATTTGCTGACCAAAGGCGCGGTCAAACCGGGGACGATGGAAGATGTGTTGATCCATATGATTTCCGATGACAACCTGATGCGCCAGCTCTCTGTCGCCACCAAAACCGTGCCGACCGCATATATACTCGATCAGTTGAAGATGGCCGGGCGCAAAGCGGCGGAGCGGTTCTTGGAGGCACATTTCGACGACCTTGGTGCGGACTCCTCGGTCAATCTGCGCGATATGTTTTCCTAATTTTTCCGGCACTTGGCGCCCATGCGTTACAGAGTTGTTACATGCGCGTCCTATCCCACACAAAACATGTCTGAGGGGGCCTTATGAACATTCTCGTCCTATGCACCGGCAATTCCGCACGCTCCATTCTGTTGGAGGCGATCCTGGCTGATATGGGCTATTCGAGCTTCTCCGCCGGGTCAAAACCGGCAGGCCAGGTCCATCCCGTTGCTTTGACGACCCTCGCGTCGCACGGGATCATCCCCAATGGCCCCCGCTCCAAATCATGGGACGAGTTTGAAAAAGCGTCCGGCCTTGAGATGCAGCTTGTGATCACGGTCTGCGGCAATGCCGCGAATGAGACCTGTCCAGTTTGGTTCGGTGCGCCGATGCAAGTTCATTGGGGCGTTGAGGACCCGGCAGCCGCAGCGCCCGAAGAACAAACAGACGCTTTCGAGACGGCCTTTCAAATCCTCAAGCGTCGTGCGGAGGCGTTTCACGCGTTGCCTGAGGCCGATCGCACCAAAGAGGCGCTGGCTCAGATCGGCACCCTGCCATGACCCGCCAACTCGCGGCTGAGGCGCTTGGCACCGCGATGCTGCTTATCGCGGTCGTGGGCTCCGGCATCATGGGTGAAAACCTTGCGGGCGGGAACGTCGCGGTGGCACTTCTCGCCAATGCCATCGCCACGGGCTGCGCGCTTTATTTTCTGATAACGGTGTTGGGCCCCATCTCGGGCGCGCATTTCAACCCGGCCGTCACGCTGGCCTTCCTGATCCGTGGGCAGATCGCAATGCCGCTGGCCGGGGGGTTCGTGGTTGTTCAAATTATCGGCGGTATCCTGGGCGTTTGGTTCACCCATGTGATGTTTGAGCTGCCGATCTTGCAGGCCTCCACCACGCAGCGCACGGGTCTGTCGCAATATGCCTCAGAGCTGTTTGCGACCTTCGGGCTGCTTTTCGTGATTTTTGGCGGGCTTGCGAGCAAGGCGTCGGCCGTCCCTGCCCTTGTGGCGCTTTATATTACCGGGGCCTATTGGTTTACGTCATCTACCAGTTTCGCCAACCCGGCCGTCACCATCGCGCGCGGATTTAGCGATACTTTTGCGGGTATTGATCCCAGCCATATACCGATGTTCATCGCGATGCAGCTGATCGCGGCGGTCGGCGCAACATTCGCGCTCGGGTGGCTCTTTAAGAAAGACTAAAGCGACGTCACCCAAAGGACGCTGGCGTCCTCAGAACTGGTAGAGACGAGGTTATGCCCCATTGAGGCGTCGTAATAGGCGCTGTCACCCCGGCTCATCTCAACAGGTTCGTAGAACTCACTGTAAAACATGATTTTTCCGGTCAGCACGTAGACGAACTCCTCGCCGTCATGACGGACCCATCCGTCGAATTCGTCAAAGCTACGCGCCCTGATCTGCGTGCGGTAGGGCAGCATTGATTTCTTGATGAGCGCTGCGCCCAGCAACTCATGCTCATATGTCGTCGTGACCAGCGGTTTTCCGTCGCCCGACCGGGTCACGTCCATGCGGCCCGAGACCTGATCTTTCTTTGGCGGCGTGAAGAGCTGCGGGACGTCGATGCCAAGCCCTATCGCAAGTTTCTTCATCAACTCAAATGTCGGCGACATCTGGTCGTTTTCGATCTTTGACAGCGTTGAACGCGCAAGCCCCGCTTCCTTCGCGGCGCGCTCCAACGTCCAGTCACGTTCCTTGCGCAGCTCGCGGACACGGCGGCCCAAATCAAGCAGCTCGACGGTGTTCTCGGCACCATCTTCGCGGGTCACAGACAGAGTTTTGAGATCTTCTAAGGACATGGTGGCTGAATACCCCGTTCGATTGACCACTTGCAATGAAAAGACCTCAGGCGTAGCGACAAATTATGCTGTCCGTTTTCGATCAGGGCCCGCCTGCCCCTTGCCCCTCCCCGTTCAATATGGCGGCATATGTTTTGGCGCAGGCAGAGCGGCTTGGTGACAAGCCTTCTTTGATTGCTGGCGGGACAGGTGGCGACGTTCTGACCTTTCAACAACTGAGATCCCGGGTCAGAGCGGTCGCAGGCGGATTGCGCGCGCAAGGACTAACGCCCGGTTCGAAAGTGCTGTTTCGGCTCGGCAACAGCTCACGGTTTCCGGTAGCCTATCTCGCCTGTATTTGGGCGGGACTTGTCCCTGTGCCGACCTCGGCGCAACTGACCGTGGACGAGATCACGACGATTGCTGCGGAGGTAAGCGCGGCCGCGATTTTGGCCGATGCCGGCGTCAGCTTGCCGGAGACCGAAGACTGCCCTGTTTTGACAAACCTGCCAGAAGCCGCACCGATCCCGGCTGATCTTGGTGATCCCAATAGGCTCGCCTATATCATCTTCACCTCCGGGACGGCGGGCAAGCCGCGGGGCGTTTGCCACGCGCATCGGGCGATTTGGGCGCGGCGGATGATGCATGACGGGTGGTACGCCTTGCGCACGTCGGACCGCGTTATGCATGCCGGGGCCTTCAATTGGACCTACACGCTTGGCACAGGGTTGATGGACCCGTGGAGCGTTGGGGCCACAGCCATCATCGCGCAGCCAGAAACGCAAAGCGCAGATCTGATAGACCTGGCCTTACTTCATGACGTCAGTATTTTTGCAGCCGCCCCCGGCGTTTACCGACAGATCCTGAAAGCCGAACTTCCCATGCTTCCCAAGTTGCGCCATGCCTTGTCGGCGGGTGAGCATCTGTCTGAGACCTTGCGTGACATGTGGAAAGCCAAGACAGGAACCGCTCTGCATCAGGCCTTCGGCATGTCGGAATGCTCGACCTTCATCTCCTCTAGCCCTGCCCGACCCGCACCGCCCAATAGCAGCGGGACACCGCAGCCCGGCAGATGCGTGGCTGTGCTGGACAAAGGCGAACCGGTGCCGTGCGGAGCTCCCGGCGCTTTGGCCGTGTCTGTCGATGATCCGGGGCTCATGCTTCACTATCTCGGAGGCGCGGCACCGGAAGGACGGTGGTTTGAAACGGGCGATATTGCGTCCATGCAAGAGGATGGCAGCGTGACCTATCTGGGCCGCGCAGATGACATGATGAACGCGGGCGGCTACCGCGTTTTCCCTTTGGAGGTTGAGGCCTGCTTTGCCGATTGCGGCGGCGTGACAGCAAGCGCCGCTGTGCAAGTTGAGATCAAGTCGGACACCTCTGTGATCGCGCTTTTTTACCTCGGAAATGCGCGTGAACAGGCCCTGCGCGCCCATGCGCAAACACATCTGGCTCGCTACAAGCAACCTCGGCTTTACATCCCTGTCAGCGCCCTTCCATATGGGGGAAATGGAAAACTCAACCGGCGCGCTCTACGCGCCAATTATGAGGCGCAAAATGTCCGGACGGATTAAGCTCGATATCATCTCTGACCCGATCTGCCCGTGGTGCTATATCGGCAAATCAGGGCTCGACCGGGCACTTGAGAAAAACCACGACCACCCGTTTGAGATTGAATGGCATCCGTTCCAACTGAACCCCGAGATGCCCGAAGGTGGCATGGACCGACGTGAATATCTTGAAACCAAGTTCGGCGGCAAAGAAAACGCGATCAGAGTCTACGGCCAAATCGCACAGGCCGCGGAAGCAGCCGGTTTGAAGATCAACTTTGAAGGCATTGAAAAGACACCAAATACGGTGGATGCACATCGCCTCATTCACTGGGCGGGACTTGAGGGGCGGCAAACCGCAATCGTGTCAAAACTGTTCAAGGCGTATTTTGAGGAAGGCCGCGACATCGGCGCGCACAGTGTATTGGTTGAGATTGCGGAGGCCGCTGAAATGAACGGCGATATGGTCGCAAGGTTGCTTGAAAGCGAGAGCGACGTTGAAGACATCAAAACCCGCGACGCCCATGCCCGCGAGCGCGGAGTGACGGGCGTGCCTACTTTTGTTGTCGCCAACCAGCATGTCTTGCCGGGCGCGCAGCCGCCTGACCTATGGGAGCGCGTTTTGGACGAATTACGCGTTCAGGCGGCCCCTGACGCATGACGCGACCGCATTGTCCTTTGCTGTGAACGAGGCATCGATAAAACGACTGCCGCTGACCGAGTTTATCGTCATTGTCGCACTAAATTTTGCGATGGTGGCGTTCTCGATAGATGCGATGCTGCCCGCCTTGCCGGAGATTGCGGAGGCGTTGAGCCCGCAAAACCGCAACAATACCCAATTGGTGGTGACGTCTTTCGTCTTTGGCATGGGGGTCGGAACATTCTTCATGGGGCCTTTGTCAGATCGATTTGGTCGTAAACCCGTGATCTTCTGGGCGGCCGCGCTCTATGTTTTCGGGGCGGCGATGGCGTATATGGCGCAAACACTTGAGCAAATGCTCGTCGCGCGGGCGGTGCAGGGCTTGGGTGTAGCAGGGCCGCGTGTTGTTGCGATGGCCCTGATCCGCGATATCTATGCAGGCCGGCGGATGGCGCAGATCATGTCCTACGCAATGCTCATTTTTACGTTGGTTCCGGCTATCGCACCCTTCTTGGGGGAGTTCATTATTGACGCATTTGGCTGGCGAAACATTTTCACGGCCTGCATTGTCTTTGCTGTGATCGCAATCGGTTGGCTGTTGATCCGCCAGCCAGAAACTTTGCCTAGGTCACGGCGACGCTCAATAGGGGCGAAAACGCTGCTGGCCGCGACCCTGGAGTGTTTCACCTATCGCGCTTTCTCCGTCTCGACCGCAGTGCAGGTCCTGACCTTTGCGATGCTTTTTGCCACGCTCAGCTCTGTCCAACAGCTGTTTGAGGTGACCTATGAGCGCGGTGATAGCTTTCCGGCCTGGTTTGCGCTGATCGCGCTGTTGGGTGGGAGCGCGAGCATTTTCAATGCGTCGCTGGTGATGCGGCTTGGCATGCAGCGGATGGTTGAGATTGGCCTCAGCGGGCAAATAGTGATCTCCGTGTTTGTCCTGGGGCTCGGCGTGACCACAGGCCTGCCCTTCTGGCTGTTCATCGCTTGGATCACGTCTGTGTTCTTTATGGTCGGTTTTGTGATCGGCAACCTGAACGCATTGGCGATGGAGCCGGTGGGCCATATTGCGGGGCTTGCTGCGTCGATCTTAGGCTCGGTGTCGACTGTCCTCGCGCTGGTCTTTGCGATCCCGATAGGGTTGCTTTTCGACGGAACCCATCTGCCCTTGGCTGGCGGTGTCTTACTGCTGTCAGCCAGCGCTTTTTGGATCGTGAAACGCAGCTTCTAAGCGGTGCTCACTTTTTTGGCGGGTTTGAACGTTCCAGCTTTTTCGGCAAGATCGCGCGCTATGGCGAAAGCGCCTTTGATCTTGTCGCTGTCTTTTTTCCAGTCGCGGCGCACGATGACCTTGTTTTCCTTCATTTTCGCCTGATTGCGGTCGTCCTGAAGGTATTCAACCAGACCTTCGGGGCGCGCGAATTTGTTGTCCTGGAATTCTATGGTTGCGCCGCGTTCGCCGGCGTTCAGCTTTGATATGCCAGCGCGTTTGCACATCGCTTTGATGCGCACGACCAGAAGCAAAGTGTTAACCTCCTTAGGCAGCATGCCGAACCGGTCGATCAACTCTGCCGCGAACCCTTCCAGCTCGACCTTGGTGGTCAAGTTCGACAGCCGGCGATAGAGGCCGAGACGAACGTCGAGATCGCTGACATAATCCTCAGGGATCAAGACTGGCACGCCGAGGTTGATCGTGGGCGCCCATTGATCATCACTTTCCGTGAGACCCTCCATCTGGCCCGAGCGGATCTTGGCTATAGCCTCTTCCAACATGGATTGGTAAAGCTCATACCCGACCTCGCGCACCGAACCTGATTGTTCTTCGCCCAGAACGTTGCCCGCGCCCCTGATATCAAGGTCTTGGCTGGCGATGTTAAAGCCAGCGCCAAGGCTGTCGAGCGAGCCAAGGACGCGCAGCCGCTTCTCCGCTGTAGTGGTCAACTTGGCGCGCGGTTTGGTCGTCAAATAGGCATAGGCACGGGTCTTGGACCGGCCGACCCTGCCCCGGATTTGATACAGCTGGCTCAGCCCGAACATATCTGCGCGGTGGATGACCATCGTGTTGGCGGTTGGAATGTCGATGCCGGATTCAACGATCGTGGTCGCCAGCAGCACATCATATTTGCCGTCATAAAAGGCGTTCATGCGTGTATCGAGCTCGCCCGGTGCCATCTGCCCGTTTGCCACGACGTAGCTGACTTCAGGGACGTGTTCCTTCAGGAATTCCTCGATTTCCGGCAGGTCCGCGATGCGTGGCACGACGTAGAAGCTTTGACCGCCACGATAGTGTTCGCGCAGCAATGCCTCACGAATCGTAACGGCGTCGAACTCAGACACATAGGTGCGGATCGCCAGCCGGTCGACGGGCGGCGTACCAATGATGCTAAGCTCACGCACGCCCGACAGGCTCAGTTGCAGCGTGCGTGGAATTGGCGTGGCCGACAGGGTCAGCACGTGGATGTCGGAGCGCATTTGCTTGAGCTTTTCTTTGTGCTGCACGCCGAAATGCTGCTCTTCGTCGATGATCAACAGTCCAAGGTTCTTGAAACGCACTTGTTGGGACAGCAACGCATGCGTGCCGATGGCGATATCGACCTCACCGCGCGCGATGCCGTCACGGGTTTGTGCGGCTTCCTTTGTGCCAACAAAGCGCGACAACTGATTGACTTGTAACGGAAAGCCACGGAACCGTTCTTTGAAGCTTTGGGTGTGTTGGCGGCTGAGAAGCGTCGTCGGCGCGACGACGGCCACCTGCAAGCCGGCGGCGGCGGCAACGAAAGCCGCGCGCATAGCGACTTCGGTTTTGCCAAAGCCCACGTCGCCACAAACGAGCCGGTCCATCGGGCGCCCTTTGGCCAGATCGTCAATGACGGCTTCGATGGTGGTCAGCTGGTCTTCGGTTTCTTCATAGGGGAACCGGGCGCAGAACGCCTCCCACATTTCATCATTTGGCTCAAGGATGGGCGCGCGGCGCAGTTCGCGTTCCGCGGCGACACGTATAAGACGGTCGGCCATGTCTTTGATGCGTTGCTTGAGCCGCGCTTTCTTGGCCTGCCACGCCCCACCACCAAGTTTGTCGAGCAGCCCTTCCTCATGGCCGTAGCGGCTGAGCAGTTCGACATTTTCGACCGGCAGGTACAGCCGGTCGCCACCCGCATATTCGAGCAGTATGCATTCATGCGGCGCGCCAGCGGCAGTGACGGTTTCCATGCCCGTGAAGCGCCCGATGCCATGATCAACATGGACCACCAAATCGCCCGGGCTGAGCGATTGCGTCTCGGTTAGGAAATTCTCGGCGCGTTTTTTCTTGCGGGCGCTCCGGATCAGACGATCGCCCAGAACGTCTTGTTCGGAGATGACCACCAAATCGGGCGTGACAAAGCCTTGCTCTACCCCCCAAATTGCAAGGTGAACACCGCCGGGCGTGATATCGCGGGCTGTTTTGATTAGGTTGGCATCATGAATGTCGTGGTCTGCAAGCAGCCCCGACAGTCGTTCCCGTGCGCCTTCAGAAAAACTGGCGACAACAACCGGCTTGGTCGTGCGCAGTTTCTGAATGTGATCCGACAAGGCCCCGAAAAGGTTGAGGTTTTCTGATTGACGCTCCGGCGCAAAATTGCGCCCGTCGCGCCCACCTGCATCCGTGACCCCTGGACCCGTGGCCTGTTGAAGGATCGCAAATTGCAGGACACGCCGGTCGCGCGTCAGAGACACCCAGGCGTCATCATCAAGGTAGAGAAGCCCCGGCGGTACAGGTTTGTAGACCGTATCCAGCCGCGCCTTGGTTTTCATGGCCTCTACGCGGTTGTCATATTGATCGGCGATGGTGTCCCAGCGTGAAAGTCGCGCGGGCGTCATTTGATCGTCGAGGCTGATCGATGCCTCGGGCAGGTAATCGAACAAATGTTCGAGATGGTCGTGGAAGAATGGCAACCAATGCTCGATCCCTTGGTGCTTGCGGCCCGCGCTGACAGCCTCATAGAGCGGGTCGTCGGTGCCAGCCGCGCCAAATTCGATACGGTAGTTTTGGCGGAACCGCGTGATCGAGGGCTCGTCCAGAATAACCTCGGAAACGGGTGCGAGTTCTATTCGTGTCAGCTTTTCCGTCGTGCGTTGCGAGGCTGGATCAAACCGCCGCGCCCCGTCGAGCACGTCGCCAAAGAGATCGAGCCGCACGGGGCCCGCCTCCCCCGGTGGAAAAATATCGATGATGCCGCCCCGGATCGCGTAGTCGCCCGGCTCCATCACTGTCGGGCTTTGCGTGAACCCCATGCGCACGAGGAAGGCGCGCAACGCCTCTTCGTCAATCGTTTGGCCGACCTCCGCGGTGAAGCTGGATTGCGCGAGGACCGAGCGCGCAGGCACGCGCTGCGTTGCCGCCCCGAGCGTCGTCAGCAGCAGGACTGGCCCCGGCAGACCTTGCGCGAGCGCTGCCAAAGTGGCCATGCGCGCGGCGGAGACGTCCGAGTTTGGCGACGTCCGATCATAAGGCAAACAATCCCAGGCCGGGAAGGTAAGGACGGGGATATCGGGCGCGAAAAACGCAAGCGCGCTCTGGATGGCTGCGAGCCGTCTGTCGTCGCGGGCCACATGAATGTGGGCACGCGTGCGCTCCAGCTCTTGCAACATGAGCTTTGCATCGAAGCCTTCGGGGGCGCCGGAAATGGTAACATGAGAATTGGGCTGCGACATTCCCGCTGACATACCCCCTGAGGCCCGCAGGTCAAGGCGTCAGAGCACGCCCGCCGAAATATTCACATACATGCCCCACATGGAGCTGATGAGGATCGCAACCATGCCCATGGCCTGAATGGCGATGCGCTGGCGGCGCAGCAGCTTGTAGAGGTCATCGCCGCGCATCGCAGGCGCGCGGCGTGCATTGTGGACCGACAGCGCGAATATCAACAGCATAGGGACGAAGAGGAAGGTCAGCGCCTGACAAAACTCCACGCCCTGATAGAACCCGCTGACAAACAGCACCGTGACAAAGAAGGTCGCAAACACGATGAGCCAGGAGCCCGCCTCATCCGCGATATAGATCAACCGGTTGGCGTTGATGCGCACAAGGTCAACCAAGTCCTGCTCCGCCTGCCCGCCTTGGCGCGCTGCACGGCTGACCATGTCGTAAGGCACCCCCAAGACATAATGCGAGGCTGTTGACCAGAACACGGCCAACATGATCCAAAACCAAAGATTGGAGAATGAGCGCAGGTCAATAAGCTCAAAGGCCGTTACGTAGAAATCCAACTCTTATGCGCCTCTTGGCCGTCTCGATTGTTTGCACCGCGAAACCCTAACGGCTGCGACGCCCGAGTGCCAGAACCTTGCGCGCTTGAGACGCAACGAAAAACATGGCACGCAGGCGATCTACGCCAAGAAGATGGACAAAAAGATGACGCAGCACATCGCCACGCGCTTTAGACGGCTCAAACGCACCTCGGCCCTTCGCTCGATGGTGTGTGAAAACGTGTTGACGCCGTCGGATTTGATCTGGCCGGTCTTTGTGACGGATGGGGACGCGATGCGCGACCCGGTGCCCTCCATGCCGGGTGTTGAGCGGTTGAGCGTTGATCTGGTTGTTAAAGCCGCGCGGGAGGCGTACGGGCTCGGCATCCCTGCGATCTGCCTCTTTCCTTACACGGACCCTGCCCTGAAAACCCAAACCTGCGAGGAAGCCTGGAACGCCGACAACCTGTCGAACCGCGCGACCCGCGCGATCAAAGATGCGGTGCCCGAGATTGCCGTGATGACGGATGTGGCGTTGGACCCTTACAACATCAATGGCCATGACGGGATCGTTCGGGACGGTGTGATTGTGAATGATGAAAGTGTCGAGGCTCTGGTCAAAATGGCGCTGGCGCAAGCTAACGCCGGCGCAGATATTTTGGGCCCGTCAGACATGATGGACGGGCGGATCGGCGCGATGCGACGCGCCTTGGAAAGCGAGGGCCATTTCGACACTGCGATTCTGAGCTATGCCGCCAAATATGCGTCAGCCTTTTACGGCCCCTTTCGCGACGCCGTTGGCGCCACCGGCGCGCTGACAGGTGACAAGAAAACCTACCAGATGAACCCGGCCAACCGCGAAGAGGCGATCCGCCTTGTCGCCCGCGATCTGGAAGAAGGCGCGGATATGGTCATGGTCAAGCCCGGCATGGCTTATCTTGATATTTGCCGCGATGTTAGAGAGGCGTTCGGCGCCCCGACTTTCGCCTATCAGGTCTCTGGCGAATACGCGATGTTGATGGCCGGCGCGCAAAACGGATGGCTCGACGAACAGGCCGTGATGCTGGAAAGCTTAATGGCGTTCAAACGCGCCGGCTGCGATGGAATCCTGACCTATTTCGCGCCGAAGGTCGCAAAGCTGCTGAACGCGTAACACCGTGCGCGGGAGCTTGCCTATTAAGCTGGCTGATTTGTGCTCAATTCCCGTGACATGCGCCGCAATTTGGCATAGTTTATCCACAATGCACCGGAAAACCGGGCAACGGACAGAGCAGCAGCGAAAAAAGAGACAGGCGGATATCATGGGTAATTTTTCGACAGGGCTTTCACGGCGTAACTTCGTGATGAGCGGCGCAGCGCTTGGCGGGTTGGCCGCTTGCGGCAACGGCGTCGGCAGCCAAGGTGGTGCACGGATTGATGCGCGCGTCGATCAAGCGTTTAACTTTATGTACACCAACATTCCCGGAACGCAGGATTTGGCCACCAAGGCCGTTGGCGTTTTGATGATGCCGGTTGTCTCCAAGGTCGGCCTGATTGGGCCGGGCGGCTCTTATGGGCGTGGTGCGCTTCGGATCAATGATGTGACTGTTGACTACTATTCGACGACATCGGCGACGTTTGGCTTCCAGCTTGGTGCGCAGCAATATTCAAACGCTTTGTTCTTCATGACTGAGGACGCGCTTGCCGATTTCCGGCGCTCCCCGGGTTGGACGTTGGGGGCGGATGCGGAATATGTTGTCTCGAACGAGGCCGGCAATCTCGGCGTCGACACGACGACAGCTTTGAGCCCTGTGATCGCCGTTATCTTTGGTCAGGCAGGCCTCATCGCTGGCGCGACAATTGAAGGCAATAAATACTCGCGTATTATCCCCTAGAAGCGAACAATTTAGCCATATCGCGGCCATTGTTTTCCGTTTGCGCGGAATGTCGCCTGCAGCTGCGGCACTTTGTGTGGTGCCCGTAAACTGATTGTAATTCTCCTAAAATTGAGAGAAGAATTGATCACGGT
Organism: Pseudomonadota bacterium; assembly: GCA_039030615.1. GTDB lineage: Bacteria > Pseudomonadota > Alphaproteobacteria > Rhodobacterales > Rhodobacteraceae > Litoreibacter. Next base: position 21,016 of record JBCCDV010000013.1, on the reverse strand, counting down.
TCCGTGAAGGGGCCGTGTTTGTATGTTATCTAGTTATGAGGTTACTCCCAAATGGCTTCCCTATTTAGTTTAAAAACCGCATGCCTGACAGGCCTTTCTGTCGGACTCATCGCCGTTTCTGCGTCCGCCGCGACGATCCCAAGTTCGTATTTTCAAGACGTGGCTGATGGCACCATTCCGGCAAACCCGGTCTTGCCGGCCGTGTCCGACTTGACCCAGTTGGAGCGCGTGGCCCCATCGGCCTATGATGATGGCTTCAACAGCCCCGGCAATGCGAACGCGCCGAACCCACGCGCGTTGTCGAACGCCTTGGCCGACATCAAATTCAAAAAGACCGACGCGGTGCCTCTGTCGAATTTGGCTGTCGCATTCTCTCAACTCATGGCTAGCCATGAAATCGCGAAATCGCCCACTTTGGCGGGGCAGCAAAACTCGATCGCCATAACCGTCGATCCAAGTGATCCGGTTGCCCAAACGGGCGCGGGCACGCCGGTGATGTTTCAACAACGCTCCACCGAGGCGCCTGGCACAGGTGTCCCGGGAACGCCACGCGAGCAGCTCAACGATGTGACGCAGGCCTTCGACGGCTCAACCGTTTATGGCAGCAACAAAACCCGCCAAGATGCGCTGCGTACTCTTGACGGCACTGGTAAAATGAAAACCAGCAGCGATGGCGGGCTGCCCGAGATCGCGGGTCGCCCGAGTGCCGGTGATGTGCGCGCGGATGAAAATGTTGTTCTGGAATCGCTGCACGTCCTTTTCGTCCAAGAACATAACCGTCTTGCTGAAGTCATTGCTGCGGGTTGTTCGGCTGAAGGTCGTAGCTGCTCAGGTGAGGAAATTTTTGAAGGTGCGCGCAGCATTGTCGCCGCGACCCAGGAGAAAATTTTCTACGACGAGTTCCTGCCAATCTTTCTGGGCGAGGCCGACCTGACCAAGCTGATCCCTGACGCGAGCCTGTTGAACAAGCCAGCCGCCGTGCTGAATGAATTCACCGCCGCCGCAGGTCGGATTGGCCACACGCAAGTCCCTGACACGGTGACCGCAGGTCTGCCCGGCGGCGTGATGCGCGAAGACAAGATCGAGGATTGCCTGTTCAGCCAAACCTGCGTCGCCGGCGCGACATTGGATGAAATGCTCTACGGCGCGGGCACTTTAAAAGCGGCTGCTGTCGATACCAACGTGACCGACGGTCTGCGCAACGGGCAGGTCAACGGTTTCGGGCAAAACATCCTGATTGACCTGTTGGCGACCAACATCAACCGTGGCCGCGATCACGGGCTTGCAAGCTATGAGGCCGTGCGTGCGGCCTTGGGGTTTGCGTCGATGCCTTTGACTGATCTGCTGAGTCAGGACCTGCTGGATCTTTATCCAACAGGCAATGTCGACCTGCTGGTCGCGCTGTTTGCGGAAAAGCGCGGCGCCAATGAGTACCTTGGCGAAACCGGCAAGGCACTGTGGGCGTTGCAGTTCGAGCAGCTCCGCTCAAGCACCGGCCTCTTGTTCGACACCAAATGGGCGGGCTATTTCGACAACATGTCGATGGCGCAGCTGATTGCAAACAATACGTCGCTTAGCGCCTCCGACTTTGGGCGCAGCGCCTTCATCGCACCCGTGCCGCTGCCTGCGAGCTTGGCATTCCTGCTGGCAGGATTGGGTGGGTTTGGCGTGCTGCGCCGCCTGAAAGCCGCCTAACCGAGCTTTCTGAGCCGTTCAATCAAGGAGGAGGTGTCCCAACGGGCACCTCCCATTTTTTGGACGTCTTTGTAAAATTGATCGACCAGCGCGGTGACCGGAAGAGACGCGCCGTTTTCATCGGCCGTATCCAAGCATATGCCCAGATCTTTGCGCATCCAATCAACTGCGAAACCGTGCTCAAAAAGCCCGTCCATCATCGTTTCATACCGGTTTGACATCTGCCATGAGCCCGCAGCGCCCTGGCTGATCACCTCGACCACCGCTTTGCCATCGAGCCCGGCTTTTTCAGCGAAATGCAGCCCTTCAGACAGGCCTTGAACCAGCCCTGCGATGCAGATTTGATTGACCATCTTGGTCAACTGCCCCGCACCGCTTTCGCCCAACCGCTTGCAGGCCTTGGCATAGGCGTCGATGATTGGCTCGGCCCGCGCATAAGCGCCCTCGTCGCCGCCACACATAACGCCAAGCTGGCCGTTTTCCGCGCCGGCTTGACCGCCAGAGACAGGCGCGTCGACAAAGCTGATCTGACGGGCATCGGCGGCGGCATAAAGCTCCCGCGTTACTTTGGCAGAGACCGTGGTGTGATCGACGAAAACGCTGCCGGCCTCCATTGCGCCAAGCGCGCCGTCCGCGCCCAAACAGACCGAGCGCAGATCATCGTCATTGCCGACGCAGGTCATCACATATTCGGCGCCTGCGGCGGCCTCCGCGGGTGTTTTGCCCATGCTGCCGCCATATTCTTCGACCCATGCCTGAGCTTTGGCGGTTGTGCGGTTATAGACCGTGACATCATGCCCGGCTTTGACCAAATGGCCCGCCATGGGATAGCCCATCACGCCCAACCCTAGAAAACTCACTTTTGCCATGTCGCGCCTCGCTGCCTGATTGAATTCTGCCCGATACGGATGGTACACCGCGCCCCAAGGGTCAAGAGCAGGGCAAAAGATGGCGAACCTATTTCGATGGTCGATGCGACTGTTCCTAGCGCTGGTTGTGCTAAGCTGGTTGGCCGCCTTGGTGGTCTACTACCTCGCATCGCGGTCCCTGCCCGACTACGACGCCAGCCACACGGTGCCGGGGTTGAGCGGCCCGGTCGAGATCGTACGCAACAATTCCGGCGTCCCGCATATTTTTGGAGAGAACGACGCCGATGTGTTCCGGGCACTTGGTTTCGCGCATGCGCAAGATCGGTTGTGGCAAATGACGATGTTGCGCCGCACCGCCCAAGGCCGTTTGTCCGAGCTCTTTGGCGAACGCACGCTCAGCACGGATGAGCTGTTGCGGCGGCTTGACATTTACGGTCATGCGCAACGCTCCGTTGCCGCACAGGACGCCGAGACGCGGGAAATGTTGAACGCCTATTCCACGGGCGTGAACGCCTGGATCCGGACGGTGAATTCTCAGGCTTTGGGACGTGGCGCGCCGGAGTTTTTCCTCTTTCAACCCGAAATTGCGCCATGGCAGCCCGCAGACAGTATCGCCTTGGTGAAGCTCATGGCGGTGCAGCTGTCGGGCAGCATGGCGCGCGAGGTGACGCGCGCGCGCGCCTCGCTGCTCCTGTCGCCGGAGCGGTTGGCGGACCTGCTGCCCGATGATCCCACCCGTGGGATTGCCGCGTTGGATTTCGCGGCCCTGTTTCCGGAACACGACTTTCCGTCCCTAGCCCCTGCGCAGGCTGAGAGCGACCCTTTGGTCACTGCGTTGTCGCCGTTCAAAGCGCCAGAGCTGGCCGGTGCGTCAAACGCATTTGCTGCGGCGCCCGCACGCTCGGCCACTGGCAGCACGCTTTTGGCCAATGACCCGCATCTGGGCCTGACGGCGCCCGCGATCTGGTATTTGGCGCGGTTAGAGCTGCAGGCCGGCGGTGTGATTGGTGGCACTATTCCGGGAATACCGGTCGTTCTGACGGGTCGTAGCGCGCAAACAGGTTGGGGGATCACGACGGCTTACGTGGACGACCAAGACGTCCATATCGAACAGCTCAACCCCGACAATCCGAACGAGTATCTGACGCCTGACGGGTTCAAGCCTTTTCGCACCCGCCAGAGCATCATAAATGTATTTGAAGGCACGCCCGTCACGATCACGCTGCAGTGGACAGATAACGGGCCGGTGCTGCCCGGCACGCAGTTTGATTTGGGCTCCATCACGCCGCCCGGGCATGTCACATCGCTCAGCTGGACGATGTTGAGCGACGCAAACACCACCCTTCAGGCCGGTTTGAAGCTGATGAAAGCGCCGGGCCTAGATGAGATGCTGGAGGCCAGCCAAGACTATGTGGCGCCTGCGCAAAACATTGTTCTGGTCGACAGGGGCCGCGTTGCGATCAAAACGATTGGTCATATCCCGCGACGCAGCCCGGCGCATCAATCGCTGGGCCGGATCCCCTCCCCCGGTTGGCTGTTGCAAAACCGGTGGCAAGGCGTGATGAGCGATGCCACGAACCCGATTTTTGTAGACCCGGACGGCGGGATTGTCGGCAATACAAACAACAAAATGGTGGAGCGCCCATTTCCCAACCATGTCAGCTACAGCTACGGCGACACGCAGCGGGTGCAGCGCTGGCGCCGTTTGATGCAAAACCGTCAGGTCCATACGCGCGACAGCTTTATCGAAACGCAGCTCGACACGGTCTCCTTCACGGCGCGCGCGCTGCTGCCGCTGATCGCCGCTGATCTGTGGTTCACCGGTGAGCCCGCACCCGAAGGCACACCCGAGCGCCAACGACAGCGCGCATTAGAGATTTTGGCGAGCTGGAACGGCGAGATGTCGGAGCATCTGCCCGAACCTTTGATCTACGCCGCCTGGATGCGCAGCTTGCAGCAACGTTTGATCCGCGACGAGATCGGTCCGCTGTCGCAGGAGTTCGCGCATATCTCACCTGTTTTCGTCGAGCGGGTTTTTCGCGACCTAGATGGTGCGGCAGCGTGGTGTGACGTCGTGCAATCGGCGGCCGTCGAAAGCTGCACCGACACGGCCCGCATGGCCCTTGATGAAGCGATATTGTGGCTCACTGACAAATACGGGCCGAACATTGAAAGTTGGCGTTGGGGCGACGCGCATGAGGCGACGCATGACCATCAGGTGTTAGGCAACATACCTGTCCTGAACTGGTTCACCAATATCCGGCAGTCGACCTCCGGCGGGGACAACACGCTTATGCGCGGCAAAACGCGCGGCACCGGACCGGAACCTTTTCAAAACGTCCATGCGGCAGGCTATCGCGGCGTATATGACTTTGCCGATCCCGAAAGCTCCGTCTTTGTTATTTCGACAGGCCAGTCGGGTCATTTGATCTCGCGCCATTATGACGATCTTGGCGTTTTATGGCGACGCGGCGAGTTTATCCCGATGACTTTGGACCCGGCGCTGGCGCGCGCTGGCGCCGTGGGGGTGAACGTCTTGGAGCCCGCGCAATGACCCTTTATCTGATCCGACATGGCGAGTCGCAGTTTAACGCCGATTACGACGGCGTCGGTGATCCGCTTTGGTGGGATTGCGGCCTGACCGAAAAGGGCCGTTCGCAAGCGATTGCTCTGCGTGAGACCGCGGCCGAGCTTAAGATAGACCGGCTGATCTGCTCGCCGCTCACACGCGCGATTCAAACGGCCCGGCTTGGTTTTCCCGATTTGATCCCGCAGGTTTGGCTGCTTGCGCAAGAACATCAAGAGCATAGCTGCGATGTGGGGCGCGCGCCCGAGGTCTTGGGCACCGAGTTTCCGGAACTCGATTTCAGCGCCCTTCCCGATCCATGGGGCTATCAGGGCACCGCGAACAGCTACGGCGTGCCGGTGGAGCCACAAGATGCGTTCAAAACGCGCATGGCACAGCTTCGCAAGGCGCTTATGGCGCTACCGAAAGCGCGGACCGCCCTCGTTTGTCATGGCTACGTCATTGAAGAACTGACAGGGATAGGAACGGACAACTGCCAGCTCGTCGAGCTAAAGCTCTAAAGTCCGATCCCACGAGTGATCGCAACCCCAGCAACGGCGGAGCCGCCGGTCATCACAGTACCCCATGTCACGTCGACGGCGACCATTTCCCAGCTCCACCCTTTTGTGACGGCGAGCGAGGTGAATTCATAGGTGCCGAACGCCAATGCCCCCAAAGCACTTGCATTTCCCGCGACCCAGAGCAGCGATCTGTCCTCGGCTAAGCCGGGCACTGAGACGAACCACAGGATGCCCACAACATAGGCCGCATAAAACACCAATGCGGGTCCGATGCGCGGGCTTTCGAGCAGAAGCTCCGGGATATGCTTCTCAAACACAGGTTTCACGACTTTCCCTAGCCCGAAAAAGTCGATCCCAAGAAAGACGATGAACGTTGCAAGGTAGAGAAACAGGTATGTCATATGCGCGGGCCTTACAGTTTGTCGAAGCGCGCCTTTTGCTTGGCGCTCCAGACCACATTTAGCGCGAACCCGTCTTCTGTCGCCTCCTCACCGTCGACGACTTCCTGCTCGAAGAGCCAAGCGCGTTTGCGACCTTCATCAAAGGCAAGCGTTAGCGTTTCTTGGGTCGTGGCCTCGCTGACCTGCTGCGAGATTGCTGCGAGCAGCGGATCTATTCCATCGCCGGTTAATGCGGAGGTGACGAAAATAGCCTCGTCGCGGGCCGCGATATTATGGCGGGTTTCGAGATCGGTGTCGTTGAGCTTGTCGAGCTTGTTCCAAACCTCGATGGTTTTGACATCTTCCGCGACACCAAGATCGCCAAGGATACGGCGGACATCATCGGCTTGCGCATCCGTTTCGGGGTGAGAAATGTCGCGGACATGCAAAATCAGATCGGCCGACAGCACCTCCTCTAGCGTCGCGCGAAAGGCGGCGACAAGCTGCGTCGGCAGGTCTGAGATAAAGCCGACCGTGTCCGAAAGGATAATCTCAACGCCGTCGGGCAGCTCGACAGAGCGCATCGTGGGATCAAGCGTGGCAAAGAGCATGTCCTTAACCATCACATCGGCACCTGTCAGCCGGTTGAAAAGGGTTGATTTCCCGGCGTTGGTGTAGCCGACAAGGGCGACGATCGGGAACGGTACCTTTGCCCGGGCGGCGCGGTGCAGCTCACGTGTTTTGACGGTTTTAGCGAGCTGTGTCTTGATCTTGTTGATGCGTTCATCGATGGCACGACGGTCGGCCTCAATTTGCGTCTCGCCGGGGCCGCCGACAAAGCCCAGACCACCACGTTGACGTTCAAGGTGTGTCCAAGCGCGCACCAGCCGCGTGCGTTGATACGACAATGCGGCAAGCTCAACCTGCAGAACCCCTTCGCGCGTTGCTGCGCGGTCGGAAAAGATCTCAAGAATAAGCCCGGTTCGATCGAGAATTTTGACCTTCCACTCTTTCTCGAGATTGCGCTGTTGGACGGGGGTCACCGGGCCATCGATCAGAACGAGCTCAACCTCTTCCGCTTTGAGGCGCGTGCGGAGCTCTTCGATCTTGCCGGTGCCAAAGAGCGTTCCCGCCCGTGTCTTGGGAAGTGGGACAACCTCTTGCCCGACAATTTCGAGACCGGGCAAAGCCACGCCCAAAGCGGTGGCCTCGGCCAAAGCCTCCTCAGGCGCTCGGCCCGACAGCGTATCGCGTGTTTTCAGATCGGGGTGCAAAACCCAGGCACGGGTTGTGCGGGGCGTGTCAATTTCGTGAATTATTCGTCGCCTTCGTAGAGGCTAATTGGCGCGGACGGCATGATCGTCGAGATAGCGCCTTTGAACACCAATTGCGACTGCCCGTCGCGACGCAGCAGCACACAAAAATTATCAAACCAAGTTATTACGCCTTGCAGCTTGACCCCATTGATCAAAAAGATCGTAACGGGGATCTTCTCCTTGCGCACATGGTTGAGGAAAACGTCCTGAAGGTTCTGTTTTTCGGCCATATCTATTTGCCTTTTTATCGGTTCTTATTTGATGGTCGGTCGCTGCCCGGGCAACGCATCTATCCCACGCTTGATCAAATTATGACGCGCGCAGAAAGAAACTTCCAGCCCCCTTTTTCCGTGTCCTCAAAACCGTCTCAGGTGCGCCAGAAATCGGGGTTGAACAGCGCGATAATGGCCAAGGCTTCGAGCCGTCCAAGCACCATAGCGCCAATTAGGATGATTTGAGCGGGCTGCGACAGATCCGAGTAAGAAATCTCGCCACCAAGGGCGATATCAGCCAGCGGCCCGGTGGTCGAAAGCGCGGAAATAGCAAAGGCTGAGGCGGCCTCAAAATTCAGCCCTGTAGTCGCGAGAAGGAAGATCACGGCGGCGATAGATAAAGCAAAGAGCATGAAGAACACCCAAGCAATCAGGGCGCCTTCGCGACGGACTTCGCGGCCCAATTTGCCCGCGCCACCGACCGAATTGGGATGGACCAGCCGTCCCATTTCGCGCGTGGAGTGTTTGTAAAGCGCATAGACCCGCAAAAGCTTCACACCGCCGGCCGTTGTGGCCACACCGCCCCCCATGATTGCCAACCCGGCCAGAACGAGACCGGGTGTTGGCAGACCCGACCAGGCGTGGGCGGCTTCCCAATCGTGGCTTGCGAAACCGGTGGTGGTGAGAAAGGACAGAACCGTAAAGAGCGCGCCCCAAAACGCGCGCAAGCCTGCGAAAAAGTCGCCCTGCTCCTGTTCTTCAAAAGCGCCTAGCCAATGGCGCATGAATAAGGCGGCAGGCAGTACCAAGACGAAGAGGAGTGCGATCCGCAGCTCCCGGTCCTGCTCCAACCGTCTCCAGATGGGTTGGCCGGTTTCGTTCGTGAAGGTTTGGCGCGAAACGGCAAGAAACAGGAAGAAGAAGATCGCAATCTCCGCATAAATGCGCACTTGCCAAGGGTTTAGCCCGCCAGAGGGCGTGATGCCACTGGTGGCAATGGTCGACATCGCCAGGTTGATCGCCAGAAAGGGCGTGGTGCCCGCCATGACCAAAAGCACCCAGAGCACGCCCGTCACGGCAAGGTAGACGGGCAGCAGCTGCGCCAAGACTTTCATGATGCGCTCATTTGCATCGCCTGTCCCAATCATACCATCCACTGGAGAGAAGCGTTTCGTTGGGCGAAGCACCTCGAACCCACCAAGCGACATAGGCGCAAGCAAGGCAGCCGCCGCCATAAGCATAAAGAACCCGCCCATCCAGCCCACCAAGGCGCGCCACAGATGCAACGGCGACACGATACGCGACGGCGGGTCGATCAAACTCGCCCCGGTTGTCGTGAAGGACGAGACCATTTCAAAATAGACTTCGAAGTAGCTCAAGCTACCGACCGCCTCGCGCATCGGGACTGCCAGCATGGCTGGCAAAGCGGCAAATCCCGCGGCCAGTGTCAGAAGCTGCGAACGCGCGACATTGCTGGGCCGCCTGCCATAGGTTGCAAGGCCCAAGAGCGCCGTCAGAACACCGAACAAGATCGCGCTGTAGAAGAAGGGTTGCGCGGTGCGGTGCAGATCGAGAAATGTCGCGTGGATCGCGGGCACCAGCATTGCGGCGGAGCAAATCGCCATCAGCGTCACAGCAAGCGGCAATTTCAAGAATAGCCGCATCCGCTTAGAAGAACTGAATGGAGACCTGCAGGAGTTGCTCAACCTCCGGCACGTCTTGGGCTAATGCAAAGAGTACGATCACGTCGCCCTCTTCCACCCGCGTCTCGCCCTTCGGGCGCAAGACCTTGCTGCCTTTCTCAATCGCGCCGACCAAGACGCCTTCCGGAAAATTGATATCGCGGATCGCCTGCCCGGCAATTGGCGATGTTGAAAGCACCTGCGCCTCGATCACCTCCGCTTCGGCGTCGCCGATGGAATAGATCTGGCGTACCCGACCATGGCGCACGTGGCGCAGGATGGAAGACACGGTCGTGGCGCGCGGGTTGATATAAGCGTCGATGCCCAGCGGCTCCATCAGCGGGATAAGCGTGGGATCATTGATCAGGCAAATCGCCATCGGGCACCCCTCCGCCTTGGCGCGCACGGCCGCGAGCATGTTGGTTTTGTCATCATCGGTGACAGCCAAAACCGCATCGGCGCGGCTGATGCTTGCCTCTTTCAGCAGTTCTCCGTTCAACCCGTCACCGTGCAGCACGATTGTGCGGTCCAACGCATCGGCGGCGCGTTCGGCGCATTTTCTGTTTTTCTCGATAACTTTGGCGCGCACGCGTTCTGTCCGAGCCTCAAGCGCGCGGGCCACGGCGAGGCCGACATTGCCGCCACCGACCACGACAACGCGCTCCTGCTTTTTGTACGTCTTGCCGAAAATCTCAAGCGAGCGCGTCACGTCTTCACGGTGCGTGGAAAGATAAATCTGATCGCCTTCAAACAGCTGATCGCCGGCACTCGGCGAAAAGAGCCGCTTTTCGCGGCGGATGCCCACCACGGTTGCCCGCAGGGTCGAGAACAGGTCCGTCAGCTGCCGGAGCGGCGTGTTCAGAACCGGGCAATCCTCATCCAACTGTATGCCCAAAAGCTGAATCGCGCCGCCAAGAAAGCTCTCAGTGTCAAACGCCGCCGGGCTTGCAAGACGCTGCAAAGCAGCCTCAGCCACTTCCTTTTCGGGTGAGATCACCACGTCAATTGGGAGGTGGTCGCGGCGGTAGAGATCGGAATAAATCGCGTCGAGATAGGACTGCGACCGAAGTCGTGCAATCTTACGGGGCACCGCGAAAATCGAATGGGCGACCTGACATGTGACCATGTTCACCTCATCCGAGAAGGTCGCCGCGATCACCATATCCGCGTCCCGCGCACCCGCGGCATCAAGAATATTGGGATAGCTTGCATTGCCCGTGATGCCTTGAACATCCAAGCTCTCGGTTGCCCGGGCGACGAGGTCGGGGTTGTTGTCCACAACGGTGACCGCGTTGTTTTCACCCGATAAATGGCGTGCGATCTGCCAGCCGACCTGGCCTGCGCCGCAGATGATGACTTTCATGCGCCTGGGCTCCCTTCGCTCAGAGAGGATGCATGGCAGATGGGGCTTGCTTGGTCAATCTTTTGCCTAGCTTGTGCCTGTGGGTTCAAGGTCCTCCTGGACCTCGGCCACGCGCGCACCTGCTTTGTTCGATGTGACCACACCGAGCGATTTAAGCTTGCGATGCAATGCTGAGCGTTCCATCCCCACAAAGGCCGCGGTACGGGAGATATTGCCGCCAAAACGATTGATCTGCGTCATCAGGTATTCGCGTTCAAACAGCTCACGTGCCTCGCGCAGTGGCAAAGTTGCGAGCGTGCCGCCGATCTTGAGGCCGTCGCCTTGTTCTTCCCCACCATCCGCACTCGGAAGCTCTTTGACCTGAATATCGCCAGAGCTTGGGCCCAGAATGAGCACGCGCTCAACAATGTTTTTGAGCTGCCGGATATTTCCGGGCCATGGCATGGTCTGCAACAGCGCTGCTGCGTCCTCTGAGAGCTGGCGCAGCGGCAGGCTTTGAACCTTGTTGAATGCATCGACGAAAAATTCGGCCAGTTGCGGGATATCTTCCCGGCGGTCTTCGAGACTTGGCACATCAATCGGCACGACGTTGAGCCGGTGATAGAGCTCTTCGCGGAACCGGCCGCCGGCGATCTCATCGTTCAGGTCCTTGTTGGTCGAGGAGATCACGCGCAGATCGACTTTTACCTTGTCGCTTCCGCCGACGCGCACGAAGCTTTGCTCGACCAAAACGCGCAGTATCTTCGATTGGGTCCCGAGCGGCATGTCCGCCACCTCATCGAAGAAGATCACGCCGCCATGGGCCTGCTCCAAGAGGCCGGGCTCAACACCGCCTTCTTTGGACTCGCGGCCAAAAAGTACCTCCTCCATGCGTTCGGGCTCTACTGAGGCGCAATTCACGGTGACAAAAGACGCATGCGAGCGGTTGGAATTGGCGTGGATGTAGCGCGCGGCGACATCTTTGCCGGAGCCTGCGGGCCCGGTGAGCATCACACGCCCGTTGGAGTTGGTGACTTTATCGAGTTGGCCCTGCAAGCTGCGATACGCAGCACTTTCGCCGACCATTTCGGCATTTGCGGCCTCGCCACGCTTGAGCTGGCTGTTCTCGGCGCGCAGGCGGGAGGTTTCCATTGCGCGGCTGATCACGACCATCAGCTGGTCGATATTGAACGGCTTCTCGATAAAGTCGTAGGCGCCTTGCTTAATCGCGGCGACGGCGATCTCGATATTGCCGTGGCCAGAAATGATAACGACCGGGATCTCTGGCGTGTCGCGTTTGACATGCTTGAGAATATCGATCCCGTCCATGGCGCTGTCTTTGAGCCAGATATCAAGAATGATCAGGCCGGGTGGCTCTGCGTTCAGTTCCGCCATGCAGTCTTCCGACGTGCCCGCAAGCCGTGTCGTGAACCCCTCATCCTTGAGAATGTCTGAGATTAATTCCCGGATGTCGCGCTCGTCATCCACAATCAAAATATCGCTCATCTGTCTCTCCTCGTTTATGCCGCGGCTGTTTTTTGCCGTATGTATTTTTGTTTTTTGGGTGCTTCGGAACCGAGGCGCGGCAGTGTAATCACCACCTGCGCGCCGGTATGGTCTGTGTCGTCAAATGGCTTTGCGTCTTGAAGCGACAGGCTGCCGCCATGTTCTTCGATAATCTTACGGACGATGGGCAAGCCTAGCCCGGTGCCCTTCTCTCGCGTTGTCACGTAAGGCTCGAACAGGCGGGCGCGATCTTCCGGCAGCCCGATCCCGTTGTCAGAAATCGCGATCCGTGCCGATGTCTCGGACTGGGTCACGTCAATTTTGATTTGGGCGACGTGCCCCTCATGGGCACCCTTTTCCTGATAAGTTTCGATCGCCTCGCCGGCGTTCTTGATGATATTTGTCAGCGCCTGCCCGATCATGGTTTGATCCAGCTCGGTCGGCAGCGTATCGCTATCGGCATCGAGCTGAATATCGACCTCCGGCTGCCCCGCGCGCTGCAGCACGACGGCGTCACGAACGAGTTGCATCAAATCGGCATTGCGCAATTCCGGTTCCGGCATCCGCGCGAATTTTGAGAACTCATCAACGATGCGGCGCAGATCATCTGTCTTTCGAATGATAACTTCTGTGTATTGCTCAAGGCTCGCCGCATCGTCCCCGGCCGTCGGTCCAAACTTTCTGTTGATCCGTTCGGCAGACAACTGGATTGGCGTAAGCGGATTTTTGATCTCATGCGCGATGCGGCGGGCCACGTCGCCCCAAGCAGCCATTTTCTGCGCTGATACAAGGTCTGTGACGTCGTCAAAGGCCACAACGAAGCCTTCAAGGGAGCCATCCCCGCGCGTCCGTGTCGCCACGCGGACCAGAAGACTTTCGAGCTGGCCGCGACGGGTTATTTTTATTTCTTCCTGCGCCGTTTCCATCTGCGTGTCGCGCAGGGTGTCAAACAAATCAGAAAACTCGGGGACAATATCGGCAAGCATTTTTCCCGTCGGCTCGTTATCTCCCAAATCCAGCAGCCGCGTCGCCGAACGGTTCACGATTGTGACCTGACCCGCCGGATCCAACCCAATGACGCCGGCGGTGACCGAAGACAGCACCGAATCGAACAGACGGCGCCGTCGTTCGATCTGCGCCGTATTCTCCAGCAACGTCGTACGTTGGACTTTAAGTTGTCGCGTCATCTGATTGAAAAGCTTCCCTAAAACCGCAACCTCATCATTGGTGTCAGCAGGAATAACCTGAACGTCAAGATTGCCCTCCCCAACCTCTTCTGCGGCCTCGGCGAGCCTGCCCACTGGACGCGCCAAACGCTCTGCAAACCAGAGGCCTAGCCAGATTGAGGACAAGATCAGAATGGACGCGAAGCCCAAGTAGAGCAGCCCAAAATCAAAAAGCAACTTGCCGCGGTCGCGTTCCAACTGTTGGTAGACCAGAACATTTTCTTGCGTCGTATCGAGAAGAGCGAGAATTTCACCGTCGACGGTGCGCGAGACATAAAGGTACCGGTCGAGAAAGCCGTCGATGCTGACAAGGGCGCGAAATTCATTGTTGGTCCAATCTTCGATAACGACCAATTCACCGGCGCGGGCGCGCTCCAGTGCCTCCGCGCTTGGCACTTCAAAGTCAAAGAGGTAGCTACGTGCGCCACGTGCACGTAGCTCACCAGTGCCGTCGATGACAAAGGCCTCCTTCAGGCCGCGCTGCACTTGTTCCTGCACTTGCGATAAGACTTCGGGAAGCCCCGAATCTCTAAGAGAAACATTAGTTTGCCGTGCGATGCTAAGGTAGCCGGCCAGAAGACGCGTATCGGCGGATAGGTTATCGTGTTGCTCATTGTCATAGGCTTGCGCGGCATTCAGAGAGCTGCCAACCACGTTACGTACACGGTCCGAAAACCACCCTTCGAGACCAAAATTTACCGTAATCACGGCAAAGACGGCGACGATGATGGTTGGCACAAGCGCCACAAGCGCGAACACCCCTGTCAGTCGAAGGTGAAGCTGCGAGCCTGCCGCTTTCGTGCGCCGCTTCGTGTAGATCCGCATGATGCTGACAAGGACAAGTCCCGCGATCAGCAGCACATAGACCAGATCCGCCAACAGGATCAGCCGAATGCCACTGGAGGTCGGGTCAAGCTCGTAAGGACCGAAGGCCAAATAGGTGACAATCGCCAAAACCGGACCCAAGACAACAAGCCCAAGGGTTGCCAGGTTCTTGATCTTACGCTGCTTGCGCAAGTGATTCAGCCTGTCCCAGGACACTTGCCCGGTTCCAGTTTTCATCTGCTTTCTACCACCTTGCCACTCTTTTTTGATGTGATCTGTGAACAACAGTGCTGTTCAACTGCCACGGTGACTGTGGCGATTTTACATCAATTTGCGGCGGCGTGTCACGCGAATATCGAGCTCTGTCACTTTTTTTCTGAGCGTATTGCGGTTGATGCCCAGAAGATCAGCACATTTCGCCTGATTTCCGGCCGTGGCATCCAGCGCAATTTCAAGCAGCGGCAACTCTACCTCCCGCAGAATTCGGGCATACAGGCCCGGTGGCGGCAGCACTCCGCCATGGAGGTCAAAATATCTCCGCAGATGCTTTGCGACGGAGCCAGACAGCTTTTCACTGTCACCGCCCCCGATCAGGGGCTCAATCTCGGGTTGATTGCCGAGGACCATTTCAACATCCCCGCGCCCGATTTCTTCCTCAGGCGAGGTCACGATCAGGCGGCGGACCGTATTTTCAAGCTGGCGCACATTTCCAGGCCAGCTATAGGCGCGGATCATATCCAATGCGCCTTTCGACATAACCTTTGGCGGAGCGCCGTCACGTTCGGCCTTGGACAGGAAATGCGTAGACAGAAGCGGTATGTCATCGACGCGTTCACGCAGCGACGGGATCGAAATCGTGACACCGCTCAGACGATAAAAGAGATCCTGACGCATGTTGCCGGATTCGAGCTTTTCCATCAGGTCCTGTTGGCTGGTGGCCATAATCCGGGGCGCGTCGTCGGTCAGACTGTCCAGCATCCGCACCACGCGCGCCTGCGCGTCAGCATCGAGATCGCCAACCTCATCAAAGAGGATCGAGCCCCCTTTTGCGCGGCTCAGGATCGTTGCCGGACCATTGATATCGGCCAGATCGGTTGGCGTCGCGGTGACAAAGGGCAAAGTCCGCCGGTCGGAGAAATCATGGATCGCCCGCGCGATCAGGCTTTTGCCCGTCCCGCTTTCGCCTGTGATCATGACTGGCAGCTCGGTGTTCACGACCTGCGCCACCAGTTTGTAAAGCGCCTGCATCGCAGGGGTGCGCCCAATCAAAGGCAGCTCGTCGCCCGATTGTGCTGTCCCCGCATCGCCGCTTTCTTCGAGGATTGGCCTGACCGTGCTCCGCTTTCGTTCCAGCGCACGGTTTGCGCGCTTCATTAGATCGGGCAAATCGAACGGTTTGGGCAAATAGTCATATGCATCTGCCTCATTCGCGGCGATGGCCGTCGTGATGGTGTTTTGCGCAGATATCACGATGACCGGTAGGCTCGGGCGCTTGTCGAGAATATCGGGCAGCGCTTCGATCCCATTGCCATCCGGCATCATAACGTCGGAGATCACGAGGTCCCCCTTCCCCTCATCAACCCATCTGAGCAGCGTGGTCAAGGACGAGGTCGCATGCACTTTGCATCCGGCGCGTGTGAGTGCCTGGGTCAGCACAGTTCGGATGGTGCGATCGTCATCGGCGACAAGTACGGTTCCGTCCATTTAATCCTCCTTGGGGGCAACGGGGAGCGATATTCGAAAGACGGTTTTGCCTGGAACGGAGTTCACCGCGATCCAACCGTCATGCTCTGATATAATTTTTGAAACGAGGGCGAGGCCCAGACCGGTGCCATTTTCATGGCCCGACACAAAAGGCTCGAAGATGTCACCTGCGAGGTCATCGGGAAGCCCGGGACCATCATCAATGATCTCAACATTGAGCGGCACGGCAACGCGCGATCCATCTGGCCGGCTGACCCGCAGCGACTGCTCGTAAAAGGTTTTGACTGTGATGCGCCCGCCAAGCGGTTGCGCTTGCGCTGCGTTCTTCACCAAGTTCATAAAAACCTGCACCAACTGGTCAGGGTCGGCGAATGTCGGGGGCAAAGACGGGTCATAGAGCTCTTCGAGCCGCATATGAGCTGCGAACCCGACTGCGGCTGACTTGCGTACCCGATCAAGAATGTCATGCAAATTGACGGCTTTGCGCTGTGGAGGGCGCAGATTGCCAAACTGTTCGACCTGTTCCAGCAGCTTCACGATACGGCGCGTCTCGGCCACGATAAGGTCTGTGAGCTCCTGATCCTTTGGCTCCAACCCCATTGAAAGCAACTGCGCGGCGCCAGTGATACCCGCCAGCGGGTTCTTGATCTCATGGGCCAGCATTTCCGCCATGCCGATGGCCGACTTCGCCGCAGATTTCGTCTGCAGGGCTTGGCCCATTTTATCGGCAATCTCGCGCGGCTTTAGCAGCACCAGAACGTATCCAGGCCGGTCGATAATGGTCGAAAATTGAATATTGCATTGAACAGGTGGGCGCTCACCCGATCCCACATCAACATTATTAACGAAGAGCGGCGCGTCATCGCGGCGGATGCGCGTGATCGCCTCGTCAAGCGGCGCGTTGACATGCAGGCGATCCCATACAGGGCTGCCGATCATCGAGCGGGACGAGACATTGAGAAAAGTCTCCATCGCGGTGTTCACCTGGGTCACGGTATTGGTGTCGTCGACAACCAGACCGGGCAATGGAAGCGAGCCCCAAAGCGTCTCAAAAAAACCCTCGTTCATGCTGCGACCTGCACATCATCAAGTGCCATGGGCAGCAGCTTCAGAGTTTGTGCTGGCAACTTTGCGGTCAGAACCTCACGCCGCAGGGACGCGCCGGTGCCGGCATAGTCGAGATACCAGCCAAGGTGTTTGCGGGCGACGCGCAGGCCCAAATCAGGCCCGTAAAACGCCAGCATCGCCTCGTAATGCGCACATATCAGATCGGTTAACGCCCCGCCTTCCGGCGGCGACGCGGCATGCGCGCCTTTAAGCTCCGCCGCGACCTGAGCCAAAAGCCAGGGTCGCCCCTGCGCCCCGCGTCCGATCATGACACCATCAGCATTCGACAGTGAAAGCGCCTTTTTCGCCGTGGGGGCATCGGTGATATCACCATTGGCAATTACCGGGATCGACACAGCGTCCTTGACGGCCGCAATCGCCGCCCAATCCGCGCGGCCCTTGTAAAACTGACAACGGGTGCGGCCATGGATGGTGATCATTTTTATTCCCGCCGCCTCCGCACGCTTGGCGAGCTCTGGCGCGTTGAGGCAGGCATCGTCCCAACCAAGGCGGGTTTTGAGCGTAACAGGCAGGTCGGTCGCCTCAACGACCGCCTCGATCAGTGTCAGCGCGTGGTCGAGATCTTTCAAAAGCGCTGAGCCAGAATATCCGTTCACCACTTTCTTCGCGGGGCATCCCATATTGATGTCGATGACACGTGCGCCGTTGGCCGCGACCATGCGTGCGGCCTCCGCCATCCAATACGCCTCGCGTCCGGCAAGCTGGACCGCAGTGTTGGCGCTGTCAAAACCCAATTCAGCTTTTTCACGCACACCGGGCTTGGCTTGAACCATCTCCTGGCTTGCGACCATCTCGGACACGACAAGGCCGGCGCCGAAACTGGCGACAAGATTGCGAAACGGCAGGTCCGTGATCCCTGCGAGCGGAGCAAGCAGAACGGGCGTCTCAATCTCGGTTTTTGCCAGCGAAATGGTCAGTTGCTTAATCCTTGGGCAATTGCTGCTGTTTTGCCCTTCGCCCAGATAGGGCGCAAGCACAGTAAATAAAGAATTAAGGCAAAACCGGACCCTAACTTCGATATGCACAAAAATTAGGCATCCAAACCAGCCATTGCCCTGCCGGCATCTAGAATCTAGACAGTTGCCATGTCTGAGGGAGCCTCCAACATTACCGCTTTGATCGTTGCGGCAGGGCGTGGCCGGCGCGCTGGAGGCGAGCGTCCGAAGCAGTGGCAAAATCTGGCGGGCCGCAGCGTGTTGGACTGGACCCTCAGCCGATTTGCGACGCATCCCGAGATTACCCACATTGTGCTTGTCGCGCATCCCGATGACGCCCCGGACATCGGGGCGTTGGACATGCCGCAAAACGCGCGCGTCGTGCAAGGCGGCGCAACCCGCGCTGACTCGGTTAAACAGGGGTTGCAGGACACGCCGGCAGGGCTTGTGCTGATCCATGATGTTGCGCGCCCGGCGATCTCGGATAGCCTCATTTCAGGCGTGATCGCCGCGGCCCACGCCCATGGAGCAGCGGCCCCTGCCCTAGAGGTAACCGACGCACTTTGGCAGGGTGATGACTTCGTTCGCGGCACGCGTGACCGGAACGCGCTGTTTCGCGCACAGACGCCACAAACCTTTGATCGTGATGCAATTCTTCGCGCCCACGGGCAGTTCGACGGAACGCCCACGGACGACGTCGAAGTCGCTCGCGCAGCGGGAATTGACGTCAAGATCGTCGCGGGCGAAGAGCGTAACCTGAAGATTACCAGGCCCGAGGATTTCGCCCGCGCCGCGCAATATTTGGAGCCCGAAATGGACATAAGAACAGGCAACGGATTTGACGTGCACCGCTTTGGTCCGGGCGATCATGTGATGCTTTGCGGCATCTCAATTCCTTATGAGCGCGGCCTGCAGGGCCATTCGGATGCCGATGTTGGATTGCACGCGATCACGGATGCAATCTATGGCGCTTTGGCTGAAGGCGACATTGGTCAGCACTTTCCGCCTTCTGACCCGCAATGGAAAGGCGCCGAAAGCCATGTCTTTCTGACGCATGCCCGGGATATGGCTAAAGCGCGCGGGTTTGCGATCAACCACGTCGATTGCACGCTGATTTGTGAGCACCCAAAAATTGGCCCCCATACCATGACGATACGCGAAAAGCTGGCGGAACTTTTAAACATTGATGTTGACCGTATCAGCGTGAAAGCCACCACATCTGAGCGGCTTGGTTTTACAGGTCGCGGTGAGGGCATTGCCTGTCTGGCCACCGTTACATTGCTCAAACCATGATTGCGCGGCTCATTGGCACCGTGTGCTATGTCGGCTATCTGCGCCCGGCCTCAGGGACGTGGGGGTCGGCGGTGGCCGTCCCTATGGCATGGCTGGTCTGGCTGCTTGGGGGCTGGGTGCTGCTTTTGGTCGGCTGCGTCTCGGCCTTCTTCAAAGGCTGGTGGGCCACAGGTCAGATCATCTCTCACGGCGAGGATCATGACCCCTCGGAGGTTGTCGTAGATGAATTGGTCGGCCAATGGATCGCTTTGCTGCCTGTCGCGATCGGGGCCAGCCACGCGGGTGCGTCATTTTGGGCTTTGTGGCCCGGGATCCTCACCGCATTTGTTGCCTTCCGGGTCTTTGACATCTGGAAACCCGGGCCAATTGGCTGGGCGGATCGGCGCGGTGATGCTTTGGGGGTGATGCTCGATGACGTGTTTGCCGGGATTGCGGCTGCCATAGTCGTGATGGGGTTTGCCTATGTCGCCCATGGATGATTTGGCCAAGCGTGTCTTAGAGGCAGCCATCGCGCAAAATACGATGATTGCCACCGCTGAAAGCTGCACTGGCGGGCTTATCGCTGGCGCGTTGACGGCCGTTCCCGGCAGCTCAAGCGTGATTGACCGCGGGTTTGTGACCTATTCCAACAGTGCCAAAATGAAGATGCTTGGCGTGCGGGCGCAGACGCTTGAGGCATTTGGCGCCGTCTCAGAAGAGGTCGCAATCGAAATGGCGGAAGGGGCGCTAAACGCGTCTGAAGCCAATTTGACAGTATCAGTGACCGGGATCGCCGGTCCGGGTGGTTCGGAACATAAGCCAGAGGGCCGTGTTTGCTTTGGGCTTGCGCAAACTGGGCGCAGTACCAAGTCAGAACTTGTCGATTTCGGCGCTTTGGGGCGCGAAATGGTGCGCGAAAGAAGCGTTCAGAAAGCGCTAGATCTCATTCTTGAGGCTATAGGCTAGAACCGCGACCCCATGATTTTAAACGATTTTATAATTTAATGTTAAGGATCGTAACTTTTTTCCTTGAAAGCATCTCCTGATATCCCACATATCATAATGTGAAAGCGATTAACTTAGACAACAGGAGATGCTGATGACCACTCTCACCCACACGCGGCCCAACTGGTTTGCTCGCGCTGAAATGTGGCTCGATGAGCGCGGAAAAGGTGCCTGGATCGCAGCGATGGTGCTGGGGTTCATCTTTTTCTGGCCCGTTGGCCTCGCCCTTCTTGCCTATATGATTTGGAGTAAACGCATGTTTTCAGGCTCTTGCGCCAAGCGGCGCACCGCATCCCCTGCCCGGGCCGCCGGGTTCAAAACCTCAGGCAACACAGCTTTTGACAGCTATAAAGCGGACATGCTGAAGCGTCTCGAAGATGAACAGCACGCGTTTGAATCCTTCCTCGAGCGTTTGCGTGAAGCGAAAGACAAATCCGAGTTTGACGCCTTCATGGAAGAACGCGCAGACGCTGCGAAAGCCGCATCGGATGACACCAAAGAGGTCTAATCAGCCCGTTGACCGGCGCGCGTTTTAACGACGCGCGCCAATACCTTTCAAAGAGACCCAGACCTTTCTAAGAGACCTAGGCCCAATGTCCGAGACAATGACTTTTTCCAAACTGCCAGATCCCGTTTCGCAATCTGAGTTTTACTCCGGCGTTGCCGTCAAACGGTCCCTTGCATGGATCGTCGACACAATCATCATTGCTCTGATGACGGCCGTTGTCGCGACGCTACCGCTGTTCATCGGCTGGTTCTTTTTCCCCGTTCTCTTCATTTTCTTGAGCTTCTTGTACCGGGTTGCAACGATCTCGTCGGGGTCAGCCACGTG
>JBCCDV010000012.1:0-125077 GCA_039030615.1 Pseudomonadota bacterium | reverse complement strand
CAACGTCCAATCCATCATGCAAATGCACGTCGATCTCGCGCATCAGCTTTAACGCATCTTCATCAGAATACCGCTTCCGAGCCATCTGCCATCCCTTCTGTGACACCAAAATAGTGGCACAGTTTTACGGGGCTAAGACAGGTATGGGCAATCTCCTCGGACCGGTCGACAAATTAGTCGGTGAGCTGGCAACCAGCTGGGGGACTGATGAATTACCTGCAGAGCCGTCTAGAATTCTACACATCTGCAATTTGATCGCGAGGTGGGCTCGGCAGGTTATTGAGAACGAGGAGAGGCTGATCTTCGCAGAACTTCCGAAGCCTTACCATCGTATGCAAGAACTACTTATTGGGGTCTTGTCTTCTCAAGTTCATCACTTTTCCAACCTTTCCGATGCTCTTGATCAAGCGGTATCTACTGCAGTCAAAGACCCTGCCTATACGCCCGAAAGCCCTTTAGTTATCGATCACAACATCTTCTTTGACGTTCCGCCAAACTGGTCCAAAGACATGGAAAAGGAATTCCGAAAAATCAATCGCCACTATAGCGAAAACCCTATCTATGATTTCCGCAGCTTTAAGTGGGTGATTTTCTTCCTGTTCTTCGTTCTTTCTTACTTGGTAGTTTCTTCAATGGTTCAACAGTTCTGAGCTGACTTGGACCGCATTTGTCCCCCATATGTCCCCCAGAATAGTTAGCCCCTCGGAAATCGTCGGTCAAAATCCATAAGTAATTGATTTTATGGCGATCCCTGAAGGACTCGAACCCTCAACCTGCTGATTAGAAGTCAGCTGCTCTATCCAGTTGAGCTAAGGGACCGCTGCGCTCGGTTTTGCGGCGCAGTGTTGTCAAACGCAACCCTTTCCTTTTGTCGGCACGGGTTTTATGCATGAACAAGGTTCAAGCAGAGGTCCAAATGGTTGGCAAAGTCCAAAAGAAGCGCGAAGACCTGCGGCGCAAACTCATCGACCTCGCCGAAGTGCGCGTCGCCAATGGCGGGATAGAGCAGGTGCGCGCACGTGAGCTGGCGAAGGAAGCTGGATGCGCGGTAGGTGCCATCTACAACGTCTTTGGCGACCTCAATGAACTGGTCATGGCGGTGAACGGCCGCACATTCAAACGTCTTGGCACGCATGTGGTGGAGGCTGTCAACGCCAACCCGGACACTGCGCCGATCAGTGTGATGACAACTATGGCGCATGCCTATCTTGGCTTTGCGCAGGCCAATACGGCCGCGTGGCGCACGCTCTTTGATCTGGAGATGTCGACCGATCAGGACGTGCCAGACTGGTATCTGACCGAGATGCGCCAGCTGCTCGGCCTCATTGCCAAACCTGTGGCGCAGAACTTCCCGACATTTGAGGCGCGCGAGATCGATTTGATGACTCGCGGGCTGTTCTCATCGATCCACGGGGTTGTCCTTTTGGGGCTGGAAAAGCGTATTTCAGCGGTTCCAACCGAGGATCTTGAGAAAATGATTTCTCTTCTTCTCAATAACTTAGGCGCGGATCAGTAAATTTACTGAACATCGTTCAATATTTTTCTTGAACCGCGTTCAAATCTATCACATGCTCACTTCATGAACGGCGTTCAAAAACGCCTCATGAAGGAGAATGACCATGTTCGGAACACTCAAAACGCTCATGACAGGCGCAAACGCACGCGCTGAGGAGCGGGTACGCGACACATACGCCATCGAACTCATCGAGCAGAAAATCCGCGAGGCACAGGCCAACCTACAAGCCGCCAAAGGCACGTTGGCCTCCCTCATCCAAAGGCAGCGCGCTGAGGCAAAGCAAGTCGAAAGCGTCAAAGCCCGCGCC
This sequence comes from Pseudomonadota bacterium, assembly GCA_039030615.1. GTDB lineage: Bacteria > Pseudomonadota > Alphaproteobacteria > Rhodobacterales > Rhodobacteraceae > Litoreibacter. The sequence continues at coordinate 123,254 of JBCCDV010000012.1, read as the reverse complement.
ACCGATCTGATGGACCGCGCCAGCCTCGCCCTGGAAGACAGCAATGAAGCCATGGCCCTGCAAGCCGCAGACGCCGTCGCCGCGCTTGAAAATGAACTCGAAGCGCGCGAGGCCACGCTGTCGCGCCTCGACGCGCGCATCACCCAGCTTCGCCAATCGGTCGAGACCGGGCACCGGCGGATCATTGATCTCAAACAGGGTCTGATCTCAGCCAAGGCGGTCCGCCATGAGCAGCAGATGCAGTCCCGCCTGAACACCACCATTGGCGCCAGCAGCAGCGCCGAGGAGGCCGAAGAGCTCATCGCGGAGGTCCTGGGCAAGGACGACCCGTTCGAGCAATCGCAAATCCTGGGCGAGATTAACGCCGATCTTTCCCACGACACGTTGAGCAACCGGATGGCCGAACGCGGCTATGGAACACCCGACAAAACCACCGGCGCAGACGTTCTCAAGCGCCTGAAAACCAAATCATAACCACATATCCTTTAGGAGGACTCTCTCATGTTCGGTAACACTTCAAAAAACGACAACGCCCTGATTATGCTTGTTAATCTGGCGGGTGCCTTTGTCGCGCTCGGAATGTTGGCGCTGTCGCTCTACCTTTCGCCCGACGTGCCGCTCGCAACCAAAGGCTACTGGGCCATCGCCGTCCTCATGCTCTGCGTCAGCCTGATCAACTTCGTGAAATACCGCTTCGATGAGCGCGTCGCCTCAGACCGGATCGAACGGATCGAGCAGGCAAGAAACGAGAAGCTCCTGGAAGACTTTGTCTCAAACGACAAGGCGGCCTAATCCGCTTCACCTTCCACAAACTCCGCGCCCGGTTCCTGCCGGGCGCGGTTCGTTTTGGCGTAAAATTCCCCGTAAATATGAGGTATTTGCCGTTTTTCCTCGCGAATGAAGCCATGATTTAAACGTATTCGCGTGCGAAAGATCTGCCCTGTTCAGCTGCTGCCGCGGCCTATCTGTACTCTGTTAACAAGGCCTGCCCCATGGCGACCAATGACAATGACACGCCAGCAACCGAAGGCGATAGCGTCTTCACAGGCACCTCCGGGGGCGACACGCTTAGCGGCGGGCTCGGCAATGACACCATCAATGCAGGCGATGGCGACGACATCATCGCGGGCGACGGCCCAGTCCCCGGCGCGTGGCATTACGAGACGTATGATTACAATTTTTCGTCGGCCGCCGGTCAGGCATTCGACATTGAAACGGGCACCCGCACCGCGTCCGGCTATGTCACGGATTTCGACGTCGAGGGCCTCACCAACACTATCCGCGGCACCACCGGCGATCAAAACGACTTCGGGGTCATCTACACCTCGACCCTCAACATCACGGCGGGCGGCACCTACCGGTTCACGACCCGCTCTGACGATGGCTCTACGATCCAACTCTTTGACAGCGCTGGTAATGCGGTCTCCTTCAGCAACCAGACCGGTGGCACGCTCGACTACCTCAACAATGACTTCCACCAGCCGCCGACCACGCGTTGGGGCGAGGCTGTGCTTGACCCGAATGAGACCTACACCGTCCAAATCCGTTATTGGGAAAACGCAGGCGGTGAGGCGATGTCCGCCACAATCACCGGCCCAGACACAGGCGGCGCCAGCCAAGACCTGCTGACCTCCCCCCTGCTCGGCCTGCCTCCCGGCCCGGACTATTCCGTTACCGGCACGCCTGCGGGCGTGGAAGGCAATGACATCCTCAATGGTGGCACGGGCGACGACACGATCTACGGCAATGGCGGCGATGACACGATCACCGGCGGCTCTGGCGAGGATTATGTCGAAGGCGGTGACGGCGATGATCAGATCTCCGATGGGCCCAACCTGCTGACCAACGGCTCGCTCGAAGCGGGCGTGCCTGACAACACGTTCAGCACCAGCGCCAATCCCGTCGGTTGGACCAATGATGCCGGCAATATTGAGGGCTGGGGCGACGGCTATCTTGGCAACAGCACCAAAGATGGTGGAAATTTTGTTGAGCTGGACAACGGCTCGGCCGCCGACAACCTCTATCAGGATGTGCAGACCGAAGCCGGTGAGCCCTATGCGATCACGTTCGATTCCGCCGCGCGTGCAGGCTCCGAAGGCGAAGCTGTTGAGATCTATTGGAACGGTGTCCTGGTCGACACGATTAACCCCGGATCAACCGACTTCCTGACTTATTCCTACACGGTCACCGGCACAGGTGGCATGGACCGGCTCGAATTTCGCGAACCCGCTTCTGAAAGCAACGGGCTCGGTCCGATGCTCGACAATGTCTCCCTTACACTGGCCAGCGACGACGAATTTCATGGCGGCGCGGGCAATGACGCGATTGATGGCGGCGGTGGAAACGATACGCTTTTTGGCGATGAGGGTGACGACACAATCCTTGGCGGCGCGGGCGATGATACAATCGATGGCGGCACAGATAACGATACCATCACCGGCGGGGCGGGCGACGATACCAGCACCGGCGGCGAGGGGTTCGATACTTTCATCTACACAGCCGGCGACGATGACGACACGATCACCGATTTCAACACCGCAACCGGACAGGACTTTAACGACGGCGATCAGACCAATAATGACTTCGTCGACCTAAGCGCCTTTTATACTGACATTTTCGAGCTGCGCGCCGACCAGCGCGACGATGGCATTCTGAACCAATCCACCGGCGATTTCAGCGACAATACCGCGCTCGGCGGATCGCTCACCCTCACCGGTGTGTCAGATCAAGACCTGACTCAAGACAACACCAATGTGGCGTGTTTCGTTGCGGGGTCGATGATCGTGACGCCGGATGGCGTTTGCCCTGTCGAGGCCATCAAGGTCGGCGATCTTGTTGTGACAAAAGACAATGGCGCGCAGCCCGTGCGTTGGGTTGGAAGCCGCACCGTCGAGGCAGAAGGCAAACTTGCCCCAATCCTCTTCGCCCCCGGCGCGGTCGGCAATACCGGAGCTTTCCTCGTCTCTCCGCAACACCGCATCCTCGTGTCCAGTTGGCAAGCCGAGGTCACAACAGGCGAGCAGGAAGTGCTCGTTGCCGCAAAGCATCTCGTGAATGGCACGACCGTCATCCCCTGCCCCTGTCCCGATGTGGCTTATCACCACATCATGTTCGACCAACATGAGCTGATAAAATGTGCTGGCATCTACAGCGAAAGCTTCCACCCCAGCGCCTCCAGCCTGCGCGGTGTCGACGAAGCCTCGCGCGAGGAGATACTCACCCTCTTTCCGGAGCTAGCAACGTCGGAAAAAGTGGCCGACCTGCCCACCAGCCGCCGCGTCCTGCGCAAGTTTGAGGCACGCCTGTTGGCCAGTTAAGGCGCGCCCGTCGCCAATCGCCCTGTCGCCCCGCCCCAATCTCAGCAAAAAAAGGGCCAACCGGTCCCTGCAATGCGCCGCCCACTCGCCAGGATCAGCGCCGGAGGCGCAGCGTCTCATCGAAAACCCCCAAGCCTCGCCACGCCTCTCACCGCGGCGAACCCAAAAGCCGCCATCTCAAACAACGCAACGCCCGCGCGTTGGTTTTGCTTGATTACCTCGGCCGGGCCACGCAGTCTCGGCATGTCGAAACACAAAAGAGCCCATGCGCCGTCTCGCAGCCAATATCACCGGGCAGCTTCTCGCCCTCTTCGTCCAATTGGTCACGGCCGTGCGCGCCGAGTGGCGCGGCGTTGAGCCTGTCAATATTCAACGCATCTATTTCGCCAACCACACCTCAAACGCGGACCTTCCAACCATTTGGACCGTGCTGCCACCGGCATTGCGCCGGGTGACGCGCCCGGTCGCTGCGGCCGATTACTGGCTCAAAACCAAGGCCCGCGCCTTCATTGGGCCCGAAGTGTTTCGCGCCGTCCTGATCGACCGCCGGTCTGATCACCAAACCGAAGACCCGATTGAGAAGATCCTCGCCGCGCTCGATGAGGGCGCCTCGATCATCATCTTCCCCGAAGGCGGCCGCAACCGAAGCGACGACCCGCTCCTGCCCTTCAAGGCCGGGCTCTACAACATCGCCCAAGCCCGCCCCGACATTGATCTGGTGCCAACATGGATCAACAACATCAATTCCGTCATGCCGTCAGGCGAGGTGATCCCCGTGCCCTTAGGCTGCACCGTCATCTTCGGCGCGCCGCTCCATGTCGCCAAAGACGACAGCAAGGACAGTTTTCTGACCCGCGCCTCTGACGCCCTCGTCGCATTGATGCCAAAGGGGGAGGCCGGCCAATGATCCCAGAGGTTATGTCTGAGACAACCACCTCCCTGATGCTCGTAATTGCCGGCGCCTGCGCGCTCCTGTTGGTGGCCACGATCGGCGGCGAGGTGCTGCGCCGCAGGCTTTCGCCCATCGGCAACCACCCCACTGTTGAGACCTACACGACGCGGCTACATTCCTGGTGGGGTATGGTGTTCCTGCTGTCCCTCGCGCTTTTGTCGGGGCGCACTGGTGTGATCATACTCTTCGCCTTCGCCTCCTTCGCCGCCTTGCGCGAGTTTCTCACGCTCACGCGCAAAACCAAGGCCGATCACTGGGCGCTGATCGGCGCCTTCTACTTCGCCTTCCCGCTGCAATATGTCTTCATCTGGTTCGGCGCATATGGGCTCTATTCGATCTTCATCCCGGTCTATGCGTTCCTGATCCTGCCGATCCTGTCGGCCCTGCGCGGGGCCGGCACCAATTTCCTCTCCCGCGTGTCGGAGACGCAATGGGGCCTGATGATCTGCGTCTTCTGCGCCTCCCATATCCCCGCGCTTGTCACGCTCGACATAGGCGGCGCAACATCGACTGGCCGCTCCGTCCTTTTGATCGCCTTTCTCGTCGTCGTCGTACAGCTCGGCGATCTGGCCGAATATTACACGGGCCGGCGGTTCGGGGAGCGGCGCATTGCCCCCAGTATCTCCCCCAAAACCCTGACAGGCGTCTTCTACGGTGCGTTGGTCGCCATGCTGACCGGGTTTTTTCTCACATGGATCACACCCTTTGCCCCCTGGCAGGCCACTGCCACCGCGCTGATCATCTACCTGTTTGGGGTCGGCGGCTCGCTCGTGCTGGCCGCCATCAAGGCCGACCGGGGTGTCAAAAACTGGGGTCACCTCATTCCCGGCCAAGGCGGGTTCATCGACCAAATGGACAGCGTCGTCTTCGCCGCCCCGATCTTCTTCCACCTCACGCGCTATTTCTACGGTGCCTAGGCCAATGCACGTCAAGGCGCTCTTTGTCTGCGGAAAGGCCCGGATGCGAAGCCCCACGGCCGCGGATATCGCCCGCAGCTTTGACGGCATCGACACGGACTTCGCCGGCCTCAGCCGCGACGCCGATGAACAGATCGGAACGGAACACATCCAATGGGCCGATGTGATTTTCGTGATGGAGCCCCGGCAAAAGAAAAAACTGACCGCCAGCTTCGGCCCCGCCCTGCGCAACAAACAGGTGATCTCATTGGGGATACCAGATAAATTCCGCTACATGCAGCCAGAGCTCGTGGCCTTGCTCACACCAAAGCTACGCGCAGCCCTCGCACCATAAGCCGCGCATGAAGCCTTCATTGTTTCACAAATATTCCGGGGTTTGGGGCAGCGCCCCAACGCCCGCGCGGCGCACGCGCAAAAGCATCATAGGCGGCGCAGCCGCACCTTTGGATCAATGCGTCCAGACGGACCGCCGGTTGGTCGCGAAATTATCGCCGTAGCCGCCAGGTCGGATCACCGGTTTGCGCTTCTTGGGCTCGGTCACGGTCGCGGTGATGCCTTTGCCTTCGGCGTAGCTCAACGCGGCCTCTTTGCTTTCGAACGTCATGCGCACCTGGGCCTGCGTGTCGCTTGAGGAGGTCCACCCCATCAGCGGGTCCACGTCGCGACCAGTGTCATTGACAAATTCCAGCACCCAACCCTTGGTCTTTGCCTGACCTGAGGACATGGCCGTTCTCGCTGGCTGGTAAATTCTGGCGCGCATCAGGTTACTCCATTTCTTGGGCTATCCCCTCCCCCTTATATCAAGAGATCGCGGCACGGACGCAAGTGGCAGTGGCACCGGGCTTGTCAGTTTTTTCGGCACGGTAAGTTGTTTGCATCGCATTTTAAGAGGATTTTTCATGACCGGTACACCTTCCGATGACGTGAGATTGGCTATATTGGAGACCAAGCTTGGCGCGCTCCAAGACCAGTTCGACGAGACCCGCACGGGCGACGCACGCGATCATATCCGTTCAGCGGTGACAATTGCGCAAACCGTGGAACGGCCGGGACGCGTAAACATGCTTTTGGAAAAGATCGTAGGCGTCCGGCTGACCAACGAGCTTTGGGCCGGCGAGCCTTGCGAGACCGTCGCGCCTTTTGCGCAGGTGCTCGAAGAAATGCTGATAGAGATGCCGATGCCGCCCAATATCGACCCGGTGCGCGACCTGACGCAGGTTCATCTCGGCAATTTCAACCGCAGATGCCCGTCTTAACACTGTCGTCCTGATAGGGCCGTCCCAGTCCTCGCAGGACGGCACCACAGTCTTACATCACCGGCGCGCAAGCCCGGCGTAGCGAATGCCGCTCAGCTCTGCGGTTTCGCGTTTCCAGGTGCTCAAATCATGCGGCGTAAACTTCGACAGGCTGTTATGCCCGCAGGCGCGCGCTAAAACTTGCATCAGCTCGACCGATGCCCCGAAATAGCGGGACAATTGCTCAGCCCCGCGCTGCACATCCAACAGCTTGCGCAGCTCGGGTTTTTGTGTCGCAACGCCAACGGGGCAATTGTTCGAATTACACATCCGCGCCGCGATGCAGCCAACCGCCTGCATGGCCGAGTTCGACACAGCCACCGCATCCGCGCCCAAAGCCATCGCTTTTACGAAATCTTCGGCCACCCGTAGCCCGCCGGTGATCACCAGTGTTACCTCCGCGCCGGTTTTGCTGTCGAGATGCGCGCGTGCGCGCGCCAGCGCCGGAATGGTCGGCACAGAAATGTGGTCACGGAAGATCAGCGGCGCAGCACCGGTGCCGCCGCCACGCCCGTCGAGAATGATGTAATCCGCGCTGGCCTCCAGCGCGAAGTCGATATCTTCTTCGATGTGGTTGGCCGACAGCTTAAAGCCAATCGGTATGCCGCCGGAGCGTTCGCGCACCTCATCCGCGAGCGCTTTGAAATCCGCAGCGCTGTGCAGATCAGGGAAGGTCGAGGGCGAAATCGCAGCGTCTCCGACTTCCAATCCGCGCACTTCAGCGATCTTGGCATCGACCTTGTCGCCGGGCAAATGCCCGCCCGTGCCGGTCTTGGCCCCTTGGCCGCCCTTGAAATGAAACGCCTGAACGCCCTCGACCTTGGCGATGTCCCAGCCAAACTTGGCCGAGGCCAGCTCGTAGAAATAGCGGCTGCTTTCTGCATGTTCTTCCGCCAGCATGCCTCCTTCGCCCGAGCAAATGCCCGTCCCGGCCAACTCCGCGCCGCGCGCCAAAGCGGTCTTGGCCTCCAGCGACAACGCGCCAAAGCTCATATCCGAGACAAAGAGCGGGATGTCCAAATGCAAGGGCTTGGCCGCACGCGGCCCGATTGTGACGGAGGTTGCGACCTCAACGTCGTCCAATAGCGGTTTGCGCGCCATTTGCGCGGCCAGAACCTGAATGTCGTCCCAATGGGGCAGGTCCTTGCGCGGCACACCCATTGCGCCCATTTCGCCGTGATGGCCAAGTTTGCTCAGCCCGTCGCGCGCCAACGCGTGAATGCGCGCGACGGTCGGCTCTTCGGGCGTCGGCTTTGCGGTCGGCACGTCAGATGTGGGCTCGGGCGCCGGGTCGCCGACCTGCTTGTCGCCCAACCGCGCGTGGGTGCCGTCGCATAGCGGCCGGTTGCCTGTCCCCTTGCACTGGCAAAGCGCGGCCTTGCCGTCTTTCTCGGCGGTAAATTTGACCGGCGACAATCCCGTGCCGGCATGGCTGCCGTCGCAAAACGGTTGGTTCTTCGAGCGCCCACAGGCGCACCAGTAATAGTCCTTGCCGGCGTCAAGTTCGACCATGGCTGGCTGTTTGGCGGCAATGAGTGGGACAGATGTCTCGGTCATGTTGGTTCCTTCCTGTTGCCTTTTTTTGTTGTTTTTATGCGGGGCCCGGGGTCACGCCCCCGCGCGGTCTGAGATACCAGTACCACATGCGGTAGGCCTCAAGCAGCGCCAGCGGGCCGAAATGTACCAAAGCCGGGCCGACGCCGCCCCAGTCATGCAAAGCCGCCCAATGCAGCAGGGTCAGTACCGCCGCGCCATAGGTGAAACGCTGCAATGTCTTCCACGACCGCCCCATTTTGCGCACGAAATAATCCATCGAGGTCACGGCCAAGGGCAAAAAAATCGCAAAAGCCACCCAGCCCGTCCATATGTAGAGCTTCGGGATATCGGCAATCACACGCGCCGCGCTGCCTTCGTCGATCAGGTAGAACACCGTATGCAGCGCCGCGTAGCCAAAGGCCGCCACCCCAAAGTAGCGGCGGTTTCGCTTCAGCCATTGCGGGCCGCGCCATCCCGTCAGCAGCAGCACAAGTGGTGAGGCCAGCATCGCGATGATCATAAATCGGGCGGAAAACTCGCCCGTCGGGTGCAGCAGCTCATGGTAAATCCGTGGATCGTCAGACCCTGTCAACGCCACCATCATTCCAATCGCCGGAACCGAGAGCAAAACCCAAAGCCAACAGGGGGATATCCGCGCCATCATAGTTTCTCTCCTCGTGTAAGACCTTGCATCGATCGGGAGGCGAAATAGCTCTCCCAAGTTTCATGCGCCCGACCCGCGGCGGTCTCGTAGTCGCTCGGGTGATCGAGGCCGCCGCTCCTGATCTTGTCGTAGATCCCTGCAATGATCGGCCCCAACTCGGGGCCCAGCTCCGCAATGCGGTCTTGCAGATAGGCCTCGGGGCTCATGGCGCGGTAGGTCAGGGGCACGCCAAACGCTTTGCTCATATGGGCCGCAAGCTCGGCTTGGGTTAAGGCCGTGCCATTGAGGTTGAAGCGTTGCCCGTTCACGTCTTCGCGGATCAGCATTTGCGCATAGGCATATCCCAACGCCCGCCTTGTGGTGTAGCCGTACCGCCCCACACCCGCGCTGTTGGCAATCTCACCGGCGGCGGCATAGGTGTCGATATAGTCAAGATCGGGCTCAATATAGACGCCGTTGCGCCCAATCGCCCACTCCAGCCCGCTCGCCTGCACATCCGCTTCCGTTTGCAGGAAAGATGCGCCGACGGAACCCTCAGGCGCGCCGTCGATCCCCTGGACCGAGGTAAAGACGATCTTGCGAACGCCGGCAGTCTTTGCCGCATTGATTACATTGCGATGCTGGCCCACCCGTGCGCCGGGCGCTTGGTTGCCCGAGATCAGCAAAAGCGCGTCGACACCGGCAAGACTATTGATCCACTGATCAGGCGCGTCATAGTCACCGGGCCTGATCTCAACCCCAAGGTCTTTGGCTTTGGCGGGCGTGCGCGCCAACCCAATAATCTGATGCCCTTGCCCATTGTCTTTAAAGGCGTCTTGAAGGGCGCGGATCGTGGCTTTGCCAAGTTGGCCCGAGGCCGTGGTCACTGCAATGATCATGTCGCGCCCTTCTTTGTGGCCTGCCTCAGGCCTGCTCTAAGCGTTTCGCCTTTTGGTGCTCGTCCTCGACCAGCCCAATTTTCCAGTAGCCGGAAATATATGTGTCGCTGCGCGGCACTTGCTTCTCATTTGCCAAAAACCCGCGCAGCGCCCGGATCACACCGGACTCGCCCGCGATACAGGTTTGAACCCGGCCCTCGGGCCATTCCATTTCGCGGATAAACTCTTCCTGCGCGGTCGAGGCTTGGTGCGGGTCGGGGTGGATCAGCCAATGCACGTCAAAGCCCGCGGGTATGTCGATCTCCTGTCGATCCGCCTCGGTCGGAACTTCAAAGATCGCCACGCCTTTGGTATCGCGCGGCATGGCTTCCAAGGCCGCCGCAGCAACCGGGATCGCCGATGGGTCGGCGGCCACCAGATACCAATCAGCCTCAAAGCTGGTAAGCTTCGGTGCGCTTGGCCCGGCAAAACCCAGAAAATCACCCGGAGCTGCCGTCATCGCCCAATGAGATGCGGGTCCCTCATCGCCATGGGCGACAAAATCAATCGTCAGCTCGCCGGTTGCGGCCTCAAAATGGCGTACTGTGTAGGTGCGTTTTATCGGCGCGGGCCCGCCATTCAAACGCGCGGCGAAGCTGTCGCGGCTTTCGCCCCGGTCAGGGATCATCAGTTTACAATTGCCGCCATCGCGGCCCTCAGGAAAGCCCTCCAGCTCAGGCCCTGCGAAAACCACGCGCACCATATTGGGCGTGAGATAGAAGGCTTTAGAAACTGTAAGAAGTCGCGGTCCGGGCCGGCCCGTCGCTTGGCGCACCGCCTGCGTCACTTTGGAAATGATTGTCATCAGTGAGGTCCTCTTGATGAAAAATGCCGAAAGTCGCCCTGTGGTAAGTCCGTTTTGTTTACGGGCGCTGATGCGCCTCTTTTCTCATTTGCCCCCTGCCCGACTGACGCCCCCGACTAAAGCCGGACAGGAATACCTTTTTTTATCGTGGTGCCGCCGGTCCTAAGCCGCAACTTCGGCGGGCTTGCGCCACACAAGAAAGATTGCGACAGCACCGAGAATGGCAAAGACCAGACCCGCAATAGCGGCCACCTGTGGTCCGCCCATGAGCCCCATGAAGATCGCATCATGACCGTTCATAAACATCATGGCAAAGCCGCCGATCATAACAAGGTGACGCTGCCCAACCACGGCGCCAATCAAGGCAATCAGGATAAGCGCCATCTGGCGGCCCAAAAAGGCCCCCGCCGTCAATCCCAAGGAAACGGCAGGCTCTTGAAGCTCTGTCAGTCCCGGGTTGGTCGTCGGATCCCCGTAAGCCGGTATCGTTGCGGCCGCCATCATCAGTGCCATGAGCCCTATCAGGATGCGTGGCAGGAGGTAGTTTTTGTTGAACGTCATAGCGCCGTCCCTTGTTTTTGTTTTTTGATTTTTTGAGTGCCCATGCCCCCTCAACGGCGTGAGGGGGCAGGTTTAGCATGTGTGGACGCGCGACGGTCCAAAAACGGTTTTACTTTCCGTGATAGGCTTGGCTGACCGCGAAGCTGTCTTCGAACCAGTGCCAAAGAACGACCTGCCCGTCGCGCACTTTGGCACGCAGTGCGAAAGAGAAATCGCCGATTTCTTTGCCCGAATGCGGCGTGATGCCGTTCATGACGCCAAAGACCGCAACGGTGTCGCCCGAGGCGAACGCATCCGTATTTTCCCATTTGGTCGTTTGCAGGTTTGCGCCAAAGACGCCCAGAAATTCGAAGATCGACTCTTTGCCTTTAGTTTCGCCGATCCAAGGCAGCGTTTTGTCGCCCTCATTGTGCCAGACCATATCGTCGGCCATCAAAGGCGACATCGCGTCAGGGCCTTTGCTCATCGCGTCCATGAAGGCCATGACCGTGTCGAATGAGGCTTGAGATGTTTCGTCCATTGTTTGTGCTCCTGCATGTTGGCCGAGAATAAGGGCGAGCGTGCCCGCCAAGGTGGTTGTAAGTAACGTTCTTCGGTGCATCATTTTTCCTCCTGCTGCGCCGTATTCGGGGTGGAGAGCCACTCCAGCCGGGGGTTTTCCCGAAAAGCGTAGCGCTCCAAATGGCTGGTTATGACGTCGATCACGTTGTCCAGTTGGTCTTGGGTCTCGGACGAGGCGATCATTTCAAGCGCGGACGCGTCCGCGCGCATCTCGCAGCGGCCAAACCCAAACTCGACGCAGCCTTTGCCGCGTTGGCAATGCGTCTCAACCTTGCGGCCAAAATGTTCGCAAAGCCGCTGCATATAGCGCTCTGCGCCATCAGTCTGAAACTGAGCGGTTCTGCGCATCATTGTCGGGTCCGAGTCCATGGGCAGAAACTAAGAGCTCCTGCCGGGGCTGCCTATGCGCTGATTGCAGAGTTAACAGTTCCGCAAATCAGAACAATGGTCGTGGCCCGGCAGGTCGGTCGTTCACGGCGTCAAGTCCACCCACCGTGCGACCTCGTCAATGTCGCGCAGTTTGGTACCCGCCGCATGGTCCAAAAGTTCGCGAAAATTGTTGCCCGCCACGTCTTCGAGCCGCGCATCTACGACAATCTCAACGCGGGCGCCCTGCCACGGCTCGGCCGGGACAAACCGCCAGACCCTTTGATGCGCCTCAACCGAAACACTGCCCGTAACCTGCGCGCCGCCCGCATCAAACACCGCAAGGCTGCGCGCCACCAAATTCTGGTCAAACGGGCGGTCAAATTCGACAATCAGCGGCTCCAGCGAGCCCGCTTTAGGCGCGTCGATGCGCCAAAGACCCGGGTCCGGCAAGCTGCGCAGCGGGTCGGTGACCGTGAAGGCCTGCACAAACCGCGCCGTGCCCGCGCTGCCATTTGCTGCCTCCCACCCGTCATCGATGACAATCGCGTAGTGCCCGCCCGCCTCCAAAGCGGGCCCCAAACTGCGGTTTTGGGCGACGCCACGCTTGATCCGCCCAGGGTCCATCAGCAGCGTCAGCCGGGTCCGGTCGTCGTTCCACAACTCCTGCTTGAAGCTCATGAAGGCCTCGCGGTCCACGGCCCCGTCGGCATCCACAAGCTGGATAAAATCCTCTGCAACATGCGGCCGCATCGGCGCGGAAAAATGGATGTAAAACCGCAAGGTGTTCTCAGGGATAACCGGCCCACTGGGGTAGATGCCGGTCACCCGCGGCGCCTCCGTGCTGGCCGCCTGCCCGATGACGAACCCGCTCACGTGTACCGCGTCAAACGCGTCCCGCCAGCGCGCCGTGTAGCTTTGGCCCTCAATGAAATCGAACGCTGGGGCAAAGCGTATGTCCGCGCCCGTCACAACGTAACGGCCCGCCATCGCGCTTCGGCCCACGCAGCACGCTTCGGGCGCGCCCACAAACAGCTGCAGCGTCTCGCCTGCGACCAATTCCGAGGCGCCCTGCGGCAAGGCCAAGACAACCTCGGCATCTGCCGTCTCGGGCAAGGTCAGAACTGGGGTATCCCCGGCAAAAACGCTGCCAGCAACAAGGGCGAGGCAGGCCGAAAAGACGCCCAATAGACCCTTCACGACCTGCCTCATCTTAACTCTCCCGCGCCGCTACTTGTCAGCCCAGTATTGCGGGAAGTCGAACTCCGCGACGAGGTTGTGCAGCCGGTTCGGGAAGCCGTTGAAGTTGCTGTCCATGTTCAAGCTGCCGGTATACATGTCGCGCGTCAGCGAAACGAAAAGGTTCTCGCCCAGCGCTGCAATTTGCATCGACATGCCGTCGAACATGATCGCTTTTCCAGTGTCGCCTACCGGCATCAAGGGCGACAGGTCGGATTGGCCGCCGCGTTCAAAATCGTCTGGGGTGTAGCCCTTCTTGTTGTTCAGGCTGGACACCGGGATGACATGGGGGGAGCGGCTGTTATTGGTTAAAAACAAAGTGTCTTCGCCGTTCAGCTTGTAGGCCACCATATCCAGCGGTTGCCCGTTGCCGTAATCCATCAAGGTCTTCGCGGTGATTTTCGCGCCGTCGACAACCTCATCAAGATCAATCAGCACAATTGGGCTGCAGGTGTAGGCGGCAACAAGCTGGGTTTTGCCGTCAACTTCCTGAATGGACATCGCCCGGATCGGGGCGCGGGTCTCAAATTGGTCATGCGAGATATGATACATTTCGACATTCGCTGCGGCTTGCGCACCGGTGAACGGATAAGGAATGCGCCGCAGGGTGGACAAGAAATTGTCAAACGCCACGCCAGAAACGAAGAGCTCGCCGTCGTGAAACTCCATATCCATGATGGCCAGTGAGCTCAGCGTGACATTGCCTTTCGCCTCATCGCGCACCAAGGGCGGGTTTTGCCCCAAGCCACGCGGGCGGAACGTTGTGCTTTGATCGGGGAAATTATCAAGCGCCTGTTTCTCAAACGGACGTCCCGCAAGGTCGGTCACTTCGATCGCGCCGGCCTGCGTCACTTTCATGACCGCAGGGGCAGATTCGAAATTGCCAATGCGAGACACAGAGATGAAAATCTCGGCAGAGACGGGGTGCACCGCCATGTCATTGATCGCCAACGCGCTTTTGGGGACGCCCAGCGCATCGGCAATTTTGACGTCGATATCGGAAATATTGACCGGCCCAACCTGGGTCGGCGCGGCACCGTCCGTCATATCAAACGCGTAGACAGCACCATTGTAATTGTCGCCGACAAATAATGTACCACTGTCCGAGAATTCCAACGCGCCCGCAAAGCGCATATCGAGCGTTTTATCTTCCGCCAACGCGATCTGCGCAGTGGCTGCAAGCAGTGCGGCTGTAAGTGTCAGGGTCTTTCCCATGGTAGAACCTCCGTTGTTTGGCTACGGCTCAAAACCTTCCCCCGCCTAAAATATCGGAAGGGCCGCCAGCCTGCGGCACGGTTTTGGCACTCATCTCTTTCGACCCTATGCGCCGCGCAACAAATCGACTATTTGCTGTTTTCAGAATGGAATACTCGACAGGGCCGAACAATGATTGATCACCTCAGGCAAATGGCAGTTTTCGCGCGGGTTGTGGATGAAGGCTCGTTTCGTGCGGCAGCAAAGGCCATAGGGCTAGCACCGTCTCGGGTTAGTGAAATCGTCTCTGATCTTGAGGAATATTTGGGCACGACACTGCTTTACCGCACCACCCGAAAGGTCTCGCTGACCAATGAGGGCCGCATATTCTATCCTCGGGTCGTCGACATGATGCGCAGCGCCGAATCCGGGCTGAATGAGCTGAATGCCCTCTCTGTTGATCCGGTTGGCGCTTTGCGCATATCGATACCTGCGTTTTTGACCACTGGGCCGCTTTCGACGGCAATCGCGGAGTTTGTGCGATTGCACCCGAATATCGCGTTTTCAGTCGTCTATACGGATCGCCCAATGGGTCTGATCGAGGACGGGTTCGACCTCAATGTGCGCGTCGGCTGGCTCGACGACAGCTCAATGATGTCGCGCAAGCTGGCGGACGGGAAACGTGTGTTGGTCGCTGGCACTGAATATGCCGGCAAACGCAAGACCCCGAAACGGCCCTCCGACATGGAAGACTGGGACTGGATAAGGTACCATCAGCGCGCGGATACGTCCGAATTTGTGGGCCCAGACGGGTCAACAGAACATGTGACCGGCAACGCCCAGATCGAAGTAGACAGCATTGATGCCGTATACCATTTCGCCTTGCAAAATATGGGGGCGACGATCTTGCCGTCTTTTTTGGCCGCGCGTGGCATCGCCAAGGGCGAACTGGTCCAACTGCTGCCGGATTGGGAGTTACGCGACCTCGGCATCTATGTCATCTGGCCTGACAAATCGCGGCGCGAAAGCCTGACCCTGCTTTTTGTGCGTTTTTTGACCGAGAAGGGATTGTGCCAAGGCGAAGGCGCCACCGCGGCGGCGACTTACTGACACCTTGTGTCAGCAGCCCCCTTGATCCTGGACGCACGGGTGTCACATTAGACCCCTAGGAGGGTCGCCCGATGCACAACAACTCCCCCGAAGCCATGCCCGAGCAAAAGCCGATCCTGAGCCATCCAGCCCCGGACGTCAAAACGCGCGACAAGATGGAAGGCGGCATCGAGTTCAAGCTGCACACCGAATTTGAACCCGCAGGCGACCAACCCACCGCCATCGCCGAGCTGACCGCCGGCATCAATGAGGGCGACCGCGACCAAGTTCTGCTGGGCGCCACCGGCACCGGCAAGACCTTCACCATGGCCAAGCTGATCGAGGAAACGCAGCGCCCCGCCATCATCCTCGCCCCCAACAAGACTCTCGCCGCCCAGCTCTACGGCGAATTCAAAGGCTTCTTCCCGGAAAACGCGGTCGAGTATTTCGTCAGCTACTATGACTACTACCAGCCCGAGGCCTATGTCGCGCGGTCAGACACCTACATCGAAAAAGAAAGCCAGATTAACGAGCAAATCGACCGCATGCGCCACTCCGCCACCCGCGCGCTTCTGGAACGCGACGACGTCATCATTGTGGCCTCGGTCTCCTGCATCTACGGCATCGGCTCGGTGGAAACCTACGGCGCCATGACGCAAGACCTGCATAGCGGGAATGAATATGACCAACGCAAGGTCATGGCCGATCTCGTGGCCCAGCAATACAAGCGCAACGATCAGGCCTTCCAGCGCGGCTCTTTCCGCGTGCGAGGAGACAGCCTCGAGGTCTGGCCCGCCCACCTCGACGACCGCGCCTGGCGGCTGAGTTTCTTCGGCGAAGAGCTAGAGAAAATCGTCGAATTCGACCCACTCACTGGCCAGAAAACCGACGATTTCGACCGCGTCCGCATCTACGCCAACTCCCACTACGTGACCCCGCGCCCCACCATGCAGCAGGCCATCAAAGGCATCAAAAATGAGCTCGCCATCCGCCTGCCCCAGCTCGTCGATGACGGCAAGCTGCTGGAGGCCCAACGCCTCGAACAACGCACAAATTTTGACCTCGAAATGCTGGAGGCCACAGGCGTCTGCAACGGCATCGAAAACTACTCCCGCTACCTCACCGGCCGCGCGCCGGGGGAGCCGCCCCCAACCCTCTTCGAATTCATCCCCGACAACGCCATCGTCTTTGCCGACGAGTCTCACGTCTCCGTCCCGCAAATCGGCGGCATGTACCGGGGCGACTACCGGCGCAAATTCACGCTGGCCGAACACGGCTTCCGCCTGCCCTCCTGCATGGACAACCGCCCCCTCAAGTTCGAGGAATGGGACGCCATGCGCCCGCAATCCGTCTTCGTCTCCGCCACCCCCGCCGCATGGGAGATCGAGCAAACCGGCGGCGTCTTCGTCGAACAGGTCATCCGCCCCACGGGCCTTCTGGACCCGGTGATCGAAATCCGGCCCGTCGAGACCCAAGTCGATGATGTCATGGACGAAATCCGCCGCGTCACCGCCAATGGCATGCGCACGCTGGTCACCACGCTCACCAAACGCATGGCCGAGGATCTGACCGAATATCTGCATGAAAACGGCATCAAAGTCCGCTACATGCACTCCGATATCGACACGATCGAGCGCATAGAAATCCTCCGCGATCTGCGCCTCGGCGCCTTCGACGTGCTCATCGGCATCAACCTGCTGCGGGAGGGGCTCGACATCCCCGAATGCGGCCTCGTCGCCATCCTCGACGCCGACAAGGAGGGCTTCCTGCGCTCGGAAACCTCCCTCATCCAAACCATCGGTCGCGCCGCGCGCAACGCCGACGGCCGCGTCATCATGTATGCCGACAAAGTCACCGGCAGCATGGAGCGCGCCATGGGCGAGACCGAACGCCGCCGCGCCAAACAAATCGCTTATAATGAGGAGCACGGGATCACGCCGGAAACCGTCAAAAAGAACGTCGAGGATGTTCTGGCCGGCCTCTACAAAGGCGACGTCGACATGAACCGCGTCACCGCCACCATCGACGCCCCACTGGCCGGAGCCAACCTGCAAGCCGTGCTAGATGGCCTCCGCACCGACATGCGCAAAGCCGCCGAGAATCTGGAGTTCGAGGAGGCCGCAAGGCTCCGCGACGAGGTCAAACGCTTGGAAACCGTCGATCTGGTGGTGTCAGACGATCCACTGGCGCGTCAATACGCGGTGGAAAAAGCTGTCAGTGATCAGAAGAAGATGGCAGGACGAAGTACAGCGGGCAGGCCGGGGCAACGCGGTGGTGTGAAAAGGCGGGGGAGGAAGTGATCTCTACATCTGACCCCAGTACCATTCCTAACATTGAGATTTGGCTAGCGCTTGGGGGGATTTTCGTTGCCTTCCTCGCGTATTTGCAAGCGATCAAAATCTTGCGCGCCAGGCTATTTGCCGAGTACACGAAACGCTTTTCAGAAATTGAAGCCGAGTTTCTCGCCATTTTGGGTGGTCTCGACCCTAGAATAACTGATGAAGCGAAAAAAGAAGTCGCAATCGACATATCTATAAGAAAATACCTTAACCTATGTTCCGAGGAATTCCATCTTTACAACCGCGGCCTTATCGAAAAGGAGGTTTGGGGCTATTGGACCGGTGGCATGAGCCTTATTCTTAGAAACCAAGAGTTCAGTCCAATCATTCAAGCGAGGATTTCAGAATACCAAAGGGACTATCCAAAATTTCATATATTCCTTTCTGACATATTAGCAGGAAAATACGCGGGCCCAGATACCACTAACTAGCGAACCCCGTAGGGTGGGCAACACTTGCCCACCGCTCCCTAACACAAACCGCAAAAAGGTGGGCAAAATTTGCCCACCCTACCGCTCTCCAAAGTCGCCTTCGTCAAAATCGCCAACCCAATCCGCCGCAACACGACCGGCCCGGATATCGCGGTGAAGCGACGAATACGGCCAATCCGCCGCGCGACGCACGAATCCATGCTTCACCGGATTAAACCAACAATACCGCATGTGCGCCATGTAATCCGCCTCGTCCCAGATCGCATGTTCCCAAAACCGACGCTGCCAAATCCCGCATTCCCGCTTCGCGTGTTTGCTGGCCGAGCGCGCCCGTGTCTGGCCCAGCGCGCGAGAGAAGCGAAACTTGATCAACCGCCATCTTTCCGAGAAATCGCTGTCGTGCGCAGGCAAGGTCCAAACCGCGTGCAGGTGATCTGGAAGAACCACCATCGCGTCGCAGGTCAAGGGCATATCCCGCACCGTATCCATGTACGCCTGTCGCAACAGATCAATATGATCGACCAAGATAGTGTCGCTGCGCCGCGCAAGATTGACGGTGAAAAAATAGCGGCCACCCGCGATGTATTTGCGGCGGTATCGAGCCATGCAAGACCACTCGCCCAAACCAGATAATTTTTCGTTAATCTTGAGAATTCAACGACCACACCCCAAAAAAAACGGGATGCGGCCAAAGCCGCATCCCGCCCACTCGTTACGCGCACTAGGAGTGAAACAAGCACCAGATTTGCTTCCGTAAGCTCAGAGGGATCGGAGCGTTGAAGCCCGGGCGGGGGTGCCCATCCACTGCGCTGTTTCAATACCCCCACTCTTGCGCCGCCCGGCCCAAGCTCGCAATTAAACTTAATCTCAAAAAAAGTGAGGGAATAAATTCGGACTTGCCCTAACTTCACCTCATGCGCCTTGCCCTCACCCTTCTCATCGCCGCCCTGATCTGGCCCCTCCACGCTGCGGCCTGGACCTTCACGCCCGGCCTGATCTGCCGCCTCTCCCACGCAACGCCCGTGGCAGAGATTGAGCTGACCTATGATCCCAGCGGGCCGCTCTATTCGGTCACCGTCAGCCAAGCCAACCCTCTGCCGCAAAGCCGCGTCTTCTCGATGCGTTTCATTGGCCCGGCAGGCCGGACGATCTCCACCGACCGACACAGCTTTTCAGACGGTGGTCGCGCCGTCACAGCGCAGGATCGCGGCTTTGGCAATGTGCTCGACGGGCTGCAATTCAACGACATGGCGGAGGCGATCTTGGGCGATACAATTTTGCGCTTCCCGCTGGACGGCGCGGCGGAGCCCACCGAAAAATTCCGCAAATGCGAGGTGGCCGCCGGGGCCTAACCCGCGTGCCATCTAGGTCGCGGGGCCAAGATGTGTTACACTCACGACATTATTTTATGACTTTATGAGTGTTTCCATGACCCAATTTGCCTTTGGCTACGGCTTTGCCCTGTTTACCGCCCTCTTCGTCATCGCCGGTGACGTCGCCCTGAAATACGCCGCCGACGGGCAGATGCCACTGACCTCCCGCCACGTGATCTTTGGCGCGGCGATCTACGCCGCTTCCGCTTTGCTGTGGTATTTCGCGATGCGCCATATCTCACTGGCGCAGGCGGGCGTGGCTTATTCCATGCTCACCCTGATCGCGCTCGCTGTGATCGGCACGCTCTATTTTGGCGAGACACTGGCCTTGCGCGAATATGCAGGCCTCGGCTGCGCCTGCCTCGCCATGGTGTTGATGAGCCGCATCGCCTGAGAACTCGCCGCGCAATGGGCAATTTCAAAAGGTTAAGACCGCACTAACAAATTTTGATAATCGTTCTACCTCAAGGGCTTGCAAGATTCCCCGCATGCGGGGAATTCAGCGGATCACATGGACCGCGCATTGAGCATACCGAACCACCCGCGCCGCGGTCCCGCCCAGAAAGTAGTCCTGAACCCCCGGCTTGTGGGAGGAAACAATGATCAAATCCACATCGTTATCCTCCGCATAGCTCAGAATATTGCGCGCCGAGTGCCCGTGAATAACGACCGGCCTGCCACCCTCGATCATCGCCGCCACCTCCGTCACCCGCGCCGTCACCTCTTTCTGGCTCTGTTCCATATACTCCGCCGCAACGTAACTGGTCGCATATCCCGGCAGCTCCTCAATCACATGCAGCAGCGTCACATGTGCCCCTTCATCGCGCAGCTCCCGCGCGACCTCCAATGCTGTTTCTGGCATCTGGTCAGGGTCGTAAACAATCGGGATGAGAATATTGCTATACATGGCGCTCTCCTTTGCCAGACCATTTCTAATACCCCCGACCGTAGCACACCTTGATCCAGATCAGTTCTAATTCGCGCTCATTTAACTCAAACGAAACCCGAATCTCCGAAACAGTCGCCAACCAACGAGATCGGAGATCACCTCATGCCCCCATACGACCCGCTTGCTCTGCGCCATGGCGATTTTGTGCTGGAGGCCTGGTCGAGTATTGGGGATGCGCGCATCAGTGCCCAGATTGGCGTTACGGGCCAGGCTGCCACCCAAAAACTCGCGCAGATGCGGCTGCTGAAAACTGAATTGAAGGTGCTCCGCAAGTCGGAATTGCGCCGTCAGGACTTCCCGATTTCAGAGATCAATGGCTGGTTTGAACCGCTCGAAAGCAGCCTGAGCAAAGCGGAGCTGTTTTTCGCCGGCCGTTTGGCAGAACTTAAGATGGCCGAGATCGTCCACTAAGCCGCGACGTCGGGCGCCTGAACGGGCTGAACGCCATCGATTTGCCAACCCTGCTCCGTTTCAACCATGAAGTATTCTAGGACAATCGGGACGCCATTCGCGTCACGAAACAGGACCAACTGCGACACCTGGCCCGCCTGGTCTTTGAATTCCAGAAATTGAACCTCCGACGGACGCCAAACCATCGGAAAGCCATTTCGCACCATTTGCCCGAAGCGCGCAGGGTTGCCGAAGAGCCGTTTGATGTTTGGGGAGGCGTAGGTAAAGGCCGTAGCAAAATCATCCACTTGAAACGCATCAAGCTGGTTTTGAATGGTCCCAACCACAGCGTCAACACGCGTATCTTGCGCTTGAGCAGGCAAGGCGGCCGCAACGATAATCAGCATGCTAGCGATGAAGTGTTTCATGTAGTGGCCTCCGGGCTTCCGATGCCCAAAAGCTAAGGCAAAAGTGTGATCGGTCAAACTGGGAGTAAGTTTAGCTCTGCTCGGCCTCGATCACACGGCGCGCGGCCCGGAAACATTCAAGCGCCTGAGGGACACCGCAATAGATCCCGATCACATGAATAATCGCCCTGATTTCTTCTTTGCTGACACCGTTGTTGAGCGCGCCTTTGCAGTGAAGCTCCCACTCCGCCATCTTCCCAAGAGCGCCAATCATTGACAGGTTCATCATGGAACGCGTCTTGGCATCGATCACATCATCGCCCCAGCCAAAACCCCAGCACCAAGCGGTCATTGCCTCTTGAAACGGCCGCGTAAAATCATCAGAGGCGGCAAGGTTTTTTTCGACATATTCCGCGCCCAGCGTGTTCTTGCGTTGCTCCAGACCTTTCAGAAACAGGTCCTCATCGAATGTGCTCATAATCTATCCTTTTAGCCGTATCGCGACATTTTTCGTCTGCACGTAATTCCAAAGCGCCTCGCGCCCTTTTTCGCGACCATAACCGGATTTGCCATAGCCACCGAATGGCGTCTCAACCCCACCCGCGAACCACTCGTTGACGAAAACCTGTCCCGCTTTGAGCTGCCGCGCCGCTGACGTGGCGCGGTCAAGATCGCGCGTAAAAACACCGCCAACAAGACCGTAGGGCGTGCCATTCGCGATCTCGATTGCCTCTGCATCATCGCGGAATTTCAGGACCGACAGGACGGGGCCAAAGACCTCTTCCTGCGCGATGGTCATGTCCGGGGTCACGTCCTTGATAACGGTCGGTTCCAGAAATGCGCCGGGGATGTTGAGCTTGCGCCCGCCGGTCGCGACGGTTGCGCCTTCGGCTTGCGCCGCGCTGACCATGTTTGCGGCCCGGTCGCGCTGAGCCTCAGATACCATCGCGCCCATGGTCGGGCCGGCCTCAGGTTGCTCTGCACCAGGCAGCACTGTGAGCGATTTGGCGACCGAGACCATACGCTCGACCAACGCGTCATGAATACTGTCATGGGCGATAACGCGTGACATCGCTGAGCAAACCTGCCCTGCATTAAAATAAATGCCCCACCGGATATCATTTTCAAAGGCGTCGAGATCGGCGTCGTCATGCACAATCGCGGCCGACTTCCCGCCCAGCTCCAACACACAAGGCACAACGTTTTGCGCAGCTGCCGTAGCGATTGCGATGCCCGTTGGCACGGAGCCGGTGAAGACAATCTGATTGACCTGCGGGTGTGATGACAAGGCAGCGCCTGCCTCATGACCCAATCCACACAGGATATTCACGGCCCCTTCCGGCAAGCCAACTGCTTCGGCGGCATGCGCGAACCATGCGTTTGAAAGCGGCGTCAGCTCGGGCGTTTTAATGACGCAGGTGTTGGCCGTGGCAAGCCCGGCTGATAGCGAGCGCGCCGTCATTTCAAGCGGGTAGTTCCACGGGATGATCTGTGCCGAAACGCCGAAAGGCTCATAGGTTGTGAAGTCGAAATAGTTTTTCCCCAAAGGGATAGAACGACCTTCGACTGTCTCCGCCTGATTGCCATAGTATTCGAAATAGCGCGCAGCACCTTTTACTTCGATCAGGGCTTCCCAAATCGGCTTGCCCTGTTCGAGCGTCAGAAGCTGCGCAATCTCGTCGATATGATCCAGTATGTAGCGCCCCATGGCTTGAACCATGCGGCCGCGCTCCACCGGACGCAGATCCGAGAGTGCGCCTGACAGATGCACACGTCTTGCAGCCATCACCGCGCGGTCCACATCGGCGGCATCCGCAAGCGCGTGTTCGGTCAGCTTTTCACCCGTCCCGGGGTTGATCACGTCGATCCGCCCTGCGCCGCCATCGACCCAAGCGCCGTCGATATAGTTCTGCCAATAGTCTTTCATAGGGGCGTTATCCGATGCTGATAGAGATGGTCGTAATGCGGCTTCATCCGACGGTGAACGCGCTTGACCCGCTCGGGCGCGTCGGCGATTTCGACATAGCGGCGGGTCTGTGGCGCAAGACCAGTCGAGTTGCGAAGATTCTCGTGAAAACTACCACCGTCCCACCAGCTGTACTCCCCGGTATCCGCACCAGGCTCCCAGCTGAGCGCATCCGGGATGAAAGGAATTTCGACCGCGTCACAAAAGGCTTTGACCATGCGTACAGGGTCTTCGAGCAGATCGTCGCTGTCAATCACGGGTGGCGCCGTGCCGTTCAGTGCCGAAAGCAGATCGAATAGGGCGCGCTGTTCCGGGAAGCCGATCTCCAACTCGTCGAAATCGGGCCATTTGTTGTAGACCGATGTGATGGTTTTTGCCGGGTCGCGGATCAGAAAGGCATGGCTGAACTGGCTTAGAAAATCAGGCGTCCACATGTGATTGATGTAATGCGGGAAGTCTTTGAGAAAGACCGGACCAGCCTGCGCGCGCGCCTTTATGTCCTCCCAAACGCTTTCAATACTCAAACCCGGCGTTGTCTTTTCCCCGGGTGTAAAACGCGGCCATAGCGGGTCCTCACCCTGATACCAAGCCTCACCAAATGGCTCATGCAGGCAATCAAGATCGCCGCGTTGGCGCATCATCCATTCAAACGCGGTGGAGGTCGAGCGGGGCACCGCCCAGAGGGCCAAAATCTTGTTCACTTCAAACTTTCCAAAAGCGCGCTCTGCGGGGTGGTCGGCGCGATCCCAAGGTCTTTCATGATGCGCCAGTAAAGCGCCGTGTCGTGTCCAATCACTGGCGTGCCAAGCTTTGCCTCCATCGCGCGGGCCAAATGCAACGGGCGTTGTGGCAACCCGTCCGGGCCGCTGCGAAAGTTGCACATGCCGTTGATCAGATAGGCGTCGGCGGCAGGCGCTTTCTCAGCCACAAAGTCGAAGCTTTTCTCAAACAGATCACCGTCGAAAATCCAGCGTTTCGCATTCACGGCGTCCTGATCTGGAAACCAGCCTTGATCAACGAAATTACCCGCCCACAGGACATCAAACCCTGCCTCTTTCAGAAACCCCACAGTGCCCCGCCACCAATCGGGCCAATGGTAGGCCGCGTTAAGGGCGATTTTTTCGACGTTCATGGCGCGCAAAGCCTCAACCATGGCGTAGCCTGCCATATGAAACCGGATCCCATATTTGTCGGACAGGTCCGCGCAGTGTTGGCGAATGCCTTCAACCCCAAACCCGCTTGCATGCACCCAATTCGATCCAACCTGCCCGCACACGTCGACACCGTTGCGCGACATGCAATGCACGAAATCATCGAGCATCCCGAAGTTCTGTTTACGTTGGTCCAGACCGTGCACATAGTCGGGCACATGCAGCATCCAGCCATGCGCGCCGACCGTCTCCGGGCACATGCGCAAAAAATCGGATGGGGCTGCGTCATAATCGAAAGGCGGACAAGTGAAACCCACCTGGTGGGGGAACAGCTTTTGATCGGCGCTCCACTTTTTCGGCATCGCCAGATCAGCCATCGATTGCCTCCCGCATCCAACGTTGCAGATGCATGACCGGATGCTCAGAATTAACGCCGCCTTTGGGGTCAACCACCAAAGGACCAGGTACGTAGCCGCGCGATTTCAATCCCCGGTGCACCGATTCAACGAGATGAATATCCTCTTCAACGGTCGTCGCCCTGTCTTGTTCGGCCAGCTTGCGCACTTTGTCATCCTCGACGCCGCCGACCGAATACCAACCACGCCACACGACCACATGTTCATGATCGATTGCGCGCCAGTGATAGGTGTTCAGCACGTTTCCCGGATAGACTTGGAAGGAAAACATCGGCCACAAAAACCAGCTCGAATATTCGTCAAAATGCTGGAAGCCTGAGTTTATGTCGTAGGTCATATCCTCAAGGCTTTGGCATTCCGTGGTGTGGCGCAGGCATTTGCCTTGGGGCTGGATGTCATAGGTTTCGGGCTTCACCACACCATTTGCAAAGGTCGGGTGGCACAACGAGCAATGGTAGCATTCTGAGTAGTTTTCGACCGAAACCTTCCAATTGCACTTCTCAGGGATATCGACCCATTCCAAAGGCTTCAGGTCAGCCCAATTGGGAACCCAGTCTTCCAACTCAGCCCGCGCGCCAGGGAACCAGTCTTCCATAGGTGCCGCGTCCGGGTCGAGATTGACGAAAACGAACCCGAGGAATTCTTCAGCCCGCGCCTCACTCAGGCAAATGGTTGATTTGTCAAAACCCTCAACGGCTTTGATATTCGGGCCTGCGCGCAGCTCCCCCGTCAATTCATATGTCCAGGCGTGGTAAGGGCAGACGACGACGCGCGTCGTGCCCGAGCCTTCCACCAGTTGATGCGCACGATGCTGGCAGACGTTGTAAAAAACGCGGATTTTCTCGTCCCGACCCCGGATCGCAAACAGGCTTTCGCCTGCGATCTCAAAGGTTTTGTAAGCGCCCACGCCATCCAATTCAGACGCGTGGCAGCCGAACTGCCATGTTTGCGCGAGTAGACCGTCATTCTCCAGTCGGAACACGTGCGGGTCGGTATAGTAGCGAGCATCGAGCGACCTGATCATGCGCCATCCTCATGATAGAGCCCCAACTGGTGACGGCGCTTGTGGAAGGTCTCAACCCGCTCGACAATTTCGTCGCTGGCCACAGCGATGACAAAGGACAAGAGCGTCTCCAGCAAGGCAATGATACTGACGGAGGACGGAAAGAATTGCGGCGTCTCGACCGAGACGATGAAGCCGTGATCGGCCTCCAAGATGATCGGGCTGGCCGGGCTGTCGGACAGGGCCACGATCGTCATCCCCTGCTCTTTCGCAATCCTGACGGCCTCCACGACCTCTGAGCGGTAGGGCTTACAGGTCACCGCGATTAAGATATCGCGGTGATCAGCCCAAGCCAGATCGTCTACCGGAGTAGAACCGGGGCGCGGGATCGCGTGAAACTCCGTCATGCCGGTTGAGGCGAGATAGGTAAAGTTGCGCGCGACCGAGTTGTTGACGCCGACGCCCAAGGTGAAGACGCGGCGCGCTGACCAGATCGCTTCAGCCGCGGTTTTGAGGTCTTGCGCCGTGATGCCCGCGAATGTGTCCTCAATATTGGCCAGCACGTCGCGCACCATATCTGCATAGAGGCCGCCCAGATCACCAGTCTTGCGGATATCTTGTAACCAGCGGGCGCGGTCTGGGAAATCCGCGGCGCCCCGGCGAATAGCCTCACGGAACGGCGCGCGGAAATCTTCATAACCCTCAAAGCCCACTTGGCGCGCCATGCGCACAACGGTGTTGGGCTTCACTTTCGCGGCCTCGGCAATTTCGCGCACCGTGGAGACCCCCACGTCGCGCGGATTTTCAAGCACGTAGGTTGCTGCCTTACGCGCCTCCGGCGTCAGGTCGGACAGCTCGCCAGCCAAACGCTCCAGAATCGTATTTGATACATTTGTCCCATTCATGATTGACGATGGTACTTTTGTTCGCTTAGCCTAGCAAGCGAAAATCGACTCGCGAAAGGGAAGAGCCGTGTCACAGGAATTTCCAACCCAAGCCCGTGTGGTCATCGTCGGTGGCGGCGTCATGGGCGTGGGGCTTGCCTACCACCTTGGCCATGAAGGCTGGGGCGAAGACACGGTGCTACTGGAGAAAGCGGAGCTGACATCCGGCTCTACTTGGCACGCGGCCGGGCAAATCACGCATTCGACCAGCTCCTTCGGCTTGGGCAAATGTGTTGACTACAATATCGGGCTGTATTCTGGCGGGCTTGAGGCCGAGACAGGCCAACCCGTCACGTGGCATGGCTGCGGGTCTTTCCGGCTGGCCTATACGGAAGACGAAATGGACTGGCTGCGCCATACTCTGTCGGTGGGCCGCACGCTCGGCTTCAATATCGAGTTGGTCGGCCCCGATGCGGTCGCGAAGCTACATCCCTTCTACAATCTCGACGGCGTTTTAGGCGCGTTGCACACCCCCGATGACGGCCATGTCGACCCGACCAATGTGACCATGTCGATGGCCGCTGGCGCCCGTCAAAAAGGCGTCCGCATCATTCGCAACTGCCGCGCGACCAACATCACGCAGGCCGGCAATGGCGAATGGGTCGTTGAAACCGAACAAGGCACAATCCGTTGCGAACACGTCGTCAACGCCGGCGGCACCTATGCGCGGCAGATGGGCGAATGGTCGGGGTTGCAACTGCCCATGACCTCCATGACGCACCACTATTTCGTGACCGAAAATGTACCGGAGTTCGAGAATCTCGACACCGAACTGCCCGTCATTCGCGATGATAAAAAGGTCTCAGGCTATATCCGGATGGAGCAAAAACGCGGGCTGATAGGGATCTACGAAAAGGAGAACCCGAACTCCGTCTGGCATGACCACTGCCCTTGGGACTATGAGAACTGGCTCTTTGACGCAGATTACGACCGGGTCATGCCGTATCTGGAGGAAAGCCTGAACCGCATGCCGATCTTTGCGGAGTTGGGTATCACGCGCGAGGTGCACGGCGCGATTTCGCATCCGCCCGACGGCAACCCGCTCATTGGCCCCGCGCCAGGCGTGCGCAATTACTGGTGCTGCTGCGGTACGCAGATCGGCATCGGTTGGGGCCCCGGCCTAACGCGGGAGCTGGCCCGCTGGATGGTACATGGCGCGGCGGATATCTCGATGCGGGAATACGATCCCCGCCGGTTTGGCAGCTATGCCACGAAAGACTGGCAAGTGGTCAAGGCAGAGGAAGACTATTGCCTAAGGCACGAAATCCCCTTCCCGCATTTCAACCGCTTGGCCGGGCGGCCCGTGAAACCGTCCCCTTTGCATGAGCTGCTAAAAGAAAAAGGCGCGGTGCATGAGGAAGTTTACGGCTTTGAACGCCCCCGCTTCTTTGCCAAAAGCATCGCGCGGGAAGACCACTATTCCTTCAACCGCACGCCCGTCGATGAAATGGTCGCAGCCGAAGTGAAAGCCGTCCGCGAGGCGGCAGGCCTCATGGATGTGACGGCGTTCACGAAGGTCATGGTCAACGGCCCCGACGCTTACGCGCTTCTGGACCGGCTTACCGCAAACAGGATGCCACAGAAAACCGGCTCAATCACCCTGACCCACATGCTCAACCGCGCGGGCCGGATCGAGTTGGAGACGACCATTGTGCGCATGGCCGAGGACAAGTTCTATCTCGTTTGCGCCGCCTTCTTCGAGCAGCGGTTGCTCGACCATCTGGCGCAATATCAAAAGGATGAGGACGCGACCATCACGGCGCTATCTGCCGATTGGTCTGCGCTGTCGCTCAACGGTCCACGCGCGCGCGATGTGCTTGCAGCCTGCACCGAGGCGCCACTGGACAATGCCAGCTTCCGCTGGCTGTCCGCTCAGGAAATTACAGTCGCGGGGCATAAAATCTGGGCCTTCCGCATGTCCTATGCGGGTGAGCTGGGCTGGGAGTTCCATATGCCGAACGCTGCTTGCCTCGACGTCTACACGGCGCTCATGACGGCCGGCGCACCGATGGGCCTGACCGATTATGGCTCCTTCGCGATGAATGTCATGCGGATGGAGAAGGGCTTCAAAGGCGCGGGCGAGTTGACAAACGAGGTCACGCTGGCCGAGGCCGATGTGCTGCGCTTTGCCCGCACGGACAAGGACTACCTTGGCCGCGACAAGACCCTGAACACAGACCTACCTTGGGTTTGCGCCTATTTGGAAATCGAGCCCGACGGCAAAGCAGATGGCCATGGGGGTGAGGCGGTTTTACACAATGGCAAAGTTGTGGGCTCTACCGCCTCGGTTGCCTTCGGCCCAACCGTCGGCAAAATTTTGGCCTTCGCCTATATCAAACCGCTGGCCGCCGTACATGGCACAGCGCTAGAGGTGGTCATACACGGGGAACCCCGCGCAGCGATTGTCCTTGGCGCGCCAGCCTACGATCCGGCCAGCGAGAGGCCCCGCGCAGACGCGATGCAGGAGGCCGCTGAATGACCGAAACCCCCAAGACCATGCGCGCCATGGTGCTCAAACGTCATGGCGATATGGACGCGCTGGAGTTTGAAACCGCTTGGCCCGTGCCTGCGCCGCAGGACCGCGAGGTACTGATCAAGGTCGCCGCTACCGGCATGAACAATACGGACGTGAACACCCGTGCGGGCTGGTATTCAAAATCCGTGACCGACGCCACAACCGGCGGCGCTTACGCGCTGGACGACACGGCGGATAACACCTGGGGCGGTGCGGGCGTGCAATTTCCACGCATCCAAGGGGCCGATGTTTGCGGGCATGTCGTGGCCACGGCCGATCCCCAAGACGCGGGCTTGATTGGGAAACGGGTTATCACCGACAATTGGCTGCGCGATTGGGACGAGCCCATGAATATGCACAAGACGGGCTACTACGGTTCGGAGGCCGATGGCGGCTACGCCGAGTATACTAAGATCGACGCGCGCAATGTCCATGTCGTCGACAGCGAACTCAGCGATGTGGAACTTGCCACCTTCTCCTGTTCTTATTCCACCGCCGAGGGCATGCTCAGCCGCGCCAATGTCGGGCCCGGTGACCGGGTCTTGATCACCGGGGCATCCGGCGGCGTGGGTGGCGCGCTTATTCAACTGGCAAATCGCCGCGGGGCTGTAACGATTGCCTTGGCGTCAGAGCAAAAACACGCCGAAGTTGCCAAGATGAACCCGGCGCATCTGTTGCCGCGCGCGCCTAAGAACCTCAAAGCGGCGCTCAAGGAGGAGACTGGTCACGATAGTGTCCAAGTCGTGGCCGATATCGTCGCGGGCCCCTATTTCGGCACCCTGATCGACGCGCTGGACCGCGGCGGGCGCTACACTACATCGGGCGCGATCGCCGGCCCGATGGTCGAACTGGACGTGCGTACGCTATACCTCATGGATCTCACCTTCACCGGCTCGACCGTCATCGCGCCTGAGATATTTACTGATCTTGTTGGCTACATCGAACGCGGTGAGGTGAAGCCGGTTGTCGCGGGCACCTACGCCCTCGAAGACTTTAAACAGGGCCAGCAGGCTTTTATCGACAAGACCCACACCGGCAATATCGTCGTGGTCCCGTGAGCTAGCGCAATGAAGATCACCCACATCACTGTGTTCCAAGTCGACCTGCCGTTGGAGCATCCTTATTGGCTCTCTGGCGGACGTTTGAAGTTCGAGAGCCTCGACGCCACGCTGGTCAAAGTTGAAACAGATGCCGGCCTGACCGGCTGGGGTGAGGGCACGCCGTGGGGGCACACCTATGTGCCCGCGCACGGCCCCGGCATCCGTGCAGGGATAGAGACGATGGCGCCTTTCATCCTCGGGTTGGACCCGCGCCGCGTTTTGGATGTCGAACGCGCGATGGACCTCGCACTGCCCGGGCATCTCTATGCCAAAAGCCCAATCGACATGGCGTGTTGGGACATTGCTGGCCAACATGCCGGATTGCCCATTGCCGATCTGATGGGTGGCGGGTCGCGCACACCACGCCCAATTGCGTCCTCGGTCGGCGCAAAGACGGTGGAGGAAACCCGCGCCGTCATCGACCGCTATAGGCAGCGCGGCTATATATCTCACTCCGTAAAGATCGGCGGTAACGTGGCCCGCGATATTGCCCGCATTCGTGATGTCGAAGCGATCAAACAACCCGGCGATATTATCCTCTACGACGTAAATCGCGGCTGGACCCGGGCGCAGGCTTTGCAAGTGATGCAGGCGACTGAGGATTTGCATGTGATGTTCGAACAGCCCTGCGAAAGCCTTGACGACATTGCGGCTATCTGCGGCAAACACGCCGCCCCTGTATCCGTCGATGAAAGCCTCGTGACCCTGCAAGATGCCGCCCGCATCGCTCGCGACGGGATTGCGGAGGTCTTCGGCATCAAGCTCAATCGCGTCGGCGGTCTGACCAAAGCGGCGCGTATGCGCGATGTGGCTCTGGCGCATGGGATCGACATGTTTGTGATGGCCACCGGCGGCTCCGTTTTGGCCGATACTGAAGCTTTGCACCTCGCCGCCACCATCCCCGACGCCAATTGCCACGCCGTTTGGGCCTGCCAAGACATGCTGACCCTCGACATCGCGGGCGGGCGTGGGCCTCGCAACAAGGACGGGCATTTGCACCTACCTGAGGCGCCCGGACTGGGTGTCCATCCGGACGAGGCAGCATTGGGCGCGCCTGCGGCGGTGTACCAATGAGGGTCAATAAGATCACCCTTTGGTCCGTCGACCTGACCAGCCACGAAACCTATTACATGGCTGAAGGCAAAACCTGCGCCACAGTGGAAACCCACGTGATGTGTCTGGAAACAGATACGGGGTTGAAAGGCTGGGGCGAGGTCTGCCCGATCCCGAACTACTTGCCTGCCTTTGCCAAAGGCGTGCCGAGCGCAATCACAGAAATGTCCCCGGAAATTCTAGGCATCACACCGACGGGCATCGACGCGCCAATGCGCAAGCTCGATGGTTTTCTTCAAGGACATTTCTACGCAAAATCCATTGTGGATATGGCGCTCTGGGATCTGTACGGCCGAACAACAGGCTTGCCACTTTATCAGCTTCTGGGCGGGCGCACGCGGGCTGACATGCCGCTCTATCACTCTATCACCTGCATCGCGCCAGATGAGATGGCGCGCATCGCGCGGGAGGCCTACGCCACAGGTATCCGCCAGTTTCAGGCCAAATTAGGCATCGACGCGGACCCCGCGGCCGATGCGGAACGTCTGATCAAAGTTCGCGAAGCCGTTGGCCCCGGCCCGCTGGTCTATGGCGATTGGAACTGCGGCGCGACGAAATTGCATGCCACCCGCACCGGGCGCGCGGTGTTGGATCATGACATCATGCTTGAGCAGCCCTGCAAGACCTTGGAAGACTGCGCCGCCGTTCGCCAAGCCACCGGCCTGCCTATGAAAATCGATGAGCTCGCCTTTGATCTGGCGTCGCTGATGCGGGCTGCTGAGTTAGGTTGCTTAGACGCCGTGGCGCTCAAACTGTCCAAATTTGGCGGTCTATCCGCGATGCGCCGCGCCCGCGACTTAACGGTACATTTGGGCGCAGAGATTTGCGCAGAATGCACCTGGGGCTCCGATATCGTCACCGCCGCCTCGCTTCACTTCGCGGCCTCGACCCCGCGCGGATCGCTTCTTAACACGTGTGATCTGTCAGGCTACGTGGCCCCGCGGATTGCCCCCGATTGCCCGACCCGCCAAAACGGTCGCATCGCCCCGCCCGAAGGCTCGGGCCTTGGCGTGAACCCTGACCCCGACATCCTTGGCAGCCCAATTTTGGAGATCAGCTGACATGCTTAAAGTGCACACCCAAGAGGATTGGATCGCGCGCGCGGCTGAAGTGCTCCCTGCCGCAGGTTTTGGCAATTTTGACCCTGGCATCATGATCGCGCGCGGCGAAGGCTCCCGTGTTTGGGACGAGGACGGGCGCGAGTATGTCGACTACCTGATCGGTTCAGGTCCCATG
Organism: Pseudomonadota bacterium; assembly: GCA_039030615.1. GTDB lineage: Bacteria > Pseudomonadota > Alphaproteobacteria > Rhodobacterales > Rhodobacteraceae > Litoreibacter. The sequence goes on along the minus strand of JBCCDV010000012.1, from coordinate 90,508 downwards.
CTATTGGGCCATGGCCATCCGGAGGTGATGGAAGCCGTTCTGGAACAACTGCCCAAAGGGATGACATTTTTTGCGAATAATTCCAAAGGCGTTGAGCTGGCTGAAGCGATAGTTGAGGCCGTGCCCTGCTGCGAACAGGTGCGGTTCGTGGCCTCCGGGGGCGAGGCCGATATGTACGCGATACGGCTCGCGCGGGCCTATAACGGTCGCGATAAAATCCTGAAATTTGAGGGTGGTTACCACGGGATGAGCGCCGAGGCGCAGATGAGCCTCGCACCTGCAGCCCATGTAAATTTCCCGCAAGCCGTGCCTGACAGCGCGGGGATCCCCCAAACCGTCGCCGATCAAATGCTTATCGCGCCCTATAACGATCTGGCCGCTGTCGAGGCGCTGCTGGCGGAACATGACGACGTCGCCGCAATCATCGTAGAACCCTTGCAACGCATCATCCCCGCCTTACCCGGCTACCTGCAAGGTCTGCGCGATCTATGCGACAAGCACAGCGTTTTGCTGATTTTCGACGAGATCGTGACAGGCTTTCGCCTCTCCTATGGCGGCGCGCAAGAACGTTACGGCGTCACACCTGATATCTGCACACTCGGCAAAATCATCGGCGGCGGCTTTCCTTTGGCAGCGCTCGGCGCCAGTTCAGAAATCATGCAGCATTTCGACAAATCAAAAGCCGGGGCCGAGAATTGGCTGATGCAACTCGGCACCCTCTCGGGCAACCCAGTGGCCTCCGTGGCCGGCCTCAAGACAATGGAGGTGCTGAGGCGCGATGGCGCCTATGACGCGTTGCGGGAGACTGGGCGTCGCTTACAGACTATGCAATCAAACGCCCTCAATGACGCGGGCATCGACCACCAAATCTGCGGCGATGAAACACTGTTCGATCTCTTTTTCACCGCCCATGCCTGCAACGATTACCGCAACGCGGGCCATGACGACCCGAGAGTAAATGCGCGCTACAATGCGGTGCTACGCGACAATGGCGTCTTTAAATCGCCCGGCAAGCTCTACCCGTCTTTGGCCGTCACCGAAGCGGACTTAGAGCTTACCGAACATGCGGTGACACTGGCCGTTCAAGCCATCGCTTAGTCAGACGAAACTAACTTACCCGCCAGCGCGTCATCAATCAGCGCGATCGTCTCATTGACGCCATAAAGCGCGATGAACCCGCCAAAGCGTGGGCCTTGGGAAGCGCCCAAAAGCACTTCGTAAAGCGCCTTGAACCAATCGCGCAGCGGATCGAACCGTTCGCGGCCACAGGCGAACACCTCTGACTGCAAAGCTTCAGCATCGAGCCCGCCATCCCATGAAGCAAGCCGCCCGCGTAGATCCAAAAGCGCCTCGCGCTCCAATTCACTCGCTTCGCGGAACACTTTCGCGGGTTTCACAAAGTCATTGTAATAGGCCACGGCAAAACCGGCCGCCTGATCAAGGTCAGGATGCGTTTCCGGCGAAGCCTCGGGCGCATAGCGTTGAATAAAGCCCCACAGCTGCGACTTTTCCTCCGCGTTGGCGACTGAGGCCAGGTTCAAGAGCATCGAAAACGGCACGACCATATTGGACGCGGGCACGTTGTGCCCGTGGATGTGGAACACCGGGTTCGCCATGCGTTTGGCCGCGTCTTGATCGGCATAGGCGCGCAACTGTTGATGGTATTCATCGACGGCTTTGGGGATCACGTCGAAATGCATCCGCTTGGCCGTCTTAGGCTTGAGATACATGAAATAGCTAAGCGACTCCGACGACGCGTAAGTCAGCCACTCATCAATCGAGACACCGTTGCCGGTGGTTTTCGATATTTTATGCCCGTCAGCATCAAGAAACAGCTCGTAGGTGAAATGCTCCGGCTTCTTGCCGCCAAGAATTTGGCAAATGCGGTCATAAATCGGCGTATTTGTCGAATGGTCCTTGCCATACATCTCGAAATCTACGTCGAGGGCAGCCCAGCGGGCACCGAAATCGGGCTTCCATTGCAGCTTCACATTGCCGCCGGTGACCGGAAGCGTCCATTCGCGCCCGTCCTCGTCGTCAAACGTGACCTCGCCGTTGGCGGCGTCGACATGTTTCATCGGCACGTATAGCACCCGGCCCGTTTCAGGGTGGATCGGCAGGAAGATCGAATAGGTCTCACGGCGTTCTTCACGCAGCGATTTCAGCATCACCTCCATCACCGCGTCGTATTTTTCACAGGCGCGCAGCAGCACCTCGTCGAACCTACCGGCGCGGTAAAACTCGGTCGAGGAGATGAACTCATACTCAAACCCGAACGTATCGAGAAAGCTGTTCAACTTGGCGTTGTTATGCGCCCCGAAGCTATCATGCGTGCCAAATGGGTCCGGCACATCTGTCAACGGCCTTTGTAAATGCGGCTCCAACAATTCAGGCGAAGGCACGTTGCCCGGCACTTTGCGCATGCCGTCCAGATCGTCCGAAAAGCAGATCAGCTTGGTTGGAATGTCCGAGATCACCTCAAAAGCGCGGCGTACCATCGTCGTGCGCGCGACCTCCCCGAAGGTGCCAATATGAGGCAATCCTGACGGGCCGTAGCCCGTCTCAAACAGCACATAGCCTTTTTCCGGCGGCTTTTGCGCATAGCGCTTGAGCAGCTTGCGCGCCTCTTCAAAGGGCCAGGCTTTCGAACTCATTGCGGCGTCGCGCAGATTGGACATTGTGGTCGCTTTCTCATCCATCGGCGTACAGAATGCACGCCCGGGTGCTGCTAACTATTGTGCTGCACCCCTCGCGTCAATATTCTGCACTGCAACACAACTCTCCCTCCGAAAGCTTCGCAATGCCAATTGACGCCCCGTCCCTCTCGCCGCAAGACAGCCTTGTCGCGATAATGATTTCCGTCTCAATCTCGGATGCCAATATTCGCACCGCTGAGCTGGTCACAATCCAACAAATCGTCAATCACTTGCCGATCTTTGCTGAATATGACCCCGATCGGTTCAACAAGGTGGTCCAGATCGTCTTTGAACTGTTTGAGGAGGAGGAAGGGCTCGACGCGCTCTTTGGCCTCACCCGCGACGCATTGCCACCGGAGCTTCACGAAACCGCCTATGCGCTGGCCTGCGACGTGGCAGCGAGCGACACCCATATTGGCCAGGAAGAACTTCGGCTTCTTGAAGAAATTCGCTATGAACTCAGCATCGACAGATTGCACGCAGCCGCTATCGAGCGTGGCGCACGCGCCAAGTATTCGACCCTGCCTGACCCAGATTGACGCGCCCAAACCGACGGACATAGTCATCGCCGAAACACTATCTTAACGCATGCTCGCTATCTCGGCCTGTGATAAAAAGCAGGCGCGTGTTTTGACATCAAAGAACTTCGACCACCTCAATGATATTGGTTTGCCGACCTATTGCATCGCTCCCTCTGACTTGGGCGATCTGGTGTTTTGTGCGTGCAATGAGTTGTGGGCCGAATTGATCGGACATGGTCCCGAAACTCTTTTGAACCAAACGCCCGCCGCTGTTTTGCATGGCGATGCTGGCATCCCGTGGGAGCAACTGCACAAGAGGATCTATCGCAGCGCCAAAGAAGAAAACGTGGAATTGCCGCTTCCCGACGGCTCCGCCGTGAACGTCTATATCGTGCCGCAGCTTGATGCGGGCGGCAGCAGCTACGCCCTAACCGCCGTCGTCCATCCCGTCATCAAAACTGACCAATCCGCGCCTTCCGACTCGACGCAGGCCCAGCTCACGCATGAGATAGAGAAGTTCATTTCGATGGCAGCGCATGATCTACGCACGCCGATGCGGAATGTCCAAAACCTTGCCGACATGCTGCGCGAAGACTTCGTCGATATGGGCGACGGCAAGCTTGAGCTCATTGATCTGCTCGAGAACGTCGCGATCAAGGCGACAGCGTTGATCTCAGACGTGTTGTCCCACGCCCAAGCGGGCGATGCGGAAGGCGCAAAAGAAGACTTTCGTTTCGACACGCTCTGCCATGACATTCATCATGTTGTCGATCCGCCGCAAAAGCATAAGATCGAAGTGCTTCCCCTTATGATCGAGGCAGAAAAGGTCGCTATCCAGATTATCGTGCGCAACCTTTTGGACAACGCAATCAAACACGGGAAACGGACGTCGCTCTATGTCTATATTTCCGTGGCGGAGGGCACTAATGGGATGCTTGATTTCACTGTTTCAGATAACGGAGCCGGGTTTTCCGATCCTTCGCTCGCCTTTCTGAGTGGCGGTGAGTTTCGGATCGATAGCGGATACGGCATGCTCGGTATTCGAAGAATGATCGGCGAGCGCGGCGGGACGATAAGTGCTCAAAACAGCGATACTGACGAAAGAGGTGGCATTGTGAATTTCTCGCTGCCAGGGCGGCTCATTGGTCAGGTTGAACACTCCCACGTCGCGTAGGGCCGCGAGGCGTCACTCCGTCAATTCGGCCTTCTGATCCAGATCGCTATATAAGGTGCTCCAGCGCGCGATCAGCCGCTGTTGCATCCGACGCGACCGGCTGTTCCAACCGCGCGCGCCGCGTGGGCGCTCCCGCTCGGCCCGGCTAAGTTTGCTGCGCCGCTCAAGATCCGAAGTGTAGATCGCGAATGCCAGATCGCGGCCTTGCGGGGTCGTCACATATCCCGCCAGCCCGCTTACAAAATTGAGTGTGCCGGTTTTTGCAAAGATGCGACGACCGCTCGACGTGTCCAAATCACCCTTAGCGTCGAGCACTCTCAACTCTTTCAATAACGGCGCCAAAAGCGTTTGTGCCCCCGGTGCGGTCAGCATCCGCGTCATGTCGAATGCGGTCAGTTTGGTCTGATCGCCCAGCCCAGAATGGTCCGCGAAATCAGGTCGTCGTGCGCCGAAGCGCGACTTTGCCCATTCCGACATTGCCGCACCTGATCCGGGCAGGCTTCGCGCGCCGCTGGCCCGCAATCCAAGCGCTTCAGCAGTCAAATTGGTCGAGTATTTCAGCATATCGCGGACGATCTCTTCCAGCTCAGGGCTCTCATGGGTGACAATTGTCTCGGCACCATCGGGCAGGTCCGCGATCCGCTGGGGCGCGCGTATAACAATCCCGTGACTGCGGGCCAAGGTCTGCATCACATCGCCCGCATAGGCGCCGGGTCCACGCACAGGCAGCCAGCGCCCGCCCTTCTTCTTGCCAAGCGCCTTGCGGTTGACGGTCCAGAATTCACCCGACGGCGTTTGTTCATAGGTAAAAACCGGCCCGGACCCCTCAACCACCTCAGCCTGCGCGACACTCACATCCGGACGCACCCGCTCGCTGCGCGCCTCAAGTGTGACTGAGTAATCCCCGCCCTGCGGCGTCCATTCCAAAAAGACGCGGTTGAAATTCAAGTTCAGCCCGGAAACGCCGGGGTTGTAGCCCACCTGAATTGGTTGGGCGGTATCGATCTCCCGCACCCAAGGCAGCGCGGCGTCATAAATCAAAAACCGACCGTCCACAGACGCGACGCCCGCATCCTTCATTGCGCTCGCAAGGTCTAACAGGTCGTCGCTGGTCAAAACCGGGTCACCGTCGCCTGCAAGAATTAAGTCGCCCTTTAGGACACCGTTTGCGATTGGACCTGTACCCATCAACAGCGTGCTGAACCGATAATCGGCGCCCAGGGTTTCCAAAGCATACAGCGCCGTCACGGCTTTCGTGACGCTCGCAGGGGGGTGCGCGCGCAGGGCGGAATGGCGCTCAAGTACCTCCCCGGTCGCGGCGTCAGCGACCACAAAACTGATATGCCCGCCCAGACCAGACTCCTTCATGATTGTCGACGCGCTCGTGACGGCCCTTTTCTCCGCGTCGCCCGGCTTCAAAAGCGGGCGTAGCGAGCTTTCGGGCGCGGTCGCAAATGCGCTGCCCGCAAGGCTCGCGGCAACGAAAAAGGATAGGATCGCACGACGGCGGAGAGGGCGGGCGGCACGCAAACTCATACCGCATCAATTGCTCAGTTAGGCGGTGCTGGCAAGAGAGCAAAAGCCCTGATACGCAAGAGTGATGGACCGTAAGCTCGTCTTTGCAGCCGCAATCATGTCGATCGGCATGTTGATGATCCCTCTGGGTGATACCGCTGGTAAACTGTTGACGGAAATGGGTTTGCACCCGCTCTTTGTCGCTTGGGCGCGCTATGTCGGCGGGTTGTTGTTTATGGTACCCTTTGCGTTTCGCAGAACCACCTTTCCGCTGTTTTTCAATTGGCGCATCTGGCTGCGGTCCGCTGTGCAAACCCTGACAATCGCCTCCATTCTTACGGCGCTGCTGAGCGAGCCGATCGCAAATGTTTACGGTGCATTCTTCCTCGGCCCTTTAGTCAGCTATTTGCTGTCGGTCTGGCTGCTCAAGGAACAGGGAAACCGCATCCGCCTCGTTTTGCTTATGATCAGTCTTGCAGGCGTGTTTTTGGTTGTGAAGCCCGGCTTTGGAATGTCGAGCGGGCTCGGCTGGGCGCTGCTCTCAGGCATTTTTTACGGCTGCTTCCTTACAGCATCCCGTTGGGTGCAACCCTTGGGGCATCCACTAGATCTGCTTATTGCACAGTTGGTGATCGGCGTTATTTTGTTGACACCGTTTGGCATGATACATTTGCCCGAGGCATTGCCATGGGGGTTGCTCGCCTGGTCCGCGGCAGCATCGCTCGTGGCCAATCTATTGCTGGTCTTCGCCTACGCCCGCGCTGGCGCCTCATTCCTTGCGCCGTTCATCTACGTGCAACTGGTGGGCGCAATGACCTACGGCGCGCTGATTTTTGGCACCTGGCCTGATGCAGTGGCCTTCATTGGCCTCGGCATTATCTTTGTCAGCGGCTTTGCCACGCTGTTTCTCAGGACCAATCGCCCCGGCGCCTGATCTCACTTGACGAGGCGTCGCTGAGCGGGACGTTGATGTAACACCAGCACGGTGCTGCGCGTCGCGCCAGGCTTTGGCTCAAAACCCCGGGCAGCCGGGCCGCATCATAGACCTGCGCCGCTTGCGAACGGCGGGCCGATATTCGATCGCCCGGCCGCGCGATAACGCCGACCGGAACGCTCTGCATTATCTCTCTCCAATCCTGCCATTGGTCAAACCCGGCCAAATTGTCTGCGCCCATCAGCCAGACAAACCGGACCCCAGGATAGCGTGGCAGCAAACGCCGCAATGTCTCGGCCGTAAACCTTGTGCCCAGCTGCGCCTCCAGATCCGTGACGTGCACTGCCGGGTGCTGCATGATCCGTCGCGACCGCGCGACCCGGGCGTCTAAGGCCGCAGGCCCATGCGCTTTCAGCGGGTTACCAGGCGAGACCAGCCACCAGACTTGATCGAGCCCAAATCGTTTCAACGCCTGACGCGTGATATGGACATGCCCCTCATGGGCCGGATCAAATGAGCCTCCCAATAGGCCCACGGATTGGCCCAGCCGCGCAATTGGCCATCCCTGCATATGCTCAATCAGTCTCTGAGGATTTGGCCCAGAGGTTGATGTCCTCCTCTGACGAGATGCGATCAATCTCCGCCAATTCCTCCGCGCTGAATTCCAAATTGGCAACGGCACCTGCGCAATCCTCAATCTGTTCGGGACGAGATGCGCCGATCAACGCGGTGGTGACGCGCTCGCCGCGCAAGACCCATGCCAGAGCCATTTGCGCCAGCGTTTGCCCGCGCGCCTCCGCCAACGCGTTCAAGGCCCGGACCGAGGCGAGCGAGCGATCATTGATCATCCCATCAAGCAACGACTTACCTTGTGTGGCCCGGCTACCATCGGGGATACCGCCAAGATATTTTTTCGTCAGAATACCCTGCGCCAATGGGGTGAACGCAATCGACCCAATCCCCAAGTCATCAAGCGTGTCCAACAAGCCATCCCGCTCTACCCAGCGGTTGAGCAGGTTGTAGGACGGCTGGTGGATCAAACAGGGCGTGCCGAGATCTTTCAAAATCGCCGCCGCCTCACGCGTTTTTTCCGAATTATGCGACGAAATACCCGCGTAAAGCGCGCGGCCCGAACGCACGATATAATCAAGCGCGCCCATCGTTTCCTCAAGCGGTGTGTCTGGGTCAAACCGGTGCGAATAGAAAATATCGACATAGTCGAGCCCCATTCGCTTCAGCGACTGATCGCATGAGGCAATCAAGTATTTTCGGCTTCCCATCTCACCATAAGGCCCCGGCCACATCAGGTATCCCGCCTTTGAGGAAATGATCAGCTCATCGCGATAGCCCCCAAAATCTTGCTTCAGGATTTGACCAAACGCCTCCTCAGCAGCACCGGGGCGGGGTCCGTAATTGTTGGCCAGATCGAAATGCGTGATCCCGTGATCGAACGCAGTTTGGCACATGGCACGCTTGTTTTCATGCGCACTATCGTCACCGAAATTGTGCCAAAGCCCGAGGCTGATCGCGGGAAGTTTCAATCCGCTGCGCCCACAGCGACGATAGGGCATCGTCTCGTAGCGATTGGCGGCTGGCGTATAAGGCATTTGCATCTCTTTCGGGGGGCGTTCGGCTTTGGTCATACCCCTTAATCTGCGCCCGATTGCCCTTGCCCGCAACCCTGTCTAAATAGGGCAAAGCGATTTCACCCAACCGGAGCAAACCCATGGCTGCCAATCAATTCGTCTACTTTATGGACGGCGTGTCCAAGCAATACCCCGGCGGGAAAAAGGTGTTTGAAAACATCCGGCTGAACTTCCTGCCCGGCGTCAAAATCGGCGTCGTCGGTGTGAACGGCACCGGTAAATCCTCGCTGATGCGGATTATGGCAGGTCAGGACAAGGATTTCGCAGGCGAAGCTTGGGCCGCCGAGGGCGCGAAAGTCGGCTACCTGCCGCAAGAGCCGACGCTTGAAGAAGAGATGACCGTCCGCGAGAACGTCATGCTTGGCGTGAAAGAGAAGAAGGACATCCTTGATCGCTACAACGAGCTAGCGATGAACTACTCGGATGAGACCGCCGATGAGATGGCGAAGCTGCAAGACGAGATCGACAGCGCAAATCTTTGGGACCTCGACGCGCAAATCGACGTCGCGATGGAGGCGTTGCGCTGCCCGCCCGATGACGCGATGCCCGAAAACCTGTCCGGCGGGGAACGCCGTCGCGTGGCGCTTTGTAAACTACTGCTCGAAGCGCCTGACATGCTGCTTCTGGATGAGCCGACCAACCACCTCGACGCCGAAACCATCGCTTGGCTGCAAAAGCACCTGATTGAATACAAGGGCACCATCCTAATCGTCACCCATGACCGCTATTTCCTCGATGACATCACCGGCTGGATCCTTGAATTGGACCGTGGCCGCGGCATCCCTTACGAAGGCAATTATTCTAGCTGGTTGGAGCAGAAAGCCAAACGGCTAGAACGCGAGGCCAAAGAAGACAAATCCAAGCAAAAGACACTGGAACGCGAATTGGAATGGATGCGCTCCGGTGCAAAGGCTCGCCAAGCCAAAGGCAAGGCCCGGATCAACGCCTACAATGAGATGGCCAACCAGTCCGAGAAAGAAAAGCTCGGCCGCGCCCAGATCATCATCCCAAACGGCCCGCGCCTTGGAAATAAAGTGATCGAAGTCGAGAACCTGACCAAAGCCTACGGCGACAAACTTCTGGTCGAAGACCTCAGCTTTAGCCTCCCCGCTGGTGGCATCGTCGGCGTGATCGGCCCCAACGGTGCGGGTAAATCCACGCTGTTCCGCATGTTGACGGGCCAAGAAGAACCAGACTCTGGCACTGTCAGCTACGGCGACACAGTGCAGCTAAGCTACGTCGATCAATCCCGCGACGCGTTGAAAGCGGATGCGAATGTCTGGGAAGAAATTTCCGACGGCGGTGAGATCATCCAGCTGGGCGACGCCCAAATGAACTCCCGCGCCTATTGCTCGGCCTTCAATTTCAAAGGCGGCGACCAGCAGAAGAAGGTTGGCTCTCTGTCAGGCGGGGAGCGCAACCGCGTCCACATGGCCAAGCTCTTGAAAACCGGCGGCAACGTGCTGCTGCTCGACGAGCCGACCAACGATCTCGACGTTGAAACCCTGCGCGCCTTGGAAGACGCGATTGAGGATTTCGCCGGTTGCGCTGTCGTTATCAGCCACGACCGCTTTTTCCTCGACCGCTTGTGCACGCATATTCTGGCCTTCGAAGGCGAGGCGCATGTGGAATGGTTCGAAGGCAATTTCGAGGCCTACGAAGAAGACAAAATCCGCCGCCTCGGCCCGGACGCGGTAGAGCCCAAGCGTATCAAGCATAAGAAATTTACGCGCTGAGCTTCAGAAAAGAAAAAGCCGCCCGGGAGGAAAGACCGGGCGGCTTTTCTTTGGAGGGGCGCCGCCTGATCAGCAGCAAGCGCGGTGTGTAGCGAGGGGTGCGCTTTGCCCTCATGAAAACTTTGAGCTGTCTTGTCTGCGAACCCATTGATGAGAAAGCAATAAAACGGTGAGATGTGTGTAGGATCAGTAATAAGCACTCCACCAAAATTGCGTAAGTAGGTTTCTCCTTACTCCACAAATTCGGAGAAATTTCGCCGTTGTTTCATAGATCGGCACCTTTATTGATGCTCAAACAGCAAACAGTTGCTCTCTCGATTAAAAATTGTTTCGGATCGTAGCACGATCACTCTTGCACCCATTGTCACAATCCAGGCGTGACTAAGCCTGAATTGCAGGTGTCAAAGTGCAAAGCTCCGACGAGAGGAGAATCGCCTTTCAATTTTGCAAAATCGTTTCAACTGCATTACCTTTTTGTCGATTAGTGATGAAAAGGATTATGAAAATGCGACTCGCCCTGGCTTTCCTCGCCCTTGCCCTAACCGCCGCCGCACCCGCTTCGGCGGATTGGAAAACAATCACCACCAAGGCTGAGCTTCAAAAATCCGTCGTCGGAAAAAGTTGGATTAACGCCAAGAACAAAGCTTGGTTCAAGCTGCGCAGGAACGGCAAGCTTGCCGGGGCCGCTGGCGGTGATGAACTGACAGGCGCATGGGCTTGGAAAAGCACGTATCTGTGCTTCGGCAGGGCAATTGGTGGGAAAAAATTCCCGAGCGACTGCGCCGTTGTACAGGTCAATGGCAAACAAATCGCGACAATCCGCGGGCAAGGCAAAGGCAGACGCACCGTCTATACCCGCAGGCAATGATCCCTTAAAATTGTCTTAAACCCGATCGTTTTGGGTGCCATTCCATTAACGATTGATAAAGGATTGTTACCCTACTTTCTTCGCAGGGGTTTCTGCGAGGATAAAAGATGGCATTGGCGGCACTATTTATTGGTGGATTGGTCGGTTTCGGCAGTTTCATAGTTGCGCTGACCTATTTCCAAACCGGGTTTTGGGAAGCACTTGCGATCTATTCTGGCTCCGGAATGGCTATGATTTTCGCCATACTGCTCATTTCGACCTTTCCACCCAGTGAACGTCGAGCGAGTGAACGCCAAGAGAGGCCGCGCGCCCGCTCTTTTGGGTATCGGACGCGCGAAAGTTGATCAGTCCTCAAGGACAAACGTCACTTTCAAAATGACGCGGTATTCGTCAATTTTGCCACCTTTTACAGTGCATTTCATATCCTGAACCCAAGCGCTGGTGACATTTTTCAGTGTCTTCGAGGCGCGCTCGACCCCGTTCTCAACTGCATCTTCAAAGCTTTTGGATGACGAAGAAATAATTTCTGTAACGCGTGCAACTGACATATCTCACTCCCGTTTTTTAACTGAAAACCAAGTGTTGCGCGTGATGGACGCATAATCAAGGTGAACAGCCCCTTGCCCTTCCCCGCAAACCGGTCGCAAATGCGTGCATGAGCGATCCATACTTCTTTGGCTACGGGTCCTTGGTGAATACCAAAACCCATGACTACCCCGATCCGATCCCAGCAGAGCTTAAAGGCTGGCGTCGTATCTGGCGGCACACGAAATTGCGCGATGTCGCTTATCTCAGCGTTGAGCCCTTCGCGGGCACCAGCCTGCAAGGCCTTGTCGCGCGGGTGCCCAATGATGATTGGGCCGCGCTGGACGAACGCGAATACGCCTATTGGCGCGAAGCCGTTCCGCCCGAGACTATTGCTTTGTCACGCCCCGCCACCGCCGATGTTCAGATTTACCAGACGCGCACTGACAAGGACACCGCTCCGTCGGTCAAATACCCTATCATTCTGAGCTATCTTGATGTTGTCGTCCAAGGCTATCTCGCCGTCTTCGGCGCGGAGGGCGTCGCGCGTTTCTTTGAGACCACCGATGGCTGGAACGCCCCTATTTTGAATGATCGTGCAGCCCCGATCTACCCGCGCCATCAACATCTCACTGGGGCCGAAACAGCGCTCGTCGACGCGCATCTCAATGCGCTATCGGCGCATGTGCAAGACCTGCATGAGACGGATATGCGGAGCAAAGGGCTCTGAACCATCCTGGCCGTCCTCTCGCTCCCCGCGTATCACCCGCCGCGCCAACCAAATGCCAATGCCTGCAAAAATAACGCCGCCCGCGGCCTGCCCGATCAGAACGCCCGGCGCGCCAAACATGTAGGCGCCGAGGGCGACCAGCGGGACGGTCCCAATCGTGTGCCGTCCCCAGTTGATCCAGGTCGAATAGAACGGATGGCCCAAATTGTTGAAGGCCGCATTACACACGAAAATCGCACCATTGAAGAAGAACACCAAGGCCAGCGGACCACAGAACAGGTAGATCAGCGTGACACCGATCCCCTCGGCCTGAAACAGCGCAACAATCGGGTCGCGCAATAAGAACAGCAGAAGCGATACAACAGCCACATAGAGGCCAATAAAGATCAACCCGTCGCGAAAAGCTTCCGCCACCCGATTATGTTTGCGCGCCCCAAAATTCTGCCCAATGATTGGGCCAACCGCGCCTGACAGTGCAAAAATTACCGCAAAAGAGACAGGCGTCAGGCGCGAGACAACCGCCATACCCGCGACAGCGGCCTCCCCAAATTCTGCCATTGCGCGGGTGACGTAGCCTTGCCCGATTGGGGTGGCAAGCTGCGTCAAGATTGCCGGCAGGGCAATTGCAAAGATCGGTACGAAATCGCGTGTCATCGCGGGCAGTTTAGGGGCACCGATGCCGCCGTGATGCCGGATGATCGGCAAAAGCGCGGTGCCCGCAATCGCCAGCCGCGCCGCCACGCTGGCCCAAGCCGCGCCGACCAGTTCCAAATCCAGCCCGAAGATCAAGATCGGGTCCAAGACCGCGTTGACCAATCCGCCATAGATCGTGGCCATCATCGCCCGGCGCGCATCGCCATAGGCCCGCAGGATAGCGCCCCCCATCATCCCGATCATCAGAAACGGCAAGCTTGGAACGATGATCTGCAAATAGGTGATCGCCAGCACTTGGGTCTCGCCCGTCGCGCCGACAAGGCCGGTCAGAAAGGGCAGGTTGACCCAAACCAGCGCCGCAAACCCCGCACCAAACAGGACACCGTAAATCAGACCATTGGTGATCAGCTCCCGCGCCCGTGCCTCGTCATTCTGTCCAAGCGCGCGCGAGACCAAAGCCCCCGCAGCAATTGCCATCCCGATCCCAAAGGACGTGGTAAAAAACAAGATCGCGCCCGCGTACCCCACAGCCGCCGCCAACGCAGCGTTGCCAAGCATCGAGATGAAGATCATGTCGACAAAATCGACCAGAAACACCGCTAAAAGGCCGATCGAAGCCGTCAGCGACATCACCGTGATATGGCGAAATAAATTGCCTTCGAGGAACTTTGCGGTCTCTTGTGCCATCCCGCCCTCCTTCGAAGCGCCTAGACTGAAAGCGTCGCCGCCACGGCCTTTTTCCACGCCCCATATTTACGCGTTCTTGTATCCTCGTCCATCCCCGGCTCAAACCGGCGCTCAAGTGCCCAGCTTCGCGCAAAACCGGCCTGATCGGGGTAGAGCCCCGCGCGCATTCCCGCCAGCCAAGCCGCGCCCAAGGCGGTCGTTTCCAGCACTTCCGGCCGGTCCACTTGCGCGCCGATAATGTCTGACAGGAACTGCATCGTCCAATCACTCGCGGTCATCCCGCCGTCGACGCGCAGCACATTTTCCCCGTCCGGTTCCCAATCTGCCGTCATCGCTTCCAGCAGATCGCGTGTCTGATAGCCCACGCTTTCAAGCGCCGCTTTCGCAAATTCCTCAGGCCCCGAGCCGCGCGTCAAACCATAAATCGCACCCCGGCAATCGGCGTTCCAATAAGGCGCGCCGAGCCCGGTAAAAGCTGGCACCAAAATCACGTCCTGCCCCTCATCCGCCGCCTCCGCCAAAGGCTGCGTCTCAGACGCTTCGCGGATGATCTTCAACCCGTCGCGCAGCCATTGCACGACAGCCCCCGCGATGAAAATGGAGCCTTCAAGCGCATAGGTCGGCTTTCCGTCGAACTGATATGCAATCGTCGTCAGCAACCGGTTTTCCGATTTCACCGGCGTGTCGCCTGTGTTCAAAAGCGCAAAACAACCCGTCCCATAGGTCGATTTGAGCATCCCAGGCTCGAAGCACGCTTGTCCGACTGTGGCCGCCTGTTGGTCGCCTGCGACACCCAGGATCGGTATCTCGCGCCCAAACAAATCCGCGCGGGCCATCCCGAAATCAGCCGCTGAATCCAGCACCTCCGGCAACATCCCCATCGGGATTCCCAAAACCTCACAAATGCTTGTGCTCCAACGTCCTTTGTGGATGTCATACATCAAGGTCCGCGCCGCGTTCGTGGCATCCGTCACATGCCGCGCGCCGCCTGTCAGCTTCCAGATGATGTAGCTATCGACCGTGCCAAACAGCAACTCGCCTGCCTCAGCGCGCGCACGAACACCGTCCACATTCTCCAAAATCCAACGAAGCTTGGTGCCAGAAAAATACGGGTCCAACAGCAGGCCGGTTTTGGCGGTGAACATCTCTTCATGCCCAGCCTCGCGCATTTCGCGGCAAAAGTCCGAGGTGCGCCGATCCTGCCAGACAATCGCGTTATAAACCGGCTTACCTGTAGCTTTGTCCCACACAACGGTCGTCTCACGCTGATTGGTGATCCCGATGGCCGTGATTTCCTCGCCGGTCAACCCGGCCCGTTCAAGCGCCCCGCGACAGGTTCCCGCGGTCGTCGACCACAGATCATCCGGCTCATGCTCGACCCAGCCTGATTTTGGGAAATGCTGAGCAAATTCCTCCTGCGCGGAGGCCAGGATCTTCATATCCGCGTCAAAGATAATCGCCCGGCTCGACGTTGTGCCTTGGTCAATGGCCAGAATATGGGTCATGCGGTGCCTCCCTCGCGCGCCATCCAATCTTCCAGAACCTTGATCTGATCCCCGCTCATCCGCAAGCCCAGCTTGGTGCGGCGCCAGACCACGTCCTCCGCCGCGCACGCGTATTCGTTTTGCATCAACCAGGTGATCTCCCGCGCCGTTAGGGTTGCGCCGAACGCTTGGCCCAAATCCTCAGCGTTTTCTGCCCCGCCCAAAACGGCCCGCGCCTCGGTGCCATAGGCCCGGATCAACCGCCGCGCCCAGAAATCATCAAGAAAGGCGTAGTCCCGTTTCAATGCCGCGATCAGCGCATCGACTTGCGAGACTTTGAAATTTCCGCCCGGCATCGCCACGCCCGCCGTCCACGGGTCATTCTTCGCGCCCAACTCCGGGCAGATTTTGTCCAACGCATGTTCCGCCAATTTGCGGTAGGTCGTGATCTTGCCGCCAAAGACATTCAGCATCGGCGCGCCCGCTTGCCGGTTTACTTTCAGCACATAGTCGCGCGTCGCCGCTGTGGCCGATTTGGCCCCGTCATCATAAAGCGGACGCACGCCGGAGTATTTCCAAACGATGTCATCCACTGTGATGTCCTGCTTGAAATACTGGTTTGCGAAGGCCAGCAAATAATCCCGCTCCTCGTCCGAACATTCCGGCTGTACGTCCGGCTCGGAATGCTCCGCATCCGTGGTCCCGATCAGGGTAAAATCCGTCTCATAGGGGATGGCAAAAATGATCCGCCCGTCTTCACCTTGGAAGAAGTAGCATTTCTCGTGCTCAAACAGCTTCTTGGTAACGATATGACTGCCTTTAACGAGCCGCACGCCCTCGGTCGCATTGATCCGCACCGTGTTGTGGATCAGATCGCCAACCCAAGGTCCGCCCGCATTGACCAACATTTTGGCGCGGCGTTCAAAGGTTTCACCACCGCGTTCCAAGGTGATCACCCAGATGCCATCCACCACCTCGGCTGAGACAACCTTGGTACGTGTCATGATCTCGGCGCCGCGCGCCTCTGCATCGCGGGCATTCAAGACAACAAGCCGCGAATCTTCGATCCAGCAATCGGAATATTCAAACGCCTGCTCAAAGCGATCCTCCAAGGGCTCCCCCTCCTTGGCGCGCTTCAAAAATAGCGTCTTGGTGCCGGGCAAAATATCCCGACCACCAAGGTTGTCATAAAGAAACAGCCCAAACCGGATCATCCAAGCCGGTCTGCGGCCTTTCATCCAAGGCATCACGGTACTCAATAGTTTCGAGACCGGGGTCGACCCTTCGAATCGCATGACCTTGTGATAGGGCAGCACAAATCGCATCGGCCAACTGATATGCGGCATCGCCTTCAACAGCGTTTCCCGCTCGATCAATGCCTCCCGTACCAACCGGATTTCACCGTATTCCAGGTAGCGCAACCCGCCATGAAACAGCTTGGTCGAGGCCGAGGAGGTCGCCCATGCCAAATCCTTCATCTCCGCCAGCGACACACTCATCCCCCGCCCCGCCGCGTCACGCGCGATACCGCAGCCATTTATGCCGCCACCTATGACGAAAAGATCGGTGATTTTAGCGTCTGACATGTCTCGACTCACTTTTTCCTGCTGAGCCTCTTCTCATAGGTTTACTTTCGTTTCGTCAAGGTTATGTTTCGTTTTAGCTTCGTAATGAGGAATCATGAGCTTCAATTTCCGCCATTCCGACATTCTCGACATCGCTCAGAACGAAGGGCGCGTCTCAGTCGATGACCTCGCGGCGCGATTGAAAACCTCCGTGCAAACCATCCGCAAAGACCTCGCGCAGCTGGCGGAGGCGGGCAAGCTCGACCGGGTTCATGGCGGCGCGATCCTGCCTTCCGGCGTCACCAATATCGGCTATACTGAGCGGCAAGAGCTCAACCGCGCCGCCAAAGCCGCTATAGCGAAAGCCTGTGCCGCCGATATTCCCGACAACGCTTCCGTCTTTCTCAATATCGGCACCAGTACGGAAGCCGTCGCGCGCGATCTGCTTTCCCACCGCAACTTGATGGTCGTGACCAACAACATGAATATCGCGCAGATCCTCGCGGCCAATCAGACCTGCGAGGTTATTGTGGCGGGCGGTATCTTGCGTCGCTCAGATGGCGGGCTCACGGGACCGCAAACCGTGCAAATAATCCAGGCGTTCAAGTTTGACTACGCGGTGATCGGCTGCTCGGGCCTCGATCAGGATGGCGACATTCTGGATTTTGACATCGCGGAAGTCGGCGTCAGCCAAACCATCATTGCCCAATCCCGCGAACGCTTCCTCGTCGCCGATCACACCAAATTCAGCCGCGCCGCGCCGGTCCGCATCGGCTCGCTCAAAGACATCACGCGGTTCTACACGGATGCGATGCCCGCGCAGTCGATCCAGAACAAGTGCAAGAGTTGGAAGACCGCAATCGCGATCTAGTCTTTGTCCGGGATCGCCATTTTGCCCATCGGTGACACGCCCAAAACGGCGGAAGCAAACGGCCCGCCATGGCAGGTCTGCGCAATATCAGAGTGATCCGCGGGCGGTTCTTTCGCAAAAACCTCTTCCGCAAACACTTCCGCATTGTCCTTGGGCCGATACCCCAAAAACGCGGCCGCCGAATTGTCGACGGGGGAGCGGTCATTGTTCGAAATGCCATAAACGACGGTGAAGCCCACATGCGGCG
Source organism: Pseudomonadota bacterium (assembly GCA_039030615.1). Lineage (GTDB taxonomy): Bacteria > Pseudomonadota > Alphaproteobacteria > Rhodobacterales > Rhodobacteraceae > Litoreibacter. The sequence continues at coordinate 72,655 of JBCCDV010000012.1, read as the reverse complement.
TATCGATGCTGCGCATCACCAACTGGCGCAAATCGTCAAAGCTTAACCATGACCCAAGCGCGCGGGCATTGCCGGGTTTGGAGGTCGCGGAATAGATGCGTAGGTGCACGCTTTCGATGCCTTCCTTCTCCCAATACATGCGGCCCAGATCCTCGGTGAAGCACTTGGCAAACCCGTAATAGGTGTCGGGGCGATGCGGCATCTGCGTGTCGATCCGCGTGGTTTTGGGATACATCCCCATCGCGTGAATGGATGAGGCATAGATCACGCGGCGAACCCCCAATTGCCGCGCGCTTTCCCAGATGTTGAACGATCCCATGAAATTCGGCCCCCACATCTGATCGAAGGGCAGCTCATCCACAATAGCGCCGAAATGCACGACCATGTCCGCGCCTTCCAGAAGCGGGCGGATCGCATCCATCGACGACAGATCGGCTTGAACGAAGGTCTCATTGGCGTGCAAATCGCCGACGCTCGGCGCGATATCAGTAGACACCAGCTCCTCGCAGAGCCCGGCCAACATGCCGCGCAGCTCTTGCCCTAGATTGCCATTGGCGCCGGTCAATACGATCTTTTTCATGTGAGTGTTCTCCCTTGTATCGCGCGCAGAGTGGCCTCACCCCGTGCCGCGGTCCAGCCCTTTCAGCACCCGACCTGTCACCAACGGCGTCAAATACATTGGGATCTGGTAGCAGCCAATAAAGATCAGCAATGGCGCGGTCACAGCCTCAGGCAAGGCCACTAAGAAAAGCGCAATGTTGCGGTTGCCGGCCATCACTGTCAGCGCCGCAACCCGGTCGGCATCAGGCCCGCCGCGCAGCCCTAAAAAAGCAAGTCCCTGCAGGCCGAAATTGACCACCAATACGAAACCCAGCCACAGCCAGAACAGACGCGGCGCGTCCATCAAGGCCGCGTTCACCGCCGACATCAACCCGATCACGATCACGGCCAGCAATAACGCGGACACCCCGTCGATGCCGCGCAGCTCTTCCGGGCTTGGATCGCGCCATGCAAACCCCCGGATCAGAAAGGCCAGAAGCGACGACAGCCCGATAACCACCAACAACCGCAGGGCAGCAAGAATGACATCCGCGAACCCTCCCAAGGCGGGCATCAGCCACAGAACCGGGATCACCGTCGCTGGCAATATCGCGGTCCCAATGAGCAGAAACCGCATCGAGGTTTCCGGCTCGAACCCCATCATCGCCACCATATTTGGCGCACCTGAAATGGACGACGCCATCGCGATGATCACAAAGGCCAATGCAAACGGGCTGCCCAACAAGCCGAAAGCTGCCATCACGGCAATGGCCGCCAGCGGAAAGGCCAGTTGCGCTAGCAGCAATACCACCAATGTCCCGCGCAAATTGCCCTTCATCGACGCGCGCATCCGCGCAGGCCCAATCCGCAATGCTGACAAAAACAACAGCCCCGCCACCATATGCGGGATGTACGGGACCAAAAGCGCCGCCAACCCCGGCAGCAAAAGCCCCGCCAAAATGCCTGCGACCAGAACCCAGGGGCCCCGGTCGGCAAGCCATCTTAGGATCATCTGGGCCCTTGCCGCACGTTTTCTGGTAACCACGTGGCCAGTTCCGGGAACCAGATCAGCACGAAACACATGAGAACCATGATCAAGAACATCGGAATCGCTGCCTTGGCGATATAGCCCATTTCATGGTTGGTCATGCCTTGCAGCACGAACAGGTTGAAGCCAATGGGTGGGGTAATTTGCGCCATCTCCACGACGACAACCACGAAGATGCCGAACCAGATCATGTCGATGCCCGCCTCGCGCACCATCGGCTCGACCACCGCCATTGTCAGAACAATTGCAGAAATCCCGTCCAGAAAGCATCCTAAAATGATGTAGAAAACCAAAAGCGCCATCAGCAACTGAAAGCGCGAAAGCTCCATCGCAGCAATTGAATCCGCCAACTCGCGCGGCAGCCCCGTGAACCCCATCGCCATTTTCAAAAATGCGGCACCTGCGAGGATCAGCGCAATCATCGCCGAGGTGCGTGTCGCCCCCATAAGGCTTTCCGTAAATGTCGCCCAGTTCAGTGAGCCTTGCAACGCGGCCAAAACCAAAGCGCCGATGACGCCGATGGCCGCCGCCTCCGTCGCCGTGGCAATCCCCATGAACATGGAGCCAATCACCGCCACAATCAGGAGCATGACAGGGATCAGAAACCGCGAATTCTTGATCTTGTCGGCGATGGTCATGCCTGTCTCTTGGATCGGGGACCAGTCCTTGGAAATAAACGAGTATGCTGCAACATAGGTCATGAACATGGCGGCCAGAACCAGCCCGGGAAGCACGCCTGCAAAGAACAGCTTAATAATGCTTTCGTTGATTGAGACACCGTAAACGATCAGCGCCAGCGAAGGCGGGATCATGAGCCCCAGTGTGGCGGCACCGGCGAGCGTGCCGATAACCATATGCTCGGGGTAGTCGCGCTTGCGCAGCTCCGGGATCGACATTTTGCCAACGGTTGTCAGCGTCGCGGCGGAGGAGCCCGACACAGCCGCAAAGACGGTGCAGCCGATGATGTTGGTGTGCACCAAGCCCCCGGGTAATTTCGCCAGCCACGGGCTAAGCCCGTTGAACATGTCTTGTGACAACCGCGTTCGGAACAGGATTTCACCCATCCAGATGAACATCGGCAAGGCGGTCAGGGTCCAACTAGAAGATGCACTCCAAAGCTCTGTGGCCATGCGGTCCCCGGTGGAGCCAGAGGCCGCGAACAGCTCCATGCCAACAAAGGCGACGCCCACCAAGGCCAGCCCGACCCAGACGCCGCTGCCCAAAAGCGCGAACAAAACGAACAGAAACAGAATGATGACGTAAGCTTGATCCATGCGCTCTACTCCGCCTGCGTATCGCTGACATCGCGTACGATGTTGTGTTTGCCGGCTATGAATAGCGACAAAAGATTGTCCGTGACCGCAATCGCAAGGATGATGGAGCCCACCAGGATCGGGAACTGTGCCACCGCAATCGGTGTTGCGTCCTGACCCTGGCTGACGTCGTTGAAGCGGATCGCATAACCGCGCATGACCCAGATGTAGTAAGCGATGTACCACGCAACGGCGGTGGCGACACTAAAGCACCAGACCTCCAGCCAGTATTTCGTACGCTCGCCTACGGCGTTCAGCAGGATCGACACCCGGATGTGGCTGCCTTTGTTCAGCGCGTTTGCAAAGGCAAGGAACGATGCCGCCGCCATGGCATAGCCTGCATAATCTGGCGCGCCGGGGAAAACTTCTCCCGTCCAGCGGGCAACCATCTGCACGACAATGAGGACCAGAATGACGATCAGGCATAAAGCGGCCAGCAGACCTGCCAATGAATAAAGCCCATCGAGTGATTTGCGTAACATCCCCTGCCCCCGCTTGCTTAAAGAAGCGCCCCGAACGCGTTGGCCGGGGCGCTTCATGTTTTAGTTTTTGAACGCGTCCACGATGGCGGTACCGTCTGCGCCAGCGGCTTCAAGCCACTCCGACGTCATGGTCTCACCAATCACTTTCAGCTCGCCCACAAGGCCGTCACCAGCTGGGCCAACGGTCATGCCGCCTGCTTTCAACCCGTCCAATGTGAATTGGGTATACGCTTTGGAGGCTTCCAAGCCAGCAGCCGCAGCAGTTTCACCACATGCCATAACCGCAGCTTGCGTGTCGGCATCCAAGCCGCCCCAAGCGTCACTGTTCACCATCACGTGGTTATACGGCAGCCATGCGTCCACTTCGTAGAAATGGGTCAGCGACTCCCAAACTTTGCGGTCGTAGCCAGTCGCGCCCGAGGACACCATGGATTCAGCAACACCAGTTGCAAAAGCTTGGCTGATTTCAGCGGCTTCAATGGTCACTGGCAGCATGCCAGTCAGCTCAGCCAAGCGCGCCGTCGCGTTGTTGTAAGAGCGGAACTTAACGCCTTCCATGTCAGCGACAGAGTTCACTTCCTTCTTGAAGTACAACCCCTGTGGCGGCCAAGGCACCGAATAGATCAGTGTCAGGTTTTGGTCGCTCAAGATCTCTTCCAACTTTGGCTTGGCCGCGTCAAACAGCTTGGCCGACGCATCAAAGGAGGTCGCAAGGAACGGCACGCTGTCAAATCCGAAGACGGCGTTTTCGTTCTGGTGGCCCGACAAAAGGCGCTCGCCGATAGGAACCTGACCGGTCTGAATAGCACGCTTGATGTCGGCGCCTTTGAACAGCGAGCCGCCCGGATGCACCGTAATGTCAATTGCACCGTCAGTACCTGCGCGCACGCAATCAGCAAATTTCACGCCATTTTCCGAGTGGAAGTTGGACGCCGAATACGCCATCGGCATGTCCCATTTCTGCGCGTGGCCGTCGGCCAAAGCTGGCAGTGCAACGCTCGCGCTCAGCGCGGTCGCCATCATAAGGCTGGTTAGTTTCTTCATGTGTAGTCTCCCAGGTTGATAATTACTGCCCCATTTCAGGGGTCATTCTTGCTCTCTCAATCAGATGCCCAGCGTGAGGGCGAATAGGGGGTCAGGTCAATATTTGGTTTGCGCCCTGATATAAGCTGCGACAGCAAACGGCCGGTTTTGGGTCCGCCCGTTAGCCCGATATGGTGGTGTCCGAACCCCATGAAAACGTCCTTGGCGCGCGGCACCTCGCCAATCACGGGAATCGAATCCGCCGGTGCGGGCCGGTGGCCCATCCATTCCTCTTCGCGTGCCCAAGTCAGCCCCGGCATCGCGGCAAGCGCGTTTTTCTTCAGCAAATCAAAAGGCGCGCGTGAGGGTGCCGCATCGAGCCCACCAAATTCGACGACGCCCGCCAGCCGCAACCGGCCGTCCATCGGGGTCGCCACAAACTTGCCTGACGCCACCATGACAGGCGCTTTCGGCATGAAACTCGGCTCCCACAACTCGATATGATAGCCGCGCTCGGATTCGAGCGGAACGTTGACGCCCAATTTCTTGGCCAAGGGCCCAGACCAAACACCTGTCGCCACAACACAGGCGTCACACGCGACAACTTCGCCGCCCGCACGCAGCCCCGTCACCGCCCCGTTTTCGACGACCACATCTTCAACCATGGCTTTGCGGATTTCGCCGCCCTCGCGCTCAAAATGCGTGGCAAGGTCTTTGACATATTGCCCCGGGTCCGCAATCCGCCCATGGTTCCCCATCTTGATGCCCATACCCAAGTCGGGCGCAAAGATCGGATCATACGCGGCAAAAGCCGCGCCTTCCAACTCGTCCCACTCAAAACCATGCGCCGCGCGGATGTCCCAGCCAAAGCGGTCGCCCTCATAGTGGGCGCGGTCATTGTAGATGTAGACGTAGTCGCTGGGGACGATCCATTTCTCGGCCCCGGTTCCGGCTGCAAGCGCCTGATGATCGGCCAGACTGTCGCCCACGATTCCCGCTACAGCCGCTGCGATCCGTTTGGTATCGGCCGCATTGGCATGGCGGAGATACTTGAACAGCCACGGTGCGAGCTTTGGCAAATAGCCCCATTTCACAAAAAGTGGCTGGTTCGGGTCCAGCGCCATTTTCGGCGCCTTTTTGATCAGACCAGGCCCCGTTACGGGCACGCAGGAACATGACGCTAAAACCCCGCCATTGCCGTAAGACGTCCCCTCCGCCGGACCCGCCTTGTCAATCAGGATCACCTTATGCCCGTCACGTTGCAGCCAAAGCGCCGTCGACACGCCGACGATCCCCGCGCCGATGATCGCGACGGTTTTCGCACCAGCATCGTTGCCCGCATCATCCATGGGCACGGCCTCGCGGGCTTGAAATGGCTGCTGATAGCTCACGACTCGTGTGGGTCCCATGCATTATTGTTGGAACCACAATTGCCATATCTAACGTTATGTCAACAATACATTTACATTTTGTCATCGTTTTGCATTCGTTTTAGCCAGCTCTCTTGGTCACTGCGTAATGTTCAAGCTTTTCTAGGTCGGGTCGGATCCCCAGCCCCGGCCCGTCTGGTACCGTGACTTGACCGCCTTGGCTCGGAAACGGTTCCTCCAGAATGTCCTCCCGCAAATAGTATTGCGCCTGATAGAACTCGCAGCCCAAGGTGATCTCAGGCGTGGCAGCGATCATATGCGCGCCAGCGAGGTGGGCGAGACCCGCTTCAAACATGTCACCGCCATAGGCGCTGAGCCCGTTGGCCGCAGCCATCTTGGCGACCTCTTGCGCCCGCCGCAGCCCGCCTGACTTCATGATCTTGATCGACAACCCGTCAGCGATGCCTTCGCGGATTGCCCGCGTCGCATCTTCCGGGCCAAACACGCTTTCATCGGCCAGAAGCGGCACGCCCGTCGCCGCCCGAAGCTGCGCCATCATATCAAACTGATGCGCGCGCACGGGTTGTTCGATGAAGCTTGGCTTGAACGCAGCGAGGTCCATAACACGTCCCATCGCCTCCTCGATCTCAAGCCCTTGGTTGAAATCAATGCGCACGTCCAAATCTGGATAGTCCCGCGCCAAAGCCTCCATCCGCATCACATCAAAGGCGTGATCGGCAAAGCCCACCTTCACCTTCACGATGCCAACGCCGTCCTCGGTGATCCGCGCCAACAGCTCTTGTTCCTGGGACCAATCCGGGTTCGCCAGCGAGACCGACAAAGGGATCGTGTCACGGCACTTGCCGCCCAAAAGCGCCCAAACCGGCACGCCAGAGACGCGCCCGGCCAAGTCCAGCAATGCACTTTCCAATGCCGCCTTGGCCTCGGTGCAATGCGCCACGGCGCGCGCGGCCTTTGTCATGATCGCGGTGATATCACCGACCCGCGCGCCCACAACCAGAGGCCGCAAATACCGGTCCAAAGCTGCAAAGCTCGCCTCGACGGAGCCGGTGAAGACGACCCAAGGGCTCGCCTCCCCGAAACCTGTCTCGCAGCCCTCGGCTGTCAGGCGCAGAACGATGATCTCGCACGCCCCTTCAACCGAGCCGATCCCATGATCGCGCCGCGTCGTAACCGGCAGAGCCAGATGCCAGAGGTCGAACCCAACAATTTTTTGATCAAGGCTCACGCCACCCATTCCGACACCGGCGCCGCCGCCTCATGCAAGGGCTGGCTGATCACATCCACTAATGTCGGGCCATCAAATGCCAAAGCCTGTTTCAAAACACCTGGCAGATCGCGCGGGTCGTGCACCGTCCAGGCTTTGACCCCGAACGCCTCCGCCACTTTGGCGTGATCCGTCCGCCCGAAATCAACATTGTAGTAGCGCTTGCCAAAGCCACTATCTTGGCCCGCCTTGATCCAGCCAAAGGTCGCGTTGGAAAACACGATCGAGGTGATCGGCATCTTGTGGCGCACAATCGTTTCGAACTCTCCACAGCAAAACCCGAAGGACCCGTCGCCCATCACCGCAACCGTTTTCACTGATGGCCTGCCAACATGAGCGCCCATGGATGCCGCAAGCGCATAGCCCAACGCCCCATGCGCCCGGTTGGTGATGAAATTTCGCCCGGCCTTGCGCCACCGGTAATGCGCGCTGAAATACGGGCACGGCGTGCCCGGGTCCGCCACAACAATCGCATCGTCATCCAGTTGCGCCATCAAAGCGGCCACCACCGCCTCCGGCTTGATCGGCGTATCGGTCGAAGCCGCAAGCGCATTGAATGCCGCGAGCTTACCGTCCCAAGCCCCCGCCGCCCGTGCGCGGCCATCTTGCCCCCCGCAGTCCAATTTTTCCAATTCCAAAACCAGCGCCTCCAGCGCCAGTTTCGCATCGGCGCAAATCGCCACATCAGTTTGGTAATTGGCCCCGATCACCATCGGGTCACTGTCGATATGGATAATGGTTTTGCCCTTTTCGGGAGAGCGCCACCGTTCCGTCGTCACCGACCCCGCGCGGCAGCCGATAAACAAGATGACATCCGCCGCGTCCACCACCGCCCGCGTCGCGGGGTTGCCGCCGTTCGATCCCACGACCCCCAAGGCCTGCGCATCCGTCTCAGCAATCGCACCCTGCCCAGACACGGTCGTGGCCACCGGCAAATCCAGAGCAACCGCCAAGTGCTGCAACGCCTCAAAAGCGCCAGAAATCACCGGCCCCCCGCCGCAAATCGCAATCGCAGACTTAGCACCGGCCAGCAGCTTCGCAGCCTCCCGCACCGCATCCATGTCAGGCGCTGCGCATTCCGCCGGAAAGCTCTGATGCCGGGCATCGGCCCAAACCTCACCGCTGTCGACAAAGGCTTTCTGCGTGTCAAACGGCAGCGCCAGATGCGTGGCCCCCGGCCGCCCCGTCGTCATCGCCCGAAACGCCGCGCGCATCATCGCGGGCAACCGCGTCGCGTCGTCGAGCGACGCATTCCACTTGGTCAAAGGCCGGAACAATGCCACCTGATCCAGCTCCGTCAGCGGGTATTTCCCGCGCGAGGTTGTCGCCACATCGGTGGTGATCGCCAGCACCGGAACCGAGCTTTCATTCGCCTCCACCACGCCCGGTAAGATATAGGTAGCCCCGCCGCCCGACGGCCCCTCACACACGCCCGGCTTGCCTGTCACGCGGGCATAGGCGTCGGCCATGTAGCCCGCATGCCGCTCGTCGCGGGTCAGAATATGGTTGATCCCGTGGTCAAGCTTGGACATGGCGTCGTAGAAAGGCAGCGTCGTGTCGCCGCACAGACCAAACATGTCGGTGACCCCATGGGCCTGCAACATGCGCACCGCCGCCTCGGCACCGGTCATCTCATTTTTCATAGCGCCCCCAATCCTGCAGCAAATGTTGCGCGCGTGTGCTGAGTCGTGTCAAATCTTCTTGCGAAAGCGAGGGGTTATGAAAATCCAAGGCGGCAAATCCATCTACGGCGCGTCCGTCGGCATCTTGATGCTGGACGCGCGATTCCCGCGCATCCCCGGCGATATGGGCAACGCGCTGACATGGCCGTTCCCGGTCCACTACAAAATAGTGCGGGACGCGTCGCCAGACCGGGTGGTGCGCCAGGGGGCCGAGGGGCTTTTGGACAATTTCATCGCCGCCGCGCAGGAGCTTGTGCGTGATGGCGTCGACGGCATCACCACCAATTGCGGGTTCTTGTCGCTCTATCAGGCCGAGCTGGCAGCAGCGGTCTCAGTGCCCGTCGCGACCTCTTCGCTGATGCAGGTGGCTATGGTCAATGCAGTGCTGCCTGCAGGCAAACGGGCGGGCATTTTGACCATCTCCGCCTCGACCCTGACCGAGACGCATCTGAGAAAAGCGGGCGTACCGGATGGCACACCAATTCATTCCACCGAAGGCGGGCAGGAATTTACCCGCGCCATTTTGGGCAATGAGGTTGAGCTCGACGTGGCCCTCGCCCGCGCCGACAACGTGGCCGCCGCGTTGGAACTGAAATCACGGCATCCAAACCTTGGCGCGATCGTGCTGGAATGCACCAACATGATCCCATATGCCGCCGATATCCGCGCGGCCACCGGTCTGCCGGTCTTCACCATTGAAAGCTTCATCAGCTGGTTTCAATCCGGCATCGCCCCAAGGACCTATCCCGCGCCATGACGCTGAAAACCCTGCGCAAAGCGCTGTATGATTTTGAACCTGACGCGGTGCGCGCGGCGCTCTTGGCAGCATTCGACCCTGACGCCTCTGTCAATCTTGCCCACCCGTTTGAAACGCTCGATGGGCCAGATGCGTTTTATGACACCGCGCTTGTCCCCCTGCATGCCGCATGGCCCGATCTTGAACGGCGCGAAACGATTGTTATGGAAGGCGACAGCGGCGCAGGGCACTGGGTCGGATGTTGCGGGTATTACACTGGCAGCTTCCAAAGCCCTTGGCTTGGCATCCCGCCGACAGGCCATCAGGTCGCAATGCGATTTCACGAATTCTTCCACATCGAGGGCAACAAGGTCGTCGAGATGCAGGCGCTGTGGGACCTGCCTGAAGTGATGTTGCAAGCCGGCGTTTGGCCCATGTCGCCCTCGCTCGGCCGGGAATGGCATGTGCCGGGCCCCGCTACGCAGGACGGGCTGCGCATCAGTGGCGATGGCAGTGCTGCGATGCAGGTGGTCAATGATATGCTTGTTGGGCTTGGCCGGTTCAAAGAGCACGGTGTTGAGGCAATGGACCTGCCGCGCTACTGGCACCCGAAATCCAGCTGGTATGGCCCCTCTGGTATCGGCACCGGGCGCGGCATTGCGGGGTTCAGAAACTGGCACCAGATCCCGTTTCTCAAGGCCATGCCCAACCGTATCGGCGGCAAAGAGACCGGCCACCTCTTTGCGCAAGGTGACTATGTCGGTTTCACCGCATGGCCCGGAATGCGCGCGAAAATCACTGGCGACGGTTGGCTTGGGATCGCACCGTCAGGTCAGGACGTGACTATGCGGTCGCTCGACTTTTGGCGGGTCGAGAATGGCATGATCCGCGAAAACTGGGTGCTGGTCGATCTGCTGCATGTCTATGCGCAGATTGGCGTGGATGTGATGGCGCGAATGCGGGAACTGGCGAAAGCCCGAACCAGCGCTTTAGAGGACTGAGGTTTTGCGCTCGCTACCGCTATCGCCAAAGGGGGGGCGTCGCCATTGTCGCTCGGACCAATGGCGCGACAATGGCGACCCCCGCACCCCCGGAATATTTATGAAACAATGAAGATCAGCTTGGCTTTGTTCAGCACTCGGGGATGTTGACGGCGAGGCCGCCTTGGCTCGTTTCTTTGTATTTGGTGCTCATGTCGATGCCGGTCTGGCGCATGGCCTCAATGCAATTGTCGAGCGGCATGAAATGGGTGCCATCGCCACGCAGGGACAGGGACGCGGCGGAGACGGCTTTGATCGCCCCAAGGCCGTTGCGCTCGATGCAGGGCACTTGCACGAGCCCTGCAACCGGGTCACAGGTCATGCCAAGATGGTGCTCAAGCGCGATTTCAGCAGCGTTTTCAATCTGCGCGTTGGTCCCGCCCAAGGCTGCGCATAGTCCTGCTGCAGCCATTGATGAGGCCGAGCCAACCTCTCCCTGGCAACCCACTTCAGCGCCTGAGATCGACGCATTGTGCTTGATCAGCCCGCCAATCGCGGCAGCCGTCAGCAGGAAATCCCGCATGCCGGCCTCGGACGCACCGACGCAATGGTCACGGTAGTAACGCAGCACAGCTGGCAGAACACCCGCTGCCCCGTTGGTGGGGGAGGTCACGACCTTGCCGCCAGCCGCGTTTTCCTCGTTCACAGCCATGGCGTAAACGCTCATCCAGTCATTGATCGTGTGGGGCTGGCTGCGGTTCAGGCCTTCCTCGGCCTTGAGCTGGTCATGGATATGCTTGGCCCGACGTTTGACGCGCAAACCTCCGGGCAATTCACCCGACATGCGCAAACCACGGTCGATGCAGTCAAACATGGCGCGGCGCAGGGTATCGAGGTCGCGGTCGAGCGCGTCCCGGCTCATCGCGGACAGCTCGTTGGCTTCCTTCATCTGCGCGATGGTTTTGCCAGCTGCGGCCCCCATCTCAAGCATTTCTAAAGCGGAGCCGAACGGGTACGGGAAACCGGCTTCCTCTTTCTGCGCGTGCAGGTCGGTATGGACCCCCGATAGCTCGGCCTCGGTCACGACAAAGCCGCCGCCGATCGAGTAATATGTCTCCTGCAGGTACAGGTTCCCCGCCGCGTCAAAGGCTTTGAAGATCATGCCGTTGGCGTGGCCTTCAAGCGTCAGGTCGTAGTCGAAGATCAGATCGGAAGACGGGTCAAACGACAGAACGCCCAAGCCGTCCGCCTCCACCGATTTGCGGGTCTTCAGCGCGGCGATCAACCCGTCCACAGCGTCCGGGTCCAGTGTCGCGGGCACAAAGCCCATGAAGCCCAGCATCACGGCTTGGTCGGATGCGTGACCCTTGCCCGTGAAGGCCAGTGAGCCATGCAAAGAGGCCGCCAAACCGGCGACATCACCCGCGCCGGGTTCACGCTCCCCGGTGCGCAATTGCTCCAAAAACCGGGCCGCGGCGGTCATGGGCCCCATCGTATGGGACGAGGACGGGCCGACGCCGACTTTGAAGATATCGAAGATGCTCAGAAACATGAGCGTTTCCTATAGGCGTCACAAAAAACCGCCGCCCGGATTTGCGACGGGCGGCGGTGAATTTGCGACTAACGTTTCTATAGTGTCGTCGGGGTTAGACTTTCCCTTTCCACGGCACCAGCCAGTTTTCCAAGGCCCGCACGCCCACATCGATCAGGAAGCCGATCACCCCGATCAAGATGATGCCCACGATCACAATGTCGGTCAGCTGGAACTTGGAGGCGACCACGATCATCTTGCCAAGACCCACCTCAGCGGCGACCAGCTCAGCCGCCACAACGGTGCCCCAGCAGACGCCCATGGCGACCCGCGCGCCGGTGAAAATCTCCGGCAGGGAGTTCGGCACGATGACCCGGCTGAGGATTTGCCATTTCGACGCGCCAAGCGAATAGGCCGCATGCACCTTGGAAATCGCGACCCCCGACACGCCCGAGCGCGCTGCGATGATCATGATCCATAGGGCCGCCAGGAACAGCAAGATGACCTTGCTGACCTCGCCAATCCCGAACCAGATGATCATCAATGGGATCAATGCCAGAGGTGGCACCGGCCGCATGAACTCGACGATCGGGTCAAACCAACCGCGTGACCAGTTGGTCAGACCCATCGCATAGCCAATCGGGATACCGATGAGCGAGCCGATGAGGAAACCCAACAAGACTCGTTGCAGCGAGAACCAGGTATGCTCCCAAAGCGTGAAGCCTTGATAGCCCTCGCGGTTGAGGCGGATGAACCGCTCCAGCACCACTTCTGGCGCCGGCAAATACAGACGGGCCATACGCAAACCGGTCTTGGGCTCAAAAGTCGGCGTGCCCTTGTCGGTCAACCCAACAAGGCCCTCTGCGATCTTGATCTTTTCGCCCGGCGCAATCGGCTGGCCGTTGATCGCGGTAATCATCGAGCCGTCCGCTTTGTTCACCTCGTCATTGTTCCAGACGGGGATCACCTTGAACCCGTAACGGGCCACGGTGAGGCTGTCATTCTTGGCGAAGCCATCGCCCGGCTCGACCTCAGCTGCGGCGGGTTCGCGGCCAGGGTTGCCCTCGGCATCCAAGGTTTGCTGAATGTCCTCACGGTACACCCGCATCGTGACCTCAGCGTCGTCAGTTGTGCCGTCGGGCAGCGTCGCGGTGTAGGTGAAGGTAGCGTCGCCCGAAAACGGTCCCGGCAGTTTCGGCAATGGGATGACGGAGTTCGTGAACGCCACCCACAGCATGAACACGGTGACAATCGACAAGACGCTGGCGATGCGGTTGGCCACCACGGCGCTTTCGTCGCCAAAGGTCACGGTCTTGAGTTTGTTGAAGCCTTTGCTTTGGAAGAACCCTTTCAGAAGGCGCGACAGGATCAGAAAGCTGCCAAAGAAGGCGGCCAGATACAGAAAGAGGACAAGTAAACCGGTCATGCGCTTTCCTCCGTGCGTCCCATAATTTCTTCTTCCATGTTCCAGATCATCGACAGGATCTCTTCACGCGTGCTGTTGTAGTCTTGGTGTTTCTTGACCTCACGCAGGTCGTTGCCAACGCCCAGATCGGCAAAGGGCAGGCGGTATTCTTTGTGCACGCGACCGGGTCGCGGCGCCATCACCAGAAGCCGCTCACCCAAAAGCAGCGCTTCCTCGACGGAGTGCGTGATCAGAATGATTGTCTTGCCGGTGTCTTTCCAAAGATCCAGAACCAGCGATTGCATCTTTTCACGCGTCAGCGCATCCAACGCGCCAAGCGGCTCGTCCATCAAAATAACGTCTGGGTCATTGGCCAGACAGCGCGCCAAAGCGACCCGCTGCTGCATACCACCCGACAGCTCATAAACCGCCTTCTCTTTGAAGTCCGACAGGCCCACCACGTCGAGCAGATGCTCAACGTTTTCGGCGCTTTCTTTGCGGCTCATCCCCTTCATATCAGGGCCAAAGCTCACATTGTCGCGAACATTCATCCATTCGAACAAAGCGCCTTGCTGGAAGACCATGCCACGCTCCGGGCTGGGGCCGATCACTGTCTGGTCGTTGAGAATAATATTGCCTTCGGTCGGGGCTAAGAAGCCTGCCACGATGTTCAGCAATGTCGTCTTGCCGCAGCCCGAGGGGCCAAGCACGCTCATCAATTCGCCGGATTTTATGTCCAGCGTGACGTTTTTCAACGCCTGCACATGACCGCCGTTGGGCAGGTCAAAGCGCATGGAAATGTCATCTATCAGAAGGCCTTCCACGAGTCGTCCCCTCTCGGTTGCGCCATTGCTGGCGTTGGAAAAAAGAAAGGGCGGGCCCGCGTTTACCGCGCGCCCGCCCTCCCATGGTCGTTACGTGATTACTGACCCAGTGGGCCTGTGTTCACGTTGTCTTCATACGAGGCTTTCGCCGCGTCGATGGAGCTGGCAGCCACGAAGACGTCTGCAACGCCTTTCATGAAATCCTGCGCACCACCGCCGAGCCATTTGCCCGAAAGCTGGTCTTCAACCGTTGGGAACACAAATGTCGAAATCGTCGACATTGTGTCCTCTTCGGACATACCAGCGTCTTTGGCGATCACTGGCAGCATTTTGGCGTGGTTGGCTTCATCTGCCCACATCGCGTTGGCTTCAGCCGTCACGTCGAGGAATTTAGCAACCATGTCCGAATTTTCGGCCAAGAAGGAAGACGGGCCAGTGGTCACGTCGAACACCAGGATGCCCAGCTCTTCTTTTTCTGCGCCGGTCAGAAGGATGTTGCCGGATTCTTTCATGCGACGCAGCGCGCCACCCCAGCCACATGCCATATCGACAGCACCTTGTGCCAACGCCGCTTGGCCCTCAGCAGGTGCCATGTCGACGATCGTCAGGCTGTCCAGCGAGACGCCAAAGTGGCTCATCTGCTTGAGGAAGCCGTAATGCGCAGCGGTGCCCAATGGGACGGCCACTTTCTTGCCAGCCAATTCGCCAGCGCTGGTTTTGTCGATCTCCAAAGCCGAGGAAACAACGCAGTTGTCATTCTCGGAATAGGATACAGCCACGTCGACGATCTGCAGGTCTTGACCAGCGGATGTTGCAACCACGAAAGGTGGCACGCCTTGGCTTACCGACAGCTGTACGTCGCCAGACGCCATTGCGGCCGACATCGCGGTACCAGTGTCAAAAGCAACCCAAGTGACAGGTGCGCCAAGCGCTTCGTCATAGGTGCCATTCACTTTTGCGAACTGAAACGGCATTGGCCATTCCAGGAAGTAGCCCACGGTGATGCCGTGACCGTCAGCGGAGGCCGCCTGCGCGCCTGCCAGCATTGCAACGCCAGCAACGGCGCCCATCAATTTAGTGGTGAGTTTCATGTTCATTCATCTCCCATGTTGAACAAATTAATCTTTTTATGGCGTCCCAAAGTGCCGCCCCTTTTTTTTCGTTTCAGCGCGGTCACAGGGACCAGACTTCATGGAGCAAAGCACAGCGCAAACAGAATTGCCAACAGCCATGCAGCGTTCCGCCAAACTGTTTTCGAAAGCCGGGAAGTCCGGTTCAGGCTGGCGGGTGGATGCACTGGGGAAAATAAAGCCCGGCGAGTCAATCATGTCGCACCCGCCGCCAGAACCCTGCAAAGCCGGAAACAAAGGCGGTTCGGCATTCCAACTGACTGAATTTATTAATTTTTAATGAAATGGCCCTGCCTAATTCTGCGCCGCACCGGTCCAACTGGAACTAGTCATAGGGAGATCTGGCCCTATTGGTTTGCTCAAACTCTGTGCTGCTTGAAAATCAGGCTATACTGACGCACGCGCTGAGATTCGGAACGCAGCGTCGCATCGCACACCATATAAAAGGAGGTCTCACCAATGGACGGCACACTTTCCCCCAATGATCTGTCTGGCATCGTTGAAGCCGACCGCGCTCATGTTTGGCACCATCTCAGCCAGCACGCGGCCTACATGGCAGAAGGCGACGCGCGCACCGATCCCAAGATCATCGTGGAAGGCAAAGGCCTGCGCGTCTGGGACCAACATGGTCGCGAACATATCGACGCCGTCTCCGGTGGGGTCTGGACCGTCAATGTGGGCTACGGGCGGGAACGTATCGCCGACGCCGTCCGTGACCAGCTGGTCAAAATGAACTTCTTCGGCGGCACTGTGGGTTCGATCCCCGCCGCTCAGTTCTCAGAAAAGCTGCTGACGAAAATGCCCGGCATGAGCCGCGTCTACTACGCAAACTCCGGCTCCGAGGCCAATGAAAAAGGCTTCAAAATGGTCCGCCAGATCGCGCATCAGCGCTACGGCGGCAAGAAGCACAAAATCCTCTACCGCGAGCGTGACTATCACGGCACCACAATCGCCTGCCTGTCCGGCGGTGGCCAGCCAGAGCGCAACGGCCGCTACGGCCCGTACACCCCCGGCTTCGTCGAGGTCCCCCATTGCCTAGAATACCGCGCGCAATGGGATATGTCCGGCGAGGAATATGGGCTAGCTGCCGCCAACGCGATTGAGGACGTCATCCTGCGCGAAGGCCCTGACACCGTAGGCTCCCTCTGCCTTGAGCCCGTCACGGCTGGCGGCGGCGTCATCGTGCCGCCCCCGGGCTACTGGGAACGCGTCCAGGAGATTTGCAAGAAATACGACGTGCTGCTGCATATCGATGAGGTCGTCTGCGGCGTGGGCCGCACCGGCACGTGGTTCGGCTATCAGCATTACGGCATCAAGCCTGACATCGTGACAATGGCGAAAGGTGTGGCGTCGGGCTACGCGGCGATCTCCTGCTGCGTGACCACGGAAGAAGTGTTCGACATGTTCAAAGACGACACGTCTGACCACATGAACTACTTCCGCGATATCTCCACCTTCGGCGGCTGCACGGCAGGCCCCGCGGCGGCCCTCGAAAACATGGCGATCATCGAGGAGGAGGGCCTGCTCGAAAACACCACAGCCATGGGTGATTACATGCTCGACCAGCTGCGCGGCTTGCAAGACAAGCACGCCTGCATCGGCGAGGTGCGCGGCAAAGGCCTGTTCCTCGGCGCCGAACTGGTCGCGGACCGCACAACCCGCGAGCCACTGAACGAAAGGCTCGTCGCCGCCGTCACCGGTCACTGCATGCGCGAAGACGCGGTCATCATCGGCATGACCAACCGCTCGCTGCCGGGCCTGAACAACACGCTCTGTTTCTCCCCCGCCCTGATCGCCACCAAGGACGATATCGACCAGATCATCACTTCGGTCGACGGCGCGCTCAGCACGGTCGTTCGGTAGCAGCAAAAGCGTTTAATCAATAGCCCGCGGTCCAAATGACTGCGGGCAAATTTGTTAAATGGCAGCTAAGCGGGGCAAAGCGGACTTTCGTTCAAGTTCGAATGCTCTCACAAAAACAACTCTGTCGCATCCTAAGTACAGTTGGTACGGATTTGTCTCTTAACCAATGCCGTGTTGCGTGAAAATCTCCCAAGCTACGAGTACGACATTTATTAAGAAAATGGTCGAAACAATTAGAAGGCCGAGCGCAGACACTTCTTGCCACGACTTGATCTGGAGCCTTTCGGAAATCAGCTTAGCGGATGCCGGATCGTGTTTGAACGCAGACCTGATTTCGCGAAATTCACCGTATCCGTGTCGCGCCAACATGAGGTAAAAAAGTATTGCAAACACACCTTTAGGTGGTTCAAGCGAGACCGGCTGGTTCAGGCGAAGTCGGAGTCTCAGACCTAGTTGATCAGCAGTAAACCAAAGCATAGCAAAACCACCCAAGAATCCCAAAACGGGGAGTAGCAAAAATAACCCTTGTAGATCCATTTCTCACCGGCGCAACTTATTGACGGTCAGGAGATTCTAGCGTGTGCATCCACTTCCTGTGCCAAGATTTCCAATGTGTTTCCGCCACTTGTCAAACTCAATTACGACGGGAACCGTAGAATGCACTCGATTTGAAAAGGAAATCAATTCACCCGTCATAGGAAGATATGTTGGTATGGGCTCAAAGCCGACCTAAGGCACAGCTTCGTTCTATCAAAAACACGCAAATCCGCAGCCTCTGCCATTTTTGTCACGCTTCGACACGGCCTAGCAAACCGCCTACTGAAAGTGGGCAAGCGGTTTCCAGCTGTGCTCGCGGAAACCAACTCTGAAAAGCAGGGCTGTCTTTTCACGTCTCAATGAGATATAGCCAGAAAACTCCCAAAATATAGCCAAACCATGCCAATCGCCGTCGAAACATTCTTTCTGGACCCAAGTTTTGAGGGAACCCTGCAGCAGCAGATCCAGCAGATGGTTGCGGGTGGGGTTTTGTCGGGTCGGTTCCGCCCCGGGGAGAAGCTCCCTTCCTCGCGCAAATTGGCCACCCATCTGGGCGTCAGCCGCATCACAGTTACCCTCGCCTATAACGAACTGATCGCAGATGATTACCTGACCTCAGCGGGTCGATCAGGCTACTTTGTCTCTGAAAACGCACCGGAACCCCCTCAGATTACGGGGCGCGCCAGCAACGACACTGTTGATTGGAGCAGGGCAATCGGTAACCGGTTTTCGGGCAGCTTGCAGGTCGAGAAACCCATCGACTGGCGCAGTTACAAATACCCGTTCCTCTATGGTCAAGTTGATCCATCCTTGTTCGACAGGCCCAATTGGCGGCTTTGCGCGATACGGGCCCTGGGTCAGCGCGATTTTGACAGTCTGACGGCAGATCAGCTTGACCGCGATGACCCGCAGCTGATCGAATTCATCGCACGCAATACCCTACCGAGGCGGGGGATTCTTGCCAAACCTGATGAAATTCTGGTTACGGTTGGTGCACAAAACGCGCTTTGGCTAACGGCACAAGTGCTACTCACGCAGCGCAGAATGGCCGCGCATGAAGACCCCTGCTACCCGGGTTTGCGCGCGATCTTGAAACAGTCACGCTGCCACCGCGTAAAGATTTCGGTCGATGAACACGGCCTCCCACCAGAACAAGTTCCATCAGAGACCGACGTGCTATTCACAACCCCCAGCCACCAATGCCCAACCACGGCAACGATGCCGCTTGAGCGCCGTGAAATGCTGCTCAAACGCGCGCAAACGGATGATTTTCTCATCGTTGAGGACGACTACGAATTTGAGATGTCGTTTCTCAAGCCGCCCTCGCCCGCGCTAAAATCGCTCGATGAGCATGGGCGCGTCGTCTATATCGGGTCCTTCTCGAAATCGCTCTTTCCCGGGTTGCGGCTGGGATATCTTGTTGGGCCTGCTCCGTTCATTCGCGAGGCGCGTGCCTTGCGGTCCGCCGTCCTACGTCACCCACCCGGTCATGTTCAGCGTACGGCGGCCTATTTCCTGTCGCTGGGGCATTATGATGCCCTGATCCGACGGCTCCGCGACGCGTTTCATGATCGACGGCGCCTGATGGACAAAGCGATCGCGGAGAACGGGCTCGAAGTCGCGGGCGTCGGCAGCTTTGGTGGGTCGAGCTATTGGATGCGCGCGCCGGAAGGCGTTGATACGATGCATCTTGCCGAGGTGCTGCGGGAGCGCTCCGTTTTGATCGAACCGGGCGCTCCCTTCTGCGAAGGAGCGGGTCGCGTCTACCGGCATTACCGGCTCGCCTATTCCTCTATTGGTGCCGCACAAGTCGCTCCGGGCATAGCCAAAATTGCACAAGCGATCCGACAGCTAGCGTAAAAAATGAGACTCAATGGCTCACTTATTGATTCTTTGGGCTTCAACAAGATTTGGCGAAAACGCCGTCTGGCCAACACGCCAAAAGTCCCATTTTTCAAATAAACTAAGAACCGTCTGAAATTTTTGGATATAGGCAGGGGTTCAACTGGCTCTAAACTAGACAGGCCTCGCGCGCTAGATTATCGCTCAAGACAAGCCAGATCATTTCGTCTGCTGATCAACACACACCCCAGGGAGAGAGTTCCATGAAAATGACGACCGAAGAAGCCTTCGTCAAAACGCTGCAAATGCACGGCATTCGTCATGCGTTTGGCATTATCGGTTCCGCCATGATGCCGATTTCTGACATTTTTCCGGCTGCAGGCATCAAGTTTTGGGATTGCGCCCACGAAATGACCGCCGGCATGATGGCAGACGGTTACACCCGCGCCACCGGCGAGATGTCGATGATGATCGCGCAAAACGGCCCCGGCATCACCAACTTCGTAACCTCCGTCAAAACCGCCTACTGGAACCACACGCCTTTGCTGCTGGTCACCCCGCAGGCGGCCAACAAGACCATCGGCCAAGGCGGCTTCCAGGAGATGGAGCAGATGAACCTCTTCGCCGATTGCGTCGCCTACCAGGAAGAGGTCCGCGACCCGTCTCGCATCGCCGAGACGCTGAACCGTGTGATCATGCAGGCCTACCGCGCCTCCGCGCCTGCGCAAATCAACATCCCGCGCGACTTCTGGACCCAAGTGGTCGATATCGAGCTGCCCGTCGCTGTTGATTTCGAGCGTCCTGCAGGCGGTGAAGAAGCCGTCAAAAAAGCCGCTGACCTGCTGTCCTCCGCCAAGTTCCCGGTGATCCTGAACGGCGCTGGCGTTGTTCTGGCCGGCGGCATCGAAGCCTCCGCCAAGCTGGCCGAGACCTTGGACGCGCCCGTTTGCGTGGGCTACCAGCACAATGACGCGTTCCCGGGCAACCACCCCCTTTTCGCAGGTCCCTTGGGCTATAACGGCTCGAAAGCGGGCATGGAATTGATCTCAAAGGCCGACGTCGTGCTAGCCTTGGGCACCCGCTTGAACCCGTTCTCGACCCTGCCCGGCTACGGCATCGACTACTGGCCGACAGAGGCGAAAATCATCCAAGTGGACCTGAACCCAGACCGCATCGGCCTGACCAAGAAGGTCACTGTTGGCATCGTGGGCGACGCCAAGAAAGTGGCTGAAGGCATCATGGCCAAGCTGTCTGACGGCGCAGGCGACGCAGGCCGCGTGGACCGCAAAAACCTGATCGCGCAGACCAAATCGGCCTGGGCGCAGGAACTGACCTCGCTGGATCACGAAGAAGACGATCCGGGCACCACTTGGAACGAGCGTGCTCGCACAGCCGAGCCAAACAAAATGTCCCCACGTCAGGCATGGCGCGCGATCCAATCGGCCCTGCCAAAGAACGCGATCATCTCAAGCGACATCGGCAATAACTGCGCCATCGGCAACGCCTATCCCTCGTTCGAGGAAAGCCGCAAATATCTGGCTCCGGGCCTGTTTGGCCCTTGCGGATACGGCTTCCCGTCAATCGCAGGCGCGAAAATTGGCTGCCCTGATGTGCCAGTTGTGGGCTTCGCAGGTGACGGCGCGTTCGGCATCTCGATGAACGAAATGGTCTCGGTTGGCCGCGGCGACTGGCCTGCAATGACCATGATCATCTTCCGCAACTACCAGTGGGGCGCCGAAAAGCGCAACACGACCCTGTGGTTCGACGACAACTTCGTCGGCACCGAGCTGGACACAAATGTCTCCTACGCGAAAATCGCGGACGCATGCGGCCTGAAAGGCGTGCAGGTGGACAACATGGACGCGCTGACCGACGCTTTGAACGAAGCCGTCAAAGGCCAGATGGAAGGCAATGTCACAACCTTCATCGAGGTGCTCTTGAACAAAGAACTCGGTGAGCCGTTCCGCCGCGACGCAATGAAAAAGCCCGTCAAAGTGGCTGGCGTCACAGCAACGGATATGGCTGCCGAATAAGGCATCCAAATACTGCGATCCTGCCCACTCCGAGAGATCGGGGTGGGTTTTTAGGTGAAAGACCGCGCGATTTGGGAAAGAGTGTCGATATGAATCCAGAAAACCCGTTCCTATCGACCCGCGACGCCGTCTGCCCCGCCAACCTGCTTGAGATGGCCCAAAAGGCGAAAAGCCCACGCGTCGCCATCGCCCGCGCATCCGCACCGTTACCGATGGAAGCCGCCCGCGACGCAGCCGAGCTTGATATCATGGAGCCGGTCTTCACTGGTGAGCGGCACCTGATCGAAGCCGAGGCAGAAACGCTGGGCTGGGACATTTCCCAATTTGAGATTATCGACGCCGAGGGCGAAGAAGAAAGCGGTCAGGCTGCAGCCTTTGCCTGCGGCGAGGGCCGCGCAGATGTGCTGATGAAAGGCCAGCTGCACACGGATACGTTCATGAAATCCGCCTTGAACCGCGATGCGGGCCTGCGCACGGGCAACCGCTTGGTTCATATTTTCCACATCACACATCCTGATGGCGGCAAGCCGATGCTGATCTCGGATGCTGCGGTAAATGTCGCGCCCAACCTCGCCACACGTCAGGATTCGGTCCGCGAAACCGTGAAGCTGCTGGGGCTCTTGGGCAACGCCCGGCCCAAAGTCGCTTTCCTGTCGGCCACGGAAAGCGTCATCGAAAGTGTCCCCTCCTCGGTGGAGGCCAATGAACTGGAAACTTGGGCCAGGGCCGAACTCTCCAATGCCGATTTTTCTGGCCCCCTTGCGCTGGACCTAATCCTAAGCCCCGACGCCGTCGCCACCAAGAAACTGACCGACGATCTGGTCGCAGGCCAAGCCGACGCGGTCATGGTGCCAGACATTGTCTCTGGCAACGCGCTGTTCAAATCCTTCGTCTATCTGACCGGCGGTTGCGCGGCGGGGATCGTTATGGGGGCCAAAGTGCCTATACTTTTAACCTCCCGCGCCGATCCTCCGGCCGCACGCATGGCCTCCATCTGCCTCGCCTCAATCGTGAACGCCGCCGGATGAACCTTTTGGTCGATCTCACCAACCTGACACAGACCGAAGTGCTTATTTTAAGCGGTATCGTCTTTGTGGCAGCGATGGTGCGCGGCTTTTCTGGCTTTGGTCTTTCGGCTGTTGTCATGGCCACTGCAGTGTTTATTCTTCCACCGCTCGCGCTGATCCCAATGCTGTGGTTTTTGGAAATGGCAGGCTCCCTCGCCATGTTCAAAGGCGGGATACAGGACGCCGACAAGGCCGCGGCGAAAGGGCTTATCATCGGCTCAGCCCTTGGTTTGCCGGTTGGGCTGCTGACCACAATGCAGCTGGCCACGCAAACCTCAAAAGCCTTGGCGCTTTCGATCCTGATCGTGCTTGCGATCAGCCAATTGGCGAAGGTGAGGCTACCGTTTCTCGCGACCACATTGGGCACATATGGCACCGGGTTTGGCGCCGGGGTCGTCACCGGCTTTGCAGGGGCAGGCGGCATGCTGATCGCGCTTTACACCTTGGCCCGTGACTTGCCCGCCCGCACCATGCGTGGGACCTTAAGCGTCTACCTCTTGGGCGCAGGCCTCTTGGGGCTGATCACCCATCTGACGATTGGCACAATGGATCAAACTGCGATCGCACGCGGCTTGTTCTTCATTATCCCAACGCTGCTTGGCCTTTATGCTGGGCGCGCGCTGTTCCTGCCGCGCCTTGAGCCTTACTACAAACCATTCTGCCTGACGCTGCTGCTTGGCCTTGCCTCGCTCGGCCTCATCCGCACCGTATCCAACTAGGAGACTTCGCCATGAACCAACCAGTGATCAATCTGTCGCCAAAGGTCAGTGACGAGGTCCGCAAGACCACCTGCTACATGTGCGCCTGTCGCTGCGGGATCAACGTGCACATGAAGGACGGCAAGGTTGCGTATATCGAGGGCAACAAGGACCACCCGGTCAACCAAGGCGTGCTCTGCGCCAAAGGCTCCGCCGGCATCATGCAGCACAACGCGCCATCGCGCCTCAAAGCGCCTTTGAAGCGCGTGGGCCCGCGCGGCTCCGGCGAGTTCGAAGAAATCACGTGGGAGGAAGCCTACGACATCGCCGTTGGCATCTTAGAGCCGGTCCGCCGCGACAACCCTGAGAAACTGGCCTTCTTCACCGGTCGTGACCAGTCGCAGTCGTTCACGTCCCTCTGGGCTCAAGGTTTTGGGACGCCAAACTACGCAGCCCATGGTGGATTCTGCTCCGTCAACATGGCCGCCGCTGGCATCTACACAATGGGCGGCGCGTTCTGGGAGTTCGGCCAGCCCGACTGGGACCGCACTAAGATGGTGATGATCTTCGGCGTCGCAGAAGACCACGACAGCAACCCAATCAAAATGGGCCTCGGCAAGGTCAAAGCGCGCGGCGCCAAGGTCTACGGCGTCAACCCGATCCGGTCCGGCTACAACGCCGTCGCCGACGAATGGGTCGGCATCACCCCCGGCACTGACGGGCTGTTCATCCTGTCCCTCGTCCACGAGCTGTTCAAAGCTGGCAAGATCGACCTGCACTACCTCGCACAATGGACCAACGCGCCGGTCTTGGTGAACGGCGACGAGAAATCCGAAGATTTCGGCCTGCTGATGCGCGACAAAGACAACAAATTGATGGTTATCGACCGCAATACCGGTAAACCCGCCGCTTTCAACAAAAAAGGCGTCAAACCTGACCTCGCCGGCTCGCAGCGGGTCAAAGGCGTCACGCACCGATCCGTTTTCCAGCACATGGCCGAGAAATACCTCGACCCACAATACGCACCCGAAGCCGTCGCGGAAAAAACCGGCATCACCGCAGACCGCATCAAACGCATCGCCGCCGAGCTGGCCGATGTGGCCTTCAACCAGGCCATAGAGGTCAAGCAGACCTGGACCGACTTCCGTGGCGAAACCCATGATAAGTTCGTCGGCCGCCCGGTCTCCTTCCACTCCATGCGCGGCATCTCCGCCCACGCCAACGGCTTCCAGACCTGCCGCGCGCTGCACATGCTTCAGATCATCCTCGGCACCGTGGAAACCCCCGGCGGCATGCGCTTCAAGCCACCCTACCCCAAGCCGCCGGAGGCGCATCCGAAACCCCATTGCAAGGTCACACCCGGCCAGGCGCTGGACGGCCCCCATCTTGGCTTCACCCACGGCCCCGACGATCTGGCGCTCAAGGAAGACGGCTCTCCCGCCCGCATCGACAAGGCATTTACATGGGAAAACCCGATGTCGTCGCACGGCATGATGCACATGGTCATCTCCAACGCGCACGCGGGCGTGCCTTACAAGATCGACACGCTGTTCATGTATATGGCCAACATGTCGTGGAACTCATCGATGAACACGCGCGGCGTCATCGACATGCTTACCGACAAGGATGAGCAGGGAAATTACGTCATCCCCAACATCATCTATTCCGACGCGTATAGCTCAGAAATGGTCAGCTACGCCGACCTGATCCTGCCCGACACCACGTACCTCGAACGCCACGACTGTATCAGCCTGCTGGACCGCCCGATTTGCGAGGCCGACGCCGTCGCCGACGCCATCCGCTGGCCCGTGGTCGAACCCGACCGCGACGTAAAAGGCTTCCAATCAGCGCTCTGCGACCTCGGCGCGCGGCTCGGCCTGCCGGGCTTCGTCAACGAGGACGGCTCCCAGAAGTATCAGGACTATGCCGACTACATCACCAACCACATCCGCCGCCCCGGCGTCGGCCCCTTGGCCGGTTTCCGCGGCAATGGAGACGAGCACGGGCGCGGTGAATCCAACCCCGGCCAGCTCGACGCCTATATCGACAATGGCGGCTTCTGGATGGAGCACGTCCCCGAGGACGCCGCCTTCTTCAAGCCGTGGAACATGAACTATCAGGACTGGGCCGTGAAGAAATCCTTCTTCGACAAACCCATGCCCTACCTGTTCAACCTCTACGTCGAGCCGATGCGCAAATTCCAGCTGGCCGCCGAAGGCCACGGCACCCGCCAGCCCCCGGACCATCTGCGCGACCGCATCAAAGCCACGATGGACCCGCTGCCGATCTGGTACTCCAACGAGGATGAGAATAAGGCAGACGAATTCCCCGTCACCGCCCTCACCCAACGCCCCATGGCGATGTACCACTCCTGGGGGTCGCAAAACGCGTGGCTGCGCCAAATCCACGGCCACAACCCGCTCTACGTGCCAACAAAAATCTGGGAGGAGAACAACTTCTCCGAAGGCGACTGGGCCAAGGTGACCTCCCCCCACGGCGAAATCACCGTCCCCGTCGCGCACCAAGCAGCACTCAACGAGAACACGATCTGGACCTGGAACGCCATCGGCAAACGCAAAGGGGCCTGGGCGCTGGAAGAGGACGCGCCCGAGACCACAAAAGGCTTCCTGCTGAACCACCTGATCCACGAGCTGCTGCCGCCCAAAGGCGACGGCCTCCGTTGGGCCAACTCAGACCCGATCACCGGCCAGGCCGCGTGGTTCGACCTCAAGGTCCGCGTCGAGAAAGCCCCCCCGCTTGAGCAAACCAAACCCGACATCCCGGCGCAAAAGTCGCCCGTTGGGACCGGCCCGAAAAACCTGACATGGAAGCTTGGCCAATGACCACTCTCCCAACCCACACCGAAAAGAAGCTCGGCCTTGTCATCGATCTCGACACCTGCGTCGGCTGCCATGCCTGCGTGGTGTCCTGCAAAGGCTGGAACACCGAAAACTATGGCGCGGCGCTGAGCGATCAGAACCCCTACGGCAAGGACCCGTCAGGCACCTTCCTGAACCGCGTGCACAGCTACGAGGTGCAACCGGAAACAGGCGCGGCGCAAACCATCCACTTCCCCAAATCCTGCCTGCATTGTGAGGATGCTCCGTGCGTCACGGTCTGCCCCACCGGCGCCAGCTACAAGCGCGTCGAGGACGGCATCGTGCTGGTCAATGAAAGTGACTGCATCGGCTGCGGGCTCTGCGCCTGGGCCTGCCCTTACGGCGCGCGGGAGCTTGATCAGGTCGAAGGCGTGATGAAGAAATGCACCCTCTGCGTCGACCGCATCTACAACGAGAACCTGCCCGAGGAAGATCGCCAACCGGCTTGCGTACGCACCTGCCCCGCAGGCGCGCGTCACTTTGGCGATTTGGACGACGAAACCTCCGAGGTCAGCCAACTGGTCAAAGAACGCGGTGGCTTCGACCTGATGCCGGAACAAGGTACCAAGCCCGTCAACAAATACCTGCCGCCGCGCCCCAAGGATGAGCAAATCGACATCCTCGCGCCGCTGCTGGAACCCGTCGCCGCAGAGCCGCAAGGCTTCCTCGGCTGGCTCGACAAAGCTTTGGAGAAAATCTGATGCATCCCGCACCATCCATTATCGCATTCACCGTTTTCTCCGGGCTTGGCTTCGGCATGCTGGCTTTTCTGGGTCTCGGAAAACCTGACGTTTCTGGCTTCACGGGCTTCGTCTTCTTCTTCATTGCCTTTGCACTGGCCGTTGGCGGATTGATCTCGTCAACCTTCCACCTCGGTAATCCGCAACGTGCGCTCAAAGCCTTCAGCCAGTGGCGCACAAGCTGGCTGTCGCGCGAAGGCTGCCTGGCCGTGGCGACCCTGTCCATCATGGGGCTTTACGCGCTCCTAATCATCTTCTTCAACACCCGCGTGCCTGTGCTTGGTGTGATCGGCGCTTTGTTCTGTTTGGCCACGGTCTTTGCCACTTCGATGATCTACACCCAAATCAAGACGGTGCCGCGCTGGAACCATTGGACCGTGCCGGTATTATTCATGGGTTATGCGCTAACGGGCGGGGCCTTCCTGACCGGCGAAGTGCGCATCGCCGCCGCAGGCCTGATCACGATGGGGCTGTTCCAGGTCATCGCGTGGGGCTTGGGCGACGGTCGGTTCGCCGCTTCGGGTTCCACCATTGAGACCGCCACAGGGCTTGGCCAGATCGGCAAGACCCGGATGTTCGAGGCGCCACACAGCTCAAAGAATTATCTGATGAAAGAAATGGTCCATCAGGTCGGGCGCAAACACGCCACCAAGCTGCGCATTATCGGGCTTGTGCTGATGAGCCTGTTGCCCTGGGCGATCCTGATGTTCTTGAATTTCAGCCATCTGATGGCCCTGGTCGCCCTTCTGGCCCATATCGCTGGCGTTTTGACCATTCGTTGGCTGTTTTTCGCAGAGGCGGAACACACGGTCGGGCTCTATTACGGGCAGCGCGGCTAATGCTTTCCAAACGGTTAAGAAATCTGAGATCTGATTTAGTTTCAATAGGTTGAGGGATTCCCCGCATGCGGGGACTGCAATCTTGGCTTCGTTTTGTCAGAAATACTCTCGGGGAGCTTGCCCGCGTTGCTGAGGGGCCGACAGCCCCTCAAAGAACGCAAAACTTGGTGTGGCGTAGCCCCAATTGGATCAGTCGCGACGTTCTTGATGAGCCACTTCAAAGTCAAAACTATTCCGCCCACTGAACTTTTGAAGCCGCCAGTCACAGGCCCGCGCATGCCCGTCCATTCCCTCCAGCCGGGACAAGCGTGACCCGACCTCAGACATCTGCGGGTCCGCGTCCGTCCGAATTTCCTGCCAGGTCAGGATCTTCAAGAACTTCATCACGTTCAGACCACCCGTATATCGCGCAGCTTGCCGCGTCGGCAGAATATGGTTGGTCCCCGAACATTTATCACCATGGCTGACGGTCGAGCCCTCGCCCAAGAAAAGCGAGCCATAATTGCGCAACCGGTCACGCCACCAGATCAGATCCTTGGCCTGCACCTGCAAATGCTCGCAGGCATATTTGTCCGAGACCTCGGCCATCTGCTCGTTGTCATCACAAAGAACAATTTCGCCGTAATCCTTCCACGAAATCATCGCAACCTCTCCCGTCGGCCAATCCGCCGCGACTTTCGGAATGATCCGCTCGACGGTTTCGGCCAGTTCAGCAGAGGTGGTAAACAGCCAGACCGGCGAATTCACCCCATGCTCCGCCTGAGACAGCAAATCAATCGCCACCGTCATCGGGTCTGCCGTGTCATCGGCGATCACCGCGCTCTCCGTGGGCCCAGCAAACAAATCAATCCCAACGCCACCGAAAAGCTGTCGTTTCGCCTCAGCCACGAACGCATTGCCCGGTCCCACCAAAATGTCCGCAGGGCGCGTGCCAAACAGCCCAAATGCCATCGAGGCCACGGCCTGCACGCCGCCCATCTCAAGGATCACATCGGCCCCGGCCAAATGCATGGCGTAGCAAACCGCAGGGTCAATCGCGTCGCCACGCGGCGGCGAGGCGGCAATCACGAAGGGCACACCAGCCTCCCGCGCCGTCGTCACGCTCATCAAGGCCGAGGCCACATGCGCGTAGCGACCGCCCGGCACATAGCAACCCGCCGCATCAACAGGCACACATTTCTGGCCAAGCGTCACACCAGGTTCGGTGTCGAGTGAAAAATCCGTCAAGCTTGCCCGCTGCGCTTCGGCAAAACGTTTGATCTGGCGATGCGCAAACTGGATGTCCTCCTTGGCCTGCTGCGGCACCTGCGCGATCAACGCATCGCGTTTCTGTGCGCTCAGAACAAACTCGCCCTCCCACCCATCAAGCGTTCGCGCGTAGTCGCGTACGGCCTCTTCGCCGCCCTCCCTGATCTTCGCGAGCATTTCAGTCACAAGCCCGCGCGTTTTGGTGTCTTCAGCAACCGCGTCGACAATGGGTGATTTGATATGTTTCATTGGCGCAGCCTCCTATGGAAATCTGCCTTAAAAAGCAGCAAAGCAAGGGGGTGGGGCAATCGGTTTCAGGCTTTGGCCGGATAGAATCAGGAATCCCGAAACAAGGCTTCGCCGCTCAGTCGTTGTCGGTCAATCCGGCGCCTGCGCCCGACTGGCGCGAGGCTTCGGTTGCGGGCACATATGTCTTGGCGGCAAAGCTCTTGAGCCGGTCAATCACGTCATTTGGAACCGGCTGTCGCGGCCCGAATGGATCCAGCCCATCTTTGACACCGACGGTGATTGTCACCGTTTCGCGCGATGCGGCGTCCAGCGTCACTTTCAGGCCGTAAACCTCACGCGCATGCGCGAGCATGGGCCAGAGCAATAGCGGCCAATCAATCTGGTGCAGAACAGCCCTATCCGCACCTGCAACCAGTGCGTCGATCAAAACAGGCCCCGCCATCAAAACACGCGCGTCTTCGATCACAACATGGTCGGCGGTTCCTTCAAGTTTGGTGCGAAAATGAGGGCCCTCCAAGGCGGCGGCCGCCATAGCCAGAAGGTGAGGATCGCTCGCCAACAGGCCTGCCAATGCGCTCATATCTTGGGCATGCCCAAGTGGGACACCCCCGCCAAGTGCGGCTTTCAAAAGCAGCGCTTGCAGCTCTGCGTCAGAGTGTCGAAGAGCAGTGTATTCGGGTCCTTTCGCAACAAACGCGTCGAACCAATCCCGCCCGCTCATGCAGCAAAAACGGGCAACCACCAGTCATCCGCCTTGGCCGCATCGCCCAATTCGTCGGCTAAGGGCGCGCCTTGCGCCAAGGTTATCCGGGTCCAGCGGTCCGATTTAGGATCAAACTTGGACGCGCCAAAAAACGACAATTTGCAACGCAACATATCAATCGGTTTGCAGGTCTCGCAGATCAGGTTGTCGCGAATTTCAGCGAACGGATAGGTCGCCAGTCGCTGCACGCGCCGAACGGCGGCTCGGTGATGCGGAAATGCGCGCAAGAAGGGGGCCAATCCATCAGTCCAGTCATTCAGGTCAAAAGACATCGCCTGAACCTGACGCGCCACATCAAGCGGGCTTTCAACCTCCGAGCCCGGCTCTTCATGGCGCAGACCAAGGCGAGGCTCCAGCTTCTCTTCCGAGACATACCAAAACTGCGCACAAGCTGACGGGCTGTCGAAATCAATCGTCAGCGCCCAATGGAAGTGCTGGTCGATCAGCACCCGCAAATCATCAAGCGCCATACGCGGGTCGACGGGATGAGAGGCCGCCATCCCCATACACTCCGCCAAACCGTCAATCATTTCGCCAAACGGCTCCAAAACCAAGCTCACCACCAGTTCCTGGCAATCAAGACCAAAGGCTTCGCTCACACGGACCAGCTGGTCGAGCGGCTTGGGCTGAGCTAAGAGCGTATCCAACTCCCCTGTCAAATCCGCCCAATCTCGGCGCAGGGTTGCGATCCGTGCCTGATGCGCCTCATCCGGCACCGCCCATTCGGCCAAATGCGCCGTCGCGCGCGCCGCCAAGGCTTTTAGGCGATCAATTTCGCTGGTGGTCAATCGCGGAACCGCCCGAACGCGCGCCAAAGCGGTTTCCTTGGCCATTATCCAGTTGTTCAACAGCTCAGGATGCGACACGAGAAAAGGTGCCATGCCCAATCCCGTCGAGTTGCCGACCCCAATGTGGCGTTTCAGCTCGCGGGGCAAAACCGCGCCACCGACATGTTCGACCAGATCATGCGTAAAGCCACGAATGAGCCAAACGGTCAGCATCTCGGCCATGAAGGGGCCATCCAGCCCAGGGCGGTTTTCGATCTGTTCGCGATCCGCGATGCCAAATTTGCCATTCCCATAGACCGCTGTGGTGCGCATCAGGTAGCCGATTTTAGCGATCATCTCTGCGTCAGGCGCGGTACCGGCCCGCAAGGCATCAGCCACATGGGCAAACAAACGCACTGACTTATTAGCGCGGCTCAACACCAGATCCCGCTCCGTGAAGCGCCCGGCCTCTTGCAAAGGTGCGTTGGCTTTCAGCCGCGCAATCTCATCCGTACTCGGGACCCCGTCATAAAGGACGTAGGCGCTGTCCCAAGCCTCAGCGATGACCCGGTCGGTGCGTTGCTCAGGGTCCAGCCGGTTCGAAAACGCGACAAGCGAATAAATATGCCCACCAAGGGTCAGGCTATAAACCGCATGCCCGTAGCCCTCCCCATCCATCTCCCAAATGGGGCGGGTCACCTGAACCTTGTCTTGCGACAAACGGCGCATCAGCGTCCGCAAAAAGCTCAGACGGGACGGGAACATCGCCCCCATGCGCGCCAGCCGCATCACTGTATCAGGCGTGCGCAAAGGTTCTTGGGCGGGCAGGGAAATCGTCATGAGCTTTCACCAAACGAGGACTGGTAAAACCGAAGCCAGTTGCCCCCCATGATACCATCGATCTCCGGTTTGGAGAAGCCCGCCGCCGCGAGGCCTTGCGTCACGTTTGGCATATCGCGGTTGTCGACGAACCAATCGGGTTGCGGCGGAAAACCCGCCTGCGCCGCTGAACCTTCGCCAAAATCCATTTCTTTCGACCAGCGCCCGTTGCGCATCCATGTGACAACGCTGTCAGGCTGGTCTTGGCACAGATCTGATCCGATTCCCAAATGCTCCGCCCCATAGCGCGATGCAGCCTCGGCGATCATCTCGCAAAAGCTTTGGAGCGTGCACTCGGTCCCGCCTTTCAGGTGATGCGGGTACATCGAAAACCCCAGCATTCCCCCCGCCCCGGTCAAGGCGCGGATCACCTCGTCGGATTTGTTGCGCAAGGCCGGGTGCCACCAGTCCGGATTGGCATGGGTGATCGCAATGGGCCGCGTTGAATGCGCAATCGCTTCAGAGGTAGACCGGTCCCCCGAATGGCTCATGTCAACAACCATTCCGACCCGGTTCATCTCCGCCACGGCCTGTTTGCCGAAGCGCGTCAGCCCCGTGTCATCCGGCTCATAACAGCCCGTCGCCAGCAAGGATTGGTTGTTATAGGTCAGTTGCATGAAGCGAATGCCCAGCTGGTGCCAGACTTCTATCAGCCCAATGTCATCTTCAATCGGCGACGGATTCTGGAACCCAAAAAACACCGCCGTGCGGCCCGTTTCCATGGCACTCGTGACATCAGCAGCCGTCGCCGCGCGCATGATCAGGTCAGGATATTGCTCAAACCAGCGGTTCCACTGCGAGACATTCAACACCGCCTCGCGAAAGCTCTCATGATAGGCAATCGTCACAT
Source organism: Pseudomonadota bacterium (assembly GCA_039030615.1). Classification (GTDB taxonomy): domain Bacteria; phylum Pseudomonadota; class Alphaproteobacteria; order Rhodobacterales; family Rhodobacteraceae; genus Litoreibacter. The sequence goes on along the minus strand of JBCCDV010000012.1, from coordinate 40,049 downwards.
GGATCGCATCCACGCCGCCCTCTCTGAGCTGGCGAAACGCCGTCTCAGACCAATTCACATATTGCAGATTATCAATGACCGGTTCCCGCATTGCGCCACCCTGTCAGAAATTAAATCGAAAGCAAGAAAAAGGGGCGCCGCGGCACCCCTTCATTGTTTCAAAAGTATTCGCCCCGCAGGGCCGGGCCGATCAAAAATCAACAGCCATGTATTTGGTCTCCATGTAGTCTTCGAGACCCTGCCAGCCGCCTTCCTTGCCCAAGCCGCTTTCCTTCACGCCACCAAACGGCGTCTCGACAGTGGTGATCAGACCAGAGTTGATCCCGATCATCCCATATTGCAGCTTTTCGTTCAGTTTGAAGATGCGGCCCACGTCGCGGGTGTAGGCATATGACGCCAAGCCAAATTCCGTATCATTCGCGCAGGCAATCGCGTCGTCTTCGTCCTCAAACCGGAAAACTGGCGCAATGGGACCAAAAATTTCTTCCTTGGCGAACATCATCTCCTGCGTGGCTTCGGTGATGATCGTGGGATCAAAGAAGCTGTGGCCATTGCCGTTGCGCGCGCCGCCATGGACGACTTTGCCGCCTTTGGCCGTCGCGTCGGTGATGAACTCTTCGACCTTCTCAACCGCGTCCATATCAATCAGCGGGCCCTGCTCGACACCAGCTTCCAATCCGTTGCCGATTTTCATCGCGGCTGTGGCCTTGGTCAGCTTTTCGACAAACTCGTCGTAGACACCTGCCTGGACATACATCCGGTTGGCGCAAACGCAGGTCTGGCCGGAGTTACGGAACTTCGACACCATCGCGCCCTGCACCGCCGCATCCACATCCGCGTCATCAAACACAAGAAACGGCGCGTTGCCGCCAAGCTCCATCGAGACTTTCTTCACAGTGCCAGCCGATTGGCGGATCAGCTCTTTGCCCACTTCGGTGGAGCCTGTGAACGTCACTTTACGCACCCGCGGATCATCCATAATCGCGCCACCGATTTTGCGTGCAGAACCAGTGAGCACGTTCACTGACCCGGCTGGGAAACCAACCTCTTCCGCCAATGCACCCCAAGCGATGCCGGAAAACGGCGTCGCCGTCGCAGGCTTGGCGACAACCGTGCACCCAATCGCCAAAGCGGGTGCAACTTTGCGGGCCAACATCGAGGACGGGAAGTTCCAAGGCGTAATCATTCCCACCACGCCAATCGGATGTTTGGTCACAAGAAAACGACGCCCATTCGTCGGCGCGGGCACGATCTCGCCTTTGGCGCGACGCACTTCTTCGGCGAACCAGCGCACATAGGCCGCGCCGATCCCGATCTCGCCCATGGATTCCGCCATCGGCTTGCCCATCTCGATGGTCAGCAATTCGGCCAACGATTTTTGGTTGTCCATCAGCGCATCATGCATCTTCATCAGCATGGTCACGCGTTCCATAAGCGCCATGCCTGCCAGCTCGTCAAAAGCAGCATCCGCTGCATCAATTGCGCGCAATGTCTCGACGTCGCCGCAATTTGGAACTTTACCGATCACCTCGCCCGTGGCCGGGTTCGTGACGTCAATCGTCCCACCGCTATCCGCGCCAACCCAGGCGCCGCCGATCAGGTTCGCTTCTTTCATGTATTTTGTGTAGCTCATCGCAACTATCCTTTTGAAAACGCAAACTGCGTATGTTGGGTGTAGAGCTCGCCCGGGCGCAATATCGCATTGGGGAACTCGGAATGGTTTATGGCGTCTGGCCAGACCTGAGGTTCGAGCGCAACGCCCGCATTCTTTCCGTAGTTCCGTCCTCCCAGACCCGGCTTTGTCACCGACAGTTTAAATCCGTCATAGACCTGCAACCCCGGCTCGGTCGAGCGTATTTCCATCGAAATTTCCGATTTTTGGGAAGTCAAAGTCCCAATTTTTCGTATTCCCTGACGCTTATCAGAAAGGCACAGGTTGTGATCGATGAGGACCTCGTCTTTGATCGGACGCATCTGGCGGAAGTCATAGCGGGTGCCAGTGACATCGCCGTTCTCGCCTGTCGGGATAAACCCGTCATCTACAACCGTCCAACGGTCCGCATCGACCTGCATCAGATGATCATCTGTCGTCGTGCCACCATCGAGGTTCCAATAGGTGTGATGGGCAAAATTGCAAAGGGTCGGCGCATCTGTTTCCGCCGTGATCTGCACATCAAAAACGCCGCCTTCGAGGCAGGCATAGGTGCAGCGCGCGACCATATTACCGGGATACCCCATCTCGCCATCCGCCAGCTCGATCCGCAACGTAATCCGGTCGGCTGCGACACTTTCCACCGTCCAATTGCGCTTACCAACACCCGCGCGTCCGCCATGCAAATGGTGGCGGTCCATGAAATTCCGGTCGACGTGATAGGCCGCACCACCAATCACAAACTGCCCCTCACCGATCCGGTTCGCGCAGCGCCCAGCAATGGCCCCAAAATACGGGCTGTCGGTCAGGTAAGGCGCAAATTCGTCAAATCCCAACACCAAAGGCGCGTCATGGCCCTGCAACCGCAAGTCTTGCAAAACCGCGCCGTAGCTCAACACCCAAGCGGTGAGCCCGCCACCTTCAATCCGGCGCCGCTCAACGGCGCCACCATCAGGCAACGCGCCAAAAATCACGGCCCTTTGCCCCTGAGATCAATCGCCTGGCCGGACCGCGCGCTTTCTTCCGCGGCCTCCCCAACCAGCACCGACCAGTATCCATCCATCAAGGACACTTCAGGCTCCCCCTTGCCGGTCCGCACCAGATCGATGAATTTCTCATGCTGGAAAAAGGTCGACCCATGGTGGTCCCCTGCCGCCAGAATATGCTCCGGCACATGCACGATCTCGCGCACCTCTTCCTTGAGCGCGCGCAATGACATCACAAACTCCGCCTCGCGCTCTTTCCCATCGGGGGAGAACCGCGCAGGCCCCGGTACGAACGCCTCCACACGCGCCTTTTCACCCGTCACAGCGACTGTTTCCTGCCAAAAAGAGCCTTCCGCGAACATGCACAAATCCAACATCCCGCGCGATCCATTGGCGAAATCAACCACGACATAAGCGTTGTCTATAATGTCGGGCATCTGGCCCATGTACCGCTCATCGCGGTGGTTCACGTCAACGCCAGCGCTTGCATAAACTCGTACCGGGTCTGCACCCAAGACCAACCGCATTAGATCCCAGAAATGACAGCATTTCTCGGTCAGCGTACCGCCCGTGCGGGCGTTGAACCGGTTCCAGTCATCCACCTTTGGCAAAAACGGAAAACGATGCTCGCGGATCGACATCATCCGCGGCATGCCAACCGCGCCTTGATCAATCGCCTGCATCAGCCGTTGCAAAGGCGGCATATACCGGTATTCCATCGCCACCCAGACAGGGGCGACACGGCCCTTATTCATGTTCAGCAAATCGCGGCAATCCGCACTGGACGTCGCCAAGGGTTTCTCAACCAGGATTGGCTTATCGGTGGCCAGCAACTTCTGCATAATTTCGGCGTGCGTGTCATTTGGTGCCGCAATCAGGACCACATCACAGGCATCCGCTGCCAGCATCTCATCCATCGAGACGTAGCCTGCCGCACCCGTCGCGCCCGTTGATTGCGCCCGCATTTGTTCATTCGGATCGACAATTGCGGAGACCTTAGCCCCCTCCAAAAGCGCGATATTGCGAATATGCTCCTGGCCCATCATGCCTGAGCCTATGATCCCGTATCTGATCATGCTGCACCTAATTCTATAACGTTTAATCCCATGCCCGCGGCGACGCCGCGCAGCGCTGTTCGGTGGTCGCCATACGCAATTGCCATATGATGCTCCAGCCCAGCATTCATTACATCCTGCAAAGTTTTCTGCGCAGCATTGTCGAAACGCACAACACCAGACGTCCCTGTAAACGCGATTTCGCTGCGCAGCATTTCGCCGCCTCCTATTACGATTTTTGGCTCACCATAGGCCTGCGAAATACGGAAAAACGTGACGCGCCCCGGCTTCAAGGTAAACTCATATAGCAATGCCTGTTTGCGGTTCGTGTGCACCGTGGCCATCGGCTCATCCTCGGTCATTGAGACCGGAGCCTGCCCGCAATGCCACACGACGCCGGTGTCATCTTCGATATCCATATCAACCAAATCAGCCAAGAAAACAGGGGCATTCGCCACCTTTTGCAAGATCGCTTGGGTCACGGCACCGTAGACATCGGCCTCACATGCGCAAGGCACCCGAGCCTCGCCCATCATCGAAACCGGCCCGCATACTGCTCCCCCATATTCGGTAAATGTCTCGGGCCAGCAGCGAATAGCAAAAGCGTCATAGCTGTTTTCGCTGCGCAGCATTTCCAGCGCCCCTGCCAACCTCAGGGAGCGATCCAGCTCCCCCGCATTCATGTCTTTCAGGTTCGGCACATCAGCAACCTTAGCGCGGTAGGGCGCGACCGCAGCATCGTCCAACCCTCGCGCAGCGTCGAACATATCGGAAAGCTCCAACTCATCCACCTGGGCGCCGGTCAATGCCTTCAGCTCCGCTTTGTCATAGGCACAAGTGTCGAATCCATCGGGATGCGCACCAATGCGGGCGACCTTCAATGCAGGCACCGGGTTGGCAGCCGCATCGACGCCGGGCGCGGCCCCATCAACACGCGTGACCTGATACCTGCCCGCCAATAGACCAGCCAGATCGGCAGCCCCCGGATCACCATAAAGCCAGCCAAAGCCAACACCGTTTCGCCCCAAAGCATGACCCGCAAGGTTCAATCCGCAAAATGCGTTCAGCCGCAGCCGCCCGCCAAGACGCGGCTCAGGCACCGCCCAGATCGCCAGCGGCACGTCGAGCTTGGATGCCTCTACAACGAAGGAGGCGTCGGTAAATGTGACCTGCAAAACCAACACCAGATCAGCTGACGCAACGTCCGACAAAGCATCCGGCGACGCCTCCATCTGCAGAGCGCGCGGCCCGATGACCTCGTGGCCCTGTTGGGACGCAAGCGCGTCGATATCGGCTAGCATCCCCCCCAGTTTTTCCTCGGCATAGGGCACGTCAAACGTGGGACGGCCCAGTGGCAATAGCCCGATCTTCATTTAGATGCCCTCATATCCATGCCGGAAACTCGCATCGGCCGGTGCAAATTGCGCGCCACCCTCGCCCCAGCACACATGCTTGTCCCAAGGCGTGGCTTTGGCTTCGGCCAGCGCGGAAATCTCATCCATATAGGCTGCGCTTTCCCCCTCAAGCCCTGCGCGGATCGCCTTCCAATCCGGGAACGCCTGAAACGCGTCCAGCCAAATCGCCCGCCCTGCCAAAAAGCCAGAGGCACCTGCGGCAAAAGCATGTTCCAAAATCTGTTTGAATTCCGGCTTGCCCGCACCTGCGGACAGCATCACCCAAGGGCGCCCTGCCAAGCGGCCCATTTCGTCAAACATCGCCTGCACGCCGTCCGTCGTCGCGACATCCTTCGCGGGAACCGGGCTTTCCAGCTTGAACACGTCAACGCCAAAATCAACGCCTGCAAAAGCCTCTACCGATTTTAGCACGTCATCGGCGCGTTTGGTGTTCATCTCGATATAATCACTTGTCTGCTCGCTATCGCTGTCAATCGGATGCACCAGCAGCTCGAACAGGAACGGGATGTCGTACTTGGCGCAGGCCTCGCCGATGCGCTTGGTCCAGTCCTGCTGCGCTTGGTTGATCTCTGCGCTCGCGTCAGGCCGGTACCACGCCAGCACCTTCACTGCATCGCCGCCCATGCGCTTGATCTTGCCCACGTCCCAATCGTCAATCATCGAGGACCGCCGGCCCATCCCGGTTTCTTCAAAAAGCGAGTCCTCCAGCGTCACGATCAGACCCTTCGTGGGCGACAGATGCTTCAACCCAACTGGGATCGCGTAATGCGGGTCCAAAAGCATCGCGCTCGAGCCGCCCTGAAGCGTTTCGACAAGCATCGCCTTGAAGCGTGCAACATCGGCGTAAGGGGCCTCACCCGTTCCATAATGCGCGGCAATTGGGCCCTTGATCGGCGGGCGCTGGTCTACGGCTGTCATCTTGAACAACCCGTTCTCGTCGGCCATGCGACGCATGCCCCATAGCTTGCCTGCTGTCAGTTGCATGGCATCCTCTCTTTTAGAAACTCTTCGGTTTGGGCGCGCGACGGTGCGGCTTTGCGCCCCCCGAACCCGGTACATTTCAGCGCGGCCGCCGCATGGGCAAACCGCATCGCGTCTATCTCAGATGCGCCTTCGGCCAGCATCAGGGCAAAGGCCCCGTGCCACACATCGCCCGCGCCGAGCGTATCTTTCACAGCCACTTCAAACCCCGGCAGCACGCCGCCCGGGTGCAAAACCCCATTCGCCCCCATCGTCACCGCCACCCAGCCGGGCAGGTCCAACGACCCGTAGGCCTTTTCCACGTCATCAATGCCGGTGAAATCCATCAAGCCTTGTTCGGAAAACACCACATGGCTGGCTGCCGCCGCCAACTCCACCGGGACCGGGGCTTCCCCGTCCAAGACCGCCGGAATGCCCAAAGCTTGCGCCATTTCCAGCACCTGACGCGCCGCTTCCGGCCATCTGGTGTCTGTAAGCACGGCGTCAGCTGTCAGCTCCGTCAGCCCCGGATCGACGGCCAAACCGCTGCCGCGAAATGCCATAATCTGCCGTTCGCCTGACTTATCCACATAGACCGATGACATGGCCGAGCGCGCGCCCTCTGTGATGACGCATGGGAAAGTATCCACGCTTTCGGCAGAGATATCCCCAAGAACGATCTCAGAGACCTCATCTTTGCCAAATCTTGCCAATAATTGGGACTTTCCGCCGAGCCGTGAAATGGCGACCGCAGCGTTCGCCGCGCATCCGCCCCCAACTATATCCACAGCCTGTGCGGCGTATTTTTCGGCCCGCTCCGGCAGCGCGTCGACTCTATAGACAAAATCCAGCGCCGCAGAACCGGCCACCAAAACCCGTGCGCTCATCAATCGACCCTCAGCCCGCTGGGCACCGCTTCAGGCTTGCCGAGGCGGCCATGGATCGACATCTTTCCCGTCAAAGCGCCCATGAAGGCCACCAAATCGGCGATCTCGGCATCGCTCAGGTCTTTGGGATCAATATCGATATTGGCACGCACCCTCGCCATTTCGCGGCTGTCTTGATGGATAATGAAATCCGCCTTTTGCAGCCACGGGACAGCGGGCAGCCGTGCCAGCTCCTGCCGCCATGCATCGAGACTTTCCAAGGGCCGCGCATGGTGACGGATGATCCCTTCCAGTGTCGGATAGGCCCCGTTGTGTCCGTAAGGTCCGGTCAATTCCACATTACGCAAAGACGGCGTGCGGAACCGGTAGGCATCTTCCAACGCGTCGCTTTCCGCCATCCGCCCCACATCGCGCGGCATCGGGTCGAAGCGCCGGGTGCGGCCCGGCCCAAAGGGCGGCAAGCCAATCGCGTGGAAACCCTCGTCGGTGAGCAAATCGCCGGTATGGCAGCTGCTGCACGCGGCTTTTCCGAAGAAAAGCTCCGCCCCGCGCGTTTGTGCTGCATTCATCTCGCCAAGGTCATAGGGGCTGTCAAAAGACCGCCACTCCGCGTCCATGAAGGCCGCCAAAGCATTGCCAATGTCGGCGATTGAGACCTCTGCGACGCCCTCACGCACAAACATCGCGGCGTATTCACTATTGATCCGCACGCGTTTGGCGATAATCGGCCAGGCCGCGTCAATCCGGTCATGGATCGCGCCGGCAACTTCGTTTTCCTTCGGGTTGCCCGCCATCTCAAACTGCGACGTCATCGGAAACAACGCTTGCGCCGCGAGCAGGCTATCGAGCCCCTCGGGCAACCATTCCTCAGCCGGGGAATTCACCCCATTTCCATAATCAGGCGATGCCCCAAGCCGCCCGTCATGGAAAAATACCTCCAACGCACCCACGTTAAACAGCGCCTGCGCATTTCGCGGGATGCGCTTCTTGATCTTGTCTGGCCCCTCATGCGTCACCCGTTTCGGGCCAACCCCAACGCCGCCTTCGCCAATCCCAAGGCTTACGCCATCCGCGCTGAAATGGTCGTGGTTGTGGCACGTCCCGCAACTGATATTCTGGTTGCCCGACAGGATCGGATCATAAAACAAAAGCTGCCCAATCGCCGCCAGACCCTCATCAATCGGGTCAAACATACCCTCGGGCGCTTCGGCCATTGCAGGCACCGCAAAGCCCAGCCAAACTGCGCCCAACAGACGGAGAGACATATGCGATTTCTTCTTGCCCTCGCGCTGATGACCGGCCCGGCCCTTGCTGATATCGAGGCCGCGCGCGACCTTATGGAAGCGCATAAGTTCGATGAGGCGCGCGAGGCGCTTTGGCCTGCAGCCCGATCCGGCAATGCCGACGCGGAGGAGCTGATTGGCGTCATGTACGCGCTCGGCCTCGGCGTCGAAAAGGACCCGGTCCGCGCCTTCGAATGGTATCTCAGAAGCTCGATGAAGGGCCATCCCGGTGCGCAATCGGGCATCGGTTGGTACTATGAAGAAGGCATCGGCATGCCCGCGCCCGATCTGGTCCGCGCCTATATGTGGTACGCGCTCAGCGCCATCGGCGGCGACCCCGACGCGGCTATTTCTCAAGAAGAGGTGGTCAAGAAGATGACCAAGGAGCAGATTGCGCATGCGCATGAGCTGATCGCCGATTACAAAGTATGGATGTATCCGTTCCGCTGACGCGGTCTTACCTGAAATACCTCTGAAAGTGGCATATCAAACAAGACCCCACGGGCGGGGATAGCGCGGCGGACAGATCGCCCGCCGCGCCAAATCTTTAGTTCAGGTCCGCGTCGCGCGCAGCCCCAACAGCCGCTTCTGCCGCAGCAACCGATGCACTCAATGCGTCAAACGCAGCAGGGCCGCCATCAACATTGTCTTTGAACCAGCCATACACAGGCTCAGCCGCCGCTTTGAAGGCCGCTTTCTGGTCCGGAGTTGGCACATAAAGATCGCCACCACCGGCAACGAAGTCTTCATAAGCTTGGATCGACTTACGCTTTGGCGAGGCGAATGTCGCCTGCTGCAGCTGGTAGAACCCATCCACAACGACGCGCTTCAGACCGTCATCCATGCCCGCGAATTTCTCGTTGTTCATGAACCAAAGCGCACCCATATACGCGTGGCCGTCCAGCGTCACATATTGCAGGCCAGCATCTGGGAATTTCATACCCATGATGTCGGTGATCCCGTTTTTGGACCCTTCCACAACACCCGTCTGGAACGAGGTGAACAGCTCAGGCCATGGGATCGGCGTTGGCGCCGCACCCAGTGCTTTGACTAGCTCTTGCGGCAGGTCGGCTACAACAGTCCGGATCTTCAGGCCTTCCATATCGGATGGCTCAGCCACACGGCGTTTCGTGTTGGCAAAATTGCGCCAGCCGCCCGTGTTGCCGATTGTCATCAAGCGGATGCTGTCGCCCGAGGCTTCTTTGACCATACCCTGCATCGTCGTCATAAACTCGGTGCCCGACGCCAAAGCGGCCTCAGCAATCCGGTCATCGCTCATCAGGTAAGGCAGGTCGAGAACCTGAATGAACGGGAAGATGCCCGATGCGCCGCCAGAGGTCGACACATATACGTCAATCGTGCCATCAGCCACACCTTGCAAACACTCTGCGCCGTTGCCACACAGCTGCGTGCCGATGAACAGCTCGACAGTGATCGCGCCGTTGGAGGCAGCCTCAACGTAGTTCTTGAAGACCACCAGGCCGTCATAGTCCTCGTCATTTTCGTTCGAGTTCGCCGTCGCACGGATGGTCATCGCGTGACCGTCCGCCCAAGCGGCAACGCTGGTCGTGGCCATCATCGCGGCCAGGCCAAGCGCCTTCAAAGTGGTTCCTAGTTTCATATGTAATCCTCCCTTGGATCTTTTCGGTATTTGTTATCTCGGTATCGGTTCAGGGCTGATGCACTGCATATAAGTGGCCCCTTCGGCGCAAGCGATATGGCCGGTCAGCCACGGCACCGTCATAGAAATCTGCGGCAAATACGTTATCAAGAATATGACAGCGATCTCGACCGCAAGGAAAGGCAAAATCGCGCGCGCGATGGTCTCGACCTTTTCGCCTGACACAGACGAGGCCACGAACAACACCAACCCCATCGGCGGCGTCGCCAAGCCGACGGTCAGGTTCACGCTCATCACCACCGCGAAATGCACCGGATGCACGCCAAGCGAGATGAAGATCGGCGCCAAGATCGGCCCCAGAATGATGATCGCCGGGCCCGCGTCCAGAAACATGCCCACGATGAAGAGCAGCAAGTTGATCAGCAGCAACAGCACCAAAGGATTGCTGCTCAGCGTCAGGATGAATTCCGCCAAGGCTTCCGGCGCATGGCTCAGTGACACCACCGTTTTGAACGCCATGGCCGCGCCTACCAGCAGCAACACGACCGACGCGGTCAACGCCGCTTTCAAAAGAACATCCGGCAGGTCCGACCACTTCATCGAGCGTAGAATGAACATCGAGACGATCAGCGCATAAGCGACCGCTGCCGCGGAGGCCTCCGTCGGGGTCATCACCCCGCCCAAAATGCCACCCAGAATGATCACGGGCGTCAATAGCGGGAAGAACGCTTTCAGCGATGCCTGCCCCTTTTCGCCCCATGTCGCGCGCGGGCGCGAGGGCGGATACTCGCCGTTCTTGGCCAAATAACGCGTCACGCTCATCAGGCCGATGCCCACTAAAACGCCCGGCACAATGCCCGCCAAAAACAGCGCCGCAACGCTTTCACCCATGACATAGGCGTAGATGATCATGATGCCTGAAGGCGGGATGATCGGCCCAATCACCGATGACGCCGCAGTCACAGCCGCAGCAAACCGCCGTGTGTAGCCTTCTTTCTCCATCGCTGGGATCAGCATAGAGCCGAGCGCGGAAGTATCCGCGACCGCAGACCCTGACAGCCCCGCAAAGAGCATCGAGGACAAGATATTCACCTGGGCCAAGCCACCTTTGAAGTGACCCACACAGGCCTGAGAAAACTCCACCAGCCGCATCGTAATGCCGCCGCGGTTCATCATCTCGCCCGCCAGCATGAAGAACGGGATCGCCATCAGCGGGAAGCTGTCCATCCCGTTATAGACGTTACGATAGAGCAGCGTGATGTCCTTAACGTCGCCGTTCAGCCAAAGCATGATCCCGGGCGCGGCGAGCAGGCCGAAAAACACCGGCAAGCCGACCATCAGGAACAATAAGAAAAGCGGAAGGAACCAGACCAGCATTTATTCAGCCCCCACCGATGCGCTTTCGGGGATGACCGGCAAGTCCTCCTCACGTCCAGCAAGGATCGCGATATAGCGCAGGATCAGCTCAACATTCACGACCGTCATGATTGTCATGCCGACAAGCAGCGACGCCATCATCCAGCTGCGCGGCACCTTCACCCAGGTCTCGAAGCTCAAATCCGTCGGGTATTTCAACGCAGCCGTCGCGAAGCGCCCGCCAAAGCCCGTCACCTCGCCCCAGCCGATTTGAACGGCCACGACCAAAACCAACAGCGACAAGAACAGCAGAGCCAGCGTCAGCAACCCGCCAATGATCTTGGGCAGCATCAAGACCACCATATCGATCGCCACGAACCCGCCGCGGCGGAAAGCTGTTGGCGCTGCCACGCCCGCGACCCAAAGCATCATGAACCGCGCAGCCTCTTCCGACCATGGCAACGCGTCGTTCATCACAAATCGCATGAAGATTTGTAGCAGGATGACCAGCACCATCAGCGCCATCAAAACCACCGCAATCCAGCGTCCTGCGGCCAAAACGGGCGCGTTGAGGCCCGCCAAAAGGCGGGCGGCGAGTAGGATCACTGGCATGTTGGTCTTCCTCCCGAAGACGCGTCAATGCGCGTTTCTTTCGATTAGCTGCAAAACGAAAGCGTGAGTCAAGAGGGGACTTCTATTGCAAAGCAATCTTGACGTGACAAGCCACGCCCGACTTCAAAGGTTACAGCCTGCCCTCACCGTCTTTTTCTCTTCGGATTATTACGGAACATATGTTGTTTGCACCCGCTCAAATTGGCGGCTGTAAGAGCTTTTGGTTATCAAAGTAATTTCATCTATACAGAGAGTTCGAGCATCCAGTAACTATGGGTATAACCTGTTTCAGTGTCCCGGTCAGATATAACTCGCTTGCTCTCAAATCCATAGCCTGCGAAAATTCTGTCTAAGTCTTCCTCCTTGAAGAAAACGGTCGGGCCAAGGTGTTCAAAAACGCCCGATGTGAAGCCGTTCCACCTTTGGAGATCAGGTTCATAAGTCCCAAATGAGCGCCCTGAATTGCCCCAATCAAAACCCTGCCAAAAAACTTTGCCGCCCGGCGACATGGCAGGGAGCAATTTTTGATAGAACCTTTCAACTTGATCCATAGAGGAACAAGTCGTCGCCAACCTATCAAAAACCAAATCAAACTTGTTATATCTTGGATCAAATTCATCAAAACTTGCTACTAGATAGTTGACTGCAGGGTTTGGGAAAAGTTCGCTGGCGGCTTGGATGGCGGACGGACTGAAATCAAAAGCTGTTACTTGTGCGCCCTGTGATGCAAAAAAATCAGCGTGAACACCCGAGCCACAACCAACATCAAGAGTGTGAAAATCAGTCGCGACGCCTGACGGCCAACGACGTTTGAAAAAAGAAATGCAATCACTGTAAGGGTAGCGGTTGAGCTGACTACCTTTCGCGTAAATTGTTTCCCATGTGGATTCATTTTTCAATTTTAGGTCCTTTATCGAAGGGTCGGTGTCCAAGTTATATTTCAAAAGAACGGCCTACATCGCCCTGAAGCTTTAGTAAAACCTCTATATGAGCCATCAATACCCCGACAAGTACAGCACTCGTCATTGTGAGCTCTGCTGATAAGCCAGCATGATCCATCATCACGCCAAAACCAGATCCACCTCATGGGCGGCGCAGAGCGGAGCGACCCAGACGGGTGGCGCACTTTCAGTCACGATTGTATGCACGTCCGACAAGCCGCCCAGGCGTACGGGCGCGCTGCGGCCGACTTTGCCGCTGTCGATGGCCAAAATGACATGGCGGGCGTGGGTCATCATGGCGCGGCAGACTTGTACCTCCGCCAGATCGTAGTCCAGCAATGTCCCATCTTCCGCCAAAGCTGCGGCCCCGATTACGGCGAAATCGACGCGGAACTGGCGGATGTAGTCCACGGCCTCCGCGCCCAGAATAGCCCCGTCGCTGCGGCGGACGGCCCCGCCGGGCACGATCACCTCGACGCCCGGAAACACACGCATTTCAGCGGCTAGATCCACGTTGTCGCTGATCACGCGCAGCTGGCTGTGGCCTGATAGCATGCGCGCCACTTGTGCGGTCGTGGTGCCCGCATTCAAGAACACGGCACAGGTCTGCGGGATGCGGCCAGCAATGGCGGCGCCGATGGCGCGCTTGGCGGGAAGCGCATCCGTCTCCCGCTCTGCCGGGCTGGCATATTCGACGCCACCCACGACCGCTGCGCCGCCGTGAAAGCGTACGACATGGTGCAGCTCCGCCAGCACCTGCAAATCTTTGCGGATGGTTTGGGGCGTGGTCGCAAATTGGACGGCCAGATCATCCACGCGCACGCGTTGCTGCGCCTCGATCAGGGCGAGAATCTTTCTCTGTCTTTGGCTGAGCATGCCGTCCTCCCGAACTCAGCCTGACATATTATCGAAAGAAACGAAAGTACAAGACCGCCCTAGACTTTCGTTTCTTCGAGGCGGACGCAGGCGGTCAGATCCGAGGTTCCCCGATTTTTTTGCCGGGTTTTGTACAAAATGGGGTAGGTCTCAGAGGCTCATACCCCATTTTGTAAAAGTTTTTCTTGCAGCCAAGCACGAAAAAACCCGAGCCGTTTCGGGCGCGGGGTCGTTTTCGTAGGTCCGAGGGGTTCGACTTAGGCGCCTATTGCGCGGCGAGCCAGCCTGCGATCAAGCGGCGCTCTTCTTCGTCCCGCAATTTGAAGTTCATTCTGCTGCCAGGTGCAAACGCGGCGGGATCCGTGATCCAGGCCTGCAGGTTCTCCGTGTTCCAAACCTCACCTGCCGCATTCAAGTCTGCGAGCGCGTCTGAGTAGCGGAACCCCTCAACGCTGCCGATGGTGCGGCCCATGACACCGACCAAATGCGGGCCTACAGCGTTACGCTCCTGGTCGATCTGGTGGCAGGTTTTGCATTTCCGCAATGCCCGTTCGGCCTGCTTGAGCTCATCTTCGGTCAGCGCGATTGCCACCGGGGCGGGCGCCTCAGAAACCTCTGCGGTGTCGGCTTCGGCAACGTCTTCGGGCGTTTCCTCAACGGTTTCGACTTCGGCGACCTCTTCTTCTTCGGTCACCTCAGGCTCGGGCTCTTCCTCAGGCTCCGGTTCTTCCGCAACCTCAACCTCTTCGATCTCCTCCGGCTCAATAACCTGATAGGCGAGCCGATCGGGATCATCTGGGCGATAGAAGGTGGCCACCATGTCGCGCATACCCAGCAAAATCATCAGCGGGATACCCACGGCGAAAGTCACTTTGACAAACCTAGTCATAACGCTCCTCAACGGTTCTGAACCCCTGATTTGGGGTTCAGAACCAATCAAGCAAGCGAAAGCCTGAAAAGAGTGCTTAAAAAGCGAAGTTTTGTCGCAGGATCAGCGGAGACGCGCTTCTGTTTTTGCGTCAAACAACATTGCGCGCGGCAGATCGAGGGTCAGACCGACGGTTGTTCCTTCGACCGAACGCTCGTCGCCGCGTTCCTCAACAATGATCTTTTCGCCGGATTTGCTCATCAGGTAGGCATAGGACACGCCACCCAAAGCTTCCGTCAACTCGACCGTGTGGGTGTCACCAGCAGGATCGATCAGCAGATGCTCTGGTCTCAGGCCAATGGAGACATCAGTCCCATCAGCGGGCATGCTCACATCGACGGAAACCGCCTTTTGCAGACCCGGCACATCGACCTGACCGCCTTTGACCGTTCCGTCGAGGAAGTTCATCGCAGGCGATCCAATGAAGCCCGCCACAAACTTGTTGTCCGGGTTTCGGTACAGTTCCAACGGTGCGCCCACTTGTTCGATCCGGCCCGCGCGCAGCACCACAATCTTGTCGGCCAGCGTCATGGCTTCAACCTGGTCATGGGTCACGTAGATCATCGTCGCGCCGATTTCTTTGTGGAGGCGCGCGATCTCAACGCGCATTTCAACGCGCAGCTCGGCATCGAGGTTCGACAGCGGCTCATCGAACAAGAACACTTCGGGGCCACGGACAATCGCGCGCCCGATGGAAACCCGCTGCCGCTGACCACCCGACAAAGCCGCCGGTTTGCGCGACAGGTACTCTTCCAGTTTCAAGATGCGGGTCGCTTCAGCCACTTTTTCGTCGATCACGGCCTTTGGGTGGCCGTTCATTTTCAGCCCGAACCCCATGTTTTCTTTGACCGTCATGTGCGGGTACAGCGCGTAGGTTTGGAACACCATCGCGACACCGCGCTCGGACGGGTCCATACGGGTCACATCGCGCTCGCCGATGGAAACGGAGCCTTCCGTGATTTCTTCCAGCCCCGCGATCATGCGCAGCAAGGTTGACTTTCCGCAGCCCGAGGGGCCCACGAAGACACAAAACTCACCATCGCCAATATCGAGGTCGACCCCGTGCATGACCTGCACATCGCCGTAGCGTTTGATCACGTTTCTGATAGTCAGACCTGACATGGGTATCTCCCTTTCTGGGGTTTAGGCGCGTTCTCTAATTTGTTCGGGGAAGCGCCAGCTTTCGGCGTCCTCGGCTATACGGCTGACCGTGTTTTTAATATGCGGCACCAAAGCGGCAAGGCTGTCGAGACTGTGGCGCGCGGTCGTGGACGTGACCGACAAGCCACCCAAAACCTGGCCGGATTGCGCCAGAATGGGCAGGGCCACGCAGATGATGCCGGGCTCATGTTCCTCACGGTCAAAGGCGTAGCCGCGGCTGCAGATCGCGTCCAACTCGGCGCGAAGCGCGCGGCGTGTGGTGAGTGTTTGATCGGTAAATTTGTGGTAGCTTTGTTGCTCGATGATGCGCGACTGCGCCTCAAGCGGGCTCCAGGCCAGCATGGCTTTGCCCACGCCCGTGCAATAGACCGGTCCGACCTTGCCGGCTTGGGAATACATCTCGACGGGCACGGCGGCGTTGCGTTTGTCGACATAAAGCACCTGCGCGTGGTCGAGCTGTGCGAGATGCACCGTTTCGCCAATCTCAAGCGACAAAGCATCAAGATAGGGGCGTGCCACAGGGGCCAGAGAAGAGGTCTGCCAAGCCTGATGCGCCAGCCGCACCAAGCGCACGCCGAGTGTGTAAGCGCCATTGGTCGCGTCATGGGCAATCATCCCCTGCTGCACCAAAGTCTGCAGCAAACGGTACAAAGTCGCTTTTGGATATTCCGATGATTCGAGCAGTTCCGCGAATTTGACCGGACGACCGAACGCAGCAATTTGGTCCAGCACATTCAATGCTTTACCCACCGTACCGGCTTCATGTCCGCGTTCGCTCATTGGTCCTCCCAAGACCCCTCCTCCCCGAGAAGCCTGTTGACAACCCTAACCGAGTCGCGGTTAAGTTTTCAATATGCAAAACTAAGTTTCACTATTTGGAACTTTCCTAGGGAGGATTACATGCATAAATTCCTGAAGGCGTCCGCTGCGGCGCTTGCTTTGGCCGTTGCGGCCACCGGTGCGAACGCGGACGGCCACGCGCTGTCAGGCGACCTCGTCATCTTCTCGGACATGTCCAACCCTGCGCCTCGCGCAGTGATGGAAGGCATGGTCGAGCGTTTCGGTGCGATGCACCCAGACCTGAACATTGAGCTGACGGTCATCGACCGTGAGGCTTACAAAACCCAGATCCGCAACTTCCTGACGGCGAACACGCCTGACGTTGCCAACTGGTACGCCGCGAACCGGATGCGCCCCTACGTGGATGCGGGCCTGTTCGAAGACATCTCCGATGTCTGGGCTGATGAAGAGCTCGCAGCTCTGGCATCGACCAAAGGCGCGATGACCTTGGACGGCAAACAGTGGGGTGTGCCTTACACATACTACCAATGGGGCGTCTACTACCGCAAAGACATCTATGAAGAGCTGGGCCTGAACGAGCCTGCCAACTTCGACGAGATGAAGTCCAACTGCCAGGCTATTCTGGACTCGGGCCGCAAGTGCTACACAATCGGCACCAAGTTCCTGTGGACTGCTGGCGGCTGGTTTGACTACCTCAACATGCGCACCAATGGCTACGACTTCCATTCCGAGCTGATGGCAGGCAAGCACAGCTGGGACAGCCCAGAAGTGCGCGCGACATTCGCGAACTGGAAAGAGCTGTTGGACATGGGTGCGTTCATCGACAACCACACCTCCTACAGCTGGCAGGAGTCGCTTCCGTTCATCGTAAAAGGTGAAGCGGCAGCAATCCTGAAAGGCAACTTCGCTGTGCCACCACTGCGCGAGGCGGGTCTTGATGATAGCAAGCTGGACTTCTACCAGTTCCCATCCATCACCGAAGGCGTGGCCTTGGCGGAAGACGCGCCAACCGACACGTTCCACATTCCATCGGGTGCTTCGAACAAAGACAACGCAAAAGCTTTCTTGAAGTTCGTTGTGTCGGCTGAGAACCAAACCATCATCAACGCAGGCGACGCATTGGGCCAATTGCCTGTCAACGCGAACTCCTCCGTCGATGACGACAAGTTCTTGAACGAAGGCTTCGAGATGCTGTCTTCGAACAGCCCAGGTGGCGTGGCACAGTTCTTCGACCGTGACGCACCAGCTGAGATGGCGAAGGTCGGCATGGAAGGCCTGCAAGAGTTCATGGTCAAGCCAGACAATCTGGACAAGATTCTGGCCCGTTTGGACAAGGCCGCAGAGCGCATCTACAAGTAAACGCTTCGCTTAAATAATTTTGGGGCGGCCCCGCGGTCGCCCCATTACCCCCCCAGCCCATCTGCAAGCGCCACGATCCCCGGCCCTTTCACATGCGCTGAGCATTACAACAGCCGCAGCAGGACTAATCCGTGGGAGGATCCGTCATGGCAGACGCAACAGTCTCAACAGGGGCCAGCCAACGCGGCTGGTATAAACGCAACGAGATCGCGGTAACGCCTTGGCTGTTCCTGATCCCCGGCGTGATCTTCTTCATGGTCTATGTGATCATCCCGATCTTTCAGTCCTTCTATTATTCCACGTTGGAATGGGACGGTCTGGGCGCGCCTGAGTTCATCGGCATGGCCAACTATTCGGAACTTTGGGACGATGACGCCTTCTACACCTCCCTCCGCAATAACCTGATCTGGCTGGTTTTGTACCTGCTGGCGATCCCGGCGGGCCTGCTCATTGCGCTGTTGTTAAACCAAACCGTGTTCGGCATCCGGCTGTATAAGTCGCTGTTCTTCTTCCCCTTTGTGATCTCTCAGGTCGTTGTCGGCCTCGTGTTCACATGGTTCTATGACCCGACTTTCGGGCTTATGAATATCGCGCTCGGCTGGGTCGGTCTGGGGCCGATTAACGTGCTGGGCGACGATACCTATGTGACCTATGGCATCATCGCCGCCGGTCTCTGGCCGCAGACGGCCTACTGTATGATCCTTTATCTCACCGGCCTGAACGCCGTGGACCCCGAGCAGATCGAGGCCGCGCGGCTCGACGGCGCCAAACGCCTCAAGATGCTCTGGTATGTGGTGATCCCCCAGTTGAAACCCGCCACGTTCATCGCCTTCGTTGTGACGATCATCGGCGCGCTGCGGTCCTTCGATCTGATCTCCATCATGACCAATGGCGGCCCGTTCGGGGAAAGCCGCGTGCTCAGCTTCTACATGTTCGAGGTCGCGCTGTCTGAATACGGCTTCCGCATGGGCTACGGGGCCGCCATTGCGGTGGTGCTGTTCCTGATCATGCTGATCTTCATCACCTACTTCCTGTGGTCGATGTATAACGAAGAGAAGGGACGCTAAGATGTTTCCGACACCTATCGAAAAATCGACCCCCGGCGTCCAGATAGCCTACAAAACGCTGCTGCCGATCTCCCTTCTGGTGTGGCTGGCACCGCTTCTCGCTGTCGCCCTTTTCTCGGTCAAACCGGATAGCGATTTCACGTCGGGCAATTATTGGGGGCTGCCCTCCACCTTCGAAGGGTTTGCAAATTACGGGCTGGTATTCGGCTCCGACATGCCGCGCTACATGCTGAACTCGGTCCTGATCACGGTGCCTACGGTCATCGGCTGCATCATCCTCAGCTCGATGACCGGCTTCGCGCTTGGCATCTATAAGTTCAAAGCCAATATCTGGGTCTTCTTCATGTTCGTGGCGGGCAACTTCGTGCCGTTCCAAATCTTGATGGTGCCCGTCCGCGACCTGACACTGGACCTGGGGCTTTACAACACGATCCCCGGCCTCGTCTTGTTCCACATTGCCTTCCAGACCGGGTTCTGCACGCTGTTCATGCGTAACTTCATCCGCGCGCTTCCCTTTGAATTGGTGGAGGCGGCGCGTGTCGAGGGCATCTCCGAATGGCGCATTTTTGTGTTCGTTATCATGCCGCTTATGAAACCGGCACTTGCGGCGCTAGCTGTCCTAATTTTCACCTTCATCTGGAACGATTACTTCTGGGCGGTGGTTTTGACGCAAGGTGTTGAATCACAACCTGTTACAGCCGGGATTACCTCTTTCAATGCGCAATTCCGTGCGGCATATCACCTGATGAGCGCGGGCTCGATCGTGGCTGCACTGCCACCCGTGGCCATGTTCTTCCTGATGCAGAAACACTTCATCGCGGGCCTGACCCTCGGTGCTGTTAAGTAAGAGACACGCATGATCGACGACACGTTCCAGGCCTGGCGCCTGGATGACAAACGGCAGACTTTGGTGCTTGCCGCGCGAAGAACGCGTTTGCCGGAGGTGGTCTATTGGGGGCCGCCCCTGCCCGCAGACGAAGACTTGGGCACGCTGTACCACGCCAACGCTTTGGACGTGACCGGCGGCATGCTGGACGAAAACCCCGACCTATCGTTGCTGCCTGAGGCGTCGCGCACCTTCCCCGGTCAGCCGGGACTGATTGTACGCTCGCAAAACGGCACGCCGCTTTTGCCTAAATTCTGCTTTGACGGGGCCGAAGAAACCGACGACAGCCTGACCCTGCATTACAAGGACGCCGAATGCGGGCTGTCTTATACGGCTATCTTCGAGACCGACCCAGACACGCGGGTGATCACCGCCAAAGCGATGCTGGACGCGGACGACCCAGTGCATCTGCACTGGCTGGCCGCGCCCGTCATTCCGGGGCCTCAGCTGAGCGACGAGATGATCGACGTCGCGGGCCGCTGGACGGGGGAGTTTCAGATCAACCGCACCCCGTGGTCGCCGGGCATGCGCTACCGGGAGAATAGAACCGGGCGCACGGGCCATGAGCATTTTCCCGGCCTGATCGTGCCCTGTCGCGGCGCCACCAACACCCAAGGGCATGCCTTTGCGTTCCATTACGGCTGGTCCGGCGGGCATAAGATGATCGCAGAAGAGCTGCCTGACGGCCGCCGCCAAATCCAGTTCGGCCATGCCGCGCGAATGGAGGTCAACGCCGCTACGCATTTTGAGACGGCGACGCTTTACATCACCTTCTCCGATGATGGCTTGAACGGCTGCGCGGTCGCCTTCCAACGCCACTTGCGCGACCGGATCATCACGCCAACCTCCGACAAGCCGCGCCCGGTGCACTACAATTGCTGGGAGGCGGTCTATTTCGACCATAAGCTCGACATCCTGCAAGACATCGCCACCCGCGCCGCCAAGCTGGGCGCCGAGCGGTTCGTGCTCGATGATGGCTGGTTTGGGCAGCGAGATGACGACACGCAATCGCTGTCTGATTGGCAGGTTGATCCGCGCAAATACCCAGACGGGCTCGGCCCATTGGTCGAGCATGTCCACAAGGAAGGCATGAGCTTCGGTATCTGGTTCGAACCCGAGATGATCAACGAGGATAGCGACCTGCACCGCGCCAACCCAAACTGGGCCTTGGGCGCGGAAGATCAGGTTCTGGGCCGTCAGCAAAAGGCGCTCAATATGGGCCTGCCTGACGTGCGCGACTTTGTTTATGATCGGATGGCGGCGATCCTGTCGGAATATGAGATCGACTATATCAAGTGGGACCACAACCGCGTGCTGCCTGCGCCCGACGCGGATCAGACGCGCGGCTCTTATGCGCTTTTGGACCGGCTGCGCGCCGACTTCCCACATGTTGAAATTGAAAGTTGCGCCTCTGGCGGCGGCCGCATCGATTTCGGCATTCTCAAACGCACGCAACGCGTCTGGCTCTCTGATAGCAACGACGCGTTGGAGCGGTTGAAGATGCAGCACAATGCGGCACTTTTCCTACCGCTGTCTGTGACCGGGTCGCATGTTGGCCCGCGTCGTTGTCATACCTCGGGCCGTGTGCTCGACATTTCCTTCCGCGCTTGGGTCGCCGCTCAGCGCCACATGGGGTTCGAAATGGACCCGCGCGAATTGGACGCCCATGAAGAAGCCGTTCTGAGCGAGGTCACCAGCTGGTGGAAGTACAATCGCGATTGGATGACGGGCGCCGATATCCTTCTCCTCGACAGCGCGGACCCGGCGGTCATCGCTGAGCAGCAATCAGCGCGGGACGGGTCGCGCTTCGTGGTTTTTGCGGGCAAGGCGGAAACCTCCACCCAGATCGCGCCCCGCCCGTTGCGCCTGACGCGGCTCGACCCCGACGCGCGCTACCGCGTCAATCTCGCCAATCGCAACAACATAGCCCCGCCGGCACTGTCGCGCGGCAACCCGATCCTGAAGGAAAAAGCCATCGAGGTGTCGGGCACGTGGTTGATGACAAATGGCGTGACCCTGCCATGGTCCTTCCCGGAAACCATGTGGGTCGTTGAGGGCGAAAAGCTGTGACAGCTATGATACTGATCCCAAAACGGAGCCTCCAATGAGCGAGATTGCGACATTCCACGACCTGAAAGACGCCTCTGTGTTTATCACTGGCGGTGGCTCCGGCATCGGTGCGTCCCTGACGGATGGCTTTATGGGACAGGGCGCGCGGGTTGCCTTCATTGGCCGCTCGGATGCGTCCGAATTTGTCGATGAGATGGATAAGAAGCACGGTCGCAAGCCGCTGTTTATCCAAGGCGACATCACCGATACCGACGCGTTGACCGCCGCCATTGATCAATCGGCCGAGGCCCATGGCCCGATCACAGCGCTGGTCAATAACGCCGCCAATGACAAGCGCCACACCACGGCGGAGGTCGACAGCGCGTTTTTCGACTGGATGATGGCGATCAACCTCAAGGCCTACTTCTTTGCCTGCCAAGCCATCGTGCCGCACATGAAAAAGGCCGGGTTCGGCTCGATCATCAATTTCTCGTCGATCAGCTACATGATGGGCAACGCGGGTTACCCGCTTTACACGGCGGCCAATTCCGGCATCAACGGCATGACCCGCAGCCTCGCGCGCGAGTTTGGCCCCGACAAAATTCGGGTCAACGCCTTGGCCCCCGGCTGGGTGCTGACCCAAAAGCAAAAGGACCTTTGGGTGACCGAGGACGGCCTGGCCGCGCATCTGGAACGCCAATGCCTGAAGGACACGCTCGACCCCGATGACATGATCAACGGCGTGCTCTTTCTGGCCTCCAAAACCTCCAAAATGATGACCGGGCAAGCCTTGGTCATCGATGGTGGTGTGGTCGTAACAGGTTGATGTCAGGACAGAAATCATACGCGGTCTGGATCGCCGTTGACTGGGGCACGTCGAATTTGCGGGCATGGGCCATGTCTGCCAGCGGCACCGTCAAAGACAAGACCGAGTGCGGCAAAGGCATGTCCGGGCTGGCGCAGTCGGAATTTGAACCGACCTTGATTTCTCAGATCGAGCCATGGCTCGGCACCGACACTGTGCCTGTGATCGCCTGTGGTATGGTCGGCTCCCGCCAAGGTTGGGCGGAGGCGCCTTACCGCACCGTTCCGACCACGCCGCTCGGCGCGCCCAGCACTGTGAAAACCAATGACAGCCGCATCTCCATGCGTATTTTGCCCGGGCTCAAGCAAGACACATCCCCAAATGTCATGCGCGGTGAAGAAACGCAGATCGCGGGCTTTATGGCCGCAAACCCTGATTTTGACGGCGTGATTTGCATGCCCGGAACGCATACCAAATGGGTCCATATATCGGCCAAGGAAATTGTTTCGTTTCAGACCGCTATGACCGGTGAGCTGTTTGCTATGCTGTCCGACCACTCCGTCCTGCGCCATTCGGTGAGCGGCGACACGTTGGACCATGACGCGTTTCGCGAAACCGTCTCCCAAACCATGTCCCGGCCCGAAAGCCTGGCCGCGAAGCTCTTCGAAATCCGCGCCTCACATTTGCTGGAAAACACAGATGGCGCCGTGTCCCGCGCCCGCCTTTCGGGGCTCTTGATCGGGGCAGAGCTGGCCTCCGCCAAACCCTATTGGCTGGGCCAGAACATCGCCCTGGTCGGCCACCCAAGGCTGAACGCGCTCTACGCCGACGCATTGAACGTGCAAGGGTTGGACGCCGCGCAACATACCGGCGACGAGATGACCCTCAAAGGCCTCGCCGCCGCATATAAGGAGCTAACCCTATGAGCCGCAACCTGATCGCGATTCTGCGCGGGATCACCCCCGATGAGGCCGTCCCGATTTGCGGCGCGTTAGTAGAGGCAGGGTTCGATAAGATCGAGGTGCCACTGAACTCCCCCGACCCGCTCGACAGCATCGGCGCAATGGTAAAAGCCTTTGGTGACAAGGCTTTGATCGGCGCTGGCACGGTTTTAAGCCCGCAAGATGTGGCTGCCGTGGCAGGCGTCGGCGGGCGCTTGATCGTCTCGCCCAACACCGACCCGGAAGTGATTGCGGCGACCAAAGCCGCGGGGCTGGAAAGCTGGCCCGGCGTGCTGACCCCGTCAGAGTGTTTCGCAGCTCTGAAAGCGGGCGCGACAGGGTTGAAAGTTTTCCCCGGCTTCGCCATGGGCATCGACGGTTTGAAGGCCATTCGCGCGGTTTTGCCGCCTGAAACGCAAGTGTATATGGTTGGCGGTGCGGGCCCCGACGGGTTCGCAGATTGGAAAGCGGCGGGCGCCTCTGGCTTCGGCATTGGCTCCGCCTTGTATAAGCCGGGCCGCTCCGCGCAAGAGATCGCGGTGATCGCGCAAGACATGGTCGCCGCCTACGACGCCGCCTTCGCATGAACACGCGAGTCCATGACGCCCGGCCCTGCGCGTTGGGGGAGGGCGCGTTGTGGCACCCTCTACGCAAGCGTTTGTTCTGGTTTGATATTCTAGGCAAGAAACTGCATTGTGATGATGGCCAAAGCTGGTCATTCGACGCCCATGTGTCTGCCGCCGGATGGGTCGATACAGACGTGCTTCTGATCGCAAGCGAGCGCGCGCTTTTCACCTTCAACCTCGAGACCGGCGCGCAAGAGCATTTATGCGATTTGGAAGCTGACGATCCCGTCACGCGCAGCAATGACGGCCGCGTAGACCCGTGGGGCGGGTTCTGGATTGGAACAATGGGCAAGGCGGCGGAACCTTCGGCTGGCGCGATTTATCGCTACTACCGGGGTGATCTGAGGCGGCTATACGCGCCCGTCACAATTACCAATGCGATCTGCTTTGCGCCCGACAAAAGCTGCGCCTATTGGGCGGATTCGGCGGTGAAAAAGCTGTTCCGTGTGCCGCTGGACGAAAACGGCTGGCCCGCAGCCGCGCCCGCGCTTTTCTTGGATTTTTCGAGCGAGGATTTTGGCCCGGACGGCGCCGTCGTCGCGAGCGATGGTAGCCTTCTCAATGCACAATGGGGCGGGTCGCGCGTGGCGCGATATTCAGCTGAGGGCAAGTTTATTGAGGCGTTCGCCTTCCCTGCCACCCAAATCAGCTGCCCCGCTTTAGGCGGGCCAGATATGCGCACGCTTTTCGCGACGTCAGCACAGCAAGGCATGACCTCAGATCAATTGATCGCGGAGCCGTTTGCGGGTCAGACTTTTTGGGTGGATATCTCAGTTAAAGGTCTTCCCGAATATCAGGTGATCCTATGAAACGCAGCCTGGGCGTCTGCTACTATCCCGAACATTGGCCGGAAGAGATCTGGCCGGAAGACGCCGCCGATATGGTGGCTGCTGGCTTGAGTTGGGTACGTATTGGCGAATTCGCTTGGTCACGCCTCGAACCCGCTCCGGGTGATCTGCAACTCGACTGGCTCGACCGCGCAATTGCGACGCTCGGCGGTGCTGGCTTGAAGGTCATTCTTGGAACCCCAACCGCCACCCCGCCCCGCTGGATGGCGGACAAGCATCCCGACATGTTTGCTGTCGACAAGGATGGTCGCCCACGCGGGTTTGGGTCGCGCAGGCACTATTGTTTCAGCCATCAAGGTTTCCGCGCCGAGAGCCGACGGATCACCGAAATCCTTGCCAAACGCTATAGCGCAAACCCGCATGTGGCGGCTTGGCAAACAGACAATGAATATGGCTGCCATGACACCGTGATCAGCTACTCCGAAGCCGCGCGCACGGCGTTTCAGGATTGGCTCGCACAAAAATACCAAAGCACCGACGCGCTGAACCGCGCTTGGGGCAATATCTTTTGGTCTATGGACTACGACACATTCGACCAAATCGGCCTGCCCAACCTGACCGTGACCGAGCCGAACCCAAGCCATGATCTGGCCTTTCGGCGCTTCAGCTCCGACCAAGTCGTAGCGTTCAACCGCGAACAGGCCGACATTATCAAGCGCCACTCAACCGCGCCGCTCATCCACAATTACATGGGCCGCGAGGTTGCGTTTGACCATTTCGATGTGGGCTCCGACCTCGATATCGCGTCTTGGGACAGCTACCCGATGGGGTTTCTTGAGGACCGGATTGAGGCCGACGATGCGCATAAGCGCGCCTATGCCCAGCAGGGCGACCCGGATTTTCAAGCCTTCCACCATGACATTTACCGTGCCGTCGGGCGTGGCCGTTGGTGGATCATGGAACAACAACCGGGCCCGGTGAACTGGGCGCCCGTCAACCCGGCCCCCCTGCCCGGCATGTGCCGCCTTTGGGCGTGGGAAGCCTTCGCCCACGGCGCTGAAACGGTATGTTATTTCCGCTGGCGCCAAGCCCCATTTGCGCAGGAACAGATGCATGCAGGCCTTCTGCGCCCCGACCGCGCGCCTGCGCCCGCGCTGGCAGAGACCGCTCAAGTCGCAAGCGAAATCGCGAAGCTGCCCGAGGTCGGCACCGCCAAAGCCCCCGTCGGCCTGGTCTTCGACTATGCCTCTGCCTGGGCTTGGGATGTGCAACCCCAAGGCACCGGGTTTGACTATTTCAAGCTGGTTTTTGAAACCTATCGCGGCTTGCGCAAGCTGGGGCTCGACATCGATATCTTGCCCCCAGACACGTCGGATGTGAGCGCTTACAAGCTGGTGCTTGCCCCCGGTTTGTTGAGCCTGTCGGACAAGCTGAAGACAGCCCTCGCCAATCACACAGGCATTGCCCTTATCGGTCCCCGTGCCAATTCCAAAACGCCCGAGCTGACCATTCCCGACCCGCTTCCGCCCAACTTGCCCGGCCTCAATGCGACGACCACCCAAGTGGAAAGTTTCCGCGCCGATATGGACCGCCCCTTGCAAGGCGGCGGGCATATCCGCCATTGGTTCGAGCATTTAGAGACGTCCGAGCCCGTGCAGGAGCAATGCGAAACCGGCGCGCCTGTGCTGATCGGCGCAGGCCCGATCCGCTACTTAGCGGGCTGGCTGGATGAGGCCGCTCTTGCGCGCGTCTTGGGCACCCTCTGCCATGAGCTTGGCATTGAAACCCAAACGCTCCAAGGCGGGCTGCGGATAAAGCGCACGGCCACCCATCTCTTTGCTTTCAACTACGGGCGCGAGGCCGTGGAATTTGATGGGCGTGAGATACCCGCGGCGGGCGTAGACTGGTCACCTCTTTAGCCGGGCGCAAAGGATACAAAAAACCCGCGCGCAGTTCAGCACACGGGTTTATTGGTGGCGTTAGGTGGACTTGAACCACCGACCTAACGATTATGAGTCGTTCGCTCTAACCAACTGAGCTATAACGCCAGTGGACCGGGGGATAAGAAAAGCGCGCGTCAGGGTCAAGGCTTATTCGACCAGAATGACGCAGCGAGGCTAGGCAATATCATGACAGAGAAAAACATCGCCGAATTGCGGCAGGCCGCGCGCGCCATTGTGGGCGATGCGCATGTGCTTACAGGCGCAGACGCGGCCCCCTACGGGCGTGATTGGACCGGCAAATATGTCTCCACGCCCGCATGCGTCGTCCGCCCTGCCAACACGCGCGAGGTCAGCGAAATCGTGAAAGCCTGCGCGAGCGCTCGCGTGCCTATTGTGCCGGTGTCGGGCAACACCGGGCTGGCGGGTGGGACATATGCCGACGGCGCGGTCATGATCTCGCTCGCGCGCATGAACGCAATCCGGGACATCCGCCCAGAAGCGCGCGTTGCGGTGGTTGAGGCAGGCGCGATCCTGTCCAACATCCATGACGCCTGCGACGCGCATGATCTGGTCTTCCCGCTCACTTTCGGCGCGCGCGGCTCGGCCATGATCGGGGGCGCGCTTTCGACAAACGCTGGCGGCTCCAACGTGGTGCGCTACGGCAATACGCGGGAGCTGTGCTTGGGCCTTGAGGTTGTTCTGCCTGACGGCCGGGTGATGGACCTGATGAGCGAGCTGCGCAAAGACAATTCTGGCTACGATCTGCGCCAACTGATGATCGGGGCGGAGGGCACGTTGGGGCTGATCACGGCCGCGGTGCTCAAACTCAGCCCCAAGCCGCGCGCCTATGCGACCGCGATGGTGGCCTGCCCGTCGCTGGGTCAGGCGCTCGATCTGCTTAACAATTTACAACAGGCCACCGGCGGCGCGGTCGAGGCATTCGAATATATGCCGCGCTCCTTCATGGACCGGCATATGACGCATTTCCCGCAGGCCCGCGCCCCGTTTGATGAGGCCTATGACATCAACATTCTGGTCGAGGTCGGCGCCACCGCGCCCCGCGACGCGACGCTTGATGAAGACGGGGAAACGCCGATCGTCGGATATCTGGAAGGCGTCTTGGCAGAAATGTTTGAAACCGGGGAGGTTTTGGACGCCGTCGTTGCCAAATCCGAAGGCCAACGCCGCGAGATGTGGGAGCGGCGCGAACAAGCCGCCGAGATTACGCTCACGACGCCCAATCTTGTGGATACGGATGTCTCGGTGCCGCTCGATCAGATGGCGGCATTTTTGCAGCAGATCACGCCGGCTATCATGGAGCTAGATGCGGATGCGCAAGAGCTGGCAATTGCACATTTGGGCGACGGCAACCTGCACTACACGGTCTATCCCAGCCGCAACGATGACGCATTGCGAAGCGTAATGCGCAAAGCCGTCGATGAGGTCGTCGCAGGTTTGGGCGGCAGTTTCTCCGCCGAGCACGGGATCGGGCTGACCAAGCTGCCCTCCATGCAGCGCAACAAGGACGCGGTGGCGGTCGACATGATGCGCGCCATCAAGGCCGCGATTGACCCGCTGAATATTATGAACCCCGGGAAGGTCGTGCCCAAGAATTAAAGGCTGCGCCCTCCCGGGGGGAGGCCTTTCGGGCATCAAAGATGCCCTGTCGGTAATAGTCGGGCGCGGCCCGGCGGTTCCCACCGGGCTCAGCGATCTGATCCGACGGCAGCGCACTTTTTGCTGGCAGGCATAACACTCCTCCATCTAATCTGCCCCTATGATAACCCGTATCCTCTTCGCCCTCGCCCTGCTCGTCACCCCCGCCTTCGCGCAGGAGGCGGGCACCACCGAAGCGGAGGCGGAGGTCACAGCCCCAACAGGCTCCGTCGCCGTGACACCCGTCGCGCGCGACGACGAGATCGAAGCGCGGATACTGAAAATCCTGCGCACCACCGGCTGGTTCGAAGCCCCACGCGTCGAAGCCACCGACGGCATCGTGTTCCTCGACGGGGCGACCGATAGCGACGAGAACAAAGCTTGGGCCCGCGATCTGGCCGCCAACACGCAAGATGTCGTCGCCGTCGTGAACCGCATCACCGTTGTCCAGGAAGCCAATTGGACCTTCGCCCCCGCGCTGCGCGAGGTGCGGGAGGTCGTGATCCGGGCAACCACCTCCTTGCCTTTGATTATCCTCGCGATTGTGATCTTGCCGGTCGCTTGGTGGCTATCGTCAAAGGTCGCACATTTATTGCGCCGCTGGCTTTTGGGCGGGATGGAATCGCCGCTCCTGCGCGACATCGTCTCCCGCTTGCTGGCGTTGCCGATCTTTCTGATCGGGCTTTATGTCGTGTTGCAAGTTGCAGGCCTGACCAAGATCGCCTTCTCGCTTCTAGGCGGCGCCGGGGTGCTCGGGATCGTGGTCGGCTTCGCCTTCCGCGACATTGCGGAGAACTTTTTGGCCTCGCTGCTTCTGAGCATCCGGCGCCCTTTCCGCGCGGGCGATTTTATCGAAGTGACGGGCCAGCAGGGTTCCGTTCAATCGATGAATACGCGCTCTACCGTGCTGCTTTCGGTAGAGGGCAACCACATCCAGATCCCCAATGCGACGATCTTCAAAAACACGATCATCAACTACTCCGCCTCGCCCATTCGGCGCGAAACCATCGACGTGGGCGTGGGGTATGACGCCTCCGTCGCGCGGGTGCAGGAAATTGTGATGGATATGCTCGAGGCGCACGAGGCCGTCACGGATGAGCCGCATCCGATGATCCTGGTCGACAGCCTTGGCGCCTCAACCGTCAACATGAAGGCCTATTTCTGGATTGATGCGCGCAATTTCTCGGTCCTGAAGGTGAAGTCAGCGATCTTGCGTCAGGTCAAACGCGTGCTGATGGAAGAAGGCATCTCCATGCCCGATGACGCGCGGGAGGTCCTCTTCCCGCAAGGCGTGCCCATCGTCCAGCTCGGCGGCGATGCGGAGGCGAAAGCCAAAGCTCTGGCAGAGAGCGACATTGCCGAAAGCACGCAGGATGCCGCAACAGAGGAGCCCGATATCTCGGACGCCGAGACAGATCTCGCCAATGAGCAGGACGAGGTCGAAAACGCCACCGCCCGCGCCGCCATCCCCGAAAATGACACCGACCTGCTGGGGGAGAAAACCTGAACTTTCCCACTGCCTCTCTTAACTATTTGCATGTAAGATAGGGACATGACCCGTTTTGCACCCGTTTTATTACTCTGCGTTCTCGGCGCCTGCGCGACACCCGAAAAGCTCTGCATTCAGGACGCAACCAAAGACCTGAAGATCGTCCAGAACCTCATCGCCACAACGGAGGCAAATCTGTTGCGCGGCTATGCCGTCCAGACAGAGGAACGGCGCGTTGTCTTCACCGATTTCTGCCTCGGCGGAAGACGTAGCAATGTCGGCGTCTCCTTCTGTAACCGCTCCGAGCCCGTGACCAAACGCACGCCCGTGGCCATTGATGTCGCCGCCGAACGCCGCAAATTGCGGGAGTTGAAACGCCGCGAAGCACGGCTGCTCGAAGGCATCCCAGCGGCGCTGAAAGCTTGCGAAAAGGTTTAAGCCCATTTTTTGTGCAAACACCGCGTTTTGCCAGATTTTGTGTGCGCTCGGCATCACGCCACTACATCTGCACTTTTCTCCTCAAATAATTCTACAAAACCCTTGAAACTAAACTGTTTTCTGAAACGCCGCTCTGTGGTAGCCTCTGGGTAATCGTCGAATAACGACAAAACAAAAAGGGCACGCAACGACGGGCCCTGAGGCAGAAACGGGTAGTCGCGTGTATTTTTCACGACTTTTGGAATGGGTCCGCACGGGCCTATGTGTTTTGGTGTTTGCGCTGGCCGCAAGCCCCTCGGGCGCCGCGCCCTACGCGGCTTTGGTGATGGATGCGCGCTCCGGCAAGGTGCTGCATGCGCGCAACGCCGACACAAGGCTGCATCCGGCATCGCTGACCAAAATGATGACGCTCTATGTAGCGTTTGAGGCGATTGAGCGTGGCGAGATCAGTCTCGACACCAAGGTCAAAATTTCGCGCAAAGCGGCCGCCGAACAACCCTCAAAACTGGGCCTCAAAGCCGGGCAGCGCATTGCGCTGCGCTACCTGATCCGCGCGGCGGCGGTGAAATCCGCCAATGATGCGGCCACCGCCATCGGGGAGGCCATCTCAGGATCTGAGGCCGCCTTCGCACGCCGCATGACCCGCACCGGCAAAGCTATGGGTATGACCAAGACCACCTTCAAAAACGCCCACGGCCTGACCGAGAAAGGGCATCTGTCCACGGCCCGCGACATGACGGTTCTGGGCCGTCAGCTGTTCTACGACTACCCGCAATATTACAACCTGTTCTCGCGCAAGACGACCCATGCGGGCGTCAAGCAGGTCAACAACACCAACCGCCGCTTCCTGGCCAATTACCGCGGCGCGGATGGGATCAAAACCGGATATACGCGCGCGGCGGGCTTCAATCTTGTGGCCTCCGCCGAGCGCGGGAATGAGCGCATCATCGCGACCATGTTCGGGGGCAGCTCAACCGCGGCACGCAACGCGCGCGTGGCCGAGCTTCTCAACATGGGGTTCAAACGGGCGCCGTCGCGCGTGTCGCTGCGCAAGCCCGCGCGCCCGAGCTACTTGGGCAACAACACAGCGCCAAAAGTGGCAAAGGCGAAACCCATCGTGACGGCCGTGAAGGCCAGCCCGCGCCCCAGCCTGCGCCCAGACCGCGCACCGTCAGCGGAAATGCTGATGGCCTTGGTCGAAGATGTCGACAAGAACGTCCAAACCTCGCGTGAGGAAGTGCAGGTCGCGCGCGCAGCACCTTTGGTGACGCCAATAAAGCGGCCCGAAAACGTCGCACAGGCCATCATCCCGAACCTCGCCCCGCAAGCCACTGAGACCCCGGCGGAGCCGCGCGTGATCACGCGGGCAACCACGTCAGGCGGGCGGCATTGGAGCATTACGCTGGGCTATCACAACACCCGCCACGATGCCGAAAAGCTGCTGCTTCAAACCGCGCTGCAAGAGATCGAAACGCTTGATGAAGCCCTGCGCAAAGTCGCCAACAAACCAAAAGGGTGGGAGGCGAATTTCGTGGGCCTAACGGCAGAACGTGCGCAACTGGCTTGTGCAAGGCTGTCGGCGCGCGGCGTGCAATGCGCAACGCGCGGACCCGCAGGGTAGCCGACCGTTTTGGCCTAAGCGCTTTGAGGCAAATGGTGATCCAGGGCCGCCGCTAGCAACTGCTGCGTGTATTCGGTCTGTGGGTTCGAAAACACATCTTCAGCTAGGCCGGTTTCGACCACGTCACCTTGCTTCATCACCATGACTTTGTGGCTCAGCGCGCGCACGACTTTCAAGTCATGGCTGATGAACAGATAGGCCAGCTCATATTTTCTCTGAAGCGCGCGCAAAAGTTCGACGATTTGAACCTGCACTGTCATGTCCAAGGCGGAGGTTGGCTCGTCCAGAACCACAAGCTTCGGCCGCAGGATCATCGCGCGTGCGATGGCGATGCGCTGCCTTTGCCCGCCGGAAAACTCATGCGGGTAACGGTGCATCATGTCAGGCTCAAGTCCGACCTCTTCCATGATCTCGGCCACCATGTCACGCGTGTCGCGGCCCGCTTCGGTCCCATGCACCGAAAGCCCTTCGGCAATGATCTGCTCCACCGTCATGCGTGGGCTAAGCGATCCGTAGGGATCTTGGAACACGATCTGCATATCGGCGCGCAATGGGCGCAGCTGGCGCGATTTCAGCCCTTGGATATCACGATCCTGAAAATGGATCGGACCCTGACTGGAGATCAGCCGCATCACCGCCAGGGCCAAGGTCGTTTTGCCCGACCCGCTTTCGCCAACGATGCCCAGCGTCTCCCCTGCGCGCACGGAAATGCTGGCCGCATTCACCGCTTTGACATGGCCCACCGTGCGTTTCATCAAGCCCCGTTCAATCGGGAACCAAATGCGCAGGTCTTCGGTCCGCACCAGCTCTTGCGCGTTTTCGGGCACCGGCGCGGGCACGCCTGCCGCTTCGGCCTCTAGCAACATCTTCGTATAGGGGTGCTTGGGGGCGCCAAAAATCTCCGCCGTCGGGCCATGCTCGACGATCTCGCCATGCTGCATCACATAGACACGGTCCGCGATCTTGCGCACGACGCCCAGGTCATGGGTGATAAACAGCATCCCCATCTTTTCTTGCGCCTTCAGCTCGGCCAAAAGCTCCAAAATCTGCGCCTGAATGGTCACGTCGAGCGCAGTCGTCGGCTCATCTGCGATCAAAAGCTCCGGCCCGTTGGCAAGCGCCATGGCGATCATCACCCGTTGGCGCTGACCGCCCGACAGTTGATGCGGGTAAGAGGACAAACGCTCTGCCGGTTGCGGGATGCCGACTTTTTCGAGCAGCTCAATCACGCGGTCCCGTGCGGGCTCCCCGCTCAGGCCCTGATGCAAGGACAGGCTTTCGGTGATCTGCTTTTCGAGCGTGTGCAGCGGGTTGAGCGATGTCATCGGCTCCTGGAAGATGAAGCTGATGTCGTTGCCGCGCACGGCCATCAATTCACGCTCGGACGCGTTGGACAGATCGGTTCCGTCATAGCTGATCTGGCCGGACACCCGCGCGCTATCAGCCAGAAGCCGCACCGTTGATAGGGCGGAGACGGATTTGCCGGACCCGGACTCGCCCACCAAAGCGACGGTTTCACCCTTGTCGACATGAAAGCTCACGCCCTTCACGGCCTCGGTCAAAGTGCCGTCCTGACTGAAGCTGACCTTGAGGTCTTGAACGTCCAGCAAGCGGGTCATTGGAAGGTCTTTCTGGGGTCAAACGCGTCGCGCACGCCTTCAAAGATGAAGACCAGCAGGGACAGCATGATCGCGAAGGTGAAAAACGCGGTGAAGGCAAGCCAAGGGGCTTGCAGGTTTTGTTTGGCCTGCAATGTCAGCTCGCCCAAAGACGGCGCCGATGACGGCAATCCAAATCCAAGGAAATCCAACGTGGCCAGGGCGCCGATCGTGCCCGTCACGATAAATGGCAGGATCGTCAAGGTCGCGACCATCGCGTTCGGCAGCATGTGGCGGAACATGATCGTGGTGTTCGACACCCCCAAAGCCCGCGCCGCGCGGACATACTCAAAGTTGCGCGCCCGCAGGAATTCCGCCCGCACGACGCCGACCAAAGCAGGCCAGCCAAAGAGGATCGACAAGAAGACCAGCAGCCAGAAACTTCGGCCCAGAATCGCGAACATGATAATGATGACGTACAGGCTGGGCGTGGAGGCCCAGATCTCAAGGATGCGCTGGAAGATCAGGTCGATCCGCCCGCCGAAAAACCCCTGTACCGCGCCCGCAATGAAGCCAATGATTGACGAGGCCACCGTCACCAGCAGCGTGAACAGGATGGACAGCCTAAATCCGTAAATCACCCGCGCCAGAACGTCGCGCGATGCGTTGTCGGTCCCCAGCCAGTTCATGGCGTCGGGTGGGCCCGGCGCGGTGCCCGGCTTGTCGACGATGGTGTTGTATTTATAAGGGATCAGCGGCCAGATCATCCAGCCTTTCTGGATCTCCTCGCCCAGAACGATCCCGTCAGCCGCGTCCTCAATGATCTCTTCTGGCGCGTCAAAACAGTCCACCACGCCGCCGGTGATGATCAGGCATTCGACCTCGATATCGCGGTACACCGCCTCGGCGCGAAAATCGCCGCCAAAGGTCGTCTCCGGGTAGAAGGTGTTGAACGGGGTGTAATACGAGCCCTGATATTTCACCAAGATGGGCT
Source organism: Pseudomonadota bacterium (assembly GCA_039030615.1). Taxonomy (GTDB): domain Bacteria; phylum Pseudomonadota; class Alphaproteobacteria; order Rhodobacterales; family Rhodobacteraceae; genus Litoreibacter. The sequence goes on along the minus strand of JBCCDV010000012.1, from coordinate 5,256 downwards.
TCTCGTTGACGAACAGCTCCGCAAACAGCGACAGGATGAACAACACGGAGAAGATGATCAGCGACCAATAGGCCCGCTTGTTGCGCTTGAAATTGGACCATCGGCGCTGGTTGAGCGGCGACATCCTCATGTCTCGCGGCTTTCAAAGTCGATGCGCGGGTCCACGAACACATACATCAGGTCCGACAAAATCCCCACGACCAGCCCGATCAACCCAAAGAAGTAGAGCGTGCCAAAGACAATCGGGTAGTCCCGCGCCACCGCCGCTTCAAACGTCAGCCGCCCCAATCCGTCCAGCGAGAACACCGTCTCAATGATCAGCGAGCCTGACACAAACACGCCCAGAAACACCGCCGGGAAGCCCGAGATGATGATCAGCATCGCGTTGCGAAACACATGGCCGTAAAGCACCTGGCGTTCCGACAGGCCCTTTGCCTTCGCGGTGATCACATATTGCTTTGAGATCTCGTCCAGAAAGCTGTTCTTGGTCAAAAGCGTCATCGTCGCGAAGCCAGAAATCGTGACCGCCGTGACCGGCAGGATGATGTGCCACAGGTAGTCCAACACCTTGCCGATCAGGCTCAGCTGCTCCCAATTGTCCGAGGTTAGCCCGCGCAACGGGAAGATCTGGTAAAACGAGCCACCGGCAAAGAGCACCAGTAGCAAAATCGCGAACAGGAACCCCGGGATCGCGTAAGCCACAATGATCAGCCCGGAGGTATAGGTGTCAAAGCGCGACCCGTCCCGGATCGCTTTGCGAATGCCCAACGGGATCGACACGAGATAGGTGATCAACGTGGACCACAGCCCCAGCGTGATCGAGACGGGCAGCTTCTCGGCCACCAGAGACAACACGCCTTCCGAGCGGAAATAGCTCTCGCCGAAGTCGAACCGCAGGTAGTTCCACATCATAATGAAAAAGCGCTGCAAAGGCGGCTTGTCGAAGCCGAACTCGCGTTCCAATTCTTCGATGAAATCCTGCGGAAGCCCCTGCGCGCCCTCATATTTGGAGCCCACGGATTCCGTCTGCAAATCCTGCTGCGCGGTGCCGCCATTGATGCCGACAAACGCGTCGTTCTGGCCGCCATCCTCAATATTTGCGAGGATTTGTTCAACGGGCCCGCCCGGCACGAACTGGGTCAGGGTAAAGTTTACGATCATGATCCCGATCAGTGTCGGAATGACCAGCAGAAGCCTGCGAAATATATAGGCGCCCAAAGCTCTGCTCCCGGCTTAGCGCAGAACGCCTTTGTCGCGCAAAGCCTGCGCCTTGTCTTCCTCGTACCACCAGAAGTCATAGAGGCCGACAGCCAAAGGCGGAAGCTCATCAGGGCGGCCATATACATCGTAATAGGCCAGCCAGTGTTCCTTCTTGTACCATTGCGGGATTGCAAAGCGCAGTGACAGCAGCACCCGGTCGAGCGCATGGACCGCCGTTTGCATCTCATCAAGCGTGCCGGCGTCAATCACATAAGGAATAATCTTGTCGACGGCCTCATTGCGCAACCGCATCAAGTTGCGCGAGCTGTTATCGGCGGTTTTGGACGCATACCATTGTTGCAGACCGATGGAGGGCTCAAACGGCATCTGGAAGCCGTGGTTGGTCATGTCGAAATTGCCCGACCGGCGGCGTTCGATGTAGTTGGCGCGGTCAATCCGTTCCAGATTGGCGTCAACACCAAGACGTTTGAGGTTCTCCAGATACGGCGTCACGATCCGGTCATAGAGCGGGTTGAACTGGATGATGTTCAGCGTCAGCGTTTCGCCGTCTTTTTCCCGAAACTCCCCGTCGCCAAAGACCCAACCCGCGTTATCGAGCAGCGCAGAAGCTTGGCGCAACACACTGCGCGGCGGTCCGGCGCGCTCGGCTTCCATTTCGATCGATCCGGTCACCTCATCCACCAAGATGCTCTCAGGCAACAGGCCATCAGCGACCAGTGGCTCCAAGATCGCAAGCTCGCCGTCCGAAGGTGTGCCTGTCGCTGCCAGCTCTGTGTTGGGCCAGAAGCTGTCGACGCGCTCAAAGAGGTCGAAAAACAGGGTCTTGTTGGTCCACTCAAAGTTAAACATGAGCCCGATGGCTTCACGAACGTCGGGGTCCTGCCATGCCGGGCGGTCCAGGTTATAGACGAAAGACAGTGCGCTCCCGACCGTCCTGTCCGAAGGCGTATCAAGGATCACGCTGCCCTCGTCGACGCGCGAGAAATTATAGCCCGTCGCCCATTCCTTGGGGTCGGTTTCCGCGCGGAATAGGTAAGCGCCCGTTTTGAAAGCCTCAAACGCGGCCGTCCGGTCCGCGAAATACTCGGTGCGGATAGCGTCGAAATTGTTGCGACCCATGTTGAAGGGGATGTCCTCACCCCAATAGTCTGGGTTGCGCGTATAGATCACCTGCCGGTTTGGCTCAAAGCTGCCAAGCACATAGGCCCCGGTGCTCATGAAGGGAGATTTGGTTGCTTTGTCGAGCCTTGTGCCCGTTTCCTCGAACCATGCTTTGGAAAATACCGGAGTGCCGCCCGCAAAGCCAACGCGGTCTCGGAAGGAGGCTTCTGGCTGGAAATAGAAGCTGATGCGGTAAGGGCTTTCAACCTCGACGCGGTCAATAAAGCCCTCGACGATGCGGCGATATTCAACGATCCCTTGTTCAAGGAACAGGTTGAAGCTGAACTCCACATCCTCAGCCGTCATCGGGGTGCCGTCCGAGAAGGTCACATCCTCGCGCAGGTTAAACGTCACGAAGGACAAGTCCTCCGGGTATTCCATTGTGGTGCACAGAAAGCAGTAAACGCCATATGGGTCGTCCGACGTGCTGGTCAGCAACGCCTCGGAGCCAATCGTGTTCAGCGCCGCCGGGTTCCCGTCACGCGCATATTGGTTGAAGCTGTCAAAGGTGCCCAGCGCCCAGGTCGAAATCTCGCCACCCTTCGGCGCATCGGGGTTCACGTAATCAAGATGCGTGAAATCGGCGGGGTATTTCACTTCGCCGAAGTTTGAATAGCCATGGCTTATGGTCAGATCTTGCGCTTGTGCCTGACTTCCTGCGAACACCAGCGCCCCGCCAAGCGCCAGCCCGGTCCACCAAAGGGCCCTTTTTGGAAAAGGGTCGACACTAGCGGCAATGGCTCGGGCTTTGGCGGGCTTCATGATGGCGGTCTCCTGCGAGGCTCAATTCTTGGTAAACGCGTTACCTCAGAAAAAGTCCGTTTCACACAACAATCAAGCGCCGATTGCGCGAACGTGAGAATTTGTGGGGTCCAAAAGTTAAGGCCGCCCTAAAGCGGCGGCCTCTGATCTAGCACTTTTGGCAACAGCCTAGCCGCCAATTCCTTGCAAATACGCGATCAGATTGGCGCGGTCGCTGATCTTTTTCAGGCCGCTAAATGCCATTTTGGTACCCGGCGCCCAGCCTTTGGGGTTTTCCAAAAACGCGTTGAGGTTTTCTTCCGACCAGGCCTCGCTGTTGCTGGCCAGAACCTCGGAATAGCCAAAGCCGTCAACCACCCCGATTTCGCGTCCGACGATGCTGTAAAGATGCGGCCCGGTGCCATTGGCGCCGTCCTCAAGCTTGTGGCAGGCCTTGCATTTGTTGAACACGCCTTCGCCCTTGCCTGCATCGGCCTCAGCCATCACGGCCATGAAGTCGATCTCTGGCTCTTCTTCGGCAACCTCGTCGCCGCCTTCAACTTCGATCAGGTAGCCTTGCGCGTGGTCCTCGCCGTCATGATGCCCGCCGCTGCCATGATAAATCAGCTCGGCACCCCAACCGCCCAGAAGAAACAGCAGGAATGTCCCGCAAACCGCACCCAGAATTTTGGTTAAAGTCATCGTGTCGAACATGGCTCGTCTTACCTTGGCTATCGCGCAAAGGTCCCTTGCGCATTGAGTCTGGCGGTATGTAGCGGGTTCCCCTGCCCTTTATCAAGGTGTAGAAAGCGCGACGAAACGACCAATTTTCTGAAAGTGAGCCCATGTCTCGCAAAATCGCGTTCCAGGGCGAGCTTGGCGCTTATAGCCATGAAGCCTGCGCCGCCGCACGGCCCGACCATGAACCCCTGCCATGCCCCAGCTTTGAGGAGGTGATAACGGCGGTTCGACAGGGCGATGCCGAGCTGGCAATGCTGCCGGTTGAAAACACCACCTATGGGCGCGTTGCCGATATGCATCGCCTTCTGCCCCAAAGCGGGCTGCACATCGTCGATGAGGCCTTCGTGCGCGTCCGCATCGCGATGATGGCGCTGCCCGGCACGAAGCTTGAGGATGTGAAGACCGCGCGCGGCCACCTGGTGATCTTGCCGCAATGCCGCAGCTTCCTCGACGCCCACAACATCCGCCCCGAGCCACATGCAGACAATGCGGGCGCCGCCGCCGAAATCGCCGAGCGGCAAGAAAAGGGCGTGGCCGCGCTCGCCTCCAAACTGGCCGCGCGCACCTACGGGCTCGATATTCTGGCAACAGATATTGAGGATCAGGACACAAACACGACCCGCTTTCTGGTGATGTCGCGCGAAGAAAACATGGCGCGCCGCGGCGACACCCACATGCTGACCAGCTTCGTCTTCCGCGTCCGCAACATTCCCGCCGCGCTCTACAAAGCCATGGGCGGGTTCGCGACCAATGGGGTCAACATGACCAAGCTGGAAAGCTACATGGTCGATGGAGAGTTTACCGCAACGCAATTCTACGCCGATATCGCGGGCCATCCTGATGACCACGCAGTGCAACTCGCGATGGAAGAGCTCAGCTATTTCACCTCCGAGCTGAAGGTCCTAGGCACCTACCCTGCCGCCTTCGCGCGCGATTGACCCACCTAAAAAAGCCCCCCTTCTTTCGAAGGAGGGCCTTTTGTGACGCGGGGCCGTGAGGGAGGGCACGGGACCCGTATCTGGGGTGGATTATTTCACGTGACGCTCAGCAGCGCTGTCGTTGCCCAAAGCGAAGAAGGCTTGGACCGCTTTGACGTCGACATTTTTGGCGCGCTCGAAGTTCACGGTGTTTTCAGCCGGGCTGTCATTGACCAAGGCCAGCTCTTGCGCTGTGCCGACAGGGTTGCCGACGGATGTTTCGGACACGATGCGCTCAGCGGCGGAATCGTTGCCCAGAGCGAAGAACTCTTGCGCTGTTTCAGCGGCAGCAGGAGCGGCCAATGAGAGGGATACGAGGGCGGATGCGATGATGGTTTTCATTTTAGTTTCTCCAGTGTGTGTTGGCCTCTTGGGCCGTTATGTGTGCGGCGTGTTGCCGTTTGATGAGATGAAT
>JBCCDV010000011.1:0-125871 GCA_039030615.1 Pseudomonadota bacterium | reverse complement strand
CCGCCACACGCCATTCTTCGCCAACTACCGCCCGCAGTTCTACTTCCGGACCACCGACGTGACCGGCACCGTGAACCTGCCATCAGGCACTGAGATGGTGATGCCAGGCGACAACCTGAAGTTCGACGTCGAGCTGATCGCGCCAATCGCGATGGAGCAAGGCCTCCGCTTCGCCATCCGCGAAGGCGGCCGCACCGTCGGCGCGGGCGTTGTGTCGAAGATTACGGAGTAACGACGGCTTCGCCGTCGGGTGAGCGGCAGGTGATCCCCAACGGGGTCACAAAGAACTCACACCCCCGAAAATCCGGGGGCTTGGTAGACTAAACCCAGTGTGTGGCAGGTGGTTTTGCCTAAGCAAACCCACCAAGAGCAGCACCCGGTAGAAATAGAGAGGGCCGCCCTAAAGGGCGGCCTTTTTTCGTATTGGCAAGGTCTGCTTTGCGGAACGAAACGGTCGTTTCCGCGAGGTGCTTCATTGTCCGTTTACTGAACTACAAGTAATCTTCGCCTAGGCGGAGCGCCAACGATTCAGTCAAGTGGAGCGACAAACTGACCTTATGGCGATCTCTTCAAGGTGTCGCATGTCGGTTCCGCAGCAGCCGCCCAATACGTTGATATGTGGGAAGTCCGTCTGGATCGTGGCGATTTGCCGTCCCAGCTCCTTTGGGTCGCCTGCATCTAACTCCGTCGCTTCGTCGAGTTCGGCGTGGCTGCACCGTGAGGCATTCGCAACGATACCCTTTAATCGGCCCATCCAAGCTCCGACATCCAGAATCTTTAAGAAGTGATCCGGGTGAGCACAATTGATCATGTAATAGGCAGCATAGCCGTCTGTCGCAGCATCGACCTCCTCGATCGCGCTTTTGAGCGTTTGGCCAGTTGGCAAGTGCCCGTCAGTTTCAACGGTAAAGGAAATCACGACAGGTAAAGCAGACTTGCGTGTAGCCCGGACGATTCCAATCGCCTCTGAAACATAAGTCAAAGTGTACGCGCTCAGAATATCGGTTTGCGTATCCGCAACGGCACGAACTTGTTCAGAATGATAGTGTTCAGCCTCTTTCGCGCTCATCTGAGTCTTTGGGGCATAAGCGTCGCCACGCGGCCCAAGATTGGCACTGATGACAGCGACAACATCTTGGGCCAAGGCGCGTTCTTGCGCGATCATCGCAATGGCATCGCGGTTAAGCTGACAAAGCTGGTCGGGCGTATATCCAAGCGCGGCACCGCGATCACGGTTCGCAACCCAAGTTGGGCTTTCGAGGATGACACCAACGCCGGTCTGTCTGGCGATAACGAACATGCCCTGAATGTAGTCCCGCAGAAGTGCTCGGCCCTGCTCATTTTCCAAAAGAGGGTAGCTTGCAAAGCCGGGCAGATCGACGCCCTTGTTGAAGATCAGGTCTGTTTCCATGCCGCCATAAGCGAGCAAGGTATTTGCGTTCAAATCGGGAAATAGGTCTCGGTATATGGTCATCTTCGTCCTCCAGTTGCGATATCGTACAAAACGCGCGTTTGAGAAACGAGTGTCACAGGTGAAGCAGGCTGGTTCAGATTCTGAACTGGTCTGCCGTGATAAGCCGGTCTACCCTCGACCAAAGGAGAACCCCATGAGCACAAGACCATACGGAATAATCTGTCCGATCACCCTGGCTTGCGACCAGCTTGAACCTCGATGGACAATCCCGATCCTGACAGAGATGTGGTCCGGGTCCAGCCGGTTTAGCGACATCCGCCGCGGAGTCGGCAATATTTCCTCGGCACTTTTGTCCAAGCGTCTCAGCGAAATGCGGGACAAAGGTCTGATCGATAGGATCGAGGATCCCGCAACCGGGCATATCAGTTACCTGCGCACAGATATGTCGATAGCGCTCGAACCTGCGCTTAACGCCCTCGCCGTGTGGGCTCAACAGTATGTCGCAGCGGAACAGTCGGCGAGTGAGAATAATCTGCCCGCTCTTATGTTCAAGCTCCGGCGTGGCATCATCAAATCAGCTTTGCCTGCGCGCCGCGTTGTCGTGCGCTTTCACTTCAGCGATGTCGATTGCCAGTACGACACATATTGGCTTTTGGTGCAGCCCAACAAAGACGTTGAGCTCTGCACCTCCGTTCCCGGCTTCGATGTAGACCTTTTCGTCGAAACAACGCTGACCTCCATGACCCGTGTACTGCTCGCGCGTTCGACGGTGGCGCAAGAGTGCGATCAAGGACATACCTTTATAAGCGGGGACGCAGCGCTCGCCAGGACAGCGAACAGATGGTTCCCAAAATCCGATTATGCAGACGTTGAAGGGATTGCCGTCGCCTGAAACATTCAGCGACGTCCTACAAGGAGGAAAGACATGCCGCCCGCCAATCACAGTGAAAACCTTGAAATGGCCTTTGCCGCACGCGGAAATGCCGCACTAGAGGCCCGTTACGATGCTTGGGCGAAAAACTATGACGCGGACAATGCGGCACTTGGATTTAGGTTGCCGGTCCTCGTCTCTGCCTTTTTTGCAAGATGGGTCGCCATGGAAGGCGGCCCGATACTCGATGCCGGATGCGGCACCGGACTTGCTGCGGAAAGTCTGAGCATCCTTGGCTATCGTAGGTTGGTTGGGATCGATTTATCCATGAGAATGCTTGAGGAAGCGCACAAAACAGGTGTATACGAAATCCTGCACAGAATGGTTCTTGGTGACGCCCTGGACTTTCCGACAGACACCTTTGCAGCAACGATCGCGACCGGTGTTTTTACGGAAGGCCATGCTCCTAGCACTAGTTTTGAAGAGCTTATCAGGGTCACGCGGGGCGGCGGTCATATCATCTTCAATGTTCGAGACGACATCTATGAGAACGGGGGCTTTCGTGATCGGCAGGAGCAGCTTGAATCTGACGGTTTCTGGAGGCTGATCGAAAAGAGCGATCGGTTCAGACCATTCACGGAGAAAGACGCAAATGTCATTGCTCGTGTCTTTGTCTATGAGGTCGAAACTTAATTAGCCTACCAGATCAACCATAAAATCAGGTCTTGCACAACGAGGTCTCCGACCTTGCGAACGTCCTCGATACTTCCGGAGACAGAAATTGGCTGCATTGCAGAGAATGGTCTATTTGGACTTAGTGCGGTAATCCCATCTATTTGCACGTCACTCATGTTCTACCCTACGGCGGTCTCAGCGCTTCAAAGCGGCCCTTATCTCGCTGGGGTGAAACGCGCCAAGTGCCTTTCCGACCAGCAGGTAAAACGCGCCGCTGCCAACCAGCAAAATCGCAAGCGCCGGGTAGCGCACGCCGGGGGAGCCGAGGGCCTGTAGCAGCACAATCTGCAGAACATAGAGCATGCCACCCATCAAAAGGGACGCGATCACGATCCGCGGCATACGCCTGGAAAACCGCGCGTCCATCCGCGCCGCCGTGCCGAATTTGCGCGCCGAACGCCACAACAGCCACGCCATGGTCCACCCGGCCAATGTCGTGGCCAAGGCGGCCGCCAAATAGTCGAGATAGGCCCACAAACCGACCGCGATGACCGCATTCACGACCATTGCAACCACGGCGAAATAGAACGGGCGCTTGGTGTCTTCGCGCGCAAAGAAGATCGGTTGGTATATCTTTTGCAGCACAAACGCCGGAAGCCCAAGCCCGTAAACCGCAACCGCCAAAGCCGTCGCCGCCGCGTCGTCAGAGGTGAATGCGCCGCGTTCAAACAGCACTGAAATGATCGGCAAGGGCACCACCATCAAAGCAACAGCGCAGGGCAGGGTCAGGGCCAAGGCGACCTCGCCCGCGCGGCTTAGCGCTTCTTGCCCGCCGGCCTCATCGCCCGATTGCAGGCGGCGCGACAGCTCTGGCAGCAACACCACCCCAATGGCAATCGCGACCACACCCAGCGGCAATTGATACAACCGGTCCGCGTAGTTCACCCACGCAATCGCGCCTTCGGTCCAGCTGGCCACGTTGCGGCCGACCAGGAGGTTGATCTGCACCACGCCGCCCGCAAGCGCCGCGGGGGCCGCGATGATTGCCAAGCGTTTCAGCTCCGGCGTCATCCGGGGGCGGGTCGGGATCAGCCGGTAGCCTGCGCGTGCCGCCGCCCACCAGACCAGCGCAAGCTGCGCGATGCCCGCCACAGGCACCGTCCAAGCCAGCGTTAAGCCAAGGTCAAAGCCCAGGTAATACGCCCCGCTCACCGCGATGATAAACAGGATGTTGAGCAAAACCGGCGCAGCAGCAGCGGCCACAAACCGGCCCGTCGCGTTCAAAACGCCCGACAAAAGTGCCGCCAGCGAGATGAACAGGATGTAGGGAAAGGCGATGCGGCCAAACAAGGTCGCCAGCTCCAACCGTTCATCGGCGGCAAAGCCCGAGGCCATGAGCAGCACCAGCCCGGGCATGAAAATCTGTGCCAAAGCGGTGAACACGATCAGGATCGTGGCCAGCCCGGTAAAGGCGTCGCGCGCAAAGTCTAGCGCGCCGTCGCCGCTTTCGACCTTCTTGGAGAACATCGGCACAAAGGCCATGTTGAACGCGCCTTCCGCGAAGAAACGGCGGAACATGTTGGGCAGGGAGAAGGCGATGAGAAAGGCCTCAGCAACCGGCCCCGCGCCCAGAAAACCCGCAATTAGCACGTCCCGCACAAAGCCCAATATCCGCGACAAAAGTGTCCAAACACCGACCGTCGCGAAACCGCGCATCAGCCGAATTGGCTTGCTCACGGCTTGGCCCTTTCGACGCCTTGCGTGATGGCTTTGTGCAGCTTTTTCTCGATTGCAGCCTGCTTGTCCTTGGCGTGGAATTTCAGCCCGAACATGTCTTTGACGTAGAACGTGTCGACCACCTGCTCGCCGTAGGTCGCGATCACCGCGGAGGCGATGTAGATGTTGGAGCCCGCCAAGGTCCGCGTCAAATCAAACAGCAATCCTGGCCGGTCGCGGGTGTCGACCTCAATGATCGTGTAAATTTCGGACCCTTCATTGTCGAAAGTGATCGAGGTTGGAACGCGGAACTGGCTTTCGCGCTTTTTGACCTTGTCACGCGGCGCCAAAGCATCGCGGGCGAGCACTTCCCCTTTAAGGGTTTTGTCGATCATGTTTTTCAGGCGCGGCAGTTTTCCGGCCTCATAGGGATGGCCTTCCATGTCCTGCACCCAGAAGGCGGAGGTCACAAACCCGTCTTTGCTGGTATAGGTCCGCGCATCGACGACATTGGCGCCGACCAAGGCCAACGCCCCGCAGATACGAGAAAAAATCCCAGGGTGATCTTCCATCGCAAAGCAAATGCGCGTCGCGTCGCGGTCCTCATCCGGGGTCAGACGCGTTTGGACGTCGCCATTGTCGAGACCGCGCAAAAGTTCGGCGAAATCGACATGGGCGGTGACGTGCAGGCCCTGCCAATAGGGCGCGTAGTGGCGCTGCGTCTCGCGGCGCAGGTCCTTTTTGTCCCAATCGGGCAGCGCCTCGCGCAGGTTTTTCTTGGCCTCGGAGCCCCGCGCCTCGCGGTTCAGCGCCTCCATGCCATCTTCCAACCCGCGTTTCGTTTGGCGGTAGAGCGCCCGGATCAGAGAGGCTTTCCAGTTGTTCCACGTGTTGGGCCCGACGCCGCGAATGTCGCACACGGTCAGCACGCAAAGCAGGTCCAGCCGCTTCGCTGATTTCACAGCCTTGGCGAAATCCCGCACCGTGCGTGGGTCGGCAATGTCGCGTTTTTGGGCCATATCTGACATCAGCAAGTGGTAGCGCACCAGCCACTCGACGGTCTCGCATTCCTCGGCGTTCAGGCCCAGACGCGGCGCCACGGTGCGCGCGATCTTTGCGCCAAGGATCGAATGGTCCTCGTCGCGGCCTTTGCCCATGTCATGGACCAGCAAGGCCACATAAAGCACCCGGCGATTGACCCCGTGTTTGAGAATGGAAGAAGCCACAGGAAGTTCTTCGATCAGCTCCTCGCGCTCGATCTGCGCCAGCACGGAGATCGTCTGGATCGTGTGCTCGTCAACGGTGTAGCTGTGATACATGTTGAACTGCATCATTGCGACGATCTTGCCAAATTCGGGGATGAACGCGCCCAATACGCCCAACTCATTCATCCGCCTGAGCGCGCGTTCGGGGTTGCCGTGCTTGAGCAGCGTATCAAGGAAGATCTTTGCCGCGTCCTTGTTCCAGCGGGTTTTCTCGTCCAGCAAATGCAGGTTGGCGTCGATCAGCCGCATCAGGTCAGGGTGGATCAGGTAGCCGGTGCGCAAGCCCTCCTGAAACACGCGCAGCAGGTTCAACGGATCGCGCAAAAACGTCTTGGGCCCGGTGATGTCCAGCCGGTTCTGGCGCAATTTGTAACCCGGTTTCAGCTGCTTGCGGCGCGCGTTTCGGAACCGTGAGAAGAACGTCGGTTCCTGTTTGACATGCTGCGCTTCCAGATCGGTCAAGATAATGCGCGTCAGCTCCCCCACGCGGGTGGCATGGCGGAAATAGTCCTGCATAAAATGCTCTACCGCGCGCCTGCCGCCATGGTCACGGTAGCCCATGCGCTCGGCGACCTCGACCTGCATATCAAAGCTTAGCAGTTCATTGGCGCGGTTTGAGGCCAGATGCAGATGCGAGCGGGTCGCCCAGAGGAAGTTTTCGGCGGAGGCGAAATCGTCGCGTTCTTGTTCGGTGAAGACTTTGGCGTCCACCAGCCCAGCGACCGTTTTGACCCGGCGCGTATATTTGGCGATCCAAAACAGCGATTGCAGATCTCGTAGCCCGCCTTTGCCCTCTTTGATGTTAGGCTCAACCAGATAGCGCTGCCCGCCATGACGCTTGAGCCGGTCGCTGCGTTCGCTCAGCTTGGCCTCTACAAACTCGCGTTTGGTGTTAGAGAAAAGGGTCTTCCAGAGCTTGTCGTCCAATTCTTCCGCAAGGGCTGCGTCACCCGCGATTAACCTGTGCTCCAGCAGCGCGGTACGGATAGTGAAATCCTCGCGCGCAAGGCGCAAACAGTCTTTGACGGTACGTGAGGCGTGGCCGACTTTCAGCTTCAAATCCCATAGGATGTAGAGCATGGATTCGATCACGCTTTCGGCCCAGGGCGTGATTTTGTAGGGCGTCAGAAACAGCAGATCGACATCGGAGAAGGGCGCCATCTCGCCGCGCCCGTAACCGCCAACCGCCATCAGTGAAAGCCGCTCGGACACCGTGGGGTTCGGAAGTGGATGCAGGTATCTTTGCGCCACATAAAGGGCGGCGCGCACCAAGCCATCGGTCAAATAAGTGTAGGAATGCGTGAGCGGGTATGCGGCGAGCGGGTCTTGCGAAAAGGCTTCTGCCATCCGCGCGCGACCTGCCAGCTGCGCGGCTTTTAGTGTCGCAACGGTGCAGCTTCGGACGGCCTTTGCATCCACGGCGCGCGCAATTTGCGCATCCAGCTCGGCGTGCACCTTGGATGGGTCGAAAATCTCGTCAGCCGGGCAAATCAGATCGCCCGGCAGTTTGTCGTCTTCCATTGGTAAGTCTGGCTTAAAAGCCGCCTGCGCGGAAGGATTTTGGAGCTGGGTCAATGATCTGGACCTGCGCGTCGGTTACTTGGGCCACGGCCAAGGCACGCTCGATGGTGCCATCCGCTTTCAGGCGGAATACCCCGTTCACCCCCGCGAAGCCAGAGGCTTGCGTCAGGTTGGCCGCCGTCGGCGCGAGGTCTTTGGCAGCCAGCGCGCCGATCGCCGCGATACCGTCATACCCCAAACCCGCGATGAAATTTGGCGGGCCACCATGCACCGCGCTGTAGCGCGCATCGAAACGCACCGTCAGATTGGGGTCAGGAATGGCGAACCAGCCCCCCTGCAACCCGCTGAGCGACAAGGTTTGTGGCGGCACGTTCCACGGTGTTAAGCCAAGATATTTGACCGTGTTCGGGTTGATCCCTTGGCTCGGCAACAGCTCGGCCAGGAATGGCAACGCGCCGGCGCTGCCGTCAGTGATCATCACCGCATTGGCCGCGTTGTCGCGCACACTGGCGGAGATTTTGGGCATCGCGGAAGCAATGCCTTGCTGGGTGAATTCAAACGAGCCGTCACCGACGACCTGCACACCGGCATTGGCGGCAGCCTGCGCGACATTGGCGCGTGCTATCTGGCCGACTGGCGTTGTCGGATGCACAATCACCAAACGGTTGCGCCCTTGCCCAGCGGCGTAGCGCATCAACCGCGTCGCGGTGTTCTGGAACGTGTTGCCCAGCACAAACAAGTTGCCGCCCGCGATGGATGTGTTGTTCGAAAAGGCGAGCACATTCACGCTTTCTTCACGTGCCACCAAAGCTGCGGCGTTGGCCGCGTCAGAGCGGAGCGGCCCCAAAATCACGTCAGCGCCTTCGGCGATTGCCTTTTGCGCGGCTGCAGCGGCCTGCGTCGATTGACCCGCCGTGGGGTAGACCCTGATTTCAACCGTTCCACCCAGATCGGCAGCCGCCAACCTTGCGGCATTCTCAAGCCCGCGCGCAATCGCATCATCACCTGCATTTGGCGAGCCGTAGGGGACCAAAAGCGCCACGGTGCGCTCGGCCCCGGACGTTTTGACGGGGGAGGTCGTCGGAGCAGGAAGATCGCAGGCCGCAATCGCCGCGACAGCGCCCATAGCTGCCAGCCTGCGCACCGCCTTGCGCCCGACTTTGAAAAGGTTGAACATGATCGAAATCTCCTTGCTCCCCATCGGCGCGCGTGGTGCTCACCTAAATTGTTTGGGCAAATTATGCGCATAAAGCAGGCAAGTAAATGTGAAGGATAGGGTAAAATTCCCACCACGGCAGCAAATCGCGTAAGCCTCGCACCGGGGTTGTACTTTCTGGCGACCCCCATCGGCACCGCGCGCGACATCACGTTGCGTGCCCTAGATATCCTCGCCTCAGCGGATGTTTTGGCGGCCGAGGACACGCGTTCTTTGCGCAAATTGATGGATATTCACGGCGTAAGTTTGGATGGTCGCCCACTCATCGCCTATCACGACCACAATGGCTCCAGCGCGCGTCCGCGCCTTTTGAAGGCGCTCGATGAGGGTAGATCGGTGGCTTATGCCTCAGAAGCCGGGACGCCTTTGATCGCTGATCCGGGCTATCAACTGGGGCGCGCCGCGCGGGAGGCGGGCCATTTGGTGACGGCGGCGCCCGGACCGTCCGCGGTGCTGAGCGCGCTCGCCGTGAGCGGGCTCGCGACCGACAGCTTCTTTTTCGCGGGCTTTGCACCAAGCGCATCGGGCCAAAGGCAGAATTTTTTTCGGACTTTGGCCGACGTGCCAGGAACGCTGGTCTTCTACGAATCCCCCAACCGCGTGGCGAAATCACTGTCTGATATGGTCAAAATCTTTGGCCCCGACCGGGAGGCTGTGATGGCGCGCGAGCTGACCAAAAAGTTCGAAGAGGTCTGCCGCGCTCCGTTGGCCGAACTGGCGGCGCAAATGTCTCAGCGCAAGCTCAAGGGCGAGGTCGTATTGCTGGTCGCGCGCGGGGAAAAAGCAGGGTTTGACGAAGACTCCCTGGAAAAAATGCTCCGAGAGGCTTTGAAAACGGGCACCGTTAAGGATGCCGTAAATGAGGTTGTGCAACAGACGGGTGAAAAGCGCCGGACAGTCTACCAATTGGCGCTAACGTTAGAGGACGGCAAATGAGCGGCAGCGTCAGCTATCATGCAGGTCTGAGCGCGGAAGAGACAGTCGGAAAACGATACACCGACGCGGGCTATACCATTGCCGCCAACCGGTTTCGCGGCAAAGGCGGCGAAATTGATCTGATTGCGGAGCGAGATGGCACCGTCGTGTTCATTGAAGTGAAGAAAAGCAAAACGCACGAAGCCGCTGCAGCACGGCTTATGCCGCGCCAGATTGCGCGCTTATATGCGACAGCATCTGAGTATCTGGCCCATATGCCCAACGGTCAGGACACCGATAGCCGCTTTGACGTGGCTTTGGTGGATGGGACTGGCCGTGTCGATATTCTTGAAAACGCGCTTGCTGCATAGCCATGCAGATCAAATGCGCGCGGATCGCGCATTGCCACCCCTGCCACTTCGCGTCATTTAAGGCCTGTCACACAGCAAGGAGACAGCGCCATGGCTCTCAAAGTTGCCATTCAGATGGACCCGATCGACGCGATTGATATCGATGCCGATAGCAGCTTTCGGATCGCCGAAGAGGCGCAGGCGCGGGGGCATGAGCTGTTTTTCTACACGCCAGATCAGCTTGCCTACCGGGAAGGACGCGTGCTGGCGAAAGGCTGGCCGCTGACGGTTCGGCGCGAAAAAGGCAACCATTTCACGCTGGGCGAAAAGGCCGAGATTGATTTGGCGGATTGGGATGTCGTCTGGTTGCGCCAAGATCCGCCGTTTGACATGGGTTACATCACGACGACGCATCTGCTGGACCGGATCCATCCCGGCACTTTGGTCGTTAACGACCCAACTTGGGTGCGAAACTGGCCCGAAAAGCTCAAAGTGCTCGACTACCCCGACCTTACCCCACCAACGATGATCGCCCGCGATCTGGACACACTCAAAGCGTTCCGCGACGCCCATGGCACGGTGATCTTGAAGCCGCTTTACGGCAATGGCGGGGCAGGGGTGTTCAAACTGGCAGCCGATGACAGCAACATAAACTCGCTTCATGAGCTGTTCACTGGGATCAACCGCGAGCCCTTGATCATGCAAAAATTCCTGCCTGATGTCGTGCAGGGTGATAAGCGCGTTATTTTGGTCGACGGGGAGCCTGTTGGCGGCATCAACCGCGTGCCTGCGAAGGGCGAAACCCGCTCGAACATGCATGTAGGCGGGCGGCCGGAGCCCACAGTGCTGACGGAGCGCGATCTCGAGATATGTGCGCGCATCGGGCAAGACCTGAAGGATCACGGCCAGATTTTTGTGGGCATTGACGTGATTGGTGGCTGGTTGACGGAGATTAATGTGACCTCGCCCACCGGCATTCAGGAGCTGGAACGCTTTGATGGCGTCAACATCACCGCGAAAATCTGGGAGGCGATTGAGGCGAAATGCGGCTGAAGTTCTTAATATTAGGCGCCTGACTCAGCGGTTTCGCATGCGAAACCTTTCGCGCTAATGGTTTGAAAACAGGCGTCCGGGACGATGCTCTATGCGCATAGCAACGGGGCGTTTTCGCCAAGATCGTTAAGATTTAGGCCGCGACCCTAAAGCTGATCGCTTCGGCGACATGGTTTGATTGGACCTGCTCCGCCCCGGCTAAATCTGCAATCGTGCGGGAGACGCGCAAGATACGGTGATAGCTGCGCGCGGAGAGGCGGAAGTGTTCGGCGGCGCGCGTTAGCAAGGCCGCGCCCTCGCTGTCCGGGGTTGCGACCTCTTTGAGAAATTCACCCTCAAGATCGGCGTTAACCCGCAATTCGGAATGGTCCGCGTAGCGCGATTGCTGTCTGGTGCGCGCCTCGGCGACACGTTCGGCGATTGTTGCGGATGTGTCGCCGCTAGCGGGCAGATCAAGATCGGTGAAAGCCACGGGCGGGACGTCGATACGCAGATCAAACCGGTCCATAAGCGGGCCAGAGATTTTGCCCATGTAGTCCTCGCCGCAAGCGGGCACCCGGGCGCAGGCCCGTTCGGGGTCGCTGAGATAGCCGCATCGGCACGGGTTGGCGGCGGCGATCAGCATGAATTTGCAAGGGTACTTCACATGCGCATTGGCGCGGGCCACGACGACATCGCCGGTTTCGATAGGTTGGCGCAGCGTTTCGAGCACGGCGCGGGGATATTCAGGGAACTCATCCATGAACAAAACGCCATTGTGGGCGAGGGAAATCTCCCCCGGCTTCGCGCCGCGGCCGCCGCCGACAATGGCGGCCATCGATGCCGTGTGATGCGGGGTACGGAAGGGCCGGTCGCGCGAGATCCCGCCTTCTTCCAAAAGCCCGGCCAGCGAATGGATCATGGAAGTCTCCAGCGCCTCTTCCGGGGCAAGGCTCGGCATGATCGAAGGCAGCCGCGCGGCCAGCATGGACTTGCCGGAGCCGGGAGTGCCGACCATCAGCAGGTGATGACGCCCGGCGGCGGCGATTTCCATGGCGCGTTTGGCGCGTTCCTGACCTTTTACGTCGCGCATGCATTTTGCATGGGGCGCGCTGCTGACCGTGCCAGGTTGCGCCGCGCTGAGCGGGGATTGGCCGGTAAAATGCTGAATACAGGCATGCAGTGAGGGCGCGCCGAGGACTTGCGTGCTGTCTACCCAAGCGCCCTCCGGCCCGCAGGCGATAGGGCACAAGAGGGTGCAGTCCTGCTCAGAGGCGGCGAGCGCGGCGGGCAAAGTGCCCAAGACCGAAACGAGCGAGCCGTCGAGCGAGAGCTCGCCCAGCGAAACGACATTTGCGATGTCTTCGAGTGGCAATATGTCGATAGCTGCTAGCAAGCTGAGGGCGATTGGAAGGTCGAAATGCGAGCCCTCCTTGGGCATATCGGCTGGCGACAGATTGATGGTGACGCGTTTGGACGGCATCGCGATGGAAAGCGCCGAAAGCGCGCTTCGGACCCGGTCGCGCGCCTCGCTGACCGCTTTGTCGGCCAAGCCCACGATGGAAAAGGACGGCAACCCGGGGGCTACGGCGCATTGCACCTCGACCATGCGGGCATCGATCCCTTCAAAGGCCACCGTATATGTGCGCGCAATCATAACCGCTCCTGAGCCGACTCGTATGGTTAACGGCTAAGCAGGGAGGGTTTAGGTTTGGTAAATCGCCATAAACTTTGGCCAGGCCGCCGCGTCGATAACGGTCTTGTCGCGGCAAAACGCGTTGCAAAACCCGAAAACACGCCCCTCAATCTTCGCAAAATGCGTGACGGGATCGCCAGAATAGGGGCAGGTGCTGTTTTCTGAGGGTCCCGACTCCACGGCCTCAGCGACAATTGGTTTGGGTCCGGGCCAAATGGTTTGCGAGAAATCGCGTTTGTACCAAAGGAGTTCCGTTCCGCCTGCCAGCCCCATAGCGCGCCAGCGGCGCAAGGCGGGATCGTTGAGATGGGCTGTGACATAGGCCTGTGCATCAGCGCCAACACGCAGGCCGTAGCCGGCGATCCGCATTGCGATAGGGGCGTAAAACGCATCTGAGATTGAATAACCACCCGCCAGCCAAGGGCCTTCCGGCGAGGTGGCGTTGCGAGCGCGGGACCAGATATCTTCGATCCGCGCGACATCGTTAGCGACGTCATCTGGGACGGGCACATTTTTGTAGGCCGCGCCCAAATGCATCGGGCAATATTCGCGCAGTGCGCCGAAGCCTGCATGCATTTCGGATGCCAGGTTTCGCGCAATGGCGCGTGCGCTCGGGTCGGTGGGCCAGAGGGCGAGATCAGGGTGGCGGGAGGCAAGTTCTTCCGCGATGGCCAGTGATTCAGATATTACAGTCCCGTCTTCAAGGCGCAGCGTGGGCACGCTGCGAGCCGGGGCAACCTCGGTCATCTGGGCCGCGACGCCTTCAGGATGGTTGAAATCGACAAAATGCGTGCGCTTGGGGATGTCGAAAATCTCAAACAGCAACCAAGCGCGTAGCGACCAGCTGGAATAGGTGCGGTCGCCTAGATAAAGGTCATAATCCATGCGTGACAGCTTAAACGGGGCGGCCACGGCCTGCCAAACGGCAATTCGTGAGCGTTGTCATCACGCAATGTGATTGACGAGCCCGACCTCCCATTCGCCATTTGCGTGAGTGAGCTGGGTGAGGGAGAGGGGGTCAACCTCCTGCGCCAAAGTTTGATAGGCAGGGCGGCCTGAGGCACGTTGCAGCTGCGTCAGGATGATACCAAAATGCGCAACGGCGATGATGTCGCTATGACCTTGCGCGTTCAGATCGTCGACGATTTTGGTGGCACGGCGGCTGGCAGTATTCCAGCTTTCGCCATTGGGCGGGGCGATGTCGCCGGGCTCCTCCCAATACTGGCGCGACAGGTCGGGGTCGCGTTTTGAGACATCGCGAAAGTGCAGCCCGTCCCAGTCGCCGAAGTTGAACTCGCGCAAGCCATGGGCATGCGGCAAACGCGTGCGTGACGCCTGAACAGCCGTGGCAGTATCGATAGCGCGGATCAAATCGGAAGAGATTAAGACCGCCTCTTTCGGCAACATCGCCTCAAGGCGCGCGATTTGATCCGTGTCGCTCAGATCGGCGGGCACGTCGCGCCAGCCGGTGAAAGTCCTTTGATGCGTCGGCCCGTGGCGTATCCACCACCAGCGGGTCATTGGAGTGTCTCAGGCAGGGCGCCCTTTAGCACGAGCGGCAACCCGGCAGTCACCTGCACGACAAGATCGGCGCGGGCGGCGAGTAAACGGTTTAGCTGGCCCTGCGCCTGGCGGAAGCGACGCGCGAGCGCATTGTCGGGCACCACGCCTTGGCCCACCTCATTGGTGACGATAACCAACGGGTAAGGCAGCGCGTCCAGCGATGCGATGAGCAGCTCCGCTTCGCGCTCCAGATCTGCATTTTGCATCATTAGGTTCGACAACCACATGGTCACGCAATCCAAGAGCGCGACACCGCCTTCAGGCAGTTCTGGCAGCGCGCCCGCAAGGTCGAGCGGTTCTTCAAATGTGGTCCAGCCGTCTTCCGCGCGCGCTTCTTTGTGCGCTTCGATCTTGGCTTCCATCTCGGTATCGAAAGCCTGCGCCGTCGCGATGTAAAATCGGGGCCGGGAGGAGGCGCGCACCAGCGTCTCGGCGAAATCGGATTTGCCTGAGGCAGCGCCGCCGGTCACCAAGCTAATGGACGGAAGTGATGTCACCTTGAATTTCCTTTGATCCGAGATAGCGCGCGCTCCGTATCAATCATGAGAAGCGCCAAAAGGCTACGCAAAACTGACAGTGGAGAGACCCCCATGGCTCTGGATGCAGACTACGACCGTACGTTATCTCGCACCGCGATGAAGGCTGAACTTCTGGACGCGGAAACCGAACTTCGACTTGCTTATGCCTGGCGCGATGAGCGCGACGAGGAAGCACTTCACCGACTGATCACAGCTTACATGCGCCTCGCGATCTCGATGGCGGCAAAGTTCAAGCGCTACGGTGCGCCGATGAATGACCTGATCCAAGAGGCCGGACTTGGCCTGATGAAAGCCGCAGATAAGTTTGACCCCGACCGCGGTGTCCGGTTCTCGACCTATGCTGTGTGGTGGATCAAAGCCTCGATCCAAGACCACGTTATGCGCAACTGGTCGATGGTGCGCACAGGCTCGACCTCATCTCAGAAGTCGTTGTTTTTCAATATGCGCCGCGTGCAGGCCCAATTGGAACGCGAAGCGGCGCAGCGCGGCGAGACGTTGGACCGGTTCCAACTGCGCGAGATGATTGCGACCGAAGTGGGCGTGCCATTGCATGATGTTGAGATGATGGAGGGCCGCCTGGCGGGCTCTGATTTTTCATTGAACGCGACCCAGTCGACCGAGGATGAGGGCCGCGAGTGGATCGACGCGCTCGAAGATGACAGCCCGCAAGCCGCCGAGCATGTCGAGCATGAGCATGACACAGACACTTTGCGCCGCTGGCTGGTTGAGGCTATGACCAAGCTGAATGAACGCGAACAGTTCATAATTCGGGAACGCAAGCTGCGCGACGCGCCGAGAACGCTGGAAAGCCTAGGAAACGAGCTGGGCCTGAGCAAGGAACGCGTGCGACAATTGGAGGCTGGAGCCTTTGCAAAGATGCGCAAATCGCTGGAGCGCGACGCAGGCGAGGTTCAGGAGTTTCTGGCGCACTGATCTGATGCGCTTTTTGTGCGTCGCTGTTGCCGTCGGTCTGGCCCCCATGGGGGCGAACGCGTCCGATCCAATTTCAGCTGAACTGCCGCGCGACGCTGATATCTACCTATTGGGCGAAATTCATGACGACGCGCGCCATCACCGCAGGCAAGCGGCGCTGGTGAAAGGGTTACGGCCCGCAGCCATTGTCTTCGAGATGTTGCCAGCGACGCTTGAACTGGATCTATCTTCGATTGACCCGAGCGATTTGGGCGCCCTTGACGCGGCCTTAGGGTGGTCGGATTGGGGCTGGCCCGATCTTGAGATGTATCAACCGATTTTCACGTCTGCGCCGACCGCGCGCATCTTTGGAATGGCTTTGCCGCGTGAGGAGGTCCGTCGTTCCGTTGGCGATGGTGCCGCGACGGTGTTTGGCGCGGATGCGGCGGAGTACGGGTTGACCGAGGCGCTTCCGCCCGCGCAGCAAAAGGCGCGTGAGACCTTGCAAGATGAAGGGCATTGCAACGCGTTGCCACCAGAAATGCTGCCCGGTTTTGTCGAAGCGCAGCGCTTGCGCGATGCGGCCTTCACCCGCCGTACCTTAGAGGCGTTTGAAGCAGCGGGCGGCCCGGTTGTTGTCATCACCGGAAACGGGCATGTGCGCGACTGGGGAATGCCGTCCTTTTTCGCGCGCGTTGCACCTGGAGTGACAGTCGTAGCGCTTGGCCAAATCTATAGCGACGCTGAGGCCGGGGCCTACACACATGCGATGCTGAGCCCCCCGATTGAACGCGACAGCGACCCATGTGACGCGTTCAAGTGATTGCCCTGAGCCAGCAAAGCCCTTACCTATCATAGCGTTGACGGGTGAAGGACCATTCGCATGCTGGCTGGAAAACGAATTCTGCTGATCATTGGCGGTGGTATTGCCGCGTTCAAATCGCTCGACCTTATCCGGCGGCTGCGCGAGCGCGGCGCGACCGTAACGCCGGTTTTGACCAAAGCCTCGGAAGAATTTGTGACACCTTTGAGCGCGTCAGCTTTGGCCGCCCAAAAAGTCTATCGCGACCTGTTTGACCTGACCGACGAGGCCGAAATGGGCCATATCGAGCTGTCGCGCGCCGCTGATTTGGTGGTTGTGGCGCCAGCGACGGCGGATTTGATGGCGAAGATGGCAGGCGGGCACGCAAACGATCTGGCCTCGACGCTTTTGATGGCCACCGACAAGCGTGTCCTGATCGCGCCCGCAATGAATGTGCGGATGTGGGAGCACCCGGCCACGCAGCGCAATTTGGCGACATTGCAAGCCGACGGCATTCTGACCGTGGGGCCGGATGAGGGCGACATGGCCTGCGGCGAATACGGACCCGGCCGGATGGCGGAACCTTTGGCGATTGTTGCAGCTGTCGAGGCCGCACTGATGGATGGGCCCCTAAAGGGCAAGCATATCCTTGTGACCTCCGGCCCGACGCATGAGCCGATTGACCCGGTGCGCTACATTGCCAACCGATCCTCGGGCGCGCAGGGCACCGCGATTGCGCGCGCGCTGTCTGCCTTGGGCGCACAGGTCAGCTTTGTTACCGGCCCGGCGGATGTACCGCCCCCTTTGGGGGTGGACGTGATCCGGGTCGAGACCGCGCAGCAGATGTTGGAAGCGGTCGAGGCCGCCTTGCCGTCTGACGCGGCCGTCTTCGCGGCAGCTGTAGCGGATTGGCGGATGGCCGAAGCAGCGGACAGCAAGATCAAGAAGGGGAAAGACGGCACGCCTAACCTGAAATTTGCCGAAAATCCGGATATTTTGGCGACGGTGTCGCAGATGAAAAAAGCCCGCCCCGGTTTGGTCGTGGGTTTTGCCGCGGAAACGGATGACGTGATTGCAAACGCGACGGCTAAGCGAAAACGCAAAGGCTGCGACTGGATCATCGCCAATGACGTAAGCCCTGAAACAGGGATCATGGGCGGGTCGGAAAACGCGGTAACGCTGATTTCTGAGGCGGGGGCGGAGGCGTGGCCGCGCATGAGCAAGGAAGATGTGGCGCGCAAGATTGCGACCCAGATTGCGGATGCGCTGACGTGACGCCGGTTCTGCGGATGGTTTGGACCGAGGGCGCGGATCAAAGCCTGGGGCTCCCAAGCTATGAGACGGCGGGTGCTGCAGGCGCCGATTTGCGGGCGAATTTTGAGGGTCGTGACGGGATTGAGCTGCCGCCCGGCGCTCGCGCGCTTGTGCCTACGGGTTTGCGATTGGCGATCCCGGACGGGTTCGAGGCGCAGATCAGGCCACGTTCGGGCCTCGCACTGAAACACGGGATCAGCCTGCCCAACACGCCCGGAACCATAGACAGCGACTATCGCGGGGCCTTGGGGGTGATCGTGATCAACCATGGCTCTGAGCCGTTTCGTATCAATCATGGCGACCGCATCGCGCAGCTGATCGTGGCCCCGGTGGTGCAGGCCCGTTTTGAGCTGTCGGACAGTCTTGACGACACAGTGCGCGGCCCGGGTGGCTTTGGGTCAACGGGGCACAGCTGATGTTTGTGGTCCTGCTGATCATGGCCGGGCTCTACGTGCTGGGCGGCTATATGGGGGCGTCGAAACAAGCGCGGCTTATGTTGCCTGCGCTGGTCTTGCTGGCGGTGTTGTTGATCCAAGCGACCCTGCCTGCGGGCAATTCGTTGAAAGAAGCCACGGGTGGCAGCCTTGCCAATTGGTTGATCGTTTTGGCACTGGGTGCGTTGGTGCTGGCCTACCGGTTTGGCCTGTCGAGACTGCGCGCGCGCCACGACAAGGCGGAGGCGGTCGCGGCCCCCAAGCAGGGCAGTTTTTCCGACGCAGAGTTGGATCGCTACGCCCGGCATATTGTCTTGCGCGAAATCGGCGGGCCGGGTCAGAAAAAGCTGAAGAACGCGAAGGTGCTGGTCGTGGGCGCGGGCGGCTTGGGCGCGCCAGCGTTGCAGTATTTGGCCGCAGCGGGCGTCGGCACGATTGGGATCATTGATGATGATACGGTCTCCGTCAGCAATTTGCAGCGGCAAGTCATTCACCGCGATGGCGATATCGGGCGGCCAAAGGTACAGTCCGCTATGGAGGCACTGCTGGCGCAAAACCCGCATATCTCCGTTAAGACCTATAATCGCAGGCTGGACGTCGAGATTGCGCCTGAGCTGATCGCTGAGTTCGACCTGGTGCTGGATGGCTCCGACAATTTTGAGACACGCTATTTGGTAAATGCGGCTTGTGTCGCGGCGGGCGTGCCACTGGTCTCCGCCGCGATCACGCAATGGGAGGGGCAGATCAGCCTTTATGACCCGGCGCGCGGAGCACCGTGCTACGCCTGTGTTTTTCCGAAAGCACCGGATGCATCGCTGGTGCCAACCTGCGCCGAAGCGGGCGTGATCGGCGCGCTTCCGGGTGTTGTCGGGGCAATGATGGCGGGCGAGGCGATCAAGCAGATCACCGGGGCAGGCGAGACCTTGGCGGGCCGATTGATGATCTATGACGCCCTCTATGCCGATGCGCGGGTGATCAAAGCCAGCAAGCGAGATGACTGCGAGGTTTGCGGAGGTGGGGGATAACTCGCCATAAATAGCGAGGTATTTAGGCAAAACCACAATCTCTTGTGGGCAAACCCAATTAAAGCTTTACAGGGCCAATTTTAGCGAACACCATATGTGGTAGGGGTCGCAAAAACACCGGCGACCCTTTGATTTGGACCCAGTGTTTAGCGGCGATCAACGCGGCAAACACCAGAGCAGACAGGGGCCGCATATGTCGCAGCTAGACCATTTCCTTGAGACCGAGGACCTTCACCCGATTGATCTGGTGGAAACCCTCGCGGAGCATCACGATTGGGATTTCGACCGCATCGCCGAGGACCAGATTGCTATGGCCATCGAAGGCCAATGGCGCACGTATTCCATCACGCTGGCTTGGTCGGGGTATGATGAGACTTTGCGCATGGTTTCCACTTTCGAAATGGAGCCACCAGAAGAGCGTTTGCCCGCACTCTATGAGGTGCTCAATCGCGCAAATGACCAAACCTGGACCGGTGCGTTTACGTACTGGAAGGCGCAAAAGCTGATGGTGTTCCGCTACGGGCTTTTGCTCTCGGGCGGTGCGGGTGCAGGGGCTGATCAGGTTGACCGGATGCTGAGCGCTGCCGTGCTGGCCTCTGAGCGGTTCTATCCAGCTTTCCAACTGGTCTGTTGGGGCGACCGCACACCGGCCGAAGCCATGCAGGTTGCCATTGCGGAGGCCTACGGGCGCGCATAATCTCTGCCCCGAGGCACGAGGGGGCAGAATGGACTTTTCAATTGTGAATAACCGCGGGCTTGTCTTGCTGGGCTGCGGTAAGATGGGGTCGGCTCTTTTGGAAGGCTGGCTGGCGCAAGGTGTGTCGGCCGGGGCCGTTTCGGTGATTGACCCCGCCCCGTCGGCGTGGCTGCAGGCGCAAGGCGTGGCGATAAACGACCCGCTCCCTGAGGCGCCCGCCATCGTGCTCATCGCCGTAAAGCCGCAGATGATGGGCGATGCACTGCCCAGCCTGCGTAGGTTTGGCGCGGATACCGCTTATGTCTCTATTGCTGCCGGGACCTCAATCGCTTCGTTTGAACAGGCCATTGGGGCCGATGCGGCAATCATCCGCTCCATGCCAAACACGCCGGCAGCCGTTGGACGGGGGATCACCGCGATCGTGGGCAATACCAAAGCGACAGCCGCCCAGATGGATTTGGCCGAGGCCCTTTTGGGTGCAGTTGGGCAGGTTGTGCGGCTCGATGATGAAGATCAGATCGACGCGGTGACGGGCGTATCGGGCTCTGGCCCCGCCTATGTGTTCCATCTGATCGAAACGCTCGCCGCTGCGGGTGAGGCAGAGGGGCTCAGTGCCGATTTGGCGATGCAATTGGCCACGGCCACGGTCGCGGGTGCCGGGCATTTGGCGATGGAAGCGGATGAAAGCCCGAGCCAGCTGCGCATCAATGTGACCAGCCCTAATGGAACCACGCAAGCCGCGTTAGAGGTGTTGATGGATGACGCAAAGGGTTTCCCGCCGCTTCTAAAGCGCGCCGTCAAAGCCGCGACCGAGCGCGGCCGGGAGTTGAAAGGGTAGAGTATGGGTGAGATCAGTTTTGACGATTTTCTGAAGGTCGATATTCGGGTGGGCCAGATTGTGCGCGCCGAGCCTTTCCCGGAAGCACGCAAGCCCGCGATCAAGCTTTGGGTCGATTTTGGGCCGGAGATCGGAGAAAAGAAAAGCTCGGCTCAGATCACCAAGCATTACGCGCCCGAGGACTTGCCCGGCAAACGCGTCATGGCCGTGGTGAATTTCCCGCCGCGCCAGATTGGGCCGGTGATGTCGGAGGTGCTGGTGCTGGGCGTACCGGATGAAGAAAACGAGGTGGTCTTGTTGTGCCCTGACAAAGATGTGCCTTTGGGAGGGCGGCTCTATTGACCAAAACATTGTTGATTTCCAAGCGGTTGCCGGAAAGCGTGTTGGAGGCGGCGCGCGACCGGTTCGACGTGACCTTGCGCGAGACGGAGGCTGCGATGAGCGAGGCGGAAGTCACGCAGGCGTTGGAGCAGTTTGACATGATCTTGCCGACGCTGGGCGACCAGTTCACCACGACTGCGATCAATGCCGCCAAGGACCCACGCTGCGGGCTGATCGCCAATTTCGGCGTGGGCTACAATCATATCGACGCGGCGGCCGCTCTGGCGCGCGGAATTGCCGTAACGAACACGCCCGGCGCGGTTACCGATGCGACGGCGGACATTGCTTTGACCCTGATACTGATGACCGCTCGGCGTGCGGGAGAGGGGGAACGTATGCTGCGTGCCGGGGACTGGATCGGCTGGCAGCCGACGCAAATGCTTGGCATGCATATTGGTGGCAAAACCGTCGGCATCATCGGGATGGGACGTATCGGACAGGCCATCGCGCATCGGTGCCGGGCTGGATTTGGATGCGAGATCGTCTTTGCGAACCGGTCTGAGAAAACGGTTGAGGGCGCGCGACAATTGCCAAGCCCTCAGGCTGTTGCGGACGTCGCCGATATCGTCGTGATCGCGACGCCTGGTGGTGCGGAGACCCGGCATTTGATCGGGGAGACGTTTTTTGACGCAATGCAAAGCCACGCGATACTCGTCAACATTTCGCGCGGGGATGTGATTGATGAGGCAGCGTTGATTTCCGCCTTGGAGGACAGCCTGATCGCGGGCGCTGGCTTGGATGTCTATGATCAGGAGCCGATGGTTCCCGCCGCTTTAATTGCGATGGAAAATGTCACGCTGCTGCCGCATCTGGGCACGGCTGCCATGGAAGTCCGCCAAGATATGGGCCAGATGGCCTTGGCCAATGTGGTGGCGTTCGCCGAAGGGCGCGCGCTGCCGAATCCGGTTTAGCGCTTATTTTCCAACGGCTTCGCGCCAGTGGCGGCGGCAGAGAGAAACATAAGTCTCATTGCCGCCAACCTGCACCTGCGCGCCGTCGATCAAGGCATTGCCGTCGTCATCCTTTCGGATCACCATCGTTGCTTTTCGCCCGCAGTGGCAGATTGTGCGCACCTCCCGCATCTCGTCGGCGAGTGCCAGCAAGGTTGCCGATCCCGGGAAAAGCTCGCCGCGGAAATCGACGCGCAGCCCGTAACACATCACGGGCACGCCAAGGTCGTCGACGGCGCGCGCGAGCTGCCAAACCTGTTCTTTGGACATCCATTGCGCCTCATCTACCATCACGCAGGCCACTGGGCCATTTTCAAGCCGCTCGGCAATCATCGCATAGAGGTCGGAGCTGTGGCTATAGGTGTCGGCTGGGCGCGCAATACCAATACGGGAGCCTATCTGTCCGGAGCCAGCACGGTCATCGAAATTGGCCGTCAGCAGGTAGGTTTCCATTCCCATCTCTTGATAGTTGTGCGCGGCTTGCAGCAGCAGGGTCGACTTGCCGGCGTTCATCGTGGAATAGTGGAAATAGAGCTTGGCCATGCGCTTGAGTAGCGCGCGCGAGATGCTCATTCAAGAGGGCCAGCTTGGGTCTTTAGGGTCCAAGTTTTAGTAAGTTTACCAATGATTTGCGTTACGGGGAATGGGCGGGTATTTTCCCATTTCGGGGAAGTCTGAAACGTCGCGATAGGGAGTGGCATGGGCGAAAATTACAGATATTTGCGCAAGCATACGGAGGCCCTCGTAAAAGATGTGGGTCTTCAGATGGCTTGTGAGCTGACGGGGCGGTCCAAGGCCACTTTGGGACGCTATTACTCCGATGCCGAAGAACATTCGGATCGGTTCATGCCAATTGACGCGGTGGTTGCTTTGGAAAGCAAGGCCTCCTACCCGCATGTCACGTCCGCATTGGCGGAGGTGAATGGTAACCACTTGAGTAAAAGTGATTATTCCGGTCGCAACTCGGACTCGGTGAATGCTGATGTTGTCGCATTGGCGCAGCGCTTTGCGCAGCTGATGGGCGAGTACAACATCTCGATCGAGGACGGGGTTATCACGGCGAATGAGGCTAAACGGATGCTGTCTGAAACGCTGGCCTTGCAGAAGGTTCTGGTCGAAATGAAGCTGCATCTGGAAGAGGAATCTGCGAGCTAACATCGCTTCTTGTTCGCTGTTCAGCCGGAGAATCATCCCTGGACCGCAGCCGCCCAACACGCGCGCGGGACGTGATGGTGCGGTTGGGTGACGCGAGGTTCACTTGGGTGTGGCAAAAAACGGCCTCTTTCGCGAGAAACAGGCGCTACGCGCCGGAAACCCGTCTTAAGTTCATGGGTAGGCGTTGGTGGCTGCATCTTTTGTTTGCCATTGGCCGGCGAGAGATGGCGGAGCGTATTAGCTGACCGGGACGGAAAAGAGGATGTAGCCGTCTTTGCGGGCGACCTCGATGGCGCCGGTCTCTGTTATGAAGACGCCGAGGTTTTCCATGTCTTCGGGGCAGCCGACGAGGTCGGCGGTGTGGTCGAGGAATTCGCCGGTGAATGCGTCCTCGCCCAGCTGGCGGCATTGATCGCCCTCGGCCCGGTAGCCATCCCCGAAAAAGGGGAGGTCTGTCTCCGGAGGTGTCATGGGAGTGCAGGCTGTGATCAATCCTGCGATTGTGAGGGTGAGAATGGGACGCATCGAAAATCCTCCTGTTTTGATAATTTTCGGAGTGTAGCACAGATGGGTTATTTTCGGGATTTTCCCGCCGCCCCGCACCCGCCCCGCATGCGGGGAGTCTCTTAGAGTGTTGATATTGTTTGGGTTTTGAAATTTTTTAAAGATTTGGAAAGGTTTGGTTTTTGAGTGGGGTTGGTGTTGGGGTGGTGGGCAAGATTGCCCACCCTACGCTTGCTAACAGATTGCTGGAGATATTTGTTTGCTACTTTGTTTTAAAGGCCCACCAAGAGCCTTGTTGAGTTTCAACTCTTTCGAGAAATCTCTCTGAAGGGTTCATTTTACCCCTAATCAAGTAGTAGATATCCGCGATCACTGAAGCGTTGTCACCAAAATACGTGTGGCCCCAAAAACCAGTTTCGACTTTACTTGCGTCGATCAAGTCTACTCCCAAGATAGGTCTCCCGACCTCAGCAATGTCACCTAGTCTTGGATATCCGTTGAACTCACGTGACGCCTTGAGAGCGTTGTCTTTCGAAGATGCGTAAACAGTGATTGGCTGGTCCTCAGTTGTAATTTTCGGGGCAATGTCGCGCTTGAAAACTTCGGCGTCTATATCTGGTGCAGCTAAGATGATAGTC
Organism: Pseudomonadota bacterium; assembly: GCA_039030615.1. Taxonomy (GTDB): domain Bacteria; phylum Pseudomonadota; class Alphaproteobacteria; order Rhodobacterales; family Rhodobacteraceae; genus Litoreibacter. Next base: position 101,448 of record JBCCDV010000011.1, on the reverse strand, counting down.
CTTATTCGTTCTCGAAAATCAGGCCTGAGCGTGGCTATTCTTGAAAGGGCTTGTGTGAGTACATAGGAACCCATTGAATGTGCGATTACGACGACATCATTTGATACTTCGTTCTCAAGAAGTGTTGTAAGAACACTTGTTAAATGCGTAACTGACCACTCGGCATTTGCTTTGTCGACTGGGTATGCTCTTTTCTTGGCAGCAGATGGCCAGCTAAAAACAAGAGAGTTTCCAGAAAATTCTATGTCATGAGTTATTTGTGCTGTTCGCCTGAGTGCGTCTTCGAAAGAGGTGTTATACCCGTGAACAAACAAAAGTGTCGAACTGTTAATTCCAGAAGAGTTACTCTTCATTAAAGCAACGATTTCATCGCGACTCATTAATCTAGTTGATTGTGAAACGATGTGTTTTGTCGGGTCCGCTCCCCAGATTTTGGCGACTAGCCAGCCGGGCGAATTAAGTTCTCCGATATCTCTTTCATGAGGTACGCTGATTATTGCTTCACCCCAAGCGAGGTCCCCGCGCTCTCCTCCGAACTCGATTGCGCCGCTATGAGAGACTGGAAGCTTTTGACGCCTATTTGTCGCAAAATTTACTCGAATCAAAGAAAGTTCACTAGCGCTATTTTCTAAGCGTGCTTCGAGCTCTTCAATGCGCTTCCTCGACTGAAGCGCGGAATTTAAAAGAGCTTCGCGAATATAGTTTTGTTCAAGTCTAAGTCTATCTACTTCACTTATATCTTCTGGCGTGTTGAAGCCAAACCCTCGCATCGCTGCAAGCCTGAAGCTAAGAAATTCTTGCCTTTCGGCTGCAATTTGACTTTGCCTCTTAATTAAGTTGCGCTCGAGTTCGAGCAACTCGGAATTTTTTCTGACTAGTTCGACCGGTCGCAACGAAAATTCTTGTTCGGACGCAAAAAAAGTTAGGTATAAAAAAATTGCCGACGCCGAAACGATGGACCCTGTCAAAAAGTAAAAAAGCTTTTCTTTTAGCTTTCGCACGCAACCCCCTAAATCAATAAGGACAGCTTGCTAATGAACTCTACTAAGTCAAGTGTTTTTGCTAACCCTGCAACGCCATAACCCCAACATCCCCTTCAACCCGCGCCTGCATCGCTTGAGCCGCCGCCTGTGACCCGGCGGCGGTCGTGTAGTAGGGGATTTTGTCGTAGAGGGCGATGGAGCGGATGGACTTGCTGTCCTCGACCGCTTGGGCGCCTTCGGTGGTGTTGAAGACGAGGCTGATGAGGCCGTCTTTGAGCTGGTCGGTGACGTCGGGGCGGCCTTCGTAGACTTTGTTGACGATCTCGACCTCAAGCCCTTCGGCTTTCAGCCATTTGGCGGTGCCGCGCGTGGCCAGCAGCTTGTGACCCAGACCGGCCACGGTTTTGACGGCTTGCATCATGGCGGCGGTTTTGTCCTCGTTCCGGATCGAGATGAAGACCTTGCCTTTGCCGCCCTCGGGCAGCTCCGTCCCTGCGCCCATTTGGGCCTTGAGGAAGGCGCCTGCGAAGGTGGGGTCGGAGCCCATGACCTCGCCCGTGCTGCGCATTTCGGGACCCAAGATCGTGTCGACGCCGGGGAAGCGGGCGAAGGGGAGGACGGCCTCTTTGACGGCGAATGTGTCGATCATCGGGTCGATCAGGGTGAAGTCCGACAGCTTCGCGCCCGCCATGACTTGCGCGGCGATGGAGGCGATGGGGGAGCCGATGGCTTTGGCCACGAAGGGCACGGTTCTTGAAGCACGAGGATTGACCTCGATCAGGAAGATTTCGTCGTCTTTAATGGCGTATTGCACGTTCATCAGGCCAACCACGTTCAGGGCCTTTGCGAGCGCTTCGGTCTGGCGGCGGATTTCCTGAATTGTGGCGTCCGAGAGGGAGTAGGGCGGGAGGGAGCAGGCGCTGTCGCCGGAATGCACGCCGGCCTCCTCGATGTGCTGCATGATGCCCGCGACATGGACGGTTTCGCCGTCTGAGAGCGCGTCGACATCGAGCTCAATCGCGCCGGAGAGGTAGCTGTCGAGCAATACTGGGCTGTCGCCGGAGACGACCACGGCCTCGGAGATATAGCGTTCCAGTTGGGCCTGATCGCGCACGATTTCCATGGCGCGGCCGCCCAGCACATAGGAGGGGCGGATGACCAGCGGGAAGCCGATTTCCGCTGCCTGTTCAAAGGCTTCGACATCTGAATGGGCGAGCGCGTTGTGCGGCTGCATGAGGTTGAGGGACTGGACGAGCTGCTGGAAACGCTCCCGGTCCTCGGCCAGATCAATCGCGTCGGGCGTGGTGCCGAGGATCGGGATGCCTTCGTCCTGCAGGGCTTGGGCGATCTTCAGCGGCGTCTGGCCGCCGAATTGGACGATGACGCCATGGAGGGTGCCGTTTTCCTGCTCCACCCGGAGGATTTCCATGACGTGTTCAAAGGTGAGCGGCTCGAAATAGAGGCGGTCGGAGGTGTCGTAATCGGTGGAGACGGTTTCGGGGTTGCAGTTGATCATGATCGTCTCATAGCCCGCCTTGGTCAGCGCGTAGCAGGCGTGGACGCAGCAATAATCGAACTCGATGCCTTGCCCGATGCGGTTGGGGCCGCCGCCGAGGATGACGACCTTTTTGGCGTTTGAAGGCCGGGCCTCGCACTCGACCTCGCCCATCATCGGGGCCTCGTAGGTGGAGTACATGTAGGGGGTCTGCGCCTCGAACTCGGCGGCGCAGGTGTCGATACGTTTAAAGCAAGCAGTGACGCCGAGATTGGTGCGCGCCTTGCGGACGTCTTTTTCATTGCGGCCGGTGAGGCGGGCGAGGCGGGCATCGGTGAAGCCCAGCATTTTGAGCGCGCGTAGGCCGTCTTCCGTCATGGGAAGGCCGTCGCGGGCGACTTCTGCTTCCTTGGCGATGATTTCGCGGATGCGGGCGAGGAACCAAGGATCGAACGCGGTGATTTCGTTGATCTCATCGTTGGAGAAGCCGAAGCGCATGGCGTGGGCGATGACGCGCAGCCGGTCGGGCGTTTGCTGGGCCAGGGCGCGCGTGAGGGTCTTGTCGATGGCCTCCTGCGCGGTGGCGTCGCGGCCCACGACGATGCGCGGGATGATGTCATTTTCCGATGCTTTCCATTCGACCGCATCGGGGCCGGGCATGCCGTCGAGGGCGACCTCATCAAAGCCGGTGAGGTCGTTTTCCATGGAGGCGAGGGCCTTTTGCATGCTTTCGTGGATGGTGCGGCCGATGGACATGACCTCGCCGACGGATTTCATGGCGGTGGTGAGGTAGGGCTCGGAGCCGGGGAATTTCTCAAAAGCGAAACGCGGGATTTTGGTGACGACGTAGTCGATTGTGGGCTCGAAGGAGGCGGGCGTGACCTTGGTGATGTCGTTGTCCAGCTCATCGAGCGTGTAGCCTACGGCGAGCTTGGCGGCGATTTTGGCGATTGGGAAACCGGTGGCCTTGGAGGCGAGCGCGGAGGAGCGGCTCACCCTTGGGTTCATCTCGATCACGACCATGCGCCCATCGGCAGGGTTCACGGCCCATTGCACGTTGGAGCCGCCGGTCTCCACCCCGATTTCGCGCAGCACCGCAATCGAGTGGTTGCGCATGATCTGGTATTCTTTGTCGGTCAGCGTCAGGGCCGGGGCCACGGTGATGCTGTCGCCGGTATGCACGCCCATTGGGTCCACGTTTTCGATGGCGCAGACGATGATGGCGTTGTCGGCGTGGTCGCGCACGACCTCCATCTCATATTCTTTCCAGCCCAGAAGCGACTCGTCGATCAGGATTTGCGTGACGGGGGAGGCGTCGAGGCCGGATTTGCAGAAATGCTCATAATCGTCGCGGTTATAGGCCACGCCGCCGCCGGTGCCGCCAAGGGTAAAGGCAGGGCGGATGATGGCGGGCAGGCCGATATCTTCCAAAGCGGCCATGCATTCATCCATATTGGTGGCGATGGTAGCGCGGGGATTTTCGATGCCGAGGCGGTCCATCGCTTCGCGGAAGAGCTTGCGGTCTTCGGCCATTTCAATCGCGTCACGTTTTGCGCCGATCATCTCGACGTTGAATTTGTCCAAGACGCCCATTTCTTCCAGCGCCAGCGACGTGTTCAGCCCGGTCTGGCCGCCCATGGTTGGCAGCAGCGCATCGGGGCGCTCTTTCTCGATGATTTTGGCGACGATTTCCGGCGTGATCGGCTCGATGTAAGTGGCGTCTGCCATGTCCGGGTCGGTCATGATCGTGGCGGGGTTAGAATTGACCAGAATGACCCGGTAGCCTTCTTCGCGAAGCGCCTTGCAGGCTTGCGCGCCGGAGTAGTCGAATTCGCATGCCTGACCGATAATGATGGGCCCCGCGCCGATGATCATGATGGATTTGATATCGGATCTTTTTGGCATGGCTCATTTCCCCGGTTTGGCGCGCAAACTGCGTGTCGCAGTTGGCCGCCGCGCACACAAATTATCGGGGGTTTAAGGATTAGCTGGGGCAGGTGCAAGGCGCAAAACAAGGGATTTCAAACGAAAACGCCGCCCTAGAAAGGGCGGCGTTTCTGCCTGTCGCAGTGTTGGAGCTCAGGCGCTGCGTTTGCGGAAGACGGTCAGCCCGCCAAGCCCTGCCAAAAGCAGAAGGGCGGAGGCCGGAAGGGGCACGGGAGCCGGGGTTTGGCTTGGTGGTCCGGCAAGGCGGGTCGTTTGCTGTTCGGCAGGACCGAAGTTATAGGCGATATTTGTGATCCCGACCCAACCGCCTGCGGTGCCAAATTCAAGAACCAACCCGCCTGCGCTGGTGACGGTGTCGGTGAAGGTCCACATTTCACCGGCGGCCAATGTCAAAGCGCCGCTGTTGTAAAGCACGGTGCCGAACAAGTCCGAGATTGTGAGGAACGTCTCGCGGCTGCTGCGCGACCAGTAATCGTTGAAGGCCGAAATTTTCAGACCATCAATTGACACCCCATTGCCGGCGGTGGCCTCGAATGTGATCGACGCAGCCTCCGCCGGGTCCCAGGAATAAGCGACGACGCTTGGATCGCCATATCCCCATCCAAAGAGATACATATTTTGAAGCCCGTCGAGCGCCGTATCACCATCATAGGTCACATCGACTGCGCCCGAAACGTCGCCGTAATCCTGGCTGACCGCCTGCGCGACTGCGCAATTAGCGCCGGACACGCATGCATCATTGCCTAGAAAGTCGAGAGTTGCCGCAAAGCTGGCGGAGCCAGTCAGAATTAAGGCGGCGGAAAGAACCATTGAACGCATTTTAAACACCATTTAACGCGCCCCCATAGGTTGGGTAGCCTCTCATGCTCAATAAAAAAAGGCTTTTTTGAAACTGGGCTCGGCAGCGAAACATTAACCATATTGTGGCGCAAATAAGGCAAAATTGGGCAACATGACGGCGCGACAATGTGGCGTAAGACCCCTCATTGTCGCGGTTTCGGAAACAGAAGCTTCAGACGGCTCGTTTCTGAAGTTTTTGGGTTGAGTGATTCCCAAGCCCTTCGTCAGCTGCGGCGCCCCATTTGCAGTGCGGCCATCCAGAGCATGGCGAGAAACGTGCAAAGCAGCGCCACATTCCATGACAGCACCAACCCGCCTTGCGGGTCGAGCGCCATGAAGCGTTGGTGCAACGCGTAGCTCCAACCAAGTGCGAAGAGCACCGCAAGGCCTGCGCCGAGCCTAAGCGGGAAGATCACCATGAGCCCCGGCAGACAGAACAGCAACGGCAGGTAATAATGTGACCACCCAAGCGGCCCTGTACTATAGATGAGCAGCAATGCGGCGAAGGGGCGAATGCGGTATCTGTCGTCGTCGCCAAGGGTCCGTGTGACCCAAAACGTGGCTGCGAGACCGGCGATCATCAGTGCGAGCCCCAACGGGTCGAGCCAAGCGGGCTTGACCCAGATGACAACGGTCACACTGCGCGCAAAGATCTGCATTTGCTCGCCCGCGATCAGCCAGCCCAGAAAAGTCTGCAGCGAGAAGTTGAGCGGCATCATCGGCAAGATGGCTTGAACATTATCGAGCTGAGCGAAGAACTGGGCATGTAGCTCAGCCGGGATCATAAGCGCGCTGGCAACGGCGAAGGCCACGAGCGCTGCGAGCGTTGTGGCTGCGGCGCGCCATTCGCGTTCGACCGCAAACAGGAGCAGCAGCAAGATCGGTGTGAGCTTGATTGCGGCGGCGAGCGCCAACAGCAGCCCGGCTGAAACCGCGCCGCCCTGCTTGAGCCGCAAAAGGCTGAAAACAACGAGGCAGGTGACGGTGATTTGCGGCTGGTTTTGGACCAGGGCGCCGAAGCCTATGGTCGACACTGCCAAGGTTGCAGCGCAGATCAGGGCCCAAAGGCTGGCAGGGATGGTTTGCGCGGACATGATCTGCCGCGTGGCCAAAATCGCCCCGATGAGCAGCACCAATTGAACGGCGAAAACTGCCTTGAAGAAGGCGAATGGCGCCAGCGCACCGACCAGAGGTGCAAAGACCCGCGCCCAGAACGGCGGGTAGATATAGGGGTAGGCGGTTTGGTCCGGATGACCCAGCCGCGTCGCCAGATCAGCCCAGCTCGGCGGCATATTGCCGGAGAAAATCTGTTCTTTGGCGGTATAGATCTCGGCCAGCTGACCTTCATGCGCCAGCCGCGCCGCGAAATAGAGCGCCGCAAGATCGGGCGGCCAGATCGGCGTATAAAAGGCGAAGGCCAGACCCGAAGCCACAACCAAAATCATCAGCGCCAAAGCGGAGTCGCGTTGCTGCGTGGTGTCGTCCATAAATAGTGCCTGCCCTGCGGAGTGCGATTTTGCGCGCCAAGCTCTAGGATGGCTGCCGCGCGGGCCGCGATCAAGCTTGGGGCCGAACTTCTTCAAAGCTGTGGCGCGCCTGCCCGCATTGGCCTTTCTTAACGCGTGATGAGCGGCGTCGGGCTTTGCCGCGAAAAGTTTCTGCTTCAAGTTTCTTGAAATCACGCGTATCGCAGAGTGGGGACAATTAGACTAAGACAAGTGACAGGAGGCACGAAACCTTGGCAAAAATCGATCTGAAACCGTTGAGCCTTGCGGAATTGAAGGCATTACAGGGTCGCGTGGAAAAAGCCATCGCGCGGCATGAGAAGAAGGCAAAGACCGAAGCATTGTCGTCCTTGCGGGCGCAGGCAAAGTCTCTGGGCTTCTCTCTTGAAGACCTGTTGGGGGCCAAATCAGGTGCCGCGAAACCTAAGCCAAAACCAAAGGCCGGGGCGAAATCCGCAAAGAAGAAAGCGAAAGCGGCACCAGCCTATCGCGATCCAAAAAACGCGGCAAACACCTATGGGGGCCGTGGGCCACGCCCGGCTTGGCTGAAAGCCGCGCTTGAAGGCGGCGCGAAGTTGGAAGACTTCAAAGTATAAAGCCTGACCTCGCGCGACTACTTGCGCGGGGTAAACTCTTCGGGAAAAGAGCTGTGCGGCTCTGGCGCGCCCTCGGTATAGAGGTAGTCCCGCGTGACGGGCACCGTCGTCTGATGCTTCTGCAACTGCACATGGTAGAGCACATGCGGCATATCTGACAGGCTGAGCTCGGACGCGATGAGGTAGTAGCGCCACATGCGGATGAACCGCTCATCATAGCCCATTTCGCGCACCTCCTCGAGGCGGTCCTCGAACCGGATGAGCCATTCATAAAGCGTGCGGTCGTAATGCGTGCGCCAGACCTCGATATCGGCGGCCTCGAGCGTTGATCTCTCAACGACTTTGATGACCTCCGACAGCGACGGCGTATAGCCGCCGGGGAATATGTATTTCTGAAACCACGGGCTGAGATTGCCGGGCGGCCCGGTGCGGCCAATGAAATGGATCAGCGCGACGCCGTCTTCCTGGAGGTTCTTTTCGATCTGCCGGAAGTAGCGGGGATATTGCGGCTCGCCGACATGCTCTAACATCCCGACACTGACGATGCGGTCGAATTGCTCGGTCACGTCGCGGTAGTCCTGCAGCCGAAACTCGACCAGGTCGGCGACGCCTTCTTCCTTGGCGCGTTTGGTGGCGGCTTTGCGCTGTTCGTCGGAGAGGGTGACGCCCACAACCTGCGCGCCATAATCCTTGGCCAAGGTGATCGCGAGCCCGCCCCAGCCGGACCCAATATCGAGCACTTTCATGCCGGGTTTGATGAGCAGCTTGCCTGCGATGTGCTTTTTCTTGGCGATCTGCGCCTCCTCCAATGTGTAGGAAGGGTCGCGGAAGTAGGAGCAGGTATATTGCCGGTCCTCATCAAGGAAGAGATAGTAGAAGGGCGTCGAGATGTCGTAGTGATGCTCGGCGTTTCTCTTGGCTGTGGTGAGCGGGATCCACTGATCCCATTTGCGCTTGGCAATGCGTGCGGCGCGCGCCAGTTTTTGCGAAGTGGGCAGGTTGCCTTGGCCAAAATTGCGGATAATCAGTGTCAAAAACCCGCGCACATCGTCGCCGTCGATGGTCAGGCGCTCGTCCATATAGGCCTCGCCCATGGCAAGTTCGGGGTTGAGGATCAGTTTGCGGGGCAGGGTTGGGTCGTGGAGGGTTACTGAGACCGATGGCTCTTGACCATCTCCGAGATGCATCACCTCGCCATCAGGTAATCGCAGGGTTAAATCCCCGCTCTTCAGCAATTGGCGGAGCAGACCCGCCAGCATTTTAGTCCACATACAAGTCGTCCCGTCCCCAGCTAGGCTGTCGAGTTATAGCAGCCTGGCCCAGAGAAGGGTTAACGGCTAAAATACGTCATTTTTATGGTTAAGCGTGAGTGTACTCGGAAAACTGAGAACCGTTTTTGCGACAGATTCTCAAAAAGGTCAATTCTACTGAACCATTTAGTGCAGTTTTGCCTTTAGCGGCCCTGCCTGCTTGACTTCCCGCGCCAGCCCATGTGTATCGACCGAGCAGAAAATCCCGCCTAATGACGCCTGAAGGATAAGACCATGCATGACTTCCGCAGCCACACCTGTGCAGGCTTGAACAACTCAAATGTCGGCGAAACCGTGCGCCTGTCTGGCTGGGTGCATCGCGTGCGCGACCATGGTGGCGTTTTGTTTATCGACCTGCGCGACCATTATGGGATGACGCAGGTGTTGTGCGATCCCGACAGCCCCGTGTTTTCGGAAATGGAGAAGGTGCGCTCCGAGTGGTGCATTCGTATTGATGGCAACGTGAAGGCGCGCGACCCCGAGCTGGTGAACGCGAAAATCCCGACGGGCGAGATCGAAGTGTTCGTGCGCGATCTGGAGGTTTTGGGCGCGGCGGATGAGCTGCCTTTGATGGTCTTTGGGGACCAGGAATACCCGGAAGAAACGCGTTTGAAATACCGCTTCCTCGATCTGCGCCGCGAGAAATTGCAGCGCAATATGGTTCTGCGTTCTGACGTTGTGTCTTCGATGCGGCGGCGGATGTGGGACCTGAATTTCAAGGAATTCCAGACGCCCATTATCACTGCATCAAGCCCTGAAGGTGCACGCGATTTCTTGGTCCCGTCCCGTTTGCACCCGGGCAAGTTCTATGCGCTGCCGCAAGCACCACAGCAGTTTAAGCAGCTGCTCATGGTGTCGGGTTTTGACAAATATTTCCAGATCGCGCCGTGTTTCCGCGACGAGGATCCGCGCGCCGACCGCTCGCCCACGGATTTCTACCAGCTCGACCTTGAGATGTCTTTTGTCACCCAGCAGGACGTTTTTGACACGATCCAGCCGGTTGTCGGCGGCATTTTCGAAGAGTTCGGCGGTGGGCGCAAAGTTGACGAGACTTGGGAGCAGATTTCTTACAAGGATAGCGCGCTTTGGTACGGCACCGACAAGCCCGACCTGCGTAACCCTCTGAAAATGCAAATTGTATCAGAGCATTTTGCCGGATCCGGTTTCGCGATCTTTGCCAAAATTCTTGAGCAAGAGGGCACCGAAATTCGTGCGATCCCTGCGCCGACCGGCGGGTCGCGCAAATTCTGCGACCGGATGAATGCCTTCGCGCAAAAAGAGGGATTGCCCGGCATGGGCTACATCTTCTGGCGCGATCAAGGCGAGGGGATGGAAGCGGCTGGACCGTTGGCCAAGAACATTGGGCCGGAACGCACCGAAGCGATCCGGCAGCAGCTGGGCCTTGGTGTCGGCGACGCCGCATTCTTCCTCGGCGGCAAACCGTCGGCCTTTGAAGGGGTGGCGGGGCGCGCGCGGGTTGAGATCGGCAATGAGTTGAAACTGACCGATCTGGACCGGTTCGCCTTCGCCTGGATCGTCGACTTCCCGATGTACGAGGCTGATGAAGAAAGCGGCAAAATCGACTTTTCGCATAACCCGTTTTCAATGCCACAGGGCGGAATGGACGCGCTGGCCGGCGATCCGTTGGATGTTTTGGGGTATCAATATGATCTGGCGTGCAACGGCTATGAGCTGATTTCGGGCGCCATTCGGAACCATCGTCCAGAGATCATGTTCAAAGCGTTTGAGCTGGCCGGCTACGGCGAAGAAGAGGTGCGCAAACGTTTTGGCGGTATGGTGAATGCCTTCAAATACGGCGCGCCGCCGCACGGGGGCTGTGCCGCTGGTATCGACCGGATCGTGATGTTGCTGGCTGATGAGGCCAATATCCGCGAGGTGATCTTATTCCCGATGAACCAGCGCGCGGAAGACTTAATGATGGCGGCCCCGTCGGAGCCTGCGTCAGATCAGTTGATGGAGTTGGGGCTGCGTGTGATCCCACAGGACTGATCAGCGTTGTAATTTTGAATGCGCGGGCTCTGGCTGATAGCTGGGGCCCTTTCTTTTTGCGACGGAAATTCGGGAGCCGCGCGTTAGAGTTTGTGAGAGTGACGCAAAACGGAGCCAGCAATGGCGCTTACGCCCGAAAAAGCAGCGATCAGATTTGGCGAAGGGCTGTCTCCGGACCGGCCGCTCCCAGGTTCGATCGAAGCAGTTTTAGGGCAGCTCACGGAACCCGATCTCTCGGCAGAAGCGCATGAAATTCCCCCTTTCGATGCGCTTCTGCCTGCGTTGGGCAAGGTTGAGGCAGCGCGCAAAGCCTACCGCAAAGCGCGCGGGTCCGACCGCGAACAGCGTCTGAACGACGCCTTCAAGACGCTGCGGCGAGATCAATTGCGTGCCCGCATGCGCGACCATCAGCAGTTTTTGGCGCGGTCCCTGACGACCGAGGCTCCGTTTCGCGAACGGTTAACGCGGTTTTGGGGGGACCATTTTACCGTGGCGCCGCGGGTGCCTTTGTTGGCTTTCACCACCCCGAATTACCTCGAAGGCGCGGTGCGCCCGCATGTGGCGGGGCGGTTTGCGGATATGTTGAAGGCGGTGGTCACGCATCCGTCGATGTTGATTTACCTCGATCAGGTGTCGTCTTTCGGGCCGAATTCGAAAGCGGCGCGGGGGCGGCGCGGTTTGAACGAAAACCTCGCGCGCGAGTTGATCGAGCTACACACTTTGGGTGTTGGCGGCGCTTACTCTCAGGCGGATGTGCGGCAATTGGCGGAGCTGTTGACGGGGCTTACGGTGGGCCTGCCGGACGGATTTGCCTTTCGGCCCGCACGCGCTGAACCCGGTGGTGAACAGGTTCTGGGGCGTCTCTATGGTGGCGGCGCTGCATCCTTGGAAGACATTTTTGCGGTGTTGGAGGACCTGGCGGCGCATCCTGACACGGGCACGCATTTGGCGCGAAAATTGGCGGTACATTTCTGTTCTGACGTGCCCAATGAGGGCATGGTTGCGGCAATGGCGCGCGCGTATCGAGACGGCGATGGGCAGCTGGTGCCAGTCTATGCGGCGATGCTGGAGCACCCGTTTGCGTGGGACAGTTTTGGTCAAAAGGTGAAACAACCGATAGATTTCATCACCTCCGCCTTGCGCGCGATTGCCCTGCCGCCGCGATCCTTGGCGAAGCTGAACCGGCGGGAAGTGCAGAGCTATTTGACGGGGCCCTTGGCGGCTATGGGACAGCCTTTGTTCAAACCGTTGGGCCCGGATGGGTGGCCGGAAACGGCGGAGGCGTGGATCACACCGCAAGGATTGGCCGCGCGGCTTCAATGGGCGATGGCAGTGCCGTCAGCCTTTTTCCGCAGCCTGCCGGATCCGCGGGGCTTTGTGGACACGAGCTTGGGCAATCTGGCCGATGAGCGGGTGCGGTTTGCGGCGCAAGCTGCAGAAACGCGACGCGAAGGGGTTGGGCTTGTTCTGGCCTCCCCCGGTTTTCAAAGGAGATAGACGCGATGGACAGACGTGGCTTCATTGCAGGACTTGGATGTTCACTGGCGGCGAGCCCGCTTCTGACCCCGGTTAGCTTTGCCGCGACGGCCGGTGAAAAGCGGTTGGTTGTGATCATCCTGCGCGGCGGAATGGACGGGATGGATGTGCTGCGGCCCACGGGCGATCCGCTTTTGACGCGGTATCGCCCGCGATTGGCCGCGGAGCGCGGCTTGGAGCTGGACGGGTTTTACACATTGCACCCGGCACTGTCGGGGCTGTTGCCGCTATGGCGGGCGGGTGATTTGGCCTTTGCACCGGCGGTATCGACGCCCTATCGCGACAAGCGCAGCCATTTTGACGGGCAGGACTTGCTGGAGGCGGGCACTGGCATGGATGTGAGCCTGCCGCGCGACGGCTGGCTGAACCGTTTATTGCAAGTGATGCCAGACGCGCAGTCGGAGACAGCATTCGCCGTGGGGCGCGAAGAAATGCGGCTTCTTGCTGGGCCTGCGCCGACCTCGAGTTGGTCTCCGGATGGGCGGCTGGATATGTCACCACAAGCGCGGCTTTTGTTGCAGGAGGTGTATCACGACGATCCTCTTTTTCAGGAGGCTGGTGCCGAGGCGGTCGTGATCGCAGACAGTTTGGGCTTGTCGAGTGATGACAGTTTTGCCCTGTCAAAATCCGAGATGCGCGACGCGATCAAACGCAATGCGCAAGCTGGCGACGCGGACGTTTTGGCGCGGTTCGCGGCGGCGCGTCTGAAGGAATCCGCCCGGATCGCGGCCTTTTCACTGGCGGGTTGGGACACGCATCGCGGACAACGCGCGGGACTTGGTCGGGCTTTGGAAAAGCTGCAAGGCGCGATATTGACGTTGAAATCTGAACTTGGTCCGCATTGGGCGCAAACGGCTGTTGTCGCGATGACGGAGTTCGGGCGCACAGCGCGAGAGAATGGATCACAAGGTACGGATCACGGCACGGGCGGCGCACTTCTTTTGGCCGGTGGTGCGGTTCGTGGCGGGAGGGTTTTTGGGGACTGGCCGGGATTGGAAGAGGCCGCGCTTTATGCAAGACGCGACCTCATGCCTGTTGCGGATGTCAGGTCCTACCCAGCTTGGCTGATGCGAGGGCTTTTTAGCATCGAGCAAACCGCCCTTGAGCTGAGTGTTTTTCCGGGGCTACGCCTGTCGCGCGATCCCGGCGTGTTGCTTTAGAAGAAGCGAAAAACGCCTCGACGTTTCAAAACGCGTGATCTGCGCGAATTACCAGGCCGCGCCGACAGGGCGATCAATCAGCGTCGTGCTGAGATCTTCTGTCTGATTGTCCATACCGTTGGTCACCTGAACGGTAACAGCAAGGCACAGGCCAACCAGCGCGGCCATCAACATAGTCATATCTACAACGGTCGCGCCGCTCTCGTCTTTCAGAAACGTTTTTACTACTTCAAACATCACAAATCTCCGCATCAAAAGTTTTGTCCATGCAACGCGTAATCGCGTCGTTGGAGTTAAGATGACGGTTAAACAAGGCAGGAATGTGCAAAATTCAGGCTGGACCAAAGGTGTTTTCGAGCCCATTTTAACTAATTAACTGGCTAAATAAGGGCAGTGTTCGTAGGCGAGCAACGATCACTGAAACGGCTCCGAAATGGTTAATCCTAAGAAACAATTTGGCGTGCCGCTGCCAAACTGGTCTGCGCCGCCGCGACCGGGCGGGCAAACGCTCACAGGTCTCTATGCTGTTTTGGAGCCTTTGGATGCGGATCGCCATGCCGCAGACATCCATCGCGCCAATAGCGTCGATGACGCGATTTGGGACTACCTGCCATATGGGCCGTTCAGCTCGTCCGCCGGGTATCACAAATGGGCGCGTGACGTCGCGGGGGCGGATGATCCATGTTTCTACGCCGTTCATGCGCATGAAACGGGGCGGTTCTGCGGGGTCTTGAGCTATTTGCGCATCAGCCCTGAGGCGGGTTCCATCGAAATTGGACATATCAACTTCGCGCCGGAACTGCAGCGCACCCGCGCCGCGACTGAGGCGATATATCTTATGATGGAATGGGCCTTTGAAGCTGGCTACCGGCGATTTGAGTGGAAATGCGACGCGTTGAACCGCGCCTCACGCCGCGCGGCACAGCGGTTTGGGTTCAGCTATGAGGGAGTGTTTCGGCAGGCAACGCTATATAAAGGGCGCAACCGCGACACGGCATGGTTTGCATGTATTGATCAGGAGTGGCCCGCGCTCAAAGAAGCATACGGTGCCTGGTTTGATGAGAGAAATTTTACCCGGGATGGCGTTCAGAGAGAAAGCCTTGGCGCCTTGACCGGGCTGGTCAGGGTGGCAGATGATCCAGCGCTGTCGAGCGGCGCTTAGACCATTTCTGCCACGTCGAGCCGTTTTTTGATCAGGGCGCGCACCTGCGCGATCGGGGCTGTTGTTGAGCCGCCGGATTTGCAGGCCTCTGACAGCTCGTCTGAGGCGGCTTTCAGCTTTTCATCGCCTGCCAACCGCGCCAACCCCTGCAAGAAGGGCGCGATATAGCCCAGCTGTTCGGGCGCGGATTGCAACAGCTCATCAAGATGGGAGAGGTCTTCGCAAAGCGAGAGCGTGTCGGGTTCTATCACCTCATCGTTCATGACCCTTGGGCCGGATGGGTGCATGTCTTTGGGCAGATGTTGCAAGATGGATTGCTGAAACATACCGACGGAGTCGATTGGTTTTGGCAAGAACCCATCGGCGCCGGCCGCGATTGCCTTATCTTCCCAGCCCTCGCCATCTGCCCCAGATGTCGCGATGAGCACGGGGCGGTCATCCTTGATCGAGGTCGCAACCTCAGCAATGAGATCAATGCCGGAGCCATCAGGAAGCCCGATATCGGTGATCATCACTGACGGGCGGTAGAGGCGCAGGTGCTTATGCGCGGCCTCCAAGCTGTCGGCACGGCGAATGCGGGCGCCCGAGCGGATGCAGAGCAGGCGCACGGCCTCCGACGCGAAGCGGCTATCTTCAACCACCAAAACGGTCAGCCCCAAGAGCGGTCGCATCGCTGTAGGGTGAATGGTCATCGACAAATGTCCAAGGTCTTCTGGCATGGCGGCCTCCGCGGAAAAACAGGTCAAACGGTTCAAATTCAGTCCCTTGATTCTCATTTTGCGCCAGTTTGCCTAACAGATCATGAATCCCGCTGGCCTGCGGCACCCCGCCCCTTTGCAAGCGCGTCTCAAGCGCGCATAAGACCCGCAAAACGCGCCTGCGAGGAGATGACAAGATGATCGGACGATTGAACCATGTGGCCATTGCCGTGCCCGACCTGGAGGCCGCCGCAGCCCAGTATCGCGGCACCTTGGGGGCCAATGTGGGCGACCCGCAGCCGGAGCCAGACCATGGCGTCACGGTTATTTTCATCGAGCTGCCGAACACCAAGATCGAGCTGTTGCACCCTTTGGGCGAAGAGAGCCCGATCAACGGGTTTTTGGAGAAGAACCCTTCGGGCGGCATCCATCATATCTGCTACGAGGTGGATGACATTCTGGCCGCGCGCGACCAGCTGAAGGCCAGCGGCGCGCGGGTGCTGGGCACGGGCGAGCCGAAGATCGGTGCGCATGGCAAGCCTGTATTGTTCCTGCACCCGAAGGATTTCACGGGCACGTTGGTTGAGTTGGAGCAAGCGTAATGGCCTTCACCTCCATGTGCGTGGTCTACGCGGTGACCTGGTTCATGACCTTGTTTGTGGTGCTGCCCCTTGGTAACCAAAGCCAGGGGGATGTGGGTGAGGTTGAGGTGGGTACCCCCGCCTCCGCGCCCTCGGGGTTCGTGATGCGGCGCAAGTTTCGCCTGACGACGCTTTTTGCCACGCTGATCGCGGTGCCGATCATCTGCACCATCCACTTTGGCTGGATCACGGTCGACCAGATCGACCTGTTCAAACGGTTTGGACCCGAGAGCTAGGCGCGTGCCGCCAAACGGTGGACCAAATGGGTGAAGGCGGCGACGCCAATTATGGGCATCACAAGGTTCATAATTGGGATCGAGAGTGGGATCGCCATAAGCACCCCGGCCATCCAGATCACGGTTGAATAGCGTTTCCGGAAAATGCGTACCTCAGCGGGCTGCATGCGCCTGCGGGCGACCATGGTGGCGTATTCGCGGCCCAGAAGCAGCCCGTTGACCCCCCAGAAGATCAGCGGCGCGAAGGGCGGGAAGATCAGGTAGAGGACCAGCGCCAGCAGGTTGACCGCCAGCAAAACCCCCAAGAACTTGAGTGTCTCAACAATGGTTTCAGAAAAGGGCACATGGGAAACGGGCGGCAGCGCGGGGTAATGCTTGGCCTCCACCGCGTCGGCCACGCTGTCGAGAAACAGGGCCGTGAAAGCGGACGCGACCGGGATCATCAAAAAGACCGACGCGCCCAGCATAACCGGAATGACGGCGAGGGAGGCGACATTGTCGATCCAGGTGATCTCCCCGATCCAGGGCAACGAAAAGCTGTCGGGCACAACGAGGCCAACCGTCCACGCAAAGAGAACGGTGAACCCAAAAAGAAGTGCAATCGTCAGCCCGACCCCTAGCGCCAAGACCCGCAAAAAACGGGAATCGCCGATCTGACCGATGGCTTTGAGATAATCACCGACAATCATGCCTGAACCCATGTGGTGATAGCGTCCAGATCGGGGCGTGGTCTATCAGGCGGGGTGGAGGTTTCCGTGCCAAGATGGATGAAGCCTGCGACAAATTCATGGGCGTCCAGCGCCAGCCCTTCGGTCAGGAAGGGACGGTCCAAGGCGGTCCAGCCGGTCAGCCAGTTTGCCCCCCAACCAGCTGCAAGGCTCGCGTTCAGAAGCGCCAGACAGACCGCGCCTGCACTCAGCGTTTGCTCGACCTCAGGGATTTTCTCGGATGGTTTGGGCGAGGCCACGACTGCGACAGACAAGGGCGCGGCCTCGAACATGGTGCCGATCTTGTCGATTTTGTCAGCGTCCAAGCCCAAACCGGCACCGCGTGTACGGGCGAGGGCGCCAAGGCGCAGCAACGCGGCTTGCTCCAGAACAATAAAGCGCCAAGGTTCCAGTTTGCCGTGATCCGGCGTGCGTGCGGCGGCGCTCAGCAGCGGCATGAGCGCCGCGCGGTCCGGCGCGGGGGTGGCCAGCGTCTTGGCGGGGCGCGACCGGCGCGTCAGTAGGAAATCAAGCGCGTCTGGGTTTGGTACTGGCATTGGGCCCCCTTTTTATCTGCGCTTTATGTCGGGGGTTTTGCGCCCATATTCAAGGGGCTAGCCTTACGACCAGATTTTGCGCCGCCTTTCTTTGACCAGCTCATTCCCGGCCTCCGTCCCGTCGTGGAATGTGCCAAGCCATTTGTCCCAAGGGGTTTCGAACGTGCCGTAGTTGCAGTCGAAAAACCGGTGATGGAGCTGGTGGAAAAAGTCGCCGACCTCGACCCCGCGCAGCTTGCCCAGTTTCAAACGTTCAAACCCCGCATGCGAGGTGGGCGCGCCGACGCCGTGGTGAAACAGCAAAAATATGACATGGATGGGGTGCGCGGGAATGAAAAGGAACAACAGCGTATCGGTCATTAAAATGAAGCTTTCGACCGGATGCATGGCGAGCCCGGACCAGGGTCCGGTGTTGATGTTGCGGTGATGCCAGGAATGCACTTTGCGGTACAAAAACCCGATATGCAGCAGCCGGTGATGGGCGTAGAAATAGAACCCCGCCCAGATCGGAATGATGATGATCAACGCCACAAACCAGACCGGGTTGCTGTCAAAGGTGATGAGCGTGGCCCAGCCATTGGCGTAGGCGTACCAGATAAAGCACTCCCAAAAGGTCCAGAATTGCAAGGCGACGAAGGACCAGAACATGTTGTCCCAGACCTGATCTTTGAACCAGAACACCTTGGCATTCGTCATCATCGGGCGCATGTCGTAGCGGGTCTCGCAGCCTTGGGTGCCAAAGCGCCAGAGCAAAAGGTGCAAGCCACCGGCGACAGTAAAAAGAATGATGAAATTGCGCAGCCAGACCTCGAATATCCAGCCGAAGGCAAGGGTATCGGCCCGTGCAAGATCGGGGGTGAAGAACGTCCACGTGATCACTGCGCCCAGCAGAAATAGGCAGCGCAGACCGACCGGGTTCCAACTGCGCAAAAGGTAGATCAGCGTGGCGACCGGTTTGAGCGGCCAATCCCAATAGGGTGCAAGCTGCAGCGGTAGGTCCGGGGTGAAGTTCCAGATGCGCCGCTTCGGGCGCGGTTGCGGATCGGTGGCCATGCCGGACCTCGTAGCTTCAATCGGAGCAGTTGCGTCTGGCAAAAACCAAGCACACGGGGCGGGGGCCGGGCGCGCAAGCAGGCGACAGGCATGTCGTTTTTGGGCCCTGATCCTATTGGTAGGTCACCACGTCATGTAAGACCGGCGCCGCCTGCACCGGCTTCATCTTGGCCCAAAAGAGCAACGTCACTAGCGCGAAGAAAAGCGCGAAGAAGATCACGATACCCTTCATCGCAGGCGGGTCACTTTTTCGGTGCCGCCTTTTTCTTGGCGGCAGCCTTCTTCTTCGCCGGTGCTTTGCGTTTCGTGCCCTTTTTGGCGGCTTTTTCGTCCAAAAGCTGCACGGCCTGATCGATGCTTAGCGCGTCGGGCTCAATGTCCTTGGGGAGCGTGGCGTTGAGTTTTTCCCATTTCACGTAAGGCCCGTATTTGCCTTCCATGATCGCGATGGGGCCGCCTTGGTCTGGATGTTCGCCCAAATCCTTCAGCGTCTTGGCCGCACCGCCACGCCCGCCGCGCGAGGCGACCTTGGCCGCGAGAAGCTCAACTGCGTGGTTCATGCCGACGGTGAAGACGTCTTCCATCGTGGCCAGGTTGGCGTTGGTGCCGCCGCGCTCTGACGTGC
Organism: Pseudomonadota bacterium; assembly: GCA_039030615.1. Lineage (GTDB taxonomy): Bacteria > Pseudomonadota > Alphaproteobacteria > Rhodobacterales > Rhodobacteraceae > Litoreibacter. The sequence goes on along the minus strand of JBCCDV010000011.1, from coordinate 82,387 downwards.
TTTCGGCGTGTTTCAGATACGGGCCATAGCGGCCGATATTGGACCATACATTGACGCCATCCTCGGGGTGCGTGCCGATGAGCCGGGGCAGGGAGAGCAGCTTGAGCGCGTGGTTTAGGTCGAGGTTTTCGAGCGCGAAGCCTTCCTCCGGCCAGTCTTTGGGCACGGATTGGCGTTGGGGTTTTTTATTTTCCTCGGTCACGTCGCCGCGCTGGACGTAGGGCCCAAACCGGCCCTTGTGGATCCAAATCTTGTCGTCGGCGTCCATGCCGAGCATTTTGCCCTCAGGCGGGATGCCGGTGTCCTCGTCGCCACCGGGCGGGCCAAAGGGGCGCGTGTAGCGGCATTCAGGGTAGTTGGAGCAGCCGATGAAAGCGCCGCCGGAGCGGGCTGTGCGCATGGACAGACGACCGGTCCCGCAATTGGGGCACAGGCGCGGGTCGGTGCCGTCTTCATTGGGCGGGAAGATATGCGGCGCGAGCGCGTCGTTGATCTTTTCAAGTACCTCGGTGATGGACAGGTCCATCGCCTCCGAGATTGCAACGGCAAAGTCGCGCCAGAACCGGTCGAGCACGTTTTTATAGTCGCGTTCGCCTGCGGAGACGTCGTCGAGCTCTTCCTCAAGGTTGGCGGTGAATTCATAGCCCACATATTTGCGGAAGAAATTGGTCAAGAAGACCGTGACCAGCCGGCCCTTATCCTCAGGGATCAGGCGGTTTTTCTCTTTTCGCACATAGTCGCGGTCTTGGATCGTGGTGACGATCGAGGCGTAGGTCGAGGGACGGCCGATGCCGAGTTCTTCCATGCGCTTGACGAGCGTGGCCTCAGTGTAGCGGGGCGGGGGCTGGGTGAAATGCTGCTCCGGCGTGACCGATTGCTTGCCCGCCGCGTCGCCTTGGTTGATCTGGGGCAGGGACTTGTCATCATCATCGAGAACAGCGTCGTCGCGGCCTTCTTCATAGACCCGCAGGAAGCCGTCAAAGAGCATGACCTGACCCGAGGCGCGGAGTTCCACCTGCGCATCATCCGAGCCGATGATGGCTGTCGAGCGCTCAAGCCGCGCGGCGGCCATTTGGCTGGCAATCGTGCGCTTGTAAATAAGGTCGTAAACCTTGCGCTGATCAGCATCGAGGATTTTCAGGCTTTCCGTGTCGGCCATCATATCCGTGGGCCGGATACATTCATGCGCTTCTTGCGCGTTTTTGGCCTTGTTTTTGTACATGCGCGGCTCGCCCGGGACATAGTCGCCGCCGAACTTGGTTTTGATCGCGTCGCGGGCGGCGTGTACGGCCTCAGGCGCCATGTCGATGCCGTCTGTCCGCATGTACGTGATGTGGCCTGCCTCATAGAGCCGCTGCGCGCTGGACATGGTTTGGCGCGCGCCCATGCCAAACTTGCGGGAGGCCTCCTGCTGGAGCGTCGATGTCATGAAGGGCGGGGACGGGTTGCGGTTGGCGGGCTTTGCCTCAACGGATTTGACCGTAAGATCGCGCGAATTGATGGCCTGCACGGCCAGCTCAGCTGCGGTTTCATTGGCCAAATCAAACTTGTCGAGCTTGTCGCCGCCCAAGACGGTGAGACGCGCCTCAAAATTCTGTCCGCGCGGCGTCGTGAGCATGGCTTTGACGGACCAATATTCACGCGCGTTGAATTTTTCGATCTCCATCTCGCGCTCGACGATCAGGCGCAGGCAGACCGATTGGACGCGTCCGGCGGATTTTGCCCCAGGCAGGCGACGCCACAAGACCGGGCTGAGCTTGAAGCCCACCAGATAATCGAGCGCGCGGCGGGCGAGGTAGGCATGCACCAGAGGCTCATCAACCTGGCGCGGGTTTTTCATGGCCTCGGTGACAGCTGATTTGGTGATCGCGTTGAACACGACGCGGCTGACGGGCGTGTCTTTCTTAATGGCCTTGCGATTGCGCAAAGCCTCCTCAAGATGCCAGCTGATCGCTTCCCCCTCGCGGTCGGGGTCGGTGGCGAGGATCAGCGCATTGTCGTCTTTCAGCGCGTCAGCAATGGCTTTGACATGTTTTTTGCTATCGGAAGCGATCTCCCACTTCATGTCGAACTCGGCGTCGGGATCGACCGATCCGTCTTTGGGTGGCAGGTCCCGCACGTGTCCGTAGGAGGCTAAAACGGTATAATCATTGCCCAAATACTTGTTGATGGTCTTGGCCTTGGCCGGAGATTCGACGACAACAACGGGCATACATTACCTCTGATTCAATACTGCTTCAGCGGCGATACATGTGGGTTGCGCTGGGGGGATGTCAACCGGGTCGCGGCCCGTTGCGGCAATTCGAAGCCGGTCTGCGCCATGAAAATGACGTGAGGTCGGACCCCTTTGGTGATGAATTTGCGATAAACAGCGCTTAGGTTAACGCTATGAAACGGTTGCTTGCAGTTTTTCTTCTCTTTCCGTCGATGGCCTGGGCCGATTGCGTTGTGTTGTTGCACGGGCTCGCGCGGACTTCCTTCTCCTTGTCGGTGATGGAGGAGAGCCTGGAGGCGGCCGGGTACCAAACGGTCAATCCCGGATATTCGTCAACCGACGCGACAATCAAGGATCTGGCTATTGGCACTATCCCACCGGCAATAGCTGAATGTGTCGATGGCGCGCCCGTCCATTTTGTGACGCATTCGATGGGCGGCATTCTGGTCCGCGCTTGGCTGGCAGAAAATGAGTTCGACCGATTGGGCCGCGTGGTTATGCTCGCGCCGCCCAACCAAGGATCTGAACTCGTGGACGAGTTGGAAGACCTCACCCCGTTTGAATGGCTCAACGGGCCCGCCGGGCTGCAATTGGGCACCGGCGCGGACAGTTTGCCCAAATCGCTGCCGCCCGTGACGTTTGAATTGGGGGTTCTGGCTGGGACGCAATCGCTGAACCCGATTTATTCGGCGCTGATCCCCGGGGAGGATGACGGCAAGGTCTCCGTTGAAAGCACCAAGGTTGCCGGCATGAGCGACCATATGGTTTTCCCAGTGACCCACACATTCATGATGAACGCCCCATTGGTGGTCGCGCAAACCATAGCGTTTCTGGATCGCGGGCGCTTCGAAGATGGGCTAACGCTGGCCGATGTGCTTGAAGACGTGGCGGACGCGGTGACCGAAGGGACGATCCTGGAGTAAAAGCTGACCCTAGAGCCAGGCTTTGCCCCCTTTGAGGTGATCGAGAAGAAAATCTATGAAGACCCGCACCTTGAGGGAAATCACATTGGCTTGCGGATAAACCAGCCACAGGGCCGAATGTGCCGCGCCCTGCCATGCGGGCAGCACGCGGATGAGCTGACCTGAACGGATCTCCGCCTGCACGCTCCACAGCGAGTTTAACGAAATTCCGGCCCCGTTCAGCGTCGCGATTTTCTGGCTAAGCCCATCATCGAGGATCAGACGGTTCTTGCAGGATTTGGGGTCGAAGAGGGCGTTTTCGTCATTTGGCCCCTTGAGGGCGCGTGGCGCTTGGTCCTTGAAGGCGATCAGTTGATGAAGGTGCAAGTCGCCCGGGTGGTTTGGCGGCGGCATGCGCGTCAAATAGTCCGGCGAGGCGCAGAGCACGCGGGTGTCATCGGCCAGTTTGCGGCCTTTCAGGCTGGTGTCCTCCATCACCATATTGCGCAGCGCCAGATCGAAGCTGCCCTCGATCAGGTCAAATTCCGTGTCCGAAAGCCGCAAATCCAGCGTGATGCCGGGATGTTTTTCCAAAAACGCAGGCAGCAGCGGCGCGATATAGAGCTGCGCAAATGTGCTGGGGGCCGCAAAGCGAAGGGTCCCCGTAGCGCTGGCCTGCCCGTGCCCAAGTGCGGCAAGTGCCGCGTCTTGCTGGGCCAGAATTTCGCGTGCGAAGGGTAGAAATTCAGCCCCCTCCAACGACAGGGCCACCTTGCGGGTTGATCTGTGCAAAAGGTCCGCGCCGACCACGTGTTCAAGCTTTGCCAATCGGGCGCTGGCGACGGCAGGCGCGAGCCCAAGGGCGCGACCCGCGGCACTGATATTGAGCGTCTCGGCAGCAAGAACAAAGAGACGAAGGGCGTCAGTATCCATCCTAATTATATACCATATCTAAAAACTGAATGTAAAATTATGTCATTTATTCTGATATTGAGGTGTATAAGTCTAAGGCCAACACGAATTGAGACCTTGGAGCCCGAACATGTCGCGCGTTGGAACCGTCAACTACCATGTCCATAAACCAGACCGCCAAGCTTTTGAGATTGATGCAGGCGGCGTGGTGGGACAACTTATTTCCCCCGAGCTTGCGGAGACTGTCATTTCGCTCAGCGACACCCGTTCGTGCGAGGCTGACGTGACTTTCCAAGACGACAGCGTTGCGTTTGAGACCTATCCGAGCGCGGTGGTGGATTTCGCGGGGGCCGACTGGCAAGACACATATGACGCGGAACTCATAGCGCTTTTAAAAGACGCTGTTGGCGCGCGGGAGGCCGTGATTTTTGATCATACCGTGCGTGAAGATGACCCCAGCTCGGACCGCAAGCCTGCGCGCAATGTGCACAGCGATTACAGCGCTCAAGGCGCAGAGAAGAGGCTCTTGGACATCCTAGGCGAGCCCCGCGCCGCTGAGTGGGCCGAGGGGCATTACGCTTTTATCAACGTTTGGCGTCCGGTCGGTGCGGCGATCAACTCAGCGCCGCTTGGCTTTGTGCGCCCCTCCAGCGTGCAGCCCGAGGACTGGATCGAATTGGACTTGATCTATCCAGACCGGCTTGGCCAGATCATGGGGCTCGCTGGACGCGAAACGCATGACTGGGTCTACCGCTCCAAGATGACGCCGGATGAAGTTGCGTTTTTCAACATCTATGACAATCGCGGTCTGGCATCGATTGCCCATAGCGCGATTGATCTGGTGGAAGATGCAACCATCACGCGAATTCGCAAAAGCATCGAAAGCCGCACGCTGATCCGCTATTGAGGCCGCTATGAAAGATCTATCCATGCAAGATTTTCCGCAGATCAACCGCGCTTATGCAAACGCGTTCAAACCTAGCGCGCTGACATTGGGGCTTGTGGTTCCATTGGAGGCGCACCGCAACAGCCCTGTGCCCAGTCTGGAGCGCCATATCGAACGTGCGCAGCTGGCAGATGAGTTGGGCTTTGCGGCACTTTGGTTGCGCGACGTGCCGTTCAATGTGCCGTCCTTTGGCGATGCCGGGCAGACGTTTGACCCGTTTGTTTATCTGGGGGCGCTGTCGGGCGCGACGAAAGACATCGGCCTCGGGGTCGCGTCGGTCATTTTGCCGTTGCGCCACCCGGCGCATGTGGCCAAGCAAGCGGCCTCCGCTGATGTGTTGTCGGGTGGGCGTTTGCTTTTGGGCGTGGCCTCGGGCGACCGGCCCGAGGAATATCCGGCGATGAATATGGAGTTCGAAAGCCGTGGGGAGCGGTTCCGCGACAGCTTTTCCTACATCCGCGAGATGGCGCAGGACTACCCGCAAGCGCAGACCGCGCAAGGCACCTTGAATGGCGGGGCCGATATGCTGCCCAAGCCGGTGGGTGGGCGCTTGCCCATGCTGGTCACTGGCGGGTCGCGGCAGGACCCCGACTGGGTCGCGCAAAACAGCGATGGCTGGATCACCTACCCGCGTGATCCTGTGGCGCAAGGTCGCGTTGTTGACGATTACCGCCGCCGGATCGCGGAGGCGGGCGGGCAGAACAAGCCGGTGATGCAATCGCTTTATGTCGACCTGCAAGCCGACCCGGATGCGCCGCCGCGCCCTATTCATTTAGGCTTTTCGGCGGGCACCACCTTCCTGCGCCGCTACTTGTCGGAGGTGCAAAGCCTTGGGATCAACCATGTTGCGTTGAACCTGCGGTTCAATGTGGCCGATGTCGAAGACACAATGAAACGCATCGCAGATGACGTGATGCCAGAGTTCGGTTTTTAAAGGATAAAACGAATGACGAAGACGATTTTGATCACCGGTGCGACTGACGGCATCGGCCTTTTGACAGCCCAAAAACTGGCCGCTGACGGGCATGAGGTGCTGTTGCACGGGCGCAGCGCTGACAAGCTGGCACGGGCCGCAGAACAGGTCGGCGGTGCGCCCAAAACCTACCGCGCGGACCTGAGCAAGATGGGGGATGTGGCGGCGATGGCTGAGGCAATCAAAGCGGATCACAACCGCTTGGACGTGCTGATCAACAATGCCGGTATTTTGAAATCACCCGTGGTGGAGACAGAAGCCGGGCGTGACATCCGCTTCGAGGTGAACACCATCGCGCCCTATATTTTGACCCGCGCGTTGTTGCCAATCATGCCCTCAGATGGGCGCGTGGTGAACCTGTCCTCGGCAGCGCAGGCCCCCGTTGACGTGGCCGCGATGAAGCGCTTTCGGCCGATGGGCGACATGGATGCCTATGCGCAAAGCAAGCTGGCGATCACCATTTGGAGCGCCGAATTGGCCAAAGAGCTGTCAGATGGGATGGTTGTTGTCGCAGTGAACCCGGGCTCTTTGCTGGCCTCTAAGATGGTGAAAGAAGGCTTTGGCGTTGCTGGCAGCGATCTGAATATCGGCGCCGACATTTTGATCCGGGCCGCGCTGAGCGCGGATTTCGCCGATGCGTCCGGGACGTACTTTGACAATGACAGCGGCCGTTTTGCCGCGCCGCACGCGGGCGCTGCTGACGCAGGTCAGGTGCGCGCTATCATGGATGCATTGTCTGAGCTGATGAACGGCTAAAGAGACGGGCTCATAGGAAACACGCGCCTGATCTGCCACCCGCGCCAATCCTCTTCATTGTTTCAAAAGTATTCTGGGGGTCCGGGGGTGAAACCCCCGGACGGTCGGCGTGGCGTAGCCACGACTAAACCAACGCGGTGCAGCAACGCGTCTCAGTCTTCCTCGGCCAGAAAACGTTCAGCCTCCAGTGCCGCCATGCAGCCCATACCTGCGCTGGTCACAGCCTGACGGTATTTGTGATCGGTCAGGTCGCCTGCCGCAAAGACACCGGGGATAGACGTCTCGGTGCTGTCGGGTTTTGTGACGACGTAGCCGCCCATATGCGTCTCAAGCACGCCTTTCACCAGCTCATTGGCGGGCGCATGACCAATGGCCACGAAGACGCCCTTGCACGGGATTTCAGTGATCTCGTCCGTTTTGACATTGCGAACCTTGACGGCCTCGACGCCCATGGGGCTATCGGCACCAATGACTTCTTCGAGCTGGTGAAACCACAAAGGCTCGATCTTGGGGTTCTTCATCAGCCGTTCTTGTAGAATGGCCTCGGCGCGCAGCTCGTCGCGGCGATGGATGAGGGTCACTTTGGACGCGAAATTGGTCAAAAACAGCGCCTCTTCGACGGCCGTGTTGCCGCCGCCGATCACCACGATCTCCTGGCCACGGTAGAAGAAGCCGTCGCAGGTGGCGCAGGCAGAGACGCCGAAGCCTTTGAACTTTTCCTCCGAGGGCAGGCCCAGCCATTTCGCGCGTGCGCCCGTGGCGAGGATCAGCGCATCGGCGGTGTAGACGGTGCCGCTGTCAGACTGGCAGGTAAAAGGGCGCTTGGACGTGTCGACGGAGGTAATGATATCGCCGATGATTTCGCAGCCCATGGCCTTTGCATGCGCTTCCATCCGGACCATCAGGTCGGGGCCCTGCACCTCAGTGTCGCCGGGCCAGTTTTCGACCTCGGTGGTGGTGGTCAGCTGTCCGCCGGGCTCAATCCCCTGCACCAAGATCGGGTCGAGCAGCGCGCGCGAGGCATAAACGCCCGCCGTGTAGCCTGCGGGGCCTGAGCCGATGATAAGGACTTTGGTGTGGCGCGTCTCGGACATGTCTTGGGGCTCTGGTTGGTGTCAACTGAGCCTTCGATATAGCTGCGCGTGGAGGGGGAGGAAACCCCCGCATACCGGGTATTCCGAAAAGCATGGGGCCAAACAAAAAGGCCCGCCAAGGGGCGGGCCTTTGAGTAGATGCTAAGCGCTATTAAGCTTTGGCTTTTTTCGAACGTGCGCGTGCAACGCCGAAGGCACCGAGGCCTGCAAGCAGAAGCGGCATGCCAGCTGGCAGCGGTACAGGCGATGTGCCTGTAGGAGGCTGCGAGATGATTTCTGCCACTTTGGTGTCGATGAACGCGTCAGCGAAGGACAAAGCTTTGTCGCCGCCCGCGCGGAGCAGGTTCAGGTTCCAAGCCGCACCGCCAGTGTCCAAAGCGAGCTCGGCGTAGTCGGCTTCCGTTGTTCCCGCGCCGTTCCCAACGGTACCGCCAGTATCGGTTATGTAGCCGCCCATACCGTCAGCGACATAAGCTGTGCCGTCTTCGGACAACTCGATCACTTCGCTGGCGTTCGCAGATGTCGAGGTAAACGGGTTAGAGATAACCGCGTTTAGCAGGATCTTGGACGACTTCAGCGCGGCAAGCATGCCAGCAGTTGTGAAGCTTGTGCCGGACGTGACGTCGCGGTCCTCGTCTGTGACAAGGATGAAGTTGATCGCCGCGCCAGACGTGAAGTTCAGGTTGTTGAGCGCATAGTCAATCGCCTGATATCCATCTTCAAACCCACCACTCGTATTCAACGCGCCAAGGTTGATCTTTGCACCAGCGGCATCCGTCAGCCCTGGTCCAACCGTGCGAGCGGTTGCTGGCTTGCCGCCATATCCAATCACGCCGTAAGACCGGTTCGTAACGCCCGCAGTCGCCAGATCGGCATCCAGTTTGTCGATGACGGTTTGCTCAAGAAAATCTTGCTCGCCTCCCATCGATCCGGACTCGTCGACGATAAACATAACGTTTGAGATCGTATTCACAGTGGCGGCATATGCACCGCCGACAGTCAATGTAACCGTGGTCAGGCCGCATTGACTACCTTCAAGTACCTGTGATTTTACCTCTAATTCTTGCGAAGCGGACGCCTAAAAAACTCGCCCTTGTACCTAGTTTCAAACAAGTTCTTACCAAATTACCTATGGTGTTTACTCTAGATTTACGTCATTTAAGGAAACTGTCGGAAAGCTTTTGTTCCGATATTGAAACAATGCTGCGCATTTGCGTAAGATTGTTACAGGGATATAAACTTTACCCACAGGGGCCCTTAGCCATGGCAATTTCGAAATTAGACGATATTGACCGTAAGATTCTCTCTGAATTACAAGCTGATGGCAGGATGACCAATGTTGAGCTTGCCAAGCGCGTTGGCATATCGGCGCCGCCTTGCCTACGCAGGGTACGCACCCTCGAAGAAAGTGGTTTCATCAGGGGCTACCACGCCGATGTTGAGGCACGCGCGCTTGGGTTTGAAGTTCAGGTTTTTGCGATGGTGGGGCTGGTAAGCCAGGCGGAGGTGGACCTGAGCGCGTTCGAAAAACGCTGCGAAGGATGGCCGCTTGTGCGCGAATGCCACATGCTCAACGGCGAGGTCGATTTTATTCTCAAATGTATCGCCCCGGACCTGTCGAGCTTCCAGACCTTCTTGACCGAAGAACTCACCTCTGCCGACAACGTTGCGAGCGTGAAGACCTCTTTGGTGATACGCGGGTCGAAAGACGAACCGGGTGTTCCGTTTGACGTGGTCGAAGAGCGGTTGAACGCAATCAGCTAAAGCCGCGCCTCAGTCCGTTTGATGCAATTGGCTGGTTTCAAAAACGGTCAGCCGCTGGGTCGCTGGTTTGCCAAATTGAAGCAGGCTCGCAACATGCGGAAACAGTCGCATCGTGGCCATGCGCGACTGGTTGTCGCCTGTGAACTCGGCTAAGGGGCCTGGGTTAAAGCTTTCCAGCTCGATGCCATTTGCCAAGATCGTTGCATGCTTGTCGAACGCGAGATTGTAGACCGTCACGGGCGCGGCTGGCGTGATTGAGAATATCTGCGCCCCATCCTCAAAAGCGCGGGCTGGTGCATAGGCCTGTTTCATCCCGAACAGCAGCTGGCATTTGGCGTCGCGCACCAGAATATGCGCAGATTCAGACACGAGCAGGTCGCCATGCGGCTTCGCCAGACCAAAGGCGTCGCTGCTGAAGCGGACCATGCGGGTCACGGCCCGCTCGGTCGTTTTATGGCTGGGCTGGAGCGTGTATGAGCCGATCCAGCGCAGCGGCAGCGGGCCAAATTCGACCGTTTGCACGGCGTCACCGGGCTGCAAATCCTCCACCGGGGTCTGGCCCTTGTCAGTCGTAATGACCGCGCCGCGCGCAACATTCGCGAAGATGGCCTCGAGCATCGGGTCGGCCGGCGCCATGACGGTGTCAAAGCGGGTCTGATTGTGAGCATCCTGCCAGGCAATCTCAAAACCGCGCTTCGGGAGCTCGCGCTGAAAGGGGCTGATCGGCGCGGGGCGCGCGGCAGTCGTCGTTTCATAGGCGGGAAGCGGGCGGTTCATTGGGGCTCCTGATAAAATCAATTTCTGGGTCCCCACCCGTTGGTACCTAAATTGACCAACCGATTGACCCATTTCGCGCATGCTTAGGCGCAAAAGTCAAAATTTGGACGGGCATTGGGGATGTGCGGACGGGTAATTGATCTTGGTCTATCGCATTGTTTCGAGAAGATGACCTATGGCGCGTGGCCCGACGAATCACGCCCACTGGTTCCGGCCTCCACCACATGCTAGGCGGTGTCTGCGCGAGGGGTCAGGCGAGGAGAAAACATGGCGGGGCCAGAGCAGGTCAAAAAGGCATATGCCAAAGCCATGGCCGCGCTTAACGCGGGCCAGCTTACGGAGGCCCAGAAAGGGTTCGAGCGGGTGTTGAAGTTGCATCCGAACCTGGCTGAGGCGCATTTCCAACTTGGTCGTCTGTCGACCCGCGCGCGCGATTTTGCCAAGGGGGCCACGTATTTTGAAGCCGCTTTGCGACTGAAACCCGGCCAGCCTGAGATTTGGTTGGCCTACCTCGAAATGGCCTCCCACCATCCCAATCGTGACAATCTGCAGGCCTTGCTCGGCCGCGTTGGCAGCACTTTGGATGACCGCCCTGAAATCGGGGTTTTCAAGGCGTTAGTGGCGCAGTCCAATGGGGACGATGACGTGGCGCGCGGGCTTCTGGAAGACGCGCTGGCGAAGGGGGTGTCATCGGGTCGGGCTGAGATCGCGCTTGGCCGTCTTTTGGCCAAGGCGCAAGAGCCGGACGCGGCCCTTGCTGCCTACGCAAAAGCGGCGGGTTATAAGGCGCAGGCGGGTGAGGCTCTATCACTCAGGGCGGAATTGCTGCGCAACCTTGGCAGGACAGACGAAGCGCTAGAGAGCGCGCGCTCTGCGATCGAGGCGGAGCCGCAAACGGGCTCACTTTACTATACTTACAGCTCGATTGGGCGGATGCAGGCTGGCGATCCGATGATTGCGCAGATGCAAGACCGGTTTCTGCGCGCTAAAAAGGCTGATCCGGGCCGCCCGTCACTTGGCTATGCGCTGGCCAAGACCATGGAGGAAACCGGGCAAACGGATCAGGTGTTTCGCTATTTGGAAGCCGCCAACAAGCAGCTTTCAAAGGCGTTTCCCTACGCTATCGAGGCTGACTTGGACGCCGTCACCAAGACGCAAGAGCTGTTTGAAAGCCTTCCGCAAACCTTGCCGAAAGCATCCTCAGATGCAGCGCCAACGCCTATTTTCGTCACTGGGCTTCCACGGTCTGGCACGACATTGATTGAGCAAATCCTTGCGTCCCATTCACAATGCGCAGGTGCGGGTGAGATTGCGCTTTTGGGAAAAGGGTTGAAACCTGTTTTTGAAGTCGACGGTGCGGAACGTGCCGGGGCTTTGGCGCAAGCGGGGCAGGCTTACCGGGACGCGCTCGGGCAGCGGTTTCCGGGCGTGGCCTATGTCACCGACAAGTCGATCACCAGCTACAGCTTGATCGGGTTGATCCGGCATGCCTTGCCAGACGCCAAAATCATCGTTGTGCGCCGAGAGCCAGGCGACAATGCGCTGTCGATCTACAAGAATTTCTTTGAGCGGGGCCAGCATCGCTATGCTAGTGATCTGCGCCATATCGCAGGGTTCATGCGGTTGTTTGAACGCCAGATCGCGTATTGGCGGCAGGCCATGCCCGGCGTGTTCTACGAGCTGCACTATGAAGAGCTTATTGCGGAGCCCGAAGCGCAAAGCCGCGCCTTGGTCGCCGCAGCGGGGCTGAGCTGGGAGGACGGGTGTCTGGCCTTCCACGAAAACACCCGTCGGGTCGACACACTTTCGGCGACGCAGGTGCGCAAGCCGATCTACACCTCCTCCGTTGCGGCTTGGCGTAAGTTTGAAGCCGAGATGTCGCCGTTTTGGCAGGCCTATGAAGCTGGCTCACATTGACATGATCCGCCCCACGCCCAGATAGAGCGCAACGCAAAGGAACAGATATCGTGGCATCTATCGCCCAAACCTGGTGGGGGCACGCCAAGGCCGTCTACACGCAGATTGACGAGCAAAACCTCAGCTTGATCTCGGCTGGTGTCGCGTTTTTTGGCATGTTGGCGATGTTTCCGGGGCTGGCGGCGATCATTGCGATATTTGGGCTTTGGGCTGACCCAGTGGTCATTCAGGATCAGATCCTTTTGCTCAAAGGCATTTTGCCCGAGCAAGTGTTGGATCTGGTGACCGGCCAAATGGGAAGGTTGTTGAGCGCGGGGACGGAAACCTTGGGATGGGCGACGGCGCTGTCGATTTTCCTGGCGCTTTGGTCGGCGCGGGCGGGTGTGGGCGCGATGATGCGGGGGCTCAACACGATCTACCGCGCCCCGAACCGCAGCGCGATCCGGCACTATTTCGCGGCCTTTTCACTGACAGTGGCGCTGGTGATGGTCGCTTTGGTGGCTGGAGCGGCGATTGTGGTGACGCCTGTGGTTTTGGCTTTTCTTCCATTGAGCGAACAAGCGGCGGCAATCATCAACCTGATCCGCTGGAGCGCCGCCATTTTTGTTATCACCATGGGGATCACGCTGATCTATCGCTATGGGCCGCGCAAACGTGATGGGCGGCGCACGCCTTGGCTGACGCCGGGGGCCGGGTTCGCGGTCGTGATGTGGGCGGGTGCCTCGGTTGGGTTTTCGCAGTATTTGACCAATTTTGGGCGGTATAACGAGGTTTACGGCTCCATCGGGGCTGTTGTGGCGCTTTTGATGTGGCTCTATCTGTCGGCGTTTTTGGTGCTGCTGGGGGGCGCATTAAACGCGCAGCTCGAGCGCGCGCGCGTCGGTTGATCGCTTCCCATAGGCGTGCGGGTTGGGCTAGCTTGAAGCGCAACGAGGGAGATATGAATGCGTTTGCAAGACAAGGTTGCGATTGTGACGGGCGCCGCTTCCGGCTTTGGCGAGGGCATCGCCCGCAAGTTTGCGGCCGAGGGCGCGAAGGTCATGATCGCCGATATAAACTTCGAGGCCGCGCAATCCTTGGCTGCGGACCTCGGCGCGAAAGCCATCAAAGTGGATGTGGCCGATGGGTGCAGCGTCCGGGCCATGATCACGACCACGCGCGACGTGTTTGGGAGGCTCGATATTCTGGTCAACAACGCTGGCGTAACCCATTTGCCCGCGCAGATGGAAAACGTCTCGGAAGAGGATTTTGACCGGGTTTTCGCGGTAAATTGCAAATCAGTCTATCTTGCGGCCCAAAGCATCGTTCCGATCTTTAAAGAACAAGGTGGTGGCGTGATATTGAACGTGGCTTCGACGGCCGGGGTCTCCCCGCGTCCAAGGCTGAATTGGTACAATGCGTCCAAAGGCTGGATGATCACGGCGACCAAGGCCATGGCGGTTGAGCTGGCGCCGTCTGGTATACGCGTCAACGCGCTGAACCCGGTGGCTGGCGAGACGCCGCTTCTCAAAAGTTTTATGGGCGAGGATACGCCGGAACGCCGCGCGCAGTTTTTGGCGACCATCCCGATGGGCCGCTTTTCAACGCCCGAAGATATGGGCAATGCGGCGTGCTATTTGTGCTCGGATGAGGCGAGCATGATCACCGGCGTGTGCATGGAGGTTGACGGCGGGCGCTGCATCTAGTCAGCTTCCTTGCGGGAGACTTTTGACGATGCAGACACCAAAGAAGACAAGCTATGACGTGGTGATCGTCGGCGGCGCGATGTACGGCTCATCGGTCGCCTGGTGGTTGTCGCGCAATCCCGATTTTACCGGCTCGGTTCTCGTTGTGGAACGTGATCCAAGCTATGAATTTTCCTCCACCTCACACACCAATAGCTGCATCAGGCAGCAGTTTTCGAATGAGGTGAATATTCAGATCTCCCGTTTCGGGGCAGAATTTATCAATAATTTCCGGGAGTTTATGGGGGTCGATGATGCGCCCGACATTGTGCTGCAAAGTTACGGCTACCTTTACCTCGCCGACACGGAGGATTTTGCGGAGAACCTAAAGTCGCAGCAAACGGTTCAGGCACGACTTGGCGCGGCCACGCGGTTCATGTCGCGAGATGAAATCGCGGCCGACTACCCGTTTTTCCAGCTCGACGATATTATTGGCGGCAACCACAATCTGGTGGATGAGGGCTATTTCGATGGCGGAACCATTTTTGATTGGTGGAAGCGCCGCGCGCGGGCTCAGGGCGTGGAATTTCTGCACAACGAGGTCGGGGCTATCACCCGCAGCGCGGCGGGCACCCGCGTTGAAAGCGTGACCCTGTCGACGGGCGAAGTGGTGTCTTGCGGGACCGTGGTAAACTGCTCGGGCCCCCGAGCTGTTTTGACGTCGCGCATGGCCGGGATCGAGATCCCTGTGGAGCCGCGCAAGCGCTACACGTTTATCTTCGACGCGGAGACGCCGCTTGATCGGGACCTGCCGCTGACCATTGATCCCTCAGGCGTGCACATGCGAACGGATGGTCAATACTACCTTGCGGGCTGTCCGCCCGACGAGGACCCGGGCGTGGCCTATGACGACTTTGTCGAGGACCATTCGATGTGGCAAGAGAAGGCCTGGCCCGCCATTGCCACGCGCATCCCGGCATTTGAGGCCGTCAAGTTGATCAATTCATGGGTTGGGCATTACGCCTTCAACACATTTGATCAAAACGCCATTGTTGGGCCGCATAGCGCGGTCGAGAACTTCTTTTTCGTAAACGGGTTTTCGGGACATGGGCTGCAGCAATCCATGGCCATTGGGCGCGGGGTTGCGGAGCTGATTGCCTATGGCAGCTACCGTAGTATCGATCTGACACAGTTAGGGTTCGACCGGATTGAGATCCAGACGCGGTTTGCTGAAAAGGCTGTGATCTGAAACAGGTGCCTGTCAGCCGCCGATTTTGAGCTTGAAGGGCGATTTGCCGTCTTTGGAGATGGTGACCTCCTCGGTGCCGATCTCGATGATTTGCCAGCGGTCAACTGTTTCACCCTTTGCGAGCCGATACAGCGCACCGGAGGTCGAGATTTTCACAAAGGCCAGCGTATCACCGTTATCCTCAGCAATGATGCCTAAGAGTTCGAGCACGGGTTCGGGTGCTTTCTGGACCTCAGGGGCCGCGACAGGCCTGCGGGAGGCATGAAACACGGGGCGCGCATTTGTGACGTCCATGAGGCTGGCGAGCTTTTGATCACCTGCTTCAAGTCGCGCGTCTAGCTGTTGCGCCACCGGGCCTGCGCGCGTGCTTGTGACGCCTTCGCGGGGTATCCACAACGCAGCGGAGGCTGCAAAGAACGCCACCAAAATCAGTGCGGGCAAAAGCGCTTTGAGTTTGCTCAGATGTTTCATGGCTTTTGCGTCCCGTAAAGGCGCGCCTGAAAGGAGATACGGCGCTCAGGATTGGTCCGGCTGGTCCGGGCAGGGCGCAGCTTCAGATCCTCAACCACGACGATGGGTTTCATAGATGCGAGCCCGTGCAGGAACGCGCCGAGCTCCACTTCTGGGGCGATGCCATTGATTGCGAGGTTGAGGCGGACAACGCCGTCGATCTGCTCAATTTCATCTGCGCGGATCATATCGATATCAATGCGGTTGGCCTCCGCCAGCGTTTGCAAACTGGTTTGCAAAGCGACCTGTGCCAGCTGCGGGGTTTCGCCCGGGAAAAATGCGTCATCCGACAGCCCGCCAGTCACACTGCCAGCGATCTGGTCGGCGCGCGCGATGACAGTTTGCTTGTCAGCGATTGAGCGCGCGCGATCTTGCGCCGCAAATGTAAAAATCAGGCCAAACAGCAAAAGCGCGCCAGAAATAGCGCCGCTTAGACCGATGGAGACCTGCCGCGGAAGGGCCGGGTTTGCGAAATGAAAACTGCTCATTGGCTGACCCCATTGGCAAGGGTTGCGGCGATGCGGAAGCGTTCAATAGACTGAGAATTGTCCCTGATGACAGGGGACGCAAATTTGATGTCAGTCAGATTTGGAAGCGTTGACAGAAGGCGCGTGACCTCTGCGGCGGAGGGGCCGAAGCCGACAAGTGTCAGCTCATTGCCATCAGCAATGATCTGGTCGAGCCAGACACCGTCTGGCAACAGCTCACTCATGAGGCCAGTGACGGCCAGCACTTCAGTCGATTGCGAAATAGACGCGCCAAGGCCGCGCAGACGTGAGGAAGCAGCGGCCGTGCTGCGCAACGTCGTTTGCGCCTGGCTGGCTTGCGATGTGAGTGACCAGTCCTGGTAGGCGCTGTGGCCCCAATGCGCAGTGGCCGAGAGGGCGAACAAAGCGCTGCCTGCGATCGTTGCTTTCAACGCAGGTGCAAGATTTGTCAAAAAGCCCAAAGCCGTTGGGGCTGTCGCGATGTCTGTCTTGTGCCACGGCGGTGCGGCACGCAATGTGCTTGTCTTGGTCTCGCGGATAACGGAAGCAATTGTTGCGCCATGGGCGCCCAGCCGTTCAATCACTTCTTTTACAGGCTCTTCGAGCGTCAAAGCGGCCGTCACCGTCCAGCCGCCGCTTTCAGCCTCATGGGCTTCCCAAATCGCGATGGCGACGCCTTCGGCAAAGGGGGAGCGATAAGCGATCTCAGCTTCGATCATCTGAGTAACCTCGGGCAACAGGCCCGGTGGAACCTCGAAGGTCAAATCGATGCTTGCTGTGTCTGTCAGGACGAGGTCGACTTTACCACCCTCGGCTGCATTGGCGAGAATTTCGTAGGTTTGATCATCGAGCTCGAGCGAGTCTTCCTCATCGATGCCACGCACACGTGGCGCATCACTGCCAATCTCGACAAAAAAATAGCACCGCTCTTTCGGGAGCTGCGCAGCAGCGCCCGATGGCATTGCCGATTGCGCGAGCAACGCCCGCGCATAGGTCAGCCGGGGCCCCAAAGAGAGACCCCGGCTTTCAAATACTAGTCCACCCGTTTGTTCCGTCACCGGCTCATGGCTCCGTTCTGCTTTGCCTCAAACCCTTTCACTGCCAACAAACTGTGGCACTACCTAGGCGGTGCCGCCAAATAGTTGGTAATTTGTGAAATTGTGGTTCGGGAAGACGGTCGAGATCAGCTGCTCGGACATGCCCATATGGCGGACCATGATTTCAGCAGCGATGTTGCGGTAGCTGGTGACCGTTGGCAGCCAGTTGCGCTCTACGACCGTGTCATCGATTGTCGAGACATCGTCTGCCACTGCTTGCTGGGTTGGACCACCAAAGGCAAACCAAGCGCCACCCTCACCGTGGTCGGTGCCGGTCGAGCCGTTTTGCTTCTTGGTGCGACCAAATTCCGAGCCCGTGAGAACGACGACATCTTGCATCATCGTGCCCATATCGCGGTAGAAGGTCAGGAAATCGCTGGCCCCTTGGGCCATGTTGCGGTGGTACCCTTTTTCCTGATCGGTGAAGGGGTTTGCGCCCTCCGCGATCTGGTTAGAGTGGGTGTCCCAGCCGATATTCCAATCAAGTGCCGCAACTTCCAACGGAACGCCCGCTTTCAGCAGCTGTGCGCAGAGGCGCAGCCCGCGGCCGAGGCCGGAGTTCGAATAGTCCATACCGCCCGCATCCGGCGTGTATCCGACGCCTGCTGCCTGTACCTCGGCGATAGAGTCGAGCATAATCAGCTGGTTGTCGCGGACCTGGCCCTCGACGGCGGACAAGTCGATGTCGTGGCTATGAATTTCGCGCATCAGTTCGGTGAGCTGGTTATCTGCGCAGCCGGCGCCCTCGCAGAAGTCATTGTTGCGCAGGTCAAACCCACCAGTGTCATTCACGGCAGGCACTTTGATATCGCCCCGGATCTCGGTTGAAATCGAGGTCTTGCCTGCAACAAGCCCGCGCAATGGGTGATCAGGACCGGCCACATTTTGCATGTAGCGGTTCAGATACCCGTCGATCAGGTTGTTGCGTGCGCCTGTGCCGATCCAGCGCTGGCAGTCAAAATGCGAGCGGTTGTTGCCGGTGAAAGAGGTGGCCGGGGCGAGCATCATGTTGCCCGAGTCCCAGATCTCCATCAACAGTTCCAGATTGGGGTTCATCCCGCGCATTGGGTCGCCAAGATCCAATGCACTGTTTATGTCATTGGAGGGCGGTGGTATCGCGATATCTGGCCGGTATTGATAGTAAAACGGGTCACCTATGAGTGGGAAAAGGTGCAACCCATCCGCGCCGCCGCGCATGAAGACCTTGATGAAGGTCTTCTGCCCAGCTTCTTGCGCGAAGGAGAATTTAGGGGCCCCTGCCACACCAACCATTGAGGCGGCGGCGGTCAGGGATTTCAAGAAATCTCTACGGTTTTGCATGATATTTATCTCTAACCTCTGTAGAAACTGGGGGCTTTATTGAAGTTGGAAGCTTGGCGAGACCACGATCAGTCCCATAGCTTTTTCAAGTGCGCGGGTTTCGTCATCGACCCTTGGCTCAAAGATGCCATCGTCGCCTTTGAGCACCGCGACGACATTTTCAAACTCGGAAAGGGTGAATTTGTCCGCCGTGCCGATGGCAAGCAGATAAGCGGCTACCTCCTCAGCGGTTTCCAAGCCGGCATCGGCAATGTCAGCCATCGGATCAATGCCGTAGTTCTGGCGCGATTCAATGACGTCGGTGACGCGGTTATAGCTTGCGATCATGGATGCCGAGTTCAACCAAGCGGCAGAAACCTCTGGCAGACCGGTCGGCACTGGGAAGCGAACAAAGTTGTAGCCTGCCTGCTCATGTGCCTCGCGGAAACGGTTCCAGAAGTCGTCCTCGGTTGGATTATCTGGGCGCGCACCAAATGTGCGGATCACAGAGACCGAAAACTCGAACGGTGTCTTGGCTTTGTTGCGCTGATACGCAGCCGTGTTGATATAGGCCGGATTGAGCAAGATGGCGCGCAACATTGCGTCAATGTCGCCATCAACACCCCAGGCTGCGATGCATGATTGCACAAAACCAGCTGGCGCGTCGTCAGCCACAAGGAGCTGGACTATCTTGCGGCAGGTCCGTGATTGCGTGCTTGGGTGATTGGCGAGAAGCGCGATCAGCTCCTCCCCTTCCTGCACACCTGCTGCACCTTCGCGCCCTGCAATCGTTGTGCCCAGGAATGGGATCAACTTGTCTTGCGGGTCATGATCTTCTGGGAAGAACTGGAAGGCAAAAAGCTGCGCTGTGTTCTCGGCGTTCGGATTGGTGCGTTCATAGCGCCAGCCCGAGAAGACACGTGACACCATATCAACATCTGCTGATGTATACCCAGCTTCAACACCGAGGGTGGAGAGCTCAAGGATCTCACGGCCATAGTTTTCGTTGATGCCGTTGTTTTCGCGGTTCTCGCGGAACCGGTTTTCGTCATTGTCGAGATACTGAGACATCAACGGCGAACGTGCGCTGTAGAGCAGCAATTCGCGGAAAGTCGCGAATGCGTTCTCGCGGAAGAAACGACGGTCGTCGATATTCTGCGAATACATGTTGGTGTTTTTGGTCACGGCATGGAAATGGTTGGCCCAGAACTGGCCCATGACGTTTTGCAGCTGTTTTTCGCTGAACGCCGCGTGGGCGATGTCTTCGTGAACCAGCTTACGTAAGAGCGTGTTGCCGTTCGACTCGTTCGGATCAACAATCGAATTTGGGTTCATTGCATTGAACGCCGCGTCATTGATTGCCGCCGGGTTCAGTTGCTCTTCGACGTAGTTTTGGAAGCCAATGGCGCGCACACGTGCGTAAAGCTCAGGCGTTGCGCCAAAGGTCAAACGGCTCAGGGCCTGGCTGACACCGTCTTGCGCCTGCATGCCTGTAACTGTGTAGGTGACTGGCGTCGCCTCCACTTCGTCGCTGGCAGAGGAGGCACCGGTCAGAGTGACCTGAACCTGATTGCTGCTGGCGAAGTCTTCCGGGAAGAGGCGCACAGCGAACTGGCCGGTCATCGGGCCGACATCGACTGTCGTGGTGCGGTTCGACCCCGAAACACTGACATTAACAATGTCGAACATGGAGTTGTTCATGACGGCGCCAAAGAGCGTCGAGCCCGAGTTTGGTACCTGAGAATTCACATTGCCGGCCGATGTGAGCTGGACTGCTTGTGTAATCTCTGGGTTGGTGGGTGGTGAGAGTGGGGAGGCCTGAACAGTTTCTGCCGTCGGCGTCGTGCCTGGATTGATCGGTGTTGGTGTGGGCGTCGGAGCAGGGGCCGCTGTTGGGATTGTAGGCGTTGCCGAAGGTGTGCCGGGCGCACCGGGTGTGCCGGCTGGGTTTGTCGTGCCGCCACCGCCACTTACAGAGGGTACGGAGGATACACCGCCGCCAGCCGCCGCAGCTGGCGCTGCGGGTGAGGCCGAGCTTGAGCGTGGCAAGGAGGCCATGCGCATGGCTGCCGTACCTGGGCCGCCGTTTGCACCCTCAGCACCGCCACCAGTGGCTGGTGCCGGGCCGCGCTTTGCGAGTTTGGAAGAGGAGCCGCCCAGGGTGAAGCCAGGTTTGTCCGAACTGCCGGCCAGACCGAAACGCCTTGGGCCGTTCTCAGCGGCATTTGCCGCGCGCTTGCCTGATGGCATCAAGGCCGAGTTGCGTGCGGCGAGCTTTGCGCCGTCCATCGGCGCGAGTGCGCTGCTCGCAAGTGCGAGATTGCGCGGTTCTGAGCCGATCGCACCGAAGTTGATCATCTCCAGCAGCTCGGCACCGCCATCCGCTGATTCTATACGAATCGCGTGATCGCCGGCGGACAAAGCCTGCAGGGCTTTGATCGGTTCAGCGTCCGGATCGGTGACTTCGCCTGTGGTATCGATTGCGAGCACTTCGTCGATGAAGAGCTTGATGCCAGAATTGGCGGGTGCCTCGAAACGGTAGACACCATTGGTCGCGACCGTCAGCTTGCGAAACAGGCCGTCAGGTACCGCAACGTCAACCTCAGAAGGGCTATTCGCCTCTACCAGGGCGCTGTTCGAAGCGTCTGACTGCATCGCCTGGACGACGGCCATAAACTTTTCATTGGCCTCTTGGCCCGGGGATTGCTGCTCTGCGACGGCCGCACCTGACCCAATAATTAGGGCGATGGAAGCCACGCTGGCAGACAGTTCAGCTTTATAAAATCTAACACGCATCGGAAGTCTCTCACTCCTCAAAGATCAATTATCTTGTCTCAATCAATTGTGTCAGAATTGGGCGAAATTCAGGCGGCCATCGGGGCAAAATAAGGGCACTGTTAACCACTTATTTGTAGCCTTGGGGCAAAGGCGCCCAATGTTTCTTTAGCATCAACAATGAAACAATTTGCCATAATTCACCTTATTAAAAACGTTGCGAAAACAAGGGGAATCCCATATTTTCCTCCCCGGGGCAGTCGCCGATCTTAGGCGCAATTGAGCGGACAAACATGGCACGGGATACATCCGTAGCGCAGTCCGTGGGTGACGACACAGATTGGCTGACCGCGGCCGGGCTGATGACGCCCGACCAACTCTCCAAAGCTGTGGACGTCGCTCACGCAAATGGACAGTCTTTGCGGACTGTGATCGACCGGCTTGGGCTGGTCTCACAGAAGGCATGGGCAGAGGGCGCCGCACGCGCCTTTGATTTGGAGTTCATCGAGGGCGCTGACTTTCCTGACCGTTTGCCGGTCGATGCGCGGTTGTCGTTTGACTATCTGCGCCGAAACGTCATGGCCATCCTCTCCCTAGAAGATGAAGAACCCTTGATCGCATTGGCGGACCCATCGGATCAGGCCGTGCGCCAAGCGCTCGCGATGGCATTTGGCCCAAACGTAAAATACGTCGTCTCAACCGAGCGCGATATAGAAGACGCGCTACAGCGGTTGGCAGAAGGGGACGCAGATACGCCCGGCGCCGCCGACGTTGTACCGCTCAACGCAGGCCAAGGCGATTTCGACACCGACCGCCTGTTGGAGATGGCCAATAACGCGCCGACAGTCAGATATCTCGACTGGCTCTTTGCCAAAGCCGTTGAGAGCAGCGCGACAGACATTCATATCGAGATGCTGGAAACAAAGCCGCGCGTGCGCCTGCGTATTGACGGCGTCCTCGTCGAAACCCAGCCGATTGAACGGCACCTCTATGAAGGTGTTGTTTCCCGTCTCAAGATTTTGGCCGAGATGGATATTAGTGAGCGGCGATTGCCGCAAGATGGCAGTATCCGCCAAAAGACGGCCGGCCGTACGGTCGATATCCGGGTGGCGAGCGCCCCGACCGTGCATGGTGAGGTGATTGTTCTTCGCTTGCTCGATTCCTCCGCGGCGCGGGCGAAGCTTGACCAGCTTGATCTGACCCCAGACATTCATAAGCGTCTCAAAGCGGCGCTGAGCCAACCCAACGGTTTGATCCTGATGACCGGCCCGACCGGCAGCGGCAAAACAACGACGCTGCATGCGGGCCTCGCCGAGATCAATCAGGTGGGCCGAAAAATCATCACGATTGAAAACCCGGTTGAGATCCAAAACCCCGGCCTCATCCAAATGGAAGTGAAGCCCGACCTAGGCTGGAGCTTTGCCAGCGCCCTGAGATCGGTCCTGCGGCATGATCCCGATGTGCTTATGGTCGGCGAAATTCGCGATGGCGAAACGGCTGAGCTGGCCGTGCGCGCGGCGTTGACCGGCCATTTGGTTCTGTCGACGCTGCATACCAACCGGGCGCATGAGGCCGTGATGCGGCTTGGGGACATGGGTGTTCCCGATTTTCTCATCGGCTCGGTTTTGCGGCTCGCAGGGGCGCAGCGGCTCGTGCGGCTGCTATGCAACGAGTGCGCGGAGCCTGTTTCTTTGTCACAGAATGCACGTCTGGCGCCTCTCCTGGATGCGATGGCACAAGCCGTTCCGGAAGCGGGCCCGCCATCGGAATGGACGACCCGAAAATCGGTCGGCTGTGAGGCTTGCGGCAATTCCGGTTTTGCCGGACGTCGCGCCGTCTTTGAGATGGTTGATCCTGGGCGGGGGGAAACCAAACCCGAGCGCAGCATGGGCGCGGAGGGCATCGCGCTCTTTGCCAGCGGTCAAACCACGTTGAAAGAGCTTACAAGTGTCTTTGGGTCCGGGAAGTTTTGGGCATGAGCGGACAAAGCCAAACAAGCGCGGCGGCCCGTAGCTATGGATTTAGCGCGCGCGATGCATCGGGCCGCAAGCATAGTGGTGTGCTGGATGCGACAACGCATCTAGAGGCCACGCGGCAGCTGCGTGCCAAAGGTCTGTTCCCGATAGAGATAAACGCCATCACGGCGGATATAGCAGCGCCGGCAAAAAAAGCGGCAAAACGCAGCTTGTTCAAAGCCAAGTCGCAGAGCGGCCGGTTGTCATCGCGCAACCAAGCCGAATTTGTCGCGCGCTTGGCCAAATTGGCAGGCGCAAAGATATCGATTGATCGCGCGCTGCGGATCATGGCCGAGGGCGAAGATGGCCCGATCGCAAAGGCCGCGCAATCGCTGCGCATGCATGTGCGCGAAGGCGGCGGCTTTGCCGATGGATTGCAGGCGGCAACACAAATCAAAGATGCGGCCACGGTCGCGCTGATACGCGGCGCAGAGACGTCAGGAGAGCTTGACGTCGCACTGGCCACCGCTGCGGGCATATTGGAGCAGCGGTTGATGGTAGCACGCCGCATCATTACGGGCTTGCTTTACCCGGCCTTGTTGCTTGTGGTCTCTATTATCTCGGTTGGTGTCATTATGATCGCCATCATCCCGCAATTTGTGCCGCTGGTTGAAAACCGGCTCGACGCATTGCCGGTTATGGGGCGCGCCGTTTTCGCAATCTCAGGCACGTTGGCAGCGATTTGGCCTGCGCTTCTGACAGGGTTCGTCATAGCGCTTGCGGCATTTGCCTGGTCTTACCGAAAGGGCAAGGCAGGCGCTGTGGTGGCTTGGGTGGCCAATGCGTTGCCGATCACACGCAATTTGATCGAGCGAAACCATGCGATGATGGCGCTCCATATCCTTGGTGCGCTCTTGAAACGAAACGTTACGTTGTCGGAAGCCTTGGGCGTCGTCGCCGAAACCACACCCGCAGGCCGGGTCAAGACCACGTTCCAGTCGGTCTTGCGCTCGGTCTCAGAAGGGGCGCCCGTTGCCGCGTCCTTTGCCAAAACGCCGGTTATCGCCCCAAGCGCCGTTGAGATGCTGCGCATTGGCGAAGAAACCGGCGCGCTTGAAGACATGTGCACGCGGGCCGCCGCTGAAATGCGGGAAGCCTCTGACCGTGCGCTTGAACGTTTCCTTGTCCTTTTCCAGCCCGCGATGATTGTCGTCGTCGGCGCCCTCGTCGGAGTGAGCCTTTATGCTTTGTTTTCAGCTATCGTTTCGGTCAACCAAGTCGCGTTCTAAACGCCGCCGCGCCCGGGCGCATGGGTTCTCGCTTGTCGAGATGCTGGTGGTTGTCGCCATCGTCGGGCTGCTCGTCGGCCTCGTGGGCCCAGCGGCGATGCGTCAACTTCAATCCTCCCGCGTCAATGCGACAGAGGCCCAGATTGATCAGCTGCGCGCGGCAATTGACATCTATCAAATCGATACGGGCCGGTTGCCAACCGAGGATGCGGGGCTGGCCGCTCTGGTCGCCGACCCCGGAACACCCGGCTGGAACGGACCTTATCTACGTGATGGCGAGCTGCCGCTGGACGCGTGGGGCGGCACGTTTATCTACCGTTTCGACAGTGACCGTGTGCGGGTGATCTCACTTGGTGCGGATGGTCAGCCCGGTGGCAGCGGTCAAAACGCCGATATCACAGGCTAAATGAAGCGCCGCCGCGGACATATTGCGCGAGGTTACGCGCTGGTTGAGATGCTGGTCGCCATGGCAATCGTCGTGACCATTGGAACGCTGGCGTTTCTCGCCTTTGGCAACCAAGACCAGCGCCGCCTTAATGCGGAGGCCGCAGAGGTCGCCCTGCATTTTCAAAACGCGCGGATGCGGGCGTTGGAGGCGGGGCGTCCGATTGAGATCGTTGTCTCGGCAGATCACGCTGTCATTGACGCGGGCGGCGAACAGCTGGCCTTGCCGGTCGGGTTGAGCATCTCGCCGCAAAGCGCCGAGGTGATCATGCATCCCTCAGGCGGATCGCCAGGGCTTGAGCTGGTTCTTACCCGCAATGACGCGCGTAAGACCGTGACGCTCGATTGGCTCACCGGTCGGGTTTATGTGCAATGACCCTTAAGCGGCGCGGCGCGCGCGGGTTCAGTCTGATCGAAACACTGGTTGCCTTGGGCATCGCGGGCGCGGTGCTGTCTGGGTTTTACAGCGCGCTGTCAACGGGAAGCTTACTTGCAAAACGTGCGGGTGATCAGGCCCAAAAGGTCCAGCTTGCGACACAGGTTCTGGACCGCGTCGGCGTGGACGTGACGTTGCGCGCCGGTGTGCAGGAAAACGGGCGCGACGGCGGCCTCGCATGGGCGCTGCAAATTGGCCAGTCCCCGCCGCCTGACATGCAACTGGGCCCGATCTACGAGGGCGAGCTTCTGTTCGTCTATGTCAGCGTGACTGAGTTGGAAGCGCCGGAGGTTGACCCGGTCGTGATCCGCGCCATTCGTTATTCAGGGGGTGCGCTATGAGACGTCGCACCCGTCCAAACCGTGGCTTTGCGATGATCGACGCGCTTGTCGCTTTGGCGGTCGCCGCCTTGACGCTGAGCTTGCTGACCAGCGCGTCCTGGGGCCTCAAGATTGCCTCGGACCGGCGCGCGGCCTTGGAAGGGACCGCCGCGTCGGACTGGTTGTTGGCCCGCCGCACGCTCCAAAACTGGGCTGGCGATGTTTCAAACGCCGGCCCGCGCGCGGCTGGTGCCAATATGATCGGGACCGCGGCGACGCTGCGCATGCGGGTGCGCGCCCAAGATGGTGTCGGAAGTTTCGTCGGTGAGTTTCGTGTCGAAGGAACCTCCGACACTGGCTACAGTCTGATCGCCGCACGCCATGACGGGTTGACCGATGCGCGCCTGTCATCGGATGCGCCGCGACGCTCGCCTTTGTTGCGCTCAGACACGCCGATCCGGCTTCTCTACCTCTTCGTTCAATCGGACGGCACCGGCACGGTCTGGCGTTACGAAACTGGCGATGGTGCGGCGCTGCCGTTAGCGGTGGCGATCGAAGTCGGAGATGAGCGGCGCGTCACAGCGCCTGTTTTCACCACTGTTTCGCAGACATGCCTTTCGACGCTTGGTCAAGGCGGATTGGAGGATGCGCAATGCGACGTCCGATGATCCGATCCCGCCGGAAGCAGCGCGGCTTTGTTCTGATCACGGTTCTCTGGACCGGACTTGCGCTGCTTCTGGGTGTTTCCGCCTTCATGTCCACCGCACGGCAGGAAGCACTGCAAGTGCGTGGCGAGGTCGCAATACTGCGCGCGTCTGAACTGGCGCGCGCGGGGTTAAACTTGGCCTTGGCCGATCTTGGCCGGGTCTCCGAAGGGCAGGTGCGCTCGGCGCGCGACGGCACGCCGGTGAGCATGGATATGGCCGAAGGGCGGGTGACCTACCGGATCCAAGACGAAGCGGGCAAGCTGGACATCTATTTGACCCCACCGGCCGTATTGGGACCTGTTCTACAAAACATTGGTGCGCGCGCAGGCGTAGATGCGTTTGATGCGGTCAATGTGGCCCAAGCTCTGCAGGCCGCCAGCCTGCGCACCCGCGCCCGCCCGCGCAGCGTTGGTGATGCTTTGATCGAGGCGGGCCTGCCAATGCAGACGGCGCGGATCGCAGAACGCTACCTCACGACATTCAATTTCGCCGGCAAGGTCAATCCGCGCACAGCATCTGAAACCGTCTTGTCAGCAATCCCGGGGCTTGGGCCTGGTGACGTCGCGGAGATCCTCGCACGCCGAGAGAGCGGGGCGCAGATGCCGCGGCTTGGCAGTGCTGCCGCTTGGTTGGCCGAACGGGCCGGACCCGTCTACACGATCACCGCAGACGCAGAGCTTTCGACCGGCGGCAAAGCGCGATTGGTTGCATTGGTCGCGTCGCGTGGGTTGGCCTTTCGTGGCGGGCTGATGAGGTTTGAGGTGTTGTCGGTGCGTTTCGAGGACGGCGCGATATGACCCTTCTCGACCTTGAGCTGCTTCTACCTGTTGTCGCACTGGCGACGGCATTTGCGACTGGCCCGTCATTGTTGGCGGCGCGTGGGATGCTACGCCCATCCTTCGGTGCACATGTGGCGCGGCTGCGCGCGCCGGGACTTGCCTTGGGACTGGCCTTTGGTGCGATTGCGGCATCGCTCATGGCAGGGCTGTCTTTTGGGACCGATGCGGCAGTCAAAACCGCGTTTCTGGCCTTTCTTCTGATCTTGGCCGCCATGGACATTTCATGGCGTTGGTTGCCACTGGAATGGACTTTGCCGTTCGGCCTTTTGGGACTTGGAGCCGCGGCATTTTCGGGAGATCTGACCAGCGCGTTGATCGGAGCGGCGCTTGGAGGCGGAATTTTGCTCGCGTTGCGTTTGACGTTTCAGGCCCTGCGCGGCGTCGAGGCGCTTGGTCTGGGCGACGTGTGGTTGGCGGCAGCCCTTGGGGCTTTTGTCGGGCCGACCTCTATATCTTGGCTTTTGGGGGCTGCCGCACTGCTTGGGCTGGCCCTTCATTTTGCTTTTCGGGCGCGCAGCTCGAACCGGTACGGTGTGGCGTTCGGAGCACATCTTTGCGCCGTGGCGCCATTCTTCTTGTATTTTTAGGCACTTGCAGCGCGTTCTTGTGCTAGCCAAAAAGAAAACTAGAAGAAACCGTGACATCCGCCGTTAGAGCGGGGCGCGAAAATTGAGGCAGGCTTATGAACAAGAAAATCGTGTTTTGCACGGCTGTTGCCGTGTTGCTTTCAGGTTGCAGCGAGCTCTCCAAATATACGGATGAAGGTCCCCTAACGCTCAAAAACTGGCAGGCGCGGAACCTGCTTGGAACTGGCGATGGCGTAAAATCTGCCCGGTTTGAGGGGCGTGTAACCAGTGGAACGATGGTCGAGGCCGGTGCTGGCACGATCTATCCGGGTCGGACGCCTTTGTTCCGAAAAGGTGATTTTGAAGACGCAGATGACGAGCGCACCGTTTCGCTGAACCTCGTCAATGTTTCGGTTGAAGACGCGGCTGCCGCTATTTTGGGCGAACTTCTTAGCGTCAACTACGTGATCGATCCAGCGGTGCAAGGCACGGTCAACATCCGCTCCAGCCAGCCCATCAGCCGGACCACGGCCATCGAGGTGTTCGAGCTTGCGCTGAAGCAAAATAACGCAGCCATCGTACGCCGCGGAGATGCGTTTGCGCTGGTGCCAATGTCGTCAGACCTGTCGATTGGCGCGAGCACCGGGCGTGATGTTCCAGTGGGCTATTCGATCCGTGTGATCCCGCTGAAACATATCGGCGCGCAAGAGATGGCAACCATCCTGCAGCCCTTCGCGGGTGGCGGTATCGTGGGCATCGACGCGCAGCGCAACATTGTCGTTTTGGCCGGGACTTCAGCTGACCAACGTGCTTGGCAGGAAACGGTCAACAGCTTCGACGTAAATTGGCTTGCAAACCGGTCTGTCGGCATCTTCCCAATCCGTGGCCGCTCAGCCCAGTCTATTGTCAGCGGTTTGAACCTGTTGGTTGATACGGAGGAAGAGTTCGAACCTATCGTGGCTTTCGAAGTGATCCCGGAAAACAACTCGATCCTGGCTGTGGCCAAGACGCCTGAAGCTTTGAAATCGGTCTCGGGCTGGATCCTGCGTCTGACCAAAGAGGGCGCAAATGATGCTCAGGTCTACTCCTACGACATGAAATATGCCCGCGCCTCAGATATCTCGGCGACGCTGTCGAGCATTCTAGGCGTGAGTGTTGAAACAGACTCCACCGCTGACGAAGCGCAGGTGATCCAAGCCAGCGTGAACACCGATCAACAAGGTGGTGATCTGAACGCAACGCGCATCGTCTCAAACGAAGCGACGAACACATTGCTGATCCACGCGACGCATGCGGAGTATCAGCGTGTCCTGGGCATCTTGCATCGCCTCGACGTTCCACCACGCCAAGTCTCCGTTGAGGCGACGATTGTTGAGGTGGCTTTGAATGAAGAGCTGCGCTACGGCGTTCAGTACTTCTTCACGGAGGGTGCGAATGAGTTTGGTCTGACCCGCTCGACAACCACCAACGCGATCTCGTCTGTTGCGCCCGGGTTCAACGCGGTCTTCGATATTGCCGATCCGAACGTGATTATTGACGCGCTTGAGGACATTACCAGCGTAAATGTTGTGTCATCGCCGAACCTGATGATCTTGAACAATCAGTCTGCGCGGCTTGCTGTCGGTGATCAGGTTCCGATCTCGGTCCAGACCGCACAAGACGCCCAGAACAACCCCAACGTGTTTGTCTCGACGGTTGAGTTCCGCGACACGGGTGTCATTTTTGAGGTGACGCCACGGATCAACTCGTCTGGTGCTGTTATTCTCGACATCGTTCAAGAGGTCAGCACAGTTGGCGAAACTGACGCGTCGACGGGCAACCCGATCATCTCGCAACGTCAGATGTCAAGCTCGATCAGCGTCGACAGCGGTGAAACGATCGCCTTGGGCGGTCTGTTTGAACAGCGCAAAACGCGCGGGAGCGCAGGTATCCCCGGTCTCGTGAACAAGCCGTTCGGCGGATTGTTCGGGCGAAAATCGGGCACCGATCAGCAAACCGAGCTTTTGGTTCTGATCACGCCGCGTATTGTGAACGACAACATGGATGCGCGTCGCGTGACCCGCAGCTTGCGTGACCGGATGCAAAACATTCGCCTTGATGATGCAAGCTTGCGTCGTAACAGCGTCGCCAAACCAGCGGCAGCGGCTCAGGTCACGCGCAGCGCGGCACCCGCCGTTGCCAAGCCTGCGGCCTTGCCAAAGGCGGCAGCGCAACCTAAAACAGCGACCCCTGTGGCCGCGACCGGTGGCACGCATTTTGTCTATCTCGGCGCCTTTAGCTCCGCGGACCGTGCGCAAGGGCACTGGTCACAAGTGGCGCGTGCGAATGCGAGCGTGTTTGGTGGGTTGCAACCTCGGTACGCTAAGAAGGGTGAACTGACCTCCGTGGCAGTGGGCCCAGTGCCTGAGAAGAAGGCCGATCAAATCTGTGCGGCTGTATCCTCGGGCTGCTTTAAGTCAAAAGCAAACTGACCCAATCCACATATCGGAATACAAAACGGCGGGCTCTGGCCCGCCGTTTTTTGTCTGAAGCGCTGTTTAAGAGATGCGTTCTAGCAAAGCCTTGGCAGCTTTCAGATCGGGCGTGTCATACCCTTCAGTGAACTGCTCATAGACGCCACCAAGCAAGCGCGTGGCTTGTTCGGTTTGACCATCCTCAACCAGATGACCGGCCAGCGTTGTTGCACTGCGCAGTTGGAAAGACCGCGCGCCCTGTTCCTCCGCCAGATCATAAGATTTCCTGAGATACGCCAGCCCGTCTTCGCGGTGTGGCTCAGGGGCGCTCAAAAGCAAGCTGCCATGGACCCGGTGCGATTCCGGCTGATACCAAATCTCGCCCGTATCGGCTTGGTGGCTGAGCGCGCGGTTGCTGGTCTCAAACGCCTCCTCAAACCGGCCAAGGCGCCCCAAAGCGGTTGCCAGTCGGGTGGTATATTCCCCGTAGGTCGTCTTCCCGCCAACGGCTTCCCACATCGCGGTGGATTCGGTGAGCAGCGGAAATCCGGTTTCATTTTCGCCCAGGGCGATCAGGGCGCGCCCCTTGAGGGAGTTGCAGGAGACGATCTTGATAAAGGGTAGGCCGATCTCATCGCAGATCGCGCTGGCTTCTTCACATTGGGTGAGCATGCGCTTGCCCTGGCCCGCCTCGATCAGGGAAATGGAGCCAAGCGTCAGTGCGAAGATGACCGAGAAAGGGCTCTCAAGCGTGCGCGCATGCGATAATGCTTCTGCCGCTGCCTCCAAGGCTTGATCGGGGTAGCCTTGGCACCAAAGCTGCGTTGCCCCGCCCCACTGGTGCACGGTCGCGTAAGGGTCGTGGTTAATGTATTGGACCAAATGGCGATGCTTGGCGGGCTCATAATCGCGCACCGTGCGGACGCGCCGTTCTTCGGCTTTGTCAAAAGCGCCGATCCAGAAATAATTCATGCTGGCCGCAGTATCCGCGATCATTTGCAGGTCGGTGTTGTCGTTGCGCGCGACGACCTCATCCATCTCAGTCAGCCAGTGCTGTGCAGTGACCATATCGGCGCGGGTGGCGTGGTAAATCCATATGGAAAAGAGCGACAGGCCGAGCGCGAAATCGTCTTCAAGCTCTTTCGCCAAAGGCACAGCCGGATCAAGCGCGGTGATGATCTCATCAGCGGCCCAACCCTTGATGGCCATCTCGGCTGTGCCAAGTCCGACACGCAGGTCCAGCTCGGCGCGGTCGCGATCGCGGCCGGGCTCAATAAGCGGAATTTGCGCAAGACCCAGGCTGAGCTGGCTCACGGCTTCGCTAAATGTCCCGGCCCCCATAGCGGCGCGCCCTGATTGCAGGTAATAGCCCGCAGCCTTATCAGCGAGGCCGGCCGCTTCGGCATGCAGCGCGGCCCGGTTGGGGTCGACCCGGTCTTGCGTCTCAAGAAAGTTGAAAAGCTGTTGATGGTATTCCCGTTTGCGCTTCCTCAGCAGGCTGTCATAGGCCGCGTCCCGCAACAGCGCGTGCTTGAATGTATAGGTGCTGAGCGGCGGGGCGCCGCGTTGATACACGATTTCAGCCTGCACCAGCTGAATCAAAGCATCCAATAGGGATGGCTCAGGCATTTGAGCGGTTGCGAGCAAGGGCTCAAAAGCGAATTCGCGCCCAATGCAGGCACCGATTTGTGCGATGTTTTTAACGGGTGAGTGACGATCAAGACGCGCTGTGAGCGTGTCCTGAATGGTTGACGGAATCGCCAGATCCACTGAGCCACCGGCAGGCTCATAGGAGGTCTCTGTCTCGATCACGTAGCCCGCCTCCAACACGGTTTTCGTGATTTCTTCTACATAAAGCGGAATGCCGTCGGCCTTCGCGATGATCTGTGCTTTGATCTGCGCGTTGAGCGGTTTGCCCCCGGTCAACTGGTCAATCATCTCAGAGCATTGCGTGGTGCTGATGCGGCTCAGCGATACTTGGGAGATATGCGCATCAAGCGGCCATGGCGGCGAGAACTCGTTCCTGTGGGTTGCCAAGAGCATTATCGGTTTGGTCGCGATTGCCGCCATCAAACGGCCCAACAAATCCAACGTGGTCGGATCGGCCCAATGCAGGTCCTCGAACACAATGAGCAGGGCGCTGTCAGCCGCCGCCGCCTGGGTTTGCTCCAGAAGGGTGAGAAGCGTCTCTTCAAGCTGCCGTTGTGGGCTCATACCAAGTGGCGGGAAACGTTCCTCGACGGGCAGCTTCAAAACCGCGCCAAGAAGGGCCGCGGTCTGCTCAGGCGGTCGCGCCGTCGTATAAAGCGCGCTTTGCAGTTTCTTAAATTTCGTATCAAGACTGTCCGTGCGAACAATCCCAGCGCTGCGTTCAAGGGCTGCGGCAACCGGATGAAGCGCTGCGTTTTTGAGGTTCTGCGCACACTGGTAGCGCAATATTACACTGGCCTCATCATCCAAGCTTGCGCAAAGCTGGCTGATCATACGGCTTTTTCCGATGCCAGCTTCGCCTGACAACAGCACGACCTGACCCTCGCCAGCGGATGTGCGTTCCCAACACGTTCTGATCAGCTCGTCGTCTTTTTGCCGGCCCACAAAGGGTTTCGCGCCATGGGCCGCACTGATCACATCGAAATGGCTGTCAATTGAGCGTTCTTCGTCGACGCGGAAAACCTCGATCTTCGAAGACAATCCCTTGAACTGATGAGCGCCGAGTTCCGTTAGGTCGAACGAGGACTTGAGAAGTCTTTGCGTTGTGACGTCGATTGTCAGCTCGCTCGACGCTGCGAGCTCTTGCAAGCGCGCGGCGCGGTTCGGGGCTTCGCCTGAAATGGCTGCCGCCTGATGCGACATCTCACCTGCGAGGTCGCCAACGACGACTTGCCCTGTTGCAATACCCGCACGGGCCGCAAGTGTAATGTTGGTTCCCGGTACAACCAGGTTTTTCACGCGCGCGAGCGCGTCGCGTCCGGCGCGCACGGCCTGCAAAGCTTGGTTCTCGCTCGCAATTGGCCAGCCGAAGTAGACAACGATGCCGTCCCCGATAAAATTCGCGACATGCCCGCCATAAAGGCTGACAGCCGAGGCGACAGCGTCCTGATACATGCGCTGAACGTCACGCATATCTTCGGGATCAATTTTGGTCGACAGAGATGTTGAGCCGACCATGTCGCAAAACAGCACAGATATTTGACGCCGCTCTGCCTGTTGCTCAGTCGCAGGTTCCGCGTTTGAGGTGACCGTCTGAGGACCTGCATTCGATGGGTCAAGCTCCGAAACCGCTTTCAGAAACTTGCGCCTTTGCCCGATCGTGCTCAGGCCGAGGTCTTTCAAATCATCATTTGTGAGTTCGGGAAGGATCGACCAATCGATATCATTCTCCGCGAACGCGTCCACGTATTCTTCCAGCCCTAAGGCTGCCAGCCAATCACTTAGCTTGGTTTCACTTGTCACTGGCTGTCCCCCGCCCCATTTCGAATATTCTATTCAGCCATAGGGAGTTAACGCAAGCTGTTGAATTGAAAAGCAACACGGATAGTCATCCTGTTTTTGACTCTATTTGCATAAAAATCTTAAACTGAGACACTTACTCGTAGCAGTAATTGCGGTGTATGACACCGACAGGCCGCTTTGTTGGCTGAGCGTCACGCAGCAGAGAACAAAGACCGTCAGCGTTCTTACAGATAACTCAGAAAAAACCAGAGCCGAAACAGCCGCTATCGCGGCATCAGCTAGTAAACTTCGAACTCGGCGATCTCAAACAGTAAATCGGGGTTCTGTAGCTTGAGTTTGCCACGACCGATTTCGATGACGCCAGCTTCACGCCACTCACCAAGCACCTTGGAAACCGCTTCTCGTGTCGCACCAACATGCTCGGCAAGATCGCTTTGCGAAATACGAATTTCGCCTTCTTTTCCCATGGTTTGCAGTAAGAAACTCACCCTTCTTGCCAGGCGAATTTCCACAGGCCGGAAGGCCTGATCTTCAAGCTGAGCACCCATCCAACGCAAGCGACCGACGGCCAGTTTTAGCAGCTCAATCGCAAGGTCGGGCGTGCGTGTCATTTCGTCGTAAAGCGCTGTGGCATCTACACGCCAAAGCTTGGCGTCAGATTTTGCTGTGACCGTGGCGCTGCGCTTGTCGCCATCAAACAACGCCATTTCACCAAAGATAGCGCCGGGCTTGATGATAATATGCGCCAGTCTGCGGCCATCGTCTGACAGCGTGCTGATCTCCATGAGGCCGTCTTGAAGCACGAACAAGGCGTCCGCCTCGTCGCCTTTTGAGAACACATCCTGACCACGGCGTATTTTGAGGTCGCGTGACAGTGGCTTGAGCAGCGCGATCAACCGATCGGGAGCTGCCTGCGACACGCCGGCGCCGCCAAGTTTAGAATCTGAAGAATAGAGATCGCGCATCCTGTCAGACTATTACAGGATGCGCGACCCGGCGAGGGAAAGTTCGCGTTAACATAAACCATTTAATTCCCCCCCACTCACGGCCACATGTCGACATCCGGCGTTTGCGAAATTTCAAACAGGATGACACCTTCGACATGCGACAACCCAGAAACGATTACAGCGTCAGGAGCACTGCAATTTATGTCTCTGAGGGGTGCGAAAAGCGTCGGCAGCACCAGCGAAGCGGACAGGGAAGGTCGGGGAACGACCTCAAGAAACCGGGGACAAGACACCATTTAAAAAACTGGGGATAAGGCACTGGCTAATTTGGTTTCTCTTTAGCTTGCTAGGAGTTGCGTCTACCTCTCACATTCACTCACAAGCTCAACCTAGGCTGCGCGCGCCCTGCGTTCTGTGAACTGCTTCACACAAAGGTTAATTATTTTTCGAATGGCTCAATTTTCGAGGCGTGTAGAAAACTAGATACAGAGGCCGAAAACCTTGCTAGGACAGGCGCCGGACGGTGTGGGGGAGGCGCGCGATGTCAGAATTGTATGGCAGTGTTTTTGCGGTATCGGGATTGCTGGGCGTGGCCTTTTATCTTGGTGCCTACGCCGCCCTTCAGTTCGGCTTGGTGCGCGGCCGGGGCTATCTCTACACGCTTTTGAATTTGTTTGGCGCGTCTTTGGTGCTGGTCAGCCTCTGGCAAGACTTCAACTTCGCTTCACTGCTGATCCAGGTCTCTTGGATTTCACTGAGCCTGATCGGGCTTACCCGAATTTACTTGCGCAACCGGTCACTACATTTCACGTCCGAGGAACAGCAGCTTATGGACGAACGCCTTCCGTCCCTTTCGAAGCCTTCAGCCAAGGACTTCTTTCGCTCAGGCGGTTGGGTCGAGCTTGCGGCGGGTGAAGAGCTCCTAGCCGAGGGGCAGAAGGTAGACCACCTTTTCTATCTTGCGGCTGGGGAGGTTTCCGTGAGTTCCGGAACAGATGAGATCACGCGTGTAACGCGCGGATTCCTTGGCGAAATTAGTATTTTGGACGGGGCGCCCGCATCGGCAAACGTAACGACGTTGTCGCCGGTCACGATTTTCGTGATTTCACGCGATGCGCTGTTGAGCTTGATGGCGCGCGATGAAGAGTTTCGAATGGCTTTGGAAAGCGGATTGTCACGGGAGTTGGGGCGTAAATTGGTTCAAGCCAGCCGCCGTTTGATAGGGACGCCTGAACCCGGTTAAGTGCGCCTGCTAATTGCGCCTGGGTCACATTTTGGGTGACAAATACATCGAGCCGTCATTTTTCTTGTTCGGGACCAACGCGCGCCCTAGGCTCGCCCCAAGCTTAAAGACTTTTGGGGGGTAGCTGGTTTGTCTTCTATACCATTTAACAATGCCCGCGGCGCGGCAAACATTTTGCAAATGGCGCCGCCTTTCGCATTCAGCGATGTGACGATGTCGGTTTTCCCATTGCGCGCAAGCTTGCCCACACTTGAGAATTTCTGCCGCAACTACCTAAATCAAGCCCCTGATTTGGTTCAGTTTCGCCCGTTTATCCCATATGTCTATCTGGTCATTCTGGACTATGGCCGCATGTCGGTTGAAGCGGCGAATATGGGGTGGATATCGCAGCGCGAGGTGGCCTTCGGCGTGCCAATGCGCTGGCTGAACGCGACGGGGAACGGGCTCGAATTTCACGACTGGGCTTTCACCTCGCCGTTCATTTTTGTCGACAATGAACTGTCGATGAGCACGGGCCGCGAAGTCTTTGGATGGCCAAAGCTGCTGGCACGTTTGGACCCCTCTGTCAGTGAATGGGTGCGGAACCCGCATGGCGCGCGGCGCGTTTTTGAGATTTCCACCAAAGGGGCAACAAAAGGATATGCCGGGCAAACCAGCGAGTATCATAGTCTGCTGAGCGTCTATCAACACCGCACCGCTGGAATGCTGGATATGCCGCCCAATTTTGATGCGGTCACAAAGCCAATTTCGCAAGCGCCCAAAATCGCGGCGAGCCTGTCGCGGCTGAGTGTGGATCTGAGCAAAACGTTCCTTGGGATGCTAAGTGACGGCGTGACGGGCTCATCGGTATTGCCAGATATGGCAGACCTGAACACGTTCCGCGCGCAATTGGAGCCTGAGCGGATGGACGCGTGGCTCAACGCCAAGGAATGGTCGAAAGGGTTGAAGGAAAGCCTGTGGTCGATGTTCCCGCGGATGTATGCCAACACGATCAATTTCAAACAGTTCCGCGACACAGCGAACCCGCAAAGCACGTGCTATCAGGCGATCACAGCGGCAAAGATGCCTGTGACCTCGGTCAAAGAAGGTGGCTTCCTTGGGCCGCAGAACATGCTGCTCGGCCAGCTGGATGGCGGCTTTCACATTGAAATCAGCGATCTGGCCGGGCTGCCGATTGTCGATACGCTTGGTCTTGAGGTTGAGAGCGAACGCGTGGCCAATGGCACGACTGTGTCGAAGCTCGTCCCGGTGGCACCGCTTTGGATGAAGGTCGATATGACCTACGGTCTTGGTGAAACGGTGATCTGGCGTGGGCGGAGAGACTATTGGAATGTCGGGCCGATCCTGGCTGAGGCGCGCGCGGCGTCCGAAAAACGCAAAGCGGCTGATACGCCAGACGCGGCTAAGCCCGCGGCCGAGCCGGAGGAAGATGAAACATCAAAGCCCCAGGATGCGCTGAAAGCGCCGCAGCGGGATACGACACATGATCTCGATGATGGTCATGGCTTTGACTACCTTCAGACGATGAATTTCTTCAACACGGCACGTGGCGCAAGCGAGGCCGTCGGTGGATCATTCTCCGTCCCTGACGCGTCGGTTCGGGTCCTGCCCCTTAAGGCCGATCCGGCAGCTTTGCAGAGATTTGCCAGCGAGTATTTGCGCGTCGAAGGGCATATGCGGTTCGAAGCTTGGGGTGACTATGTCTACCTCGTCATCAATGACTTCAAGCAGATGAATTCCCAACAATCCGCTTTGACGCGCCGCCGCGCGCGGGAGTTGGGATTGCTGGTGCCTGTGAAGTGTTACGATTGGTATGACGACGCCAAGTTCGCGGAACTCGGCGCACATTGGGCGTCGGAACTTGGCGACCGGGACGCACATGGCCGCGAAAAGCTGCTGACGACAGGGTTTGTAAACGCATTCAACTATGTCGATGACGTCGAGACTGCGATCACGGCCAATGAAGTGTTCGGTGTCCCGAGCATGGGGTCGTCGATCCGGGCGAGCGAGAATGACTGGCTGAGCCGGGATCGCGGCTCCAGCGATGTGCATGAAACGATTTTGAAGATGCGTGCCAAGGTCTTGCCTGAGCTTATGGCTGGGGCGAAGGCTGTCGACCGAACCATCGTGGAGATTTGTGGTGGGTGGGGGCAAAGCGCTTCGCACGCCCATGAGGCGCGCGAGACCACCGTAAATCGTTGGGTCGAACTGCTTGCAAACGATCTGCGCAACAAAAGCAAAGAGGCCGCACGCGGCAAGCCCGCCAAAGGCAAGGCCAAACAGGACGCCGCGCAAAAGAAAGCTATCAATACTGGAGAAGGCTTCGCCCTTGAGCTTCTGGCCGGAGAGCTTCCGTTTAACCAATTCTCACTCAAGCAATTCCGTGACAGTCAATTTACAGCCGATGCGTGTTATCAGGGATTGGTGCAGCGTCGTCACAAGATCAGAAAGATCACCGATGTCAGCGAGCTGGCCGGGCCTTTGCATGTCTCGATCACCGATTTCCCGACCCAGCCGATCACCGAGCTTTTGGGCCTCGTGCCGAAGTTCAGCTACCCCGGAAAAGACCGGATCGTGCGCGTTTTTGAACCGGTCCGACCGTTTTCGTTCAATGGCGATTTGGTGCGTGGAGCCGGTATCACGCTGTTTGAGCGGATTGGCTCAGACGAGTGGCAGCCCGTCGATCTGCCCGACCAGGTTTTTGGCTGGCGCGAGCTGACCCGCGAAGAGGCCGAACGCATTTTCAAAGGTGAGATACTTGATGGTGGGGTGCCCGGCGCCACACCTGACGACGCGACGCCCGCAGAACCCATCAAAGTCGGGCGCGACCCGGGCGAGAGCGAAGTCAACTCCCACAACAAGATCGTCAGTGACCACAGCCCTGCCGCAGTGCGGAACTGGTACAAAATACGCGCCGACAATGGAGCGACGAAAAATATCAAGATCCGGCAGAGGGCACATCCAAACACCGTTCGGGTGATTGCCTCGGACGCTTTGCTAGATGACTACAATCCGGATTCGGGCATCAGCTTGCCCGCATGGTTGCATCATGCGCAGGCCAAGGTCGGCTACCAATTTAGCCAGGTCGAGATTGCCGGGCGGATCGAGCGCATCAGCCCCGCAACAGTGATTGACAAAGTTTTGTCGCGCCAATGGGGCAAGACGGAAAATTCAAGCTTCTACGACACGCCCTATGCCGATTTCTGCGTGCCGGTTCATACCGTGCCGCAAGCGGATGCCCATGTGCTGTTCCCTCCCATCGAACGCCAGGGGGACTATTGGCCACAATCGGATGACTATCTGGCGGAGGAAGACGAACGCTGGCGGGGTGAAACAAATGCGTTCAAATATGAGTTGCAAGCCAGTTTGCGGCTTTTGGCATTGGCGTTCCCTCAATCGGTGGCCGATAGCAAGCCCGATGTCATCTACATCGACGATCCAAAAGAGATCTTTACCTATCTTGTCGATGAGCTGAACGCGCTTTTGGACC
This sequence comes from Pseudomonadota bacterium, assembly GCA_039030615.1. Classification (GTDB taxonomy): domain Bacteria; phylum Pseudomonadota; class Alphaproteobacteria; order Rhodobacterales; family Rhodobacteraceae; genus Litoreibacter. The sequence goes on along the minus strand of JBCCDV010000011.1, from coordinate 42,907 downwards.
CGGACCAGCCAAAGGTTTCCGACGAACTGGTTGAGCGTCACATCAGGCTCATCGGCGACAAGCATGATGAGGTCGGGATGACGCGTGCGAACGAAGAGATTATGTTTGCCTTTTTCGAGGCGCATCTCCCCGACAGCATCAAATTGCAGCGCATCTCCTTGTTCGAAGGCGACACAATGGAGCGGCTATTCCAATCCAAAACTGATCAACTCAGCTCAGAGGAATGGCGACAGGTCGCAAGCGGGATTGAACGTATTTTGACCAAGATGGCGTCGGCGCGCGCGCAGTTTCCAAAAGGCATTCTGGGCCTTGAAACCTTGTCGGAACGGGCTTTGAAGAATTGCGACCTCGTGCGCAAGAACGACGCGAACAGCCCGCCCTCGAACATTCTCGAAGAGCGTCTGATGGAGCGGATGTCGGGCTTTTCGGGCCAGTCAGAGGATAGCTAGAGATAGCCGATTTTGCGGTACCAATCGATGGCGTCGCGGAGGGTTTCATCCAAGGGGCGTAAGCTTGGGTGGAGCAAGCGCTGTTGCGCGCTCGGCTGCTCGGGATAGCTGGCGGCCAGCAGCAGCATAGCCAGCGACGGCCAAGGCGTTTTCTTGCCCGCAACCGCGTAGGCGGTTTCCATCCAATAGAACCCTGCCGTGCCCAAAGCGGTCGGCACGGCCATCTTGGGCGCGGCGGCATCGCCGAGCTGGCAGATAGTCTTGCTCAGCTCCATCAGCGACAGGTTGTGGCCGAAGACCGTGATCGGTCTGCTATCTTGTCCATTGCGCGCCGCGAAAACCACATCGGCCACATCGCGCACGTCAATGACGTTCATCTCCTGCTTGGCCACGACAGGCACTTTGCCCGACAAGAGCATCGGGACAAATGTCTGGGTGCGCGGCTTCAGATCAAAGGGGCCAAAACAGGTGCCGGGCGCGATTATCGCGCCTCGGTGGCCCGCGCTCAGATGCGCTTGTACGGCCCGCTCAACGTTTTCTTTGAGGTCAAAATAGGGGTGCGACCCGTAAAGCGCCCCGCGCTGGAGCGAAGCCAAAACACCTTCACGACGCGGCAACGTCGTGAATGAGGATATCAGAACAAAGGCGGCCTGCGCCTCTTTTGCCGCATCGAGAACGGAATGGAGTCGGCTGAGCGCCGCTGCGCGGGTCTCGCGGGCAGGGCGGCCAAACATCCAAACCGGGTATACAGTGCCACTGTCGATGACGACCGACGCATCGCGGCACCACTCGCGCAGCTGCCTTGGGTCCGTATCGTCCCCCAAGGCGATCTCAATTGGCAAATCGTCTAGATTGGGACGCGCGACATCGCGGTGCCCGACGGCCAAAACCTCATATCCGGCAGCGCAAAACCGGCGTGATATGGCGGCACCAATATGGCCGGTCCCCCCGAGCACGACCGCTTTTGGCGCGCCAGTGGCCTTATCTTTCACGCCGGAAAGTCCAGGTGATCAGGTCGCGAATGAAGGTCTTGTCGCGACCGTCGGGCACGTCCTGAAACATCATTTCAAATTCATGGATCGCCGCGCCGGCCAAGCTTTGGGAGAATTGAAATGCATGCTCAATCGCGCCGCTATCCTGCATTAGATGCAAAATCCAGGCGACGTCTTTCTCAGTTCGCGCGTCGCGGCTGGCATGAAGGAACGCGTCTAGCCGAGCGCTGTCGCGACCTTTCAATTGCTCGGAGATCTCGATCAGCATCAACGTGCGTTTCGCCTCCCAAAGATCACCGCAGCTTTCTTTGCCATAGCCTACGCCGCCGCGCAGATTCAGCACATCGTCGTGGATCTGGAAGGCTGAGCCGAAGTAAAACCCGAAGCGGATAAAGGCATCATCTGCCATACGGCCACGGTTTTCGACGCCAAACGCGGCACCGACCCGGCAAGGGAAGATGGCAGCGAGCCAGCAGGTCTTTTTGAGAACCATTTCAAGGTAGTCATCACGCGTCACGACGACGGACGGGTTGGCCCGCCAGCCGAGCTCAATCGCCTGGCCTTCAGCGGACTCGCGTGCCATCCGTTCCATGTCCCGCAGCAGCGCGAGCACAAGATTTGGATGAATTTCCTTGGCACTGTCGAGCAGAGGCCGCAGGCTCATCATTGCAAGCGCGTCGCCTGCGTTCAGCGCAATGGGTACACCGTGCAGCTCATGCAAGGTTTTTTGGCCACGCCGTTCGACGCTTTCATCTTCGATATCGTCATGAATGAGCAAAGCGTTGTGCAGCATCTCAATCGAGACGGCCGCTTTGACGGCCCGCTCTGGCGGAGCGCCAAACGCGGCGGCAGTGGCAATACACAGGCTCGGTCGCATGTATTTTCCGCCACGCAATGGATAGTCGGCCATCGGCTTATAAAGGTAATCCAGCGGCTCCCAATTGGGGAGGTAGTTGGCCATCGCGGCGCGGGTCATCGCGCCATATTCCTCCAAGATCGGGGAGACGGTATCAATCGCCTCCCGTTTCATGGGTCTGCCTGCTCAGGCGCCGTCACACTTACCGTGCCGATCGGTGTACCCGTCTCGCTCAGGATCAGCCCATGATACCTTCCGGTAGCGGTGCCTTCGGGAACAAAAATGCTGATCTGATCGTCCGCAAAGCTCACCTCAGACAACCCTTCGCCTTTACCTGTTTCAGGCATAAGCGGCTGCATTTTAGCAGCGCTGCCATCGGCAAACATTTGAACTTTGGCGGTCAGTTTGAGTGGGGATTGGATAAACAAGGCAGGAGCCGCAAAGACCGACGAGCTAGAGGGCGCGCCGGTCGAACCGGACGGAGAACTATTGATCGTTTCTCGTAGCTTACCTGCGATCTCGACCCAAACGGAGGCGAGCTCCGAATAGCTGCGCGTTAGCAGTTTTGCCAAATCCGCCAAATCGGCATTGTCGAGCCCGCCTGTCAGTGAGGACAAGCGTGACCACATGCCGTCCTCGACAGGAATTTCATATTGCTTACCATCGCGAATATGACGGTCGATCACATCGGAAGCGGCTTGAATATCCTCTTGGTTTTGACTGCTTGCGATGCGCGGCGGCTGGCCCGTCTCGGCATCGGGTTGCAGGCCAAGCGGATGATTCTCTAGCCCGCTTTGGGTCGGGGCGGCAGTTTGAGGACGGCGTTCGCCATTTTGTAGAAATGCGCCCAAAATGTTGCGGCGCGGCTCCGTGCGTTCGGGCTTGGGACGGCGCAGGCGACCGCTGGACCCAATATTGTCTTCAGGCATATTCATGGGTGATCATACCCCACAATGCGCGACAGGTCGGGTCTGTCATACAGGGCGCTCGCCGCGAGAAGCCCCGACATGACAGCGGCCTCGACGCAGCCCGCTTGATGGCCGCATCCGGTCCAATCACCGGCGATAGTGAAATTGTCGAACCGGTCGTCGAGCGGAGAAATGCGGTGTTCCAAAGTGCCGGGCAGCGAGAGGACATAGCGTTCCGTACCGGACGTGTTGGCTGTCCAGAATTGGCTGTCGATCGCATCTTCGCTTGTGTCATCGGTGCCCGCGAGCAAGCCCCAACGGAACCCAGCCTCATCGACGGCTTTGGGCCAAAAATAGCCCACGTCACGGTTCAGGAACGTAACGACGTTAGAACGCACCGTCGTGTAGGCGGCCTCATCAATCTGGCTGTCGGGCAAGACGCTGCAAAAATAGGCGATGGCCTTTGGCTCAGGTTTTTCATCTTCGACTTTGATCAGCTGCCGCATGTCAGCCCAGGTGTCGAAGGGCTCGACATAGCCGGAAATATTGATCGGCGGATCGTCCCAGCCGAGGTCCTTGACCGGCTCTTCGAGCCAGACTTGGAAGGCTTGCGTCGCGACGGTTTTCACATTGGCAACCATGCGCTGCCACTTTGGATCGGCCTCGATCAGTTCTGAGCACAAGCCCGGCACTGCACCAAACCCGACAGCGAGAATTGCGAAATCGAAATCTTCTGCGACCTTGAGCTGTTTTGATCCTACGGAGGTCTCGTCGCCCTCGACCTCCGGGTTCCATTTTCTCTTTTTCAAACGAGCGCCGTTTGTGAGACGGTCATAGACGGGAAGGCTTGGCCAGCACTCGAGGCCTTTGACATCGACGAGCGGATCGTATTCGCCGCCGCCTTTGATTTTTGCTTGGACCGTGAAATCAAGTGTTTCCACGTATGATTTGTCGGAGGACAGCCCGATATGTTCCAGCCGATGAAAGAACTCGAACTTCACGCCGCGGTTGCGCAGAACCTGGTAGGTCGGGGCAAAGACAACGTCACCCATGCCCGCCTGCATCTTCCAGAACAGGGCCCCGCGATACGTGAAAAACATTCGCATCGCGCCGCGCAGCGCTTGTCCCGCGGCCAATTGCGGGCGGTTCACGTCGCCCTCTTCGAAAGCGAAAAGCAAATCGTAGGAACCGCGAATAAAGGCACTATCGAGCGTGCCTTGCTTTGCGCCATGATTGCCAAGCCAGTCTCGCCAGTCGTATTTGTCGAGCAGGTCGAAACCTTTTGGCGAGAAGAGCACGCCTTCTTTTATGCAGCCACGCACGATGGCGAGCAAAACGTCGACGATTTCCCATATGCGGCGCAGCTCGTCATCTTGTGCGATTAGCAAATCGAACTGTTTTTGAATTGCCGCGCTCAAACGGTCAAGCAGCGTTGTTACCGGGCCCAAGTCACTTTGCGGCGAAAGGCTTTCGGCAAGCCATTGGAAGGCGGAAATGGCTTCGAGAATGAGCGCGCCAAAAGCGAGTTGCCCGTAGCGCCCGGCGCGTGCGGCAGAGCCGTAAACATCCGAGCGCACGGTTGAGATGAGGCTCGTGATGAGCGACGTCGCCGCGACCGTGACGCCTTCATTGCCCGTTCCCACGGGCGGGATATGGCCCTTGTCCTGCACGCTCAGCAGCAACGTGCGCAAAAGGCGCAGACATTGCGTGACGTAGCCGCTTACGGAAAACGGGTTGCGTTCGCTTAGCGGGTCGCCGGGCAAACCGGCTGCTGGTGGGAAATAGGCGGACCAATTGTCCCATTGGTTGCCTGGCTTTTTCTCGGTGACACCCACGAAATTATCTGGGACGAACGCGTCATACCAATTTCGCAACGGATGGCCTTCGGGGCGTTCAAGCTCATCATAGGCTTCGCGCATCAGACGGAAGGCGTTTTCGTAAAAGCCCATCCACAGATGCAGGCCGTGTTCTTCAATGCGACCCGTTTCCGCGTCGCGGCCCGATGCGCCTTTGCCTCCAAGGCGATGACCCATTTGATAAATTGTAACCTCGAACTCGCCCTGACGCTCTGGCCGTGTCAGATCAAACGCCGTTGCAACTGCCGCACATCCGCCGCCGATAATTGCCACTTTTTTTGGATTAGTTATCGTCATCACCCCTCACTCGGGGGCCACCTTAGCATTAACTTTTGCCTTGGCAATTACTGGTTAACGACGCGTAAGCATTTAAGTTTTGCCGGACCGAAAAATGCGACTTGGGCCATGTTCGTTTTTTGGTCAGGCGCGTTCCGTTTTTCCGCGTCGAAGCCCTAAATACATGGCCACAGGCGCCATCACAGCCAGTCCGACGATACGGTTGAGCGACGTGGCCAAATAGGCGGACGCCGCCGCGAGTGCGACAACAGGTGCTAGCAAAGCCGCGCTTCCTTCGCGAACACCCAGCCCGGCAGGCACGATGGAGACCGCAGCGCCGAGCACGCTGGAGGCCGTTAACACAGACGCTTGGCCGAAAGTGCCATCCAGCCCCAAGACGCGAAAGCACAGATAAATACGGGACGCATCCAGCACGACCAACCCAACTTTTAGGGCTAGTAAGTTGGCGACGATGCCGATTTGCGGCGATGTCCGCACAAAGAGCCAAAGGCAAACCAATAGGGCTACCACCCCGCCGCCACCAAAGATGCCGGCAATCATCGACCAGTCGCCTTCGCCCATGATCCAAAGCCAAATAGCGGAATAGATGAATGCGACGGAGATCCAGAGAAGCGACACGAGCAGCGTGACGGAGGTGCCCGTTTTAAGGCTCGCGCCGCCTGCTTTGAGTGCCGCGATGCGCACCATCGTCCCGCCCGGGATTGGCAACATATTGGCAACACTGCCAATAATGGTGATTTCTGATGCGGAGGCGAGTTGCAAGTCCTGCCCCAAAAGTCGCGCTGAGTTTTGAAATTCGAGCGCGTTCAAAAGGACCGTCACGGGCACCAAGACCAAAGCCAACAGCAAAAGTGGCCGTAGGTTGAGGTTAGAGAACGCTTCCGGCTGCGCTTGGTAGGACAGCACGATACCAAGCGCAAACCCCAAAGCGGCCAAAACAAGGACAACCCTGCGCCAAAGCGGTTGGCCTTTACTGGCGTCCTGCGTGCTCTGTTCGGTCAATGCTTTGCATCCCTGCCAAAAGCTATTTTTGGGCGATCAAGAAATGGCCATAGGGCATTTTCTTTGGGCCCCATATCTCGACCTCGGACGTTGCGAATTTCTCCATCATGCGGTCGAGCGCGTATTTGGTGAAACGGAAATAGTCGTGTGGCTCATCATGTAACGGAAAGGCAAAGGGCACGGCCACAACCAGCCGTCCACCCTCTTTCAAAGCGCGGCGGAGGTTTTCGACAACAAGCTCGGTCTCATAGATGTGCTCTAGAACATTCAGGCAAAGGATCAGGTCATATTCGCCCGCAATGTCCATTGTTTTGATGTCGAGAACTTCGTGACCAAACTCCGGGTTGATATCGGTCTGGCGAAATTCTTCGACATCCTTGAAAATATGGACTGCCGAATAGGCTTCCTGGCCTTTGATCTGTTTGCCGCTTCCGATCTCAAGGACACGCAGCCCGCGCGCGCTTGGCGCAATTTCGTGAAGGCGGCGGTAGTAGAACTTTCGTGTCCCGGTAATGGCTTGAACCAATTTCCGAACCAGATTCTTGAGCATGCCCGAATTCCTAACTTACTTGGCCTGTTCTGTGTCTCGCGAAGACATGCCCGCCGCTGGCGTTGACGTTGCACGAGACTGAACTGAGCAGTCGACCTCGGCCAATACGCGGACAATAAGGCGAATAGCCAGTCGAAAGTACAGAATTAAGCAACAATCATGGCGCTGATATGGCGCGCGCTGAGGTGTTCCTAAGGGACCACAAGTTAAACGGTATTTTCAGTTCCATCTGGTCTGACCGCGGGCCTTGTTTTAGGTCACGTGGGCGTTTGGTTGCATTGCTTGAGAGCAGTTTCGCAAGCAAGCGATGCACTATAGGAGCCGATCCCTGCCATGTACGTCATATTGCACGCTTTCAGTCGACGAAATTCTGGCGATGGGCTTTTGGTCGATTTGACGCTGGAAGCACTGGAAGCAGCGGGCATTGATCGCGAAGACTGTGTGCTTCTTGCGCTGGACCCGGAAAGCTTTGATCAAGACGATATTTCAGTCGCGCGTGCGCCCGGGGAGCCTTCCGCGCAAGTCACGCCGAAACTGGGCTTCGCAGCGCTAGAGGTCCTTGTCAGCGCAGTAACGGGCGCAAGATTTGGGCGCGTTGCAAAGGTGACGTCGGGCGCCAAGGGCCTGATCGCCGTGGGCGGTGGATATTTGGTCGCGGATCGCTTTGTGCGCCAAGCTGGTGTTCTTTTGAACCATTTCGCGCAGCTGTCTTCAGCGGCCAAGGCTGGGGTTCCGACGATCTACCTTCCACAAAGCATCGGGCCAATGAAAGGGACGGTCGGCAGGCTTGCAAAAAGCCGTCTTACGCAAATGGACCGGATCTATGTGCGGGACGATCTGACGATGTCCGAAATGGGTTCAGCCAACGCGCGCCGTATCGGCGACCTCGCCGTCATGAAACTTGGACGCGAAATCGAAGCAATTGAGCCGATTGCCCCAGCCGGGAAAACGATACTGATCGCTCGCGACCTTCCCGCTGATGGCGACTACACGACGCGTTTGCAAAAGCTGGCTGCAAGCGTCTCAGACCCTGTCTGGGCCGTGCAAGCCGACACGCAAGGCCCACGAAGTGACCGCGCCTTTTACCAAAGGCTTGGTTATGATGATGGCGGATCCATGAGCGACTTGATGGCGCAAGGGACGCCGGGTGTTGTCATTTCGGTCCGGCTTCATGGTGCGATTGCCGCTTTGCTGGCAGGCCGACCCTCCATCCATCTGGCTTATGAACGCAAAGGGTGGGGTGCCTATGAAGACCTTGGCATCGCGGAGTTCGTACATGACGCGCGCACATTCGATCCCGAACGCGTTGCTGCACAAGCCAAAGAACTCCAATCTGATCCGAGCAATTTTTGGAACCGTATTCGCGCCGCGGCGCCCGCATTGGAGCGGCAGTACAACGACATGGTGTCTGACCTGCGAGAGAGGCTGCTGGGTCCTAGCGCGACCCCAAAATAACGTCTAAATACTCTGTGATCAAACGATCCCAGTTGTACCGCCCCACGATCTGGCGCAGCCGATCTGAACGCTCGGAAACCTGATCTGGGCTCAAGGCCATCAAACGCTCTATGGCGCTGGCGAAGGCTTCAGTGTTTGCGGGGTCGGCCAGCCATTCGACGTCGTTCTTAATCTCCGGCCATTCTTCAAGTAGCGCGATATTGGTATCTGCGGAGGCTATAACAGGTTTTCCTGCGGCAAGTGCTTCCAGCAGGGCGACGGGCAAGCCTTCAACGTCCCCCTCTGCGCTGACCGATGGGAACGCCATCGCAAAACAATCACTAAAGAACTGCAGTTTTTCGGGGCCTGAAAGGAAACCCGGGAATGTCACATCGGCCTTTTGTGGCATGGCTTTCAAGGCGATTTCATCCTCTCCACCGCCGGCGATACCAACGGGAAAGCCTTGCTCCTTTTCGGTCATAAGCTCCGCCGTGGATATCAGGTGGTCGATGCCTTTTTTCTTCGACAGTCGCGAGACCGTGCCGAGCACATAGCGTGCCTCATCAGGCGAACGCACCGGCGGTATTTGGGCGATATCCAGCGAGACCCCCATCGGCAGAACATGGGGGTTCAGGTCGGGCAAAATGTCTTCTGCGGCCTTCTTTTGATCGCTGTTGACGCAGAAAAATGCGTCCGTGCCGCTAAGGACCTTTTGGGCAATTTTGGTACCCGCGCTGCCAAATTTGCGAAAAACCGCCAGGTCGGACGAGTGATTTTGCAGTATGTAAGGCGTCCCCGTCGACTGCTTTAGCCGGCGCGCCACGAGACCCTGCGGCATCACCCAATGAGCGTAAACCAAGTCTATTTCATACGTATTTATCATCTTTTTTGCCGCGCGATACTGCGCGAACAGAAAAGCCGGGAGTTGCAATGCCCGCACGGGACGCTTGCGAATATTGGGCAGTATTGCGGGGTAGGCCAGCGTTTGAAACCGCGCGGGCCACATATAGGGATATCTGACGATCTCGACGCCGTGGATTTGTTCCGTGACCGACGCGTCGCGATCATGCGGCGCCAATATGTACAAGTGATCGCTCGGGCGCGCACGCTTCCAAGCCGCGGCTTGTTCCAACACAAACGGCGCTTGTTGATCTCCCGCGTATCGCGGCAGCGTCGAGGTCAGAAACAAGACATTCATGCGTGCTTTGGCCTTGAAAGAATGGCGTTACCTCACGCTTAGCCCGTCGCGAAACTCAACGCTACCCCGGGTCGTAAGACCTCTGAATTTGCCACATAGGGGATCCCTTCGGGCCACAGTCTTGCCAGTATTTTTAGCTAAATCTTGCGCTGTCTAGGTGGAGAATACGTCATTATGAAACTCATCGTACAAATTCCGGCTCTCAATGAGCAGGAAACATTAGCTGAAGCCATCCATGCTATCCCGCGTCAGATCGATGGGGTGAGCAGCGTCGAGATCATGGTGATCGACGATGGCTCGACAGACAAAACAGTAGAAGTTGCCAAAGAGGCAGGTGCTGATCACATCCTTCGGATGAGCAGCCACGTGGGTTTGGCGCGCGCCTTTTCAGCTGGCGTCGAAGAGGCCCTGTCGCTCGGCGCTGACATTATTGTAAACACCGATGCAGACAACCAGTATTGCGCCGACGATATCCCAAACCTGATCGCTCCAATCTTGAAGCGCGAGGCGCAGATTGTCATCGGCGCACGCCCGATCTCAAAGATCGACGATTTCTCGCCGCTCAAGAAAGCGCTTCAAAAATGGGGCTCTTGGGTTGTGCGACTGGCCAGTAAAACAGACATTCCTGACGCGCCGAGCGGGTTCCGCGCGTATTCGCGTGACGCGGCGGCGCGTCTTTGCGTAATCAACACCTATACCTACACGATCGAGACGATTATTCAGGCCGGCCGCAAGCATATTCCAATGATGTCCGTACCAGTGCGGGTCAACCGGGTGACGCGGCCGTCGCGCTTGTTTAAGTCGATGGGTGAGTATCTGGCACGCACCGGCCGAACCATCCTACGCGTCTTTGTAATCTACGCTCCGCTCAATTTTTTCATGTCGCTTTGCGCGCTATTTGCTTTGCCGGGCCTTATAGGGATCGGTCGTTTCTTATACTTCTACGCCACAGATGGCGGCGCCGGACATATTCAATCTCTTGTATTGTCGGCGATGTTGCTTGCCATGGCGACGATGATGTTCGCTGTGGGTATCTTGGCGGACCTGATTGCAACGAACCGCAGCCTGCTGGAAGATATTCGCGCACGGGAGCTTTTACGCTCGACGCGCAAACCGGCAGCGATAGAGCCGATCAAACGTTCAAAGGTTGCCTAACATGCTGACGCCGGTGATCGGCGCAACGAAGGATGTGGAGCAGGGGAGTGATCGCACTCCTATTGTCGAACGCTTCGGAATTTTGGCTTGTTTCATAACGCTTTGTGTCTTGGCTTTCACCCGAAATGTAAACTGGGACGAGTTTCACTTTTTGTCTTTCGTGCACGCCTGGCTTGACGGGCGGCTCGACCGGCCGATGCAAACGGGTTTTGTATATGCGTTTGGTTGGCTAAAGGGCCTCCCCGGTCATGAGATCGACCAGATCATCGCTGCCAGATTGGTCATGGTAGGCTGCGTTGCTCTAACGGCGCTTTCGGTTCATCGGATTGCCCGCCATTTCACGAACCAGCGCTACGCGAGCTTCGCTGTTCTGGCATTTCTGTGTTCTGGCTTCGTTTTGGCTCATGGCGGTAGCTTCCGTTCCGACCCAATTGCGGCGGCATTGCTGACCTCGGCGCTCGCACTTTCGATGACGACGAAACTGTCGGCATGGCAAGTGTTTGCGATCAGCCTGCTGACGGCCTTGGCCTTTCTTGTCACAATCAAATCGGCGCTCTACTTGCCCTGCTTCCTAGGCGTTTTGATTTGGCGCGCGGGCGATCGCGCGGCCTTGATGAAGCTGACCATAGCTCTTGTCTTGGCGGGTGTGTCGTTCTGGATACTTTACGGTTTACACGCTGCTGGCCTTGTTATTGCGGAGGGCAAAGACACCGCAACAACGGCCAGCAGTGCCGTGAAAACAACGCTTCTGTCAGACCGCTTTTTCCCACGTGCAGATACGATCCTAAGCTGGGCGCTCTTCAGCCTTCCTCAGCTTGCTCTCGCTGCTATCGCAATCTATCTCAGTGGAAAGTCGCGGCTTACAGTGGTGGTCCTACTTTTCTGCGCGCCGCTTCTTTGCGTCGTCATCTACCGCAATGCTTATGTGTACTTCTTTCCTTTCGCTGCGCCCCTGTTGATGGTTGCGGTGGCTGTCGCTGCGCAAAAGCTCGCTACTGTGAAAATGCTGGAGCGATTTGGGCTTGCAATGTTGGCAGCCGCAGCGGTTCAGTTGGTTTTGATCGCCCCGGAAAACGCCCGCACGCAACGCGCAACGCTGACCGAAATACACCGTCTCTTCGACCAGCCTGTTCCTTATATTGACGGTTATGGTATGGTCGCTTCGTTTCAAAATACCAGCTTCTTCACGTCGTCCTGGGGCGTCGCGAAATACCGCGCGAAAGGCGTGCCAGTTTTCGTCGACATCATCGAGACCCAACAGCCACCGCTTCTGATCGCGCATCGGCGACCTCTGGGCGCTGCGATGGTCGAAGAGACCTATCGCGACGACGACCTCGATCTTTTGCTCGCAGACCGGACGACGCTACGCGCCTCATATATTCACTATTCAGGCAGCATTTGGTTGGCCGGTATCGAGGTGGAAAACGCCGGCGCTGCGCAACGGGCAAGGCTCCCGTTTCCTGGGCGGTACCGGCTCGAAGCTGACGTGAATGTACGGATCAATGCAACGACGCTTGCCCCTGGCGAAAGCATAAATCTGGAAGCGCGTGATATCTTTGTCGAGGGACCTGCAGGAACAAAATTGCGGCTCATCTGGGATACCGGCGTGGAGCCAATCAGCCGTGACGCCTTGGGGCGCGATATGTTTGTAGGGTTCAAACGTCTGGTTTTGTGAGGCCATTTGTTTCTGAAAACATTCTAAAATACCAAGAGCTTTAAGCAACGGCCGCCGGAGTTGGTGCAAAGGCCTGAAAGTCTGCGCAAAGGCTAACAACTGGCCCGCGCGATCGGTGAATAAACAGCTGTCACCGATGCCCACGAGGAGAAGAAGTCGATTGCACCGCTCGGCGCGCTTGCGCAAACCAAAGCCGAAGAATATCAAAACCAAACCCGCAGTCTCTTGCTATGGATGAGGGAGGATCGGGGGGAAGTTCAGTCGGTACTATTGGTTGCGGGCGGCCAAAGCCGAAGAGATGCTCTCCGCAATCCAATAGCGCAGCACATGAAAATAGTCTCACTAAAGCAAGCCTCGTACATTTCTGATGGAATTCTGAGCCTAAACTGAGCCCTAACCGATTCTTGCGGTCGTGGTGGTGAAGCTAAGCAATTGATTTTGTTTGGAGGCGAGTACCGGAATCGAACCGGTGTACACGGATTTGCAATCCGCTGCGTCACCACTCCGCCAACTCGCCGCCGTGGTTCGTGCTTTCTGGAGTTTGAGGTATTTGGCGTCAAGGCCTATTTGGCGCGGGGCACCTTATAGGGGATCGAATTCTATCTCTTTCACCGACCAGGATCGGTTCGTTTGAAATGACGACCTGCGTCGGAGAGCGCGGCGACCTTGCGGAGACAGCAAAATCTTTGCTCTGACATCAAATTGCCCGTTCGTAGTTGTTTGGTCACAAATTCTGTGTCACACCGGGCGAAACCGAAACTAGACTGATGAGTTTAGTCCATGACTGATTTTGCCGCAAATCGCACTATGATGGTTGATACGCAAGTTCGACCCTCCGACGTGACCAAATTTCCCATAATTGACGCCATGTTGGCAGTGCGTCGCGAGGCTTTTGTCCCGCGCGCCCGCCAAGAAACGGCCTATGTGGACGCAAACATTATGATCGGTCCGAACCGCGTGATTTTGGAGCCGCGTAGCTTGGCAAAAATGCTTGATGCTATGGAGCTTGAACAATCTGATGTGGCTCTGACGATTGGGCCAGGGCTCGGCTATACGGCCGCCCTTTTGTCGCGCATGTGTGATGCGGTCATCGCGGTCGAAGAAGACAGGGTCTTTGCTGCGGACGCTGAAACGATTTTGTTGGAAGAGGGCTCCGACAATGTCGTTGTCATTGAAGGTCCTTTGTCAGAAGGCGCGGCCAAGCATGGGCCCTATGACGCAATTGTCGTGGAAGGCGGTGTTGCGAGTGTTCCTGATAGTTTGTTGAACCAGTTGAAAGAAGGCGGTCGGATCGCTGCGATCTTTATGGACGGCGCTTTAGGGGAATGCCGGATAGGCTATCGTATCGACGGGCGCGTGTCTTGGCGTCGTACCTTTAACGCGAGCGCTCCGATACTACCTGGGTTTGAGGCGGAGAACACGTTTTCACTTTAACGACATCGGCGGGGAGCCAATGAGGATTTTTGCACTAAGCCTTTCAAAAATGCGAAATGGGTCGGCTGGCGTACTGATATGCTCAGCCTTGGCTCTAGCGCCGTCTACCGCGGTCGCTGAAACGCTTCGGCAAGCACTTGCAGCAGCCTATGAAAACTCCAACCTATTGGAACAAAACCGCGCTCTGCTGCGTGCGTCTGACGAAGATGTGGCCATTGCGCTGTCTGCGCTTCGTCCGCAACTTAGCGCAATATCGCGCGTGACGCAGGCGGATCAGGCCTCAAACTTTCAAGGTGGCAACCTTACGTCTTCGGTCGAACTACAATTGCAGCTATTGGTGTTTGACGGTGGCGCGACCCAACTAGGGGTTGAGGCTGCAAAAGAAACGGTCTTAGCTGCGCGAGCGCAGTTGCGCGCCCAAGAACAGAACATCCTGCTGTCAGCTGTTAACGCATATCTTGGCGTTCGGCGTGAGGAACGAACTGTCAGTTTGCGCGAAAGCAATATGCGTCTGATCACGCAAGAACTTCGCGCTGCACGGGACCGGTTCGAAGTCGGTGAGGTAACACGTACTGATGTTGCGCAAGCCGAGGCGCGGCTTGCAGAGGCACGTGGTCAAGTCGCGCAAGCTATTGGCAATCTCGCAATTGCGCGTGAGCAATACCTGGCGGCGGTCGGGCGTAAGCCGGGGTCGCTGAGCGGGGCGCTGTCGCTACCTAAACTGCCATCGAATCTTGAAGCGGCGCGCGCGCGCGCTGTTCGGATGCAACCCAGCATCGATCAAGCGCAGCACGAGATCAAAGCGGGCGAGTTGAATGCGGCGCGGGCCCAGAAAGCGACGACGCCTCAGGTCAGTTTGTCGGGAAGCGTTGGTCACAACGAGCGAACAGATAACAACTCTTCGCTTACACTGCAGCTTTCGGTCCCGATTTACCAAGGCGGGCAACTGCGCGCCTTGGAGCGCCGCGCGCTTGCGCAGGTGCATTCAGCGCGTGCCAACCTCAAACAGACCGTCTTGTTGGCCCGTCAGGACGTCGCTGATAGTTGGTCTCAACTGGCAGTTGCGCGCGCGCAATTGCAGGCAAATGAGCGCCAAATCAGTGCAGCCCAAGTCGCCTTTGACGGTGTGCGCGAGGAAGCCAAACTTGGCGCGCGGACGACCCTGGACGTGTTGGATGCCGAGCAGTCGTTGCTTGATGCGCGAACCAACCGCGTTGTGTTTGAGACGCAAGTCTTTTCAGCGGCCTACCAGCTGCTTTCGTCTATGGGCGATTTAACCGTTTCGGGGCTCGGCCTGCCGGTTGAGCAATATGACCCGGCCGAATATTACAACGCGGTCAAGTCGGCGCCAATCAAGCGTTCCAAGCAGGGTGCAAAATTAGATCGCATCTTGAAACGATATGAAAATTAACGAGGTTTCCAGCCTTTAGTTGTCAGCCCGGTCTCAAGTCGTTACGATTTTGTAAAAATTCATGAGGCTGAGCTATGTCGGACGCAGTGTCCAATTCTGATGGTGTTGAGGATGTCGAAGACGTTTTGTCCTCGATAAAACGCCTTGTGACGGCAACTGGCACGACCCAGTCTGAGGGATCCGGCGACGATGCATCGCCAGCGGCTGATGAAACAGCAACGGGTACTCCAGAGACAATCGAGGAGAAGCCAGGCGCTTTGCTTCTCACATCTGCGCTGCGCGTTCCGCCCCAAAACAGTGAGCACATCAGCAATCTCGAGAGTTTGCGCCAGTCTGTCAGCGAAACCATTGACCCGGAAAATGACGCGGAGGAGTCCGTACCGGATGCCAGCGAGGCGCCTGCGCCAGACGCCAAAACTGCTGACGCTTCTTTGCATTGGATCGCACCGGCCCCCCTTGGCGAATATTACGAAGATGAAGCGGCAGATGGGGAAGCGATAATCGGACAAGCGCAAGACGCACCAACTGAGACAGAAGAGCGCGCCTCGGCTGAAGTTCTGCAACTGACGCCCGCGTTCAAGAGCGCTGAGGAGAGACGCGGTCCCGAAGCCGACCAAAGCGCAGAGCTTGATGAAACCGATGGCGATGCGGCAGGCGACAATGAAGCGGAGCACGCCGAGGCCGAAGTGGTGGCTGAAAAGGCGCATGAAACGTTAGATACACACGCGGAAGCGACGCCGGAGCTTAGCGCCGACGCTGATCTTGACCCAAACGAAAGTGAAGAAACGGCGCACTTTAGCTCTGTCGATGAAAGTGCCATTCCAGGCGGCGATCCTGACGCGATTGATGACGACGATTGGAACCTACAGGACCTGGAAGATGATGAACTCGTTCATACTTCTGCAGACCAGTTTCAAAGCGGTCTTTCTGATGCGAAGCCGTGGGAACATCCTGAAACACAGTCTATGCACGCAGCCGCTGAGGCCGCGGCGGAGCCGTGGGACGACGTCGTTGCGGCTGGTCACGCACCTTTCACGCGAGAGGAGGATGACGCCGAAGTCGAAGGTATTGCGACTTTCGTCCGCTCGGGCCGGGAGGTGACCTACACAGAGGTCGAGGCGCATGATGTCGACGATCTGTCTTATGTCCCGGAGGCCGAAACTATCGACGTGCAGGCCGTTGATGCCGAGGACGATCCTTTGGCAGCAGGTGTGTTTGATGAGGATGTTCTTGATGAGGAGGCTTTGCGCGAGATGGTCGCCGAGATCGTACGCGAAGAGCTCACCGGCGCGCTAGGTGAACGCATCACCCGTAACGTTCGCAAGCTTGTACGGCGTGAAATCAATCGTGCCCTTACTGCGCAAGACTTGGAATAGAGCTCAGAACCTTATGTCTTGCGCCAGATTTAAGATGCGGTCGCAGGCGAGGTGCGCGCTAATATGTTCCGCCAACGCATCCAAGACCTGGTCTACAGAACCCGCGTAGTCATCGACCACTGGCGCTGCGCCTAAACCCGTTAGATACGCAGCACGAAACGGGTCAGACGCGAAAAGCCCGTGAATGTAACAACCTTTGATACGGCCATCCTTGCTTGCGGCCCCTTCTAGTTGCCCCGAAATATCAAGCCAAGCCCGCGCGCAATCCGGGCCTTGGGTCTCGCCTATATGTATCTCATAGCCCGAAATTTCAGCACCGCTTTCCCGGTCAATGCCGGTCACGTGGGCAAGTCGTTTTTGGTTGGACATCACCGTTTCGATGTCCAGTAGGCCAAGCCCTTCTGTCGCGCCGGGTGGGCCTTCAATGCCTTCGGGGTCCGCGATCCGGCGTCCCAGCATCTGATAGCCGCCACAGAGACCCAATACGTGGCCGCCACGCCTCACATGCGCTTTGAGGTCAATATCCCAACCCTGCGCGCGAAAATCAGCCAGATCGCCAATAGTTGATTTAGAGCCTGGTATCAGGACCAAGTCTGCATCGCCCGGCAGGGGTCTGCCGGCTTCGATAATTTCAACTGAGACGTCTGGTTCTTGGCTTAGTGGATCCAGGTCGTCAAAGTTTGCGATCCGCGATAGTCGCGGAACGGCGATTTTGAAGCGCCCCACGGAGCTTGACGATATATCGAGAATGTCCTCAGCAGGAAGTTTCCACGCCTCTGCAAACCATGGCAAGACGCCGATATCGGACCATCCTGTACGCTTCTCGATTTCAGTGCGCCCGCCGTCGAACAACGACACATCACCGCGAAACTTGTTGACGATAAAACCCTTGATCCGGTCACGATCTGCATTTGGGAGTACCAACTGGGTGCCCACCAGCTGCGCAATCACCCCGCCGCGGTCAATGTCTCCAGTCAGGATCACCGGGACATTCACTGCCTCAGCGAACCCCATATTGGCAATGTCGCCCGCGCGCAGGTTGATTTCTGCCGGGCTGCCGGCGCCTTCAATTATCACCAGATCAACACCCGCAGAGAGCCGACGGTAGCTTTCGACGGCGCGGGCCAAAAGGTCAGGTTTGGCTTTAGCGTAGTCGCGCGCTTTAAGCGTCGCGTAGCGTTTGCCCTGCACGATCACCTGCGCGCCAATGTCGGTTTCGGGCTTTAGCAGAACAGGATTCATATCGACCAAAGGCTCGACGCCGCAAGCAAGCGCCTGCAACGCCTGCGCCCGGCCAATTTCGCCCCCGTCAGCGGTGACAGCCGCGTTGTTGGACATGTTTTGCGGCTTAAACGGGCGCACGCTGAGCCCTGCCTGGGAAAAGTACCGGCACAGACCCGCCACGACCATTGACTTGCCCACATTCGAGCCCGCCCCTTGAATCATGATTGCCTTGGTCATTGCCTGAACTCCCACTAGGGTTGAGGTGACGCGAAGTGCAAGCGATGTAAAGAGCCTATGAACACACCAGCCCACTTGATTTTTGGCGCCGCCGCTTTTGCCCGACCCGGCGCCATGCAGGTCACGTCAGCGGCTCTTGCGGGCGCACTTGCGCCAGATTTGTCGCTCTACTTGATGGCAGGATGGCATCTGTTCGTGCTCAGCACTGATCCGCAGGTCGTCTTCAACGTGCTGTATTTTTCCGACCTCTGGCAGGCAATATTCGCAGTCGATAATTCATTCTTCGTCTGGGGAGCAGGCCTGGGCTTTGCTCTTTGGCGGCGCAGCCCGGCCTTGATTGCTTTTGCTGGCGCCGGTCTTTTGCATCTCGCGCTTGATTTTCCGCTTCACCATGATGACGCACGCGCGCATTTCTGGCCCGTGACGGATTGGAAATTCGTAAGCCCCGTTAGCTATTGGGACCGTAATCACTATGGTGGTATCGTCGGCCCTCTTGAGATGCTGGCGAGCCTTGTTTGTCTCGGCATATTGTGGCGGCGGTTCCTCACCTTGGTCCCACGTCTAATCCTGATCTGTGCGGGTGCCCTGCAACTCCTCCCGGTTTTTATTTGGGTCTTTGTTTTCCAGGGCTAGAGCAGTTCTTCTTTCACTGCTTCCATGACAACATGGGTCGATGTGTTCGAAACGTGTGGCAGGGATGAGACTTGCTCGCCCAAAACTCGGCGGTATGCTCGCATGTCGGAAGTTCTTATTTTCAGAAGATAGTCAAAATTGGACGCTGTCATATGGCATTCTTCGACCTCGGGGACGCTCATGACCGCTTCGTTAAACGCTTTCAATGCCGCCTCCCGGGTGTCATCGAGCTTCACTTCGACAAAGGCAATATGATCGAGCCCCAGTCGCACTGGGTCCAACAGCGCCTTGTAGCCTCGGATGATACCGTCTTTTTCAAGGCGTTTCACCCGCGCTTGGGTTGGTGTGTTTGAAAGGTTTATCCGCCCCGCCAACTCCGTCACAGAGATACGTCCCTCGGAGGAAAGGATACGCAGAATGGCTGCATCATAGTCATCAAGCTTTGTTCCGGTCGTCACTAAAAAACCTCTCTGAATTGGTGTTATTTTCCACGATTCAGCCCAATTGAAAGAGATTATTTTTCGATAGTCTATATTGTCAACGATAATCGCTTTTTGCTTAGGTCGCCAAAAATGATCAATCTTGCCCAAATCCGCTCTGAAATACGTGCCAATACCTCCCCTGACGAGGCAATGGCCGTCAGCAAACTTAGCCAAATGGCATCCCTTTCGGCCAAGGATCGGGCACGCATTGTTGAGCGCGCCGCGCGTTTGGTGAGTGACATTCGTTCTTCGGCAAAGCCAGGCTTGATGGAGGTGTTCCTCGCCGAATATGGGTTGAACACCAATGAGGGTGTTGCCCTGATGTGTTTAGCGGAAGCCTTGTTGCGGGTTCCTGACGCGGAGACGATGGATGCGCTGATCGAAGACAAGATCGCCCCGTCTGATTGGGGCACGCATTTGGGCCAATCGGCCTCCTCGCTTGTCAATGCATCGACCTGGGGGTTGATGCTGACCGGCAAAGTCCTCTCGGATGAGCAGCCCGGTGTCGCGGGGCAGGTGCGCGCCCTCGTTAAACGCTTGGGCGAACCCGTCATACGCGCCGCCACCGCGCGCGCCATGAAGGAAATGGGGCGCCAATTCGTGTTGGGCGAGACAATCGAAAGCGCGATGGCGCGTGCTACGGAAGAAGATGCCGAAGGCTACACATTTAGCTACGACATGCTGGGCGAAGCTGCAAAAACCGACCGCGATGCGTGCGCTTATTT
This sequence comes from Pseudomonadota bacterium, assembly GCA_039030615.1. GTDB lineage: Bacteria > Pseudomonadota > Alphaproteobacteria > Rhodobacterales > Rhodobacteraceae > Litoreibacter. The sequence goes on along the minus strand of JBCCDV010000011.1, from coordinate 23,013 downwards.
CGACAGTTATGCGCATGCTATCAAAGCTATTGCGCGCAGCACAAACAAGGCCGATATGCGCGACAACCCTGGTATATCGGTAAAGCTATCCGCGCTGTATCCGCGCTATGAAACCCCGCAGAAGGAGGGCGTCCTAAAGACGCTCCAGCCACGCCTGCTGAAACTCTGCCAAATGGCGGCGCAGGCTGGGGTCGGTCTCAACATCGACGCGGAAGAAGCCGACCGTCTGGATTTGTCACTCGATGTGATTGAAGCCACACTCCGTGATGAAAGCCTCGCAGGCTGGGACGGGTTTGGTGTGGTCGTGCAGGCCTATGGCCACCGCGCGCCCTTTGTCATTGATTGGCTATACGCGCTCGCTAAGTCTCTTGACCGCAAAATCATGGTCCGACTGGTCAAAGGAGCCTACTGGGACACAGAGATCAAGCGCGCCCAAGTGCTTGGGCTATCAGGGTTCCCTGTGTTCACGCACAAACCCGCCACCGATATCAGCTACATTGCCAATGCCCGCAAATTGCTGGGAATGACCGACCGGATTTATCCTCAGTTTGCCACGCATAACGCGCATACCGTCGCTGCCATTCTGCATATGTCGGAAGACCTTGACGCCTTTGAATTTCAACGGCTGCACGGGATGGGCGAACGTTTGCATGATTTGGTCATGGCCAAAGGCGAGACCCGTTGCCGCACTTACGCGCCGGTCGGCGCGCACCGTGACTTGTTGGCTTATCTGGTGCGGAGGCTTTTGGAAAACGGCGCGAACTCGTCCTTTGTAAACCAGATTGTCGACGAAGACGTTTCGCCGACCGAAGTGGCCTCCGACCCGTTCACAGATATTGAAGACGCGGTCTATCCCGCAGTCACCCATCCTGCGCGTGTTTTTGGGACGCGGGAGAATTCCGAAGGTTGGGATTGGAATGACCCGGTTGATATAGCCGATATCGCAAAAGCGCGTGCCCCTTTCGCTGAGGTAGAGCCTCACTATGAACAAGCGGCCCCCGCAGATGTTGAGAACGCCCTCGAAACGGTAAAGCCTTGGAGCGCTGATGTCGCGACCCGCGCGAAAGTCCTGCGCAGAGCCGCTGATCTCTACGAAGAAAACCACGGTGAAATTTTTGCCATCCTCGCACGCGAGGCAGGGAAGACGACGATTGATGTCATCGGGGAGTTGCGCGAAGCGGTTGATTTCCTGCGCTATTACGCCGATGAGGCTGCGAACTTCCAAGACCCTTCGCGTGGTATCTTCGCCTGCATTTCGCCTTGGAACTTCCCATTGGCCATTTTTACGGGGCAGGTTGCGGCAGCCCTTGCCACTGGCAACGCGGTGCTCGCCAAGCCGGCAGAACAGACCCCTGTTATTGCGGCACTCGCCACGAAATTGTTGCACGAAGCAGGGGTGCCAACATCATCGCTTCGACTTCTCCCAGGTGGCGGCGAGATCGGCGCGGCGTTAACAGAAAGCCCTAAAATCGACGGCGTTTGTTTTACCGGATCAACCGCGACCGCAAAACGCATTCACGCAGCGCTCGCAGGCTCGGGCAATTTCAAAGCGCCATTGATTGCAGAAACAGGTGGCCTCAACGCGATGATTGTCGACTCGACGGCGTTGCCTGAACAGGCCGTGCGCGACATCGTGGCTTCTGCCTTCCAATCTGCCGGGCAACGCTGCTCGGCGTTGCGGTGCCTCTACGTACAGGAAGACATCGCTGAAGGTTTGACCGAAATGCTAATTGGCGCGATGGCGGCATTGCGCGTCGGAGACCCTTGGGAAATGAGCACGGATATCGGTCCGATCATCGACGCCCCCGCCCATGACAAAATTGCGACCCATATCGAAAAAGCCCGTGCGGAGGGCCGCGTTGTTTTCGCGACGGGACATGAGGCGCAAGGCAATTTCATCGCGCCCACGCTTATCAGTGTGAACGGCATCGCCGATATGGGTGAGGAAATTTTCGGTCCCGTCCTGCATATTGCGACTTTCAAGGCAGAGACGCACAAACAAGTCATCGCTGATATCAATGCGACTGGATACGGGCTGACCTTCGGGTTGCACAGCCGCATTGATGACCGGGTGCAGGAAGTCGTAGACCTCGTCCATGCTGGCAATATCTACGTCAATCGCAACCAAATTGGTGCCATTGTCGGCTCCCAACCTTTTGGGGGGGAAGGACTGTCCGGTACAGGCCCAAAAGCGGGTGGGCCGCATTACTTGATGAAGTTCATAGAACCTGACGCCCCGCGCGCGCCGCAGCCTAACCAAACACTGCCCGGCCCAACGGGGGAGAGCAATCGGCTCACTATAGCTCCACGCGCTCCGATCCTTTGCCTTGGCCCAGCACCAAGAATTGGCGAACAAATGGCTGCTATCGATGCAGCTGGCGGCCGGCCGGTCGAAGGCGCGCTCGAAGACTGCGACAAGCTGGAAGATATTGGTGGTGTCATCTGGTGGGGAGACGACAATATTGCACGCGAAATACGGCAGATGCTCGCCTCGCGCTCAGGACCGATCTTATCTCTGATCACCGGCCATCCAAGCGCAGCCGACGTCATCGCCGAACGCCATGTCTGCATCGACACGACCGCATCGGGCGGCAATGCGCAATTGTTGGCGGAGGTCGCGGGCTAAAGTCGACATGCAAGAACTTGCCAAAGGGGGCAGTGAAGGTCACTCTGCCCGCATGTTTCCGATCCGCGACCACAATCCGTCCGAACGCACGCCCTATGTCACCTATGCGCTGTTGGCGGCCAACATTCTGATTTTTCTCAGCTATTGGCCTCTTCAGACCAATGACCCGTCTGGGTTGGCGCAATTTTGGGACGCTTGGGCAATGCGGCCGGTTGAGATCGTGAACGGGGTCGATCTACACACGCTCGTCACCTCGATGTTTTTGCATGGCGGCTGGATGCATCTGGCAGGCAATATGCTGTTTCTCTACATTTTTGGCGATAATTTGGAAGACCAGCTCGGGCATGTTCCGTTTCTGATTTTCTACGTCGTGTGCGGTGTGCTGGCCGACTTTGGGCAAATTTTGGCGGACCCCACAAGCGCTATCCCGAATGTCGGTGCCTCGGGCGCGATTGCGGGGGTTATGGGGGGCTACTTGCTGCTGTTCCCGAAAGCCAAAGTCGATATCATAATCATTTTTGTCATCTTCTTCAAAATCTTCCCGATCCCAGCTTGGGTCATGCTCGGAGTTTGGATGGCGTTTCAGCTGTTCAATGGGCTGACGGCCGATGTCGCAGGCGGCGGGGTCGCCTATTGGGCGCATGCAGGTGGGTTTGTTGTCGGGTTCTTGTTGCTCGTCCCGTTCTGGCTCAGACGGGGTGGGCAGGGGTTCTGGACCCGGACTGAGGGCCATCCGCCGCATCCTGACGCGCGCTATTCCCCCTCGACCATCCCTGTGATCAAGAGACGCAAATGAGCGAGAGATCCACAGCGCGCTGCCATTGCGGCGCGGTTCAAATCAGCTTTGTGATGGTAGATGGGCTTGGCAGCTTGCACCGATGCGACTGCTCTATGTGCAAACGCAAATACCCCGGCGCCGTGTCTGGTCTGATCGATGATCTGTGCATTGAGGCCGGCGCGGATATGCTGGGATTGTACCAATTCGGGTCGATGACCGCGCGCCATCAGTTTTGCAAAATCTGCGGGGTGCATGTGTTCCATCAACGCCGTTCAAATCCTGAGGAGATCGGCGTCAATGTCGCCTGCGTCGACGGGCTCGACGCACGCATTGCCAGTACTGCTCTCTGGGTCGACGGCGTCGACCATCCAAACGACGCTTAGCCAAAAAGCGCTTTGAAAGGGCCGATGCACTGGCGAAAACCATCTTCGAAATTGCCGTTCCCCGGATGATAAACGCTCTCAAACGAAATCACGCCGTCATAGCCATCGGCCTTGAGCGCCTTCGCCATCGGCGCGAACATAGGGCCAAGCTGACCCTCACCCAATTTGCGCAATTCAAGCATAGCGCGCGGCGTGTCGACGAGAACGTCCTTGATGTGGATATGACCGAGATAGCCATCAAGTAATTCGTCATAGCCTTCCGGGAAAGCGCGCTCATGACACCAACAATTGTTGGCGGGATCCCAGAGAACCTTAAGCACGTCCCTGGCGTTCAATGCATCAATAAGTTTGCGGGCCGTGTAATTCGAATTTACCAAGGTGCCATTCCCCGTTTCAACGACGAGTTTAACTCCTTCGCGCCGCGCGAGCTCCACAGCGGGCGCGATCAAGGGCGGCATGCTATCCCAAGCCCCGTGCGCAACGTTCCAAGTCTCTGCGCCGTTACGCCCCCACAGGATTTGTTCCTTCTTGGGCGTCATGATCCGTACCAACGGCGCGTCCACGATATGGGCCATGTCAATCACGCGTTTGAGCGCGTCCATATGCTGGGTGTGAAGCGCGTCGCCGGGTTTGTTTGCAGTGGTCATGCCCGCGAAGATGTGGCGCGACAGGCAGGAGACGGGTTTTCCCCGGTCGCGCAGCAGCAGGTCGATCTCCCGTATCTCTCGCGTCGTGTGATCGCCGACCTCTTTGGTGCCGACGAATTGCAGCTCCGCATAGGTCAGATCAAATTCGTCCATTACGTCGATGGCGTGGTTCAGGTCGCGGCTGATCCCGTCGCAAATGACACCGAGTTTCATGGTATTCCTCCTGTCGAGTGACGCTGGGCTGCGCCTGCGCCCCACCCGCCATCCCGGTTCGCGTCACTTTTTGACAATGGCCCGGTCGCGGTGCAGCTCGGCGCCGATGATGTCCTCGATCACCTTTGTACAAACCCAATTGTCGCCCTCTGGGTGTTTCGTGCGGCCGGCATGAAAGATCTGCATCGCGGCGCCAGCGGTATGGAGAGGCACGCCCAAAGCCTCGCCCAAGCCCATCGAGATCGTGAGGTCTTTGTGCATCGTATTGATGTGGCTGCCTGTGCCTTCAAACTGCCGGTCTATGATCTTCTCAAGCGCGTTATTTACGACGCCGCACCCTGCTGAGGAGGTCGAAAAAACGTCCAAAATGACCTGACCGGAAACACCCGCCTTAGCCGCCAACGCCGCGGCTTCAAAAGTCGCCGAAAACTGTGCGCCGATAAGTGATTGCAGGCAGGCCTTGACCGTTTGCCCGTCGCCGGGCTGCTTTCCCACGCGGTGAATATTGCTAGAGACCGCCTCCATGACGGGGGCGAATGCGTCCAGCACAGCGTCCGGCGCTGCGGCCATCATCGTCAGCGTGCCCGATTGCGCACCGGGAAAGCCGCCTGAGACAGGGGTGTCGATTAAATGGATGCCGGAGCCTGCTATCGCGTCCCCGATCTCACGTGCTTCATGGGGTTTGACCGTAGCAGACAAAATGACGGCAGCGCCTTTTGCCATATGCGCAGCCAAGCCATCAGCGCCCAAAATGACGTCCTTAGCTTCAGCCCCAGTCATGACCATAACGAAGACCGCGTCCGACGCAGTGCCAACTTCGGATTGCGAAGCCGCTGCAATGCCGCCTAAGGCTTCAAAAGCCGCCATGCGCTCTTGTTTCAGATCGCGCCCGATCACAGAATAGCCGTGCGCTATCAAGTTCTTTGCCAGGCCGCTGCCCATGTCGCCAATGCCTATAACGCCGATAGTTTTCATAGAAATTCTCCCTCGCATATGCGCCCGAAAAAAGCCTGCCGACATAGTAAAAGGGCAGGCCGGTTTCGCGGAGATTTCACGCGTCAGAGAGTGACGTCGGGCGGGTCCAGAAGACACCCCGCTGCCCGGTTACGTGCAATGAGGCTAGCATCGCAGTTTCGTCGCAGGCAAGCGTCTAGGCTCGTTCGCTATATTCCATGCTTTCCGTGTCGATGATGATAGCTTCTTCGACCGAAATAAATGGCGGCACCATTATCCGCATCCCGTTGTCCAGAACCGCTGGCTTGAAAGATTTGGACGCAGTTTGTCCTTTAACCACCGGTTCTGTTTCCGTGACCGTACAAGTCACTTTTTGCGGCAGTGTGACGTTAAGCGCCTCGCTTTCATAATACTCGATCTGGGCGACCATGCCGTCTTGCAAAAACGGGCGGCGTTCACCCAGAAGATCGGCAGGCAGTTCGATTTGCTCATAGGTTTCTGTGTCCATGAAGGTCAGCATACCGTCTGTCTCATATAGGAACTGCTGGTCTTTCTGCTCAAGCCGTACACGTTCGACCTTATCCGCCGAACGGAAACGCTCGTTCAATTTCGAGCCGTTTCGTAGGTTTTTCATCTCCACCTGGGCGAAGGCGCCGCCTTTGCCAGGTTTGACATGGTCTACCTTCACCGCAACCCAGAGACCGCCATTGTGCTCGAGCACATTGCCCCCACGAATCTCGTTTCCGTTGATTTTTGGCATTGTGGCAATTCCTTGGCAAAAGGTTGAAGATAAGTTGCTCGGACCTATATCTGGTGAAGGATAATGGGGCAAGATCGCTAAATGCAGTGGAAATCTTACACGCGGTATGCAAAAAATGCATGGCTGTCATATCAGATTTGCAATGACGAATCGGAAAATATGCTTCATAAGAAACGTCACGCCTAAGATACAAGAGCAAAAATAAAAGGACGCGAAATGGCTGCTGATTTCGTAGACGGTACAGCTTTCAACTTTGAACAGGGTCAACGTGCACGCAAACTCTTTGCTGCCGTTGTTTTGGCCGCTTTGGATGACGCCATTGCGGATGACAAGAAATATGGCAATGGGCCAGAACAGATCGCCCGCTGGGCGCGTTCCCGTGATGGGCGCGAAGTTCTGAGCTGCGCGGGGATCGATCCCAATGAACGCGTGGTGTCTGGCCTAATGGACTTTGTCGGCAATGGTGTCCGCACCTCGGTCGCGCTGTCGCGTGAGGAGAGCGAGCGTCGCTCCCAAGCCGAAGCCGCGTAAGCAAAGCTACAAACCTACCAAAAAGCGCGTCCCCCTGGGCGCGTTTTTTTTGTGACGTCCCTTTGCGTCCACGATAGAGCTGTCACATGCTTTTCGACACCGCCCCGCCCGTTCTACAGACGCTCGATCTTGCGGCTGCTGTGGCTTTTGCGATCACAGGTGCGCTTGTGGCGTCCCGCAAACAGCTCGATATTTTGGGGTTTGTCTGGCTTGCAGTGATCACCGGAGTTGGTGGCGGGACCGTCCGCGATCTGGTTTTGGGTCTGCCTGTCTTTTGGGTCGCGGACCCGACCCCTGTCATAGCCTGCATAGTTGCGGCGATTGTCGTCCATTTCGCGGCCCATCTAATGGAGAGCCGCTATCGCTATATTCTGCTCTTTGACGCTTTCGGGATGGCGTTGGTTGCGGTCGTGGGCGCTGCAAAAGGGCTCGACTCCGGCACCTCGGCTTTGGTCGCGGTAATGATGGGCGTTATGACCGCAGCCCTAGGTGGCATCATCCGCGACACATTGGGCCAAGAGCCGTCCATTATCTTGCGACGAGAAATCTACGTCGCCGCCGCGGTCGCAGGCGCGGTTGCCTTTGTCGCGATGAGTTTGGCAGGCGTGGAACGAACCATCGCCATGGGCACTGCATTCACCTTCGCTTTTGTGATCCGCGTCTTGGCGTTGCGCTACAATTGGTCGCTGCCTTCTTACAAAGCGCGTAAAGGCCGCGACATGTCCGGGGACGAATAGGGCTCCAGGAGCGCACGCATATTCACGCGGGCTTTCAGCCGCGTTGCCAGCAAATACATCCCGCCTACCTTGCGCTGCAAAAACAAGCTGTCGATTGGCGGAAGTGGGACGTAGGCGCGATCCTCCGCCATATCCATCCCCGCTGCGCGCAAATCTCCCAGAAGATCGGTTCGCCCGAAATCGTAAATTGCATCGTTGCGAAGTGGCGCCATCGCCATCTCGAACAGATCAAGCAAGACGGCTTCGACGCTGTTGGGGATGGAGGCGTCATAAAGCCCGATCTCCAGCATGGCGCTGCGGCTGGCAGTGCGGTCCGCTTTCAGACCTGCCTCCAACAAAGCGCGATACTGCGGGGCCATCTCGTTTGAAAATGCGCGCGTCGCGCCAAAGTCCAACAGCACGATCTGCCCTGTCTCCGGATTGTAGCGGTAGTTGGCGAAATTCGGGTCGGTCTGCATCAGCCCAAACTCGAACAGCTCCCGTAGGGTCAGGGCGATTAGATCCGTTGCTACGCGGTCACGCGTGTCTTGACCTGCGTTTATCAGGTCCTCGACGGGGACGCCTTGCATGAATTCCATGGCCAACAGGTCGGTGCCGCTCAAATCCTCGATCAGCGCAGGCACCGCAAAGCGCGCATCCCCGTCCATCGCTGCGCTGTAGCGCGTGAGATATTGCGCCTCGCGGGTATAGTCGGCCTCCTGATGCAATTGCAGCCGAGCCTCTTCCAACAGTTCCGTCAGGTCGACACCGCGCGGCAGCATCCCTGACACTTTGATCAGCGTTCCAAGGTTGCGAATATCGCTGTCGATGCTGCTTCGCACGCCCGGGTATTGCACTTTCAGTGCCACGTCTCGTTCGTCTTTCAAAGTGGCACGATGAACCTGGCCGATTGAGGCGGCCGCAATAGGGTGGACGTCGAACTGCTTGAAGTGCTTCATGAACCCCGCGCCGAGGCTGCGCGTGAGCTGCGCCTTAAGTTGAGGGCCGGGCATGATATGGGCATCCGCGCGTAGAGCTGAGATGATATCCGCAAACTCTGGCGGCATCAGGTCGGACGCCTCCATCGACAACATCTGACCCACTTTCATAGCCGCACCGCGCATCTGAGAGAGTTGGTTGCGCAGCCGCTCGGCGTTAGACGGTGTCATAAACAAATCGCGCGCCGAAGGGCGCTGCCCACGTGCCAATTGACCTGCGCCATCTAGCGCCATGTTTCCGGCAAGCCCCACGGCCAGCCCACCCATACGTGCCATGCGTAACAGTCTATGGGACGGCACAGGGGCTTCGCGTTTGCCGACCATCTTTTACAAGATTACCAACCGGATCGCGTAAGCCACAATGGCGAGGACGGCGACGCTTGCGATCCAAATGCCAATGAACCAAGCAATGCGCGACATCAGTGATATCCTTCGCTTGGGTCAATTTTGCCGCGAAAGACCCAGTAAGCGTAAGCGGTGTAGGCCAAGATCAACGGGATCAAGATCACGGTGCCCACGAGCGCGAATTTTAGGCTGGAATCGGGTGCTGCGGCCTCCACGATGCTAAGGCCCGGCGGCACAATATTTGGATAGAAACTGATCCCGATGCCGATGAAGCCCAACACGAACATGCCCATGGCCGACAAGAAGGGCAGGTGGTCGTTCATCCGCCGTAAACCATAAAACAACCCAGCGATACAAAGCGCTACCAGCGTCGGTACGATGGCCACAAAAATCACATTGGGATAGTCGAACCAGCGGTGGAAATAGTCTTCATTCAAGAACGGTGTGATCAGACTCACCGCTCCCATAAACGCCACGGTCGCCACCGCCAGGGGTAGGGCGAGGCGTTGCATGTGGCGCTGAATGCGTCCCTCCAACTTCATCACCAGCCAGGTCGCGCCCAACAGCGCGTAACCCACTGTCAAAGCCACCCCCGTCAACAGCGAGAAGGGCGTCAGCCAATCCCACCAGCCGCCTGCATAGGAGCGGTCCGCGACTTCAATGCCTTGTACCAAAGCGCCCAAGGCGATGCCTTGCGTGAATGCCGCGACCAATGATCCACCGGCGAAAGCCATGTCCCAGACGCCTTTCCAACGTTCGGTGCGCCAGCGGTACTCAAACGCCACCCCGCGGAACACCAAGGCCAACAGCATCAAAGTGATTGGCATGTAAAGCGCGGGCATCACAACCGCATAGGCGAGCGGGAAGACCGCAAAAAGCCCGCCGCCGCCCATCACCAGCCAGGTTTCATTGCCATCCCAAACGGGCGCGACGGAATTCATCATCACGTCGCGTTCCTCCTCGTCTGTGGTGACGGGAAAGAGGATGCCGACGCCCAGATCGAACCCGTCGAGGATCACATAAACAAGAACGGCAAAAGCGATAATTCCCGACCAAATGAAAGAGAGTTCTAATCCAAACATGGGTTTACTCCGCCGGTGTTTCGCGTGGGGGACGGGCGGGTGTGATCCCTGTCGAGCGCAAAGGCCCCTCGCGCAGTTTGATCATATCGGCATGCTTTGGCGGAATGCCCATCATTCTAAGCAAGTAAAAGGTGCCCGCTCCGAAAATGAAGAAATAGACCACGATAAAGGCGATGAGCGACGCGGCGACCGCAGGCGCCGCGATTGGTGCCAAAGATTCCGACGTGCGCATCAAGCCGTAAACCGTGAAAGGTTGCCGCCCGACCTCCGTGGTAATCCAACCCGCCAGAACGGCGACAAATCCCATTGGCCCCATTGCAAAGGCCGCACGGTGCAGCCAAGGGCTGTCATAGAGTGTGCGCCGGTAGCGCGCCCATAGCGACCACAATCCCAAGCCCAGCATCGCCATTCCCAGCCCGACCATGACGCGGAACGACCAAAACACAATCGCGACGGGGGGTTCGTCCTCATCGGGGACAGTGTCGAGACCTTTCATAGGCGCGTTCAGATCATGCTTGAGGATCAGCGAGGACAGCTTCGGTATCTCTATCTTGTAGTCCACGCGCTTCTCCTTGGGGTTTGGAATACCAAACAGGATCAACGGCGCGCCTTCCGGGTAGCTGTCGTAGTGCCCTTCCATCGCCATGACTTTCTGCGGCTGATGCTCATAGGTGTTGATGCCATGAAAGTCGCCCGCCACAATTTGCAGGGGCGTCACAATGGCAAGCATCCACATCGCCATGGAGAACATCTTCTTTGATCCAGCGCCCGCAGTTCCACGCAGGAAATGCCATGCGCCCGCACCGCCGACGACAAGTGCCGTCGTGAGATACGCGGCGAGGACCATATGCGTCAGACGGTAAGGGAAGGACGGGTTGAACACGATTGCCCACCAGTCTTCTGGTACAAACTGGCCGACTTCGTTGATCGAATATCCTGCCGGGGTTTGCATCCAGCTGTTCACGCTGAGGATCCAAGTCGCAGACATTAGCGTGCCAAAAGCTACCATTGCGGTCGCGAACATATGTAATTTCTCGCCCACGCGGTCGCGCCCGAATAGCATAATGCCCAAGAAACCCGCCTCGAGGAAGAACGCTGACAGCACCTCATAAGCCATCAGTGGCCCGAGGATTGGCCCTGTTCGATCAGAGAAAACCGACCAGTTGGTTCCAAACTGATAGGACATTACGATGCCAGAAACCACGCCCATGCCGAAGGCCACGGCGAAGATTTTTTTCCAGTAATTGAATAGGTTAAGGTATACTTCTTCGCGCTTACGGAGCCACAGCGCGTTCAATACTGCGAGGTAAGAGGCCAACCCGATCGAAAAAGAGGGGAAGATGATGTGGAATGAGACGGTGAATGCGAATTGAAACCGAGCCAGATGTTCTGCAGTAAAGCCGTCAAGCATTGAATTTGCTCCGTTTTCTTACTTTGTATCATCCAAATAAAGGCTGCGCGCCTATCTTGAACCGGCGATACTGTCGCACCTAACCTCAACATTCGATTAAAATAGCGCGATTGAAGAAGAAGGCGAAAATGCCGCAGGTATAAACACGCTAAAGCGCACTCAAAGCCTTCCGTAATTTGGCGGCATCGGTCGGCTCGCCACTAAAGATTTCCCACGCGTCCACGCCTTGCCAGAAAAACAGCTCAAAGCCGCTAAGGCACCGCAGTCCGGCTTCGTGAGCGGCCCTCAAAAAAGCGGTCTCAACAGGCGTGTAGACCGCATCAAATGCCCATCGTGCACCTGCCATTTGAGCTTTCGTTAGAACCTGCCCGCCTACGCCGCCCATGCCCAAAGCGGTACAATTCAAAAGGCCATACGCTCCGTCCACTGCCTTCTCCGCCTCTGTCCAGGCGGTCGCCTTCGCGTTGGGGTAAGTCTGCTGCAGATCATATACCAAAGCCTGCGCGCGACCTGTGTTGATATCAACGCAGCGAATTTCAGTCGCTCCAAGTTCTATCAATGCAAAGCCAATCGCACGCCCCACGCCGCCGCAGCCGATCAGGCAAACCTTTCCCGGCATTGCCGTGCCAAAGGCCCCGCGGTAGGCGTGCATAAAGCCTGAATGATCGGTATTGAACCCGCTCGCGCCACCATTTTTAAAACGCACTGTGTTGATCGCGCCCAGTGTCTTAATGGCCGCTGATGCAGGTGTAACCAATTCCAAGACGCGTTCTTTGTAAGGGTAGGTGATGTTTAGCCCTTCAAATCCAATGTCCCGCGCCCAGCAAAACAACGCCTCAAAGGAGAGGTTATGTTCGCGCGGGATCAACAGGTCATAGGTGAGGTCTACGCCAGCGGCTTCGCCCGCTTTACGGTGTAGCTCGGGCGCACGGGACGCGGCGATTTTGTCGCCAATCAGGCCGAGTTTCAAAGCCAAAGACAATCTTACAAGTTGGGTAGGCTTCAACTGTCCACGGGTTCGCGCCCCGGGTCAACGTGTTCGCTTGGGCCTTTGATACTGAGCAATGGGATAGCAAGGGTGCGTCCAACAAAAGGTGCCAGACGTTATGCCGGTGACTTTTCCCTTTTGTCGAGCTATGCTGGCCTCCGCTTCGCGACTCAAGGCAGAAGCGCTCGCGGCTCCTTCATCTCATAATTTGATACCAAGGATTTCTGCGACTTCTGGCCAGCTTTTGGCTCCGTTTTCGCGCAAATCATTGGTCAAGTCGTCGGGAACCCAGTCGATCAAACACTTTTTAAAATTTGGGCGGGCTTCAATCGCGGCGAACCAACGTTCGACATTCGGCAAACGCCCGTTTTCCCACATGCCACGCATCGACATCATGGCGAGGCGGTTCACGTAAGGCGTCATCGCGATGTCGGCGATGGAGAAGCTATTGCCAACCAGCCAGTCGCTACCGTCGCTCAACGCATCTTCCATCTTGTACAAATACGTGTCGTAGAGCTTCACCTTGCCTGCCGCACCAGGCGCGTCAAACCCGTAGCGCGTGTAGTTGTCTTTAAGATCTTTCCAATTGGACGTCACAGACATCGGCGGCGTCGAGGCTAAGAACGCTCTTAGGCCGTCCTCGCCCAAGTTTTTTAGCACAGTATGGCGGTGTGAGCAGACAAAAGTCACGGCCCCGCAGGCTGGGTGTAACTCCTCATCGACGGCTTTCGTCCAATAACGTGCCTGTGCGCGCTCGACTGGATCCGTTGGGTGCACGCTGGTATCAGGCGCGAGTTGATCGAGGTATTCTACAATCACGGTACTATCGAGGATAACTGTGCCATCATGCACCAAGGTCGGCACTACGGATTTAGGGTTCAGTTTTTGATAGTCGGGGTCGAACTGCTCACCCTTCAGGATATCAATATAGTCGCCATCCCACGCCAATCCTTTTTCTTCCATCGCGAAACGCACTTTGGCTGCGCAGACGGAGGATCCGTGGTGGTAAAGGGTAAAACTCATAGCTGGACTGTGACCCATTTCAGTTCTGTCATTGCCTCCATATCGGCGTCGGTGCCTTCCCGGCCTACGCCTGACTCGCCGTTGCCGCCAAAGGGAACATGCGCCTCATCATGGATGGTTGGGCCGTTAATATGGCACATGCCTGCCCCAACATTTCTGGCAAAGTGAAAGGCTTTGTCGATGTCTTTGGTGAAGATGGCCGAAGACAGTCCAAATTCAGTATCATTCGCCTTGGTCAGACCGTCGTCATAGCTATCGATCGGATAGATCGCAGTAACGGGGCCGAAGGTTTCCGATTTGCAAACGGTCATCTCCTCAGTCACATCCGTGAGGATAGTGGGTTGGCATCTGTGACCTTCCCATGCGCCGCCAGTGACGACAGTAGCGCCTTTCGCGCGCGCATCCTCAATATGGCTTTTGATCCTGTCCCGTTGGCGGGGCGAAATCGCGGGGGCGATAACCGTATTCGGGTCGCGCAGGTCGCCCGTCCCGATCTTGGACACGACCATCGCGAACCTCTTCACAAAATCATCATATAGCGGCCGCTCGACGTAGAAACGGCTCGACGCGATGCAGGCCTGCCCGCCAAACATAAACACGGACCGTGCTGCCAACGGCATGACCTTGTCCAGATCAGCGTCGGCCAAGATGACTGTCGGGCTCTTGCCGCCCAACTCTAAGGTGTTCGGCGTTTTGTTTTTGGCGCAAATTTCGTTGATGTGCTGCCCGACCACCGTGGACCCAGTGAAGGTCACGAAGTCCACGTCCGCGTCGCCGGTCAGATCGTCGCCAATCTCATGCCCATACCCGGTCACAACATTCACGGAGCCTGCCGGGAAACCCGCATCGTTCAATATCTGTGCGAATACGACGGACACCCGTGGTGCCATCTCTGATGGCAAATGCACCACCGTGTTGCCAACCGCCAAAGCGTTGCAGATCAAACGAGTTGTTTTGATCAAAGGCACGTTGAATGGCGTGATCACGGCGACGACGCCCAAAGGTTCCCGGATCGACATGGAGAACTTGCCGGGGGCATCAGACGGGATCGTTTCCCCACGCACATTGCGACACATGCCGGCGGCGGCGCGCACCATGGTCAGGCCTTTGGTGAATTCAAACATGGCTTTCGTGACAGGTGAGCCAATTTCGTCGATCAAGCAGTCAATCAGCTCTTTCTGACGTTCTTCCATAAGTTCTGCCACACGCAGGAGCCAGCGTTCCCGTTGGGTCGGGGTGGTCTCTTTGTAGCTATCGAACGCAGCTTTCGCAGCCTGGACAGCTTTGCGCATGTCGCCCCCTGTACCTTGGGCCGCATAGGCGTAAAGGCTATCATCGAGCGGGTTTAGATCTTCGAATGTTGCACCATTTTCGGCATCTACCCATACCCCGTCCACAAAGTGCTGGAGCGTTTTGACATCAGTTTCTGCCTTCATATTGCGTCTCCTGTGAGTGCTATCCGCCGACAAGCGTCTGGGGCAGGAAGAGTGCGATTTGCGGGAAAACGATAAGCAGTAGGATCATGATGGCCATAGCAAACCAGAAGGGCCAGATGCCGCGGAAAATCTGCCCCATCGGCACCTCGGGCGCGATGGATTTTACGATAAAGACGTTTATCCCTACCGGCGGGCTGATCATTCCCATTTCCAAAACGATCACGACAATAATGCCAAACCAGATCAGGTCCCATTCGAGCCCAATTGCGATTGGGATGACGACCGGGATGGTCAGCACCAGCATCGCCATGGATTCCAGAAACATTCCAAGGAAGATGTAGACGAGGATGATGATGAACAACACGCCGTAGTCCCCAATCGGCAGAGAGGTCAGCAAGGTGACCAGCTGCGCGGGGACCTCTGTCAGCGACATGAACGGGATGAAAACGAATGCGCCGATAATGATCAGGAACACTGTCGCAGTGGCATTCATCGTTTGCAATATCACGGTCTTAATCGCCGTCGGGTTCAAAGACCGGCGCATTGCGGCGACCACAAATGTGAAGAACGCCCCGACAGAGGAGGCTTCGACAGGTGTGAAGAAGCCCGTATACATCCCGCCGATTGTGACGACAACAACTGCGAGGATTGGAGCTGCTTTAAAGAGCGCTTCCTTGCGTTCGGGCCAGCTTGACCTTTCACCAGGCGGGCCAGCCTCTGGTTTGCGCAAGACCGTAAAATAGATCGCACCAATAAAAAGCAGGGTCAGGATGATGCCGGGGAAAACACCGGCCATAAACAGACGCCCGATGCTTTGTTCGGTCAGTACGGCGTAGATGATCATGCCGCCCGAGGGGGGGATCAAGAACCCCAATGTTCCGCCTGCAGCAACTGACCCGGTAGCAAGGCTATCGGCGTATTTGTAGCGCTTCATCTCAGGCAAAGCGACGCGCCCCATCGTGACCGCAGAGGCGAGCGACGAGCCCGACAAAGCTGCAAACCCGGCGCAGGCGGCGACCGTCGCTGAGGCCAAACCGCCCTTCATATGCCCCATCCAACGATAGGCCATGGTAAAGAGATCATTCGACATGCCCGACACGCCCGCAAGCGTGCCCATCAGAACAAACATCGGGATCACCAGCAGGTTGAAATTCGATGCGGCTTCAAAGGTCTCGCCGGACAAGTTCGAATAGGCGATGCGCAATCCGCGTGCCCAAGCCTGATCGGATGACATGCCGACGCTGATAAATTGGTTGGCGTTGGCAACAACGGTGCCGACAAGCCCGACTGCCAACATCGAAAGCGCCACCGGCATCCGCAGCGCGAGCAATATGAACAGTGAAAGCAGGCCCAAGATGCCCAATAGCGTCATGCTAATCATAGCTCGTCCCCATCAATTTTGAGGGTCTGGACCTTGTCTGAACGCAGCATTTGCCAAATATCAAGCACGATAACGACTGCGTAGATCCCCATCGAGAACGCCAAGAGATAGTAAAATGGCCCAAATGAGATCAGCAATTGTTGGGTGGTCTCGCCGAATTTTGCGGCGCTGCCGCCTGCGTGCCAAAGCTGTTTCGTCATGACCGCCAGCAAGACGACGCAAGCGATCTTCACCACAATCATTGACCATTTCGCGAAGGCGGCGGACATGCTGGTCTCTAACACTTCGATCTCAATATGCGCCCCGGTGCGTGCGCCCAACGGAATGGACAAAGCAACGATCACCACCAAAGCCAAGATCAAGAGGTCCTCTGCGCCGACGATGGGCGAGTTCAACGCCTTGCGCATGATCAGTACGTTCCAAACCGAGAACACGGTCATGAAAAGGAGCGTGGCGCCACCAAGGATCAGGGAGACCCAGGTCAGAACGCTATCCAATAGGCGGATAACGCCCGGGGGTTTACTTGTGTCTGACATCGAATCTGTCCCTTGCAAATTAGCCGGGGCGCGCGCTTTGGCGCCCCGGCCGAGGCAGTTTACTGATTGATCGCGTTGTAGATCTCTTCAGCATTATCGATGCCGCGGGAGGCGTAGTCGGCAAAGATCGCCTTCATGCCCTCAGCCACGGCCGCGTCCATCTTGGCGCGTTCCTCGGCAGAGACTTCTACCAGCTCATAGTTTTTGCCGGTTGTTTCTTGCATGATCTTCAATGATTTTGCATCTGCGCCGTCAAAGCTCTCGGCCAGTTTCATCGATGCCGCTTCACCTGCCAACTCGTCGATGATCGCGCGGTGCTCATCGCTGAGGCCTATGTAGCGTTCTTTGTTCATAACAACGAAGATGACGGCGTGCTGCACTGGTACATTGGTGACGAAATGGCTCGACACATCCCAGAAGTTCCAGGGTGCTGTCATGTTGTTGAAAGTAGCGTAGGCGCCGTCAATCGTGCCGGTGGACAGGCCAGTATACATCTCCGTCACCGGCATCTGTACCGGCACGGCTCCCATCGATTCAATAATCGGCGTGGTCAGCGCGGCATAGGGCACAACTTTCGCACCCTGCATTCCCTCCAATGTGGACACATCGCGGGTGGCGGCGATGCCGATGCCAGCTGCAGTGGTCAAACCGATCACTTTCACGTCTTCATATTCGTCGGCTAAATGCTCGTCGAACACGGCCAATATGCGCTGCGTTGCTTCGGCAGAGCTTTCTGCTTTGCCCGGCGGGATTGCGAGCATGGTTTTCGGGAAAATGGCGGGTGTATAGGCGCTTACGCCAAAGGTGATGTCGGCGACGCCTTCAACGGCACGCTTATACTGCTGCACGGGGCCCGCGCCGAGCTGGCCCGCAGGGAAAAGCTGCATTGTCAGGCTCCCACCCGAGCGCTTCTCGAGCTCTTCGCCGAACCATTTAAACATCACTGTATTGGTGTGGTGCTGAGGTGGTACAAAAGTTGCAACGGTCAGCTCCTCACTGATCGCGCTGCCGGTTGAGAAGGCCAGTGTCGCGGACGCCGCCGCAATTGCTGCAAATCGTGTGAATCCCATGTTTTCCTCCCAAGGGTTGCAAATTTTGCCTGGTCCGATTTTGGGATCCCAAATTAGGAAGAAGCCCCGCACCAAGCCTGAATTTTGCCAACTAGGCCCTATTTTGGATCCCTAATCAAGAAAAAAATGCCTGATTATACGAATTTTGGCCGTAGCTACTTGACTTTGGGATCCCAAAAGCGGCCAATAACAGTATGGATTCAATTGACGCAGAACTGGCCGCACGTATTCGTAGGGACATCATCCTTGGGGTGCATTCAGAAGGGGAGCGCCTTTCAGAAGCGCAGCTTTGTGCCACATATGGGGTCTCGCGTACGCCCGTGCGCCTGGCGCTTCGTATTTTAGAGCGCGAAGGCATTATTCTGCGGGGCGAGGGGCGCGGCTACCTTATCCAAAGCCCGACAATTTCTGATATTCGTCAGGCCGTGCAGGTCCGCGGACATCTCGAAAGCCTTGGCGCGCGTCTGATGGCTTTGTCGCCTCACAAGACGGATCACTTGCCAGACATGGCGGCCGCCATCGGCACAATAAATGACCTTATTGCACGGGGCCGATTGGACGAAGAAACGATTAAGCAGATGCAAGCCGCGAATGAGGTCTTTCATACGTCAATCCTTGAGGCATGTGGCAACGACTACGTTGCCTTTGCGTGCCGTCAAATCAGCCATTTGCCGATGCTTGCAGCCGGCTCAATGGTGTTTGACCGCACCGTGCTCGACACACCTGAACAGCTTGAGCGTGGTTTGTTCCGTCTGAAGATTGGCAATGCGCAACACCAGGTGATCTATGACGCGGTTGCCAGCGGCGACGCCGTTCGCGCCGAGGGAATGATGAGCGAGCATTCTCATACGATGATCGATTACATCGAGACGTTTGAAAAGCGTGACAACACACTAACGGTGTCCGACTTGGTGGCTTACTCCGCCGCTGAATTTAACCTGACACAGACATAGTTGATGCGCATGGATCACCATTCCTATGACGCGCTGTTCTGCGAAGGTCGAAGCTTCAGGGCGTTACCAAAATAACAAAAAGACGAGGGACTTAATCATGGCCAAGCTAGGCGAAGACATTATTGGCACCAGCGGTCTGGCACCTTTTTTCAAAGTCGCCAATCCCGACGAGGTAAGTATCGACGCGCCTGAGAACCGCAAGGGTGACGCGCTTAGAACTTGTGTGCGGTCGCTCAGTGGGTTTCAGAAAGAAGCGCTCGTCCGGTCTGCCAAAACAGGCGATACATGGCGGCTGGTCTCGGATGAGGGCCCATATCTTAGTGGGCATGACGCAGCCCCCTGTCCCCTTGCGTTTCTGTCCACGGGGATGGTGGCCAGCTACATGAACGAAATTATCGCGTTAGCGAAGCTGCAAGGCGTGGAGATCCGCAAACTCAAGCTCATCCAGGACAACTACTACACAATGAAAGGCTCCATGCCGAAGCGCACCATGATTGGCGGGGCCGAAAATATCGATCTGCAAGTCGAGATTGATTGCGACCTAGATGACGCCGCGCTGAATGAGTTTCTGGTCAACGCGACTTATGCCTCGCCTCTCAATGGATTGATGCGCGGCGCATTGGAAAGTCTTTTCAAGCTGGGAAAGAACGGGGTTGAATTGCCGACAAACAAAGTTGCAGAACTCGACGTTCCCCTGTTTCCCGACCCCGGCAATCATTTTGCGCAAGCATTTGAGCAATCGAGCGATCTTACCTTGATGGAGCCCGTCGGGGCGACCCCGAAGAAAGATGTCGTCTTGGGAACAGCCTCAGCCGCTTCGTCGCTCGCAGATGAACAAGACCGGCGCCTCAATATTGGGGCCGTCGCCGTATTGAGAGAAGATGGTCTCAAAGAGATCCAGCAAATGCAGTATTCGCCCTATGGCACCTCGTTCCGGTTCCTGAGTTCCGAAGACGGCCGCGCGCCAGATGCCAACAGCCTAATTTCCGCGGGGTTTGGTTTTTGTTTCATGACCCAATTCGGACGCTTCGTCTCAATGCTGAAGCTGGATCTTCCAGACTACCGTATCGTGCAGGACACGCATTTCTCGCTCGGTGGCGCGTCGGGTGGCACTGGCAAAGCAGGCGAAGCTGACCCAATCGAAACGCATGTCTACCTTCAAACGACGGAGACGGATGAAACAGCTCAGGAAATGCTCGATATCTCAGAGCAGACCTGCTTTTTGCACGCCTTTTGCCGTACCGACTTGAAAACCAAGTTGCGCGTCCGCCGGATCTGACGCGGGTCCGGGGAGGGGAGGCGATGGCACCGACGCATCCAGATTTGAGCTTCATGGCGATCGCCACACAGCGGTCGGTCAGGCTGCGCGCCATTCGGATCGCGGCGGTTGTTGGCGTCGTGCTGGCCTTGCTCAACCACGGTGACAAGATCATCGCGGGTGCGGTTGATACAATGACGGTCGTCAAAATCGCGTTGACCTTTATGGTGCCCTATTGCGTGTCGACGTTCTCGTCCGTTCAAGCCGTTCGCGACAAGATGCAATCGCTGCAACCACGCTAGGTCGCGTCACGTGCCTATATGAGTGATCGCGTTCAACTGCGCCTCAGCAAGTGCCAGAGCTTTGCCGGTTGTGCAAACCATGGCGGGCAACACCATCCATTCCAAGCTCCACGCCGCGCCGGAGCGTTCTTGCTCATGGATCATCGACTGATGCATCAAAGGCAACTGTCCGGCATTGAACTGTGCAAGGCTGACCAAAAGTTCTGCCGTCACCGGGTTCTGCTTATGCGCCATGGCAGAGCTGCTCCCGCCGCCGGATTGTTTGACCTCATCGATGCCCTGTTGCGCCATGAGGCAGATATCCTGACCGATTTTGCCCAGACTTCCCGCGACCCGCGCGAGCCAACCGGCGTAGTCAGCAAACAGCGTACGATCCGTATGCCACGCGTAGCCCGGGTCGCATAAATCTAGATGTTGGGCCATAACGGTGCCGATCTTTGTAGCAAATTCGCCGTTTGCGCTACGATCGCCGGTCGCGCCGCCAAACTGCAGGACCTCTAAGGCAGGGCGCAAATCGTCCAATCGCGCACGATGCGCTTCGAGCGGTCTGTGCCAACTCATCAACCTGTGGCGCACGGTGATGGGTAAAGCCGCCTGCATTCGCGTGCGCCCCATCATTTTGTTTTCGCCATGTTCAGTGATTAACCTATCCAATGTACCGCAAACGGCTTCCATTCGGCCGGCAAGGACGGTGTTCGCATCTCTTAGGCACAGAACCATCGCTGTATCGATCAAGTCTTGGGAGGTGCCGCCGATATGGACCGCGGGGCTTAGCTCTGGCCCAACATGTCGTTTCAATTGCCGCGCGAATTCCGGCACTGCCATACCGTCTACAGGGGCGGCTGCTTCAATTGCGCCCAGATCGGCTTCAAACCCTTTCATCGCGTCGGTTGCGGCCTGTGCCAAAGCCGCATCAACGGAGCCACTCGTGCCCAGCCCTTTTGTCAGCGCAATCTCATAAGCCAAAAAATGTGCGCAGAGCCGCTCTGTCGAAAACACCTTCGCCACTTCAGGATCTGCAAAGAGCGGTGCAAATAAACGATTGGTCTGCGTTAGCGGGTTCACGGGTCTCTCCCAAATGAGTCCGGGAGTAAGTCTCTCGTAAGATCAGGGGTTTGTCGAGCTTTGGAGCGCAGGACCCAAAAAGAATTCGGCGGGCCGGAACATGATCCTCATTGCAATTTTGTAGCTGTTTCACGCTGTCGAAAAACGACATCTCTTTTCTTTGCGAAATTTGACTCGGTGTCTGACGTTGACGTAGCGTGACGACATTTAAAGCTTAGTATTTGTTTGAAAGGTGACCGATGTCATCATTTATGTTGCCCGGTACGCAGATCGAAATGGGGTCTGTTGAGGAACTGCCCGCAGAATTGAACGGCGCCCTCGAGCTCGAAAGATCTGTTGATATTTTGGTCGCCGCTTCACGCGGTGGCGATGCTGACGCACAGACGCCGATTGATGGAATTGACGAGAACGACGTCGTCGAAATTGAGCTCGAAGGCGGGCTCAAGATTTGGCAATCTGTCGCCGACATTCGTGCAGATTTTGCAAGCACGGATAGATCTGTCTCCGAACAGACCTTGTTGATGCCCAAGACCTTGACGTTTGAGGGCATGGACACCTCGCGCTCCGGTGGCGGCTACGCGGTTGAAGCGATCAAAATTCTGAAAACCAACTTCGCGGGCAAAGCTGACGAAATGACGGCATTGGCCTTGGCCAAACATATCGAAAGCAAACTCACGACTGGCTTCTTTCGGTGCGCGGTCGGCAGAACAACTGGCGCGCCAAGCCTTGACCTGACGTCTGTCGGCGACAAAAAAATCGACACAAAAAAACCGATGCTTGTTCTGGTTCACGGCACGTTTTCTTCAACAAACGGTAGCTTTTCCGAGCTTGCAGGCCCGCCCTACCACGGCACAAAAACGCCGCAAGACGCCCAAGACGTGTGGCCTAAACTCTCGGCGGCCTTCCCGGCAGAAATATTCGCGCTTGAACATAAGACGGTCACCGTCGACCCAGTGCAAAACGCACTCGATCTGGTCAAAGCGCTTCCGAAAGGCGCGCGCGTTTCGCTTATGTCCCATTCGCGCGGCGGGATGGTGGCCGCACTCGTTGCGCGTGCGGCCCGTTTGAACACGTCTGACGGGGCATTTGATCATACAGACAGGCAGATTTTTACGAAAGCCGGCCGCTCCGCCGAAAGTCTTGATGTGCTAAGCGCGGGGATCGCCTTAAAACAAATCAAGATCGAACGGCTGATCCGCATTGCGGGACCATTGCGCGGTACCACGCTGGCATCCAAACGACTTGATCGGTTCTTGTCGATCGCGCTCAACACGTTTGATTGTCCGTCGTCAGGTTTTTTGGAACCGATGGCGGCCTAAACTAAGAGAGAGTTTGGCTCATCTGTTTGGTTTGATTGTGCGGCGTGTTTGCGGTGATGCAAGCGACGCGCTTCTAGCGTCTTCTGTTTGATCCTTTCTCGTTTTTTCAGAATGACTTTATCCTGTCCGAAGTAGACATCTGCAGGTGTGACGTTGTTGAGGCTCTCGTGGTAGCGTTGATGGTTGTAGTGGTCGATGAAGGCTGCGATCTGGGCTTCGAGATCGCCCGTCAGGAAGT
>JBCCDV010000010.1:0-173243 GCA_039030615.1 Pseudomonadota bacterium | reverse complement strand
TGAGGTTGCAGAATCTACGATCAAAAGAATGGAAAGTGTGGATGGAGTGCCTCCGTCGTCAGGGGCAAACCTAGAAAAGGTTCAGCGGGCGCTAGAGGCCTCGGGCGTTCAGTTCATCCCCGAAAACGGGGGCGGTGCTGGGGTGAGGATGCGGGATAGGTCTGACAGTTGAGCGAAGGGGACTGCTACGCGTCGAATGTCGGCTAAGAGCCCGAAGTGTTTGATGCTGCATCTTGCATAAATGCCCGCTTCAGCGAAGTCTTGGACTTAAATCGCCTGCGAAACCAATGCGAGGATTGGTGCCTTGAAGTTATTACATGTCAGCATTACCGCGCGAGATGCCGATCAACTGTCATCTTTTTATAAGGAGGTTTTCGGCTTTACTGAGCGGCGCGCTCCGAAGAGGCTTTCTGGCTCAGTCGTATCTCGTGGAAACGGGCTGCCGGACAATGAAATATATTCGATCTGGCTAAATTTACCGGCTGATGATGAACCGTTCTTGGAGATCATGGAGTACACCGTCCCAGTCGACAGAGGCCTCCCCGCTGTCAATGACCCCGGTTTCGGTCACCTTGCATTTGATGTTAGCGACCTGCACCAAACCATCGAGAAGGTTCTAAGGTCCGGCGGCAGTTTGCAAGGTGAAGTTACGAACTTTGGTTCCGAAGAAAGGCCACATTTGATTGTTTATGCCCGCGATTGTGAAGGCAACATTCTGGAGCTTGAGCAGTCATCATATGGCTGAGAGCGGCCATTGAGGCTGTTCAGCACAATGCCTGTTCCGACCGCACAGCCGTCACAGCCTATGTGAAATACGATGGTTTAGAGTGCGGCACCGCCGCATGTCGGTTGTGAGCCCTCAGTGGACGTTTGAACTTAGTGCAGCTAACGACTGTTCTGGGTCCGCTTTCCACTCAGCCACATTCAGAAAGGTTCTGAACTACCATTTCGGCCTATTTTGCGAAGACCGATTCAATGACCCTGAACACATATTCGTGGTGATAGGTATCCTCGTTAACAGTTACTAGATCACCCTCTGTGTCAACGAAACCGAGTCTTGGCAAAATGGGGTCGGATGTGGCATTTGACCATTCGCCTTCCAAGCCGTGTTGATCGTGTAACATACCGATGTCGAACAAGATGTTACCGCAGGTCTCTCTCGCTTGGTCCTCGGATAACCCCGCCTCTTGTAGGCGTTCCCTTAAAATGGTGCCAATCTCAAAGAGCCATTCATTGGCGAGAAACAGGTATGTGTCTAAGTCATCTAGCTGCAGTTTCATTTGTCATGATCCGCCTTTTCGGTTTCTTCCCATCCGATGGTTCAACCGCGATATAGGTGTCTCGTCAAATTGTTATGCAAAAAAGTACAAATGCGCGAACGGCAGCTTCGTCCGCAAAGCCGCGCTCCGCCAGGATCAGAGGCGTCACCATTCTATTCGAAAGGGTCGGATGACCGTAGTGAGCCCAAACTTCAGAATTGCTACCACGCAACAAATGTCGGCTATCGGTAGACGGGGTCATAATTTAGTTGTATATTACAACTATGTCTCAATCAGTTTCCTTGCAGCGCGTCGATAAACTACGCGCAGTATCACGCGACATCGTGCGGGAGCTTGGTTTCATGCAAAGAGGGCTGGCTGGAACCGAACTGTCTCCTTCAGCCGTGCACACCATCATTGAGTTGGGCTACGGCACAGTTAAAAATGCAAGTGACCTGGGCACCATGCTCCATTTGGAGAAGTCATCGGTCAGCCGTCTCGTCCAGAAACTTCTCAAAGATGGATTGATCGAGGGAGAGTCAGACCCGGCCGACCGACGATATCGGCAACTTGGCCTTACTGCAAAAGGCAATGCTCTTTTGAAGACGCTCGAAGACTTTGGGCGGAACCAAATGAGGTCGGCATTTGAGCATCTCGAACGGGATGATCTCACGAGGGTCGAAACAGGTTTGACGCTTTTTTCTGAGGCGTTGCGCTTAAAACGAAGCCGCGCTTCTAGCCCGGGCGAAGTGGCGCTTCGTCAAGGTTACTGCACTGGTCTGATTGCCTCTGTGGTCGGGCTTCATGCCTCGTACTACGCGACCAATTACGGGTTTGGTGCAGTGTTTGAGAGGAAGGTAGCGACCGAAATTTCAGAATTCATGGGGCGTATAAAGAGCCCTATGAACGCTACCTTCTCCGCTTTACTTGGTGATGCATTTCTGGGCTCGGTCTCGCTTGATGGCGAAGACCTAGAAGAGGGTGTCAGCCATCTAAGATGGTTCATCGTCAGCCCCGAGTCTCAAGGGATGGGTATCGGCAGCCTACTTCTCGAAGAGGCGACGTCGTTCGTAGATGCAACAGGCTTCGAGCGCACACGCCTATGGACTTTCAAGGGGCTCGATGCCGCGCGCCACCTGTATGAAAAGCATGGATTCCAACTCGCACGTGAGAACCGTGGCAAGCAGTGGGGCACGGAGGTGATCGAACAAGAGTTCGTGCGAAAGCGGGCCTGAACCATTTGGGTTTGAATGACGAGAAAGTCCCGCAAAGCTAGCATTCATTTAGCTTCTTTATGGCTGAGTGATGAAAGTTTGCCTGAAATACCATATTTATACCAAGGCCATCCTTGAGACTACTGTTTCTAAAACAGTATGTTCTTGATTTCGGACCCAATTGTCTAAATTGCGGCCTGTTTCTGACGCAGTTCAGAAATACCCATGCAATGAATGTTGGAATAACAGTCTCTTTATCAGCCGTTTAGCCAGGAGGGTCCTATGATCAAGTCGTTGAAAAGCTTCATAGAAGATGATGCCGGGGCAGTAACGGTGGATTGGGTGGTGCTTGCTGCCGTCCTTATAGGTCTTTGTTTGGCAGTGATGGCGACAGTCGGAGATGGGACAGAAGACCTAACGGCTGATCTAGATGCTCAATTGAGCTCTCAGATGATCTCTACCACTTTCTAAGCGTGACAGGGCTAGGACTGGGCTTTTTCTGGCGACGAAACGACCGCGCCGGATGCGTTTAGGGTAACTAGTCGGTTGGAATATAGGCGACATGCAGTTTGTTGCCGCTCGGGTCGCGACAATAGGCGCCATAGTAGCCAGGAGAGTAGTTCTGCCCACCGGGGGCTCCCTCACAGATAGCGCCAAGCTTCAAGGCTACCTCGTGAAACCTATCAACGGCCCGCCTATCTTGTGCAACGAAGCTTATTTGCACACCGTTACCAAACGTGGCCGGGTTTCTGTTGAAGGGTAAATTTACGTAGAACAGGGCGCCGCTTTCCTGTGTACCATATCCCACTTCAGAAGCGTTCTGCGTAAAGCGCACGATCTCAAGCACGTTGAGAACCTCATCGTAAAACGCGGTTGAACCGTTTAGGTCATTTGTTCCAACACTTACTGCGTGTAGCACTCTTTCACCCTGCCTATGCGCTTTCATGCGTCCGTAACAATATTCTCTCTAACCTGTTTCAAAAGAGGAATTAGAAAATGGCAAACCGTTACCACCTCTCCGCAGCTGACATCATCGCGTTGCCCACTGTGCATAGCATTCATCCAGTGAATGCCAAAGCGCGCAGGACCATTTCCTCACCGGGAGATGCCACGGGCCTCACAAGCCTCGGGATCAATATTTTCGAGGTCGCAATCGGTGACAAAAGCACAGAATTTCATGTTCATGCTTGTGAAGACGAAGCAGTTTACGTTCTCAGTGGTACAGGCACGGCGCGTACGGGCGACGACAGTCATAGCATTAATCCTGGAGACTTTATTGGCTACCCCAAAGGTGGCCCCGCCCATGAAATCCATAATACAGGCGACGGTCCACTTCGGCTTCTTGTCGTTGGGCAGAGGCTTGAGCAAGACATCATAGATTACCCGGATCAAGGCAAACGTCTTTACCGCTGTGAAGGTAGCTTCAACGATTTGGTTGATGTGGCTCAAGTTACTCCCTTGGGCGCAGCCGATTGATGCAGCACCGTGAGGAGCGTCAAACAATGAACCGCCTAAAACCCTTCAAATGTGTTTCATGGATTGTTTGCTTAATATGCGCCACAACAGCACCAACGTTTGCCCAAGACACAGCCCGCATCATCGACGGCGACACGTTCGAGCAAGACGGGATCACCTACCGCATTCACGGCATAGACGCGCCTGAGTTCGGCCAGAAGTGCGGACGCTCACCATGTGGAAAGCTGGAGGTCGAAGCAATGGTTGTTACTTCGCAGGATTGCACTTCAAGTTAGCGCACAAGCTCGTTTCAATTGTCTCCAATTTCCGTCGACAAACACCGCGGTCGAGTCGGTGTCATCACCTCGAAAAACGTCGTTTCACGCCACAAACTGTGTCGGTAAATGAGAAGCTACATAGCCACTGGGCACTAGCGTTGTCGAAAAGTCGTGCTAACCTCGTTCCGGATTTATTTGAGAACGAGACCATATGGACACCCACCTGATAGTCGCCGTCCACGGTATCGGCGAACAACAAGCGGGGCAGACGATAGACGAAATCGTTGGCGCGGCCACCACCCTGCACGACCGACATCATTCGGACTACATCCACGTGACAGTGGAGCGTGATGTGATCGAACTTGCGGAAAAGCCATTCTCAAGCGAGCCACGCAACGTCGAACTCTTCCCAGTTCATCTGCGCCGCGCAATGGCGGCCGAAGGAGTCAAAACGGACGGCAGCGAAAATAAAAAACAAGCCGTCTTTGCAGAGGTGTTCTGGGCCGACAAATCGCCAGCCCCCAAAGGCGTTGTTTGGACGATGTTTGACCTACTAAAAGTGGTGCTCGGTCTAGGCTACTTAGCGATGGAAAATTCTGAAAGCAACCGCGGCCCCATCAGTGTCGGTCTAGTCCACTTCTTCACCTGGATGTTTTACGGCTTCGTTGCCCCTGTTAACGCGATGTTGCTTATTGGATGCGCGCTACTTTTGGTAGAACTTACACCCCTTTGGGGGGCTTATGATGACAGTCAGGTTCCGTTAATCATCCTCTTTCACGCCTTCATGACTTTCTGCGTCGGGAGTTATGTCCGGGCCTTTCGGACCAAAACCTACCTCGTCCGAATATTTGCAAACGGGCTCATTATCATCTCTGGCATCATGGCCACGACACTCTCGCTCGCGCTTGCCTCTCCCGCTTTGCACAGCGCGCTCTGCGGCCAAAGTGGAGAGCTTGGATGCTACGTCTTTTCCCTTTGGACTGCTATCGCGGTCTCCGCTCTTGCTTTCATTGCCTTTTGGTTCTTGCGTTTCGCCTATTCTACAGATGACCGCATACGCAAATTAACGACGGCCGCACTTTCGCTGAGTATAGTACTTCTGGCTTCGTTCGTTCTTGCCTTGACGGCATTCTATAAGGAGCAGGCCTGGTGCGGCGAGACCACCTTGACCGGAGAAATCCATTGCTACGTCCAATACCTGCTACGCGGGCTGGGCGTTAGCTGGGTTACCGTTGTCGTGCTGGCGATCCTGATTGCCGGAGTTGCAGCCACAGACAAGTCTCGGCCGCTTTTCGAAGTCCGAGAAAAGCGCACACCGTATGATAGCGTCACTGGAATCCGTACGATTTTTCCAAGCATCTGTGCGGCGATGCTTATCTTCTGGATGGTCATCACCTCCAGTCTTTGGCTGCTCGTACGCAACATCGCCAGTCAACTTAGAACGGAGATCCAACACGACACAGCCTCAGCCATGGGTCATGAGGTAGTTGCTACCAGCCTCTTGTTCGAAGTCCTTGACAGAAATATCGACGTTGTCCTCCAAACTATTGGGGTCACTACGTCGGGCTTCCTTGCCGTCGTGATCTCCGCGCTGCTGCTTGTTGGTTACAGAAAGTGGCGAAAGAAGGAGCTCTATAAACGGGCTTTTGCCGGGCGCCTGATCCTGAACTCGGGCCTCCAATCCCTTTTGCTACTATGCTTGGCACTAGTAGCCATCTCGCTTTACACTGTTACTTTAATGGCGGACCTTGGACAGACATGCCCGGCCAACGGTCACCTGTTTGGCACGCTCTGCTGGTTCCAAGAGCGGAACCCATACTTCACCGGCATTTTGCTCGGTATTGGACTACTGCTCTACCAGTTCTCTAACTATATCTCAGGGGGCCTCGGGATAGTCCGAGACATAGTCGTTTACTCGACGCAAGAGCGCTGCGCCTGGCTCGCGGAAAGCGACACGCGAAAGAGAAACTTCATAAATAGGGTCGATATCAACAACCGTTTCAAGCAAACCCTCCACTACGCGCTCGATGCTTACCAGCCGAGCCGCATTACGGTAATCTCTCATTCGCAAGGAACAGTGATTGCAACACAGATGCTCCAAGACCCGGAGGTGCATGGCCTGCTTGCGAAACTTGACCAGCCACCCAAGATAACACTCGTCACCATGGGCTCCCCAGTTACCCATATCTATAGACGCTACTTTAAAGAGTTTTTTCAAGTCTCCACCGACAACATGCCCCTTACAGAAAACGACCCTTCTGGAGTAAAGAAAGCCTGGATTAACATCCACCGCGAGGACGACTTCGTTGGGACCCGCATCGGTGACAAAGTGAACGACAACAACGAGATGGTCGACGACGCCGAATTAGCTCAGAACTGTTCAGTCAAAGCGGGCGGCCACTCCCATTACTTCACCGACTACCATGTTTGGCCGCTACTTCGCGACAAAGCTAAGTTCAAGCTCCTGCCATGAGTTGACGGAAGTTGCGAAGGATTGCCGCTTCTTTCTCAGATTTTCGATTGTGCCCCAATGCGATGCATGACTGGCTTAGGGTCAACCTAGGCTTAGAAAGCTATGCGGTTTACCCGACGGGCTCGCGGCTTCCCCAGCAATCCGCGTTTTACTTCGTCGACCTTGAGGCTGCCAACGGGTTCTTTGCCGAGTTTCCTGAGCTGGAGTTGGCGGACGGGAGGTCATTGTCTTGCTAGCCGTGGTCAGTTCGAAAGACGGCTGCGCAGACTTTGCAGGAATTTGCTACAGTTTGCCTAATGGCGTCTTCTAGTAGGTGTAGCATTGCGCGTTGCTCAGAGAGAAGGTTCAATATCTTGAAATCACAAGTAAATAAGTAGTCTTAGTAGCCCGGGCATGTTAGTTTTGCCTAAAAACTAGTTCATAAAATAAAGAAATTTTCAAATAGGAGACCGTGACATGCGCGCATGGCTATTTGGTTTTTTAGGACTTGGCCTACTCGTCGGTACGATAGCAGGGCTCAGTACGGCTGCATTGACCGTTACACTACTGACGCTGCTCTTTTCTCTTTTTGGCGGCTCGCTGGTCGTATTTATTAACAAACTTGATTCCGATCAACGTACCTTGGCGGGTGCTGGCCTCGCTGTCTTTTCGCTTAGCTGTACTATTGCACTTTATGCTTCCTTAACAGTCCGCCTGAATGATCTTCTGATTTTCCAAGAGCTTAAGTCAGAAAGGGAGGCAGTAGTTCCCTCGCCGAACCAGCAACCGGCGCAGCGCTCTTATCCACGGAGTGGTGTCACTGAGCTGACAAACGCACTCACGCCTTTGATCTGTAACGGACAACTTACACTCACCGCTGCGTGCTTGAGAATTGAGGAGGCGGAGGAACAATGATGCGCATCGTCGCTCTTATTTTTGCGCTCGCTATTGGCTTCGCGGGCAGTAGCGCTGCGGCGACTCAATGCCCCAGTAGCCCTATCGTCCAGCTTCTTGTCACAAAATCAGACCCATCCCGACCCGAACGAGGAAGCGGTTTTGTTATTCGCTCCGACAGAGGTTTTATCGCGACAGCGTTTCATGTGATCGATGGTGCAAGACGGATCGACGTTATCGACCACTCTGGCGTGAGGTCTGATGTCGTTGTGATAGCTGTGCGTCCCGACGAAGACCTAGCAATTATTGCAGCGGGCGCATTTGCCCAAGAATTGAAGACCCATACTTCAGCGCCCGCAGCTGATGCTAGACTCACAATTGAAGGGTTCCCTTTTGCCGCCACTGATTGCCACTCGCACCGCTTTCCGGCAGTGGCAACGCGCTCAGGCTTCATGAAATCGAGCGAATGGAGCGACTCCTTGGGGCCAATTTTTAGAAGTCCTGTTGCGCAGTTAATCGCACTTGAAACATCAGCCGAAGAAGGTTTGAGCGGCGCGCCTGTATTGAATGAAGCCGGAAACGTGGTTGGTATTTTTCTAGGCAGTCTTCGGCAAGGAGGTGGTCAGGCTTGGGCTGCGGCGTCGCACTACCTATTAAGTTGGGATGGTTGGACATTGTTAGAAGTGGCGCCGGACTCAGTCTCTTGGCAGTGGCCTGCCGCCATCTTGGCGAGCCGAAATCATGAACGGGCTTATGTCGAAGCTGGTCCATGGGCGAGCTGCCGTGCGGCCGCCGCAGCTTACAAGAACGCTCTCGAAAGCTCTCTTGAGGCGCAGCGTATCGCCAGCCAAGCTCGGACACTGCGCGAGCCTTACCTTGATGAGGCGAGGCGAATGCTCTCTACGCACTCGGGAGCGGAAGTACTGGAATATATCCGTCTGGTCAGCAAGATAGTCCCGCTTGGCGTGACGTCCGAAGAACTCTCCAAAAGTGTATCGGATTTGTTGAGTTCCGCCACGAAAATGCAAACCAGATGTTTTTCACCGGAGATGCGTTTACTGCTGGACGATCCAGACTGTGGTCAGCCCTGTGACGACGTCCGCGCGAAGGCCGAGAGCATATTGAGGGAAGACGCAAAATTCATGCGTCAAACGGAAGCTGTGCAAGTTGAGATATCTGCAATCCTGGCGAATGCAGTTGGTATGAATGATGGTGAAAAGGCAGCCGCCTTTCTTAAGGTCCAGACTTTGGGAGTAACGGCTGGAGAATGGGTCGCACCAGGCGGATTGCAAGAACGGATTGGTTGGGGAATGTATCAAAACGCTCTAGATATGGCTGCCATTGGCGACCTACTTGCCTCACGCTAACGCGCGTTTCGGATTTGCCATGGGTCGTTGAGAGGATGCTGTTCAATAAGACAACGGGTCATGCAGTGCGCTAGAAATAAGCCCGGAATCGTGGTACGGTTGAAGCCTATTTTTTATTACGAATCTATATTGGAGGTAACTATGTGTAAGTTGCTAACTTGCGTAAATTGGCTCTCGACTTTATTTCTTATATTCGTGGCTTCCGGAGCAAATGCCCAAGAATTTCGAAGCTGTCAGGCGCACTATCAAGCTGTCCGGGACGGCCAACTAGTCGCAAAATGGGGCGGAGGCAGTCCGCTTAGCATCGTTGACCAAGAGTTTCGAGTGAGACGAGAATGTAGCAACGTTGGGCCCAATAGGTGTCGAGTAAATGCAAGTAACGACGCTCATGATTGTATGAAGTCGCATTTTGACGCTAGAGAACCTGACGGTATCTTTGGAGGTCAAGGCGTAGACGACAGACCGCCCGCCTGTAAAAAAAGCGTCGTTTTAGGTTATTCCGTTACAAGTTTCCGCGACTCTGTTGGCATCGCGGTTTGTCGTGACACCAACGCACCCGCCGCTCGGCTTCTGGTGCAGCTGAGTCGAAAAACGCATGGGCAAACTGGTTGTTCAGGTGGTTTGACAGGCAATACAAAATCGCGGGCTCTTGGCGACTACACTGTCGATTGCCCATTTTACATCGCTCGATTTGATTTAGATAATACGCCCGAAACCAGACACGACAATATCGACCGACCTGGCGGTGATATGGCAGCTGTTCCTCAAGGAGGCATTCCAGTGACTCAAGAGGTGGGATGCAAGAACTTATGTGAGCTAAGTCAAAACTGTCGAGCGTGGACATTTGTTAAGGCAACAAACAGGTGTTTCGTTAAGGACGAGGTGACGATAGGGCGCGTAAGTGATTGCTGCGTTTCTGGCACTAAGTTTTTCCAGAAGCCTTAAAGGGTCCTATTGGGTACGTTGCCGAGCGCCGACCCTCCTCGCAGTCACGCCTCAATATGATCAAGCGTTCGTTCTGGTGGACTGCGAGGCAAGTTGTGAAAGCCCCACAATTATCCTTCGGTAACTAGGCGTCACTAATTCGAGGCAGAGGAATTTCTTAGTAGATTTGGAAAGCGCTTGTTCTCGGCTGCTTGAGAGCGGTCTGCCAATGATACAAATCGACCTGAGTACTCAGCGGTATGCTTAGTTTTTAGTCAGTCTGTTTGGCCGAAGCGACTGTTAGTGAGTTTTCACAAAACTAAGACAAAGCGTCTGGTATACTACGTTCTACGTATTTGGAGGCACTTTTTCATGAACAAAGGCTCTACTGTTCAAGTTTTGATAGCAACGGTGTTGGTTTTCTGGGGTGGCGGATCACTCGCTACGACCGTCATCTACGACAGCGTTGGCCCCGACAGACAGTATGTCGTCGCAGGCGATACTCTTAGCATCGACACTAGGTCATTCACGCCGCGCCCCTATCTTGATCAAAGCATATCTATCGACGCTCCGAATGCTAGTCCTGACAACGTGTCTTCTACTTTTGACGTGGATGAAACCCAAAGCACCGGGACTGGGGCCGTAGCAGATTTGACATTTAAAAAGCTTGGGGAAACATCAGTTTCTGTGAGCGGAGTTGCCACCTCTGTCTACAGCAGCGAATGCCTCGTGGAATTATTTGGAACCTGTGGACTCCTGCGCGAAACGGAAGAGCAGCTCGCCGGACCAGAAACCTATTCAGGTGGCCTTGATCTATTAGTCGTACCTGAGTTTCTCAACGATACAAAGTCTGTTTTTGCAATCGATCCTGGTACCAAGTTGCTCTTTCAAGCGACTCTAAGTGATTTTTTGGTCAATCCACCAGCCAATGCCGAGCTCTTAAACGCAGTTACTCGCGTGAATGGTGAGGTAACGGACCAACCCATTCGCTTCGATAGTCCTGGCTTTTTCCGAGTGGACTTGCTTGGCTCGCAGTTGTTCTCGTATCAGTTTGAACGTCGCACTCAATGCGCTGTTTTCGACATTTGTACTCCCTTCGAGCCAAGAACCGAGTTGGTTCGAGTAGACTTGGAAGAGCCAGCTTCAACAAATACGGTCTATGGCGTCTTTGTTCGCGATACAGTGACGGTAGTTCCATTACCATCAAGTGCATTCGCGTTGCTTCTGGGGTTAGTTGCAATCAGTGCTTTGCGCCTAAAATCGAGGATGTGAAACCCGTCTTTCTCGAATTTGCGTTTCTTATCTGAATTAGGGCAGGGCTGTGTGTCTACCTCTCCCGCCAATGCCTGCGCAATCGAGCCGCTTTCTTGTCGTCTTCATCAAAGCTTCGATATCGAAACGACATATAGCGTGTGCGCTTTCTTGAGCCATGATTGCTGCCGCCTCTATGTCGGTTGCGTCGGCTTCAGACTGTTGCCCGTCAAGCTCGTCTCGCACCTCATCTACCGCGATGGATAGGCAACCGAAGTAGAGCGGAGGAAGGCTGGCAGCGTTCATATCAGTGAAGACTGCCACCTTCTCAATCATCAGCTCCAGCATGCGGTCTCGCAGTTGCTCCACTTGTTTGCTGGACATCGCGCTACTCGATCACCCGCCATTTCACACCTGATGACGTTGCTTTTTGTTCTGTGCTGCCAAACGACTGCAAAAACTGGTTGGTTTCGAATATCGCACGCTCGATTGCCACTTGCCTGTTTTCAATTTGCTGCCTGCGAGCGGGGGAAAGCCTGCGCCGGTTCAATTGTCTTTCAAGTGATGCTTTTTCGCGGGTGAAGTTATCGCGGAGTGCCGTCAGTTTGGACTGAGCACCACTTGCGCCCTTTAGCAGGTTCCCAGCCTCGGGCGTTAGCTCGCGCATTAGTTTTAGCAACCAAGACGGGGGCTGCCTATCGTATGCTGCTGCGATGGCGCTCAGTGTTTCTTCACGGAATACCGCAATATCTGATTGTGCTTTTTCAACTTCCGGGAACGGCACGTCCGCCCCAAGTATGTCGGCCCCCTTGTTCAGCGCGCCTTTGAAAAGGCCTTCAGCTCCAAAGCTGTTTGGAAGGCCTGGCAGGCTGAATTGAAGGTTCGGCTGCGCTGTTTCTGTGGCAAGGCTTGGAGACCCTTCGTTTGTCTCCGAAGGCGGTACATCAGGGGTTGGCATTTGAACCGGTAGGCCCGTTCGCAAATCGACAAGCATCAGCTCACCTGTGATAGGGTCACGGGAAACATCACGCGAATCGAGCATCGTGATTGCTTCTTGGCGCGGGATGCCAAGCTCGCCAAGCCGCGCAATCTTTTGTTCCGTTGCGTTCAGCTTTGGGGCGTTCTCAGGCCCTGAATACACAACTTCACCAGTCCCACTTACGAGGCGGTTTCCGACTTCGTAAAGCTTTGGCTGCTGGTTCATTCTCTGCATGACCGCTTGCATTGCGGCCCCCGGCGGCATGCCCGCCAAAACAGCACGCTCCTCTTTGCTGAATTGCTCCAGAATACCGCTTTCCTTGAGCTTGCGTTGCTGCTCGCTCGCTTCCTGTCTGCGAACCAAGGCCGTATGTGAGCTTGATAGGTCCACTGGCTGACCCGCACTGAGCTGAGACAAGCCGCGACCGAGTGCCGAGAAAGCCAAGGCTCGCTCTGGGGTCATCCATTCGTTTTTTCCAAGTAGTGCCATTTTCATTATGTCCTATCGATTTTTCTTCATGTGAGTGGGGTGATTGCTTCTCAAAGCCATGGAGTCGCGAAGGGCATTACAAAAGCGCCGGGGAAGCGCTGCCTTGCTTCCTCGGTTGCCCTGGCCTCGAACTCCGCAAAACCCTCACTGGCCTCCTTCGTGACCCGAAGAGACTTACCCTTGAGCGCATAATCAACGACATGGGTGGAGGGGAGTAGAGCGCTGCTTTCAATGGGCTCGCCATTCCGGCTAAGCGGTGCAGGTATAACCACCTCGAACCCTTGGTTTGATTTCGTCTCAAGGTCCAAAACGCGTTTGTCAAATCTGCTCATCTCGACTGCTCCAATGCTTGCAAGCGTTTCTCAATCTGTGTGGTTTCCAGCGTGCGGCGGTATTGCTCGATCAATCCCATCAGAGACGCTCCTTCGAGCGGTGTGAGATCAGCTTGCGAAACGGCCTTAAGAACAGCGCTTGCGGCCAGTGCGGCTTCTTCAGCACAAGTCATCTCCGGCAAGTCGAACTCAACAGGGCTGTCCTTCCGAACGGGTGCGATCCGCTCGATACAGAGACGAAGGGCAGTGGTGTCTCCCCCCAAAGCTAGCTCCACAGCCTTCTGAGAAAGAGCCTCGGCTTGACCTTCTAAGAGCTCCTCCACGGCACGGGTCACCTTCAATCGCGTGCCCTTGGGACGCCCGGGATTGCCCTTGGCGAAGGTGCCATCTGAGTTGCGCCCGTCCGCTACTGGGCCGCTGTTTCGGTCAATCATTGGCCCTCTCCTTTGTTGAATATTGCTCCACCACTCTGCGGTTAAGGTGCTGCGCTCCACCACCACCCACCTCCCCCGTAGGGGGTGGTGGTGGTGGAGCACCATTTTTGTGGTGTTTTGCTCCACCCTGCTCCACCCCATCTTTTGGGGTGGTGGAGCAGGTCATTCCGTAGCCCATTCGCCGACCTCCAAGCATGGCCGCTCACGGCGGGTTTCGTCTTTGACTTGAACTTTCACAAGCGCTCCGGACTTGAGCCACGTCTCGATGATTTTCTTGATGCGCTTGCGGTCCGTTTCGACCTCTAAGCCAAGCACTTCAGCAACGATGCAGCCTGCCCAATCATCGCCTGACTGGTCCGAGTAGCGGGGATGCTTACCGTCGATTGCGTGTTGCGCAGCCAAGAGGTCTTGAGCTGTTATGCCGTCAAACGCATCGGGCCAATCCCAAGCTTCAGCTACGCCCACACTGTCCCCATTTGCCAAGAGGACAGACGCCATGCGACGCCATTTGCGCTTCCCCATGGGCGCTAGATTGGCCTTGTCGCGGTCTACTGCGAAGTAGGTGCAAGGGTCGTCTTGAACGCCTGCGTCGGCCTTCAGGTCGTCGCTCATCTTGTTCAGCACGCGCCCGGAACGGGCTGCACCTAAAAGCGCCGTAGCGCCCCTTGCGCTTTCTGTAGTCGCCTCCTCGCCGTTGGTCTTGCGGGTGTGGTGAACAAGCTCAATGGCGCAGTTGCATTGATCAGCAAGTCGTGCCCATTCCTTGGCAACAAGGTCGATTGCGCCGTTGTCGTTTTCGCCGACTTGATGCGAGGAAACAAAGGGGTCGATCACCAGTACATCAATTTGGCGCTCAAGAATTTCATTCGCAAGTGCGTCCAACTCCGGTTTGATGATTTGAACGCCTTCGCGCGTCTGAATCGCTGTGCTCAGCGCGCGTTCACGGCCCGTGTCTACGTAAAGCCGCCCGTTGATTTCCTCTGGTCGCACGTGGTGATGCTGCATTGCTGCTACGATCCGTAAGTCCAACTCATCGCGCGTGTCCTCAAGGTTGTAGATCCAAACCTTGAGACCTTTGGCGGTCCAATCGCCCAAAAGTTCGCGTCCTGACGCCATTGCCAGCGCCTCGCAATTCGTCAATGACGACTTACCAACGCCACCTGGAGCCACCGTGACCGAAACCTGTTTGCGGATTAGGTGACGCCCGTAGAGCCAAGGGCGAGGAGGTATTGTTGTCGGATCACGCCAGACAAACGCAGTAGGCAAACGGTCTTCGCGCTCATGCGGGAAGTCCGCGCGATGAACATTCAACTGATCCGCCATGGCTGCAAAGTCCCTCATCACGCAGCTTCCCTCCGTTGAACGAAGTCTAGAAAGGCCGCTTGGCGAGTGCCGGTCATCGCGTTGAAGCTGGATAGGCAGTAGGCATCAAGCTCTTCCACCGTGGCGTAATCGGCCCAAAAGGCCGCTTGATCCAAGCAACCCAGTAGAGGAGGGTCAGGGATGTGTTGCGCCGGGAAAGCCGCCCGGGCAATCGCGAGACCATCATCAGCGGGAAGTGCTTTCAGTGACATGAGCGCAATCGCAGCGCGCTCTTGCGTCGTCAGGTGAGCTTCCAGCACCGCTGAGAAGCCCCACCATGCATTCACCTCATCCAAGGTGAGTACGTAGCCCAGCATGCGCGCTGCGCGTTTGTGTGCGTCTTTACCATGCGCAGACATGGCACTCCGTTTGCTTGATCGTGTCGCGTGATTTCTCATTGGCGGGCCTCGCCATAGCAAAGGCTTGCTAAGAGCAAAGCGCGCTCAGGGTGAACGCCGTACTGCCACCGGATACGGGGGGCCTGCATTGCTTTGAGGTGTGTCTTACTGCTCGTCATTCTTGTCCTCATGGGTTGCGAGGACTGCCGAAAGTCGCTATATTCTCATCAGCCTTGAAGAGAATTCGCCCCGGTCAGTCCATTGGATTGATTGGGGTTTTTCTTAGGCGGCAACGCTTATCTTAGCATCGATGTAGCGGTTTAACTCATCGAACTCGATACGAGTGGAGCCGCCCATCTTAACGAACCGGATATTGCCGGCTTTCCACTCTTTGTAGAGCGTCGCTCGGCTCTCATTAGAATAAATTGCGGCTTGCGGAATGCTCATCAGGCGCGGATGCAAAGTGTCACTTGTCGTCATCTATCTATCTCCATCCAGTGTTGTTCTGGAGGCAGTTAGCGACACCCGGCGCATCTTTTCAAAAGGAGTTTACTCGGATTTTCTTTGCCTAAAATCCTTAGATGCAACTCGGGCATGCGTTTCAGCGCTCGCATCAATTCCAAGGGCTTCAAACACGTCTTTAACTAGATCAAGAAACGGACCATGAGCCTCTTTTGAACTGTAGCTTGTGTTGACCTTTGGCTCAGCGTCAGCCAGCTCAATAAAGAGCTCGGCACAGTCTCTTGCAGCGTACTTGGCCAGGAGCTTTCGAGGTTTTGTCGAGTTGAATCCCTCAAATTCGGCGCCTGTGCCAAATCCGGCATAAATTGAACCCGATTCTGTTTCGACGTTTCGCCCTGCAATCCTGAGCGATCCTGCAAGATTGGTTAATATGTCCAGTAGTGCTTGCCTCAAATCATGGGGCGACAAAAGCGCGGTGCTAACTTGTACGCCAAGCAGGCTGTTTAGGTCCTCTAGTGGGGCAGATAGCTGCTTTTGACCTTGCCAACCTGTTTGCTGAAGATGCCCTACGGCTCGTTGAATATTAGCTGAAGCTTTCAAGATATGTTCTTGGTCTTTCTTCGGATCAGTATTTGCGTGATCCATACGCTCGAAAGCGAGATTAAAAGAAGCGTCATCTGCAAATGCCTTTGCACGTGATTTCGCTTGCTCAGGGGTTAGTTCAGGGAAGTGCTTGGATAAGACTGGCTCGATTAATCTTGCTCTGTCTTCGGGGCGGATTGTCATGGGCGCTCCAATCTAACCACTTTAGCCTCTTCACCCGTCACCAACTCAGCCCATTTGTTCAACGCATTGGCACGCTGAGGCAGCATTTCGGCTTGGTTGTAGACACGTGAAACGGCGCTCGGTGCAGAGCCACCGGCAACATGATTTAGAACTCGGTCGGCAACGCTCTCTGGGATATCAGCGTCTGCCATGCAGCTTGAAAAAGCGGTTCTCAGGTCATGGATGCGCCACGGCTCAAAGTCCTCACCAAGAAGAGTATCGAGGCGTTTTTTCACCTTGCTTATGCCTGATACGGGCGTTCTGCCTGTCGTGGTAAAGAGATAGTCGGTGTCTGCGCCGTCACTCATCTGAGAGATAACAAATTGGACTTCTTCTAGCGCAGGTGCGGACAGATGCGTTGTGTGCCCCTTGTCGTTCTTTTCCTCAGAACCTGGCTTAAAGATGCAAGCTTTGTGCACATCCACTTCCGCCTTTCGAAGACGTATGATCGACCCTCGGCGCTGCACAGTTAGAATGAAGAGCCGAAACATCGGCCCCCAAAGCTCACCTAGTTCAAACGTCGCTTTCCAAATCTGGCGAACCTCCGCCACGCTGAGAACTCGCTCACGCGCACGCTCTTTCACTGCGCGTTCCAATGCAGCGCCAATATCGCTGTCGATGTAGTCGCGTCGCCACGCCCAATTTGTGAAGGCTTTGAGTGCTGCTCTCCAGCGATTTGCCAGAACGCGGCGGCCCTGATGCGCTTTTTGGTCGATAGGTTCCTGAAGGTCACTTCGCTTCAAAAC
This sequence comes from Pseudomonadota bacterium, assembly GCA_039030615.1. GTDB lineage: Bacteria > Pseudomonadota > Alphaproteobacteria > Rhodobacterales > Rhodobacteraceae > Litoreibacter. The sequence goes on along the minus strand of JBCCDV010000010.1, from coordinate 156,182 downwards.
GCGTATTGGTTTTCCGAGGTGGGGTTTTAAAGCGGTTTCAATCTGCCTTCGCCGCTCATCGCCTGTCGCAAGTGAGGAAAGGTGGATTCTGTGATAGGCGTCAATCACGTCCCCAAGGGTCTTCTGGCTCGCCTGTGCCCGTTCGTTTTTGAGCTTCGCCTCTTCGGCAATTAATACCCGGTCTATGCCCTTCGCCGCCTCAGCTTCCAGTTCAAGAGCCATTGAGCGTGCTTCCGAGAGGCCAATGGGTTCAGGCCACGATCCCAGCGTGTGCTTGCGCTTCATTCCGCCCTTCACTCGCTTCTCATAGACCCAGACGGCTTTGCCCGAGGAATAGAGGCGGAAGCGCAATCCCACCCTCCGAGTGTCTGAGATTTCCTCGCGCCCTGATTCGGGCTTGTGAAACTTCTTGAGGTCTCTGAGGAGCTTGTCGCTCAGCTCGGTTTTCGTGAAAGGACTACTTGAAGGGCTTCTGGGGGACATCTGGGGGACAAAATCGGTTGGATCGGGATACACGTCTGTGGACAACAGTAGACACTTAATGCTTGGGGGACAAGGTTTGTTTGTCAATAAAATATAGGAGTAACCACTAGGTATTAGATGTACTTGGACGGTTGTGGATAACGAGAGAAAGATGTGAGATTTTGGCTATTCACTGACTTTTAATCAGTAGGTCGATGGTTCGAACCCATCAGGGCTCACCACTTTCCCTTCCGGGTGGTTATCAAGGACAGGCGCTTTGCGCCGCCTGATGCTATTGTGGAGCACTGTTCGACAAGGCCGCAGGGAATGATACTATGGGCCCGTCGAAACGGGTCATAAAGGGGCGCATCATGTTTCAGTCAATCGGCGGCTTAATCGTCTTTGTTTTGGATATCTGGGCGATTGTCTCGATCTTCAATTCCAAGGAAGAAACCCCAAAGAAAGTGCTTTGGATTCTGCTGGTTTTGATCCTGCCAATCATCGGGTTTATCATTTGGTATTTCGCCGGGCCGCGCCCCAACAAGGTCTGACGCCTGCGCATTAAGCGCCGCTGAGAATGAAGCACTGGCTGACCACGCTTCGCACGTGATCATCAAAACACGGTTTTGCAATGATGAAGACGGGTTCAGCATCGCGCCCGGTCAGGAAGCGTTCGGGGTAGGGTGAGACGAACACCGCGTCGAGGCCGGGATAGAGCGTTTGCAAGGCAGAGACCGCGTCCCACCCCGACGAGCCATCGGCAAGCTCTGTGCTTGCAATGATCAATTCGGGCGGCATTTCGCGCCCCATTTCAATGGCTTGGGCCGCGGTGCGCGCGACCCCGCTGACAATACATCCCATTTCGCTGACGCAATTGGCCATATCCATCGCGATCAGAACGTCGTCCTCAAGCAACAAGATGCGTTTGCGGCTGCGATACGGGATTTCCTGGATAGCTGTTTCAAAGAGATCAGGCACGTCGTCGGGATGCGTGTCGAGGATATAGGCGATGTCGTTGAAATCGAATTCCTCAATCGTGCGCAGCAAAAGAGCCTCCCGCGTACATGGCGAGACCTGCCTCATGCGGTTGCGCGCCGCCACCTGGCTGAAGGTGGTCGTCGGCGGGTGCTGCCATATGAGATTCAGCGTGCGGAATAAGTCGATGCGAATGGCCCGAACAGACACAGCAGAGATATGCGGGCGCGCTGTTTGCTTTGCGCGATAGGCCAGGTGATCACCGGTTTGCCGACATCCCGACAGCGCACGCCCGTAGCGCCGCAGAAATGGCATCACCGCGTCAAGAATATCTCCCGATGCCCGGCTTGCGCCGTCGGCCATGAGAAGTGCCTCAATTCTTGGGGTTTTTCGTGATTGCGGGTTAGTTACGCTTCAAATGTGAAGATTTCGGTAACTTTTTGAGAAAACGGCATAAAATTTAGCTACCGAACCGTGTCGCCCGGCGCAAACACTGGCGATATTTCGACATACTTCGGGGCTTCTTCGGCGGTTTTTTCGAGGCTCGCCAATACCAACTCAGCCGCCTTGCTTCCGATCTCGGCGCGGCAGCTGTCCATCGTCGCCAACCGCTTGGGCAACCCGTCAATCAGCTCCACCCCGTTGAAGCCGGCCATGCCGATATCATCGGGCACGGCGATGCCTGCCTCCAGGCAATAGAGCAGCCCGCCCGCCCCGATCATGTCGTTGGAATAATAAAGAAAATCCAGATCGCTGGAGCGTTTCAGGATTTCTTGCGTCATCTCGCGGCCCTTTGCCAGCGCGGATCCGCCTGAATAATATTCTTCATCCGCGAGCGATAACCCGGCCTCATTGAGCACAGCGGTGAACCCCTCGAACCGTTTGCGCGCGCGGTGGTCGAGCGGCATTTTCGTACCCAGAAGTCCGATCTTGCGGTAACCGCGCTTGAGGATTTCAGTCGCGGTCTCGCGGCCAGCCCGCTCGTGGCTGATACCCACGCACGCGTCGATGACCGGGCCGTCCACATCCATGATCTCGACGATGGGCACGCCTGCATTTTCCATCATCTTGCGCGCGGCGTCGGTATGCTCAAGCCCCGCCACGATGAGCCCGGACGGCCGCCAGGAGAGCATTTCGAAGATGACCTCTTCTTCTTTCTCAGGCTCATAATAAGTGACGCCAACAACAGGTTGAAGCGGCGTGCTCTCAAGCACCTTTGAGATGCCCATCATCACCTCGGGGAAGACCATATTGGACAGGCTCGGGATGATAACGCCAACCAGATTGACCCGGTTTGAAGCCAATGCGCCCGCGATTTTGTTTGGTACGTAGCCCATGTCTCGCGCGGCTTTGAGAACTTTTTCACGTGTCTTTTCTGATACTTCGCCACGGTTGCGCAAAACGCGGCTGACCGTCATTTCAGAAACGCCGGAGGCTTCAGAGACATCTCTCAGGGTCAGCTGCGGGCGGTAGTCGGGATCTGAGCGAGAGGTCAAGGTAAGCGGCCTTTGGACTTATTATGCGAGCCCTTGATACAGGGTAACTCAGTGCTTGTCCAAAGCGTATTAGCCGTCTATGTTATCGCTAACATACAACGATTTGGCGAGAAATCTCTTCGCGTCAAATCACTAGAAAGGGAACGCGCTTGGGCCAATTTGTGCGTTCCCTTTTTTGTTGCTTCGTCGCCCCGAACATCGCAAAACTGGCCCTGAGGCCCCGTGGCTCAACTGGATAGAGCAGCCCCCTCCTAAGGGGCAGGTTGCAGGTTCGAATCCTGCCGGGGTCACCAAAAAACAAATTAAAAACAGTGGTTTAGAGAGTGTAGTGACTACCTTAGTTGGCAAAAATACTCTTTTGCATAGCTTACACACTTTCACAATTTTGGGCGTTTGCGCCTTGCCATCTGAGAAACACACGATTCTGGGCGTAAAAGTCCAAGTCTGCCGTCGAGAAAATAGCCCATTTTGGCAGTGTTCGGACATACGTCAATGGCAGAAACCGGCGAGCCACCACCAAGGAAGAAAGCCTTAAGCTTGCGAAGGAGTTCGCTGAGAATAGGTACTTAACTTTGCACGGCAAGCACTCTCGCGGTGAGCTACCGATCGAGCGCGCGCTCGCCTTTGTTGCCGACAAGTTCCTGCAAGAATTTGAGGCCGATACAATGGGTCAACGCAACCCAAAGTGTCTAACAAACCACCAGAACCATGTTCGATTGCACTGAACCTGTTCTTTGGAAAACTTGGTTTTTGCGAGATCACAATGACAAAAATTCTGGAATATCGACTGGCAACGATGCAATCGGTCTACCGAGGAAAGCACCTCGCAACAGCCACCATCCAAAAGGAAATTGTAACCCTTCGTATGACGTTGAAGGCGGCAGTTCGCCATGGTTGGCTTGACGACATGCCTGACATGTCAGCGCCCTATCAAAGTTCAAAAAAGGTCTCGCATCGGGCTCGGTTTTCGCCTGATGAGTACAAGCAAAGGTACGCGGGCATGCGAGCCATTGTCAAAGCCATGACCAGCGGAAAGCACCGCCGCCTTGCCGAGCAGCTGCATGACAAGGCTCTGGCCCTGTCAAAGGAAACTGCCTTAAGGCTGAACATTTGGTTTCGTAGCTTCGTCAGATGACAAAACGCTCCCCTTTCCGCTACTTCAAAACCCGCCCTGAGATCATCCGCCTTGCTGTCATGATGTATTTACGATTTCCTCTGTCGCTTCGAATTGTTGAGGACCTGCTACACGAACGCGGCATCGATTTTTAATCACGAAACAGTTCGGTATTGGTGGAACAGATTTGGCTTGATACTTGCCGCGGAGATACGCAAAGAGAGGGTCCACTGGATGCAAGTGCATTCAAACTGGCAGTGGCATCCGGAGGAGATCTTCGTAAAGAGTAATGGCGAAAGACACTATTTGTGGCGGGCTGTTGATCATGTAGGCAAACTTCTGGAAAGCTATGTCACCAAATGCCTCGACCGCAAGGTAGCGTTGAAATCCCTCAGAAAATCAATGAAACGCTACGGTCAGCCTGACATTGTCGTCAAGGTTCGGTTGAAGTCATATGGTGCAGCAATGAAGATCATCGGCAATTCGTAACGGCAAATTTCGAGGCGTTGGTTGAACAATCGGGCCAAGAACTCGCGCTTGCCATTTCGAAGAAGGGAACGAGCAATGTTGCGGTTTCGACGATTGCTTTCCCTACAGAAATTCGTCGCCATTCATTCGTCGGTTCAAAATCACTTCAACACGAAACGTCACCCTTACTCACGGAAACTTCAAACGCAATCGCAATGTGGCTCTTGCTGAGTGGCGGCTGCTTTGTTCCGCCTAGGTTCAGCCCTTCACGGGGCAAACTGAGACTTGGTCGAGCTTGTCTGACAGCATCACCACTGGTTTTTTGATCAAGCGCCAAAGGGTTCTGGCTTTCACCGGGTTTTAGGTTCGCAGTTTGCCGCGGTAGAATTGGGTCAGTTCGCCCGACAAATCATCTTCGTCGTAGAGCCCCAAGTTGATGCCGCGTCTTGGGGAGTACTTTCGTTCCTTTATGATCTGGGTGTCGCTCTTGGTCGTGCGTTGCGACAGGCGGCGCGCCCATGTTGCGAGGCGATCATACATAAGGTCTATGATGTCTTTGTGATCAGGGCTGTCCCAGAGATCTACATATTCATGCGGATCGTTTTCCATATCAAATAGCTGGCACCGCAGGCTCTCGGCATGCATGAATTTCCATCGTTTGTCGGCGATCATAAACAACCGCGCGTCCGACAGGCGCGAGACTAGCTTCACGGCGTCGGGACGTGTGGAATAGTCATATTCGCTGACGACGAAGTCGCGCCATTCAGGGGTTTCGCCCCGAAGCCAAGGTACCAAAGAGCGGCCTTCGAGAATATGTGGCCGTGCCTCGCCACCCGCCACGTCAACAAATGTCGCTGCAAGATCTAAGGACTCGACAAGCGCATCGCAAACGGTACCACGCGTCTTGTCGGCCTCTGAGGATGGGTCTCGGACGATCAGGGGGACCTTCACGGAGGGCTCATGAAAGAGGTCCTTTTCGCCCATCCAATGATCGCCCAGATAGTCGCCGTGGTCCGAGGTAAGGACAATCATCGTGTCGTCCCAGCGCCCGGTCTCTTTGAGCCAGGCAAAGAGCCGACCCATCTGGTCATCGCATTGTTTTATCAAGCCCATATAGGCAGGAATGACGGCTTCGCGGACCTCCTCGCGACTGAAAGCCTTTCCGATGCGACCGTCCATAAATGTCTTGAAGACCGGGTGGCATTCCTCTTGTTCCCGCGGGTGGCGGGCCACAGGGATCACATGCTCGGGGCCATACATGTCGTTATAGGGTGCGGGCGCAATATAGGGCCAGTGCGGCTTGATGTAGCTCAGATGCAGGCACCACGGATCGTCGCCCGCTTGGTCCATAAACTCCATCGCCCGGGTTGTCATATAGGGCGTTTCGCTATCGTCATTCTCGACCATCGCCGCCTTGCGCGCATTCTTCATAAACCAACCCGAAGCCAGTTCTGTAGGGTCGTCGTCAGCGCGCGCGGAGTTGGCAAAGTCATGCCACGGATTGGCGCTGTCATACCCCCGTTCGCGCAAATAGGCGTTGTAGGTCTCGGCGCCCTGATCATCATAAAACCCGTCTGGGCCTTCTGGGCGCATACCGTCGTCGCGTTCCCACACGTCGAAACCGCATTGCTCGACCCTTAGTCCGATTTCTGTGTCGCGGCTGATGCCAAGACGGCTCATACCCTCGTCATCCGCCTTCATATGGGTTTTGCCGACGAGCCAACAACTCATACCTGCGTCGCGCAAATGATCACCTAGGGTCAGTTCGCCGACTTTGAGCGGCACCCGGTTCCATGTTGCCCCGTGCGAATGCGAGTATCGGCCAGTGTAAAATGACATCCGCGAGGCGCCGCAGATCGGAGACTGCACATATGTCCGCGAAAACAGCACGCCTTCTGCGGCCAGCGCGTCAATATGTGGCGTCTTGAGATGCGGATGCCCAGTGCAGCTGAGGTAATCCCACCGCAACTGGTCGAACATGATAAAAAGTATGTTTTTAGGTTTGGTCACAGGCCAGGCACCAGAGTTTTGATTTTAGCAGAGGCTAGCACAGGAAGCGTGGCGGATTGGAGCTGGAATCACTGTAGCGATTCTTCCAACTCTCGCGCGGCCAACAGATAGTAGTTGCGCGTGGGTGCGTTGATTGTGTGATCGGCCATGTGGCGCAATGCGTTGATTTTGACCTGGGCGGCCTCGGCAGTGTCCGACCCCGTTGCAATGAGCCGGTCGGCCAGTTCCATTGCCCACTGCGCGTCACCGTTTTCAAGTGCGGATTGCGCGGCAGAGAGAACGGCCTTTTCGCCCCCAGCCAAGGCGATGACTTTGGCGGCCTCGGTCGCCGGGGGCAATTCACCAAGGCTTGTTGGGTTGCCGTCAAACCAGCCCAGCGTTCCCGCAAAGTAAGCGCGAGAGGCGTAGCCGATATCGCCGTAGAACTCTTGCAGATACGGTTTGTCGGCCAGCCGCGCAGGGAGCTTGAGCCCCGCCGCGATTGTGACCGGATCAAGCCCGGCATTCATGCCCTCGACCGTTGTGGCGACGACGTGGCGGATCGCGTCACGATAATCGCTTAGCGCCTCTTTGATGGCCGCCGCCCCGATAACGGGTCTGGTGTGCCCTGGCGCCAGAATTTCCGGCGCGTAGGCCATAAGCTGATCCATCGTGTCAGCCCAGGCATCGAAATCGCGATAGGGCGTGCCGCGAATAGCATAAAGGTTCGGGAAGGCGTGATAGAAATTGTCGCCGCTGAACAGGATGCGTTGATCGGCGAGCCAGACGACGATGTGGTCGGGTGTTTCGCCAGGGGCTTTTGCGATTTCGAGATCAAACCCTTCGCGCGTGAGTTGTGTGGTGTCCGAAATACGCATTGTAGGCGGAAGAAACCCTGCGCCCATCCCTTTCATGGGGCGGTCACCGGGGCCGACGCCGACGCTGATGCGCTCATCCGGACGCAGGCTGATCCCAAAATGCCGCTTCGTGCGGGCCATGAGGGCGGCATTGGGGGCGGGGCGGGCATCATCGACGCCGACCAGATCGGACGTGAAGTTATCTGCCGCTATGATCTCTACGTCTTGGCCTTCTGCAAACACGCTCGCGCCTGAAATGTGATCTCGGTGGGAGTGGGTGTAGACGATCGTTGTGATCGGCAGCGCCGAAATTTCGCGGAAATCGGCGAGAATATTCTCCGCGGCTTGCGTCGTTTCGGTCGTATCGACCACCACAATGCCCGATCCGCCCACCAAGAAATGAACGTTTGATGCGGCATAGCCAACGGCCGTGAATACATTCGGCGATAGCTTGTGAATTTCTTTGGCAAACTGAGCATTTTGCGCGACGAGGGCTGGAAGTGCGGGCATGATATGTCTCGGGCAATTGGGTTTCAGATCGTGAAGGCGCCTTGCGCATCAAGCCACCCCAAATATGGTCCACGCCACGTCCTGAGGGCAAGCGATGCGCCTTCTTGAGTGGCCGGTATCAGTCGGCGTATTCACCTTTGTTGGGATCCCAAAGTCAAGATGATTTGCGCAATATCTGCTCAGAAGGGGAAATTTACCCTTGATTTGGGATCCTTAAGAAGTGTTTATGGACGTTAGCGAAGAGTGACTCCGGTTTGTCAGGCTGCCTTGGAATTTTTGGGATCCCAAATACGGCAAAAACAGAGTCGCATAGTTAGAAGAGGGCTCGCCCTGGCGCCTGTGAAAAGAGTGCGGCGCGTTCTGCTCAAAAGCAAAGGGAGTTGGAAACATGGACGGTCGCACTGACATAAGGGCCCTGCAGCATTTCATCGCCGGAGAATGGGTTGGCGCAAGCGATGACGCGACCTTTGAGGTTCTCAACCCTCTCGATGACAGCCACTACGCCTATGCTGCCAAGGGAAACAGCGCCGATATCCGCAGCGCGGTCGCCGCCGCGAAAGCTGCGTTCGGCTCTTACAAAAACACAACGCCAACCGAGCGGGAACGGTGGCTTCTGAAGGTCGCCGAGCTTATGGAGGTGCGCCAGAAAGAGCTTGTGAATTGCTTGGTTGATGAGATCGGCTCACCTTTGCAAAAAGCGATGTTTGAATTCACCAAAGGCCTGACCATGGTGCGCGCCGCTGCTGGTATGTGCCGCAATGTGCGCGGCGAAACCATCCCGTCTGACGCGCCGGGCAAGTTGTCCATGTCGATCCGGGAGCCTTTGGGCGTGGTCGCCGTAATCACCCCGTTCAACGTGCCTTTGATCAAGACGACACGTCTGGTGGCCAACGCTTTGGCGCTCGGAAATACAGTGGTGCATCTGCCCTCGGAAATGGCGCCGCATCTGACCATTCTTTTTGCGGAGATCATGGCGGAGGCCGGCCTACCCGCAGGTGCCTATAATGTTGTGACTGGCATGGGCGCAGAGATTGGTGATGATCTGACCGGCCATGAAGACGTGGATTTTGTGACCTTTACCGGTTCGACCGTGGTGGGCCAGCACATCAACGAAATTTGCGCGAAGAACAAAACGCCCAGCACGCTTGAGCTGGGCGGCAAGAGCCCGACGGTGGTGCTGGCGGATGCCGATTTGGACAAAGTCATGCCCTTGGCTGCGCGGTCGATCTTCATGTTCGCCGGGCAGGCCTGTATCGGGTCAAGTCGGTTCTACGTCGAGCGCCCGATCTACGAAGAATTCGTCAAACGGTTCGCGATGATCGCTGGCAAGGTGGGCATGGGCGACCTGCGCGACCCAAATACGGTGATTGCGCCCATCATCTCAGACCGGCAGCGGCAGCGCGTCAAAGATCATATTGCTGACGCTGTTTCCAAAGGCGCCACGCTTGTGGCGGGCGGGGAATGGGAGGGCAACCGATGCCAGCCGACTTTGCTTACGGATGTGACCGAAGACATGACCGTTTGCCGCACGGAGACCTTTGGTCCAGTCACGTCGATCTATGCAATCGACAGTTACGAGGAAGGTTTGGAAAAGGCCAATGACACCGAATATGGTCTGTCATCGGCGATTTTCACGCGTGATATCGACCGCGCTTTCCACTTCGCCAAAAACATTGGCGCGGGCATGTGCCACATCAACGGCCCAACGATCCATGACGAAGCGCATGTGCCCTTTGGTGGCAACGGTGAAAGCGGGGTTGGTCGTGAGGGGACGGACGCCGATCTTGAGGCGATGACCCAACTGAAATGGGTGACGGTGCAACTATGAGTTTTACGCTTTACCATCATGGATCATCCGTTTGCGCCGCGAAGGTTCGTTTTGCCATGGCCGAAAAAGGCATCGAATGGGATGGCGTCTATATCGATATTCTGGCCGGCGATCAATTTGACCCGGAGTATCTGAAACTGAACCCCAAAGGTGTCGTGCCCACGCTTGTCCATGACGATCTGGTGATCCCAGACAGCACAGTAATCGTCGAATATCTTGATCAGATCCTGCCCGAAACGTCCGTTCACCCGACAGATCCATGGGAGCGCGCTCAAGTCCGGTATTGGACGAAAGCCGTCGACGAAGACCTGCACCCCGCCTGTGGGACCATGACGTTCGTTTGCTCGCACCGCCACACTGTTTTGAAAAAGCTGGGCAAGGAAGGGTCTGAGAAGTTCATGGCTTCCACCCCGAAGCTGTCAGTGACGTCGAACTGGAAGGAGCAAAAGGAAGGCTTTATCCGCTACGGGTTTGACGCGCCAGGCGCGACCGAGAAGGTCAAGCTCTACGACACTTACCTGCACAAGATGGAAGAGGCTTTGGAGGACAAAGACTGGTTGGTGGGCAACAAGTTCTCCATCGCTGATATCGCCCTCACGCCTTACGTGAACAGATTGGCGATGATGTCGATGCGCGGCATGTGGGAAGGCGGACGACTGCCAAATGTCACCCGATGGTTCGACGCCATCGAAGCGCACCCGCATTTCAAATCCTGCTTTATCGACTGGGTGCCGGAGGACCTTACAAATGACCTGCGCGACAACGGGGCCAAGAGCTGGCCCGAAGTCGCGAAAATTCTCGAAATAGAAATTTAAGACAGGCGCGGGTGCGAAAGCGGCCCGCGACAAGCAACTAGGGAGGCTTCGATGGGAAGACTAGATGGAAAGACAGCCGTAATCACAGGTGCGGGGCGCGGCATTGGGGCCGTTATGGCCAAGCGGATGGCCGACGAAGGCGCAAATGTGGTCGTGACGGATGTGCTCGACACCGCCGAGACCGTGGCTTCAATTACAGGTTCTGGCGGTTCTGCTATGGGTATGAGCGTCAATGTCACCTCTGACGAAGAGCTTGCCGCGATGGTCGAGGCCACGGAAAAAGAATTCGGCGCGCTGAACATCTTGGTCAACAACGCCTCCATCTTTGCCGCTTTGACGCCCAAGCCCTTCATGCAAATTGAAAATGACGAGTTCGACAAGGTGATGACCGTGAACGCGCGCGGCGTGCATCAGGCGACCAAAGCGGTAGTGCCCGCGATGTTGCGCGCCGGCGGCGGCAAAGTCGTCAACATTGCTTCGGGGACGTTTTACTATGGCCCGCCCGGACTGTCACATTACACAGCATCCAAGGGCGCAGTCATCGCATTGACGCGTGGTTTTGGGCGCGAACTTGGCGACAAGAACATCCAGATCAATGCCATTGCGCCGGGTCTGACGGAAAGTGAAGCACTGCAAGGAAATGCAGGCTTCGATCCAGCGCGGGGGCCGACGGTTCAATCGCGATCCATCAAGCGTGAAATGGTACCGGAGGATCTTTTGGGATCGCTTATGTACCTGATCACCCCGGACAGCGATTTTGTTACGGGACAGACATTGAATGTCGATGGCGGTAAAGTGAACCTCTGACGCTGAGGGCGAGGCGCATGGCTGACCGAAAGAACATTCTCTTCATCATGTGCGACCAGCTGCGCTATGACTACCTGTCTTGCTCAGGGCATAAGACGTTGCAAACGCCCAACATCGATGCGCTCGCCGCGCGCGGGGTTCGGTTTTCAAACACCTATGTACAATCTCCGATCTGCGGGCCCAGCCGGATGAGCTTTTACACCGGGCGATACGTGTCGTCGCACGGCGCCACAGGAAATTTTTTGCCCCTGCGGATCGGCGAACGGAACATCGGCGACCACCTCAAACCGCTGGGGATGCGGCCCGTTCTGGTTGGCAAGACACATATGATTGCCGACGAAGAAGGTATGAAGCGGCTGGGTATCGACCCGCAAAGCGAGATCGGGGTGCATCACGCCCAGGCCGGTTTTGAGCCATATGAACGCGACGACGGCATTCATCCCGACCGTGTTTTGAAACCCGGGGTGGCCTATAACGAATACCTCAAGGAACGTGGTTATGATGACCACATCAACCCATGGCATTGGGCGGCCAATTCGGTGGCTGGGGACAAAGAGCCGCGCTCCGGGTTTTTCAACGATGTGGCCAGCCAGCCTGCGCGTGTGACGGACGAGGAGTCCGAGACCCCTTATATGACGCGCCGCGCTATGCAATTCATGGATGAAGATGACGGCGAACGCCCCTGGCTGCTGCATCTGAGCTATATCAAACCGCACTGGCCTTATATCGCGCCAGCCCCTTACCACGACATGTATTCCGCGTCCGATGTCCAGCCCGCACACCGATCCGAGGCTGAGCTGGAAGACGTCAACCCGTTGGCAAAGCTTTATCAGGAGCGGATCAGCGGGCGCACCTTCTCAGATGACGAGAAGCGAGAGGCTACGATCCCGGCCTATATGGGTCTGATCAAACAGATCGATGACCAGCTTGGCATTCTCTTCGAATTCATGGAGCAGCGCGGGCTACTCGACGACACGATGATCGTCTTCACCTCGGACCATGGCGACTATTTTGGCGATCACTGGATGGGCGACAAGGATTTCTTTCACGATCCTGCTGTCAAAGTGCCACTGATCATTGCCGATCCTGACCCCGCTTTTGACGCCACGCGCGGCACCGTACAAGACCAGTTTGTCGAGGCCATCGATCTGGTTCCGACCTTTATCGAACGCGCGGGCGGCGAAGTGCCCGAACATATTCTCGACGGGCGCTCTCTGTTGCCTTTGATGCGCGGTGAGGACGTGACGTGGCGCGACTACGTGGTAAGCGAATATGACTATTTCATGCAGCCTTTCAGCCCGAAGACGGGCCGGGTGCCGCTCGACTGCCGTATCTACATGATCGCGAATGCCGATTGGAAATACATTCATGCGCCGGGCTACCCCCCGATGCTGTTCGATCTTCAAAATGATCCTGATGAGTTTATCGATCTCGGCCGTTCGCCTGCGCATGAGGACGCGCGTAAAACGATGCATTACGCCTTGGCGGATTGGGCGTTGCAGTACCGCCAACGCGAGACGGTTTCAGAGCAACGCGCGGGCAAGATGATCGGGATTGAGGACATATTTGGCGTCTTGATTGGCTATTGGGACGAAAAGGACGTGAAACCGCCTGCGCAAATGCCAGAGTATGCGGCGGGTAGGAAAAATGGCTGAGCTCTCGGGAGGAGCGTTCAACGAAATAAGTGGCACTTGATCAATTGGGAGGAATTCATGATCAAACATATTATTAGGGCGGGCGTCGCGCTTGGTCTTCTTGCGAGCACTGCGACCGCTCAAACGCTCTTGACGGCGGAGACCGGACCAGCTGCAACCGTTCCGTTTACGGTGATGACGACACTTGCTGAGATAGCAGCTGCGGAAGGCATCGCGGATTTTCAAGTTGCCGATGGGCAGACGCTGACCAACTCGCTCCAAAATCTTGCGGAAGGCAAAACGGACGTGGCGAGTGCGCCGCTCATTCTGACGTTCCTGATGTCACGCGGGGCCGGCCCTTTTGCCAATTTGGGACCGGAGAAGGGCGCTGAGCTGATCAGCAATGTTCAGGTGCTGCACTCGTTCAACTACGGCGGGTTTGGGCTTTATGCGTATGACAGCGTTGGCCTGTCCGGCTGGGATGATGTTGCAGGGCGCACGATCCTGAACGGTCCGCCGCGCGGCGCTGCGCTGACCAACGACCGCCAAATTTTGCAGTTTGTGACCGGGTTTGAGGACGGCAAGGATTACACCGGTCTTCAGGTCAACTGGGGTCAAATGCCCAAGACGATCTCTGACGGATCGGCGGATGCGATGATGCTTCCGATTACCTTCCCTGATGGCCGGATAACGCGCTCCCTTGCGGCAGGCGATATGACGCTCTGGTCCGTTCCAAAAGACATTTGGGAAAGCGAAGGTATGAAGAAATACGTCAAAAGTCCTGGCACAGCGGCGATCGAGTTTGACCTTTCAACCATCGCGCCGCAGGACGGTTTGACGATTGTAAGCGAAGACGGCATTTGGCGCAGCCCGACAACCGTTGGAGCCGATGTGGTGAACGCCAGCATGGACTTCGAGATGGCGAAGAAACTGACGGCCGCGATCATTGCGAACACGGACACCTTCCTGAACAAAGCTCCCTATATGGCAACGACCAAAGTAGGCACCATTGGCTTTGGGCTGTGTGGCGCTGTTCCGGTGAAATATCATCCGGGCGCCGTCGCCGCTTACGAGGAAGCCGGCATTACCGTCCCTGATTGCGCGAAGCCTTAGCGCACGCCGCAAGAGCGCATTCTGAGAGTGGGCCGCGGCAATGCTGCGGCCCACCTAAAACTTAGCGAGCGGAGGACCCTCAATGTCTACTGAAAGTGACGCTTCGACGGCGTCCAAAGGGTTCGCAAGCCAGCTGGTTTTTTGGCTGTCTGTCTTCTTCGTGATCATGGGCATGGTCAATGCCATGCCGGGTATTCCGGGCGTTGATCAATGGTTCAAGGACATTACCGGGAACCAGCATTTCGTCATCCGCAAATACCCCTTTGAATATTATTACCCTTTTGCCTTCGCACTGATGATGCTGATCGTCGTGCTGCATCATTCCATGTGGAAGGCTTGGAAAGACCGGGGATCGGCGCGACGCGGCTTCGGCCTTTTCATGGACATAGCACTGCTGGCCATGGCTTTTACGGTCTCGATTACCTACCTGATCGAGATAGATTCGGTTTGCATGATCGATCAGTTGACCGGCGACCGCGCCCGTCTATTGGCTGAAAGTCTCAAAATTGAAATCGAGAATGCTGCGCTTTTCGGGTTGCCGGAACCAACAACGGTCGATGATCCAAAATGCCTTAACACCACGGGGCCATGGTTGGTTTTGATAATTGGTTTGGCGATTATTGTCTTCCTTTCCTACAATATCAAAGTGTGGGGCCTGCCGCTGGTGCTGGTTGCGATTTTGGTGGCCACATACACCATCGGCACGGTGCTGGTTTGGTATTTTTACGGCGTCGAGGACATCAACAAATACCTTGTCACGAAGATCGGTGGCGAGCCGCGTCTGCTGTCAGATGGGCGGCCGCGCGTGCACGACATTTTGGTCAACAACGCGTCAGGCCTGTTGGGCCGCTTCATGGACATCATCTTGAACGAGATCTTCCCTTACTTGATCTTGGGAGCTTTGTTTGGCGCGTCGGCAGGCGGAAAGTCCCTGATCAAGATCGCGTTTCGTTGGACACGCAAACTTGCGGGCGGACCGGCCCACGCGGCGATTGTCTCTTCGGCGATGTTTGGGACGATCTCGGGCGGGCCTATTGTGAACGTGCTGTCGACCGGCGTGCTGACAATACCGATGATGATCAATCGCGGGTTCTCACGAGTATTTGCCGGCGGGATGGAAGCTGCGGCCTCTTCCGGCGGATCAATCATGCCGCCTGTTATGGGTGTCGCTGCCTTTATCTTGGCGGCGCTTACCGGGGTACCCTACAGCTCCGTTATTATCGCCGCGATCATACCGGCGCTTGCGTACTTCTTATGCTTGTTCCTCGCCGTCATGTTTCAGGCGCGTCGCCAAAAGATCAGACCAATCGGTGTGCTGACCGAAGACATGCATATGGATCGCCAGGACATCTTGAACCTCATCATGATTTTCCTGCCGATCCTGATCATTCTGTTCCTGCTTCTCACAAGCAAGGAGACGATTGGCTGCGGCCTCTTCGGCGGGCTTTTGGGCGCAGAGCGCATTTTCACAGAAGGCGGTGGGTGTCGGGTTCAAAGCCTGTCCTGGGGTTTGCAGCTGGTCCAGAACGCCGCTGGTGACGCCGGAAGCGCCGGCTGGTGGGCCGTCGTTGTCCTGTGCTTTGTGCTGTTTCTCGACCCTGAGATGCGGGCAAAACCGTCTAAGCTGTTTCAGTCTTTTGCCGAAGCCGGCAAATTGATCGCGACGCTGTACTTGATGTTCTTGGCCGTTTCGATCATCGATTTCTGCCTGAAGTTCACGGGTATGCCCTTTTTCATTTCGCTCGACGTACTGCAGTGGTTGCAAGGCCTTGATCTTGGGGCTGATGGCTCCGCGATGTTCCAGTTTCTGGCGCTGTTTGTGACAATGCTTCTTGCGGTCTTGCTGGGGATGGGGATGCCCGCGGTGCCGGCCTATATCAACGTCGCCCTATTAATGGGCCCGATGTTGGCGGGGCTTGGGATTTCGATGTTTTCCGCGCATATGTTCATCTTCTACTTTGCCGTTGCATCCGCGATCACGCCGCCTGTGGCCTTGGCCGCCTTTGCAGCCGCGACCATCACCAAAGCCGAACCCATGGCCACGGGCTTTGCCGCCGTGCGGGTGGGCATCGTGATGTTCGTGATCCCCTTCGTGTTTGCGCTGTACCCTGAGGTGCTTTTGATCGAGGCGGCGGTGATTGATCCGGCGACCAGCGAGGGGTCCGCGATCAGCTTCCTTCCCGGCTATGATGGCCAAGTCGACTGGGGTGCGCTTAGCGTGCTCTTGCTGCGGCTGTTGGTGGCGCTTTACCTTCTGGCGAGCGCGCTGTCACGATTTGATCGCGCTGCGCTGCCAATCTGGGACGTCGCATTGCGCCTTGGACTGGCGGTGTTGATCATGATCAAGGCGCCGGTGATTTGGGGAGCCGCAGCTGTCGCGGCGATTGTCTGGCTGGTACTGCATTTCGTCAGAAGCCGATCAGCGCCATCGGCGGAGGCTGCCTAAAACAAACTGGCACTTTAGGGCCGCACAATTCAACTGCCCCACGCTTCACGATGACCTTTCCTGCGCCAAGAATTTGCAACGCGACGGCACAGATAGATACCCTTCAATTCGTCTGTAGGCGGAGACGTTAACGCGTGGACTGCTTCGACTGGGTTGTGTCGAGCAAGGTCTGGCGGAACAGCCGCATTGGTGGCGTCACGTCCTCCTCTGCCCGCGCCAAAATGCCGACCGGTCCCGCCATTTCGCTTGTGTCTATTGGCAGCGCGACCATGCGCCCGGCCGCGATATCGCGGGCGACAACGCCTTGCGATATGATCCAGATCGCTTGCGCGGGGCCGAGTGTCATGGCGCGGCCAAATGCGCCTGATACGGTCTCGAGGCGGTTGTCCCACTCCCCAATGCCGTTGGAAATCATGAAGAGATCAACGATCGGCCTGATTGCGGCCCCGATCGGGGGATAGAGCGCCAATGAGCCTTGCGCCACCGCAAGGTCCGTACACCCAGCCAATGGATGGTCGGCGGCAACTGCAAACACCACCCGCTCAGAATAAAGCTGCGTAAACGACAGCCCCAACATCTTTTCGGGCTGACCCATGCGCCCAACGACCAAATCCAGCGCGCCTGCCCGCATCCTCTCGACCAGATCGCCGATCGCGCCGTCTTCGACACTGACAGGCGTCATGGGCGACAGCAGTTTGAAGGTCTCGACAACATCTGGAAGGAGGTCCGCGGCAACGCTGGGCAATACGCCAATCCGAATGGGCGTCGTGGTACCGGTGCTGAGCGCGTCAAGACTGGCGATGCCATGGCTCAGCGCGGCGAGGCTTTGTTCTGCAAACTGTCGGAACACGGCCCCCTCCCGGGTCAATTCGATCCCGCCACGATCGCGTAGAAGAAGCGGGGCGCCCAGTATGGCTTCAAGGTCTTTTAAGGTTTTCGAAATGGCCGATTGGGACAGAAAAATACGCTTTGCTGCCAGTTTCATGCTGCCGCATCGCGTGGTTTCTACAAAGGCAGACAGGTGCCTCATCTTGATCTGACGCAGCTTGTCGATTTCCATAACGGCAACTAAAGCTCCCAATAAGTCATTTTACTTGCCAATACATAAGCTTCATCATGGTGGCAACGGGAGCGGAGGAGAATCATGAGAACGCAAGTCGCCATAATTGGTGGTGGCCCTTCAGGGCTTTTGCTGTCCCAGCTTTTGCACATGCGTGGCATCGAGAGCGTCGTGCTCGAACGCAAGACCAGGCAATATGTGCTGGGGCGCATACGCGCAGGTGTGTTGGAGCAAGGTCTCGTTCGATTGATGGAAGAAGCCGGATGCGCCCAGCGGATGCACGCAGAAGGGTACATCCATGAAGGGGCGTCGATCTCCTACGGCGATGAGATTTTTCGTGTCGATTTTTCAGAGCATACGAACAGCACGGTGATGGTTTATGGCCAGACCGAAGTGACCCGTGATCTCTATGATGCGCGTGAGCAGGCCAATGGAAAAATTGAGTTCCGTGTCGAAGATGTGTCGATCCATGGGGCCGATACGGATACGCCGAATATCACCTATACCATTGGCGATGAGCATCGACGGTTGGACTGCGATTTCGTGGCGGGCTGTGACGGGTTTCACGGGGTAAGCCGTCAGTCGATCCCACTCGACATACGCCGGGAATACGAGAAGGTTTATCCATTTGGCTGGCTTGGCATGCTGAGCGAAACGCCACCCGTCGATCACGAGTTGATTTACGCCCATTCGAACCGGGGGTTCGCTCTTTGCTCCATGCGCAACGAGAATCTCAGCCGCTACTACATCCAGTGCTCGCTCAGTGACAGCCCCAACGATTGGACCGATGAGGCGTTTTGGGAAGAACTCAAACGCCGCATTCCAAAGCACTATGCTGATACGTTGGTAACGGGTCCCTCGATTGAAAAGTCGATTGCGCCATTGCGATCATTTGTGACGGAGCCGATGCGATGGGGCCGGCTGTTTCTGTGTGGCGACGCGGCGCATATCGTGCCGCCAACAGGGGCAAAGGGCCTCAACACCGCCGCATCGGATGTCCATTACCTCTACAATGCGCTGCGGGATTACTATGAGAACGGGTCCGAGGTTGGGATCGACGGGTACTCAGAAAAAGCCCTGGCGCGGGTTTGGAAGGTCGAGCGTTTCTCGTGGTGGTTCTCATCATTGATGCATCGCTACCCCGATCAATCGGAATTCGACATCAAGATCCAGACCGCCGAGTTGGAATTCTTGCGGTCCAACAAAGCGGCGCAAAGGGCGATGTCAGAGAACTATGTGGGATTGCCTTACTGATGGAAACTCATATCGCATATCGTGCGTTGCATTTTGCCGAGACATTAAAGAGCCGCACCGTACAAACCACCGCATTCCTGAAGGAGACTGTTGATGCTTGATCGCTTTGAAACCGGAATGACCGTGCGCCGAGAGGTTTTGGGCGACGCCCATGTTGATCGGGCCGAAGCCGCGAAATCGAGTTTTGACGCGCCCTTCCAGCAGCTTATCACCGAAAGCGCCTGGGGTACCTTATGGGCCGATGAGACAATTTCGCGACGCGATAGGTCGATGCTTACGCTTGCGCTTCTGGCGGCCACGGGAAATTTCGAAGAAATCCCGATGCATATTCGCGCGAGCCGCAACACCGGCACCGACCCTGAAGATGTCCTGCAAGCCTTTTTGCATGTGGCGGTCTATGCTGGGGTGCCTAAAGCAAACCATGCGATAAAATTGGCGAAACAGACCTACGCTGAGTTAGGAGTCGAGTTATGAACATTCTTAAACAAAATGGTGGGTTTGTTCCACGCGACCGCAGCTGGCAACCCGACGCCATGACCCCGCCCTATAAGACGACTGTGAAGCGCGGCCCTCACGCCGCATTGTTGTCTTTCCCGACAACGTTGAGCGAAGAGACATCGCCTGTGTTCGGGCAATCTATGCTAGGCGAATTGGACAACGATCTGACCCTTAATTTCGCGCAGCCGGGTGAAAGCGCGATTGGGCCGCGGATCATCGTACATGGTCGTGTTCTCGATGAAATGGGCCGTGGTGTTCCGGGTACCTTGGTGGAGTTCTGGCAAGCCAATGCTGGCGGACGGTATAGGCACAAGAAGGAAGGCTATCTTGCGCCTCTCGATCCAAACTTTGGCGGGTGCGGTCGCACGATCACAGCCGAAGACGGCTCATATGAGCTGCGCACCATCCAGCCCGGACCCTACCCGTGGCCCAACGGAATGAACGATTGGCGCCCGGCACATATACATTTCTCGATCTTTGGGCATGGCTTTGCGCAGCGGCTGATTACGCAGATGTATTTCGAAGGGGACCCGCATATCCCGCTTTGCCCGATTGTGGGAACGCTCAAAAGCCAAGAGGCCGTCGATGCGTTGACCGCCCCATTGGACATGCACCGCACGGTTCCGATGGACAGCCGCGCCTACAAATTTGACATCGTCTTGCGCGGCCAGCGCCAAACCTATTTCGAAAACCGCAAAGAGGGGCTTTGATCCATGGTTCAGGAGCTAAACTATCATAAGGAAAGCCCCAGCCAAACGGCCGGGCCCTATGTCCATATTGGCTGCATGCCGAATTTTTCGGGTATTGAAATCTATGGTGGTGATCTAGGAACGTCGATGAAAACGGGCCCTGTAAAAGGCACCGAAATTGTCATCAAAGGAACAGTTTTCGACGGCACGGGCACGCCCTTGCGCGATGCCATGATTGAAATCTGGCAACCTGACGCGGCGGGCTTGTTTGCCTCGGCCAATGAAACGCGTGGTGAGGCCGACCCAAATTTCACCGGCTGGGGGCGGTCCCCCGGGGACATGCAAACGGGGGAGTTTACCTTTGACACCGTGAAGCCTGGCGCAGTTCCGTGGCCGGATGGTCGCATGCAGGCACCGCATGTCACTGCTTGGATCGTTGCCCGAGGCATCAATATTGGCCTGCACACTCGGATCTATTTCGAGGATGAAGAAAGTGCCAACGCCGCCGACCCGATATTGAGCCGAATCGAGCATCAGAACCGCGTTCCGACCCTATTGGCCCGAAAAGAGGGGGAGGGCGTTTACCGCTTTGACGTCCATCTTCAGGGGCCAAACGAAACCATTTTCTTTGATATGTGAGAGCGCAATGAAAAACCCTTGTATCATCTGCGTCGCGATCACCGGTTCTTTGCCGACAAAGGCCAACAATCCTGCTGTCCCGATCACGGTTTCTGAGCAAATTGAAAGCAGCCATGAAGCTTTTGAGGCTGGTGCCTCTATTTGCCATGCCCATGTGCGCAATGACGACCAGACCCCTACCAGCGACCCGGAGAAATTCGCGCGCCTCAAAGAGGGCCTTGAGAAACACTGTCCCGGTATGATTGTCCAAATGTCGACGGGCGGACGATCAGGCGCAGGGCAGACGCGTGGCGGTATGCTGAGCCTCGCGCCGGATATGGCCTCCATATCCGTCGGATCGACCAACTTTCCGACAAGGGTGTATGAAAATCCCCCTGATCTGGTGGATTGGCTTGCATCCGAGATGGTGACCTACGACGTGAAACCCGAGATCGAAGCCTTTGACCTAAGCCATATTTTGCAGGCGGCGCTCATGCATGACCGCGGACAGATCAAGGACTTACCCTATGTACAATTTGTCATGGGCGTCAAAAATGCAATGCCCGTAGACCGGGAGGTTTTTGACTTTTACGTCAAGACCGTACACCGGCTCTTTGGGGAGGATGCGCCCTGGTGCGCGGCTGGGATCGGCGCAAACCAATCGGTTCTAAACGATTGGGCGATTTCGAGTGGTGGCCACGCCCGGACCGGATTGGAAGACAATGTGCGACTAGACCGTGACACGCTTGCGCCTTCGAACGCGGCTTTGGTAAAGCGCGCCGTTGCGATCTGTGAACAGTATGAGCGCCCGGTCGCAACATGGCAGCAGGCCCGCAAGATTCTGGGTTTGCGAGACGTGGCTGCGTGACGGCCAAGCAGGGCTGGGCGCCACTGCCCTGCGTGTCGTGACAATCTGTCTCTTTTGGCCGAGACTGCGCAGTTGAGCGGAACATTTTGTCTCGTTTTTTGAGCCTGTCAAAGAAAGTGCCAGCTGCGATGATTTTTTGACTGCAGCGGCGGCGCTTATGGGCTTAGATGCGCGCCAGACGCAGCACGGAGGATGCAGCAGGTGGGGGATCTGTGGAGCGGATTGTCACATGCTTTCTGGTTAATCATATCCCTTGACCAGGAATTGCTTGAGATCACTTTGAGGTCTCTGCAGGTGACGCTCAGCGCATTGCTTATCGCTTCCGCCATTGCGCTTCCGTTGGCCGCCCTCCTGGCAATTCGTCGATTTCGGTGGCGGCGCGGCGTCATAGCCGTTCTCAACGCTTTGATGGGGCTGCCACCGGTTGTTGTGGGGCTGGTTGTCTACATTCTTCTATCGCGATCAGGCCCGTTTGGCGTGCTTGGTCTTTTGTTTACGCCGACGGCGATGATCATTGCGCAGGTCATCATAATCGTGCCGCTGATCGCCAGCATCGCGCATCAGTCCTTGCGTGACCTTTGGGCCGAATACCACGACCTTCTGATTTCCATGAACGTGACGCAGAAGCAGAAGGTCATGACATTGTTATGGGATGCGCGCAGGGCACTGCTGACGGCGTCCCTTGCCGGGTTTGGCCGCGCCATCGGGGAAGTCGGCGCGATCATGATCGTCGGGGGCAATATCGATCATGCGACCCGCGTTTTGACCACAGCAATTGCCTTGGAGACGGGCAAAGGCGCGTTCTCCCTCGCGCTTGCGCTGGGCTTTGTCCTGATATTGCTGACCATTTCGCTGAACCTGTTCATTCACTGGCTGGGCCGCACCGAGAAGGAGGGCCGCTGGTGAGCATGCTCTTTCCAATGACCATGGCGCAGGCGCAGACATCGCGGCGCGGCAAAGTTCTGGTGGGTCCGATTGATCTCGAGCTTGGGGCGCAGGGCGTCACGGCGATAATGGGGCCAAACGGCTCAGGAAAAACGACGCTACTGCGGCTGATGCATGGCACCGCGCGATTAACGGGCGGACAGATCAACTGGGCCTGCGGTTTGGCGGAGGCCCGCCACCACCAGAGCTTCGTCTTTCAACGTCCCATCATGCTGCGACGGTCCGTCTTGGACAATGTGGCCTACCCGCTTTTGATACGTGGCGTCGCAAAATCCGAGGCGCGTTCGCGCGCGCGCGATTGGTCACAGCGCATCGGGCTTGAGGACGCATTGGACAGACAAGCCACGGTTCTGTCAGGCGGCGAGCAACAGAAACTTGCTTTGGCGCGCGCGCTGATCACCGAGCCGCATGTGCTGTTTCTTGATGAGCCGACAGCGGCCCTTGACGGGCAAGCAAAACGCGAGATTGAAGAAATTTTGCGAAGTGAGCGCGACAAAGGCACCCGGCTGTTTTTGACGACGCATGACGTGGGCCAAGGCAAGCGGCTGGCAGACGATGTGATCTTTCTGCTGAAGGGCTGCGTTCAAGAACACAGCGCGGCAGCTGCTTTTTTTGACGTCCCGAAAACCACTCAGGCGCAGGCCTTTCTGCAAGGAGATATTGTCGAATGAGACAGTTTTTTTTGACGATGATTTTTGCGTTGATTGGCTCGGTTGCAAGCGCGCAGGACAGCATGCGGCTGGCCGTTACAACCTCGTTTCACAACTCTGGGTTGGCCGACATCCTGTTGCCCGAGATTGCGCAAGATTTGGGCCTAGAAGTGCAGCTCTTGGTCGTTGGCACCGGCCAAGCGCTGAAGCTGGGGCGAGCCGGTGACGTCGACGCCATTTTTGTCCATTCCCGCGCCGCTGAGGAAGCGTTTGTGGCGGAGGGTTACGGCACGTACCGGCGCGAGATCATGTACAATGACTTTGTTCTCATTGGTCCCGCCACTGATCTCGCCGAGGCGCAGCTGGCAGATAGCGCGGCGGCGGCTTTGGCTGCAGTTGCGCGATCCGAGTTGGAGTTTGTCAGCCGAGGTGACGACAGTGGGACGCATAAGAAAGAAGTAAGCCTTTGGTCGGAGGCAGGGCTTGACCCAGACAGTTTTGGCCCGTGGTACAAGGCTGTCGGCGCGGGAATGGGCGCGGCTTTAAACACAGCATCCGGGCTAAACGCCTACATCGTTTCGGACCGGGCAAGCTGGTTGAAATTCGGCAATAAAGGAAGCTTGAGGTTGCTTTACGCCGGAGATCCCAAACTGTTCAACCAATACGCCTACCTTCCTGTTGATCCCGCCAGACATTCACATGTGAAGCATGATTTGGCGACAAAGCTAGAGGCCTGGTTGACGTCGCAAAGAGCGTCCGAGCTGATAAATGGCTACGAGATTGAGGGCAAAAAGCTCTTTGCTTTTAACGCGACCCCTTAGTCGTATTCGTCAACTGAGCCGTGGATCGCAAATTGTTCGATCCCTGCGGCCTGCGCCTCAATCGCGCGGTAGGATTCTTTGACACCGGCAGGGGTCAACTCACGTGCGACGGTGAGCAGCGTGTTGGCGTCATGTTCATCGCAAAGATCGACCATATGCGTGAACTCTTCTGCGGCGACGGGTCGGGCGGCCTCAACGCTCGGCGCGCCATAATACGTCACGAAATGCTGCGCCAGCAGGTCGGTGAGCGTCTCGATCTCGGAAGGTTCTACCTGAGTGACGGCAACAAACGTCACGCGCCCGCCTGTTTCCAATCCGAACCACCCATTGGCAAAGGCCTGCCGTGATTTGCCCGCCAGATCCCCTTCGGACCAGTTGGAAAACTCGAACCCGCCTGAGATGCACCATTCGCCCGTGCGGGCGGGAATGTGGAAAATCCGTTGATCGCTTTCGTCGAAATGGATGGCGCGGGCGAGGTTCACGGCGAAGTCTCCAGTGTTTTGGTCAGTGGGATCAGGTGGGTCGTATCAGCGTCGCGCAGCAACATACCGAACCTTTCATCAACGCCCATGAACGTGCCGCTATGCCCGTTCTGGGTAAGCTCTTCACCCATCTTATGGGCAAGGCCGCGCCATTCATCGTGCAAAACCTTGCTGCCATCATCTTCCCAGCGGCCAATCCAGTTCAGAGTATGGCGCGCGAAGGCTTCGAGCAGCTCCGGCGCTTGCACCTCGACGCAGCCCTCGGCGTAGAGCGTGGTTTCGTCCGGTGAAGCGCCTCCATCGCGCCCGTCTTCGGGCCATAACGGCAGGGTGAGGCCAACGACCAGCCAATCGGGAACACTGAGCGGGTCTTGCGTGCTCGCGGCCACATTTAATTTCCCGCAGGACGCGCCGTTGACGAAAATTGCGCCATCCCACCCCAAATGCACGGCGACCTCGGGCGGGGCCAGCGCGCCGAGCGCATTTTGAAACCCCACACCACTTAAGGGCAGCATCGCCATCGCGTCTTCCAACGCGACCTCAGGCGCAAAGACCAACGCTGCATCCAGCGTGTTGGCGCCGATATTGTGCACCACCAAACCCGCGTCGCAGCCTTGGATGGCTTTGAGGCAAGCGTGCTCCATGGCCGGGCCATCGGTAGCCTCGGCTGACATCATTGGCGGCAGGGTGATGTCATTTGTGCTCATGCAACGCCTTTCGCAATAAGCGCTTTGGCGACGGCGCCAAAGGCCGCAGCCTGCGCGCTGTCAGGTTGGCTGACGACAATAGGCGCGCCGCCATCTGCCGCAAGCCGGATATCAAGATGCAGTGGAATTTCGGCAAGCAGCGGGATGCCGAGCTTCTCGGCCTCGGCGGCAACACCGCCATGGCCGAACGTGTGCTCCTCATGCCCGCATTTGGAACAGATATGCGTGGACATGTTCTCTATCATGCCCAGCAGCGGGACATTGAGTTGCTGGAACATGTCGATGCCTTTGCGCGCATCGATTAGCGCGACATCCTGCGGCGTCGAGACAATCACCGCGCCATCCACCAGCGCCTTTTGGCTGAGCGTCATTTGCACGTCGCCAGTGCCTGGTGGCAGGTCAACAAGCAGGACGTCGAGTGCGCCCCATTGTACCTGGCTCATCATCTGCTGCAGCGCGCCCATTAGCATGGGCCCGCGCCACACAACGGCTTGGTCGTCATTGGTCATCAGCCCGATCGACATCATCGTGACGCCGTGGTTTCGCATCGGCAAAATCGTCTTACCATCAGGGCTGGAGGGGCGGCCTGAAACGCCCAGCATGCGCGGTTGCGACGGCCCGTAAACATCAGCATCTAACAGCCCGACGCGGCGGCCTTGAGCCGCGAGCGCACAGGCGAGGTTGGCCGATACAGTCGATTTTCCGACGCCACCTTTGCCCGAGGCAATGGCGATGATGTGGTCAATGCCCGGGATTTTAAGCGGACCCGCAGGCTCCGCGGCCTTTTGCGGTTTGAGCTGTGGCGGCTCTGGCTGGGCTGAGTGCCCCGTCATCACAATGGACACAGACGAGACACCATCGAGTGCTGCAAGTTTGGCTTCCGCATCGGCCTTGACGGCCTCATAGGCGGTTGCAGCGCTTGGTGCGATTTCCATCACAAGTCGGACCGCGCCTTCTTCGTTCACGTCAAGCGCGCGGACCACGCCGGCGGAGACGATATCGCCCTCGCCAACCACGTCGGCGATGGATTTCAGGGCGTCTAGTACGGCTTCACGTTGCGACACTTATGCGTCCTGACCTTTGATCTCACCGCTGACCTCATGGGTCATGCCAAGCTCTTCGATAGTGATCGTGGCCTTGGCGGTGAAAGACTTTCCGCCGGTCGCCCGGCCGCGCATCGCCTCTTCGATCGCTTGCTGCGACGTGACGCCGACCTGCTTTAAGAATTTGCGCATCGACATGTTAAAATCGTCTGACATCGTAGGCTCCCTTGGGGGTTTACGCAGCGCAAAACCGGCGGCTAGACTGCCGGCTATGCGATTTCTGCTGATGATCTTGTTGATGGTTCTGCCGGTAAGCGCCGTCGCTGATGATAAGCTGGTGCGTCTCTACGCCCCTGCGGAAATCGCGGAAACTGGCGCCATGCGTCACATCCTGCCTCGGTTTACGTTGAAGACGCAGGTGCGCATTGAGCTGCTTTCGAGCCCGGTAGGCGCGGATATGGCATGGGGTATCGATCTGGGTACGGACGGGCGCGCGCTTTTTCAACAAGACGGGGCTGTCTGGGCTATGCTGATCAGCGCGACCGAGCATCCCGGAACAAAGCGTTTCGCGGACTGGTTGCTGAGCGACGTTGGACAAAACACCATTCTCAGTTTCGCTCCCGACGGGGTGCCGCTTTTTGAAGCACCGGCTGCCGTAGTGCAGGAGGAGGTCGCGATAGAAGTCGATGGAAACGCGGTGTTTGGGCAGAAGGTCGCGGTGCTGCATTGCGGGCGCTGCCATGCCGTCAACGAGGCGGGGCGCATAAACGATATCGGATCGACCCCCAGTTTTTTCGTCTTGCGCAGCTTTGAAGACTGGCAGCAGCGTTTTGCGGCCTTTTATGCGCTTGCCCCACATGGTGCGTTCACCCAGATCACCGACCTTACCGAGCCTTTCGCCGAGCATCTGCCGCCCGCCATTGTTCCTATCGAGATGACGCTGGATGAGATGGAGGATATGATCGCTTACGTCGCGAAATTGAAGCCCGCAGACCTGGGCGCACCGCTGCAACATCAGTGATCGCGCCGTTTGCTGAGATAGTCTTCGGTGGTCCGTACGCGCGGCCGCTCACCGCCCTGAAACGGATTGTCGGAGCTGTGGAACTGCGCGTTTACCCGGCAATTGTCACACATCTGGATCATGCGAAGCTTGTCTTCGCTGCCAAACATCGAGTGGGCTGACAGTTTCTCAGTGATCCTTTCGATGGTTGATTTGACCCCAAAGAGACTGCCGCATTCGACGCAGGCAAAGGGCTCTTCCTCATGGATAACGGTCTGGTTGAAAGCAGCATCGGTGAGGTCGAGGCGCGGCTCGTAACTTATGGCATCCTCCGGACAAACGGTGGCGCAAATCCCGCACTGAAGGCAGGCATCCTCCTGAAAACGCAATTGCGGACGGTCGGGATTGTCGCCCAATGCGCCAGTTGGACAAAGAGAAACGCAGCTCAAACACAGGGTGCAGCTATCCTTGTCAACAAGCACCGCCCCGTAAGGCGCGTCATCGGGCAATGGCAGGGTCTCGGCATTTGGGTGCAGCGCGCGCGCCGATTGCCGCGTAATTTGGCGCCTCGTGCCCATTGGGCGCACTGGGACGGCTAAGGCGTCTGGTGGGGTGACGTCGAAAAGTGCGTCTGACATGGCATCCGGATCGGTTTCATCGAGCATCTGGACGCGTGCCTCGCCCGCAATCGCGGTGGAGAAAGCGATTTGTGTCTCCAGCGCGGCGCGGTCGGTGGACGGCCCTGGCAGGATTGTCACATTTGAGAACCCGGCAGCGAGCGCAGCAATGGCTTCAGCATGGCCAAAAGCGTTGAGCGCAGCCATTTCCAGCGGGATCACATCCGCTGGAAGCCCGCGGCCAAACCGGGCGGAAAGAGAGATCATTTCAGTGCCATGTGCGTCTGTTACAAGCAGGCGCGGCGCGGTCCCACCAGCGTCGAGATAGGCTTTGGCCAGCGTTTGAACGCGGCGAAATGTGAGGTCTACTGTTGGCGCGTCGTAGCTGATGGCACCGGATGGGCAAGCCGCAGAGCAAGCCCCGCACCCCGCGCAGATCATCGGGTCGACAACCACATGGTCGCCCTCAGACGTGATCGCCCCCGTGGGGCAAAGGTCGAGACAATTGGTGCAGCCCGTCTGTTCGGCGCGGGAATGGGCGCAAAGAAGCGGCTCCATCTTCACATAGAGCGGCTTTTCAAATGTGCCGACCAGATGCGAGGCCACGAGAATGGCGGCGGAGACGGCAGGTGCGTGGCCGGGTTCGGCGCGCAGGTAGCCTTCGCGTTTTTCGGGAGCCGGGAAGAGCGGCGTCGTGCCGCGCAGGTCGATCAGGATATCGCAATGCGACACGGCACCGTCGCGCGGCGGGTTCAAACTGGGCGCGCCGCGCCCGCCGGGCTCGATCATTTGCAGCGCGTCGATTGTGACCTCGAATTGCCCCAAAGCGCCGGATGCGCGTTTGAGTTGTCCGACTACGACGTCATAATCAGACGTGCTTACTGCGTCCTCCGCATCGTTGAGCAAGACTGTGACGCCCAAGTGATCTTTCAAAACATCAGCGGCTGACAGAGCCACCTCGGCCGATCCAACGATCAAGCAGAGCCCCTCGGAAATGACATCAACGCTTTTATCCGGTTCGGCTGGGAGCAGTGCTTCAGCCGCAAGCGCGGACATTTTGGGTAGCGTATCGCCTGTATCGCCGGTCCATCCGGCGCGGTCACGCAGGTCCAATGTGGGGGGGGCCTCTAGGCCGAGTTCTTCTGCGAGGGCGTCGAATCGGCGGGCTTCCTGCGTACAGCAAAAAATTGAATCACCCTGCGTTAACGCCTCTGCGGCGCGCTCAATTTGGGTGGTGCAAAGCGCTGTGCAGGGCGCGGACACTTCAAGGCCGGTCGCTTCAGACAACCTTTCGGCGTCAATCGTCATGCTGCCTAAGCAATCACATATTATCAAGGTCTTAGACATTGTTTTCCCCGATTTTTCGACGCCAGTTTTGCGCCCGATCTGCCCACGAACGCCCCGCAGCGTAGACTTGATTCTCAGAAGCCGACAACCGGTTTTTTCACCCGGGCACCGCGCCGAGGGTGCGCTTTAGCGTCGAAAATTTAGCCGGTGATTCGCTTACTTATGAGAATGCGTATTTCCAATTATTTTTGTCAGATTAGACAATTCGTCCCGGCCCTTTGTCTTTGGACAAATACGGACAGTCAAATTGTCTGGATCGCGTTGAGAATGCCACTGTATGCAAAACAACGCTTTGTGGCGTGACCGTTCTGACGCAGGGTTAAGTCACAGGGAGGCAAGGATTGATTAAAAATCCCAACATGTACCAAGCGGTTCAGCTTGGCGTGGTCGTAAGGCGCACGCCGGGTGTAACGCGTTGGGCGCCCTATGCCTGGACGGCGAGCGCTGTGATGCCGGGCGCTGGCGACGCCAACTGGCACGAGATGCGGCGAGAGGGCGACGCCGTCGAATACCACGCGGCGACGCTGGCTCTGGAACTTCACGGGGCCGAGACGGAAGCCTACCTTCACGGGCTGACTGCTGAGCAGCCGAGCATCTATGTCATCATGCGCCCCAGCGAAAACGCCGAGCTTCCGCTTGATGTTCTTTTGGTCACGGCGTCTCCCTACGAAGCGCAGGATTACACCGACAGCGGCGAAGAGCTGGTCGAGAAAGTCCCTATGCCGCCGGCGCTTCATGAGTGGGTCGCTGACTTCGTTCATCGCTTTCACGAAGAGGAGGTGTTCGTGAAGCGCAAGCGCGACAAGAAAGATATCGACGGCAAGGAAGATGGCATTGGCGACGTGCGGATTGCCCAGGCGGGAGATGTCTACCGCTCGCCCGTTTTGGCCCGGAAGGAGCGTCTGAATTGACTGATTTCTGGAGCAAAAGACGAGCAGGTGTACAAGCCGAGACTGAAGCTGACGAGGCTGCTCAGATTGTTTTCGAGGTCGAGGCTGAAGCCGCTGAGAAAAGCGACGAAGACCTCTTGGAAGAGTTGGGTTTGCCGGATCCTGACGCCCTATCAGACGGCGACGATTTCAGCGTGTTCATGGCAGAAGCCGTTCCAGCCCGGTTGAAAACGCGCGCGCTGCGCAAGCTATGGCGGCTCAATCCGGTTCTGGCCAATGTCGATGGGCTTGTCGATTACGGCGAGGATTTCACCGACGCCGCGACTGTCGTTGAGAACCTGCAAACCACCTATCAGGTCGGCAAGGGCATGCTGGAGCACGTCAAAGAGCTGGCCCGCAAAGCGGCGGAAGAGGCCGAGCGCGACGAAGGTGAAGAGTTTGATGATGCGCCGGTAGAAACAATCGAAGAAGAAGAAAAGGTGATGATGGCTGAGGTGGAAGCGGCTGACCTTCCGAAGCCCGCACCAATCACTTTCGTGCCGGAAGAGGAAGAGGCGCATATCCCCGCCCCAACCCGCCACCGTATGCGTTTTGAATTTGAGGACCGAAACACAGGATGAGTGCCGTTTTGGATCATATGATCGCCGAAGAAGACCGCTTGCGCGCGGATTTGTACAATTTTCTGGGCCTGCTTTTGTCCGGGCCACCCGATGAGATGCTCCTGCAACAAACCGCTGGCCTTTCTGGCGACGGCAGCGAGATGGGGCAAGCCATTGGCACTTTGGCCAAGGTCGCCAAACTGACGAAGGAAAAGGCTGTCACAACAGAATATAACAAGCTTTTCATCGGATTGGGACGCGGCGAGCTGTTGCCTTACGCCAGCTACTACCTGACGGGCTTTTTAAATGAAAAACCGCTCGCCAAATTGCGCGATGACATGGCGCGACGCGGGTTGCAGCGGGCCGACAACGTATTCGAGCCAGAAGACAATATTGCCAGCCTGATGGAAATGATGGGCGCAATGATCGTGGGCCGATTAGGGCCGCCCGCCTCATTGGAGCAGCAAAAGACGTTTTACAACACCCATATCGCGCCATGGGCGGCGCATTTTTTCACTGATCTTGAAGGGGCGAAGAACTCGGTCTTCTACACGTCGGTGGCCACAGTAGGCCGCCGGTTCATGGAGATTGAGACGGAAGCCTTTCGGATGAGCGCGGGCTAGCCCCGCATATCGAGCGGCGGAGGAACCCGTCGGAACAGCCAGAAAAGGAGACTGGCATGAGCAGAAACGAAGACGGCACCAGCCGCCGGGATTTTCTGAAACTTGCAGGCACCTCTGCGCCCCTTGCGGCGGCAGCGGTGATGACAAGCGGGAGTGCGGCGCACGCGGCGGAACCCGATCTCAGCTCGGACAAGATGCAGGACACCCTGCATACGCGCGCCTACCTAGAAAGCGCCAAGTTCTGAGACCACGGCCCCGTTTGGGGCTCTTGCGACGTCCATGAAGGTGGGCGACGGACACCGGAACAAAGCGACTGGTTGCGTGACGCCCGACTGCCAAGTTCCAAAATCGTAGCCAAGCGAGCGCGGCCACCCGGCCAAGCAAGCAAGGGAGGACAACAACATGTTGAGGAAAAAGACCAACGGGGTTGCGCGACGCCCCCAGCGGACGAGTATCCTGTCTGAGGCGGCAAACGCTTCAGTTGACCGGCGCGCATTCCTGCGCGGTTCAGGTCTGGCCATTGGGGGCCTTGCGGCGGTTGCCGCAACAGGCGGGACGGTGCAGCAAGCATCTGCCCAATCCAACCCCGGTCTGGTCGAGACAGTGAAATCGGTCTGCACCCACTGCTCTGTGGGATGTACAGTTATTGCGGAAGTTCAAAACGGTGTCTGGACGGGTCAAGAACCCGGCTGGGACAGCCCGTTCAACCTTGGCGCCCATTGCGCCAAAGGGGCAGCGGTGCGTGAACATGCCCATGGTGAACGCCGCCTGAAATACCCGATGAAAAAAGAGGGTGGAGAATGGAAGCGCATCAGCTGGGAGCAAGCGATCGACGAGATCGGCGACGGCATGATGAACATCCGCGAAGAAAGCGGTCCAGATTCCGTTTATTGGCTGGGCTCTGCCAAGCACAATAACGAGCAAGCCTATCTGTTCCGCAAGTTTGCTGCCTATTGGGGCACAAACAACGTGGATCACCAGGCGCGGATCTGCCACTCCACCACCGTTGCGGGTGTTGCGAACACGTGGGGCTACGGCGCCATGACCAACAGCTACAACGACATCCATAACTCCAAGGCGATCTTCATCATTGGCGGCAACCCTGCCGAGGCACACCCTGTCTCGCTGTTGCACCTGTTGAAAGCCAAAGAGCAAAACAACGCACCTGTCATTGTCTGTGACCCGCGTTTCACCCGTACGGCCGCCCATGCTGACGAATACGTCCGTTTCCGGCCCGGTACGGATGTGGCGCTTGTCTGGGGCATCCTGTGGCACATCTTCGAGAACGGTTGGGAGGACAAAGAGTTCATCCGCACCCGCGTCTGGGGCATGGACCAAATTCAGGAAGAGGTTCGCAAGTGGAACCCAGAGGAAGTTGAGCGCGTCACCGGCACGCCTGGCTCCCAGCTCAAACGCGTGGCCCGCACCATGGCCAACAACCGCCCCGGCACCGTGATTTGGTGCATGGGTGGCACGCAGCACACCAACGGCAACAACAACACGCGCGCTTACTGCGTGTTGCAGCTTGCCTTGGGCAACATGGGCACCTCGGGTGGCGGGACCAACATCTTCCGTGGCCACGACAACGTGCAAGGCGCCACCGACCTTGGCGTTCTGTCCCACACGCTGCCGGGCTATTATGGCCTGTCGGCTGGCGCTTGGGGCCATTGGGCACGCGTCTGGGAAGAGGATGCCGAATGGCTCGGCAACCAGTTTGCGACCGTGAAAGGCGCAGATGGCAAGGACAAGTCGCTCCAAAACCTCACCGGTATTCCGGTGTCGCGTTGGATTGACGGCGTTCTTGAGGACCCTGAGAACATGGACAACCCTAACAAGGTGCGTGCCATGGTGCTTTGGGGCCATGCGCCAAACTCTCAGACCCGTATGACAGAGATGAAAACGGCGATGGAAAAACTCGACATGCTTGTCGTGGTGGACCCGTATCCGACCGTTTCAGCGGTGCTGCATGACCGGACCGATGGCGTTTACCTGCTGCCGGCCTGTACGCAGTTCGAAACCCGTGGGTCCGTGACGGCGTCCAACCGTTCCTTCCAGTGGCGCGACAAAGTTGTCGACCCTCTGTTTGAGAGCAAGCCAGACCACGAGATCATCGGGATGTTTGCCAACAAATTTGGCTTCGCAGACCGGTTCTTCCGCAACATTGATATGGAAGATGAAAACACGCCTGACATCGAAAGCGTCACGCGTGAGTTCAACCGTGGCATGTGGACGATCGGCTACACGGGTCAAAGCCCGGAGCGGATCAAGCTGCATATGGCCAACCAGCACACGTTTGATCGCACCACGCTGCAAGCCATTGGCGGGCCAGCTGACGGTGATTACTACGGTCTTCCATGGCCATCCTGGGGAACCGCCGAGATGAACCACCCCGGCACGCCGAACCTCTATGACATGTCCAAACCGGTCTCTGAGGGTGGTCTCACCTTCCGGGCACGTTTTGGCGTGGAGCGGGACGGCGACAATCTGCTGGCCGAGGGCGTCTATTCTGCGAAATCGGAAATTCAGGACGGATATCCTGAATTCACGATGCAGATGCTGATGGACCTCGGATGGGACAGCGATCTGACAGCCGAGGAGCGGGCATCAATCGATGCCGTTGCTGGGCCCAAGACCAACTGGAAAACCGACCTTTCGGGCGGCATCCAGCGGGTCGCGATCAAGCATGAGTGTGCGCCATTTGGCAACGCCAAAGCCCGCGCGGTCGTGTGGACCTTCCCTGACCCAGTGCCTGTTCATCGCGAGCCGCTTTACACGCCGCGGCGCGATCTGGTGGCGGATTATCCGACATATGAGGACCGCAAGTTCTACCGCTTGCCGACCATGTATGCGTCGATCCAGAAGCAGGACTTCAGCCAGGACTATCCTATCATTCTGACCTCCGGCCGTTTGGTCGAATATGAGGGCGGCGGTGATGAGACCCGGTCCAACCCATGGCTGGCCGAGCTGCAGCAGGACATGTTCGTCGAAATCAACCCGCGTGACGCCAATAATCTTGGTGTGCGGGATGGCGCGCAGGTCTGGGTCGAAGGGCCCGAAGGCGCAAAGGTCAAGGTCATGGCGATGATCACCAACCGGGTGGGCGAGGGCGTGGCCTTCATGCCCTTCCACTTTGGTGGCCACTTCCAAGGCGAAGACCAACGTAGCAAGTACCCGGACGGTGCTGATCCATATGTGTTGGGCGAAAGCACCAACACGGCTCAGACCTACGGTTACGATTCAGTCACCCAGATGCAGGAGACGAAGTCGACTCTCTGCAAAATCTGGACAGCGTAAGGAGGATACGAAATGGCATTAGGAGGACAGGCTCGCGCCAAGTTCCTATGCGACGCCGAACGCTGCATTGAATGCAACGCCTGCGTCACCGCGTGTAAGAACGAACACGAAGTACCTTGGGGCATCAACCGCAGGCGGGTGGTGACCATTCAGGACGGCCAGCCGGGCGAACGCTCGATCTCGGTCGCTTGCATGCACTGCTCGGACGCTCCGTGTATGGCCGTTTGCCCAGTGGACTGCTTCTACCAAAACGAAGAAGGGGTGGTTCTGCACTCCAAAGACCTTTGTATTGGGTGTGGCTATTGCTTCTACGCGTGCCCGTTTGGCGCGCCGCAATATCCGCAGGCAGGCAACTTCGGCAGCCGGGGCAAGATGGACAAATGTACCTTCTGCGCCGGTGGTCCTGAGGAAAATCACTCCACAGCCGAGTTCGCCAAATATGGGCGCAACCGGATTGCGGAAGGCAAATTGCCGATCTGCGCGGAGATGTGTTCGACCAAGGCCCTGCTGGCCGGTGACGGCGACATCGTGTCGGCGATCTATCGCGAGCGCGTGGTTGCCCGTGGCTTCGGCTCGGGCGCTTGGGGCTGGGGCACAGCCTACGACCAAAAAGGCGGCTAACCCCGCCCATGCCATTCCGCCTTCGGGCGGCGTGCTATCATAAATGCCGTGGCCGCCGGGACATTCCGCGCGCGGCCACGGCCCCACAGCACAAGAAATTCCAATACCGGGGGCTGATATGCACCGCTTTTTGACCGTGTTCACGCTGTTGATCGCTTTGGCGATGCCAGCATTCTCCCAATCAGCAGATCCGGCACCGAACGTTGATCGCAGCGCCACGGGCGGCGCACCGACGCTCGAAGAAATTATGGCGCGCCAGCGAGGCGAGGCATTCGACAACTCGGAGCGTCGCGAAAACACCGGCAATCCTGACACAGCGGCAGGCATCGCAAGCCAGCTTGGCACGTTAGGTGGCGCCTCCGATCCGGAGCTATGGCGTGCGCTGCGTTTTGGCACTGCAGATGTGACGGTTTCAACCAAAGACACCCGTGGCCGCGTTTTGATGCAAGATGGGGGCATGTGGTGGCTGACCTTCCGCGAGGGCCCGCTGCTTACCTACGGTTTCTGGTTGTTGGGCGGGACGATTATCGCATTGGCAGTGTTCTTTCTGCTGCGCGGCCGCATTCGCGTGGATGGCGAAAAGGTAGGCCGCACGGTCGAGCGGTTTAAGTTCTTTGAACGTGTCGCGCATTGGACGATGGCGGGTTCGTTCGTACTTCTGGGCCTCACTGGGCTGCTGGTGCTGGCGGGACGCAAGATCATTGCGCCGACCTTTGGGCTGGAGGCGAACGCCTTCCTTCTCACAGTTTCCAAATTCATCCACAACAACGTCTCATGGGCATTCATGATCTCGCTGGCCTTCGTTTTCGTGATTTGGGTCTGGCACAACATTCCTGACCGCACGGATATCACCTGGATCAAACAAGCGGGGGGCATTGTTGGGTCCAAACACCCACCGGCCAAGAAATTCAACTTTGGCCAAAAGATCATCTTCTGGTCGGTCATCGTTTTGGGCGCGTCCGTCTCGGCATCCGGTTTGTCGCTGCTTTTTCCCTACGAAATCCCGATGTTCGCAAAGACCTTCGCCATTATGAACGATGTCGGCATCACGTCCGCGATCGGGCTCAACCCGCTGCCGGTGGAAATGTCGCCGCAAGAAGAGATGCAATATGCCCAACTTTGGCACGCGATCGTAGCCTTTGTGATGATGGCAATCATCTTGGCGCATATCTATATCGGCTCGCTTGGGATGGAAGGCGCCTATGACGCAATGGGCAGCGGCGAGGTAGACGAGGCCTGGGCCAAACAGCACCATTCGCTTTGGCTGGAAGAGGTCAAAGCCAAAGAGGCCGCGGCCCCCGCCGGCGCGACCACCCCGGCGGAATAAATGTGGCGGCTGGCCCAAGCGGCTATGGCCTTCTGCATCTTGATGGGTGACGCCATGGCGCAAGAATTCACGACGCTCAAAGGTCATGGCGGCCCGATCATGGCTTTGGCGGTGACGGATGATGACACGGTGATCAGCGGAAGCTTCGACAATGCTCTGGGTATGTGGTCCGACCGAACACCTACATGGCTTGATGGCCACGCGGCTGCGGTCACGAGCCTGACGGCAGCTCCCTCTGGCCGAGTTGTATCAGGCGGTGATGATTTCGCGGTTTTGCTCTGGCAGAACGGCACGGCACGCGAGCTTGGGCGCCACAAAGGCAAAGTCATGTCCATTGCGATTTCACCCGATGAACGCATAGCTGTGAGCGGATCATGGGACGGCACGGTGGCTTTCTGGCCGATGGAGGGCGGCGCGCCTGAGATGATCAAAATCGGCAACGCCGTCAACGCCGTGGCCTATAGCGCGGACGGATCTGCGTTGTTTGTGGGTACGTCAAAGGGGGTCGTTTGGCGCTATGATCTGGGGACTGATCAAGCCCCACAGCCTTTGGTCAAACACGGATTCGCGGTGAACCGGATCGCTGTGGCAGAGAAATGGATCGCCTATGGCGCCGTTGATGGTGGGACCCGGATTATAGATGCGGGTACAGGCGCTCAGGTTGCAGATTTTACGCTCGACCGCCGTCCGATCCTTGCACTGAGCTACCACGCAGAAACCCAGCGTCTCGCAGTCGGCGACGGCGAGGGTTACATCATGATCGTAGATACCGAAAAGATGCGCATCGCGCAGGACTTTCGCGCGACGCGGCAGGGTCCGATCTGGGCACTCGCCTTTTCCAACGACGGCAAAAGGATCTGGGCAGGCGGGGTTGATGATGTTGTCTACGGATGGCCCGTAGCGCTGCTGTCGGAAATGGACACAGTCGCCGGTCAGACGCGGAGCTTTTTGCAAGACCCAGAGACGATGAGCAACGGAGAGCGGCAGTTCATGCGCAAATGCTCCATTTGTCACGCGCTGGACGCGGGCCCTTCGCGGCGCGCAGGGCCAACCTTGCACAGGGTATTCGGGCGCAAAGCCGGCAGCTTACCGGGATACGTTTATTCTGATATGCTCCCATACACGCAAATTGTTTGGGGGGAAGAGACGATCGACGCGCTGTTCGACAAGGGCCCGGATCACTACATTCCAGGGTCCAAAATGCCAATGCAGGTAATTTCAAAGGCCGCGGACCGCGCAGACTTGATTGAATTTCTGAAACAAAACACGAGGGGTGAATAAGCTATGAAAGCGGTGCTAACGGGTGGCTTGGTCATGGTTGTGATCTCGGTCGGGTCCTATTTTGCCTTAGGCGAAATGGGGTTTTCGGCGCAGGACGTCTATTCCGGGGACAACGTACGGTTGGATTGACGGGGTGAAGGATCAGGAGCCAGAGAAAGAAGACTATGGACCGGCCTTGGCGGGAGCCTCCGTGCTCGTTGTCGATGATGAGCCTGGCATGCGCCATTTTTTGCAGAAGATTCTCGGGCCTCGGGTCAAGTTTTTGGCCGAAGCAGCCTCGACAGAGGAGGCGACCAAGCACCTCGATGAAACGCATTTCGATCTGGTGATCCTCGACAATATAATGCCGCGCACCCGCGGGCTTGATTGGGTGAAGCAGCAGCGGCAGATCGGGCTTTATGCGGACACGATCCTGATGACGGCCTACGCCGATCTGGAGACGGCTATCGCGGCCTTGCGCGCTGGTGTGAGCGACTTTGTCTTGAAACCATTTCGAGCAAATCAAATTCTCAGCGCCGTCGCGCGGACGCTAGATCGTAGCCATTTGCGTCGTGACAATTTCCTGCTGCGCCATGAGCTGTCGAGTGGGCGCGCTGGCGTTTTTCTGGGCCAATCGGTTGTGTTTCAAGAGGTGCGCGAGATGCTCAAACGCCTCGCGCCATTGCCCACCCCGGTGTTGATCACCGGCGAAAGCGGCACGGGCAAAGAGATTGCAGCACGCACATTGCATGCGATGTCGCCGCGCTGCGAAAAACCTTTCGTTGCGGTAAACTGCGCAACCTTTGCGCCAAATCAAATCGTTCAACAGCTTTTTGGCGAGCGTGATGGCGACAATTATGCCCGCCCCGGGCTGCTGCTACTTGCCGATGGCGGGACCCTGTTTCTTGATGAAGTGGCGCAGATGCCCGACACATTGCAGGCGGCATTCTTGCGGGTTCTGGAGGATTGCAAGATCAGGCCCGTGGGGTCAGAGCGGGAAATCCCACTGGACCTACGGTTCCTCTTTGCGACGAATGATGATTTGGAAAAGGCTGTGGCGGAGGGGCGGTTCCGCGCGGACCTGTATCACAGGATGAATGTGATTGGTCTGCCCATTCCACCACTTCGAGACCGCGCAGAGGACGTGGTCGAGCTGGCCGCGCATTTCATGCAGATGTTCAGCAAGGAGCTGGGGATGAAGGCGCTTCATCTTGACGAAGAAACACTGCTTAAGCTGCGCCAACATGACTGGCCCGGAAATGTGCGCGAGCTTCGAAATCTCATCGAGCGTTCGGTTATCGTCGGGGGGTTTCCGCCAGAATTTGCCGGAGAAGGCGAGATTACTGGTTCACAGGCGGTGGAAAGCCTCGATCTGGT
Source organism: Pseudomonadota bacterium (assembly GCA_039030615.1). Classification (GTDB taxonomy): domain Bacteria; phylum Pseudomonadota; class Alphaproteobacteria; order Rhodobacterales; family Rhodobacteraceae; genus Litoreibacter. Next base: position 117,078 of record JBCCDV010000010.1, on the reverse strand, counting down.
CACGCAGCGCCATATTCTGCAGATATTGGCGCAATGCGACGGCAACCGGGCTGAGGCTGCGCGCCGTCTTGGTGTTTCGCGCAAAACGATAGACCGAAAAATGGTTGGCTGGGGGCACTAGCTTACTGAGCAGCATGCGATATTGATGTCGCCGCGGGCAGCCAAATCTCAAAACGCGCGCCTCCCTTGGGCTGGTTTTGGGCGGTGATCAGGCCACCCGCACGGCGAATAATGGTTTGGCTGATCGACAGGCCTAGACCTGTGCCTTCGGCCTGTTTGGTTGTGAAGAATGGATCAAACACATTGGCAAGCTTCTCCGGGTCTATGCCGGGCCCAGTGTCGGTGACGGAAAGGCTAGACCCCACTTGCGCATCGCGTTCTGCGGTCGCCAGGGTCAGGGTGAGTGTACCTTCATCCCCCATGGCCTGCGCTGCATTCATCACGAGATTTACGATCACTTGCTGCAGCTCACCGGGATCAATCCGCACGGTAGCCGTCTCGCTATAGACCTTGATGATCGTGATCTTCTTTTCCGAAAGAACATGATCCACAAGGACGAGGCAATCATCCAAGACAGTTTGCAGAACTACGCTTGAGGTTGTGTCGGAGTAGTCCGCCGGTCGCGCAAATTGCAGCAATTTGCCCACAATCGCAGATATGCGCGCAATTTGGCGGTCGATCAGGTTGAACTCAATCTCAACATCCTTCGAGGCCGCGCCCAGAGATTCCCGCATCACATCTACATTGCCTTGGATCACAGCGACAGGATTGTTGATTTCATGGGCAACGCCGGCGGTGATTTCCCCGATAGAGGCCAGCTTTTCGGCCATCACAAGTTGCTGCGTCGCCGCCTCAAGCTTTTGGTTGGCGTCGCTGAGTTCTTTGGTCCTTTTGTCGACCCGAAAGTTCAATTGGTCGGCCCAGCCCCGTAATTCCTGATCGCGGTCTTGTACCTGTTCAAGCAGGCTGTCGAGATGCGCCGCGACCTGACCAATTTCACCCTTGGCCCCCAGATCGCCATTGCGCGCCGACAGGTCCCCGCGCTCAACGCGTTTCATGGTTTTGCTCATGGCTTCGAGCGGGCTGAAAATCCCTTTCGCCAGCCAAAGAAAGACAGGTGTCGAGATCAGAAGAACCAATACAAAGGCCGTGAGCATCCACAAGATTGCGGCACGCTTGGTGGCCGAAAACGGAGCTTCCAGAAAGCCGACATAGAGCATGCCAACATTGTTCTCAAAGCTGTCACGGATCGGCAGGTACCCTGAGACATACCAATCATTCACCACGAAGGCGCGGTTAAGCCAAGTCTCGCCCTGTCCCAAGACAGCTTCACGCACTTCGGCCGAAACGCGCGTGCCAAGCGCACGCACATCTTCAAACAGCCTGACATTGGTCGAAATGCGTACATCTTCGAGAAAGAGCGTTGCTGTGCCTTGGCGTTCGCCACCGGTTACGGCGTTCAGGTAAACAAGGGAGTTGATTGTGTCGATGAATTGCAGGTTCCGATTCAACAATATGCCCCCGACAACAACGCCTGTCTTGCCCGACAGGCTCACGGGACTTGCGGAATGAACCACCATTCCGCGGTCCTCCGCAGTGCGATCTGTGGGAACCGCGGCCTCTGTGGCAACCAGCGGGATACGCGCAGTGTCTTTCAGGCTCTCTGCGACTGTCTCCAGGTCTTGCGGCGAAAAAATGTCGATTGCTGTGGCGGATTGGCCTGTCATAGCGGCGGCCACCACGGGCCATTTTGGGCCCGACTCCAGCGCTTCTTCAGGAAGGAAGTACAAAAAGTCGAACCCGTGTTCGTCGCGCCGCTGGTTTAGATAGTCTTGCCGCTCAGACTGGTCTCGGGCAAGCGCGTCTGCAAAACCCGCCGCCCCTGCGATACCCGCGAGGTCAGACCCGGTTGCCGTCATAATCTGTGCCAAATATTGCTCCGCGATTTTGAGGTCACTTTCGACCTTGGAGATCAGCAGCTCATCATAATCGGACGTCCAGCGTGACAGACCCAGCAACAAAAGCAGGGGCATCAGTAAGATGAGGGGCAACAGCGCCATCATCAGCAGTCGCAGGCGAACGGAGGTCAGCATGTTTTGATCTTAACTGCGAACAAGGCGCCGACCAAGTTGTCTTCTTGGATCGCGTTCGCGCCTCAATAGCTGTGCTACCGCTCCAGTTCGGTGAATGGGCAGACATCATCTTCGAAGGGAACATGTCGGCGGCGGAATGTGGTGTCCTCAACCGCTTCAGGGTTAGAAATTCGATCCATCCGGAAATGTCTAAAATCGGCGCGGGAGGCGTCCCATCCAACGAGATACCAAAGCGGCGGTAAAATCAGCATCGCTTGTGGTTCAACCAAGCGTTGTGTCTTGCGCCCTTTGGCATCGCGGTAGTCAAAGCGGATAAGTTTGCGCCCGAGAAACGCGGATTCAAAGGCGGGTAGAAGTTGCGGCTCCATTTTGCCCATGTCCGAGATGTCCTGAAGTGGTGACAGCTGCCCAATGTGCAGACACTCGAGGAACGCGCGTAGGTCCTTCACTTTGTCAGACGGAAGGGCTTTCTCAATCTTTGCGAGCCCTGCGTCGGCCAGATCCGAGAAGGGTAGGTTCCCAGCCGCGCGCATCGCCGCAACACTGATTAAGAGGGCGAAGACCTCCGGAACGCTGAGCCGCGCGGTCGTTTGCATCGACTGCGGGTCGAGTTGAAGGCCACCGCCGCGACCGACATCGGAGTGGATCACAAAGCCTTCGTCGCGCAGTGCGCTGATGTCGCGCAAGACTGTGCGCCGCGACGCGCCCACCTCATCGGCAAGCGTGTCGATGGTGGTGGTTCCATTGCGGCGCAGGCTCCGCACGATTTCATCATGTCTGAGTCGAATGTTCATGAAGACACACTATCATGAATGGTGACAATTTTTGGCACTATTTTGATTTAGACCGATTTCAGCAACATAAAACAAGGAGATTTGATAGATGAAACGGACTGCTGTGAACCCATGGAACTGGTCGCTGAAGCTTGGTTACAATCAGGCTGAAGTGATCGAAGGCGCGACGCGCCAAGTGATCTGCGCTGGCCAAACTGCCGTTGATGGCAATGGTGCCCCTCAGCACCCAGACGATATGCGCGCCCAGATTGAATTGGCCTTGAATAACCTTGAAGCGGTGCTGACTGAGGCAGGCATGGACTTGAGCAACGTCACAAGGCTTGGCGTATTTGCGACTGATGTCGACGAAGCGCTCAAGAACTTTGATCTGATGGGGATGCGCTTTGGGCCGCATGAGGTTGCACCGCCCATGACCCTGCTCGGTGTGACCCGGTTGGCGATCCCTGGCTTGATGTTTGAAATTGAAGCAACAGCCTCGGCCTAGAAAACAACTCGATGAGGCCAATGTGACCGCTCGGTCCGTTGGCCTCATATCGTGCTATCTAAAGACTGGACACACGCCCTAGTCGTGAGGCTTTTCGATCTGAGCAAATTTCTCGATTTGGGACTGGCCGACCTGACGAATGATGGCGCCAAGCTCCATAAGTTGTGCGCTTAGCGGGGTCGTTTTTCGCCAAATCATACCAATTGTGCGCTTAGGTTTGTTTCTCGAAAACCGGGAAATCGAAAGATCGGCATTCTGCGTCTCAAGGGGGACTGCCATTTCGGGTATCAATGTCAGCCCCAAGCCCGCATCAACCATCTGAACAAGCGTCGATAGCGATGAGCCCTCCATGACCAAACTCGGGTTGGAGGCGGGGACATCACAAAACGAAAGCGCCTGATCACGGAAGCAATGCCCTTCTTCGAGCAGGAGAAGTTTCATTTCAGGAAGCGATTCAGGGCTGGGAACCGGTTTGTCGGCGTCTTTGACGGCGCGTACCAAAACGAAATCTTCATCAAACAACGCAAATTCGCGCAGAGAAGGCTCTGAGATTGGCAAAGCTGCGACAACAAAGTCTAAGCGCGATTCCTGAAGGTCGCGGATCAGAGAGTTGGTGATCGACTCGCGTGGATGCAGCTCGAGGTCTGGGAAGTGCTGCGCCAGTCCCTGAATGATTGATGGAAGTAGGTAGGGTGCGACAGTTGGGATAACACCGATCCGAAGGGTCCCTTTGATCGGGCCCTCCGATGATCGCGCAAGCTCTGACATCTCTTCGACGTCAGTCAAAACCTTGCGCGCGCGCTCCAAAAATTCCTGGCCCAAAGTGGTCAGACGAATGTTGCGCGCAGCGCGCTCAACCAACGGCGCGCCGAGCATCGTTTCCAACTCTTTGATTTGGAGGGATAGCGCGGGCTGCGATATGGAGCAGGCGTCTGCCGCCTGTCCGAAATGTCCGGTCCGCGCGAGCGCATCAAAATACCGGAACTGTTTGATGGTGAAGTTTTTCATAGCTTCAAACTATCACGCCCTTAACTTTATCCAATTGGTATTTATCGAATGGCTAGCGTATTCTGACGGTGAAACCTCAGATTTATTTTAGCTTCCAGGAGATCAGATGATGGATGGAAACAGACCCGACGGGTTGGGTGGTTGCCCGGTTAACCACGGCGGCAACACTTCGATGGAGAAGCCGGTGACCAAATGGTGGCCCAATGCGCTGAACCTCGACATTTTGCACCAACATGGTGCCCGCACCAATCCGATGGACCCTGACTACGATCATCGCGAAGCCGTAAAAGGCCTTGATTATGAAGCTGTAAAAGAAGACGTAAAAGCGCTCATGACCGAAAACCAGGACTGGTGGCCGGCGGACTGGGGCCACTATGGCGGGTTGATGATCCGTTTGGCATGGCATTCTGCCGGGTCCTACCGGATGCAAGACGGTCGTGGTGGCGCTGGTGGCGGCAACATCCGCTTTGCTCCGCTTAATTCTTGGCCTGACAATGCGAGCCTCGACAAAGCCCGCCGGTTGCTGTGGCCTGTCAAAAAGAAATACGGAAATGCGCTGTCTTGGGCCGATCTAATCATCCTGTCGGGCAACATGGCCTACGAATCCATGGGCCTGAAACCCTTCGGGTTCGGCTTTGGCCGCGAAGATATCTGGGGACCCGAGACGGATGTCTATTGGGGGTCGGAGCAGGAATGGCTGGCGCCGTCCGAGAACCGCTACGACGATCTAGATGATGTGGCCACGCTGGAGAACCCGCTGGCGGCCGTCCATATGGGCCTGATCTACGTCAACCCCGAGGGTGTGAACGGTAATCCTGATCCGGCGCGCACCGCCCTTCATGTGCGTGAGACCTTCGCGCGGATGGCGATGAACGATGCCGAAACCGCGGCCCTGACCTGCGGCGGCCATACAGTCGGTAAAGCGCATGGGGCGATGGCTGATGACAATATCGGGGTCGAGCCAGAGGCCGGCGGTCTTGAGAACCAAGGCTTTGGCTGGATGAACCCGGACCACAAAGGCACCGCGTCAAATTCCTTCACCTCGGGCATCGAAGGCGCCTGGACGAAGGAGCCAACCAAGTTTGACATGGGGTATTTCGACTATCTGTTTGGGTATGAGTGGGAACTGACAAAATCCCCCTCTGGGGCCAATCAGTGGAAGCCTGTCAACATGCCCGACAGCGAAATGCCGGTCGATGCAGGTGACGGATCGACCCCGAAACTGCCTATGATGACCGATGCTGACATGGCGATGAAGGTCGACCCGATCTACAACGAGATTTGCCAGAAATTCATGGCTGATCCGGAGTATTTCAAGGACACATTCGCTCGCGCTTGGTTCAAGCTGACGCATCGCGATATGGGTCCACGTGCCAACTATTATGGCCCAGATGTCCCTGCTGAGGATCTGATCTGGCAAGACCCTATTCCCGCAGGAAACACGGACTATGACGCATCTGTCGTCAAGGCCAAGATCGCCGAGAGCGGCCTGTCCGCGGTCGACTTGATCGCAACCGCATGGGACAGCGCGCGGACCTTCCGGGGCTCTGACAAACGGGGCGGGGCCAATGGCGCACGAATCCGGCTTGCACCACAAAAGGACTGGGCGGGCAATGAGCCTCAGCGTCTGGCCAAGGTACTGGGTATACTTGAACCAATTGCTGCTGAAACCGGGGCATCGATTGCAGATGTCATCGTACTGGGCGGCAATGTTGGTCTTGAGCAAGCCATCAAAGCAGGTGGTCATTCTGTTGACGTTCCCTTCACAGCTGGTCGCGGAGACTCTGACGACGCGCAAACCGATGCAGATAGCTTCAGCGTGCTGGAACCGGTCGCGGATGGGTTCCGCAACTGGCAGAAAGAGGCCTATACCGTCTCGGCAGAAGAGATGTTGTTGGATCGTGCCCAATTGATGGGTCTAACCGCCGCTGAGATGACGGTTCTTTTGGGTGGAATGCGCGCGCTTGGGGCCAATCATGGCGGCAGCGCACATGGCGTTTTTACCGACCGCGCTGGTGCGCTGACGACGGATTTCTTCGTCAACCTGACGGATATGTCCCACAGCTGGCACCCGCTTGAGGACGGCACCTACGAGATCCGTGACCGCGCCAGTGGCGACGTGAAATGGACCGCGACCAGCGCTGACTTGGTCTTTGGGTCCAACTCAATCCTGCGCAGCTACGCTGAGGTCTATGCCCAAGACGACAACCACGAGAAATTCGTGAAAGACTTCGTCGCGGCCTGGGTCAAAGTTATGGATGCCGACCGTTTCGATCTGGTCGCCTAATGCCTAAGGCAGCCCGGGCGGGCGAGACTTGCCCGGGCTGCTCTACACCATCTTGATCGCATCTGGCTCAACTGCCAGCACATAGCCCTTACGCGCGATATTTTTGATCAAAAGCTCACTCATCATTTGATTGCCAAGGTGATCGCGCAGCCGTTTGATACGGACAGCGCCGGCGGCCTCGTCACAATCCGAGCTGGGCTTACCCGAGATCACGCTTTCGATCTCAACCCCTGACAGTATGTCGTCATCGATCCGGGCCTCTGCCAGGACGGACAGGGTTTCCAACGCGGCTTCGGTGAGTTTGAATTCCATATCGTTGATCTGCACAATCCGCTCTCCGCGGTGGACAGTCAGCGCGTTGACTTGAATACCTGATTTCTCAACCTCTGCCATGCGGCGGGCCAGCCCAACCAACGAGACCAGAGTCACCAGTGTCGCGATCAGCAATGCTGTCGCAAAAACCATCAGCACGAAGATGATGAACCGGTAGCTGGCCAATGTCTCGGAAAACGCGGTGCCGGAGCCTGCGAGAATTTCCAGCAGCTTGATCTCCGCCGGGCCGGTCAGCGTGTCGTTCTCGACAAAAAGCTGCTCCACGCGCGCATTGAACGCGTTGGCATCGGGCAAATTGGCAAAGAGTACGACGGCGGCCACAACAAGGATCAACACGATCGCCGCGACACCCACCGTGATCACCCGCCCGGGCGTCATCTTAGAAGCGGAGGTAGTAGCGTCCGGCACTGGCTTTCCTTTCCGCAAGTCCCGCATCGTCAAAGACTGATAATACATTGAGCAATGTCCAGCCCGCTTTGGCAAGGCGCGGCGCAATAGCTTGTGCGGCACTGGAGGCGCTTCCGCAAGCGGACGCAGGCAATTCCATCACCCCGTAATGCAGCTGCAGGGGGCCGTCCTTCTTGGCTTTGTAGTCAGCGTAGCATGCGGCCTGCGCCGTGCTCGCCATTGCGATCCATATAAGGGCTGCGTTCAAATACATGCGATGTTTCATAGACTTGAGATGGGGCAACTCATACGGGTTATTCAATAACAAACTTCCGCAAGCCGGTTTCAGCGTGGCGAAATTGTTTAGCGCGACGTTGGCTCGCAGTTTGGATGCATCCGGTCATCACGGCCGCATCCAAATTGGAGGACATCCCCATGAAGAAACAATTCATTGCAATGGTGCTGAGTTCTGCCCTCGCCGCCACGTCTTTGACCGCGACGCCTGCCCGCGCGGATGAAGATGTCTTTAAAGTTCTGGGCGGATTGGTGGTGCTAGGCATTCTGGCCAATCAGATTGAAAAGAACAAAGAGCGCAATGTTGCCCGGCAGCCCGCGCGCAATAGCACTGTTTATACGCAGCGCATTGGACCGCCGGTGACCAGACGCGCCGCAAAGCTCGCGCCGTCGCGTTGTGTGCGAGAACAATGGACTCACCGTGGCACGCGCGAAGTATACGGTGCGCGGTGCATGCAAAGTCATGCCAAAGCTCAATTGCCGCAGAACTGCCTCCGTCAAAACAAAACCAATAGCGGACCACGCTATTTCTACGCGCCGCGGTGTCTGCGTCAAAACGGATGGCGTCTGTGAACAAAGTTTTTCGACATAATGAGTGCGAGCAGTTGGGGGTGACCGCACAGGTCGCCCCCTTTCTCTTTGCTTTTCCCGGCTGGCCGGTGTTTGACAGGGACATGATAGGACCAGATTTTTCTTTTGAGGCGGCCCTCATCTCGCAAGGTCTGTCAGGCGTTGTGGGCGTTGATGAGGCCGGACGGGGCCCCTTGTCCGGGCCTGTCGTCGCAGCGGCCGTTGTCTTGAACCCGAGCGATATCCCTGACGGGTTGAACGATTCCAAGAAGCTGAGTGCTTCCAAGCGCGAGGCACTTTTTGATGAAATCACCGCGCGTGCGCGATTTTGCATAGCAGAGGCAAGCGTTGAAGAAATTGACGCGCTCAACATCTATCATGCCTCACATCTGGCGATGTGCCGCGCCGTTCAAGGGATCAAAGGCGTCGGCCATGTCTTGGTTGACGGGAACCGGGTGCCGGCCGATTTGGCTTTGCCTGCAACCCCATTGGTGAAAGGCGACGGGCGCTCTCAATCGATTGCAGCGGCTTCGATCCTGGCGAAAGTCACGCGCGACCGGATCATGCATGCATTGGCGCAACAGTACCCCGTTTACAATTGGGGCAAAAATATGGGCTACCCCACCAAGGAGCATATCAGTGCATTAGAGCAACACGGGGTAACACCACATCATCGGCGCACCTATAAACCCGTCCACAATATCTTGTGTCGATGATTTTTTGTAAACTATTGAAATTTATAAGTTTTGACTGCCGAATCGGTTTGACTCATCTTAGGCTCAACGAATGAACAAGCGCCGCAAAGGTGCAATATCGGGGCTGATAATGGGAAAGATTTCCAAGGTTACGCACAATGCGTTGCCGCTGAATACAATACTGGACGGCGACTGTATCGAGGCGATGAACTGCCTTCCAGAAGCCTCTATCGACCTGATATTTGCGGATCCTCCCTATAACCTTCAATTGCGCGGCGAGCTGCATCGCCCTGACAATTCCAAAGTCGACGCGGTCGACGATGAATGGGATCAGTTCGCGAGCTTTCGCAAATACGACCAGTTCACCCAAGCCTGGCTGAAGGCCGCTAAACGGCTGCTGAAGCCGAACGGCGCAATCTGGGTGATCGGTTCATACCACAACATTTTCCGCGTCGGGAACGAGCTGCAAAACCAAGGGTTTTGGATGCTCAATGATGTGGTTTGGCGCAAATCGAACCCGATGCCCAACTTCCGTGGCAAACGGCTGACCAACGCGCATGAAACCCTGATTTGGGCGTCAAAGGCCGAGGGCGCAAAGTACACGTTCAACTACGAAGCGCTAAAGGCCTTGAATGAAGGCGTTCAAATGCGTTCCGACTGGGTTCTGCCGATCTGCACGGGACATGAGCGGTTGAAAAATGAAATGGGCGAGAAAGCGCATCCGACGCAAAAACCTGAATCGCTTTTGCACCGCCTGCTTGTTGCCACTACAAATCCAGGTGACGTTGTTTTGGACCCTTTCTTTGGCACTGGGACGACGGGTGCTGTCGCTAAGAAATTGGGCCGCGACTATATCGGGATTGAGCGGGAAGAGGCCTACCGCGCAGTAGCCGAGAAGCGTTTGAAATCGGTCCGCAAATTTGACCGCAGCTCGCTTGAAGTTTCACAATCCAAGCGCGCGCAGCCGCGTGTTGCTTTCGGCGTGTTGGTCGAACGCGGTATGTTGTCCCCGGGCGATGCGTTGTTCAGTCTGAACGGGCGCCACAAGGCTAAGGTGCGCGCCGACGGCACGCTGATCGCAGACGACGTAAAGGGATCAATTCACCAAGTCGGGGCCCATTTGGAAGGCGCGCCCAGCTGCAACGGCTGGACCTACTGGGCCTTCAAACGCGAAGGCACCTTGGTACCAATCGACGTGCTGCGCCAGCAAATCCGCGCGGAGATACATTGAATTAAAGAATTACACGAGGTTACCGCCCGTGCCAGCGGCTCCGCCCGCCGGCACAAAACTTTAGCCCTGTCTGCTCAGACCTTTGAGCGGCAGGGCTTTTTTTGTCCGACCGAACGCGGTTAGGGTCGGGACAGAAATGAGGAGGATATCGTGACCCAGACCCGTTCTATTACTCTCGCCTCGCGCCCAAGCGGTTCGCCAGTGGCTGACAATTTCGCTCTTAAGCAGCGCACACTGGCCGCACCAGGCGAAGGCGAATTTCTGGTGCGCATCATATGGCTATCGTTGGATCCCTATATGCGCGGACGGATGGATGACGTGAAGTCCTACGCGCCACCCGTGGCGATTGGCGAGGTCATGGAAGGTGGCGCGGTTGGTGAAGTTATAGGCTCTAACCATGCGGAATATGCTATCGGGGACATTGTGACGGGGCAGTTTGGTTGGACGAGCCATGCAGTTTCAAACGGGGAGGGCGTGCGCAAAGTTGATCCCACGCTGGCCCCGATTTCGACCGCGCTCGGGGTGCTGGGCATGCCGGGGATCACCGCGTGGGCCGGTTTGAACGAGATCGCGGGCGCGCAGGCGGGCGAAACGATTGTCGTCTCTGCAGCAACCGGCGCTGTTGGCGGCATGGTCTGCCAATTGGCGCGAGAAAAGGGGATGCGTGTTATCGGCGTTGCCGGTGGCGTAGAAAAATGCGCCTTTGCCGTTGAAAACCTTGGGGCAGAAGCTTGTTTTGACCACCGCGCCAATGATGCCAAGAGTTTGAGCAAGGCCATTAAAAGCGCCGCGCCTGAAGGGGTCCACGTGTATTTCGACAATGTCGGGGGCAAGACACTAGAGGCCGTTTTAACACAGATGAAGACCGGCGGGCGCATCGCCGTTTGCGGCGCAATTTCGTGGTATTCAGGGCAGGGGATAGGGGAGGCGCAACCGCTTCCCGCTGTTTGGCGTAGCATACTGACCCGAAGGTTGCGCGTTCAGGGATTTATTATTTTCGACCATTTCAACTTGATGGCGCAGTTCCAGCGTGAGGTTGGCCCCCTCGTTGGCAATGGCACGATTAAAGTGCGTGAGAGCGTGACCGAAGGGTTGGAAAACGCCCCAGAGGCTTTCATGGCAATGCTCAAAGGCGGGAATTTTGGCAAACAGCTTGTGCGTGTAAGCGCAGATCCTTGACCGAAATGTGCGGCTACGCCGCCCGCGCATTTTTATGCTTTTGGAGGGCTTTGCCCTCCGCCGCATGGGCATCCGCCCAGAATATTTAAGACCAAATGGAGAGCCTTACCGGGGCATTGGATTGCTGGCCGTTTTATAGGGCAGCCAATCGGTGATTTCTGGGTAATACTGTTTACGCCAAGCGCGGACGCGCGGGTTCATGATGCGGCGAAACACCGGTGGGATCATCGCGGCGATCGTCATCACCGGGTAGCCATGCGGCAGTTGTGGCGCCTCACCCGGCGCATAGGTTTGCAGCAACGGGAACCGCCTGTCGGGTTTGTAGTGGTGGTCAGAATGGCGCTGTAGATTGATGAGCAGCCAGTTTGACGCCTTTTGCGCCGCATTCCAGCTATGACGCGGTTTGACATGTTCGTATTTGCCGTCGCCTAGGTGTTTTCGGGTGAGGCCGTAATGCTCGATGTAATTGACGAGCTCAAGCTGCCAGATTGCGACGAAGGCTTGAAAGACAAACAGGCCGACGCCCGGCCAACCGCCGACCAGCGCCGCCAACGCCAAAAACACAAGTTGCAGCGCTGCGTAGCGCCAGAACGGGTTTTTTTGATGGATCGGGTTTAGGTTCTTGCGCGCGAGGAGCTTGGTCTCCGCCTCCCACGCGGTTTTTGGGCAGTCGCGCAGCACGCGGAAGAAGAAACGATGAAAACCCTCATTGTAGCGCGCGGTGACGGGGTCTTTGGGGGTGCCGACATAGCGGTGATGGTTGAGAAGATGTTCTGAGCGGAAATGGCTGTAGAGAACGGACGCCAAGAGCAGGTCCGCCAACCAACGCTCCAGCTTGTTTTTTTGATGCATCAACTCATGGCTATAATTGATCCCGATGGCGCCTGTGACGACCCCGACGCCGAAAAACAGCCAGATGATTTCGCGGGTCGAAAGATGGGCAGCATTGAGCGCATAGGCCATGGTGCCGTAGATCGTCATCAGCTGGATCGGCACCCAAAGCATGGTGATGGCGCGGTACCAGAACAATTCAGCCTCTGACGTGCCCAAATCCGCATTGTCGGTATCGAGACCCACAAAACTGTCGAGTATGGAAAACATGCCCCACCCGTAAAGCGGGACGAGTGCGATGGTCCATCCGCCTTGCGTGGCCGCGATGATCACGAGGGGGATCAAGAGAAGCGACAACGCAAACGGCGCAGCACTGGTGAATTTTGAAACGTCTGATGGGTCTTTGGTCGTCATAGTCGTGATCTAGCTACCCCTTTTAAAGGAAAGGATAGCTTAAGCCCGCAATGTGCTCAATTCAGGGCGAGCAATGGCGACGCTGCGTCATAAACCTTGCGCATAACCGTCGGCAGGCTGGCCGGGCTGAACTGATCATGGGGCACGAAACGACCGAGAATAGGCTCTGTTTCTGCCCAACTGACCATAATTTGGAGTCTTAGATGAAAATGGGTGAAGGTATGGCGCACCTCCATTCCGGCCTCTTGCCAATTGGCCTTTAGCGGCGGGTTGGGTTGCGGCGCATCGCCCCAGTCTGAGCCGGGCCACCCAAGCATCCCGCCCAGGAGGCCTTTTTCCGGGCGCGTCTCCAAGAGCCACGCGCCATCCGATCGGCGCGCGACATAGGCGATACCGTGCCGTGTCGGTTTCACTTTTTTGGGAAGCTTTTTGGGCAACTCGGCGGCAATACCTTCGATGCGCGCACGGCACGGGTCGCGCCACGGGCAGATACCGCAGGCGGGTGATCGGGGGGTGCAAATCGTGGCGCCCAGATCCATGACCGCCTGATTGTAATCGCCCTGCCGCGCGGTCGGGGTCAGCTGCGTCGCGTATCTCGTAAGTTCGGGTTTTGAAGTCGGCAAAGGCACCTCGACCGCAAAAAGACGGGACATAACCCGCTCGACATTGCCATCAACCACGGTGGCTTGTTGATCAAACGCGATAGAAGCGATGGCGGCCGATGTGTAGGGCCCGATACCTGGCAGCTTTTGAAGCGCGTCTTCCGTCTGTGGAAAGATACCATTGTGGTTTGCAACGACGGCGCGGGCGCATTTCAACAGGTTTCGCGCACGCGCATAGTAGCCAAGACCGGCCCAGGCGGCCATGACATCCGCATCCTCGGCAGCGGCGAGGTCAGCGACTGAGGGCCATATTGTGATGAATTTCACAAAATAATCACGCACCGCCGCGACAGTCGTTTGCTGCAGCATAATTTCGGACAACCAAACGTGATATGGATTCGGCGCGACACCTGCTTGCTTCTCTGCAGGCGGAATCCGCCAGGGCATTTTGCGCGCGTTGGCGTCATACCAGTCGAGCAAGCTTTCAGAGGCGGCGGCTTCACGCAAAGTTTATCATTCCGTTATCGCAGTTCGGGTGCTTCACAGCGGGGTGACCGGTACTATAGGAAGGGAGAGGCGAAAGGACAGCATGGCGACCAAGCAAACATACGCGAAATCAAAACGCGCGCCAAGGCGCGGCCGCGGCTTTGCTGCGATGTCTGGGCTTATCAAGACACCAGTCAAAATGGCCGGTGAAAAGCGCGGTTTTGCTGTTATGCGTCTCCTCACCCACTGGGAAGAGATCGCCGGCCCCGACCTGGCGAAATTGGCGACGCCGGTAAAAATGGGGTACTCCCGGGACGGATTTGGCGCGACGCTGACGATCTTGGTTACAGGCGCCAATGCACCGATGGTCCAGATGCAACTTCCCCAGATTCGCGAAAGGGTGAACGCGTGCTATGGCTATTCGGCCATAAGCCGTGTCGCGATCACGCAAACCGCGCCTGTAGGCTTTCATGAGGGGCGCGCTCGGTTCGAACATGCACCAGTGCCTCAAGCGCCGCCGGTGAGCGAAAAGATCAAACAAGCCTCCGCTGAAATGGTGGAGGGGGCCCAGGATGAAGGGCTAAAACAGGCGCTGGACGCGCTTGCGCAAAATTTTTTAAAGCGCCAAGGCGCGAAAGAAGGGAACTAGAATGAACCGCAACACGATACTCTCTGGGGCCGTAATCCTGGTAGCAGCTATTGTCGGCTTTATGATCGTGGAACGCCCGGCCAGCTTGGAGCTTCCAAGCGCGGCAGCCCAAGCGCAGACCACCGATGATGCCGAGATTGACCTGAGCTTGGTGCAGGAAATGGCCATGGGGGCCGAGGACGCACCGATCACCTTTATAGAATACGCGTCCTACACCTGCCCGCATTGCCAGCGGTTCCACAAAGACGTGTTCCCGCAGCTAAAGGCGGATTTCATCGATACTGGAAAAGTACGTTTCGTCTACCGCGAAGTTTATTTTGATGGACCGGGCCTTTGGGCCGGTATGACCGCGCGCTGTGGCGGGCAGGAACGGTTTTTTGGCATGATCGACATGATCTACGAAAACCAAAGCAGCTGGACCCAAGGCGCGCCTGCGCAAGTGGCCGCTAACCTGAAAAAAATGGGCAAACTTGCCGGTATGACCGATGCCCAATTGGATGCTTGTTTGCAAGACGGTGAAAAAGCCCGCGCGATGATGGCGCTCTATCAGCAAAACGCTGAGGCCGATGGCGTGCGCGCCACCCCAAGCTTCGTCATTAACGGTGAGCTGCAGGGGAATATGGCCTACCCAGAACTACAAGAGCTGCTCGACAGCATGCTTTAAACCTGGTCGAGAAGGGCGTCCAAAGCGCTCCAATCCTCGATCTGCAAGCGCACGGGCACGGTCAGGACCTGAGATCTGAAGGACGCGGGCATGCGCACCGCGTCCTTTTCTGTTGTGACAAGCTGCGCGTTTAGTGCCGCCGCCTCGGAGGCGAGGCGCGTAAGCAGGGCGTCAGATAGTGGTTGATGGTCATCAAGCGGCTCTTTCTTCGCGATATCAGCGCCGAGGCTGCTGAGCGTCGCGAAGAACTTTTCAGGCATGCCGATGCCTGCGAAAGCAAGGACGCGCAATCCATCCCAGTCCATACCCGTTTGAAGGGGACGAAGCTGGCCAGCGATATGGGGCAAAGTATCGGGAATGTGGTGCAGCCCAGAAAACCGCGCTTGCGCCTTAGACGTCCCGATCTTCAGAAGTGCATCTGCACGTGCGAGACCAACCTCAGCAGGCTCGCGCAAGGGCCCCGCGGGCAGAACACATCCATTGCCAAAGCCGCGCGCCGCGTCAGCCACGACAATCGAAACATCCTTTATTAGAGCCGGATTCTGGTGGCCGTCATCGAGCAAAACCATGTCTGCGCCTGCAGCTGCCGCGCATTTCGCCCCGGCGGCCCGGTCTTTGGCAACCCAGACCGGCGCGAAGGCCGAAAGAAGCAACGGCTCATCCCCGACCTCGGTTGCGGTATGCGTGCGTTCGTCAACGCGTACGGGACCTTCAAGGCTGCCGCCATAACCCCGGCTGATGATATGGGGTGCCTTCCCGCGCGCGATGATGCGTTCAGCCAGCGCAATTGTCGTAGGCGTCTTCCCCGTTCCGCCAGCATTGATATTTCCGACGCAGATAACCGGAATACCCAGTTTAAGTGGTTTTCCATTGCGCAACCTACGCGCGGTCGCGGCGGCGTAAAGCTTTGAAAGTGGGGTCAAGGCGCGGGCTTGCCATCCTTTCGGACGAAACCAAAAATCAGGGGCCTTCACTTGCGTACCTCGACGCTGTCTATCAGATCAGCGATATGGCCAAAGGCGCGTTCCGTCGCGCCCGCACCGCTTGATGTAACCTCCCATGCGGCATGTGCAAGCTTTGCGGCCTTGTTGGGCTCTAAAAGGTCAACGACCTCTTCACCAAGTTCCGCGGCGGAGCGCACAAGCCGCGCGGCCATGCCTTCATCAAGACGGCTGAAAATTTCTCGTGCGCTGTCCACATGGGGTCCGTGCAGGATGGCTGAGCCCAAAGCCGCAGGCTCAAATGGGTTGTGCCCGCCAATCTGGGCAAGCGATCCGCCCAGAAAACACACTGGTGCAAGGCGATACCACAGACCCATTTCTCCCATCGTGTCTGCAAGGAAAATTTGTGTGGATGGGTCCGGGTCGCGACCTTCCGAGCGCACGCAAATGTTCCATCCATCGGCGCGCAGTTTCTCGGCAATCTCAGGCGCACGTTCAGGGTGGCGCGGGGCCAGGATCAGTAGCAGCCTGTGGGAGGTTCTAAGCGCGATCCGGTGCGCCTCAGCGGCGGCATCCTCTTCACCCGCGTGGGTCGATGCAGCCAGCCAAACGGGTCGGGTTTTCAAAATCTCGACAAGGCGCTGCCGTTCAGCTTCGTCGTGCGGGAGGGCGCCGCTTGCAGCCTTGAGCGAACCTGTGACCTCGAGGTTTTCTCTCAGCGCACCCAACCGTCGCAAGCGGAAAGCGGTTTGATCATCCTGCACGAAAATCTTTCCAAAGCTTCGCAAGACCGCCCGTGAAATCCCTGGCAGCCATCTCCAGTTTTGATGCGACTTCATCGACATGCGGGCGTTGAGCAAAAACATCTCCGTGCCACGTTGCCGTGTGAGTGTGATCAACGATGGCCAAAGCTCACTTTCTGTCCAGACAGCTATGTCGGGCTGCCAATGATCGAGAAAGCGTTGCACAAAGAGGCGCAAATCGAGCGGAACGAATTGATGAATCGTTTCCGGCGGCAGCCTTGTTTCAAGCAAATCAGCCGAAGTACGCGTACCGGTTGTGACCAGCGTGTTCACATTTGGGAAGTCGTCGTGGATTTGCTCGATGAGGTTAATCAACGAGAGTGACTCGCCGACTGACGCCGCGTGAAACCACAAAAGCAGACCAGCTGGACGCGCTTGCGACGCGATACCGCGCCGCTCGTCGATTCTTTGCGCGTCTTCTTTGTCGCGGGCTAGACGATCGCTCAGTTTGCGTTCGGCAAAGCCATGCAGGCGGTCGCTGAGCGCAAGATAAAGCGTGAGCCCAGGTGAGAGGCTCATTGGCATGCCCTAATCGAGCTCTTCGGTTGGGCTCGCCGCTTCTTCTTCGTCCCGCAGGCGGTGAATATGCGCGATGAAATAGCGCATATGTGCGTTATCAACGGTGCGCTGCGCGGCAGATTTCCATGCGTCATACGCGGTTTGGTAATCCGGAAACATGCCGATGATATCAATGGCCTCCACATCTTTGAACGCATTCTTGGTGGGGTCGATCAGCTCGCCGCCGAAAACCAGGTGCAGCCGTTGTGCCATGAGGTGTCTCCATGTGGTCGTTTTCCGAGACCATAGGGCAATGGTCCACGCCGCGACAGGGGGCTTAGATCGCGGCTTTGCACTTTCTTAGGCTGGCTGCCGAAGCCGGTCGATGATTTGCGTATGAAGGGGCTTGCCTGCTGCAACACAGCCGACAGTTTTGGGCCGTTGATTGTTAAACCGCAGGGGCGCGCCGGTCATGTCGGTCGCTTGCCCGCCTGCTTGGCGCACAATAAGTTCGCCCGCCGCAATGTCCCATTCCCAGCAATCGCGTAGCGTCAGCATTGCGTCGAAACGTCCTTGCGCGACCAGACTGAGCCGGTAGGCAAGCGACGGTCTAAAGTGGCGTTTGAGCGGCGGGGTCCCGTTTTTCCAGAACTCTGGCTGCATATTTGGCTTAGCGGCAAGAACAGTCGCCTGATCAATTTCGACTGCCATGGTGGTTTCGATAGATGTGCCGTTTAGTCGCGAAATATCATGTTTTGAGGCGGTATAGAGCCTATCCATCATCGGAACATGGACCGCTGCGGCGACAATCTCGCCGGCCTCTGCAATCGCAAGCGAGTGCGACCAACTGCGTTCACCAGCGATGAAGGCACGCGTGCCGTCAATCGGGTCAACGATAAAAACGCGCTCGTTGGATCGGCGCGACAGGTCATCTTCGGTCTCCTCTGACAACCAGCCATAGTCGGGCCGTGCCGCGGTAAGCTCCGCCTTGAGCATCGCGTCGATTTCCAGATCAGCCTGAGTGACCGGGCCTTGGCCGCCCGATTTGTCCCAAACCTCGGGATCAGATTTGAAGTAGCGCTTGCCGATCTCTGCTGCAGCAAGGGCCGCTTCTGAAAGAAGGCTTAGGTCATCAGTCCCCGGCAAGGATTAGACCCTCAACGGACAAGCTTGGCACGACGCGGCTGAGATGTGTGCGGGCGTCATTGGCGGGCCGGATGGTTTTGAGCATGTCGCGTAGGTTCCCTGCCAACGTACATTCGTTGACCGGATAGGCGAGTTCCCCGTTTTCGATCCAAAACCCCGACGCACCCCGTGAATAGTCGCCCGTATTGGGATTGATCGTTGAGCCGATCATAGACGTGACCAGCAGCCCGGTGCCCATGTCGCTCAACATCTCTGCGAGGCTCTGTTCCCCCTGCGTTAGGGCGACATTTGATATCGACGGAGATGGAGGACCGCCCGAGCCACGCGCGGCATTCGCAGTGCTTTCCATCCCAAGTTTGCGCGCATTGGCAAGGTCAAGCGTCCAACCTTGCAAGACACCATCGCTTACAATAGCGCGCTCAGCAGTCGCCAAGCCTTCACCGTCAAAAGGCCGGGAGCCGGAAACACGCGGGCGCAACGGGTTTTCAGTCAAACTGAGACCCTTGGGCAAAACGTCCTCTCCCAATGCGTCCTTCAACCAGCTTGACCCCCGCGCGATCATCGCGCCATTTGCGGCACTCAGAAGATGGCCAATCAATGAAGATGCGACGCGTTCTTCAAAGACAACAGGATAGGCGCCTGTTTTTGGCTTTCGGGCACCGGAGCGTGCGACAGTGCGTTCACCCGCGATCCGGCCAACTGTCTCCGGATCAGGCAAATCAGATTGGTAAATCCGGCCTTCACCGTAATAGTCGCGCTCCATCTCAGTGCCTTCGCCCGTGATTGCGACGCATGAGATTGACCGACTCGTACGCTCATAGCCGCCGCTGAACCCGCCCGACGTTGAAAGCTGTATGCGCCGGCTACTATAGCCCGCGCTGGCGGACTGAACTTGCGAAACACCCTCAATGCCAAGTGCTGCGGCCTCAGCGCGTTGTGCATCTTCTTCCAAAGCTGAAGCTTCTGGCTCCGAGCTCGCGTCATGCAAATCAAGCCCCCTTGCATCGCGCTGCGGCGACAGTTGCGCCGGATCCGCAAGGCCAATGAAGGGGTCTTCGGGCGCTTCTCGCGCCATGAATACAGCGCGCTCGGCCATCTCGCTAAGGGTATCGGCGTCAATCAGTGAGGAGGACACGCATGCTTGCCGGTCCCCGATCATTACGCGCAAGCCCAAATCGACCCCTTCGGCGCGTTCCGCGTGTTCAAGCTTGCCGCCTAGCACATCGATTGATACGGCCGTGCCATCGACAGCGAGCACATCCGCGGCATCCGCGCCGGCCATTTTGGCCAAACCAAGCAAGTTTTCGGAAAGGTCGGAAAGCGATAGCGTCATGGCGGGGCCTTTTACTGCGGTTGCAAGGGAGGTAGTCCCCTGTAGCAGCACGTGCAAGTGGTGCGCGCGCCAGATTAGATTGAAGCCCGTTTCGAAAGTATAACCGATGATCAATCAAACCCGCGATGATGACCTTCTAACGTTGACCCTAAACCGCCCTGAGAAGGCAAACGCGCTGACAGCAGAGATGTTGGAGGGGCTCATCGAAGCCGTTCAAGGCTTTGAGGGAAAGGTGCTTATTCTCACCGGGGAGGGCAAAGTCTTTAGCGCTGGCGCGGATTTGGAGGCTGCAAAAGCGGGACTTGCCACGAGTCCTCTTTGGGAAGAGCTATCACGCACGATTGCGGATTTCGGCGGGTTAAGTATTGCGGCGCTGAATGGCAGCCTGGCCGGCGGCGCCTGCGGTATGGCATTGGCATGCGATCTGCGGCTTGCTGTGCCCGGCGCAAAGATCTTTTATCCGGTGATGAGATTGGGTTTTTTACCACAACCGAGCGATCCTCCACGCCTTACGGCATTGATCGGATCTGCACGCGCAAAAATGATCCTAATGGGGGGGGCGAGAATTGAGGCTGATGAAGCCCTGGCATGGGGTCTCATTGATCGTATCGCAGCGCCCGAGGCGTTGATTGAGACCGCGCAGCGGATGGCTGCGGACTGCCTTGACGCCGAAAAGACCCATGTTGTGGCGATAAAACGGATGATCCGTGCCTAGCGCGCTCGTCATCGGGGCAGGTCCAGCAGGACTGATGGCGGCACAAGTGATGGCCGAAGCGGGCTTGGCGGTATCCGTGATGGACCAGAAACCTTCCGTCGGACGCAAATTCTTGATGGCCGGAAAGTCCGGCTTAAACCTAACGAAAGACGAGAAAGACGCGGTCTTTTTGCGCTCCTACGGGCCAGACGCGGCTTGGCTCGAACCTATGCTTGATGCGTTCGGTGTGGCTGAAGTGATGGCTTGGGCGGAAGACCTCGGTCAGGAGATCTTTACCGGAAGCACGGGGCGCATATTTCCCAAAGCCATGAAGGCCTCACCTCTTTTGCGCGCTTGGATGGCGCGGCTGGAGGGGATGGACGTTGCCTTTCTGACCCGCCGGAATTGGGTGGGATGGGAAGGTACGGAAACGGTTTTCGACACGCCTGAGGGTATCGCGAGGGTGCAAGCAGACGTGACTATTCTGGCGCTAGGAGGTGGGAGTTGGGCAAGGTTAGGGTCTAATGGTGCGTGGTTGTCGACGGTTCAAAGCGACGGGCACCCTGTTAAAGACTTCGCGCCCTCAAATACGGGTCTTGCGATTGATTGGAGCGAGCATATGGCGCGAAATTTTGGTGCGCCGGTCAAGAATATTACATTGCGAGCGGGTGAATATATCAGCCGGGGCGAAGCTGTGATCACAAAAACGGGCTTGGAAGGCGGTGGTGTCTACTCGGTTACGCCCGCACTGCGTGACGGTGCCGATTTGTTTATCGATCTGCTACCGGACTTATCCGAAGATGCCGTCGTCAAACGCCTTGGCAGGTCGCGCGGCAAGATGAGTATGGGGACATATCTACGCAAAACGCTCAAGCTTGATCCTGCCAAGATTGGGCTATTGAACGAAATGCTGCATCCGCTTCCGGCGCCGAAAGAGCTAGCCTCAAAGATCAAAAAACTGCCCCTTGCGTACCGTGGGTTGATGCCATTGGATCAAGCGATTTCAACAGTTGGGGGTCTAACCTGCGCCGCGATGAATCGCGATCTGATGTTGAAACAACGACCTGGCACATTTGCAGCTGGTGAGATGCTCGATTGGGATGCGCCGACAGGTGGCTATCTGATCACAGCATGCTTGGCGACCGGCGCTTGGGCGGGCAAGGCGGCTGCACGATACGCATTGCGCTAAGCCGCTTTCGCGCGTGCCTGCTGATAGGCATCCCGCACCTTCATCCGGTTGAGATATTCAGACAAAACAGGCTCTGATATGCCGAATTTCGCGGTAATGGCCCATCCAAGACAGTGCGTCAGGATAATGTCGGGAACCGAGATCTGCTCGCCCATCAAAAAGGGTTTGTCTCGCAAGTCATGTACCAATGCGGTTTCGGCTCGGGCGAACTCCCATTTGAGCGTCTCTTTCACTGCCGGCACCCGCTTTTCCGCTGGCAAAACGAAGCTGTGGCGCGCTGCTGACCATAGGCATGCGTCGAACTCGTCAAGGATCCGTTGGGTCATCGCGTCTTGTTGCGCGCGCTCCAGAGTTCCTGCTGGCGCACTCAGCGCGCCGTGTTTATCCGCAAGATAGGTGACAATTGCAGTTGAATCACTGATCGCGTGATCTTCGTCCAAAAGAACCGGAATTTTGCCGTGCACGTTATGGGCACGAACCTCTTCGCTTTGTGGCTTGGCGGCGATTTGGATGTAGGGTTGCCCAAGCTCTTCCAGCATCCAAAGCACACGAAAGGCGCGGCTCGTGAGGGTTCCGACAACGGTGTACATTGTTCAGCTCCTTGCCATCATTGCGAGGCGGATCAGCGAGCGTTCCATCAATGCCATTTGCGGGAGCGGTTGGGAGGAACGCAGCTGCAAATCGGTATCAACGAGTAGTTTCAGGGCCTGCTCCAGCTTCATAGCGCCCCATCCGCGCGCCTGCCGCGCTAGTCGGTCCTTGCGCATGTAGGGGACAGGTGGCCGCGCACGGGCAAGTCCGGCTTCGGGCCCGCCGGGGTCTGATGCGGCTGTGTAGAGCTTGCGAAAATGTTGGTTTGCCCCGATGCACAGTCGCACCGGTTGCATTCCTTGGCCCTCTAGCTTTGTTAGGATCGCACCGATTTCGGAGAAACGGCCCTCAGCAACGATATCAAGCGCATCGTCCAATGCGGCCTCTGTCACCAGAGGCGCGCAATTGGCAATATCTTCCGCGCTAGCGGGGCTCGGGTCGTTCAGTTTGTAGAGGCTTAGCTTCTCAACCGTTTGTCGAAAATCACCGGGATCCAAAACGCGACCCAGATCAAGCAGATCGGACATGGCCTCAGAGCTGATCTCGGTGACCCCAGCTTTTCGCAACTCTGCCTCGATCTCGCTTCGGTCGGGTGGGTCAGCATAAACAGCCGTCGCAAAAGCGTTTTTATGCCCTTCGAACAGCTTGCGCAGCTTTGAAGTGGGTTTGAGTTGACCGGCGGTGACGACAATGGTCGCATCGCCTTCGCGCCACTCGGCAAGAGCCGTCTCAACGCCCTTTATAACGGTATCATTCGCTTCCTCGACAAAGGTCACACGCGGTCCGGGAAAGAATCCTTGTGCGGCGATAGCATCGAGAAGTTGAGCTGGTTCTTTGCGTAATTCAGACGCGGGGATGCGCGTAAGGCGCATCTCGTCGTCGCCATTTGGGCCGATAAGATTCGCGATCACCTCTTGCCGTTTCAGGGCGATCCGCATTGAGTCGGGGCCGTAAATTAGCAAACCGGCTTTATTAGGGTCTGGTTTGGCAAAAAACGCGCGAGCGTCTCGAGCGTTTAGTTTCATATCAAACTGGCCCGGCGATCAGCATTTTTGATACAATCTTGTCGGCCAATGCTGTCATAAGACGCAGCTGGGCATCGCGCGCGGCCGCAAGCGTTGCGACGGGTTGCTCAGACGCGGAGTAGGCGGTGAATGTGCTGACCGTATCGCTCAATACTGGTTTGTTGGTCGCTATTTCCCGTAAAACAAAGTCGGCTTTTCCGAGAACGTTATAGCGCTCAATATCATTGGTGCCGGAAATCGCAAGCCCTTCCTCTGCAATTTCGAGCCGCACAGTAAGCCCATATCGCGGGTCAGGCGCGCGGCCCAATCGCCTCTCCAACTGCTCATTTAGCAGGAACATATTGCGTGTGGCTGGATCGTCGAGTTTGACTGCGCCGCGCAGATTAGAGGCCGTACCTCGTTCACCATAGACAGGCTCGAACCCGCAGGCCGAAAGCGCTGCGAGCCCTAGCAAAGCGGTGCGTCTAGATAACGACATTGATGATGCGCCCCGGAACCACGATCAGCTTTTTCGGGCTTGCGCCGTCCAAAGCCTTGATCACAGCTTGGTCGGCAAGGGCCAGCTTTTCAACCTCTCCCTTCGGCAGATCGGCTGGAACCTGAATTTCCGACCGGCGCTTGCCGTTGATTTGGATAGGCAGTGTCACGCTGTCTTCCTTGAGCAGGCTTTCGTCTGCTTGCGGCCATGGGGCCTGCGCGATCAAACCTTCATGACCCAAATGCTGCCAGATCTCTTCGGAAAGATGTGGGGTCATCGGTGACATGAGTTGTGCGAGCGCGGTGACGGCTTTGCGTTTTGCGCCGGGTCCGGCCTTAGATTTTGAGATTGCGTTGGCGAATTCATAAAGACGCGCGACCGACTTGTTAAAGCCGAAGGTCTCAATTCCCGTACTCACGTCGTGGATCGCTTTCGCGGTCTCGCGTTCAAGCGCCTCGTCGACGTCGTCGCCATCGCCAAGCTCGGCAGCGAGACGCCAAACGCGGCCTAAAAACTTCCATGAGGCCTCGGCGCCTGCAGCGGTCCATTCGACGTCGCGTTCAGGGGGGGAATCACTCAGCACAAACCAGCGCGCGGTGTCGGCCCCGTATTGGTCGATGATATCGACCGGATCGACGACGTTCTTCTTAGATTTCGACATTTTGGCCGATGGGATGACCTCAACCGCCTGGCCGGTCTCGCGCAATGTGGCGTTTGCCTCATCGACGTCCTCGGGCAGGTGATAAACGGGGCGGCCTTTTTCATCGCGCGTTTGGTAGATCGCGTGGGTGACCATGCCTTGGGTGAAGAGCGCGTCGAACGGCTCTTCCGTGCCTTGGGGCAGGTGGCCAGTCTTGCCCATAGCGCGAGCAAAGAAGCGCGAATAAAGCAGATGCAGGATCGCGTGCTCAATGCCGCCAATGTACTGATCGACATTCATCCAATAATCGGCGTCATCAATATCGGTGGGCGTTTTTGCACGGGGCGCCGTGAAGCGCGCGAAGTACCAAGACGAATCGACGAACGTGTCCATCGTGTCGGTTTCGCGCTTTGCGGGTTTGCCGCATTTCGGACAAGGCGTATCGCGCCAGGTTGGGTGGCGATCCAAAGGGTTGCCGGGGATGTCGAAGCTGACATCATCAGGCAAGACAATCGGCAGGTTTTCTTTCTTCTCCGGCACCACGCCGCAGTTGTCGCAATGGATAACTGGAATCGGGCAGCCCCAATAGCGCTGCCGCGACAGGCCCCAATCGCGCAGGCGGAACTTGGTTTGGCCGGTTCCTAGGCCCTTCGCCTCGAAATAGTCGATTGTGGCGTCGATGCCTTCTTGGCTGGTATTTTCAGACAGGCCCGCAAAATGGTCTATATAAACGACGTTCTCGGTTTTCGTCGGCACCAAGGCTTCGTTGGCTACCTCAGTCTCGTCGCCGGGCATATAGAATGCATTTTGTACCGGCAGATCGTATTTCCGCGCGAAATCAAGGTCGCGCTGGTCATGGGCCGGGCAGCCAAAGACCGCGCCAGTGCCGTAATCCATTAAAACGAAATTGCCGACCCAGACGGGCAGCTCGACGCCGTCATAGATCGGGTGTTTGACGGTGAGCCCGGTATCGATGCCCTTTTTCTCGGCCTTTTCCATCGCGGCCTCGGTGGTGTCCATCTTGCGGCATTCTTCAATGAAGGCTGTCAGCTCTGGGTTTCCCTCGGCCAAAGCGCGCGAGACAGGATGCTCCGGTGAGATCGCGATAAAGCTTGCGCCACGCATTGTGTCAGGGCGCGTTGAGTAGCAATTGATCGCCTCTCCGCCATCGATGCGTTGGAACGGGATCTCGATGCCGCGCGATTTGCCAATCCAGTTGGATTGCATCAGCTTGACCTTGGCGGGCCAATTGTCGAGCCCGTCAATGGCCTCTAAAAGCTCTTCCGCCATGGAGGATAT
Source organism: Pseudomonadota bacterium (assembly GCA_039030615.1). Classification (GTDB taxonomy): domain Bacteria; phylum Pseudomonadota; class Alphaproteobacteria; order Rhodobacterales; family Rhodobacteraceae; genus Litoreibacter. The sequence goes on along the minus strand of JBCCDV010000010.1, from coordinate 91,440 downwards.
GTTGAAGAACCATTGCGTGAGCTCGCGGCGTTCCACCGGAGCATCTGAGCGCCAGCCCTTGCCATCGATCACCTGCTCGTTGGCCAGCACGGTCATATCGACCGGGTCCCAATTAACCATCGCGTTCTTGCGGTAGACAAGATCGGCGTCGAGCATATCGAGGAACAGGGCCTGCTGCTGGCCATAATATTCCGGGTCGCAGGTCGCAAATTCGCGGGTCCAGTCAATCGACAAGCCCAGCGGCTTCATCTGGCCACGCATCGCCGCGATGTTGTCATAGGTCCACGTTTTGGGGTGGCCGCCAATCGCCATAGCTGCATTTTCAGCGGGCATACCGAACGCGTCCCAGCCCATCGGATGTAGAACGGAAAAACCGCAAGAGGATTTGTAGCGCGCGATCACATCGCCCATCGTGTAGTTGCGTACATGCCCGATATGAATGCGGCCCGACGGGTAGGGGAACATCTCAAGCACATAGTATTTGGGCTTGGACGGGTCGCGTTTGGCTAAGAAGGTCTCAGCCTCGTCCCAGGCCTTTTGCCATTTGGGTTCGACGGTGCGGGCGTTGTAGCGGGACATGGAATTCCTCGTGAGACGAAAAAGGCCGGGCGAGACACCCGGCGCTTTATTATGTGCGGATCGACGCGGGGTCTAGAGTTTGGTGTCGCGAATGCGGAGTTGGCGCGCGCGCGATAGGATCGCGTCTTCAATCGCCCGCACAGTTTCAGCGCTGACGGCGGCGCCATTCTGCCCTTGCAAAGCAACACGCAGCGAGCGGGCATCAAGCGCAGGGTCGGTGATGTAGATTGTGGCCCGATACGCGCGGCTGCCACCTGCTGGGCGACCGTAGCCGGTTGAAATAGTCCCGGTAAAGGGATCGGCGCGTTGCACGGGCATGAAGTTCAATACATCAAGCGACGCGTTCCAGAGGTATTTGTTGACGCGCAAGGTGACGTTTGGGTCGTCGCGATTCTGGAAAAGGTCAAAAATGGAATCGCCACGCTCAGCCGCCGCTTGTCGGGCAGGGCTGTCAAAAGTTCGGACAAATTCTTCATCGGTCCCGCCTTGTTGTGCCCTGTCGCCACCGCCGCTAAATGGACCGCTAAAGTTGAAGCTACCGCAGCCAACAAGCGTAAGAATGCAGGCAAGCGCGCAGAGGCGAGAGAGTGGTTTTACGGCTGACATCGTGCCCGTACCCTTTATTATATAGGCTTTGGGAAGTCTTATCGGACCTCAAGCGGCGTCACAAGAAATATGTGCTGCATCTCGCCTGCATTTGGTGCCGCGGGGGTGTGTGGCAAAGGCGCACCAGTTCATCGGGGAGATAGAATTGACCCCCGTGTGAATCTTGCAAACGCGCGTCGATGGGCAGAAATAGGATGCAACTCAGTTCGGATTCCCTGAATTGAGGTGCTTTTTAATAATAACCTTCGAGGGAAAACGATGAAAAAAGTTCTCTTCGCATCTACTGCCCTGGTTGCCTTCACCGGCGCCGCAGTAGCTGATGTCGAACTCTCCGGCCGCGCCGAGATGGGTATCTTCGACCAAGGCATCGATGGCCGTTCTGTTGAATTCTTCACAGACATCGACGCTACATTCACAATGACCGGTGAAACAGACGGCGGCCTGGAATTCGGCGCGTCCGTTGACCTGGACGAGTCTGGTTCTGGTGTCGGCTTCGACGCTGGTCTTGACGGCGTTGTCGGTACTGCTGACGACATCTTCTCCACAAACGGCGCTATGGGCGACAACACGAACGACGGTGGCGCAACCATCTTCATCAAAGGTTCGTTCGGCACAGTCACAATGGGCGACACAGACGGCGCTCTGGACTGGGCTCTGACTGAAGCTGGTAACGTGGGCAACCCAGGCTCCATCGCGGATGATGAAACTTCGCATGCTGGTTACGTTGGTTCCTACCTGGACGGTACTGCTGACGGTCAAATCCTGCGTTGGGATTACACTGCCGGCGACTTCGGTGTCGCTATCTCCGTCGATGACGACAATGGCACTGGTGACGTAGGTTACGCTATCGGTCTGAAGTACAACATCGATCTTGGCGGTACTACTATCGCTCTGGGTCTTGGTCACCAAGAAGCTGGCGTACTTGCAGCTGGTGCTACCGGTGAAAACGCTTCGGCAACTGGTGTGTCCGCGACTGCAACTCTCGCAAGCGGCCTTTCCGTTGGCGTAGTTTACGCAGACTGGGATGACGGCAACAATCTCGCTGACGGTGGGCCAGACAGCAATATCGGTGTCGGTATCGGTTACACGACCGGTGCATTCTCCGTACACGCCAACTACGGTGAAATCGAGCTCGACGATAACACTGATGTAGCAGGTTTCGGCTTGGCAGCAGCGTACGATCTGGGTGGCGGTGCAGTTGTACACTTCGGCTATCGTTCCGACGACACCGATGCGGCAACTGACGTTGACACCTTCTCCCTGGGTCTGGGCCTGAGCTTCTAAGCTTAGCCTTCCTAGAGAAGACATATAGAGAGAGCGGGCCTTGCGCCCGCTCTTTTCTTTTGTGTGGAGATGTGTTGAGCAAAGAGCATCGAAACCACGGAGCGCGCGGCACATGTCATTGCCTGAGATCATCGCCAAAGTTCAAGCTGAAGAGGAACGGGTCGGGCGCGCATCCGGAGGGACCACCCTGATTGCTGTCTCCAAGGTTCAACCAAATGAGCGGGTGGAAGCTGTCCTACAGCAAGGCCACAGGGTGTTCGGCGAGAATAAAGTGCAGGAAGCCGCTGGAAAGTGGCCTGACTTCAAAGAACAATTCGACGGTGTTGAGCTTCACCTTTTGGGACCCCTGCAAACAAACAAGACCAAACAGGCGATGGAGCTGTTTGACGTCATACACAGCCTTGACCGCCCAAAACTTGCTCGCAAGCTGGCCGCATTGAGCGAGGAGTTGGGACAATGCCCTAAACTTTTCATTCAGGTAAACACTGGCAAGGAAGAGCAAAAGGCAGGTGTCATTCCCGAGGAGGCGGACGCCTTTATCGCAGAGTGTCGGGAGCTAGGCTTGCCCTTGATTGGCCTGATGTGCATCCCTCCGGCGGACGAAGAACCAAGCCTCCATTTCGCACTTTTGGCCAAAATCGCGAAGCGAAACAGGCTTGAAGGTCTGAGCATGGGCATGAGTGGCGATTTCGAGCGCGCGATTGCGCAGGGCGCGACCCATATTCGGGTTGGATCGGCCATTTTCGGGGCGCGTGACTATGGCTGAATGATCAGCTGGGTCTGATGACGGACGCGGGCTGCGATCCAACGCAGATGGTCGGGTCTGAATGCGACGCAGCCTTCGGTAGGATGCCGTGGCTTGCGCCAAGCATGGATGAAAATTGCAGATCCGCGGCCTTTAATTGCGGAAGGCCAGTTCCAATCGGTCAGCATAACAAGGTCATAAAGCGGATCAGTGCGCGACAGCCGTTCATGGCTATGCGGATAAGGGGCGCGTACCATGAGATTGTAGTCTTCGTGGTCCGCGTCGTCCGACCATAAATCGCATGGCCCAATTGGGAGCGCCCAATCGGCCGGGCGCGACATACGATCAGGCCGGTACAACATTCCGACAATGCGGTGTGTGCCAATTGGCGTGGCTCCGTCGCCCTCTCTCTTGTGAACTTTCAAGCCACCCTTGCCAATGCTGCAGGGGAAACTGCGGCCCATGAAGCGGCACCCCCATCTCGAGACGACCAAATCAAAGGGTGTCACAGTAGGTGGCCCGATTTTTCGGCCTTTGTAGCCAGGTAGTCACGGTTGAACCGGCTTTCGCCAACTTTGAGCGGCACGCGTTCGACAACCTCCATCCCACAACTGTTGAGCATCTCAACCTTGCGTGGATTGTTGGTCATTAACCTGATCTGGCTGAACCCCATCGAACGCAAAAGCGCGGCGCCAATACGAAAATCGCGCTCATCATCTTCAAACCCCAAGCGATGGTTCGCTTCGACCGTGTCGAATCCCTGGTTCTGCAGAAAGTAAGCACGCATTTTGTTGGCAAGCCCGATGCCGCGCCCCTCTTGGTTGAGGTATAGCAGCACGCCTTCGCCTTCAGTTCCCATCTGGGCCAACGCGCCGCGAAGCTGCGGACCGCAATCGCATTTGAGTGAGCCCAGAACATCGCCGGTGAAACAAGCCGAATGCAAGCGGGTTAAAACGGGGGCCGACCGGCTTGGGCGGCCGATCTCAATCGCATAATGCTCCTCCCCACCATCTTCTGGGCGGAAAACATGCAAGCGCCCGGCCTCGGACACTTCTAAAGGCAGATTTGCAGCCACAACCGGGGCCAGTTGCCCCGCCGTGGCGAGTGCCTCCTGAGCGGCGTACGGGTGAATCTTGGTAAAAGCGCGCGTATCAAGCTCGGGCCAACACGGGGTTGAGAGAACTGATGGCAATAGCTGCGCGGTCTTTGTCAGCGCAATCGCGGTTTTCTCAATATCAGAGCTCCCGTCACGCTGGCTTTTGAGCGGGCCCTTAAGCGGTGTATTCAGATCATCAGCGGGGTCCGCGACCGACCGCATCCAGGACAAAGGGGCATCCTCAGGTACCGTGATCCGAGCCACATCGCCGTCATAGACGCGCGCTTTGAGCGTTTGCGCCCGCCACGCCGTGATTGCCAGCGACAAGGGTCTCCCCGCAGCGCGAAGGACGGCAATGCGCGCCTCGCTGACCGTCTCAACCGCCAAAACCAGCCGGTCACCCAGCACAATGGGAACCCCCATGCGAAGGTCCGCACGGGCGCGCGCAAGCAATTCAGTTGTGGTGGGCAGAAGGCTCATATCGACCGGATTTGTAACAATTCTCCGTTCTCAATACGCGGAAGTGACAGAATTTGAAACAATTGACCGCGCAACCACACGTCGGCGTGACATAACGGGCGCGTGAGTTGTCCGTGTGGTAACTTTTGAAGATGTTCGTCCCAACCAAGGAGGACCAAACATGGCAAACCTAAAGAAAATCCTGCTCGTCGATGATGACGATGACCTGCGCGAAGCCCTTTCAGATCAACTGGTTATGACTGAGGACTTTGACGTCTTCGAAGCAGCCAACGGCACGGATGCCATGGAGAAAGCCAAGGAAGCTATCTACGACTTGGTGGTTCTGGACGTGGGCTTGCCTGACACAGACGGGCGTGAGCTGTGTCGCCTGATGCGTAAACAAGGCGTGAAATGCCCGGTTCTGATGCTTACAGGTCATGACAGCGACGCTGACACAATCCTTGGTCTCGATGCGGGCGCAAATGACTATGTCACGAAGCCGTTCAAGTTCCCGGTCTTGCTGGCGCGTATCCGTGCCCAATTGCGGCAACATGAGCAATCTGAGGATGCCGTATTCCAGCTGGGCCCATATACCTTCAAGCCCGCGATGAAGATGCTTCTCACCGAGGATGAAAAGAAAATTCGTTTGACTGAAAAAGAGACGAATATTCTAAAATTTCTTTACCGCTCTACCGATGGTGTCGTGGCACGCGATGTGCTGTTGCATGAGGTCTGGGGCTACAATGCCGGTGTGACGACGCACACATTGGAGACACATATTTACCGTCTTCGTCAAAAAATAGAACCAGAACCGTCAAATGCCCGCCTTCTTGTGACCGAATCTGGGGGCTATAGATTGAATGTGTAGCGATTGTTTGCAAATGGGCAGCACCTGTCCAAACGCATTCATCGACTAAGAGATCCCCTGGCTGCGTCGGGGTTATGGCGCAGCAACCTCCCTGTTGGACTGCCCGGGCCTTGTGCCCGGGCTTTTTTTTGCCAAGTTAGCCATTGGGGAGAGCCGGCATGCGTTTCATTTTCAAACTTTTCCTTGGTCTGGTCCTGATCGTCGTTGTGGCGGCGGCGGGTTTCCGAGGTGCAACTTTCTTAAGGGAAGGGACCTACCGTTTTAGCGATCCTGCGCCAGGTGGCTCGTTTGTGGCCACCGATTTGGGCGAAGTTTACGTTCGTGAAGCGGGGCCTTCTGATGGTGTTCCCGTCCTATTGGTTCACGGCTCCGTCGGCTGGTCGGAGCTTTGGGACGATACAAGTCGCGCGCTTGGCGATGCAGGGTACCGCGCGATCAGCTTTGACATGCCCCCGATGGGATATTCCGAGCCCGACAGTAAGCATGATTACAACCGCACGACTCAAGCCGCACGAATAGACGCCCTGGCCCGCGCGATGGAAATCAAGCCACATTTGGTCGCACATTCCTTCGGCGCTGGGGCTGCGGTTGAAGCCGCAATGCGAACACAAGAGCGGTTCACGAGCCTCGTTATCGTCAATGGTGCACTTGGCTTAGAGGCTGATCCTGAGAAGACCTTGCCATTGCTACTGCGCCCGATGTGGTTGCGCGAAGTTGCCGTGTCGTCGACGATCACAAATCCTTTGGCGCTGAAACCACTACTTCGGCAATTCCTGCACCGAAAAGACACGGCCAACGGCGAAGTGCTAGAGATTCTGAAACAACCCTTTGAAGTCATCGGGGCCACAGAAAACATCGCACATTGGCTGCCAACACTTTTTGTGCCACCCAAAGACGCTATGAGCATGGTACCGGCGCGCTACGCAGATCTGGCGCTGCCAACCGGGATCATTTGGGGGCGGGAGGACACTGCAACCCCATTGGCCCAAGGCGAGGCGCTACATGCTCTGATCCCCGGCTCCCAACTTTTGATATTAGACGATATTGGGCATATTCCGCAGATCGAAGGTCCGGCGGAACTTCAAGAAGCCTTGGTCGACCTGTTGGGATCGTTCTAATCGGGCAACCTCAACGCCAAAGCGCCGTAGACGGCCAAACCAAGGCTTGCAACGAGGCCAAACACATAGGGCAGGCGCAACGCCACGTCTCGGCCCAAATCGGCTTCAAATCCACTTACAATGAGCCCAGCGAAAAGCGCGCCAAGCGGGATCGTGCCCCAGCCAAAAAAGCGATAGATCGAATTAACCCGGCCAAGGAGGGCGTCAGGAATGATGCGTTGGCGCAACGAGACGGTGACGACATTCCAAGTCATTCCTGCAAATGTCTCAAGGAACAAGGCGACTGCGACCAAGCTTGCATTTGCCGTGACTGCGAGGATCGCGAAAGGGATCATGAACGCAAAAAGTGCCGCAATCACAGTGCGTTGGTTTCCAAGAGACTTCGCAATTCTTGGGCCCAGAAGGCCCCCGGCGACGCCACCGGCAGCGCCAGCTGTCAGCAACAGACCATGGCCCGCAGCACCAAGTCCCAGGATTTCTTGTGACAAGAGCACCAAAATTGTGGTCGACATCATGAAGACGAAGTTTACGCCGCCCAACATGATCGCAAGGCGCAAGATCAATTTGTGGGCGCGCATCCAGTCCACACCTTCGCGCAATTGTTGCCAGAACCCATCAGGCAGGTTCAGTGCGCCGCGCGGCGCGAGGGAAACCTGCCACATCAGCCATGCGGCCAGGGCAAACATCACAGCATCGACCACGAACGGGACAGGAACGGCATAAGCGATCAATAGTCCGGCCAATGGGGGGCCCACGAATTGGCCCATGATTTGCTCGATGCTCCAAAGCTGACCATTGGCGACCTCAAGGTCTGACTTATCGACGATGGAGGGCATTGCGGTTTGAGCGGCGTTGTCGCGCACCACCTCGGCACTCCCCAAAAGGAAAGCAGCTGCGCAAAGACCAGAAATCATCGGCAAAACGGCGGCATCTTGATCGGCCAATGGCATCGCAGGTGCTGACAATATGAGGCCGATGACGCCGAGCGTCAGAATCGTGCGCAAAATGTCGGCCTGCACCATCAGCTTACGGCGGTCGAACTGGTCAGTAATCACGCCTGCGGGTAGCGAAAACAACAGCCAGGGAAGTCTTGTCGCCGCCGCAACCAGCGCGATCAAGGTCGCATCGCGCGTGATCAGCGTCGCAAGCCATGGGAAGGCGAGCATCGAAATGCCATCGCCCAAATTGGACACGGCTGCGGCCGAAAAAATCATCCGGAAATTGCGGTTTTTCGCGATCAGCGACATTGCAGGCAAACCTCCGCTGGCAACTCCCTCACCCTCGGATTAACGTGACGCGGAGTCAAACCTGGAGCACCTCCTATGCCGTTTACGATTTGCACCTGGAACATTAATTCTGTCCGTCTTCGTGAGCCGATCGTCCTGAAATTGCTAAAGGAAGAGGCTCCGGACGTGCTCTGCCTTCAGGAATGCAAAAGCCCGGTAGAGAAAATCCCGCTCGAGGGGTTTCATGCGCTTGGCTATACCCACATGGTTGCGCGTGGTCAGAAAGGGTATAACGGCGTCGCTATTCTATCGCGCCTGCCGATGGTTGAAGCTGGCGCTGAGGATTTCGCGAAATTGGGTCACGCGCGCCACATCGCTGGCAAGCTGGAAAACGGCGTCACCATTCACAATCACTACGTGCCCGCTGGCGGTGATGTTGCTGACCGCGAAGTAAACGAGAAATTTGGCCAAAAGCTGGATTACCTGACTGATATGCGGGACGCCTACCGCGCGCAGACACCCGAAAAGTCCATCCTTGTTGGTGATCTGAATATTGCCCCGCGTGAGGACGATGTCTGGTCGCATAAGCAGCTATTAAAAGTGGTGAGCCACACACCGATTGAGGTGGAACATCTGGGTGCGACAATGGAAGCGGGCGCATGGGTCGATATTACGCGGAAAGACATTCCTGAAGGACAGCTCTATTCGTGGTGGTCTTATCGCGCGCGCGATTGGGATGCGGCTGATAAAGGGCGCAGGCTCGATCACGTTTGGGCGACGCCGGATATTTCCAATGCCGCGCATGGGTCGCGCGTTTTGCGTGCTGCGCGGGGCTGGGAAAAGCCCTCCGACCACGCGCCCGTATTCGCGACATTTGATCTTTAGCATCCGCGCCCTCATATAAGCGCTAACAGAATTTCTAAGGACCGAGGCTGATATGCTCGAACTCAACGCCAATGCCGCCCCCGCCGCTGATCTGATCAAAGATGGCTCAGAGCAGACTTTCATGACCGATGTGATCGAAGCATCGCAAGACGTACCGGTTATCGTGGATTTCTGGGCACCATGGTGCGGGCCGTGCAAGACGCTTGGACCTGCGCTGGAAGAGGCAGTAATCGCTGCCAAAGGTGCAGTGAAAATGGTCAAACTGGACGTTGATCAAAACCAGGGCATTGCTGGGCAGCTGCAAATTCAATCGATCCCCACGGTCTACGCATTCTTCCAAGGCAAACCAGTGGATGCGTTCCAAGGCGCATTGCCGGGCTCGGAAATAAAGGCGTTCGTCGATAAGCTAGCGGCGATGTCAGACGGCGGATCAGATGGCGGTCTTGCCGATGCACTTGAAGCAGCAGAAGCGATGCTCGAGGAAGGCGCCGCGGTCGATGCCGCCCAAACCTTCGCCGCGATCCTTGGTGAGGATCCGGCGAGTGCAGCTGCCTATGGCGGGTTGGTCCGGGCTCATCTCGCTATGGGCGAAGTGGAAAAGGCCCAGGCCCTGATCGAAAACGCCTCGGATGATCTGAAATCGACGCCAGAACTTGAAACGGCGCAAGCGCAACTTGGCCTGGCCAAGCAAGCCGAAAGCGCGGGGCCGCTCGCGGAGCTGGAAGCAGCCGTTTCCGGTGATGAAAACAACCATCAAGCACGCTACGACCTTGCCATTGCGATGCACGCTGCAGGCGATGCCGAAGGCGCGATCGATCATCTTTTGGAGCTGTTCCGCCGCGACCGGGAGTGGAATGACGGTGCCGCAAAGACCCAGCTTTTCACTGTCTTTGATGCGTTGAAGCCTGAGGACCCATTGGTGCTGACCGGGCGCCGGCGCTTGTCGTCAATGATATTTGCCTGATTAAAAGCGCGCGCTAGGTTTTGGTCATGTTTTCAGCAGCAGACCTTCCCGACACGATCCCGGTTTTCCCGTTGCCCGGCGCGCTTTTGCTGCCGAGAGCGCGCTTACCGCTCCACCTGTTTGAGCCGCGATACTTGCAGATGTTCGAAGATGCGCTCAAGACCAATACCCGTCTGATTGGCATGGTCCAGCCTCATGATGGGCCCGGCGGAAAAGCAAGGCTTCACGCAATTGGATGCGCGGGTCGGGTTACCCAGTTTTCAGAAACGGAAGACGGCCGCTATATGATCACGCTTTCGGGTATCTCGCGGTTTAGGGTTCAGGAAGAAATCACCGGGTTTAGCCCCTATCGCAAAGCGCAGGTCAGCTGGAAAGGGTTTGAACGGGACCTCGGGTTTGTCGAAAAAGACACAGGCTTCAACCGTGATCGCTTCCTTACTCTCCTGGAGAAATACTTTTCAAACCAAGACCTAAAAACCGATTGGGACAGCTTGAAAGAAGCGGAAGACGAACTTCTGATAAATTCACTATCGATGCTCTGCCCGTTTGAGCCTGAGGAAAAGCAAGCGCTTCTCGAAGCGCCGTCTTTGGCAACAAGACGTGAGACGCTCGTTACGCTTATCGAGTTTGCTCTGCGTGGCGGCAACGCGGAAGAAATCATACAATGAGCGACACAAGTTTTGACCGTCATATGTTGGATGGGCTGGTCTGCCCGGTGTCACAAGGTGTGCTTAGCTACGATTCCGAGCGCCAAGAGCTGGTCTCAAAAGCTGGAAAGATCGCATTTCCGATCCGCGATGGCATCCCGATTATGATGATCGACGAGGCCCGCAGCTTGGAACAAGACTAGAGCGGGCGCCCTTGCATCAGCCGCGGCAGATCGCCCGTCAGCCCCGCGGCTTCGCGCATAAACCCGCGCCGTAGCTTCGGCGAGGCATTCACTACCCCGAGCCCCAAATCACGCAGTGTACGCAAACTCGGGTTATCATTTGAAAACAATGTGTTGAAACTGTCCGTCGCACGCGCCAGCAGGGTCGCATCGAAGCGTCGCCAAGCGGCATACCGTTTCAGCACATCCGGCGCACCAATATCTTCGCCGCGCCGCATCGCATCTGCCACCACCTCAGCCAGTGCAGACGCATCGCGAAGCCCTTGGTTCAGGCCTTGTCCCGCAATCGGGTGAATGCCATGTGCCGCGTCCCCAACCAAGGCTACGCGCTCAGCCACCAAGCGATCCGTCTCAGTTAAGTTCAACGGGTAGCGATAGCGCGTCCCAATGACATGAAGCTCACCCAAAAAGTCGCCAAAGGCGGGGCGCAGGGCCTTGATAAAGTCGGCGTCGTTCATGGAAGAAAGAGCCTTTGCGCGGGCGGTTTCTTCAGCCCAAACGATGGCGCTGCGATTTCCTGTGAGCGGTAAAATCGCAAGCGGGCCGGCGGGCATGAAAAATTGATGCGCGAGGCCACCATGCGGGCGTTCATGTCCAATCGCAGCAACCAGTGCAGTCTGCCCGTAATCCTTGAAGCTGCGTTTGATCCCAGCGCGTGCCGCTGTTGAACTTCGCCGGCCATCGCAGCCGACCAACAAGCGTGATTTTAAGGTTTTCCCATCGGCAGTAACCTCCGCCCAACCATGTTCCACGCTTTGCGCAGTCACAGTCGCTGGTGCGAAATGGGTGATCAATTCGGAGGCGTCGACCGTTTGTAGAAATGCGCGGCGAAGATGGCGATCCTCAACCAGATAGCCCATCGGGCCCTCTTCCAGTTCTGCATGGTCGAAATGTAGAAAAAACGGTGCTGGGCCTTCGCCAGCGCGCCCATCCGTGACTTTAATTTCCAGCATTGGCTGTGCGTCAGCAGCGATTTTCTCCCAAATACCAATGGCATCGAGGGCGCGCGTAGAAGCCAGCGCCAGCGCGTATGCACGCCCGTCGAAGCTTTCGAGGCTTCGGGTATCAACTGGCAAACTGTCGACCAAAGCAACCTCGAACTCCGCTTGAGCGAGGGCAATCGCCAGCGCTGTCCCGTTGAGGCCACCACCAACTATAATGATATCGTACTGGTCTTTCATGCGACGCACTATGCGCGCCCAAACGGGATTGTCCATGCGCCGATGCGCCGCTACCGTCGACCGAGACACATAGAGGAGCCCCCATATGTCCGAAGCCTGGTTAACCATGACAGCATCCGATTTGGGACGGGGAATTGATGCCGGCGAGATCGACCCGGTCGCGCTGACAGAGCTTTATTTGGAAGCAGCAAACGCGCATGAGCATTCTAAAAGGATCTACGCCCGCATGACTGGTACGCGCGCGCGGGCGGAAGCCAAAGCAGCCTCGAAGCGCGCAAAACTGGGCCTGCGTGTAAGCGCGCTAGATGGCGTCCCGATCTCCTGGAAAGACTTGTTCGACAGTGCTGGCGTCGCAACAGAAGCCGGATCAATGCTGTTACAGCACCGGGTTCCTGATACCGACGCGGAGGTGCTATCAAATGCCACCGCGCAAGGCCTTGTTTGCCTAGGCAAAACGCACATGTCGGAGCTTGCTTTCTCCGGTTTGGGGTTGAATCCCATCACCGCGACCTCGCCTTGTGTGAACGATCTTGCGGCTGTATCGGGGGGTTCTTCCTCCGGCTCAGCGGCTTCGGTGGCGTTTAACTTGGCGGCAGCAAGCGTCGGGTCAGACACTGGCGGTTCCGTGCGCATACCGTCTGCTTGGAACGACTTGGTAGGCTTAAAAACCACCATTGGTCGTGTCTCTGTCAAAGGCACCGTCCCGCTTTGCGCGCGTTTCGACACGGTCGGACCTCTATGCCGCTCGGTCGAAGATGCGGCGGAACTTCTCGCTGTGTTGGAGGGCGGCAAACCGGCTGATTTGAAGGGCACCAGTTTGGACGGTGCGCGCTTGCTCGTTTTGAAAACGGACGCGTTTGATGATATTCGCGACGACCCAAAACAGGGTTTTGACACGGCGACGGCGCGCATGAAGCAGGCGGGTGCGCACATAGACCATGCTGAAATACCGGAAGTCTCCGAGGCGCTAGCGCTGTCGGGTGTGCTCTTTGCGACCGAGGCCTACGCAGAATGGCAAACGGAGATTGAGGCCAACCCGGACGTCATGTTCCCTGAAATCTTGAACAGGTTTCGGTCTGGCAAAGACACGTTGGCACGCGATTTTCTGGCCGCTTGGTCGAAGCTAGCGGTTTTTCGGCGTATCTGGTCCGAAAAAACGGCAGGGTATGACGCGGTCATCTTGCCGACCTCCCCAATTTTGCCGCCAAACCTTGATCGATTGATGACGGATAGCGAATATTACGTCACCGAAAACCTGCTCGCATTGCGCAACACAAGGATTGGCAATTTGATGGGCGGGGCTGGGCTAACGCTGCCAACGGGCGTGCCATCGACTGGCATCATGTTTCTGTCATCACCAAACACGGAAGAACGGCTGCTGCGGCTCGGCGCCGCGGCGGAAGCCGCTTTGGGCTAAAAAGCCACAATCACTTCAACGCTTTGGCGACAAAGACAGGGTTTTGCTGGACCGAGGCCGGACGGCTCGGTAGTTTCATATCAAAACGGGGCAAGAGATCCCGTTCCTTGAGGCAGTAAAGCGGTCCTAATGACCTATCCAGAGCGGTTTTCGAACCTCCCACCATACGCGTTTCCGCGTCTTCGCACGCTGTTATCTGGTCTTGAGCCGGGCGGCGCACCTGTGAACATGACCATCGGCTCGCCTTTGCATCCGTTTCCGCATTGGATCACAGAGATCATCGCGCAAAATACAGATGGGTTCGGCGGCTATCCCCCCAATGACGGCACGCCAGAACTGCGCGCCGCGATCTCAGCTTGGATCAAAGGCCGATACGGTGTGGATTTTGACGCGGAAACTCAAATTTTTCCATTGAACGGCACGCGTGAGGGGTTGTTCAACGCCTCCCTCGCCTTGTGCCCGGAAACTAAGAACGGACAGAAACCGGTCATTCTGACACCCAATCCGTTTTATCAGGTCTATGCGGTCGCAGCCCTCGCGGTCGAGGCGGACCCGGTCTACGTGCCCGCGACGCGCGCAACCGGGTTTCTACCTGACTTCCGCTCGCTTCCCAAAGAAGTTCTGAACCGTACCGCGATTTGCTACATCTGCTCGCCGTCAAACCCACAAGGGGCGGTCGCGTCAGATGCGTATTGGGCAGATTTGATCTCGTTGGCAGAGGAATATGATTTCAAGATTTTCGCGGATGAATGCTACTCCGAGATTTACCGCACTGCCGCGCCCACTGGTGTTTTGACCATTGCCGCTTCTGTCGGCGCGGATCCGGAGCGGGTCGTACTCTTCAATTCCTTATCCAAGCGTTCGAACCTTGCAGGGCTCCGGTCTGGCCTTTGCGCGTCTGGGCCTGAGAACATCAAACAGATGAAAAGCCTTCGCAACTATGCGGGTGCGCCTTTGCCGCTGCCGCTCCAACGCGTCGCGGAGAAGATTTGGGCCGACGAGACGCATGTGGAGGCAAACCGCGCACTCTACCGCGAAAAGTTAGATTACGCAGATGAGCTCTTTGGCGGCGTACAAGGGTTCGAAGCCCCGGAGGCGGGTTTCTTTCTTTGGTTGCCCGTCAGCAACGGCGAAGAAGCCACGAAAAAGCTCTGGACGGAAACTGGCGTCAAAGTTCTGCCTGGCGCCTATTTGGGCCGCGACGGGCAAGGCGGCAATCCGGGCGACACATATATCAGGGCGGCTTTGGTCGCCCCAATGGAAGAATTGCAGCCGGGGCTGATCGCCCTGAAAAACTGCATCTACGGTTAAGGTAAGGAACAAGCATATGGCGTATCAGGCAAGGCAACGTGACCCGTTTTTGGACAGCGACATGCAAGCGGCGATTGAGCAGCGTGGCAAAGAACTGTTCGGCCTCGCCCTTCTGGCGTTCGGTGTCTTGGTGACGTTGATGCTTGTTTCATACGTGCCTGAGGACCCTAGTTGGTTGTCGGCTACAGATGAACCCGCGCAGAATTGGTTGGGACGGTTCGGGGCGTCCCTTGCCTCGCCGCTGTTTGTTATTGTCGGATTTGGCGCTTGGGCGATCCCGACTATTGCCACAATCTGGGGCCTGCGATTCTTGTTCCACAGGGGAGAGGAGCGTGCTTTCAGTCGGCTCCTTTTTGCACCGCTGGTCGTGGCATTCGCGTCAATCTACGCGTCATCTTATGTGCCATTGAGCGAATGGACGCATTCCTTCGGGCTCGGCGGGCTGTTTGGTGACACCGTGCTGGGCGCGGTTCTGGGTATTCTACCGATCAATGCCGTTTTCGGCCTGAAAGTCATGGCCGCTCTTGTCTTCATCGCGTTGTTGTTCTTGTCGCTCTATGTGTTGGGCTTTAATAAAGAAGAAATCCGGACAGCGGCGCGCCTCGCCTTTGTTGGCGTAGTATTGATCTATGCAAGTATCGCCAAAGCGTTTGGCATGGCATCCCGCGGTGCGGCCAAAGGGACGGTGATGGCCGCGCAAAAAGCATCTGCCGCGCGGACCGCAAGGAAAGAAGCGCGGCTGAGCGCTGACCAACCCCAATTAGGCCTCCCTGTAGAAGGCCCGACACTTACGGCGCAAACGCCTGTCACCCACGGCTTTGAGGCGGAAGAGCCTGCGAAAACCGGGCTCTTTGCGCGCATGCCGGGGCTGGTTAAACGTGTCACGGAGCCAGAGCTGGAGCCAGATCTCGACGAAGTGATGATCCATGAGTTGGACCCCGAAGATCGGATCAAGTCTCGGATCACCGATGTGATCAAAAACCGTGCCCGTCGCGTCCCTGTGCTGGAGGCTGATACAAGTGCGCCGATGATGCGCGAAGAACCGCAATTGACCCGTGGGCGTGGGCCGGATCCGCTTCATATTACGCAGGCTGAGGCTGCCGAGGATGCCGCATTCGATGAGGCCGCCGTCTCTCCCGTGCCCGAACGTCAGGTTTACACGCCGCAACCCAAAGCTGTGGTCCAGCAGCCTGTGCGCAAAACGCCGTCGCCGTCCACGCGTGCCAAGGCCGAAGCGCAACCGACCTTGTTTGACGAAAAGTCAGATTTCGAACTACCGCCGCTCAACCTTTTGTCAAACCCAGCCAAAGTCGAGCGGCATGTTCTTTCTGACGAAGCGTTGGAAGAAAACGCCCGCATGTTGGAGGCGGTTCTGGACGACTATGGCGTGAAAGGTGAGATCGTCTCTGTACGTCCTGGCCCTGTTGTCACGATGTATGAGCTTGAGCCCGCGCCGGGCCTCAAAGCTTCCCGCGTCATTGGGCTGGCTGATGACATCGCGCGGTCCATGTCTGCGCTTTCCGCACGCGTCTCGACCGTACCCGGCCGGTCGGTCATCGGGATCGAATTGCCCAATGAGAAACGTGAGATGGTTGTACTACGCGAAATATTGGCGTCCCGTGACTTTGGCGATGGTATTCAGAAATTGCCGCTGGCCTTGGGCAAGGATATCGGTGGTGAAAGCATCGTTGCCAACCTTGCCAAGATGCCCCACCTGTTGATCGCAGGGACCACCGGTTCGGGTAAATCCGTGGCCATCAATACTATGATCCTGTCGCTCCTCTACAAATTGACGCCCGAGGAATGCCGCTTGATCATGATCGACCCGAAAATGTTGGAACTCAGTGTTTACGACGGTATTCCGCACCTTCTTAGCCCCGTCGTGACAGACCCTAAAAAGGCGGTCGTCGCGTTGAAATGGACCGTCGGCGAGATGGAAGAACGCTACCGTAAGATGTCCAAAATGGGCGTCCGCAACATTGATGGCTATAACGGGCGCGTCAAAGAAGCACTTGCCAAGAATGAGATGTTCTCCCGGACAGTGCAGACGGGGTTTGACGAAGAAACCGGCGATCCGATCTTTGAAACCGAGGAATTCCAGCCCGAATCCATGCCGTATATCGTCGTGATCGTCGATGAGATGGCGGACCTGATGATGGTCGCAGGCAAAGAAATCGAGGCTTGCATTCAACGACTGGCACAGATGGCACGGGCATCAGGGATCCACCTGATTATGGCCACGCAGCGACCATCCGTCGACGTGATCACTGGCACAATCAAAGCCAACTTCCCGACCCGGATCTCTTTCCAGGTGACCTCGAAAATCGACAGCCGCACTATTTTGGGTGAAATGGGGGCCGAGCAGCTCCTTGGTATGGGCGATATGCTTTACATGGCCGGCGGTTCCAAGATCACGCGGGTCCATGGTCCTTTTGTCAGTGACGAAGAGGTCGAGGAGATCGTCAACCATCTCAAATCTTTTGGGCCGCCAGAATACATGTCCGGCGTTGTCGAGGGACCAGATGAGGAAAAATCTTCCGATATTGACCAGGTTCTCGGCCTCGGTGGCAACACCGACGGGGAGGATGCGCTCTATGACACGGCCGTCCAAATTGTGATCAAAGACCGTAAATGCTCGACATCCTACATTCAGCGCAAACTCGCCATTGGCTACAACAAAGCGGCGAGACTGGTGGAGCAAATGGAAGAGCAAGGCCTTGTCTCCCCCGCAAACCATGTGGGTAAACGCGAGATTTTGGTTCCTGAACAGCACTGAGCGGGATTTGTGCTTATTTCAGAAATGTGAAGTGTGATGGGTTTCAACCGGTCTAATTTTGCTTAACTAAGAGTGTATGATGATGAAACGCACGCTCCTCGCGCCCTTGATGACGTTGGTATTGGCCGCGCCAGCTTGGGCTGACAAAATTCCGCTGAACGATCTAGCGCGCTACATCAATGGTATCAAATCAGCGACAAGCGCCTTTACGCAGATCAACGAAGACGGGTCGATAGACACCGGCACAATATTCATCAAACGCCCGGGCCGCGCTCGGTTCGAATATGATCCACCGAATAACAGCTTGGTTATGGCCGGTGGGAGCACGGTTGCCATCTTTGACCCGAAGTCGAATGTTCCGCCGGATCAGTTCCCTCTCAAACGGACGCCATTAAACTTAATTCTGGTGCGCAACATCGACTTCAACAAATCTCGAATGATTGTTGGCCATAGCGAGGAAGGGGAGGCGACCGTTGTAACGGCGCAAGATCCCGAAAATCCGCAATATGGAAATATAAAGCTCAAATTTACCGGCAGCCCGGTGCAATTGCGCCAATGGGTGATCACCAATGAATATGGCAGCCAGACGACCGTGATCATGCAGGAACTTAAAGCCACGGCCTCAATTCCAGCCAGAAAATTCAGCATAACCCAGGAAATGCAGGCCCGCGGGCTGAGCGACTAGATTTTTCCGCAGCCTATCAATTGGGCGCGGTAAGTTTCGCTTCGCGCCGCGACCTCTCTTGAGACGCGCAAAAGCCAGTCTTTGCGATTGTAGCTGCCACGCGCGTAGCCTGTGCGTCCTTCATGGTATGCAAGATATTGGTTGCGCGTGTCGAACTTGGAGATCCCCAAGCGTCGCTCACTTTCATCCATGTACCAGCCCATGAAATCGACAGCATCGCCGAAGCGGTTGCGTTTTGCACGGAAACCACCCTCGTCGCGCTGATATTCTTTCCACGTCCCGTCCAGTGCCTGGCTAAAGCCGTAAGCGGAAGATTGGCGGCCTTTTGGGATAATTCCCAATGCATACTGATGCGGCGGGCGCGCATCAGAGATGAATTTGCTCTCTTGGTAGATCGTGGCCATCAGGACATGGGTTGGGACGCCCCATTTACGCTCCACACGTTGCATTTCCCGAAGCCAATTTGGGTTTTGGTTCAAAATCGCGCAAGCGTTCTCAAGATTGCGGGGGGCGTTGCCACCCGAAGAGCCGCAAGCGGCCAAAAATAACAGAAGCGCCATCGCGCGGAATGGTCGAAACATGTGCCTGCTCGCTTTTTGCCTGTTTACCGGCTTTTCGCTGAGTATAAGCGAAAATGGCATTCTCGCAAAGTGCGCTATGCTGTCGCTTAGATTAAAAATGCAAGGATCAGCGGGATAAAGCCCACAGACATGAGCGTTGAGACCACAACAAGGCCGGCTACCGGATCTGCATCGGCTTCATATTTGGCCGCGAGTAAGTAAGAGGTGACCGCAACCGGTGTGGTTGCCTGCAGTATCAAGACTGCCAGCGCGACATCTGGTAGGCCGAAATATGTCCCGGCTCCCCACGCTGCTGCCCCGCAAATAACCACCTTGATGGCTGAAAGAGTGATCGCGCGCGTGACGGCGCCGGGGCTCAATCGCGCAACCGCAACGCCCAAGGTAATCAGCATCAATGGAATGGCCATTTGGCCGATCAACTCGATTGTATTTGTCAAAAAGCGCGGCGTCTCCCACCCTTGCCATAAAAACAAAGCCCCTAGAAGGGTGGCGCCGACCAATGGCTCCTGCACGATTTTGCGCAAATCGCCCCCGCCTGAGACAAGCCAAACGCCGTATGTGAACGAATAGACCCCCATCATTGCGAAGATGACGACTGCATAGCCCAACCCTTCGGGTCCAAAAGCAAACAGGGCAAGCGGTAGCCCAAGATTGCCGGTATTGCCGAAAATCAAAGGAGCAAGAAAGGTTCGCGTCTCGAGCTTGCCGAGCTTCACCAGAACGTAGCAAGCCACCGTGATGAGCCCATATGTTGCAATTGCAGCAAGAAAAACGGTTGTAAGGGCGCTGGGCGCAATCTCTGTCTGCATCAATGCGACAAAGATCAGCGCCGGAACCGACAGGGTCATCGCAAGGCGCGTAACAAACTCGATGCGATACTCAAAACCGAGCTTCACCCAGCAAAAACCGATCCCCGCCAAAAGAAAAACGGGAGCTACGATTTCCAGCACTGTAAGGCTCAGGTTCACAGTCTGTTTCCTTAAATTTGTAGCTGATTTGATGGACAAACCCACGCGCGCCGGTCTATCTAGACCTATGAGGGGTTGCAATTGTTATGCTTAAACAGTCCGCCAAATACACGCTTGGTCAAATCGTACGTCACAAAAAACACCCGTTCCGAGGCGTGATTTTCGACGTAGATGCAGAATTTTCGAATTCCGAGGAATGGTATGAGAAAATCCCGGAGGCCGCTCGGCCCCGTCGTGATCAGCCTTTTTACCATTTGTTGGCCGAGAATGAGGAAAGCTTCTACGTGGCCTATGTGTCGGAACAAAACCTTGTTCTCGATTCCACTGGCGAACCTGTGAAACATCCCGATTTGGACGGAATGTTCGGGTCCTTTGATGGGCGCGGTAGCTACCCGCTGCAATTCGACTTCAACTGATCAATAGCCCAAGGCACAACCGTCTTTACGTGGGTCTGACGCTCCATGAAGAACGCCCTTTTCATGGTCAATGAAGATCGCTTGTGCGCCACCAATCGGAGTGTCGGGGATCGACACTTTGTGCCCCATATCGCTCAGTTCCTGACGCACGTTGTCTGAATACCCGCGCTCAACCTTCATGTCACCGGCATCTGAGAAGCTGCGTGGCGCATCAATCGCTTCCTGTGCGTGCATTCCAAAATCGGCGAGGTTGGTCACAAACCGCGCGTGCCCATTCGGTTGATATGCGCCGCCCATAACGCCGAACGGCATGATCACTTTTCCCTGCTGCTTCAACATTCCGGGAATAATCGTATGCATCGGGCGTTTACCGCCCTTGGCCTCATTTGGATGGCCCTCTTCAAGCGTAAATCCTGCGCCGCGGTTCTGAAAAAGAACGCCAAACTTTTCCGACGCAATGCCGGAACCGAAACTGTGGAAAATCGAATAGATCAAAGAGACGGCCATCAGATCGCGGTCGACGACAGTTAGGTAGATTGTCTCCTTGTGAACCTGTTCAGACAGCGCCGATGCCGATGCCATCGCCCGCTTCGGGTCAATCAACGCAGCGAGCTGGGACGCCGTTTCGCTGGCGACCATGTGTTCGAGGCGCGACATGTGATCAGGATCAGAGAGGAATCGATTGCGCGCGTCATAGGCGAGCTTGGCGGCTTCCGCCTCGATATGCGCGCGGAAAGTCCCAGCAGGATCCATATCTGCAAGGTCGAAGTGGGCAAGAATGTTGTTCATCAAGATCGCTGTTGCGCCTTGCCCATTGGGTGGATGCTCAACCAGCTCGAGGTCTTTGTAAGTGCCCGAAATTGGGTCGGTATAGTCACATGATGTCGTCGCAAAATCGTCGAGCGTGTGCGTGCCCCCCGCCACTTGCAGCGTTGAGACCATATCTTCCGCAACTTCGCCTTCATAAAATCCAGCGCGGCCCTGCTCTGCGATAAGGCGCAAGACCTCCGCCTGTTTTGGAGCGCGGAAGACCGCCCCCGGTTCGGGCGCTACGCCGTCGATAAGGTAGAAATCCTTGGCTGCGCCCTGAGGTGTCTGCTCCGCTTCTTTCCAGTCAAAACTTGTTCGCGGTCCGACCGGCACGCCCTTTTCGGCATAGTAGATCGCGGGCGCGAGCGTGGCTTTGAGCCCGATCTTTCCATGGTCCTCGGACAGTCTGCAAAACGCGTCTATCGCGCCCGGGACGGTCACGGCGTCGCAAGAATAAGGGTCCAGCGTTGTCTGTCCGGCGTCGCGTAGGTTTGCTGCGTCCAAACCCGCCGGCGCACGCCCAGAGCCATTTAAGGCGATGACATCATCGGTTCCGGGTTTTTTGAGCAAAACAAAACAATCGCCCCCAATTCCGGTCATCTGCGGCTCGCAAATCCCGAGCAGAACGCCTGCTGCAATACCTGCATCAACTGCGTTTCCTCCGGCTTCCAAAATTTGAACCGCAACTTTCGCAGCAAGCGGATGGGAGGTCGCACACATTCCGTTTTCAGCGAAAACAGTAGACCGGCCTGGGAAATGGAAATCGCGCATTGGAGACCTGCCTCACAGATGTTCTTTTGGAACACGCAAGATAGAAGCCGCGTCGAGAATGTCTAGGAGGTGTTGGTAAGAAGGTTCCTCGGCGCCACGCATCTGGGTGGGGGCTGATAAACGTAGCGCCGAGGGAAGCTATGCAGCTACAGGTATTGGGATGACGCCGAATTGGGCCTTAGCTTTGTAGAAATGGTGTCAGAAATGGGGCATCGCAGCTGTTTCGGAAAACAATACATCTTGGCGGTTTAGCGATTGGAAACAGTACTTTCGGCTGCTTTCAGCAATCATCAAGGCTGAACGTAAGAATGTTGCGCTGCCCTTTGCGTGTATAAGTTGTCTGCGGCGCCAAGGTATGGATTAGGAACCAGCCGAATCCGCCTTCGGGCAGATCTTCCAGTGGAACGTCCGTATTCGGCAAACTTTTTGGTGGCAGTTTTAGACCGGGCATCGGCTCACCAAAATCTTGTGTTTCGACTTCGATAGTTGTCTCGTTGATCAAAGAAATAGCGACGCGCAGAGGACAATCAGGTTCGTTGGCGTAGCTATGTTCCTCAATATTGTTGAGGACTTCACTGATAATGAGCTCTGCATTGCTCAATAGCTCGACCGAGAGTTTATCCTCGTTTTGCAACGCTTCGCGAATATCGGCCATAAGCATACGAATGCCATAGCCACCGGTTTGTCCTCGAAACACGGCGAGAAGTGTTCCGGGTCCCGCTAAACGGGGCCCGTTGTTTGAAACGTTTTCATGCTGCATTTGCACCATCGGCAGTGAGAGCTGAACCAAGATCATCGTGGATGATGAATACTTGGTCCATCCGCGTCAGTTTAAAGACTTTGGCAACGACCGGTGTCAGACCCGCCAATTCAAGTTTGCGGCCTTTGAGCAATTTCAACGCCGATACCATGGCACCTAGCCCGCTACTGTCCATGAAACTGATGCCGGACAGGTCCATGACGACGCGTCCCTCGACCTCCTCCACCGCTTCGCGGAATTGGTCTTTCAGATGAATTGCGCATGCAGCATCAATCCGATCCGAATCCGGTGTAAGTATCAAAATATCGTCTTCGTTTCGGCGGATAAGATCCATTACAAGGCTCCGAGATACACTAGCCTCACGTCTAGACTCCAATCGTTACCATTCGGTATGCAGCTACAAACAATTTTAAAGGGATTTTCGAGATGAAGCGCGTGGTTATTGCTGGTGCCAGCCGGACGCCGATGGGTGGGTTTCAAGGCGATTTCGCAAGCACACCCGCGACGGAGCTTGGCGGTGCTGCCATCCGTGCGGCTTTGGAACAGGCAGGGATTGATCGCGTAGACGAAGTGCTCATGGGCTGCGTTCTGCCGGCCGGCCAGGGTCAGGCCCCGGCGCGTCAGGCGGGCTTCGCCGCGGGCCTGAGTGAAGAGGTTCCGGCGACGACTTTGAACAAAATGTGCGGCTCAGGCATGAAAGCCGCCATGATGGCCTATGATCAGATCGCCCTCGGTTACGCCGATACGATGGTCGCCGGCGGGATGGAAAGCATGAGCGGGGCGCCATATCTTCTTGAGAAAATGCGCGGCGGCGCGCGTATTGGACATGGCCAAGTGCAAGACTCGATGTTTCTTGACGGCCTGGAAGACGCCTATGACAAGGGCCGCCTTATGGGCACCTTCGCTGAGGATTGTGCCGAGAAATTCCAGTTTACGCGTGAAGCGCAGGATGCGTATGCGCTGGCTTCGTTGAACCGCGCGCTGGAAGCGGAAGAGGCAGGCGCCTTTGAGCATGAGATTGCCCCGGTGACCCTTCGGACACGCGCCGGTGACGTGCATATCGAAAATGACGAACAGCCAGGCAAAGCCCGCCCGGAAAAGATCCCACATCTGAAACCCGCCTTTCGCGACGGTGGGACGGTGACGGCGGCCAACGCGTCTTCTATTTCAGATGGGGCGGCGGCCTTGGTTTTGGCTTCGGCGGAAGTAGCAGAGCTCAAGGGGCTCTCGGTGCGCGCGGAGATAATCGGCCACGCGTCCCACGCGCAGGCACCGGCTTGGTTTACCACGGCTCCCGTGCCAGCCGCGCAAAAGCTTTTGGAACGAATTGGATGGACAATAGACGACGTCGACCTTTGGGAGGTCAATGAAGCGTTTGCAGTGGTGCCGATGGCCTTCATGCAAGAGATGGCGCTCGACCACGCCAAAGTGAATGTCAACGGCGGTGCTTGCGCCCTTGGGCATCCAATCGGTGCATCAGGCGCCCGTATCATGGTGACTCTGCTCAACGCGCTTGAAAAGAGAAATCTCAAACGCGGGGTGGCGGCGATTTGCATTGGCGGCGGCGAGGGCACCGCGATTGCCATCGAACGACCATGAGCGTCGACTACCAAACGCTTGCTCGGACCATTGAAAGCCTGACGTACGGGGAAATGGATGTGGTCGCGCTGATGGCGACCATTGCATGCGAGGTCCACCACAGTGACGATCGCTTTGACTGGACAGGGTTCTACCGCGTCGTCGCGCCAGAGCTATTGAAAATCGGTCCATATCAAGGCGGCCACGGTTGTCTTGTGATCCCTTTTTCCAGAGGCGTGTGTGGCACGGCTGCGCGCTCAGGGGAAGTACAACGCGTCGACGATGTGGATGCGTTTCCAGGCCATATTGCCTGCGCGAGCTCGACGCGGTCTGAGTTGGTGGTGCCGGTCTATGATGGCAACGCACGGCTTTTGGGGGTGTTTGATATCGACAGCAACCAACCAGCGGCGTTCAGCCAAGATGACGCGACCCAGCTTGGACAAATTTTGGCAAAGGCGTTCCAAAACGTGGCGTGATCCAAAGGCGCACCTGCGGTGCCCATCTATGCCTCGGCGTCGCCTTTGGCGCAGCCTCAGACTGGCGCCCGACACCCGGTGTCGCAAAAAGACTTGCGCGACTCGAGGCTTTGCCTTTACGTGAAAATATAGCGATAAATTTCACGAACTGGGACCAGATGAAGCTCGACAATCCCGCGCAAACCAAGACGCTCGGTGCCGACTTGCGCGCGCTGCGCAAAGCGCGTGGGATGACCCTCATTGAGCTATCAGAGGTTTTGGGCCGCTCTGTTGGCTGGCTCAGCCAGGTTGAGCGCGACAAGTCTGAACCTGGCGTGACCGATCTGCGAATGATCGCCAAAGCGCTCGATGTCTCTGTTTCCAGCCTGTTTCGCCAAAGCGCGGTGCCGGTTGCAGAACAGGGCTATGTCGTGCGTGCCGGTGCGCGCAGGCCCATTGGATCTCGGGAGGCCGGATTGGTAGAAGAGCTGCTATCCCCCGATCTGACAGATGATTTTGAAATGGTGCATTCAACGTTTGAACCCAGGTCACAGATTTCCGAGCCGGTCACCCGTCCGACGCAAGAGGTCGGTTATGTCGTCTCGGGCAAGCTTGATATCTGGATAAATGGCGTCACGCACGCCTTGAGCGCTGGTGATAGCTTCCGCATACGCGGGGAGCCCTTCAGATGGATCAATCCCTACTCCGCCGCGGCAGTGGTGATCTGGGTTATTGCGCCGCCGGTGTATTGAGATGTCATTCGAGGGATGGATCATATTCACGTTGTTTTGGGTGGTTTTCGTTGCAACGCCCGGCCCGAATGCGGTCAATTGCGTCACCAACGGCATGACACATGGTTTCAAACGCGCGCTCTGGGGCGTGTTGGGTATTCTAACGCAAGCAGTGTTGTTCTTGATCTTGTCAGCGGCTGGTATCACCGCCGTTTTGGCGTCGGTCCCCGAAGCGTTTCTCTATGCTAAGCTGATCAGTGCCGCATTCCTGATCTATCTTGGGATACGGGGCTGGCTGAACGCAGGTAAGCCTGTGGCTCCTGGTTACGTTTCCGCCCAATCCATTTACGGACGCGCCTTTTTGATCGCGACGATCAACGTCAAATCTATCGCAGGCTATTTCGCGGCCTTTAGCCAGTTTGTGCAGCCCGATGTGCCGGTCTGGTCGCAAATGTGGGTGATCATGCCGACGGCTTTAGCCATCACGGCGGCCAGCTACCTGACTTACACGGCTATCGGGGCAGGCCTAGGCCGCTCGGCGATGAGCGCGATCCTGAATATCTGGGTGCGCCGGGTGATGGCGTCATGTTTTATCATCTACGGCGTGCTGTTGGGCAGCGCGTCCGCACCGGGGAGGGCGTGATGTATAAAGGCAGTTGCGAATGTGGAGCCGTTGCCTTTGAGGTGCCAGAGTTGCGCCTCGAGGTCACCTTTTGCCATTGCAGCCAATGCCGCCGTACCAGTGGACATCAATGGGCGGCGACCCGGGCGCCTTGGGCCTCGCTCAACTTCACAAAGGATGACGGGCTGACGTGGTACACATCCTCCGATTGGGCGAAGCGGGGGTTCTGCAACCAATGCGGCTCCAGCCTGTTCTACCGAATGAATAATGAGGACGGGGTCGGCATCGCGGCGGGCTGCATTGAGGAGCCTCACGATCTTAAGCCCGGTAAGCACATTTTTACCGCTGACAAAGGCGGCTACTATGCGCTCACAAACGATGCGCCGCATATCGAGAGGTATTGACGCCTATGCTTGATGTCCTCCTCAGTTTTGACCCGGCTCTGTTGGTCGCATTCGTGCTCGCGGGTTTGTTGCTGAACATCACTCCGGGCGCCGATTTTGTCTTCATAAGCGCCTCCTCGATCGCAGGTGGGCCGAAGGTCGGCATTTGCGCTGCGTTAGGGGTGAACCTCGGTATTTTGGTACATGTTTGCGCGGCTGCGGCTGGACTTTCGGCTGTCTTGATCGCAAATCCGGCAGCATATGATCTGGTGCGATATGCTGGCGCTGCGTATTTGTTGTATATTGCGTGGCAAAGCTGGAATGCGATCGGCGTGCTTGCGGACGGGCAGTCTGCACAGAGCATCAAGCGCGCCATAGGGCGCGGCTTCGTTACGAATGTGCTTAACCCGAAAACGGCGCTGTTTATCTTTGCTTTCATTCCGCAATTCACAAACCCGTCGATTGGTCCGA
The DNA here is from genome assembly GCA_039030615.1 of Pseudomonadota bacterium. Taxonomy (GTDB): domain Bacteria; phylum Pseudomonadota; class Alphaproteobacteria; order Rhodobacterales; family Rhodobacteraceae; genus Litoreibacter. The sequence continues at coordinate 64,805 of JBCCDV010000010.1, read as the reverse complement.
TCTGGATGCAAATTTTGATCCTTGGTGCGATTTTCTTGGTCAACGGCTTTGTCTTTGCGATGACGCTTGCCGTCGTGACGGGCACCTTCGCCGACGCGCTGCGCACACGCGTGCGCATCCTGAACAAAATCACTGCAATACTTTTTGGCGGCCTTGCGGCACGCCTAATAATAGACTGAGGGAGACGTTCATGTCAGATTTTCCAACCACGGCCCGTGTGGTCATCATCGGGGGCGGCGCTGTCGGCACCTCGACGCTCTACCATCTGGCTAAGGCAGGCTGGAAAGACTGCGTGCTGCTCGAAAAGAACGAGCTGACGGCGGGTTCCACTTGGCACGCGGCGGGCAACTGCCCGAACTTTGCAGGCAGCTGGGGGGTGATGAACATCCAGCGCTACGGGTTGGAGATGTACCGCACGCTGGCTGACGATGTGGATTACCCGATGAATTACCACGTCACCGGCGCCCTGCGGCTGGCGCATTCCAAAGAGCGGATGCAGGAATTCGAGCGCGTCTCGGGCATGGGTCGCTACCAAGGCCTGCAGATGGACATCATGACGCCCAAGGAGATGCAGGAGCTGAACCCGTTCATGGAAATCCATGATCTGGAAGGCGGTCTTTGGGACCCGCTCGATGGTGATATTGACCCCGCGCAGCTGACCCAAGCCTTGGCAAAAGGCGCGCGCGATGCAGGGGGCCGGATTGAACGCTTTTGCCCCGTCACAGGCATCGACCGCGACGGTGACGAATGGATTGTCAAAACCGACAAGGGTGATATTCGCTGCGAGTATGTCGCCAACTGCGCGGGCTATTATGCGCAGCGCGTCGGCGAGATGTTCAAGCCGTTTGGCGGGCGCACCGTGCCGATGGTGGTCATGTCGCACCAGTATTTCCTGACCGGCCAATTGCCTGAGCTGGAAGCCTGGACCAAGGAGAAGGGCCACAAGATGCCCATGATCCGCGATGTCGATATCAGCTACTATCTGCGGCAGGACAAGGCCGGGCTGAACCTCGGACCCTATGAGCGGAACTGTAAGGCCCATTGGGTCACGCCGGATGATCCGATGCCGGAGGACTTTTCCTTCCAGCTGTACCCCGATGATCTGGAACGCCTTGAGTTCTACATCGAAGACGCGATGGAACGCCTGCCACTGCTGGGCGAGGGAGGGGTGGAGCGCAACATCAACGGCCCCATCCCATACGCGCCCGATGGCCTGCCAATGATCGGCCCAATGCCCGGCGTGAAGAACGCCTATGAGGGACACTCTTTCACCTTCGGCATCGCCCAAGGCGGTGGTGCTGGCAAGGTGCTTTCGGAATGGATCATGCATGGCGAGACGGAAGACGACATGTGGGCCGTCGATCCGCGCCGCTACACTGACTACACAGATCACGACCATTGCCTCGCTAAGGCGCTCGAAACATACGGGCACGAATACGCGATGCATTTCCCGCATCACGAATGGCCAGCTGGGCGCGACAAAAAGCTGTCGGCAAACCACGCCACGCTTCTAGCCTCTGGCGCGCAAATGGGCGCGTATAACGGCTGGGAGCGCGCCAATTGGTTCGCCAAAGACGGCGATGACACCTCCGAGGAAGCAACGCAAACATGGGCGCGCAGCGGACCATGGGAGGCGCGCATCAAAGAAGAGGTCGAGGCCTGCCGTGATGGAGCTGGCGTCTTGGATATGCCGGGCTTCTCGCGCTACACGCTCAGCGGTGAGGGTGCTGCCGAATGGCTACGCGGTCAAATCGCGGGGGCTTTACCGAAAGCGGGGCGCATGAACCTTGGCTATTTTACCGATACACGCGGTCGGATCGTCACAGAGGTGACAATCATTCGCTTTGGCGAAGATGATTTCTGGCTGATGACCGCCGCCGTGGCGCAATGGCATGATCTGGAATTCCTGATAGGGCGTTTGCCCGCGGACGGGTCCCTGACCATGGCCGACATCACCAAGGATTGGTCGGTTGCTTTGGTCACCGGACCGAAATCGCGGGACCTGGTTGCAAGCCTGGCACCGGGCGCTGATCTGACGACCGGATGGCTGACCCATCAAGACAGCGAGATCGCGGGCAAACCCGTGAAGCTGATGCGCATTTCCTTCGCGGGGGAGCTGGGCTGGGAAATCCACAGCGCCTTTGACGACAGCGCTGCCGTCTACGATGCGGTGCGCGCTGCTGGCGCCACGCCGTTTGGAATGTATGCGCTGAATTCGATGCGTCTTGAGAAAGGGTACCGCACCTGGAAGGGCGATTTGTCCACCGACTACACCCTGCTCGAAGGCGGGATGGAACGGTTCATCCGTTTCGACAAGCCGCAAGACTTTCCGGGCAAGCAGGCCTTGATGAATGAAAAGCAGCAGGGTCGCAAAAAGGGATTTGTCACCATGGTGATGGAACCCGGTGAGCAGGATGCGCCCTATATGTCGACCGTCTGGAACGGTGATGAGGTTGTCGGCGAGGTGACGTCATCTGGCATGGGCTACCGCACTGGCAAATGCATCAGTCTTGGCATCGTGAAGGCAGAGCTGGCCGCACCGGGGACGGAGCTTGAAGTGGAAGTCTTTGGGAAGCGTCTCAAGGCGGTTGTGCAAGCGGACCAACCCGTTTGGGACCCTGAGAACGAGCGTATTCGCGCATGACACACGTCTTGCTTTTGACCGGCGGCGGACCCGCCCGCCTCCCTTCCATGCTTTGCATGTCACCTAAGGGGGCGCCGCTGCGCGGCGTTTGTGTGCGCGTATGAGTGTGACAATCCTTGACGGGGGCATGGGGCAGGAGCTGATTGCGCGCGCAGGGCAGGCGACCGGGTTGTGGTCTGTCCAGGCGCTTTTGGATGCGCCCGAGACGGTGCGCGCTGTGCATGATGATTTCTTCGCAGCCGGTGCCGAGATCGCCACGACCAATGGCTATTCTGTTCTGCCGGATCGGCTTATCTCCTATGGCCTGGAGGCGCGTTTGCAAGAGCTGACTGAGCTGTCCTGCCAGTTGGCCTGCGACGCGCGGGATGCGCATGGCGCGGGTCTTGTGGCGGGGGGCATGGGGCCAATTGGGTTCTCGTATCAGCCTGACAATGCGCCACCCGCGGAGGAGGCCGCGGAGGTCTATGCGAAACTTGCGGAATACCAGCTCCCTTATGTCGATATGCATATCCTCGAAACCATGTCTTCCGTCGATCAGGCGCGAGGTGGGTTGATGGGGGCCGGAACCACCGGCAAGCCCGTTTGGCTCGCCGTCTCGGTCCATGACAGCGACGGAACCAGGCTGCGCTCGGGTGAGGCGGTCGCTGATATCTTGCCGCTGATCGAAGAGTTCCAACCGGAGGCGCTGTTGATCAATTGCTCCCGCCCGGAAGCGGTTTCGCAGGCTGTACCGCTTATAGCGTCTTCTGGTTCGCTGATTGGGGCTTATGCAAACGGGTTTACAGGCATCGCGGCGGGGTTTGATCATGTCGGCGCCACAGTCGATCTGCTCACCGCGCGCGAGGACCTGGGCCCCTTGGCCTACGCTGAACATGCGCAAAGCTGGCGCAGTTCCGGTGCGCAAATTATCGGTGGCTGTTGCGAGGTGGGCCCGGCCCATATCGCCGAGCTGGTGCGGAGGTTCAAATGATCCCACAATCTACGCAAGAACTGATCACGCGGTGGCGGCTGGGCCATATCGCCACGATTACGCCGGGCGGGCACCCATCCGTCTCCCCCAAGGGGACGTTTCTGGTGGTCGACAACAAAACCATCGCCTTTGGTGAAATCCGCTCGCCACAAACGGTGAGCAATCTGGCGCACAATCCGGAGTGCGAGGTCAATTTCGTTGACGCGTTCACCCGCAAAGGCGCGCGGTTGCGCGGTACGAGTACAATGGTGCGCCGCGACACAGCTGAATTCGACACACTTTTCCCGCAGTTTCAAGAGATCTGGAGCTCGCTATGCGAGCGCATGAACCTGATCGTCAAAATCAATGTTTCAGAGGTCAAACCTCTGACGACACCCCCCTATGACACCGGCGCCACTGAGGACGAAATGATCGCTCTCTACAAGGCCAAGTTCTCGGAGATGTACCCATGAGCCTTCCCACTTCCGCGCGCGTCGTCATCATCGGCGGCGGCGTTATCGGCTGTTCCGTCGCCTACCATTTGGCCAAACAGGGCTGGAAAGACGTGGTGCTGCTGGAGCGCAAACAGCTGACAAGCGGCACAACTTGGCACGCGGCGGGCCTCATCGCGCAGCTGCGCGCGACCAAGAATATGACCAAACTCGCCAAATACAGCCAAGAACTCTACGGCTCGCTTGCGGAGGAAACAGGTGTCGAAACCGGATTTAAACGCTGCGGTTCGATCACCGTCGCGCTGACCGATGAGCGGCTCGAGGAAATCAGTCGGCAAGCCGCCATGGCGCGCTCTTTTGGGGTCGAGGCCGAGCCGATCTCCCCCGAAGAGGTCAAAAAGCGGTATGAGCATCTCAATATCGACGGCGTTGTCGGCGGCGTCTATTTGCCGCTCGACGGGCAAGGCGACCCGGCCAACATCGCCCTCGCGCTTGCCAAGGGTGCGCGTCAAAACGGGGCGTTGGTCAAGGAAGGCTTTCTGGTCACATCAATCCAGAAGGAAGGCCGCCGTGCGACTGGCGTGACTTGGGAAGACAAAAACGGCGAGACAGGTCAGATCGCCGCGGACCACGTCGTCAATTGCGGCGGCATGTGGGGCCACAGCGTCGGAAAAATGGCGGGCGTCAACGTGCCGCTGCACAGCTGCGAACACTTCTACATCGTCACCGAAGCGATCCCCGGCCTGACGCAAATGCCGGTGCTGCGGGTGCCAGACGAATGCGCTTACTATAAGGAAGACGCGGGCAAAATGTTGCTCGGTGCGTTCGAACCGGTCTCGAAGCCGTGGACTTTGGACATTCCCAAAGATTTCGAATTCGACCAGCTGCCCGAAGACTTCGACCATTTCGAGCCCATTCTCGAAGCCGCGGTTGAGCGACTACCAATGCTGGCGGAAGCTGGTATTCACACATTCTTCAACGGGCCGGAGAGCTTTACGCCGGATGATGCCTATCACCTCGGCCTCGCGCCAGAGCTGGACAATTTCTGGGTCGCAGCGGGCTTCAACTCCATCGGTATCCAATCTGCTGGCGGGGCTGGTCAGGCGCTTGCGCAATGGATGGATGCGGGTGAAAAACCGTTCGATCTGGGTGATGTCGACATTTCTCGCATGCAGCCGTTTCAGGGCAACAAGACGTATCTATTTGAACGCTCCAAGGAAACACTCGGTCTGCTCTACGCCGACCACTTCCCCTATCTACAAAAGAAAACCGCGCGCGGTGTGCGCCGCACTCCGTTCCACCAGCACCTTCTGAACGAAGGCGCCGTGATGGGCGAAATTGCGGGTTGGGAACGCGCCAACTGGTTCGCGAATGAGGGCCAAGACCCGGCTTATGAATACTCATGGAAGCGGCAAAACTTCTTCCCGAATGTCGCGGCTGAGCATAATGCAATCCGTACGAATGTTGGCATGTATGACATGTCGTCTTTCGGTAAAATCCGGGTAGAGGGCCGCGACGCGGAGGCCTTCATGAACTATGTCGGCGGCGGGGATTACTCCTGCCCCATTGGCAAAATCGTCTACACACAGTTCCTCAATTCCAAGGCGGGGATTGAGGCCGACGTCACCGTCACCCGGCTGTCGGAAACCGCATATTTGGTCGTCACCCCGGCTGCGACCCGGCTGGCAGATCAAACCTGGATGCAGCGCCAAGTGGGCGATTTCAACGTGGTCATCACCGATGTCACGGCTGGCGAAGGTGTTCTTGCCATCATGGGCCCCAACGCGCGGAAGCTGCTCGAGAAGGTCTCCCCCAATGATTTCACCAACGCCACAAACCCGTTTGGTACGGCTCAAGAGATCGAGATCGGAATGGGCCTCGCCCGAGCGCACCGCGTCACCTATGTCGGGGAGTTGGGATGGGAAATCTATGTCTCCGCCGATCAAGCCGGGCACGTCTTTGAAACGCTGCATTCGGCTGGACAAGAGATGGATCTGAAGCTCTGCGGCATGCATATGATGGACAGTTGCCGTATCGAAAAAGGCTTCCGCCACTTCGGCCATGACATTACGTCTGAGGATCACGTCATGGAGGCGGGGCTAGGCTTCGCTGTCAAGAAGGACAAACCGGATTACATCGGCCGTGACGCCATCTTGGCCAAACAAGACCAAGGCCTTCAAATGCGTCTTCTCCAATTCAAGCTCTCCGATCCAGAGCCGCTCTTGTACCACGCCGAACCCGTCTTCCGTGACGGCGAGCTTGCAGGCTACCTGACCTCTGGCTCCTATGGCCACCACCTCGGCGCGGCGATGGGTATGGGGTATATCCAAAGCCCGGGCGAAAAACTGGCAGAGGTGTTGGCCTCTGATTACGAGATCGACGTCGCGGGAACCCGCATCAAGGCGGAGGTGTCCTCCAAGCCCTTCTACGATCCAACGTCGGAACGTGTGAAAGTCTAACCGCTGCAATAAAACATGAAAAAGGCGCCATCGCGTTTGCTGACGGCGCCTTTTGAAGTTGGATGAAAGGCGGCTTAGGCCTTTTTGCGACGCTTCGCCAAAGTCCCAGCGCCAGCCAATCCGGCCAAGAGCAGCAAGCCTGATGCGGGCAATGGAACCGGCGCGACCGCGTTGGTCAAAAGGTCTTGCGTCCCTGAGGCTGTGAGGATCTTGTATTGATCACTGCCCGCCGTCCAAATGCTATTGGTGATGTTGTTCAGCCAGGTTTGCGCAAGCGCTTCAGCCCCGTTAGACGCCGCGCCATTGCCGGTTATTTTGAACGTGCCGTCCTGAACATCATATGCGCCCGTTTCGGTTGTGATTTCCCAAACGGCCATTTGGAACGCGCCTGCTGTTTCGGCGTCGACCACGAGGCCCCAGGCATTGGAAGCCAGTGCTTGAACGGCGTCAGACTTTGCGCCGATGAATGGATTTTCGATTTTATGCTCTTTGGGGAGCGTCAAATATTCCAAAGGCTGCAGGCAGAAGGCCAATAGGTCTTCCATGAAGCCATTTCCATCGCCGGTGGTGACGCGGAACGCGCCGGCACCAACGTTGTTGAAGGATTTTGCGTTAACTTCAAACGATGTCGCAACATACCATTTGTTGGCGCCGTTCATGTCTGCGAAGACATTTGAAGCATTCTGTTGGGTCACATCAACTGTTGCTGAGACCCCTGGCGTTGCAAGCAACGCTGCCGCAATTGCGGCGCTTGTGAGCATTTTCATGTCTTAGTCCAATCGTTACAAAACACGTTTTCCTTCGCCCACCTAAGGAAAACTTGAGTGGAGCCGTAGGGGAACTTTGCCTCGTTATCAACACATTTGGCAGTTTTTGGCACAAAGTAGCCGTAATTCGGGTCTGCTGCTTGCCGCTTGCACTGCCCGCGCAGCAATGCTCAAACCGCTTTTATGTCCGACACTTACGATCCACCGAAAGACCCGCTCAGTGTTCTGTATGAGGATTCGGACCTGTTGTTGGTAAACAAACCTGCAGGGCTGCTTTCCGTCCCCGGCAAAGGCGAGCATTTGGCCGATTGCCTCATTGCGCGCATTCAGGTGGCCTTCCCGACCGCGTTGCTGGTGCACCGGCTGGATCGTGACACATCTGGCGTCATGGTTTTTGCACTGACCAAATCTGCGCAACGCCATCTGGGCCTTCAGTTTGAGAAGCGGCACACAAAGAAGACCTATATTGCGCTTGTACATGGCGAAGTTGCCGAGAAATCAGGTGAGATTGACCTACCGCTCATTGTCGACTGGCCCAACAGGCCTTTGCAGCATGTGAATTTCGAGACGGGAAAACCGGCCCTGACTGAATGGCGGCGTGGCGCGGTCAAAAACGGTGTATCACGAATGCGGCTTTACCCGCGAACCGGGCGCTCCCACCAACTACGCGTGCATATGAAGGAGCTGGGCCACCCTATTGTGGGCGATCCCTTCTATTCTGAGGACTGGCAGGACCACCCGCGCATGATGCTGCATGCCGAAAGCCTGAAACTGCGCCATCCGCAAGGTGGGCGGCACGTAGAATTCAAGGCCAAAGCGCCGTTCTAGCGCCTCAGCTGTCCCAAGCGCTGACGGCTTTGACCTCGAGAAATTCCTCCAAGCCAAACGTTCCGCCCTCGCGGCCGTTCCCTGATTGTTTGTAGCCACCAAAGGGCGATCCTTTGGCGAAGCCTGATCCATTGGTCTCAACCATGCCCGATCGGACCTTTCGTGCCACCCGGCGGCGCTTTTCCTGATCCTCGGTCTGGATGTAGTTGGTCAGCCCATAGGGCGTGTCATTGGCCAACGCGACGGCGTGGGCTTCATCCTCGAACGGCATGATCGCGAGAACGGGGCCGAAAATCTCCTGCTTGTAGATCTCCATGTCAGGGGTCACATCCGTGAAAACCGTCGGGCGGCAATAATAGCCACGGTTGAGGTTTTCTGGACGGCCAACGCCGCCTGCGACCAGCCGTCCGCCCTCATCGATGCCCTGTTGGATCAGGTTTTGTACCTTTTCGAACTGCATTTCGCTGACCAGTGGCCCAATATGCCTACCTTCTTCCGAAGCGGGGCCAACAACCGTTTGCTCCGCCGCGGCGATAGCCTGTTCAACGGCTTGGTCGTAGCGGGAGCGTTCCACCAGCATCCGGGTCGGCGCGTTGCACGACTGTCCGGTATTGCGGAAACACCGGACGACACCTTGTGTGACGGCCTTCTCGTTCGCGTCGGCAAAGATGATGTTCGCGCCCTTGCCGCCAAGCTCAAGGCTGACCCGCTTTAAGGTTTCTGCTGCCGCTACCGAGATAAGCTTGCCCGCCCGCGACGATCCGGTGAAGGAGACCATATCGACCTCTGGATGTGCGCTCAGCTGGGACCCAACACCCGCCCCGTCGCCATTGACCATGTTAAACACGCCTTTCGGAAAGCCCGCCTCATGGATGAAATCGGCAAAGAGAAGTCCCGACAGAGGCGCGATCTCGGAGGGTTTCAACACTGCGGTGCAACCGGTCGCCAACGCCGGGATGGCTTTCAGAACGATCTGGTTCATTGGCCAATTCCATGGCGTGATCAACGCACAAACGCCGATAGGCTCATAAAGTGTGGCCTCTGTTTTGGTGAACATACGGTCAAATTCGAACGCCTCCAGGGCTTTCAAAAACCCGTCCAGATGCCACGACCCAGCTCCAACCTGCTGCGCGCGGGCCAAGTCTTGCGGCGCGCCCATTTCCAACGAAATAGCCTGGGCCATCTCTTCGGCACGGTCATTGTAGACTTCTGACAGGGTTTTCAACAGCGCGATCCGCTCTTCTTTGGGCGTGTCGGCCCAAGCTTCAAAGCTGCTGCGCGCGGCGGTCACGGCGGCATCGGTATCCGCTTGCGAGCCAAGAGAGATTGTCGCGCAGACCTCCTCGGTAGAGGGATTGATAACGTCGAAATCGTTGGGCTGTGATGGCGCAACCCAAGCGCCATCGATATAAAAGTTTTTTGCGTTTTCCATGGGCTCACTCCCGAAGGCCTGTCATTCGAGCTGCACAATGGGGGTGGTTGCAACCTTGCGCAACAGGCATTTGCGACGCGTTTTGGTTCGTTTTGGGGTGGTGTTTCGCAAAGGGGCTACAATTCCGATCGCGGCAGCGTATAACAGTGCCAGCGGAACACTTATTAAGGAGCTCCAGAATGGGCCTTCGCATCAACACCACTATCCCAGATTTGACCGTCACAACGGACCAGGGCGAAATTTCTTTGCACGATTGGGTCGGCAATGGATGGGCAATTATCTTCAGTCACCCGAAAGACTTTACGCCGGTCTGCACGACAGAGTTCGGCGCCGTGGCGCAACTGGCTGATGAATGGGCCAAGCGCAACACCAAGGTGCTTGGCGTTTCGGTCGATGGTGTTGAGGATCACGTTAAGTGGAAAGCCGATATCGAAAAGGTAGCCGAAGCGAAGGCCGAATTTGCCATCGTTGCTGATGACGGGCTGGAAATGGCGAAGGCCTTCGACATGTTGCCTGCCGAATACGTGCTGCCCGATGGCCGCACACCGGCCGATAGTGCAACCGTGCGGTCGGTCTTCATTGTCGGGCCAGACAAACAGGTCAAGCTGATGATGACCTATCCGATGACTGTTGGGCGCAACTTCGCGGAAATCATCCGGGCGTTGGATGGGTTGCAAATGTCGGCCAATGGCGTCGCGACGCCAGCAAATTGGGAGGTCGGCCAAGATGTGATCGTCCCGCCAGCCGTGTCTACGGAAGATGCGGAAACCAAATTCGGCACAGTTACAACCGTGCTGCCTTATCTGCGCACGGTCAAAGCGCCGGGCTAAAACGCGCCGAAGATTTTGGGGGGCCGGTCCGTTTGAGGCCGGCCTTTTCCTCGTTTCTATCTTTTAGGGTGTAGCACCACTTTCACGCCAAGCGGAACTTGCTGATACAAATGCGCGATATGGGCATTGGTCAGCCGCACACAGCCATTTGATACCGCTGAGTTGATCGTCCAAGGCGCCGTTGTGCCGTGGATGCGCAAGAACGTGTCGCGACCGCCACGGGTGAACAGGTAAAGAGCGCGCGCACCGAGCGGATTGCCGGGGCCGCCGGGACGGCCATCTTTCCATTGCTCATACTTGGCAGGCTCACGCTCGATCATGTCAGGCGTTGGCGTCCAGGACGGCCACTCTTTCTTAGCGCCCATACGGAAAGTGCCCGATTCGTACAGGTCGCCGCGTCCGACGCCGCAGGTATATCTGATCGCCTTGCCCTCGGGCAGGGTCCAATACAGCGCAAACGTCTTCGGATCGACATGTATCTCGTTCGCGGGAAGCTCGCCTTGCAGCGTTACAACGCGCGGCTTGAACTCTTCCGGCATGGTCCAGACGCGGCGCTGCGCGATGGCAGGTGTTGCCAATGAGGCGGCTGCAGCACTTCCGGCCGCCAGAAACGATCTTCTATCCATTTTAATTCCTCTATAGCCCCCGGGCAGACGACAGGTGAGGGCGACAAGCAGGACAATAGCGGAAATCGGTTCGCGAGATAATAACAGGCTTGTGAGTAGTCAAAGCTGTGGCTCTTGCGACACGATCACGAAAAAGGCCCCGGCGCAGGAGCACCGGGGCCTCGTGTCTAGAAAGCCTTGACTTAGCCGACCATAGCATTGTCTTCGCGCTTGATCGCGATGATCGAAGAGCGCGCAAGTTTACCCTCACCGTCCGGGAACGGCGCGGCTGGGTGCTGGATGCCAACAAACATCGTACGCTTGTCCGAGGACCACGTGATCCCAGTCACTTCCGAGCCATATGGCCCCGTCATGAAGCGTTCGATCTGGCCCGTCACGGGGTTACCGGCAAGCATCTGGTTGTTACCCATTCCGGCAAAATCACCCTCGTTCTTGTAATCGCCATCGGTCTGGATCCACAGCAATCCAGTGCTGTCGAACATCATCCCATCAGGGGAGTTGAACAGGTTGCCGGCGTTGATGTTGCTCGACCCGGCATTTGCATCGCTATGCACGTTCGGGTTGCCTGCCATCACATAAAGGTCCCAGGTGAAGTCATCAGAGGTATGATCCTCATCCGCCGGGAACCACCGAACGATCTGGCCGTATTTGTTGGCCTCGCGCGGGTTTGGCCCTTTGGCTGGGGTCGCATCGCCGCCAGCATTGGTCTTGAGGCCGCGGTTCTTGTTGTTGGTCAGGCAGCAATAGCCCTCGACCGAGATCGGGTTCACAGCGACCCATTCCGGGCGGTCCATGGTCGTGGCACCAACTTTGGACGCTGCCATACGGGTGAAGATTGCGATCTCCGCTTCGCCCATACCGGTGCTGGACGGTGTCAAAGCCATCCATTTGCCGGTGCCGTCAATGTCAAACTTCGCCGCATAAAGCTGGCCGTCATCCAGCAGCGTCGAGGTGTCACCACCCGGTGTGTAGATGCCGTTAGAGACGTATTTATACATGAACTCGCCGCGTTCATCATCGCCCATATAGACGACGACCCGTCCATCTGGCGCGATGGTCGCGGCGGCGTTTTCATGTTTGAAACGGCCCAAAGCGGTATGCTTCACGGGCATTGCGTCGGGGTTGGCAGGGTCAATCTCCACGATGTAGCCAAAGCGATGCGGCTCATTCGGGTTTTTGGACACGTCATAACGCGGGTCAAAGCCCTCGTAATTGTAGCGGCCTTCACCTGAGATGCCGTAACGCGCATAATCCGCCGGCAGCTCAAACCCGGCGTCGGTGGACCCGAAATAGCCGTTAAAGTTCTCCTCGCAGGTCAGATAGGTGCCCCAGGGTGTTTTTCCTGCGCCGCAGTTGTTCATCGTCCCCAGAACGGTCATGCCTTCTGGGTCGGCCTCCGTTTTCAACAGATCATGCCCGGCTGCAGGGCCTGCGATCTTCATTGGCGTGTTATGGGTGATGCGGCGGTTGAGCGGGCTGTCGACCACGACGGACCAACCGTCATCGCTTTCAGCAACCTCAAACACGGCGACGCCCTGAAGGTTTTGCAGTTTCAGCACGTCATCGGCGCTTGCAACTTTGCCCTCTTCATTTTGCGGCAGGTTGATCTTGGTGTTCACATATTCATGGTTCACCGCAATCACCTGACGGCCGCCAATAGTGAACAGCTCCATCCCGTCGGTATTCTCGCCAAACACCCGGTCGGAAGAGGCCACATCACCACCCGTCGCGTGATCCAACTCAGGCGCGTCGGAAAACAGCGGATCGCCCCAGCTGACGAGAACGTCCGAGGTGTAGCCCTCAGGCACATGCACCAAAGCGTCTGTCGCAATCGGAACCGGCTTAAATCCAAAGCGCGAACTTGCCGCTTGCGCCGAGGTTGTGCCCATCAAAGAGCCCGCGCCCATCACAGCTGCGCCGGACCCAAAGGCCAATACACCGCTCAGGAAACCACGGCGGCTTAGTGCGGCTTCAACAACCTCGTCAAAGTCAGTTTCTTCCGGGCGTGGGCTCTGCAATTCGTCCCATTCGTCCCATGATAAATCGTAAGATTCGTCTCTCATCTAAAATGCTCCCTAGTAGCTGGTTTGGCAAAAAAACTTGCTGAAAAGAACTTAGTAAATGCGCGACTCAGAACTGTGTCAGTCGCGTAACAGCTTTGTAACACAGGCAGCGGCACCCAACAAAAAAGCCCCGTTTTTCAACGGGGCTTTGGGCATTCGTGAAGACTGTGTCAGTTAGTCGCGGGCGGCCTGGCGGGCGCGCCAGCCGAGCAGACCCAGTCCCGCCAACAGCATCGGAGCAGAGGCTGGCAGCGGCACTGGGGCCACCTCGCTGATCGAGATGCGGAAGAACTCCGTATCCGGCGAAATGGAGGACACATCACCAAGCCCGAACAGCTGAGCAAGGTTTTCGAATCCGTTGTCGCCATCTGCATCCGTTCCAAAGATCGAGGTGATCACACCGTTTTCCTCATTGCTGAGCAAAATGTCGGCAGCGGTAGATGTGGCGAATTCGTTAATCTCGGTGCCTGCGTCGTAGATCATCCCGGCGGTGATGCTGATGTTGTTCAGGATCAGATTGCCGGCATGGTCAAACAACCGGTAGGCGAGCGGGTTGTCATTTCCGAAAAACGTGTCGTTCGAGGGTACAACCATCGCCAGGAAAGACGCGTATTGGTTTACGCTAGCGTTTGCGATGTCGACCTCAATTGTGGCTGAGGCGCCATCTAAAATCGGCCCACCATTGGCAATAAAGGCCCCTTGGCTGTCGACCCCATCGCCATCCTGGTCCGCTCTACGCTCAGCCGCGAGACGGTTGCCAAAAGTGTTGCCATTTGGGTCATCTGGGTCAACCACGTTTGCGAAAGGTGGAATTGGCAGCTCAGCGACTTGTTCGACACCAGCACTGGCGGCAGAGCCCGCGTCGAAAGCGTCAAAGCCGCCGTCATGGAATCCTGCGTAGACGGGTGTGGTCAGAAAACCAAATCCGTTGTTGTTTTCAAATGTGATTGAAAGCGTGGTCGCACTTGCCCCGCTCGTGGCTAAAAGTGTGACCGCGCTCGCGGCGGTCAGAAGAGTAGTTTTAAGGGTCATGATGTCCTGTTCCACTGTTGAAGTTCCTCGACTCGCAGCTCGCTAAGGCACGGGCCGGGCTGAGTTCGGGCAGGGTATCCGCAGAGAATGCGCAGACGGTTTCACGTCGCTGTGAGACGGAGCAGTATGATGCGAAAGTGAGGACGCACTTGGTTGTATGACGCCGCACGTCGCGCGAAATTAAAAAATAATGTTTTAAAACAAGAATTTAAGATTTGACGCATACCGCATCATCACGGGCTCGTCAGGCAAGCGTCCGGCATTTGAAGGCCGGAGACGACGCGTTCACGGAAATGTAGAAAGCCCCGGCTTTTAACCGGGGCTTCAAAATCTCACTCGGTAGGTCAGCTTAGGCCGCTGCGCGCCGCCGTGCTTGCCAGCCCAACAAAGCGAAGCCCGCGATCATCAACGGGGCAGAAGCTGGCAGAGGAACCGCGCTTATCTCCGCTTCAACCGCAGCGATTGTACGCTCTGCCAGAAAAGCATGCGCCGGGCGGGTCGGATGCACGAGGTCCTGGAACAAAAACGCGCTAGCAAAGCTTGGATCGATAGGTGCGCAATTGAAATTGACAGCCTCGAACACACAAGGGTTTGTCCGGTCAAAAAAGCCAAGCGGATTGTCTGCGCCGTTGATCTCGTCAAACAACGCGTTCACGTCAACCTCGATGACATTAATGCCAAGGCTGGCTTCAAGAAGCGCCATATTGGTGGTTAAAGCCGTATTATAGGCCTCGGTCACGATCGCTGCATTTGAAGCAAATTGCGGCGCCGCAAGCGTATAGAGCGGTGCGGCATCCAAGTCTGGCAAGTTCATCACAACGAAGTTTTCGAACTGGTAGATTGGGTTCGCCGCGAGCTGGCCGATAGACTGCGCCACCAATCCTGCGACGCCTTCGGCTAACGCTTTCAAGCCCTCATCGTTTGGCGCCAGGGGGGCCGATAATGGCGTTCCGGCGATGCCAAACAAGTCATTCGCGCCCATCCAAACGGACACCAATGGATTGGCTCCCGGCTGAACAGCAGAGGTCACGACATCTTCCAAGACCGCGCCGACCTGACCGCTCAGAGTAGATGCGCGTGCCGGATCGGCTGAGCCCAGATCGGGCCCATTGGCTGTAGCGCCACCTAAGGCATAATTTTTGGTGTCCTTTGACTCCTTGATGAACACGCCTTCGATGTCTTCAGCCCAAACCTCACCATTAGAAAAACGTGTGCCGAAATACGGCGAGGCCGAAGGCGCGCGCCCCTTCCCGTCATCGCTGAGGCTGTCGCCTATCGAATAGAAGCTGGTAAATGTGTCGGTGAGTGTCGCCGCCTGCGCGCCTGCGCCGATGGCAATGCAAGCCGTTGCGGCTGCGAATACATATTTCATTGTTAATCCTCCCAGAGTGTAACGCAGCTTAACGACACGTTTGCTGATTCTGGAAAAGACGTTACGTAAACGTAAAAAGCCCCGGCTATTGCGCCGGGGCTTCCCAATCTTTCAAAGATCAGAAGGGCTTAGTCAGCCGCTTCGTCTTTCTTGATCTCTTCGCCAGTTTCCTGATCGACGACTTTCATCGACAGGCGGACTTTGCCGCGGTCATCAAAGCCCAGCAGTTTGACCTTCACTTCCTGGCCTTCTTTCAGGACGTCGGATGGGTGGTTCAAACGGCGGTTCTCGATCTGCGACACGTGCACCAGGCCGTCGCGCTTGCCGAAGAAGTTCACGAAGGCGCCGAAGTCGACGATCTTCACAACGGTGCCGGTGTAAACCATGCCTTCTTCCGGCTCAGCCACGATCGAGTGGATCATGTCATAGGCCTTCTTGATCGCTTCGCCATTCGGGCTTGCGATCTTGATGATGCCATCGTCGTTGATGTCGACCTTGGCGCCGGACACTTCCACGATCTCGCGGATGACCTTGCCGCCGGTGCCGATAACCTCGCGGATTTTATCCGTTGGCACCTGCATGGTCTCGATCCGTGGCGCGTGGATGGAGAAGTCGCCAGCCGAAGACAGCGCTTTGTTCATCTCGCCAAGGATGTGCATCCGACCATCTTTGGCCTGCGCCAGAGCGGTTTTCATGATCTCAGGCGTGATGCCTGCAACCTTGATGTCCATCTGCAGCGACGTGATCCCGTTCTCGGTACCGGCCACTTTGAAGTCCATGTCGCCCAAGTGATCTTCGTCGCCCAGAATGTCGGACAGAACAGCGTAGGAGCCGTCTTCTTCCAAGATCAGACCCATGGCCACACCGGCAACCGGTGCTTTCAAAGGCACACCTGCGTCCATCATGGACAGCGAGCCGCCGCAGACAGATGCCATCGAGCTTGAGCCGTTTGATTCTGTGATCTCAGAGACCAGGCGGATCGTGTAGGGGAATTCGGTCGATGCCGGCAAAACAGCCTGCAACGCACGCCATGCCAGTTTCCCGTGACCAATCTCACGACGGCCGGGAGGGCCGAAGCGACCCACTTCACCGACCGAGTAGGGTGGGAAGTTATAATGCAGCAGGAAGTTCGACTTATACATGCCTTGCAGGCTGTCGATCATCTGCTCATCGTCGCCGGTGCCCAAAGTGGTGACAACCAGACCTTGCGTCTCGCCACGTGTGAACAGGGCCGAGCCGTGCGTCCGTGGCAGCATGCCAACCTCTGAGACGATATCGCGGATCTCATCAAGGTTACGCCCGTCGATACGCTTTTTATTCTTCACCACGTCGCCGCGCAGGACTGTCGATTCCAGCTTCTTCAGGGCAGAACCGAGGTTCTCGTCCTCAAGCTGCTCTTCGCTCAGACCTTCAATCGCGGCCTCTTTCGCAGCGGCAACAGCTGCGGTGCGCTCTTGCTTGTCGGTGATCGCGTAAGCGGCGCGCATGGCTTTCTCGCCAGCTTTCGCAACGGCCTTGTAGAGGTCGCTGTAATCTGGCGGTGTGAAGTCAAACGGCTCTTTCGCACAATCCTCGGCAAAGTCTACGATCAAGTCGATGGCGGGCTGGATTTGCTCATGGGCAAACTCAACGGCGCCCAGCATTTCGTCCTCGGACAGCTCATAGGCTTCCGACTCGACCATCATCACGGCGTCTTTGGTGCCGGCAACAACCAGATCCAAACGCTGCTCAGGGTTTTGACGCAGCTCATGCATGTCGTCCATTTCCGGGTTCAGGATGTATTCGCCATCCTCAAAGCCCACGCGGCAGGCGGCAATCGGGCCCATGAATGGCGCGCCGGAGATTGTCAGCGCGGCGGAGGCTGCGATCATCGCAACCATGTCTGGGTCGTTGACCAGATCGTGGCTCAACACGGTGCAAATAACCAAAACTTCGTTTTTGAAGCCGGGAACAAACAGCGGGCGGATTGGACGGTCGATAAGACGGCTTGTCAGCGTCTCTTTTTCGGTCGGACGCGCTTCGCGTTTGAAAAAGCCGCCCGGGATTTTACCGGCGGCGTAATATTTCTCGTTGTAATGAACGGTCAGAGGGAAGAAGTCCTGACCGGGCTTTTGCTTTTTGGCAAAAGTGACGGCGGCCATAACGGAGGTCTCGCCGTATGTGGCAATCACGCAGCCGTCCGCTTGACGGGCAACTTTGCCGGATTCGAGCGTAAGAGTCTCCTCACCCCACTCGATGGATTTTTTTGTTACGTTGAACATGTATCGTTTCCTATTTGGGAGCACTCCCGGCCCTCCGGGTCTCCCATTTCAATGGCGGCCCCATTGCCGCCGACCCCTGTTTCCTTTGTATGGCGCTGGGGTCCGGGCGCCACGTCTCAGATGCCGACGCGTATATAGTAGGGAATGGGGTTTGGAAAGAGCGCAGAAATCAGCTCTCAATGAAGCGAAACTCTGGAAACATGCGGTGTGTTTGGGCTTCGCCGGGCGCCTCACATGAACAAAAAAACTGCCTCAAAATTGTCTAACTCTTATGGATTACTCTCCGTGTTTTTAACTTAATAAGTGCTATTGAGGTGCTGTTATGCGTTTTTCTACCAAGGGTCGCGGGAAAAAAGATATTACCACAATTGCTTTGGGGCTGGTTGCAAATGCCTCTATCGCGGTCGCCGCTCATGCTTGCTCCCCCGACTATGTTGTCGCCAAAGGCGATACGCTTTCCAAAATTGCAAAAAGCCAGCTTGGCAATGTCTTTGCCTATGAGACGCTTTTTGATGCCAACCGCGACGTCATCGGGCCAAACCCGAACCTGATCAAAATCGGGATGTCTTTGGAGCTTCCTTGCGCGGATGCGACGGCAGGATCCCTCGACTGGTCGGTGATGCCCAGCCCGGAGTCGCTCGCCCTTCTTAGCCAGACAGAAGATATTCAGATCCTTGACATCCGTAGCAAAAAGCGGATCGCCAAAGGCGTGATCCCTGGCGCTATTTCGATCCCTTACAAAAGTTGGGCTGGGCCAAAAGGAAACCCCGGCGCGCCCCCAACGGAGGAATTTCTGTCCAACCTTATTGGGCAATCCGGTCTTGATCTGAGAAAGCCGATCATCATTGTCCACCACAAGCCAAACATGATGGACATTGGCCGTGCGGCGAAAATCTATTGGCTTCTCAAATCCTCCGGGGCAGAGACTCTCGCGATTTTACGTGACGGGCATAGTGCTTGGGTCAAACAGGACTTGCCGATCGCCAACGAGCCTGAAGTTGCGTCACCTATGGCGATCGAAGTGTCCTTCTCGACGCAATGGCGCGCCGACTTAGTGGATGTGTTTGGCGTGGCGACCCAGCAGGTCGACGGATATTTGCTTGACGCAAGGCCCCACACTGCCTTCGCGCGCTTCAACGATGTGGGCGAAGCAATCAGCAGCACATTGCCGGGCGCGAGGAACACCCCGGTGAAGCCGCTGATGGAGGTCCTTTCAGGCGCCGTCAACGTTGAAGATGGGGTCGATGAAGTGCTCGCGTTCCTTCAAAAGCACCAGATTAACTGGCGTGAAAAACAAGTCATCAGCTTTTGCCAAAGCGGTGAGCTGGCCGCGCTCAATTGGTTTTATGCCTCAGAGGTAGCGCAGTTGGAGAACATGAAAATGTTCCCTGAGTCCGTGAAAGGGTGGAAACATCTTGGCGGCAATCTCTCTGTTGGAGGGTCCGGTTAAAACACTGGCGGCACTGGCCGCGCGGATCGGACGTTTTTTTGTTTCGACCCGCGGCGGGCCACAAAGGAGATGATTTATCACAACAATGTGAGGCGTAGGTAAGGGATGCCATACTTTGCGAATCCATTACAAAATGCATTATGGGGGTAAGAAGTGAGTGGCTAGCACTACTCTTTAAAGACACTAATCGCTGCCAGGCGAACTATTTAAGAAACGCTACTAGGTGCTAACCTGTAGCGTTTTTATGTTTTTGCGGACCCGAGGGATAGGGCCAAAGCGGAAACAGTGCGTTTATGGAAATTTCGGTCCCATTTTTTAGAAAACCAGCGGAATTTGAAGGCGATCTGTGTTGAATCTGCCGCTACGTGTGGTCGCCATCTTCAAAACACCGCATGAGCGCCGCGATTGTCCGTGATTTCGCCGCGTTTGGCCTTCTCGAAGTGGTCACGCAACGTGTCTTCCCCAAACTCCGGCGTAAGCGCCGCGCTATAGCGTTGGCTGCTTTCGTCCCAAACCAGCATTGATTCTGTCGCGTAATAGTGCCCGATCCTTGCCAGCTCCGCCTTTTCGCGTGCTCGGTTGGACACGACGCCCGCCAAGCTCAACCCGCCGATTATCGCGCGCATCACCGCGATCGGGACGTGCCGAAACTTTGGTGTCAGCTCAAAAGCCTCAAACAATGTTTTGCCTTGGTCGAGAGGCGTAAGTGCAGGACCCGGTCCTCCAATCGGCAGGACCCGCCGCGTCTTCGCAGGATCCGTCAGGCAAGATGACAGAAACCGCCCGAGATCGGCATCGCTGATTGGTTTGCAAGCGGTCAATGTGCCGTCACCGAAAACCAAGTAGGGTTTGCCCGAACGGACCCTTTCGATTTGCCCTGAGAGCGATTTGAAAAACGCGGTCGGCCGGACGATCGACCAGTTCAAATCAGTGGTCATGAGTTTCGCCTCAAACGCCAGCTTTGCCTGCTGAAAGGCAAGCCGGGGTTTCTGCACACAAATGGCCGAAAGCAAAATGAACTGGCCGATCCCGGCAACCTGCGCTTGGCTCAATACCAAAGACTGAAGATCATGCTCAACGGCCCACGCGTCCTTTGGGGCCCCGGTTCGCGATGCCAGACAGGACAAGATCGCGTCGTAGTGGCCCGGCTCCAATCCCATTGCCGAGATATCGCCCACCACCGTCTCACAACCGTTCAAAGGCATGTCTGGGGCGCAACGCAAAAAGCAAGTGACGCGATGTCCGTCGGCCAAGAGCGCATCTGCGGTCGCACGGCCAATGGTTCCGGATGCGCCGAGGAGGAGGACATGTTTGCTCATCAGGCGTGCAGCCTAGACGGCACCTGCGTGCGGGCCAAGGCATTCTGTTAACAGATCAGAAACCACAGAGTTTTGTACAAATTGGGATAGCCCCTCCCAAGACTTGCCCCTTTTTGTACAAAACAACAAAACGCCCGCTACAGCGAGCGGGCGTTCCGGAATTTCAGACATTCGCAAAGACGCCTTAGCGGCGGATGCCCAAGCGCTTGATCAGGTCTTGGTAACGCGCTTCGTCTTTGGCTTTGGTGTAATCCAGAAGCTTCCGGCGCAGGGCAACCATTTTCAGCAACCCGCGGCGACCGTGGTTGTCTTTCTTGTGGGTCTTGAAATGCTCGGTCAGCGTGGTGATACGCGAGGTCAGAATTGCGACCTGCACCTCAGGGGAACCAGTGTCGCCCTCTTTGGTGCCGAACTCTTTCATCAGTTTTGCTTTTTCTTCAGCAGTAATCGACATCGGGGTCTCCTTTAAAGGTTAAGGGTTATGGCGCAGGCCGGGATGTCGTCCAGCAAGGCCCGTGGAGTAAGAGTTGCGCGTATAGGGCGGCTTTCTAAAAAAGGGAAGCGATTCCTTAGCCCCAAAGCTCAGGCTGCTGCTTGTAGGCAATATAAAGCGGGTGTTTCGGGTGGCCTGCTTTGCTTAAGCCCAAGTGATACAAGGGTTTTCCGGTCGCACGCATCAGTGTTTCAACCTGCGGGCCCCTGTTCAAATGTGCCCCATGGGTTCCCCAAGCCGCCACGATCCTGTCCGCCCAGTCGCAGGCGTCTGCTATGGCGCCGTCATTCATTGGGCCAATCGGTTCCGCCGCCTTGCGCATCTTGAACGGGTCGGTGTCGCGCCACGCGAAGATGTTGCACACACGAAACGCGCCATATCCCAAGGCGCGCGCGCGCCGTTCGCATCGCTCTACGGTCGGGTCATTTTGCACTTCGGTGGCGGTTGAAGGGTTCAACATCACAAAGGCGATTTTACCGCCCGCGTCGTCCCAGATGCGGGTCAACGCGTAGCGGTAGCTTTCACAATCGGAATAGACCGCCGTGCTGGCGGCATCGCCTTTGAGATGGGTGCGTGTAATCATGGCCCGCGTTGTCGCAGGCCATGATCTGGTGTTCAAGCTGCAGCGTGCGCTGTACCGCGCTGCGGCTGGCCGAATGGTTTTGTTTCAATGACGTAGGCGGCGACCAAGGCGTAGATGATGTGCCCCCAAAGCGCCACCCAAGTGATGCCCGTGAAGCCCAGAAATGGTTTCATGCCAACGACGAGATGGGCAACGCCGTAGAGCGCAAAGACCCAGAGCCCGACGCCATAGACAACGGCTGTGATCAGCCAATGCAGCTTGGGCATGATCAGTTTCTGCAAAGGACTCGCGACCAGAACCCAGCCCAGCGAATAGATCAGCATGCCTGTCAGGATATGCATGGCGTCAGCGGCTCCTTTGGGCGCGGCACCAAATACGGTTTTTAAAGTGCCAGAGGCGAGGCCAACCGGGGCCAGTTTGGCAAAACCAAAGAGCGGCGCGAGCCCCTGGCCAAAAAGATCAAAAGCAATAGTGGCGAGCGCGCCGCCAGCGAGGATGGTCCAGATAGATGTGCGTGTCATTGTAAGATGTCCTTGAGAAAGTTTTAAGTTGCCCAAGGTGTAAACCGACGTCTCGTCGTCGAGATAGCCCAGCTCACGCGAAGCTTATCGCCGCCTCATTTCCGTGATCAAAATTGTAACAATCGGAATTGCTTTGGGCGGGTTCTTCGCATTTTTACATGAAGAATGGTGCATTTTCGCACGGTAATGAAATATTTGGTCGAAACTATCTAACTTAAAGCACGAAAACACGGGTTGGATGCAGCTCCCCGGCTTTGTAGGTGCCAACAGCAACCGCGCGACCATCAAGCGAGGCCCAGCCTTCATCGCCGTACTCAAGATCGGCGGCCAAGACCATCCCAGGATTGCCATTGCGCATCTTTGCAGCGCCTTCGGCGGTCGTCGGAAGCTCTGGCAGATCCACCAGCCCGGTTTCCAGCGGCAAAAGCAAATCATCAAGCTCTGGCTGTTTCGCCAGTTCTTCTACTTGATCCAGCGAGACTGCATCCTCTAATTCGAAGGGGCCGGACCAAATGCGCCGCAGGTGTGTCACATGTCCGAAACACCCGAGTGCCTCACCAAGATCACGCGCAATGGAGCGGACGTACCCGCCCTTTCCGCATACCATCCGTAGACGAACATGATCCGGGTCGGGCCGGTCCACAACGCTGAGCTCCTCAACAAAAAGCGGCCGAGCTGCAAGCTCCATTTCTTCGCCACCTCGCGCAATAGCATAGGCGCGTTTGCCATCAACCTTTACGGCGGAAAACTGAGGGGGCACCTGCATGATGTCGCCTATGAAATCCGGCAAGACGGCAGTAATCTCATCGTCATTCGGCCGGAGGTCAGAACTTTGAACGACCTCCCCCTCAAGGTCATCGGTGTTGGTCGATTGACCCAATCGTACGGTAAACTCATATGATTTCAGCGCATCGGTGATGAATGGGACGGTTTTCGTGGCCTCCCCAAGAGCAATGGCCAGGATGCCGGTGGCTTCGGGATCGAGCGTGCCGGCATGCCCCGCTTTCTTGGCATTAAACGCCCAGCGGATCTTGCCAACTACTGCGTTGGAGCTGATGCCAGTCGGCTTGTCCACAACAAGCCATCCTGAAATTTCGCGTCCCTTTTTGCTCCGAGCCATCGTCTATTCCTCGCAGATCTGAGCGCGCCTGCTACCGCCCGGCCCGTCTGGGGTCAATCATTTCTCTACGGTCACGCCCAATATTGGTCCCATCGGCGCGCCACTATCGCTGCGCCCCAAAGCAGGCGCATGGAAGCGCGAGATTGACCCATCGAGAAATAAAGCGTTCGGCGTCTCGAGCACATCTCGAAAGAGCGTTGCAAAATCGTGAAAGCGGACCGGGTTGTCCGATATTGCAAAGTAAGTAACGGCGTTGCGGTCCACCCCGACGCCATTCCGCCATTTCTTGGAGGTGCTGTCGGGCAAAAACTTTGGATGCACCTCGCCATCGATGACCAGCATGGGCCCGGATTGCGTGGCAATACGACACTTAGGGTTCGTTTGTTCAAACTGCCGGCTTTCCATCACCAAGGCGCGCGCCGCTTCGACGCAGAAGACGCCGTTCGGCAGCAAGCCAAAATTGCCGGGCCCCTCCCGCGTCATCAGCGTTTGTTGTTGGCCTTGCTCGTTGACAAACAATCCAACAGCGCGCCGGTCGTCATGATACATGCCGCCATTCATAGCAAATTCCAGCTCGTAGCCACCGGGCGCAAGCGCTTCGTCAACCGCTTCAAAGCTGCCAAAAGGCTTGCCCGTGGTGTCGTTGAGCCAAAGACCAATCCGATCCGCCACCGTCACTGCGCAAATCGTGTACCGGTCACCAAGATGGGTTGTTTGCGCGCAGGAGGTTTGGCTCCAAGCTGCGTTTGACAAAACGCCGAGTAGCAGGAAGGCCTTAATCGCTGTCCACATCTCGGCGCACGTTGTCTTGGCGAAGAAGACGGCTGGTCTCATCCATCCGGTCAAAGCTTTCGTCGAGCACAAAGCGTAGGTCTGGCGAGTATTTCATCGTCATTTCTTTGCTCAGCGCGCGTCGCAGCTCTCCTTTGTTTCGGGCAAGGGCTTCAATCGCCTCTTTGCGTTTCTCGCCCCCTAGAGGCAGCACAAACACCGTCGCAATTTTGAGATCGGGGGAGGTCCGGACCTCGGAGACCGTGATCGACATACGGTTCAGGTCGGGATCATGAATATCGCCCCGATTCAGCACATCGGCCAGCGTGCGCCGGATCAACTCTCCAACGCGGAGTTGTCTTTGCGACGGGCCTGCACCCGAGAAATGAGAGTTCTTTGCCATGTCTCGCCACTTAATCCCCTTGCGCGACTGGCGCAATGGGGCCTAGATCACACCCTCTTATAGAGAAGGGAACGCCGTCATGACCAGCTTGCCGGGAATTGTGATCACGGGCGCATCGGGCCGGATGGGCCAAATGCTGATTGAGACAGTGCAAGCCTCGGAGAAATGCCGCCTTGTTGGTGTGACGGAGCGCGACGGACATGACTGGGTCGGGGGCGATCTCGGGGTCTGTATGGGCGGTTCAGAAACGGGCGTACCCGTTGTTGCGGACGCAATCGAAGTTGTCAAAGACGCGCAAGCCATTATTGATTTCACAACGCCGGCGGCGACCGTTGCCCATGCGGAACTCGCCGCGCAGGCACGGGCGGTTCATGTGATTGGCACCACTGGGATGGGCGAGGGCGATCTCGAAAAAGTTGCAGCCGCCGCCCGTCACGCGCCGATCGTGCGCGCCGGCAACATGAGCCTTGGCGTTAATTTGCTCACCAAACTCACCCGCATGGTCGCCGCCGCTTTGGATGACGATTTCGACGTAGAGATAATTGAGGCGCACCACCGTCATAAAGTCGACGCGCCCTCCGGCACGGCGCTCATGCTTGGCGAAGCCGCGGCTGCCGGACGTGGCGTATCACTCAAAGAGACGCGCGATAGCGGGCGTGACGGTATCACTGGCGCGCGCAAACGCGGCGACATCGGTTTTACAGCCATCCGTGGCGGCGATGTCGTGGGCGAGCATGACGTCGTGTTTGCCGCTGAAGGCGAGCGAATAGTGCTTCGGCATCTTGCAACAGACCGTGCTATCTTTGCCCGCGGTGCCGTGAAAGCCGCAATTTGGGGTCAGGGCAAAGCGCCGGGTGAATACGATATGATGGACGTTTTGGGCCTTTGAGGCGGCAAAAGCTGCAAATTTTTCACACGAGATGAAACCAAATCGAGGGCTCCGACGTATCAACTACAATACCTCGGAGGTCGCATGTTGAAAATTAAAGGCTTGGTTGTTCTTGCATCACTGCTGTTTGCCCCGCTAGCGGCGCAAGCATTTGACAAGGTCGACACCCGGGATGAGTTTTTGTCGCTGGTCGATGGAAAGACCCTCCGGCTCACCGGGATTCGCGTCGAAGTAATGCCGTCTGGTCAGATCAAGGGCCGCGCCTTTGGACGGGGCGTCAAAGGAGCGTGGCAATGGCGCGATGGCTTCTTTTGTCGTTCGCTTTACTGGGGAAGCAGAGATTTGGGGCCAAATTGCCAGGAAGTGCGCGCTGAAGGCGCGAAAATTCGGTTCACTTCCGACCGTGGGCAAGGGCAATACGCGGTGTTGAACATCCGCTAAAGTCTCAAGCTCTGCTCAGAAATCGACGGCAATACCTTTTCTTTCCCAATCACCGTAGCGTACTGGCTCTGGGCCATTTCTGCCTCCCAGTTCGGTCGGCAAAGCGAGGTCATTCGTCTTTTTGCGGCGCGCCTCTGCCTCAGCTAAGGCACGTTTCGCGGCGTCGGGTAAGTCTTGCTCTGGTTTATCACTCATACCTGCTGATATACGCCGCCGGGCGAAGGAGACAAGCGATGTCGGAAAACGGGTCTGCAAAGGGTAAGTCGGGCAAAGGCGGGTTTGCCGCAAGAAAAGCGGCGCTGGCTCTGTTGAACGGTGTCACCAAAGACCATCTGCAAATCTCAGATCTGACGCGTGCGGATGGGCCGCTGTATGGTCTC
This sequence comes from Pseudomonadota bacterium, assembly GCA_039030615.1. Taxonomy (GTDB): domain Bacteria; phylum Pseudomonadota; class Alphaproteobacteria; order Rhodobacterales; family Rhodobacteraceae; genus Litoreibacter. Next base: position 38,720 of record JBCCDV010000010.1, on the reverse strand, counting down.
GCACCCGCTGACAAGGCGCGGGCACAGCGGCTTGCGCTGACCACGCTGCGCCATCTCAGCCGCGCCGACGCGCTGGTCGCTAGTTATGTGGATAGAATGCCGCCGCCCCCTGCCTTGAATGTTTTGCGTCTGGCGATCACCGAGCTTTTGGTCGAGGGCGAAGCCCCGCACGGCGTTGTTGATTCGAGTGTCTCCGTGATGCGCGCGCAGGGTCAGTCGCGCAAAATGGCCGGGCTCGCGAATGCCGTGCTGCGCAAGGTCGCATCAAATGGCGTCGACGCATGGGATGCACTCCCCGTGCCGACACTTCCCAAATGGCTGCGCCGCCGGATTGTGCATATTTATGACGAAGAGACAGTTGGAAGAATTGAGGCATCGCATCTCGCAGGCGCGCCTCTTGATCTCACGCCAAAATACCCGGCGGATGCGGAAAAACTGGCCGAAGCGCTTGGCGGCGCGCTGCTTCCGACCGGAAGCATTCGATTGACCGACGCGGGACAGGTGTCTGCGTTGGACGGCTTTGAAAATGGGCATTGGTGGGTGCAAGATGCGGGTGCGGCGCTGGCTGTGAAATTGCTGGCACCCCAGGTGGGCGAAAACATCCTCGATCTTTGTGCGGCGCCAGGCGGCAAAACAATGCAGTTGGCTGCGGCGGGGGCAAATGTAACGGCCCTTGATATCAGTAGGCCCCGTATGACCCGCATCCGAGAAAATCTGGATCGTACTGGCCTGGATGCTACGCTGGTTGCTGCGGATGTGTTGCATTGGGAAGCGCCACGCCTCTTCGATGCGATCCTTCTAGACGCGCCATGCTCTGCAACCGGCACCATCCGCCGCCACCCAGACCTTCCCTTTGCCAAAAACGGCAAAGACCTCCATGCGTTGTTCGAACTACAATCGGCGATGATAGATTGCGCTATTGCGGCTTTGAAGCCGGGCGGTCGGCTCGTCTATTGCACGTGTTCGCTTCTAACCGAGGAGGGGGAGCGGCAGGCCAAGACCGCGATGGAACGCCATGATTTGGAAGAGATCGCGCCAGACTTGGCGGCATTGGGGCTTCCTGAGGATTGGCGGCATTCTGCCGGGGGCCTTCGCTTGCGCCCTGATTTCTGGTCTGACTGTGGCGGAATAGACGGCTTCTTCATGATTTCTTTGCGCAAGCCGGGCTGAGCGGTGACAGCGGCCCGAGCCGCACGCTAGTTTCGATGTGTTTCAATTTGTTTGGCATTCCATGGCCCTTCGCGCCTTCAAAAAACGCAATTCTGAACCCGCGCTTTCACTAGAGCGGGTACAAACGCGGTTCATGGCTGCCCCCCAATCTGTCAAAGGGTTCGTTCATCAGCCCGAGCCTCGTATGCGCGGCTCTCACGCAAGAGGACGGCAGCTGATCGCGGGAAATTTCCGTTTTGCTGGGCACCTCATTGAAAAACCTGGGGCTGGCCTTTGGGAACTAACGATACCCGACGCAGAATTTGCTGAGGCTCTCCACGGGTTCGAATGGCTCGATGATTTGGCCGCTGTCGGCGATGCGACTGCCCGAAAGTTGGCGCAGGCTTGGGTGCATGACTGGATCAACCGTTTCGGGATCGGGCGTGGCTTGCCTTGGGGCCCTGATCTGGTCGGCCGTAGGCTCATACGCTGGATTAGCCATGCGATCTTTCTGATGAATGGTCAAAGCTCCGAGCAGAATAAGCGCTTGTTTATTTCGCTATCGGTTCAGGCCAAATACTTGGCGCGCAACTGGGCATCCGCACCACCGGGCTTGGCGCGGTTCGAAGCGTTGATTGGAATGCTTTTTGCGGGCATCAGCCTTGACGGGCTGGGGGACACCGTCTTGCCTGTATCGCAAGCATTGGCGCGCGAATGCGAAAGCGAGGTTGACCGCTCAGGGGGGCTGTCGACCAGAAACCCCGAAGAGCTGATGGAGGTGTTTATCCTCCTGACTTGGGCCGCGTTGGCCGTACGTGATGCTGGACACCCAGTTTTATCCGGCCATAGCGAAGCTTTAGCGCGAATTGCCCCGGCCCTGCGCCAAATCCGGCACGCGGATGGTGGACTAGCGCGGTTTCACGGTGGTGGGCGCGGCGCGGAAGGTCAGCTTGACCAAATATTGGAGAGCCATGACGACGGCCAATACGTTACGGGCACGCTGCACATGGGTTTTGCGCGGTTAGGTTTGAATTCAAGCACAGTGATCGTTGATGCGGGCGCGCCACCGGCGCAGCGCAGTAGCGCGCAGGCGCATGCCAGTTGCCTTGCGTTCGAGCTGACGTCCGCGCGCAATCCGGTGATCGTGAATTGCGGATCGGGTGCAATGCTCGGGCCCGATTGGCGTCGCGCGGGTCGGGCCACGCCGTCCCATTCAACCTTGTCCATTGATGGGGTCTCCTCGGCGCGCCTAAAGGCCGGGGATGCAGGCGAGCTATTGGTCGGGGGGCCGCGAAGAGTCACCGCCAAACTTGAAGCTCAAGAGGACAAGACCCAGCTATTTGCGAGCCATGATGCATACCTGAAGACCTTTGGCCTCACCCATGTGCGCAAAATCGAGCTGAGCGAACGCGGGTCTCTTCTAAGTGGTGAAGATACGCTCGGCGCGCTCGACGAGCGCGCCCGTGCCGTGTTTGAAAGTCATATGGACCAGAACGCCCTGTCTGGGGTCGCTTTTTCCATTCGTTTTCATTTGCACCCCGATGTGGACCCGTCTCTAGATATGGGCGGGACCGCAATTTCGCTGACACTGAAAAATCGAGAGGTTTGGGTGTTTCGCAGCGCTGGCGCCGTCGAAATGCGGCTTGATCGGAGTGTTTTTCTCGAAAAAGGCCGCCTAAAGCCCCGTCCGAGCCAACAGATCGTTTTATCTTCGCGGGTGATGGAGTATGGGGCGCGTGTCAGCTGGATCCTGGTCAAGGCGCAAGCGGCCCCAACGGGCAGGCGCGCACTAACCTGAGCGTAACCGAGCTGACATCGGACCCGACGACATTGAACCCCATGAAGGATACCCATGACCGATCTTGCGCCCCTCCGCCGCGCCCTGCTTTCCGTTTCCGACAAAACCGGCTTGATCGAGCTGGCAACAGCATTGAGCGACAGGGGCGTTGAGCTGCTCTCAACTGGCGGATCCGCGGCTGCCATCCGCGCGGCCGGACTGCCCGTACGCGACGTGGCTGAGGTAACGGGCTTTCCGGAGTTGATGGATGGTCGCGTCAAAACGCTGCACCCAATGGTGCATGGCGGTCTGCTGGCTCTGCGTGACGACGAGGGACATGTCGCCGCGATGAAGGCGCACGGTATAGATGCGATCGATTTGTTGGTCGTGAACCTTTACCCATTCGAGGAAACCGTCGCCAAAGGCGCGGACTATAACACCTGTATCGAGAATATTGATATTGGCGGCCCTGCGATGATCCGAGCCGCCTCCAAAAACCATCGTTTCGTCAGCGTGGTAACAGATGTTGAGGATTACGACGCGCTTTTGGTTGAGCTAGACGCAAACAATGGCCAAACGAGCTACGCTTTCCGTCAAAGTCTGGCCCTGACCGCATATGCGCGGACGGCGGCTTATGATGCGGCGGTCTCCACCTGGATGGCGAACGCATTGGGGGCGGTCCCAAGACGTCGCGCAATGGCCGGACGGCTGGCGCAGATGTTGCGCTACGGTGAAAACCCCCATCAAAGTGCCGCATTTTATACGGATGGCACCGCGCGCCCCGGCGTGGCTACGGCGAAACAGCATCAAGGCAAAGAGCTGTCTTACAACAATATCAACGACACCGATGCCGCGTTTGAGCTGGTATCAGAGTTTGACCCGAAGGACGGCCCCGTGGTTGCGATTATCAAACACGCAAACCCATGCGGCGTCGCGCGCGGCCAAACGCTTGCTGCTGCCTATGAGAAAGCCTTCCAATGTGACCAGACCTCCGCTTTTGGTGGGATTATCGCGCTCAACCAACCCCTTGACGGGGCTACGGCGGAGGCAATCAGCGGAATCTTCACCGAGGTTGTCATCGCGCCAGGGGCAGATGCTGACGCACTTGAGGTGTTTTCCAAGAAGAAGAACCTGCGCCTTCTGACGACGGACGGCTTGCCTGACATCCGCGTTGGCGGGCTCGCCTACAGACAAGTGGCGGGCGGTTTGTTGGTGCAAGACAAGGATGTGGGCCACATAGCCGCCTCCGATTTGAAAACAGTCACCAAGCGCGCACCCACAGAGCAGGAAATCGCGGACATGTTGTTCGCTTGGACAGTCGCGAAGCACGTAAAATCGAATGCTATCGTCTATGCAAAAAATGGGGCCACGGTCGGTGTCGGGGCCGGACAGATGAGCCGTGTAGACTCGACCCGGATCGCGGCGCGCAAAGCGCAAGATATGGCCGAAACCCTTGGCCTTGGAGAAAGCCCGACAATCGGCTCTGTCGTGTCATCAGATGCGTTCTTTCCTTTCGCCGACGGTCTGATAACGGCCGCTGAGGCGGGGGCAACAGCGCTGATCCAGCCCGGCGGCTCAATGCGCGATGACGAGGTAATTGCGGCGGCTGATGAACTTGGCCTGGCAATGGTTTTCACCGGCATGCGGCATTTCCGGCACTGAGATGCGCTACGTTGTCTGGGCCTTCTTTTTTGCATTCCTCACCGACCAGCTGTCGAAACTGTGGGTAATGCGTGGATTGGGTATGCAGGTTGGCGAACGGCTCGATATTCTACCGCCGTTGCTGGTGTTCAAGTTTGGTTGGAATGACGGGATCAACTTTGGGCTGTTTGGCGGCAATCCCGAAGGCGCCCGCTGGGTATTGATCGGAGTGGCGCTTCTGATTTCGTTGGCACTTTTATGGTGGGCGCGGCGCAACATCACGCGCCCGGTGGCGCTCGTCGGCGTTGGATTGATTGTGGGCGGGGCTCTCGCAAACGCGCTCGACCGGCTTCTTTACGGGGCCGTTGCCGATTTTCTCAACATGTCATGCTGCGGAATAAATAACCCGTTCATATTCAATATTGCCGACATATGGATTTTTGCCGGTGCCTTTGCGATTGTGCTGTTTGACGAAAAGAAAGACGGTACAAGCACCGCGTGACGGGCTTGCGCAAATCGGCTAGACAAAACGCAAGACAGGGGAAGGAGACACGCAATGGGACAAAAAAGCAAAATCCTGGTTGGGATTGTGCTGATTGCTTTGACAGTGACGGCCTGCGGTCGCAACCGCGAGCCGAGCCTTCTCAACATCAAATCAAACACGGAAGGGCCGGACGAATTCGCGATCCAGCCCAACAAGCCGCTGTCTCAGCCAGAAGACTATGCGTCTTTGCCGCAGCCAACGCCTGGCGGTTCAAACCGTGCCGATGCAAGCCCGCTCGCCGATGCCACAATCGCGCTAGGCGGTGACCCAAATGGCGGCATCCGCGATGGCGGGTTGGTCAATTACGTCACACGCTATGGTCTCATTCCGGGCATTCGTGAACAGCTCGCCAAAGAAGACCTGCAATTTCGGCGTGACAATGATGGCCGTGTGCTTGAGCGCTTGTTTAACGTAAACGTCTATTTCGAAGCCTACGAGTCCCAGTCGCTGGATCAATACCGGGAGCTCGAGAGGCTGCGTCGCCTTGGCGTGCGGACAGTTTCTGCTCCCCCAGAAGGCGTCGAAACGCCCGAGTAGCGTCCCGCGTTGATCACGAGCGCGTAGGGTGCGTTGAAACATCGGCCTTGCACCCCATAATTAGGGTGTCTCGACCTACAAAAGGATGCCCCATGCTGCGCAGACTGCTTTTGCCCTTTGCCGCGCTTGTCGCACTCCCAGCGATTGCTGCGGAAAATATTTCCACGTTCACACTCGAAAACGGTCTCGAAGCAGTCGTGATAGAGGACCACCGCGCCCCGGTTGTGGTTCATATGTTATGGTACAAGGCTGGTGCCGCCGACGAGCCGCCCGGCGTATCTGGTGTCGCCCATTTCCTCGAACATCTGCTGTTCAAGGCGACCGATAAGCTGGAGGCCGGAGAGTTTTCCGCCATCGTTGAGGCCAATGGCGGGTCCGACAACGCTTTCACCTCGCAAGACTATACGGGCTATTTTCAGCGCGTCGCAGCGGACCGGCTTGGGCTGATGATGGAGATGGAAGCCAACCGGATGCGCAATATCCGGTTAACTGAGGAAGACATCACCACTGAGCGCGACGTGATCCTTGAAGAACGCGCGCAACGCACCGACAGCGACCCGGGCGCGCTATTCGCCGAACAACGCACGGCAGCACAGTATATCAGCCATCCCTACGGCACCCCGATCATTGGGTGGCGGCATGAGATGGAGCAGCTCGATATGGACGACGTGCTCGACTTTTATGAGACGTTCTACGCACCAAATGCCGCCATTTTGATTGTCGCAGGTGATGTAGACCCCGTTGAGGTTGAGGAGCTTGCAAAACAACACTACGGACCATTGGAGCCAACGCCAGGCTTGGCGGAGCGCCAACGTCCTCAAGACCCGCCGCAATTGGTCGAACGGCGCTTGGTGTTTGAAGACGAACGCGCGTCCCAGCCTTATGTGATCCGGACCTATCTCGCACCCGAGCGCGACAGTGGCGATCAAAAAACAGCTGCGGCCCTTGCCGTCTTGGCCGATATCCTTGGCGGCAGCTCAGCGACCTCCGTTTTTGGAAAAGCATTGGAGCTTGAGAACCCGAAGGCTGTTTACACCTCTGCGTTTTATCGTGGGTTGAACTACGACGATACGACTTTTGGACTGGTGATCGTCCCCACCCCAGATGTGAGCTTGCAAGAAGCTGAAGACGCGATGGATGCTGTTGTTGCGCAGTTCATCGAAGATGGTGTCGACCCAGATCAGCTTGACCGCATCAAGGGCCAGATCCGCGCCTCAGAAGTCTATGCTCAAGATGACGTTGGTGGGTTGGCGCGGCGGTATGGAACCGCTTTGACCTCTGGTCTCACGATAGAGGACGTTCAAGCCTGGCCTGATATTTTGCAAGCTGTGACCGAGGAGGATATTATCGCCGCCGCGAAGATGGTGTTCGATCGCGATAAGGCGGTGACAGGCTGGTTCCGAAAACCAAGCGAGACCGCAGAGGTGACCCAATGATCCGTTTTGTTCTGACGGCATGCGTGTTTGCCTTAGTGAGCCTTCCGGCCCGCGCGATTGATATTCAAGAGGTGACGTCCCCCGGCGGCATAACGGCCTGGTTGGTAGAAGAGCACTCAATCCCCTTCGCCGCCCTAGAGATACGGTTCAAGGGTGGCGCGTCTCTGGACCGCGACGGTAAGCGCGGCGCCATCAACCTTATGACCGGCCTTATTGAGGAGGGCGCGGGTGATCTCGATGCGACGGCCTTCGCGGCAGCGCGCGAGGCCTTGGCCGCCAGCTATGGCTTCGACGTGCGCGATGATGCTTTTTCGATTTCCGCTCAATTCTTGACAGAGAACCGGTCCGATGCGCTGGCCCTTTTGAAGCTCGCCCTGACGGAACCGCGCTTTGATGATGCCGCCATTGCGCGGATCAAGTCGCAAATCATTTCGGTCATCGGGTCGGATTCCAAAGACCCCGACAAGATTGCCAGTAACACAGCGGCACGTCTGAATTGGGGCGATCACCCCTATGGATCCGACAGCAACGGCACTATCGAGAGCGTTTCAGCGCTGACCCGCGATGATGTCGTGAGTGCCTTTAATGATGTCCTGGCAAAAGACCGGATCTATGTCGGTGCTGTTGGCGACATCACCGCCGAAGAGCTCGGCGCTATTTTGGATGATCTGCTTGGCGGATTGCCCGAAAAGGGAGCTCCGATGCCGCAACAGGCGGAATATCTGCAAAGTGGCGGCATCACCGTTGTACCCTTTGACACACCCCAGTCGGTTGCGATCTTTGGCCATGAGGGCATCGAGCGCCATGACCCGGATTTCTTCCCGGCTTACGTGATGAACCAAGTCTTGGGCGCTGGCGGCTTCGGCTCGCGCCTGATGGAAGAGGTGCGCGAGAAACGCGGCCTGACCTATGGGATCGGTTCCTATCTCGTTCCGAAAGACTATGGATACCTCTATTTGGGCCAGGTCGCCTCCTCCAATGACCGGATCGCAAAAGCCATCGATGTGATCCGTGATGAGTGGGCACGACTGGCGGCTGAAGGCGTGAGCGAAGAGGAGTTGGTCGTCGCCAAGAAGTACCTCACCGGCGCATACCCGCTTCGATTTGACGGCAACAGCCAGATCGCGAGCATCCTGGCGGGCATGCAGATGGATGACTTACCGATTGATTACGCTGATACGCGCAACGACAAGGTGAACGCTGTAACGCTAGACGATATTAAGCGTGTAGCAGCCCGACTTTTGCGTCCTGATGATCTTCACTTCGTGGTCGTCGGACAGCCACAGGGCCTTGAAAGCACCAACTGATCGGCAATAGCCGAATCGCGGGCGTTCATGCTACACCTAGCGGTATGAACGCCCAAGACCCCAACATAGGCCAAAACCTCCCCGCGATCAGGCAGTTAGACGACGTTGCCGTGAACCGTATAGCGGCCGGTGAAGTCGTAGAGCGCCCTGCCTCGGCGGTGAAAGAACTAATTGAAAACGCAATTGACGCCCATGCGAGCCGGATAGAGCTCGCGATCAAAGATGGCGGCAAAACTATGATCCGCGTCAGTGATGATGGGCATGGCATGTCTGAGGCCGATTTGCCGCTGGCACTGTCGCGTCATGCGACGTCGAAGATTGATGGTTCGGACTTGTTGAATATCCATACGTTTGGCTTCAGGGGGGAGGCTCTGCCGTCCTTGGGTGCGGTCGGACGTCTTACGATCACGTCGCGCGCGAAAGGGTCGGCTAGTGCTTTTGCAATTACCGTAAGCGGTGGCACCCGGGAAAGCGCACGTCCTGCGGCCTTAGCGACAGGCACCGTGGTTGAGCTAAGGGACTTGTTTTACGCAACGCCCGCACGGCTAAAGTTTCTGCGAAGCGACCGGGCAGAAACGCAGGCCATCAGCGATGTCGTCAAGCGCCTTGCTATGGCGGAGCCCTACATAGGGTTCACGATCCGCGACCTGTCCGGCGGCGACCAGGGGCGCGTGACTTTCCGTGCTGACCCGCAGACCGGTGACATGTTTTCAGCAATGGGCGCACGTCTTCGACAAATCTTAGGTGCGGACTTCGCGGAGAATGCTTTGCAGATCGACGCGGAGCGGGATGGGATCTCGCTAACGGGTTTTGCGTCTCTGCCAACCTATTCGCGAGGCGCTGCGACTGCGCAATATCTCTTCGTGAATGGCCGACCCGTACGTGACAAATTGCTGATCGGGGCGCTGCGCGGGGCTTATTCGGATTTCTTGTCGCGTGACCGGCATCCTGTCGTCGCTCTGTTTTTAGAATGTGATCCACAGAAGGTTGATGTGAACGTCCATCCCGCCAAGGCGGAGGTGCGATTTCGTGATCCCGCCGTTGCGCGCGGATTGATTGTTTCGGCGTTGAAACATGCCCTCGCTGAGGCCGGGCACAGAGCGTCAAGCACGGTGGCGGAAGCGACGCTGGGCGCTTTTCGCCCAGAGCCCGTCGGCCGCGTTTATCAAATGGATTTGCCGTCTCAACGCGCACTTCGTGGAAGCTATGACGCTCAGGCGCCCGGGTTCGCTGAAACCGCCGCACAATTTGAGCCGTCTCTTACGTCGAGCTCCGCCCGTGTTGAAGACGATGTTGAGGACACCCCGCAAAACACGCCTCTCGGGGCGGCCCGCGCGCAGGTTCATGAAAATTATATCGTCGCGCAAACGTCCGATGGGCTGGTCCTTGTTGACCAGCACGCCGCGCATGAGCGGCTCGTCTATGAAAAGCTGAAGCGCCAGATGGCCGAAAACGGCGTGGCGACTCAGGCCCTTTTGATCCCCGAGATTGTTGATCTTTCTGAGAACGACGCAGCATTGCTCTTGGAACACGCGGGCCAACTTGCGCGCTTTGGTCTGAAGGTCGAGCCCTTTGGCAAAGGGTCAATCGCCGTCCGTGAAACACCTGCAATTTTAGGGGTGATCAATGCGGAAGCGATGCTGCGAGACATTCTTGATGAGATTGATGATCTCGGCGACACGCAAACACTTGCGGACAAGATCGAGGCGGTTCTCAGCAGGGTGGCCTGTCATGGCTCCATTCGGTCGGGCCGCGTGATGCGCGCAGAGGAGATGAATGCTTTGTTGCGGGAGATGGAGGCGACCCCACATTCCGGCCAGTGCAATCACGGCCGCCCAACTTATGTGGAATTGAAGCTCGCCGATATTGAAAAACTGTTTGGTCGGACATGATTGAGATTGGCGAAATAACACTCGATTTAAACGACCCGCTTGTACTCGCCGCGGTGATCGGCGGGGGCGTCCTACTATTGATAGTCCTGCTTTTGGTTTTCTCGCTGCGCGCCTCGGCCCGGTCTGCGCGCGCGGCTGAGCCATTGGCAGGGCAAGTCCAACAACTGGCGCAGTTCGTACAGGGGCTAAATCAAGGGCAAGCCCAACTGAGTGGCGGGCTCGATTCAGTCTCAAAGAGCCAAGCGATGACACTGCAAGCGATGGAAGTCCGAATGGCCGAGGTCCAGAACCAAATGTCTGAACGCTTGCACGAGAATGCGATGAAGACCGCGCGGTCCATGTCTGATTTGCAAGAGAGGATGAACGACACGCTCCATGGCTCCTCTGAGAAGACAACCAAGTCTCTAACCCAGCTCCAAGAACGGCTTGCAACCATCGACAAAGCCCAGACCAACATCGAAAAGCTCTCGGGCGACGTGCTGTCTTTGCAAGATATTCTGTCCAACAAGCAAACGCGCGGAGCATTTGGGGAAATCCAGCTCAATGATATCGTGTCAAAGGCGCTGCCTGCCGATAGCTACTCCTTCCAGACCACGCTTTCGAATAACAAACGTGCCGATTGTTTGATCAAGCTTCCCAACCCCCCCGGTCCGATCGTGATCGATGCGAAATTTCCACTGGAGGCATATGAGGCCCTGGTCGCGGCTGAGACGAAAGAGGCGCAGGCACGCGCTTTGACAGCTTTGGGACAAGCCGTTCGCGTCCATATCAAGAAGATCTCAGAAAGCTATCTCATCGAAGGTGAAACCGCTGATGGGGCTTTGATGTTTCTGCCCTCCGAGGCTGTTTATGCGGAGTTACACGCCAAGCTTCCCCACATCATTCGCGAAGGCTTCGCGGCGCGCGTTTGGATTGTCTCGCCAACGACCTGCATGGCGACGTTGAACACCATGCGCGCAATCTTGAAAGACGCGCGGATGCGCGAGCAGACAGGCGAGATACGCAAAGCCCTTAGGCAACTGCACCGCGACGTAGAAATCATTGGTGAGAAAGCCGGGAAACTAGAGACGCACATCCGCCAAGCCGGCGATGATGTGGCGGGCGTGATCACGGCGGCAACGCGCGCTGGAAAGCGTGCCGACAGGCTCGATAATTTCGACTTTGAAGAGCTTGCGCCGGACGCTGAGACAAATGTCGTCCCGCTGGGTAAGGCGCAGGACTAACCAGGCATAAATAGTATGTGCAGGTGGGTTGGGTGCGGAGAAACCGACGCGTCGCATCTCTCATCAGTTTCTGATGAGGGAACAATCAGTGATGGTGTGAGTCGTGCGACGCGCCGGGAAAGAAGGGATTTAGGTGCAAAAATCCGAGTGTAGCGAATCTCGTCCGTCTTGGTCATTCCCTAGGCCCTTCATCTTAGAGCCCCCACTCAATCTCACCATGCGTGAAGGTGTGGATAAGTTCTAGTACTTGAATCCTTACTCTGGTTTTCATCATAGGGTTTGTCGCAAAACAAAAAGGGGCCGCCGCTAGGACGACCCCATAAAATCTTTCTAAACCACGACTAGATCTGTGCGAACTTTTGCGCGATCCGTGCAATCACCCCGTTGAATTTCAACGGCGCATCTGTAGCGGCCAAGCAAATACAGGCCTGGCCCTCTTCGGCAATCGGTGTGTGGTGATCTGCCTCAGTGGCAATCTCAATGTCGCCCCGCCCGAAGCGATCTTCTTCATCTTTGAAGGCGCCTTGCAAAACCAATGTCAGCTCGGTGCCACGATGACCGTGATCAGGCATCTTCCCGCCTGCCGGAATATGCAAAAGCCGTACCGATGCAGATCGGGATGTCGGCAAGATCGCCTGTTTCACGCCCATCCCGACAGAGCGCCATTTTACGCTGTCCAGATCACCGCCAACATAGTCACGCAACGCATCTGGGAAGATATCTGACTTTACTTTGGTGGGTTGCGATCGAACTTGATCTTTATCCGCATCGATTATGTCGAAGACATCAGACAGCGTTGAAGACATATCGGTCGCGCCGACATCCTCCAACACTGCGCCGCCGACAGCCTCAAACGCCCCCAGACGTGCTCGGCATTCGTCGCACAGGGAAATATGGGTCGCCACAACTAGGTTAAACGCTTCAGGAAGCGTTCCCGCCGCATAGCCCATCAAAAGTGCATCACTCAGGTGGTGGTTAATTTTACGCATCTCGTTTTTCATTTCATAGCATGCCGAAGGCGCTCTAAGGCCAGGCGTATCCTCGATTTGATCGTGCCCAAAGGCAGACCTGTTTGCTCGGCAATCTCAGAATGGGTCAGATCGCCAAAATATGCTTTTTGGATCAGTTCGCGCTGCTTTTCCGGCAACTCCGCTATCGCGGCCACCAGCTGTTCGCTCTCCTGTTGCAAGCCAAGCACTTCTGACTGCTCAGGTTCCGCTTCCGGTCCCCAGGTAAGTTCATCAGGCTCAGGCCGTCGCTCTTTGCGGATCAGATCGATCCGGCGGTTTCGCGCGATGGTGAAAATCCATGTCGAGACGGAGGCGCGTGAGGCGTCAAACATATGCGCCTTACGCCACAGTGTGACCATCACGTCCTGCGTACACTCTTCTGCCATAGACATGCTTGATCCTGATTTCATCAGAAACGCTTTCACCCTTGGTCCAAAATAGTCGAACAGCTCGGCAAAGGCCTCCCGGTCTTGAGAAGACTTGACCCGCGCCATGCAGTCCGTCCATTTGTTGTCTTCCGTCATGCTGGCTGATACCGCTCGCCGCTTTCTAACCGTTTTCTTCACAAACGCCGACCGCGCTGCTTCAGCGACTATAGGCAAGTTGGTGGGAGCCTCAATGGTCTCGGAATCATTCAACATGTTATCTTTACGAAGGAATGTTTGAGCCGGATCACTAATTTCAATTTAATCCAGCGCCGATGTGTGACCGTATGACTTACAACGAAAAATTCCGTGCTGGAGAACTGAATGCCATTTGAAAACTCGCCTGTCGCACCGCGGCGCATTGCTGTCATCGGTGGAGGCATCTCTGGCATGGGCGCGGCGTACAAGCTTTCGCAACACTGTCACGTCACCCTGTTTGAGGCCGAAAAGCGCCTCGGGGGGCACGCACGTACGGTGTTGGCAGGACGAAATGGCGATCAACCTGTCGATACAGGCTTCATTGTCTATAACGATGTGAACTACCCCAACCTCGTAAAGCTTTTTGACGATCTCGAGGTACCGACACTCAATAGCAGAATGAGCTTCGGGGTCTCTGTTGCCGGCGGAAAACTGGAATATGGGCTCCACAGCGTCGATGCGATATTTGCGCAGCGCAAGAACGTAGCGGACCCGCGCTTCTTAAAAATGCTGCGCGACATAAGCCGTTTCAACGCTCGCGCATCTGACCTATCGAAAGACAGCGATAAGAGCATTGGTGACTTTTTGAGTGACCTCGGCACAGGCAGATGGTTCCGCGATCATTACCTGTTGCCCCTGACGGGCGCGATTTGGTCAACGCCGCTGGAACGCATGATGGATTTTCCGGCGCAGGCCTTGATCCGGTTCATGAAAAACCATGGGCTTACAGGCTATCACGACCAGCATCAGTGGCGCACGGTGCAGGGCGGGTCGGTCCAATATGTGACCCGTCTGGAACAGCGCCTCAAAAATGACGGAGTTGAGGTTCGACTTGGTGCGCCCATAGCGAGCGTCAGTCGTGACCCTTTCGGCGCTCGTATCACGCCCGTTGGTGGTGAGGCTGAGCTTTTCGATGAGGTCGTTTTTGCGACTCATTCCGATCAAACACTCGCGATGTTGTCGGACGCGTCGCCCGCAGAAACACGTTCGCTTGGCGCTGTACGCTATCAGCCGAATACGGCGGTACTTCATGCGGACACAACACTTATGCCAAAGCGGCGCAAAATTTGGGCCAGCTGGACGTATTGCGAAGACGTGATGGGCGCGCGCGATGAGATTGACCTGACCTATTGGATGAACTCACTGCAGCCAATTCCTCAAGACGACCAGATGTTCGTTACGTTGAACTCCACCCGACCGATCCGCGATGAACTGATCTATGACACAAACACCTTCATGCACCCTGTTTTTGATCTCGGTGCATTAAAGGCCCAGCAAGACATTGCAGTCACCAATGGCGCAAATCGCACTTGGTTCTGCGGCGCATGGATGAAAAATGGGTTCCATGAGGATGGTCTGTCCAGCGCGATTGACGTGGCCGACGCGATATTGGCCACTGACGTAGACATGGCGGCGGCTTGAGTCAGATCGACCATATCGCCGGAACCACGTTTCATGGGCGCAAGGGCGGGATCGAGAACGCGTTCAGCTACGGCGTGGACTATGTGATGGTTTATCCCGAACGGGCTTCAAAAACGCCCGCTCTTTTCTCTCGCAACGCCCGCAATTTGACGTCGCTATGGGACAAGGACCACGGCGGCGCACCTAAGAGCGGACGGGGCGTCGACTGGTTTCGCGGTGTCCTCGAAGCGCATGATCTTGAAGACCTAGTTTCCGAGGTCGCTCTGTTGGCGCAACCCCGCGTGTTGGGTCATGTGTTTAATCCCGTCAGCTTCTGGCTTGGCTTTGATAAAGACGGCGGCCTGCGCGTCGTTGTGCCGGAGGTATCCAATACCTATGGCGACCGGCATTCCTACCTTTGTGCGCATGCGGATAAACGCGTGATCGCGGCCACCGATAGGCTTGAGGCGTGCAAGATTTTCTACGTTTCGCCCTTTCAGCCGGTGGAGGGTGGCTACAGCTTCCGCTTTGACATTCGCGACGACAAGGTTGGTATCTGGATCGATTATGATGCCGCAGGTCACGGTCTGTTGGCGACGCTTACGGGCAACCGCGCGCCTTTGACGAATATGTCGATCCTGCGCGCTTGCTTGCGCCGCCCATTCGGGTCGCGGCGCGTGCTGGGCTTGATCCATTGGCAGGCACTCAAACTGTGGTGGAAAGGCGCGATGTTCCGCACGCGGCCCGAGCCGCCCGTTGAGGAGGTGTCGCGATGACCGTTCTCGCACAGGAGCGTGCCACACGCCTTCCGGCTTGGTCTCTTTTTGGGGCGGTTTTGTCGGCAGCCGGGCTTCCGATTTATATCTATGCACCCAAGTTCTACGCCGACAATTTCGGAATCAGCCTCGCGCTTCTTGGCGCGGTGCTGTTTGGGTTGCGCTTGTTTGACGTCGTTCAGGACCCGGTTTTGGGCTGGGTCAGCGAACGTCTGGGCCGGTTGCGTGGTATCGCCGTCTGGGGTGCTGGCGCGGTCTTGGCAGCTTCCATGTATGGTCTTTTCGCGGTGACGCCGCCGATACATGCGGTCTGGTGGTTTGGACTAATGATCACAGGTTTGTTCACGGCCTTCAGCTTCCTGACGATCAACTTCTACGCCGAGGGTGTCACCAAGGCAGGGGCCATGAATGATGGTCACACAAGGCTGGCCGCATGGCGAGAGACCGGTGCGCTTTTGGGCGTCTGCCTCGCTGCTGTGGCACCTTCTGTGTTGGAACCCATTGTCGATGCGCCCTTCGCTATTTTTGCGGTTTCTTTCTGCCTGTTTGTCTTGGCCGCGCTAATCTACATGACGCCGGAATGGACAGGTGGCGGCACGCAGGAGCCTGCGCCGATCCGCGATATTCTTGGCGACGTCACTGCGAAACGCCTGCTGATCCTTGCCTTGTTCAACGCAACGCCCCTCGCGGTCAGCTCCACGCTGTTTCTGTTCTATGTTGAAAGCCGCCTCGGCGCGCCGGGGTGGGAGGGGCCGTTGTTGGTCCTCTTCTTCCTTGCAGCTGCGCTGTCAGCGCCGTTCTGGGTGCGGCTGTCGGACCGTATAGGTCCCAAACGCGCACTGCTTGGCGCCATGGGGCTTGCAATCGCTGCCTTCGCTTGCGTTTTGACGCTGGGCGAGGGCGACGTTTGGATTTTTGCGCTGATCTGTGTGGCCTCTGGTGCCACGATCGGTGCCGACCTTACGCTGCTGCCCGCGATGTTTGCGCGTCGCATGGCGCAGGTATCACCGAATGGCGGGCAAGGGTTCGGGCTGTGGTCCCTTGTGTCGAAATTTACGCTCGCTCTTGCCGCTGCGATATTGCTGCCCATCTTGCAATTGGCCGGGTTTACATCCGGTGCGGCGAACAATCCCAACACTGCCCTGCAAGCGCTGACGCTGCTTTACGCATTGGTGCCTTGCCTTCTCAAACTCGTAGCCATGGGCCTTTTGGCCCTCACACCTTTGGAGGACTGACACATGGAAGTTCTAAGTTATATTTTGATCGGCGCGATTGTCGTGCTCTCGCTGATCTTGGTGCATCAACGGAAGTTGAGTTTCACTGCGCAACAGCCAGACGACTACGTCGATCATGGCCCGGCCCTGAATTTGCGGGAGCATCTGAATGGCCCGCTTCTTTGCGAAGGCGTCATATATGGTCCGACCGGTCGCGTGTCGTCGCGCTTTACCGCTGATATGAATGTAACTTGGGACGGCAATGTCGGCACCATGACGGAGCGGTTCTACTATGACAGCGGCTCTGTCCAGGACAGGTGCTGGACCTTGACGCTTGGCAATGACGGTTCAGTCAAAGCCACGGCGCCCGATGTGATTGGTGATGGCCGTGGCGAAGCGAAAGGCTCTGCCCTGCAGCTTCTCTACAAGATTAAGCTAGCCGAGGATGCGGGTGGCCACGTTCTGGACGCGGTTGACTGGATGTATCTCGTTGAGAACGGGACCATCATGAACCGCAGCCAGTTCCGCAAGTTCGGGATCAAGGTGGCTGAGCTGGTCGCAACCATGCGTAAAGTGGACGTCGAGCAGAAAGAGGCTGCGTGAGGTCTTTCAAAGACAAAACCTATTGGCTTGTCGGTGCCTCCGCCGGATTGGGGGAGGCATTGGCGCATAAGCTTGTGGGGGCTGGCGCTAAAGTCGTTATTTCGGCTCGGGGGGAGGACGATCTCAAGCGCGTCACCGCCGAGCTCGGGGCGGAGGCAAGATACGTCACGATTGATGTAAGCGATGCCGAGGACGTTGCGCGCGCGTCGCAAGAAGTTGGCGAGATCGACGGCTACGTCCATCTCGCCGGTGTCTACTGGCCGATGGCGGCGCAAGACTGGGACGCGGGCCAGGTCAACGCGATGTTCGACATCAATATGACAGGGATGGCGCGGGTCTTGGGCCATGTGGTCCCGCCAATGGTTGCGCGCGACGCAGGGCATGTTGTTATCACATCCTCTCTCACGGGGTTTCGGGGCCTGCCGGGCTCAATCGGCTACACTGCCTCCAAGGCAGCAGCCATGAGCCTTGCCGAATGCATGGAATGCGACCTTCGCAAGACCGGTGTTGATGTTCAGGTGGCCAACCCCGGGTTCATCAAAACGCAGCTCACTGAAAAAAACGACTTCAACATGCCTTTCCTGATGCAGCCGGATGAGGCGGCTCAAATCATGTTTCACCACATGAAATTTGGTGGGTTCAAGCGCAGCTTCCCGACCTTGTTCAGCTTGGTTTTCCGCGGCAGTCAGTTTTTACCCGATTGGGCTTATTTCAGGATATTTGGGAAATGATGATCTAGATCAAGGTCAGGATTTTCAACTTTTGACACGGTGCTGGGCATACCTTTTTAAGGAGCCTGCATATGGAACTTTCAATTTCAAAAATCGCACAAGTCGTTGTCTTTTCCCATGAGTTAAGCCGCTCTCGCGCCGAGCTTGAAGCCTTCCTTGATGGCATGAACGAGGATGAAGCCGATGAACTCGTCGCCATAATGTGGATTGGTCGCGGCAGCTTTGAGCCGATGGAATTTGACGATGCAGTTTTGGTCGCGCAACAAGAGCGTATGACGCCCATTTCGGAGTATCTTCTCGGAACACCGCATTTTGGTGAACACTTGGAAGCTGGGATGGAGCGTCTGGGGCATCCTATTCTTGAAGAAGAGTTTTTGCTCATCGCTTAGGCCCCTATCCGCGACATCCGTTCGCGAAGGGAAACCCGCGTGGCGCAAATCTGCGCCCCTTGGTCGCCTCTGAACGGCTGCTTGAAGCTTGAAAATGGCCTAAGCTCTCCCGGCAAGGGAGATGCGCGCCATGTCTGATACGATCAAATTCACGCTCGACGGCACCGAAGTGGAAGCCCAAAAGGGCGAAACCATTTGGGAAGTCGCCAAACGGGCTGGCACGACGATCCCGCATCTGTGTCACAAGGATGCGCCAGGCTACCGAAGCGACGGGAATTGCCGGGCTTGTATGGTATCGATTGATGGAGAACGGGTCTTGGCGGCCTCCTGCATTCGTGAGCCTTCCGAAGGCATGGTCGTTTCGTCCCAAGGCGAACGCGAAACCAACGCACGGCGTACGGTGATGGAAATGCTCGTCACCGATCAACCTGAGCGTGACGTTGCGCATGACAAATCCGCGCATCTTTGGGACATGGCTGAGGCTCAAGGCGTCGCTGACAGTCGTTTCCCGGCGCTTGAGCAAGACCGCGTGCCGCTTCTCGATAACTCTCACGTCGCTATGAGCGTGAACCTTGATGCCTGTATCAGCTGCGGGCTGTGCGTGCGCGCCTGCCGCGAGGTGCAAGTCAATGATGTGATCGGCATGGCCGGTCGGGGGCATGACGCCTACCCGGTCTTTGACATGGATGACCCGATGGGTGCTTCAACCTGTGTGGCTTGCGGCGAATGCGTGCAGGCCTGCCCGACGGGTGCGCTGATGCCGTCCTCTATGGTCGATGACAATCAGATCGGCGATCTGGAAGACTATGACCGCGAAGTGAAAAGCGTCTGCGCCTTCTGTGGCGTCGGTTGCCAGATTTCGATCAAGGTCAAGGATGACAAGATCAAATATGTCGAAGGGATAAACGGCCCGGCAAATGAAGGTCGGCTCTGCGTCAAAGGTCGTTTTGGCTATGACTATGTCCACCACAATCACCGTTTGACCAAACCTTTGATCCGCCGCGAAGACGCGCCTGCCAAGGGTCTCAATGTTGACCCGAACAACTGGCAAGACTTCTTCCGTGAAGCGAGCTGGGATGAGGCGTTAGAGTTTGCGGCGAAGGGCCTCAAAGGGCGCGGGCGCGAGGTCGCGGGCTTTGGGTCCGCCAAATGCACCAACGAAGAGGCCTACCTGTTCCAGAAATTCATCCGCCAAGGGTTTCAACACAACAATGTCGATCACTGCACGCGGCTTTGCCACGCCTCGTCGGTGTCTGCGCTGATCGAGAATGTGGGTTCCGGCGCGGTAACCGCGACCTTTAACGAGATCGAAAACGCCGACGTTGCGATTATCATTGGCGCAAACCCACTGGAAAACCATCCTGTCGCGGCGACCTATTTCAAACAGTTCACCAAACGCGGTGGCAAGTTGATTGTAATGGATCCGCGCGGTCAGGGCCTCAGCCGATTTGCGACCCATATGCTGCAATTCAAGCCGGGCGCAGATGTGAGCATGCTGAATGCGATTATGCACGTAATCGTCGAAGAGGGGCTCTACGACCAACAGTATATCGAAGCCTTCACCGAGAACTGGGAAGCTGAGAAAGAACACCTCAAGCAGTTCCCGCCTGAGAAGATGGAGCAGCTCTGCGGCATCCCCGCTGAAACGCTGCGTGCTGTGGCCCGCGATTTCGCCACCGCGAGCGCGGGTATGATCTTCTGGGGGATGGGCGTCAGCCAACATATCCATGGTACCGACAATTCCCGCTGTTTGATCTCGTTGGCGCTGATGTGTGGTCATGTTGGGCGGCCCGGCACCGGCCTGCACCCGTTGCGTGGCCAGAACAATGTGCAA
The DNA here is from genome assembly GCA_039030615.1 of Pseudomonadota bacterium. Taxonomy (GTDB): domain Bacteria; phylum Pseudomonadota; class Alphaproteobacteria; order Rhodobacterales; family Rhodobacteraceae; genus Litoreibacter. Next base: position 18,633 of record JBCCDV010000010.1, on the reverse strand, counting down.
GGCGCCTCCGACGCGGGGCTGATCCCGATGTTTCTTCCGGACTACCAGACGGTCACCGACGACGGCGTCCGCAGTGCCTTTACCGATGTTTGGAAATCGGGTGACTTCAGCAATGAAAAAGGGCTGACCGTCACTGAAATACTAGATTCGGTCCATGCCGACGAAATCAAGGCAATGTACATCTTGGGCGAAAACCCTGCCATGTCGGACCCGGATGTGGCGCATGCACGTGACGCACTGGCCAAGCTCGACCACCTGGTGGTGCAAGACATCTTCCTCACCGAAACGGCAAACTATGCCGATGTGATATTGCCTGCTTCCGCGCTTTACGAAAAGGCGGGCACAGTCTCCAACACCAACCGGACGGTGCAAATGCTGCGCCCCGCAGTCTCACCGCCCGGAGAGGCAAAGGAAGATTGGTGGATTGAGGTGGAGCTTGCCAAGCGCTGCGGCCTGCCATGGACCTACTCCCACCCTTCGGAGGTGTTTGCCGAGATGGCCGTGAATATGCGCAGCCTCGACAATATCACGTGGGACCGGCTTGAAAGCGCAGCGGTGACCTACCCGTCCCTAAGCCCAGAAGATCCCGGGCAAGCGGTCGTTTTCGGTGACGGCTTCCCGCGACAAGAAGGGCGTGCCCGTTTTACACCTGCCAGCGTCATCCCGCCCGATGATTTGCCCGACGCCGACTTCCCCATGATCCTGACCACTGGGCGGCAGCTTGAACACTGGCATACTGGCTCTATGACCCGCCGCGCCAGCGTATTGGACGCCGTAGAGCCGGAAGCAAACTGCTCCCTGCACCCGTCAACGCTACGCAGTCTCGGGTTGGTGCCCGGTGACTATGTTCGGCTCACAACGAAACGTGGAACCATCGACATTATGGCACGATCTGACCGTGCTGTGTCGCCAGACATGGTTTTCTTGCCTTTCGCTTTCGTCGAAGCTGCGGCAAATATCCTGACCAATCCGGCCATTGATCCCTATGGCAAGATCCCGGAGTTTAAGTTCTCTGCGGTACGGGTAGAAAAGCCGACCAATGCCGTTGCAGCTGAGTAAATTTTAGGCGGTGGGTCAGTAGCCGCCCATCAAGTCTCTGATCAGTGGCAAAACGAAAGCCGATGTCGCTCCAACGGCGGCGCCCACGCCGAGGCGGACATATATCGTGCCAAGCTGTGGCGCGAAGAGGCTTAACAGCCCGCAAACGCAGGCATAAAATCCAAGTGCAACAATATCCATGCGCGGCGGTTTAGCACGAATTTCCTAGCGCGTCATCGCGTCTCGCATCTGTTATTTGAACACTTGTTCAAAAAAATCAATTGACGGATGGCCGCTCCCTGAACAGTATTAAATCCGAACCGGACATAAACCCGGTCAGGTGACGCGTTTTTGGGAGGAAACTTTGGCACCATCGGACTCTGCAACGACGAATCTTCAAACCATTCCGCAGCTATTGGCGCGCAACGTTGCGCGCTATGGTGCGAAGCCCGCCTACAGAGAAAAAGAATTTGGGATTTGGCAAAGCTGGACTTGGGCTGATACGCAGCAAGAGATCGAGGCGCTTGCGCTTGGCTTTCTGAGCATCGGCGTTGAGGAAGGCGACCATATTGCGATTATTGGCCGCAACCGCCCCTACCTCTATTGGTCGATGGTCGCCGCGCAAATCTGTGGTGCGGTGCCGGTTCCCCTCTATCAAGATGCGGTTGCCGAGGAGATTGCTTACGTCCTGGATCACTGCGCTGCGCGCTTCGTGATTGCGCAAGACCAAGAGCAGGTCGACAAAGTCATTGAGGTGAAAGACCGGCTGCCGGGGCTCGCGCATATGGTCTACCTCGACCCGCGCGGCATGCGGAAATATGATCACGCAAAACTGACGCGCTTCGATGACCTGCAGAAAGCCGGACTGGACGCGCGCGATACGTACCAACCCGAGATTGATGCCCGCCTCGCGCGCCAAGATGCCGACACGACCTGCGTGATGCTTTATACGTCTGGCACAACGGGCCGGCCCAAAGGTGTCGTGCTTTCGAACCGGAACGTCGTGGAGACGTCTAAAAACTCCGCGGAATTTGACCATTTGCAGCCAGGTGATGAGATCTTGGCTTACTTGCCGATGGCTTGGGTCGGGGATTTCATCTTTTCAATTGGCCAGGCCTATTGGACAGGCTTTTGCGTCAATTGCCCTGAAAGTGTCGAGACGATGCATACTGATCTTCGCGAGATCGGGCCGACCTATTACTTTGCGCCACCGCGCGTGTTCGAGACTCAGCTCACCAATGTGATGATCCGAATGGAAGATGCAGGACGGTTCAAGCAATGGCTTTTTCACCATTTCATGGCGCACGCTAAAAAAGTGGGCCCAGCCATTCTGGATGGGGAGCCTGTCGGTGCTATGGATCGGCTAAAGTACCGGCTTGGCGATTTGATGGTCTACGGGCCGTTGAAGAACACGCTCGGCTTCAGCCGTGTACGCGTCGGCTACACGGCTGGTGAAGCCATTGGGCCCGAGATTTTCGATTTCTACCGGTCGCTTGGGATCAATCTCAAGCAGCTTTATGGCCAGACGGAAGCCTGTGTGTTTATCACTCAGCAACCCGACGGCGAGGTGCGCTCAGATACGGTTGGCGTGGCCTCGCCAGGTGTGGAATTGAAAATTGCCGATAGTGGCGAGGTGTTCTACCGCTCCCCAGGCGTATTCGTGGAATACTTCAAGAACGCTGAAAGCACGGCAGATACCAAAGATGACGATGGCTGGGTTGCGACGGGGGATGCTGGATTTATCGAAGAAAATTCGGGCCACTTACGGATTATCGACCGGGCCAAAGACGTCGGAAAAACTGCGAACGGTGATCTGTTTGCACCGAAATATGTTGAAAACAAACTGAAATTCTTCCCAAACATCCTGGAGGTTGTGGTCTTCGGAAACGGGCGGGAGCGGTGCACAGCCTTTATCAATATCGACCTCACAGCGGTTGGCAATTGGGCGGAGCGCAACAACATTGCCTATTCGTCCTACCAAGAACTGGCGGGGCATGAGCAGGTATTGAACACGATCCAGGCCCATGTTGAGGAGGTGAATGCCTCCGTATCTGACGATCCTATGCTTGCCGGTTGCCAAGTCCATAGGTTCATTGTTCTCCACAAACAGCTCGATGCGGATGATGGGGAACTGACGCGAACCCAGAAAGTACGGCGGCGGATCATTGAGGAGAAATATGCGGATTTGATTGCGGCGCTCTATGATGGGTCGGCGCGGGTCTCGACCGAGACTGAAGTGACCTATGAGGACGGGCGCAAAGGCTCAATCAAAGCAGATTTGGAAATTCGCGACGCACGGGTTGTCGCGCCGATAAAGGTGGCAGCGGAATGATGGTGCGACGCTCATCTCCGATATCGCCCCGCCCACCATCCCTAGGGGGTTTGTCATGAATGCGATGTCAGGAAACTATGTGACGTCAGATGGTCGCCAGATCGGCGAGACCTTGATGGAAATGAAGAATATCACTTTGAGGTTTGGCGGCGTCGTTGCGATCAAAGACATTTCCTTCGACATTCATGAAGGTGAAATCCGCGCGATCATCGGGCCAAACGGGGCCGGCAAATCCTCGATGCTCAACGTTATCTCCGGGTTTTACCATCCACAGGATGGCGAGGTTTGGTTTCGTGGATCGCCGCGCCCTGCGATGAAGCCCTATCAGGTGGCACAGCAAGGCATTGCGCGCACCTTTCAGAATATCGCGCTATTCAACGGGATGAGCGTTCTGGACAATGTCATGACGGGGCGGCTGACCCATATGAAAACGGGGCTTTTTGCGCAGTCCTTTTGGAAAGGAAAAGCCGAACGAGAAGAGGTCGAAAACCGCGAAGTCGTCGAAAAAATAATTGATTTCCTTGAGATTCAGGCAATTCGCAAGACACCGGTCGGGCGCCTGCCTTATGGCCTGAAAAAGCGGGTGGAGCTTGCCCGGGCCTTGGCAGCAGAGCCTAAATTGCTTCTTCTTGATGAGCCGATGGCGGGGATGAACGTTGAGGAGAAGGAGGATATGTCGCGCTTCATCCTCGACGTGAATGACGAATTTGGCACGACGATTTCGTTGATTGAACATGATATGGGCGTTGTGATGGACCTGTCAGATCGGGTGGTCGTCATGGATTACGGGCGCAAGATTGGCGACGGCACGCCTGATGAAGTGCGCAACAACCAAGAGGTGATTGATGCGTATTTGGGGGTCAGCCATGATTAAGGCGCTGGCCTTTCTTTTGGCGATGACAGGCGCGGCTCACGCGAGCGCTTGGGAAGAGTTCCAGCGACGGTGTTTGGTGCCAATGGCGGATTTCTCTGTGCCAGATCTGAGCGGTTTGATTGTCACGACTAAGACTGACGGAAAAAACTACCCTTACTACATGGAGGTTACCTTCGGATACTACCAAGAGGGTGACCCTAAGGGGCTGGACGCATTTCTCATTGTTATTACTCACGATTTTGACCGAATAGATCAGTGCCAACTTATTGTCCGCAGCGGTAACGTTGATCAGTTGGTCGTAAATGCTCGGGCTGGTTTGCAAGGGGTTGACCTCCCCTTTGTGCAAATCGGCGAACACAATGGGCTCGAGCACTGGCATAGCGACGACTGGCGCGAGCCGATCTTGTCTGTAGGATTTGGCACTTCTCCGAAAATGGGTGGGTTCATGCTTTTAGCATTGGAGACAGACCTTGAGTCGTGAACTGAAAGGAGGCGCGCATGCCTGACCAACTTCTCTTCGCGATGGAAGTCACGCTCAATGGGCTCATGGCGGGCGTGCTATATGCTCTGGTTGCCTTGGGCTTCGTGCTGATCTTCAAAGCCTCGGGCATCTTCAATTATGCGCAAGGCGTGATGGCGCTGTTTGCAGCACTTACGCTGGTCGGGATCATGGATGGTCAGGTGCCCTTCGCCCATTTGATCAACGCGATTTTTGGCACGGAGATTCACCATTTCGGATGGCATGTCCCGGCGCTGCTGGCGATTGTGCTAACGATGGTGGTGATGGTCGCGCTCGCTTGGGCGGTGCAACGGTTCATCTTCCGACATCTCGTCAACCAAGAACCGATCTTGTTGTTCATGGCCACAATCGGGCTGGCCTTCGTGATGGAAGGTGTCGGTGACATTATGTGGGGTGCCGATATCAAGAAGCTTGATGTCGGGCTACCCCAGGGGATCAATGACTGGATTGATATCACCACTTTTGAAGCCTTTGGTTATGGATTCTTCATCGACAATCTGGATATCTCAGCGACCGTTGTGGCGATCATTTTGGTGGCCGCGCTGATTGCGTTCTCGCAATATACCAAGCAGGGCCGGGCGCTCAGAGCTGTGGCGGATGACCACCAAGCCGCGCTTTCAGTTGGTATTTCCCTCAATTTCATCTGGATTTTGGTTTGGTCCATTGCGGGGTTTGTCGCGCTGGTCGCAGGCATTATGTGGGGCGCAAAATCCGGCGTTCAGTTTTCGCTGTCTCTGATCGCGTTAAAGGCGCTTCCGGTGTTGATGCTGGGCGGATTTACCTCGATCCCGGGCGCGATCATCGGCGGTTTGATCATCGGCGTGGGTGAGAAGCTTTTTGAGTTTCTCATTGGGCCGATGGTGGGTGGCGCCACGGAGAACTGGTTCGCCTATGTGCTGGCGCTGTTGTTCCTAGTTTTCCGACCGCAGGGGCTGTTTGGGGAGAAGATCATTGAGCGCGTTTGACAAGGCGGCCGTGGATTTGAGTACTTTTGACAGAACGAAGCCAGCGGCTTTGTATACGCGGGGGCTGCGCTGATGTTTTATCGTGAGTCGGGTGATTTCTCGACAACCTATTCCCAAGACAGCCAGACCTTCCCGATCCGGTTTGATCGCTATCGCTACTACGTGGTTTTGGCCGTGGCGTTTCTCGTCGTGCCGTTCTTCATCAATGACTATTGGGCGAACGCGGTGTTTGTGCCTTTTTTGATCTACGCGATTGCGGCAATTGGTTTGAACATCTTGACGGGCTATTGCGGGCAGGTGTCGTTGGGCACAGGCGGGTTCATGGCCGTCGGGGCCTATAGCTGCTACAAGCTGATGACCGGGTTCCCTGAAGTTTCGATAGTAATTCATGTGCTGTTGTCAGGTGGGATCACCGCGGCCGTAGTGACTTTGTTTGGCCTGCCTTCCCTAAGGATCAAAGGGTTCTACTTGGCCGTGGCGACGCTGGCGGCGCAGTTTTTCCTTGTTTGGCTCTTCAACAAAGTGTCGTGGTTTTACAACTACTCCGCCTCCGGGCAGATCTCGGCGCCGGAGCGCAGCGTGTTTGGTATCATCGTCACTGGGCCCAATACGGACGCTTGGGCGAAATACATGATCTGCCTCGTCTTTGTGACCTTCTGCGCCATTGTGGCGCGCAATCTGACGCGCGGCTCAGTCGGGCGCAAATGGATGGCAATCCGTGACATGGACATCGCGGCGGAGATTATCGGCGTGAACCCGATGAAGGCCAAACTCACCGCCTTCATGGTGTCTGGCTTTTTCGTCGGCATCGCAGGGGCGCTGTTTTTCAGCGTCTATTTGGGCGCGGCAGAAGTCGGCGAGAGCTTCGGGATCGACAAGTCGTTTTTGGTGCTCTTCATGGTAATTATCGGTGGGTTGGGCTCGATCTTTGGGTCTTTTGCCGGGGCGGCCTTTATGGTGCTATTGCCGGTCCTTTTGAAGAATGTGCTCGTGGGCGGGCTGGGCTGGCCCACCGACCTGGCGGCGCATTTGCAATTCATTATCTCGGGCAGCCTAATCATCATATTTTTGATCATGGAGCCGCATGGGCTGGCGCAGCTTTGGCGTCTGGCGAAGGAGAAATTAAGACTGTGGCCGTTCCCGCATTAGCGGCGCCGCAAATAATAAGGCCGGGGCAACCGGCACTATCGGATAAACCAATGGGAGGAATGAACCGATGAAATTACTTACTATGACTGTGGCAGCTGTAATGGCCGCCAGCCCGGTGATGGCGGACCTTGTGTTTCCATCCCTGAGCTACCGGACCGGGCCCTACGCTGCCAATGGCATCCCATTTGCGGATGGTTATGAGGATTATTTCACGCTACTCAATGAGCGTGATGGTGGGATTGGCGGCGTACCTGTGCGCGTTCTTGAATGCGAGACAGGTTACAATACCGAAAAGGGTGTTGAGTGTTATGAGGCCACGAAAGGCGAGGGCGCTTTGGTCTATCAGCCGCTTTCTACCGGCATTACCTACCAGCTGATCCCTAAAGCGACCGCTGATGGCATCCCGGTGCACTCAATGGGCTACGGTCGGACCTCGGCCAAGAACGGCGCCGTATTTAGCAACATCTTTAACTATCCAGCCAATTATTGGGACGGGGCAAGCCACGCCGTAAACCACATTCTGGATGTGAATGGCGGTGATATCTCAGGCAAGAAAATTGCGTTGGTCTACCACAACTCCGCCTACGGCAAGGAGCCTATCCGAACCCTCGAAGAGCTGTCCAAAAAGCATGGGTATGAGTTGATGCCAGTGGCAGTCGACCACCCGGGTCAGGAACAAAAGTCGCAATGGCTGCAAATCCGCCAACAACGGCCCGATTACGTGCTCATGTGGGGATGGGGCGTGATGAACCAGGTGGCGATCCAAGAAGCGGCGAACATTCGCTACAATATGGAAAACTTCATTGGTATCTGGTGGTCTGGATCGGAGAATGACGTGCTGCCAGCCGGTGACGGCGCTGATGGCTACAAGGCGCTGACCTTCCACAACATCGGCAGTGACTACCCGCTCTATGACGACCTCGCCAAATATGTGGTCGATGCAGGCAAGGCCGCGGGTGCTGGCGATCAGGTTGGTACAGTGCTTTATAACCGTGGCATGTATGCAGCCATGCTCGCAGCTGAGGCCGCAAAGACGGCGCAAGAGATCTCTGGAAATTCTGAAATCACGCCTGCTGAGATGCGTGCGGGTATGGAAGCGTTGGAGATGACCGAAGCCAAGATGGCGGCTTTGGGACTGCCGAACTTTGGCCCTGAGTTTGCGGTCTCGTGCGAAAACCACGGTGGCAACGGGCTTGGTGCCGTGAAGCAGTGGGATGCCTCTGCCGGCGCTTGGAATTTGATTACTGGCTATGAAGCGTCTGATCAGGATGTCATCGGCCCGCTGGTCGTTGAAGATTCCGCCGCCTTCGCAGCTGAAAGCGGCATCACACCAAGCTGCTAAAAAACGTTTCCCCGGCCCCGTGTTTGGGCCGGGGAACTTTGATGAAGATGGAGTGCTGACATGCTGGATGGTTCTGGTGAGAGCGAGACCAAGACCCTCTTGGAGGTCAACAATATTGAGGTGATCTACAATCACGTCATTCTGGTGCTTAAGGGCGTGTCCCTGAAAGTAGCCGAAGGCGGGATCACAGCGCTGTTGGGCGGCAATGGTGCGGGTAAGACCACGACGCTCAAGGCTGTGTCGAACTTGCTCCATTCTGAACGCGGCGAGGTTACGAAGGGCTCTATCGCCTATCGTGGGGATAGCGTGGCCGGGCTGGATCCGGCGGATATGGTCAAGCGAGGCGTCATTCAGGTGATGGAGGGCCGCCATTGCTTTGAGCACCTGACCGTTGAAGAAAACCTGATGACGGGCGCCTACACGCGTGGCGACGGGCGCGGCGCGATCGCGGCGGATTTGGAAAAAGTCTATTCCTATTTCCCGCGCCTAAAAGAGCGCAGAACCAGTCAGGCTGGCTACACCTCGGGTGGGGAGCAGCAGATGTGTGCGATTGGCCGGGCGCTGATGTCGCGGCCAGAGACGATCCTGCTGGATGAACCCTCTATGGGGCTGGCACCGCAGCTGGTCGAAGAAATTTTTGGGATCGTAAAGTCGTTGAACGAGCAAGAAGGCGTGTCCTTTCTGCTCGCAGAGCAGAACACAAATGTCGCACTGCGCTTCGCGCATTACGGCTACATTCTTGAATCAGGACGGGTTGTGATGGACGGCCCTGCTGCCGAGCTACGCGAGAACCCGGATGTTAAGGAATTCTACCTTGGGGTCAGCGAGGAAGGGCGTAAATCGTTTCGCGACGTGCGCTCTTACCGAAGACGCAAGCGTTGGTTGAGCTGATCGGGATTTGAGTATTTTTGCCAAAACGAAGCCGAAACCGTAAGCAGGTCTGAGATGAGTTACTTCGACACGTTGGAAACGAGATCTGCGGATGCGCGGGAAATGGGTCAGCTTTCTCAGTTGAAAGCACTTGGCGTTGAGATCGCTGATCTGGCGGATTTGACGTCGCTGCCCGTGCTGCGCAAATCCGAGCTCAGCGAAAAGCAAATGGCGGTGCCGCCCTTTGGCGGTATGAGCGTTGGCCCGGTTGCACATGTGTTCCAGTCGCCGGGTCCAATTTATGAGCCGGGCGGAGTGAGCCATGATTGGTGGCGTTTCGGTCGCTTCTTGCATGCGGCAGGTGTTGGGCAGGATGATATCGTTCAGAACTGCTTCGGCTATCATCTGACGCCTGCAGGCATGATGTTTGAAAATGGCGCACGCGCGGTCGGGGCACGGGTCTTGCCGGCCGGAACGGGCCAGACCGAGCTGCAGGTGCGTGCGGCAGCTGATATCGGCTGCACCGCATATGCGGGCACCCCGGATTATTTGAAAGCGATCCTAGATAAGGCCGATGAGATGGGCGTGATTTTGTCCTTCAAAAAAGCCTGTGTTTCGGGTGGTGCGCTGTTTCCGCAATTGAGGGAAGCTTATGCGGATCGGGGCATCGCGTGTTTGCAGTGTTATGCAACCGCCGATCTCGGTCATATCGCCTATGAGAGCCCTTCCATGGAGGGGATGATTGTCGATGAAGGGGTGATCGTAGAAATCGTAACGCCAGGCACGGGTGACCCTGTGCCGCCCGGTGAAGTTGGTGAGGTGGTTGTCACGAGCCTCAACCCCGACTACCCGCTTATCAGATTTGCCACCGGGGATATGAGCGCGCTGATGCCCGGACAAAGCCCATGTGGGCGGACGGGAATGCGGATCAAAGGATGGATGGGACGCGCGGATCAGACCACCAAGATCAAAGGCATGTTTGTGCGGCCCGAACAGGTGGCCGAGCTGGTGCGGCGTCACAGTGAGATCACGCGCGCGCGCGTGATTGCGGGGCGCGATGGCGACAGCGACACGATGACAGTGCGCATAGAGGCGCCAGAGGGGCATGATTTTGCGGCCAATGTGCATGAGCTTCTAAAACTGCGCGGGGATATAGAGATTGTGGCACCCGGCAGCCTGCCCATGGATGGTGTACTGATCGAAGACACCCGTAGCTACGATTAAGCCTGAGTCCCTCCCATATTTCACCGATTTCACGGCTCGTGAGCGCTTTCTCACGGGCGCGTGAGGGGTTGCGCGGTTGGGGGATCTTTATGTGCGTGAATGCGCAGAAATACGTCATATTTCCAGTTTTGGTGTGTTGAGATGGCCCGCCACAAGGCGCATATTCACCTCATCAAACGGCAACACGCCGCACACATAACGGCCCAAGAGGCCAACACACACTGGAGAAACTAAAATGAAAACCATCATCGCAACCGCCCTCGTATCCCTCTCGCTGGCCGCTCCTGCTGCCGCTGAAACAGCGCAAGAGTTCTTCGCACTGGGCAACGACTCCGCTGCCGAGCGCATCGTGTCTGAGACATCTGTTGGCAACCCCGTCGGCACAGCGCAAGAGCTGGCCTTGGTCAACGACAGCCCGGCTGAAAACACCGTGAGCTTCGAGCGCGCCAAAAATGTCGACGTCAAAGCGGTCCAAGCCTTCTTCGCTTTGGGCAACGACAGCGCTGCTGAACGTCACGTCAAATAAATCAAACAACCAGATGGACCACTCCTACCGGTTGATCCATCTCCAGCAGCCCGGCCATTGGTCGGGCTTGCGGGCCCTGGTGATGCGGGGCTCGCTTTTTTGTTGTTCGGAAACGAAAAAAGCCGCCCCGATCGGGAGCGGCTCAATTCAGCGGCTTTACGAGGTTTAGCCTTGGCGCGCTTTAAAGCGGCGCTGCGTCTTGTTGATCACATAAACGCGGCCCTTGCGGCGCACAATCCGGCAATCCCGGTGGCGCGACTTCAGGGAGCGAAGCGAGTTCTTGACCTTCATGTCCGTTCTCCATTTCGTCCAGCGCGCTTGCGCCTTCTGGTTTCAGTTTGCCCCACCCATTTTGGGCAGCGAGGCGGAATATCGATGGTGGGCACTACTAGGTTCGAACTAGTGACCCCTTCGATGTCAACGAAGTGCTCTACCACTGAGCTAAGCGCCCATCTACCCCTGAAATTTGACGCAACCACGGCTTGTGGTTCGCGCTGAGGCCCGGGGGGTTTGCGCTCTATAGAAGGAGTCGGAAAATGGTTCAAGGGCTTTTGAAGCGGCCATAAAAAGGCCTATACTTAGTTGTAGAGGAATAGCATGACGCATGAAGCCTACAAATTGCGCCTGCCAGATGTGCAGACGACATCCGTGGTCTTTGCCAGCCCACATAGTGGGCGGCATTACCCGTGGTCGTTTATGCGCAAGACGGTGCTGGACGAGCTTGCAATCCGCTCGTCTGAAGATGCGTTTATGGATTTGTTGGTCTCGTCAGCCGTCGATGTGGGGGCGCCGCTTCTTTGCGCGACCATGCCGCGCGCCTTCCTTGACCTCAACCGTGCCGCGGACGAACTGGACCCGGCGGTGATCGATGGCATTCGTCATGCAACGCACAACCCCCGTATTGCCAGCGGGCTCGGCGTGATCCCGCGCGTGGTATCAAACGGCCGTTCGATCTATCGTGGAAAGCTGAAATTGTCCGAAGCGCACGAACGGATCAGTGGCTATTGGCGCCCCTACCATGATCGGCTTGCGGCGCTTGTGGGCAGCACCCGTCGCGACTTTGGCGAAGCCATTTTGATTGATTGCCATTCGATGCCGCATGAGGCGGTCGATGCGGTTACCCAAAACAGAATGCCACGACCGGAGGTTGTACTCGGCGACCGGTTTGGTGCGTCAGCGGATGGGGCCATTGTTGACCGGATTGAGAATATCTTCCTTGAGGCGGGTCTTCGCGTCAGCCGCAACGCGCCTTTTGCGGGCGCTTTCACGACACAACACTATGGGTCCCCGTCACGCAGACAACACGCCATTCAAATCGAGATCGACCGCTCCCTCTATATGAATGAGCTCCGGGTACGGCCCAACGGAAACTTCGACAATTTTCGCGCGCTTATGACACGTGTCGTGGCCGAGATTTCGGAGTTGGGCCGCAAAGACTTGCGGGTGGCGGCGGAGTAGAGCGGACGCCTTCGCTTTGTACTAAAGGTCCCCGCCGCGTATGGCTGCTAAGGGTTGCACGGGTCCTATGAAGTCAGCGGCGACAAAAAGCTGATCGATTTCGTCGACACGTGCGCGCCAATCAGTCCCGTCTAACCCTGCCTCCCTTGCCTGCAACATTGCAAAGAATGCCGGCGATTGCGTCAATTCATTCATGAGACTGCGGCGGTCCACGATCAGACGATTGCCGTTAATCTCAAATACCAATTCCTGCCGCCGTTCTTGAAACATGTTAAAAACCGCAAGCAATGCGACGCCAGCGACAAAAGCGCGGAAAATGACGATAAACATTGAGAAAAAAACATTTGCTTGCGGGTTCAGGCGTGCTGCACCGGGCACCGTCACATCGAACACTTCCAAAAGATCGCCCAGCAGCCCCTTCAGGCTTTGATCGACATAGAACAGGAGAATACCAAAAAGAGTGTCATTGCCGCTGAAAACATCGCCTATATAGAACGCTTTCATGAGGAAGTAGCTTGCCAGCGCCGCAAAAAAAACCGCACCGCCAAGAAGAAATAACCCCATCCCGCCGATAACCTGCGCATCGCTGACGAGGCCTTCACGCGACTGGTCCATCGTGACGCGTCGCTCTCGTGACAAAAGCACCGCTAAACGCCAGAAAACAAGGAAAACGAGGGCACAAAATAGGGCGAGGCTAAGAAAAATTACGTCTCCGGTCGTCATCTGCTCCATCTAGTTCTCCCTTCGAAACTCCGCTCACGGGGGCAAGACCCGAAAAATGCGATCAGTTTTTATATAGGGATTGGAACGAGAAAACTTAGCAGAGCTAGAAACGCTGGGGCGATCACCTCAACGCTCTGCCCTTCACAATCGCATCCGAGCCAAAGCGTTCTTTAATTTTATCGGCGGCCCGTTCGGCCTTGGCGCGCTTCCCGGCCTCGGGGTCCAGCAAGTCGCCGGAACGATCACCGTCAGCCTCCGGGATCAGGTCGGAGATACCGACCCCCAGCAATCGGTAAGGGCCCGCATCGCCAAGTTGATCGAAAAGCCCCCGCGCGGTGCGGTAGATCGTGTCGGCCATCTGTGTGGCATCCCTAAGCGAGAGGCGGCGGGTGATCAGTTTGAACTCGGATGTTTTGAGCTTCAATGTAACAACCCGGCCCGCGATGCCCTTCGCCTTGGCGCGGTCGGCGACCTTCTCAGACATCCGCCAGAGATGCCCGTCAAGGATATCAAGGCTGGCGGTATCGTCATGGAAAGTGGTCTCGTTTGAGATGCCTTTAACCGGCGTGTGGGTGCTGACGCGGCGGCGGTCTTGGCCGCGGGCGAGGTGCCAGAGCCGGTCGCCCATGGAGCCGAACCGCGCGCCAAGTTCTTTGCGGTCCCAACGCAGCAGGTCGGAGAAGGTGCGGATGCCGGCTTTCTCCAACCCTTCGCGAGACACGGCGCCGACGCCCCAGATCAGGGAGACGGGTTTGTCGCGCAGGAACTCGTCGGTCTCGGCTTCACCGATGATCGAGAACCCGCGCGGCTTGTCGAGGTCTGAGGCGACCTTGGCGAGGAACTTGTTGTGGCTGAGGCCGATGGAGCCGGAGATGCCGAGCTCATCTTCCATCCGTTTTACCAACCTTGCCAGCATGACGGCGGGGGGGTGGCCGTGGAGGCGGGTGGTGCCGGTGAGGTCGAGGAAGGCTTCGTCCAGCGACAGGGGTTCGATGTCGGGGGTGAGTTCCTCCATCAACGTGCGGATTTGCTTGGAGACAGCGACGTATTCGTCCATGCGGCCGCGCACGACGACGGCTTCGGGGCAGAGCTTGAGGGCCTGAAACATCGGCATGGCGGAGCGGACGCCTTTGATGCGGGCGATGTAGCAGGCGGTGGAGACGACGCCGCGACGGCCGCCGCCAATGATGACGGGCTTGTCGCGCAGGTCGGGGTTGTCGCGCTTCTCGACGGAGGCGTAGAAGGCGTCGCAATCCATGTGGGCGATGGAGAGGGAGAACAGCTCAGGGTGGGCCATGACGCGGGGTGAGCCGCAGGCGGGGCAGCGGGGCCGCTCGGGTATCTCGGACAGGCAATCACGGCAGAGGGCTGGCATGGGTCTTTTTTAACATGCGCCGCCCGGGGGCGATAGCGGGGTATTTTGACCCCTTTTGAGCCCCTTCCGAGCGCCTTGGGGCCCCGGATACACACTCCCCCGCATGCGGGGAATCTTGTATCATACTGATTTTATATGGTTTTTAGAATTTTTTAGGGGATTGTTAAGGTTTGTTTTTTGGGTTTGGGTGGTGGGTAAGATTGATCGACCTACAGTTGCTGTTTCTTGAAATTTGGTAGCGCATTCGCACCTAATTTCCCCGCCACAGTTTTACCTTGATTAATGAGATAAGGCTGGATTGGTGGGATTGCTATGAGTTGCGTACTGCATTGAGGTAAGCGGAGCGGGACAAAACCGCCGTTCGCACGGCGTTTGAAAAAGGCCGCAGGCAACTCGAAGCGGGCGTTGCGTTGACCCAAATTTTCACATGCTAGAAGCTTGTGCACTTGCCAACATCGTCCACGCTTTTCAAATAACATCTAAGATGTAATTGTGTTCCCTATATTTTATGGGGGACTAAATGAAAAATTTAATACTTGCTGCTGGTATTCTCGTGACAGTTTCTGGATGCGGAACGCGTGTATTTACCGAGAGAGAGACTAACCCGGTCACTGAGGATTATATACGTAGCTCTGAAGCAGGAAACTCACAGTTCGCCGTACTGTCAACGCGCCCTGATCGGAGGTCAGTTCTTATCAATGTGGCTGAAGGCGACATCAATTTCTTAGACGTTTGCGCCGAACCACCAGCTGATGTAGCGGAAGCTTTCTCTAGAAGCCAAGCCGCTGTCCTTCAACGGCAAAGACCAAATGGCAGTAGTGATTCTGCATCAGTTTCATCGAGTCTTTCGACGGCAGTCGGTCAGTTAACAAGAAGATCACAAGGTCTGCAGTTCATGCGAGACCAGATGTTTTATCTCTGTATCGAGCGAATGAACGGCACCATCACGCCCCAACAATACGCGCAAATGCGTCACGAAGTGGTTCGTTTATCTGCGACCATGGTCAACAATGAGATTAAGAACCTACCATCCACATTAACCAGCCTTTCTTCAATTGCTAAGTCTGAAGCGTCAATAGCTGCAGCAGAGGCAAAGTCTGCTACAGAAGAAGAACAGTAGATTCGCATTTTACTTCGGTATGGATTCGAGAACTTGGCGACAAATGCTCTCGGACCCAAGTTTTTCTGAAAACCTTTGACAATACTGTTCGGTGTTACTCTGAGGCCAACCTTGAGCCCCGATGGGCTTGGCGCTGTTTGCCTTGGGATAGCTTAACAGTTCTCGCAAGTTCTGTTCAACTTTGGCGCCTGATCAATCGAAGCTGTGACTTTGCAACTTTGTAGTGTCCGCTTCTTTGCGTCCTGGCGCCATTGGTGCATCTTGCAGCATCCGTGACTCTGGGCTCAGAGCTGCCATTGGCACTGCGATGCTACGGCGCGGCGGAAGGCGCATAAGCCTTTATAGGTGTCCATTCGACTTAGTGCGGATTGCAACTAGCCCGGAGCAAGGCCGAAGGCCGCCGGGCGCACACCTGACCGCCCGCACGGGCAGGTGTTTTGGGGTCTGTGGCGATCAGAAATTCTGGGGAGGGTGTTTGGCTGCTATAAGGCGTGCCGCATTGAGGTCGTGACACCAGCCCGCGATCAGGTGTGCGCCCGGCTTGGGTTGGTGCGTGAAAGAGGGACGTCCCCGCTTTCGCGGGGATGGGAGGTGGCGCGGTTTAATCCGGCGCCGACAATTTCCAGATGATCTCGTCCATGACCTCTTTGACCATGACGCCGGTGGCGTTGGGGCCGGTCATCAGCAGCGCCCAGCCGTCGGCGCGGAACTCCCGGCGGATGTGGAGATTGTTGGCGAGGGGTTTGGAGCGGATCGGATTGCGGGGCCTTCGCAGGCGGGTGTTGCCGGCGAGGATCTGCTCCGCCTCATCGATGATGGGCATCAGCAGCTGGTAGGTGGCCTCCGTGGATTTGGGCTTGTGGCGGCGGATGGCCTCGAACGCCAGCTGCAGCAGGTCAGCGCGCTCAAGGGCCGCGAGGCGCAGGAGTTTACGCTCAGACAGCCCGTGGGGCTGGCGCAGGATATGGCGGAAAACCTCTACGACCGAGCACAGCGTGCGCAGGCGGCTGTTTTTCTGGGTCGAGCCGGTGGGGTGGAGGGCCATGATGCCCTCATCGGGAGTGGCGAAGATGCCCTCGGCGACGGCGTCGATGATGGTGCGGGCGCGGTCCCAGGGCGTGATCTGGGCGCGAATTTCGTTTTCCGCGATCATGTCGGCCATGGCCTGCGGTATGGTCTCGGGCGTGCGGATGAAGGCTTTGATGGTGCCGGGATGGTCCGGCCGCGCCGCGAGCCCCTGCACCGCGTCGAGCCTGCGGTGCCCCGAGATCAACCCGTAACGGAAGCCGCCATGCGGGGTTTTGAAGGCCCAGACCTCAATTGGCTGGCGCAGGCCGTCCTGTTCGATGGAGCGGGCGAGCTCTTGATTGGCCTCCGCGTCCATGTGCGAGCGGTCGCGGGGGAGCGCGTCACGCTCGATCTGTGTGACGGGGATGTCGTGGATTTGGGTCATGGGAGCCTCCTATCCCGGGGAGGCGTACCGGTGCGTGGTTAATGCCGCATGAGCGCTGCGAACGGTCTGTTTCCGGCGTATTTACCTTCAAATTTGGGCAAAAGCCCCCATATGTAGGGCAACAGAAAGGGATATTGCATGGATATTGAAGACGTTTTGCTGAGCTTTGTGGGGAACAACATCGTGTTCCTGCTTCTGGCCGCGCTGATTATTACGGCGATTTTTCTGGGCGTGCGCATCGTGCCGCAATCGGAGAAATACGTGGTGGAGCGGTTTGGCAAGCTTCGCTCGGTGCTGGGGCCGGGGATCAACCTGATCGTGCCGTTTTTCGACCGGGTGGCGCATAAGATTTCCATCTTGGAACGGCAGCTGCCGACCAACAGCCAGGACGCGATTACCAGCGACAACGTTTTGGTGCAGGTGGAAAGCTCGGTCTTTTACCGCATCATTGAGCCCGAGAAGACCGTGTACCGGATTCGCGACATTGACGCGGCGATTGCGACGACGGTGGCGGGGATTGTGCGTTCCGAGATCGGGACGCTGGAGCTGGACGAGGTGCAGTCGAACCGGGCGCAGCTGATCCTGCGCATTCAAGGCGCGTTGGAGCGGATCGTGGATGACTGGGGCATCGAGGTGACCCGGGCCGAGATCTTGGACGTTAACCTGGATGAAGCGACGCGGGCGGCGATGCTGCAGCAGCTGAACGCAGAACGCGCGCGGCGCGCCGCGGTGACCGAGGCCGAGGGCCAGAAGCGATCTGTTGAGCTGAACGCGGATGCGGAGCTTTATGCCGCGGAGCAAACGGCCAAGGCGCGGCGCGTGCAGGCGGACGCGGAGGCCTACGCGACGGGCGTCGTAGCGCAGGCGATTGCGGAGAACGGGTTGGAGGCCGCGCAGTACCAAGTGGCCCTGAAGCAGGTTGAGGCGCTGACGGCCGTGGGCGCGGGCGAGGGCAAGCAGACGGTTCTGTTGCCATCCGCAGCGCTTGACGCCTTTGGCGACGCGTTTGGATTGCTGAAAGGAAGGTCGTCATGATGTGGTTTGACTACTGGGTCTGGGTCGCCGCCGCCTTGGTGCTGGGCATCCTTGAGATACTGGCACCGGGCTTCATCCTGCTGGGCTTTGCCATCGGCGCAGGTGTTGTGGGCGCGATCTTCTATATAGATGGCGGGCTGGGAAGCTACCTGGCGGGCTCCCTGCCGATCACGCTGGTGCTGTTTGCTGCCATTTCACTTTTGTCCTGGATCGCGATGCGCCGCATCTTTGGCGCGCGTGGCGGGCAGGTGAAAGTCTGGGACCGAGATATCAACGACAACTAGCGCCCAAGCGGTCTAATTTGAAAAGGCGCGATTTGAGTCGCGCCTTTTTGCGTTTCTAACCCTCATATTTCACCGATTTCACGGCCTGTGAGCGCTTTCTCACGGCCGCGTGACGGGTTGCGCGGTTGGGGGATCTTTATGTGCATGAATGCGCAGAAATACGTCATATTTCCAGTTTTGGTGTGTTGAGATGGCCCGCCACAGGGCGCATATTCATCTCATCAAACGGCAACACGCCGCACACATAACGGCCCAAGAGGCCAACACACACTGGAGAAACTAAAATGAAAACCATCATCGCATCCGCCCTCGTATCCCTCTCATTGGCCGCTCCTGCTGCCGCTG
>JBCCDV010000009.1:0-177989 GCA_039030615.1 Pseudomonadota bacterium | reverse complement strand
GCCTGCATCACCGCCCGAGACACGATGTTCTCGGACGCAATCAGCTCAATCTCATCGCGCTGCCGCCCCAGCTCCTGCGAAATAGAGCCAAAAAGCTCAGGATCCCGCTCAGACAACTCCTGCGTGAAAAATCCGGTGTCTTTGTAAGGTGCATTCATCTCGTTGTCTCCTCAGGTCACGCAGTCGCGCGGCGCTTTGCCGTCGAAAAAGTCATTCAGATTATCCAGTACGCGAAACCCCATGGCTTGGCGCGCCTCTGCGGTGGCGCTGCCCAAATGCGGCAACATCACAAGGTTATCGCATTGCGACAGCACTGGGTTGATATGCGGTTCGCGCTCAAACACGTCTAACGCCGCGCCACCTATTGTCTCAAACATCAGCGCCTGCGAGAGGGCATGCTCATCAACCACTTCGCCGCGCGCCGTGTTGATCAGATAGGCGTCCGGTTTCATCAAATCGAGCCGCGCCGCGTTGATCATTTTCGAATTCGCCGGACCGCCGGGGCAATGGAGCGAGACGAAATCGCATTGCGGCAAAAGCGCCTCGAGGGTGTCCGCTTGTACGGCATTATACAGCGCCAAGAGTTCTGGCTTCACGGCGGAACGGTTGAAAACGACAATCTTCATCCCGAACCCAAAATACGCGCGCCGGGCCATTTCCTGACCGATCCGCCCAAAGCCCACGATCCCAAGCGTTTTGCCTGATACTTTGGTGCCGACAAGATGCGTCGGACGCCAGCCGCTCCACTCCCCGGCCCGTAATTCGCGCTCGCCGTCGCCCGCGCGCCGCGCCACCATCAGCATCAACGTCATCGCCAGATCTGCCGTGCATTCGGACAACACATCCGGCGTGTTCGTCACAGCCATGCCGTGGCTTTTCGCCGTCTCAACATCAATATGGGTATAGCCGACACCGTAATTGGCCAGAATTTTGGTCTGCGCCTGCGGCACGTCTAACGCCTCGGCGCCAAGCGTGTCCGTCACTGTCGGCAACACCGCGTCATAGCGCTGGATTGCCTCCCGAAACTCTTGCGCATTCAAAGGCCGGTCGGAGCGGTTCAGCGCGACCTCATACCGTTCCGCGAGTTGCGCTTCCACAGCTGAGGGCCACCGACGGGTGACAAGAACGCTCGGTCTGACCATCACGCGGCCTCCATTGCGTTTGCGATTGTGGCCCCAATCACAGCTGGGTTTTCGGCCACAGTGACACCGGCTGCAGAAAGGATTTCCACCTTCTCAGACGCGCTTTCGCCGAAGGCCGAAATGATCGCGCCCGCATGGCCCATGGTGCGCCCCTTAGGAGCTGTCAGGCCAGCAACATAGGCCACAACAGGTTTGCTGATATGGTCACGAATATAGTCGGCAGCCTCGGCTTCTTGCGGGCCACCGATCTCACCAATGAGCGCGATAATATGCGTGTCCGCGTCATCCTCAAACCGCTTCAGAATATCGACAAAAGAGGAGCCATTGATCGGGTCGCCGCCAATACCGACGGAAGTCGACACGCCAAGTCCCAGCTCTTTCAGCTGGCTCGCCGCCTCATACCCCAACGTGCCCGAGCGCCCGATGATGCCAACATTGCCTTTGAGATAAATATGCCCCGGCATAATCCCGAGCATCGCTTTGCCCGGGCTGATTGTTCCAGCACAATTGGGTCCCGTCAGCACCATGCGACGCTCTTTTGGGTAGCGGTACATGTAGCGTTTCACACGGATCATATCCTGCGCTGGGATGCCATCCGTGATGCAAACGCAATAGCGAATGCCCGCGTCTGCAGCCTCCATAATGCTGTCCGCAGCAAAGGGCGGCGGCACAAATACAAGCGACGCCTCTGCCCCGGTCGCCGCCACAGCATCCTCCACCGTGTCGAACACTGGAAGCCCTTCTACGGTCTCGCCACCTTTGCCCGGCACCACGCCGCCAACGACATTTGTTCCGTATTCCAACATCTCTTTGGTGTGCAGCCGCGCCATTTTGCCAGTGATCCCCTGAACGATCACGCGTGTGTCTTTGTCGATCAAAATGCTCATGAAACAGCCCTCAAACTTTTTGGCGCGCTCGGGTCGCGGACGACAACCCCTTGAGCAACGTCATTTTTCCATGCTCCCACGGCGCGCTCAGCCGCCTCGTTCAGCGTGGTCGCTCGGATGATCGGCATGCCTGATTGCGCAAGAATTTTCTGGCCCTGCTCCACATTGGTGCCTGCCAGCCGAACAATGACAGGGATGTCAATTTCGACCTCTTTCAAAGCCTGCACGACGCCCTCTGCCACCCAGTCGCAGCGGTTGATCCCCGCAAAGATGTTGACCAGCACCGCTTGAACATTCTTGTCCGACATCACCAGTCGGAAGGCTTTGGCGACGCGCTCTGGCGTGGCACCGCCGCCAATATCGAGGAAGTTCGCGGGCTCACCACCTGCCAGCTTGATCGTGTCCATTGTGGCCATCGCCAGCCCCGCGCCATTGACGATACAGCCGATATTGCCCTCAAGGCCGATATAGCTCAGCCCGCGATCCGCGGCGCGAGCCTCTCGTGGGTCTTCCTGGCTCTTGTCACGCAGCTCGCTGACCTGCGGATGGCGAAAAAGCGCATTGTCGTCAAAGGTCATCTTTGCATCGAGCGCAATCACGCGGGCGTCTGACGTTACAACCAGCGGGTTGATCTCAACCATCGTTGCATCCAACTCAGTAAAGGCGCGGTAGCAGCCTTGCAGCGTGCGGACCATTTGCTGCACCTGCCCTGCCTCAACACCCAGCTTGAACGCAATCTGACGGCATTGGAATTCCCGCAGACCTACGGCTGGTTCAACCGTGGCGCGCACAATGCTGTCGGGCTTCTCGGAGGAGATTTCCTCAATCTCCATCCCGCCCTCAGCGCTGGCGACAATCATCACACGCTGGGACGTCCGGTCGAGCACGAAGCCAAGATAGATTTCCCGTGCAATCGGCACCGCCGCCTCGACATAGACCCGGTAGATGCCCTTACCTTCAGGGCCGGTCTGGTGCGTCACGATCTTCTGGCCAAACATGCCTTCTGTCGCTTCCTGGATTTCGTGGTCGCTTTCGCAGACTTTCACGCCGCCCGCTTTGCCGCGCCCCCCGGCATGGACCTGCGCCTTTACGACCCAACGCTCGCCGCCCAGCTCCCGGGCACGATAGGCGGCTTGCTCAGGGCTGTAGGCAAGCGCACCGTCGGGCACTGCCACGCCAAACCCAGACAAGATTTCTTTGGCCTGATACTCATGGATGTCCATAACTGTCCTCCCGTACAGAAATTTATTCTGCAGCGATCGCCGCGTCATAATGCCCGCGCAAAGCGGTATCGACGGCGCTCGCATCGACCTCGGCTCCCAGATCGCGCAAAGCCTCTGCAAATCGCAGAACGATGTCAGTGATCGTCGCCTCATTCAGCAGGTTCAAAATGCCAATACGCACTTGGACCGGCTCCGACAGGGTCGGCCAAATGCCAAAATTCTGCGCACGGCAATGCTGGACCAGTTCCATTTCTCGGCCAGCCAGTGCCTCGGGCAGGTTCAAAACGACCAGTGACGGCATGTTGGAGGTCACGTCGCACCCCATCGCCTCAACGGCAGCCCGCAAAGCAGCCTCATGGAAAATATAGTCTGAGGCACGTTGCGCCACCGATTGCTGCAGACATATGCGAAGCGCCTCATGAAAAGCGGAAACGGCGTAGGCCGAATGTGTCCGGTGATAAGTCCCTTTCTCAACGTCCTTACCGTCAATGATGCCCCAGTGGCGCGCTTCAAGGATCGGGTGATGGCAAAAGGTGCGCGTCCCAGTTTGCATAAGCGCCTCGATATACGTGTCGCTGAACGATACGGGCGCATATGTCAGCGGCAGGCAGCAAATGCCCTTCTGTGGGCAGGACGCCCAGCCATGTACGCCGGCGTAATCGTCAATCGCAAAGTCCCCAACGCCGAGGCTGGACACTGCGTCGACCAAACCCATGGCGCCATGCTTCACGCATGCATCGCTGAAGCCTTCGATATCATTGACGCGTCCCGAGCCGGTCTCCCAATGCGCCATGGCCGCCCATTTCGGCTTGTGCTCGGCCAAGGCTGCATCAACGATCTCGCCCGTCACACTGGTGCCATGCGGCACATCGATGATCACAACGCTTGCGGGCTGCGGGTCTAGCGGGTTGGCCGCTAGTTCTTCAGCAGTGGCCGCGCGCATCCGCACGGTTAGCCCGTCAATGCCCGAGAACGTGCCGTTGACAAACATCACCACCTTGTCGCCCGGCATCACTGCCGAGAACATCATGTCCAGCCCGCTCCAGCCTGTGCCCGCAACGCCGAACGTGTAGGTGTTTTTCGTACCCATCACGGCGCGAAGCATTTCCTTGCACTCGACCATGCCGCGCAAAACCTCAGGGTGCATGTGATCTGCCAGACCGGCACCCGCAAAGCGCGCCAGGACGCGCGCGTCGGTATTGCCAGGCCCTGGGCCAGCGGCGATAGTTTGTGGTATCTCAAGTTGAGGGAAAGGAACGCTATTGGACATTGGGCCTCCATCGTTTCGGCATGCGCGAACTGATCGCTTAATTTCGATCCCTCTTGCTTAAAGATGTTGCAGAAAAGCAAAACGTCCCTTAGGCCTACTTATGGGTAGCTAAAAGTGTAGTATTATACCTACCTAAAAGTCTAAATATACAGATGTATACCAATTACATCACTACCTAAACGGGTAGTTTTCTGGAATTAACCAATATGAATCAGACAGTTAGCCATTCTGAAGAACCGATTGGCATCATGCTGGCAGATGGCAATCCGCTGGTTTTGACCGCCCTCTCGGAGATTATCGACCGCGATCCGCGTTTCTCACTTGTCGCCACCGCGGCAACGGCGGAGGGGTTTCTCGGAACGGTCATGCGGGTGCCCGTTCAAGTCGGTGTCATTGACTGGAACTTGCCCGCCCTCGGCGGTGCCAAACTGATCGAGGTCCTCCGCGATCAGGAAAACGCTCCAAAGATCGTCGTCTACGCAGAAGACAGCGGTGACCTGCCACGCCTGTCGATGACAGCAGGCGCCGCCGCTTTTGCGCCCCGGTCCAGCGATGCGGCAACCTTGCTCGACACTTGCGTAGACGTGGCTGCCGGGAAAATGGTGTTCCCCTTCCTCGATGTGCGCGACCTTCAAAGCGATCCGATCCACCAACTATCCCGCAAAGAACGCGTCATGCTGGAGGCGCTGTCCAAAGGTCTCACCAACCGGGAGCTGTCCAGCGAGCTTGGCGTGACCATCAACACGGTCAAATTTCACCTCTCCAATCTCTACGATAAACTCTCGGTCAAGAACCGCGCTCAGGCCATCGCCTTCTACTATTCCTCACGCCTTGCAATCGAGAAAACCGAGTCCGATGGTATACCAAAATAGACCGAAAAACCGCTTGACATAATCGGTCTCTCATCTCCTTTCTCGCGCAACTTTATTGCCAGAAGGAAGGCCATCTTATGTCATTTCATCCCGTCCAACAGGCTCCCGGACGCCTCAATCGTTCAGAGCTTGCCGTGCCCGGCAGCCAGCCACAAATGTTTGAAAAAGCAGCACAATCTGACGTCGATGTGATCTTCCTAGACCTCGAAGACGCGGTCGCTCCCGATGAAAAGGAACAGGCGCGCAAGAACATCATCAAAGCCCTAAATGAAATCGACTGGGGCAGCAAATCCATGTCCATTCGGATAAACGGGCTCGACACGCACTACATGTATCGCGACGTGGTCGACATTGTTGAACAGGCCGGTGAGCGTCTGGATCTGATCATGATCCCCAAGGTTGGCACCGCCGCCGATGTCTATGCTGTCGACATGATGGTGACCCAGATTGAGGACGCCAAAGGCTACAAAAAGCGCATCGGGTTTGAGCATATCATCGAGACCGCTTTGGGCATGCAAAACATCACCGAAATCGCGGGGGCATCACCGCGCAATGAGAGCCTGCATTTCGGCGTTGCCGACTATGCCGCCTCGACGCGCGCGCGCACCACGGTAATCGGCGGCGTGAACGAAAACTACGCCGTTTTGACCGACCCTGGTGAGGCTGGAAACCGTGAAACGCATTGGGGCGATATGTGGCATTACGCCCTCGCCCGGATGGTTGTCGCCGCCCGCGCCAACGGGTTGCGGCCCATCGACGGTCCGTTCGGGGATTTTCAGGACGCGGACGGCTACAAAGCTGCCGCCTACCGCGCCGCCGTGCTGGGCTGTGAGGGCAAATGGGCCATTCACCCCAGCCAAATCGCGCTCGCAAATGAGGTTATGAGCCCGTCGGAGGCAGAAATCACCAAAGCGCAGCGGATACTCGAGGCCATGGCTGAAGCCGAAGCTGCCGGCAAAGGCGCGGTAAGCCTCGACGGGCGCTTGATCGACTATGCCTCAATCCGTCAGGCGGAAGTTCTGGTCGAAAAGGCTAAGCAAATCTCGGGCGCGTAACGTCTCACGCAACAGTCATAACCGGGCGGCGCGCCTCAAGGCGCGTCACCTCTTCTGGCGCATGTGTGGCCACCCGCCCCGCCGGCCAATCGAGAAACAAGATCGCAGGGTTTGAAATGCCTTCGCGCTGCAGGCAATCGCAAAGATCTGCGCCTCGGCATTCGGCCAAAACCTGATCACTGGCTTGCGCATTTGCGACAATGCGCACCTGCACCTGTTCTGCCAACCCCTCCGCACGCAATGTTTCCTCAATTTGGGGCGCGGACTTGACCCCCATATAGACCGCCACCCGCGCACCAAGGCGTAGATGCGACAGCCAATCCGGCGTGGCATTTCCGTCCGCGCCAGTGCCCGTTGTCATCACGATGCTTTGCGTCTCGCCGCGCTCGGTCAGAAAGTCCCCCATCGCCGCAGCCGCACCGCTGGCCGCCGTCACGCCGGGTACGATCTCATAGCTCAGCCCGGCATCTTTTAGCGCCGCGACCTCCTCCGCCCCGCGCGCAAAAATGCCCGGGTCCCCGCATTTTAGACGCACCACACGCTTGCCCTGCCGGGCGGCGCTCACCAAGACGCGGTTGATTTTATCCTGCGGCCAGCTGTGGCAGCCCGGCGCCTTGCCAACAAACACACGCTCCGCATCGCGACGGGCCAGTTCGAGTATTTGCGGATCGACCAAGCGGTCGTAAAAGATGATATCGGCTTCCTGTAGCCGCTTCACACCGCGCAAAGTGATCAAGTCACTGGACCCTGGACCCGCACCAACGAGGGAAACTGGCGCAGGCGCGGCCTCCTCAAAACTGCCGGTTTCAATCGCGGCTTTCAGCTTCTGTGCGGCATGCGCCTCCGCCCCTTTCGCATGAAGCACGCGCACTGGCCCCGCAAAGACCCAACGCCACAGATCGCGGCGGTCACGCGGCCCAAGCCGTGCCGCCGCAAACCCACGCAAGCGGCCCGCCAGAGACGCAAGATCGCCCAAACGTGGCTCTAACATTTCTTCAACGCGGGTCTTGATCTGACGTCCCAAAACGGGCGCCGTCCCCTCCGTCCCAATCGCCACGACAACCGGGTCGCGGTCCACAATCGATGGGGTAATCGCGTCACATAGGTCAGGTTGGTCCACGACATTCACCACAACGCCAACTTCTTTGGCCAACATATGCATTGACGCATCCAGACCCGGACACCCTGTCGCGACAAACACCAGAGCGGCATGCGCAAAAGAGGTCGGAGTGATCGCGCCCTGCGTCCAAATGATCTTGCCTTGAGCGGCCAAGCCTTGCAGCTCTTGCTCAAGCGCGGGGGCCAAAACCTCGATCTGCGCCTCAGTCTTGAGGATCAACCGGCATTTCTGCGCCGCCTGCTCCCCGCCGCCCGCAATCACAACGCGCCGTCCGGTCATCGTCAAAAACATGGGGAAGGTTTTCATCTGATCGCTCCTCGTTTTATTCGGCAGCCAGGGTTTGCGGTGGCGCCACCAAAAGACCCGCCAGTTCCGGCTTGCAGGACCCGCAACTGGTGCCCGCACCCGTGCACACACCCAGCGCTTCGACCGTTTCGGCCCCATCAGCAATCGCGTGCCGCAGCGTATTGATCCCGACCGACATGCAGGCGCAAACAATGGCGCCCGGTGCGACCTGACCCGCCCCGGGGAACCCGGCCAAAGCATCAAGGCCCCCTGTTTCCGAGCCGATCAAAGACACAGCATGCGCCCGCGACAATGCGACCGGGTTTGGGGCCGCAAAGAACAATGCTTCCAAAACGCCGCCTCGTGTGACGGCGATGCGCGTTGTGCCAAGCTCCTGGTCTTCAACGAAAGACATCTCGCCACCGGCACAATTCGTCAGCCGCTTGACCAGATCAGGCCAAGCCGAGACATAGCCAGCGCCCGCCAACTCCGCCTGCCAGCCTGTCTTCGTGCGCGCCACGGCGCTGTAATCCGCAACCGTTTCGATCGGCCCGGCCGAGGCCAAAAACCCGTACCACCGCGCATCAAACCGCGCGGCCTTAACGTCGCCCGCTTTCAAAGCGGGTTGGCCGGATACCGGGTCCGTCGCAACATCGACAAGCCCATTCACCCAAGACGCGCTGCTGCGTTGCCGGGTCCAATGCATCGGAACAAACAGGCTTCCCTGCGCCACTTTCGGCGTGATTAACGCGCGAAACAGCCCGCGCGCGCGTCCCGCAGAAAGCTGAACAATGTCGGCAGCGCCGATCTCCAGCCGCGCGGCGTCGTTTGGGTGCATCTCGACATAGGGCTCTGCCAGATGGCTGCCCAAACGCGGCGATTTCCCGGTCCGGGTCATGGTGTGCCACTGGTCGCGCACACGGCCCGTGTTGAGCCGTAGTCCAACTGTTGAATTCAAGCGCGGTGCCGTGACGGACAACATTTTGGCCTTGCTATCTGCATGAAAAAAACGGCCATCCGCAAAGAAGCGCTGATCGTCGCGCGGCCATTGCGTTGGCAACAAACCGGCATAATCAACATCAGCAAAAATGCTCAAATCAAGGTCTCGCCCGAAATCAGCGACAGCCCCGGAAAGCCCAACATATTCAGCAAACACGTCCGCCGGACCTGCATAGTCAAAAGCATCACCCCAGCCCATGCGCGCTGCCACGTCACAGATGATGCGCCAATCTGGCCGCGCCTCGCCGGGGGCGGGCAAAAACGCGCGTTGTCTTGAAATGCGCCGCTCCGTATTGGTAACGGTCCCATCCTTCTCGCCCCAGCCCGTCGCAGGCAGCAAAACATCTGCCAAATCGCCCGTATCCGTGCGTTCCATGATGTCGGAAACGGCGACAAAGGGGACTGTTTTGATCGCCTCTGCCACGCCATCCGCATCCGGCAAGGACACCGCCGGGTTGGTTGACATCACCCAAAGTGCTTTGATTTTTCCGTCTGCGCAGGCCTCGAACAGATCTACCGCTTTCAGGCCAGGCGCCGCGCAAATCGTGGGGCTGTCCCAAAACCCTTGAACGGCGTCGCGGTGATCGGCGTTCTCAATATCGAGATGGTTGGCCAGCATATTGGCGAGCCCACCGACCTCCCGCCCGCCCATCGCATTGGGCTGGCCCGTGACGCTGAACGGCCCACAACCCGGCTTGCCAATCCGACCGGTCGCCAAATGGCAATTCAGGATCGCGTTGACCTTGTCAGAGCCACAAGAAGACTGGTTCACGCCCTGGCTGTAGACGGTGACGACCTTTTTGGTACCCGCCCAGAGCCTAAAAAACTCCTGCAGCTCCAGCGCACTCAGCCCCGATTGCATCGCATCTGTTGCACGGGCGGCCTCCACAGCGTCGCGGCACCCGGCCACATGATCATGCACATAGCCCAGATCAAAGGCACCGGTATCTGCCAAATAGGCCAGAAGACCATTGAACAGCGCGATATCCCCGTCAGGTGCGATTTGCAGATGAATATCTGCCAGTTCAGACGTAGCAGTACGTCGTGGATCGACATTGATAACGCGCATCCCCGGCCGCGCCTCTTTCGCTGCGGCAATGCGTTGATGCAGCACCGGGTGGCACCACGCCAGGTTGGAACCGACCAAGACGATCAGGTCCGCCTCCTCCAAATCCTCGTAGGTCCCGGGCACGGTGTCGGTGCCAAAGGCCCGCTTGTGACCCGCAACGGAGGACGCCATGCAAAGCCTTGAATTCGTGTCGATATTGGCCGAGCCGATGAACCCTTTCATCAGCTTATTGGCGACGTAGTAATCTTCCGTCAGTAGCTGGCCCGAGACGTAGAACGCCACGCTGTCGGGCCCATGCTCCCGGATCGCGTCCGTGAACCGGCTTGCCACCAGATCGAGCGAATCATCCCAACCCGCGTCACGCCCGCCGATCTGCGGTGCGAGAAGACGACCATCGAGATCGATGGTCTCGCCGAGCGCCGACCCCTTGGAACACAGCCTGCCAAAATTGGCCGGATGGTCCGGGTCGCCCTTAATGGTTCCATCGGGGGAGGCCAGCACCCCACACCCAACCCCACAATAGGGACATGTGGTCTTGGTGCTCATGCCGCCGTGCGCGACGCAAGGAAGGCGGCATCCAGCAGGATGCGACCATCTTCTACCCGTGCCGGGTAGGTTGCCACTTGCCCCTCGTCGAGGCCCTGTACCAGCCCCGTCTCCAGTGAGATCACCCAGTTGTGCAATGGGCACGTGACGGAGCTTCCATGCACGATCCCCTCCGCCAACGGCCCGTTTTTATGCGGGCAGGCATTGTCTAACGCAAACACCTCACTAGCTGCCGTTCTAAACACAGCCACGCACCCTTCGCGGGTCTTGACCATGCGCGCGCCGCGCAGCGGGATATCTTCAAGGGCTGCTATATCAATCCATTCGCTCATCTGCGCATTCATTCCGCCGCCTCCAGTTTGAAATTGGCGACCGGCTGGTAGGTCTCAGCCTTCTCTTCGGCATGCTCGGCCCATGGGTCCTTCTGGTAGATCGTCTGGCTCAGATCGAACCGCGCAACCAGCGCCTTGCGGTTTTCAATGTCGTCAACGACCTGCTCTTTGACCCAATCAAGCCCGACCTTGTTCATCCACTTGTAAATCCGGTCGAGATACTTGGCCCCCTCGCGGTAAAGCTGGATCACAGCGATGGTGAGCTCCATCGCCTCCTCTTCCGTGGCCACTTGCGCCAGCGGCTCGATCTCTTTGAGGTCCATCCCGGCGGCACCACCGATGCCCACCTGAAATCCGCTATCGACGCAGACAATGCCCACATCCTTGCATGTCGCCTCAGCGCAGTTGCGCGGGCAGCCAGAGACGCCCAGCTTGACCTTATGCGGCGTCCAGGAGCCCCACAGCGCCTTCTCTAACCTGATCCCCAGACCGGTGGAGTCCTGTGTGCCAAAGCGGCAGTGATCTGTGCCGACGCAGGTCTTCACCGTGCGCAAACCCTTGGAATAGGCGTGGCCCGACACCATCCCGGCCTTGTTCAAATCGGCCCAGATCGAAGGCAAATCCTCGCCCTTCACCCCCAGCAGATCGATCCGCTGCCCGCCGGTCACTTTCACAGTCGGCACATCGTACTTATCCGCCGCGTCAGCAATCGCACGCAGCTCATTCGCGTTGGTGATCCCGCCCCACATGCGCGGCACGACGGAGAAAGTTCCATCTTTCTGGATATTGGCGTGCTTGCGCTCGTTGATGAAGCGCGATTGCGGGTCATCAAGGTAGTCAAGCGGCCAATCAGCAATCAGGTAATAGTTCAACGCAGGCCGGCATTTGGCGCAGCCATCCACTGTTTTCCAGGCCAGCTCCTGCCAGACAGCGGCCATGGATTTGAGTTCTTGGGATTTGATCATCCGACGCACGTCTTCATGGGTCAGATCGGTGCAGCCGCACATCGGCTCCGCGCCAGGCAAGACGAAATCATCGCCTAGAGTTGTGGCCAATACCTGTTCAACCAGCCCGGTGCAGGTCCCGCAAGACCCCGACGCCTTCGTGGCCGCGCGCACCGCGCCTAGATCAGTTGCGCCACCGTCAATCGCCTCAACGATCTCGCCTTTGCAAATGCCGTTACAGCCGCAAATCTCCGCCTCAGGCGGTAAGGCTGCAACGGCTGCTAACGGGTCCAGGGGGGACCCTCCCTGATAGGCGGGCCCGAAGATCAGTGTCTCCCGCATCTCGGTTATGTCGGTCTTGTCGCGGATCATGCCAAAGAACCAACCGCTATCGGCCGTGTCGCCATACATGACCGCGCCGATGACCTTATTGCTCTCGATCACCAACCGCCTGTAAACGCCGCGGGCAGGGTCGCGGAAGACAATGTCCTCGCGCCCCTCCCCGTCAGCAAAATCACCTGCACTGAAGAGGTCGCAGCCGGTGACTTTGAGTTTCGTAGACAGCTCTTTTTGAACAAACGCGTCATCTTCGCCCAGAAGCGTTTTAGCGACCACTTTCGCCTGATCGTAAAGCGGCGCGACCAGCCCGAAAATCGCGCCGTTATGTTCAACGCATTCACCAACGGCCAGAATATTTTCGTCGGACGTGATCATCTGGTCATCCACATGGATGCCCTTGCCCACGGCCAGCCCAGCCTCCTGCGCCAACGCGACATTGGGCCGGATACCCACAGCCATGACCAGCAGATCGCAGGGCAGTTCCGTACCATCATCAAGCAATAGCGCGCGCACCTTGCCGTCTTCACCCAGGATTTCCTTGGAATTGGCCTGACACATCACGGTGATGCCCTTGTCGACAAGCGCCTTGCGCAACAGATACCCCGCAGCCTCATCCAGCTGCCTCTCCATCAGGTGGCCCATGATGTGAACCACAGTCACCTCTACGCCGCGCGAAGCCATCCCGGCGGCAGCCTCCAAACCAAGAAGCCCCCCACCAATCACCACGCATTTGGAGCCTTCGCCCAGCCCCATCATCCGCTCCGTATCCTCAAGGTCGCGATACGCAATCACGCCCTCCAGATCATGGCCCGGCAGCGGGATCATGAACGGGTTAGCCCCCGTCCCAAACAGCAGCTTGTCATAGCTCAGCACGTCGCCATTGGCCGCAGTCACCGTCTTGGCCGCACGGTCGACGGCGGCGACTTTCTCGCCAAACCGGCAGGTTACACCGTTGTCTTCATACCAAGCGCTGTCATGGATCACGATCTCCTCATAGCTCTTGTCGCCCGCCAAAACAGGCGACAGCATGATACGGTCGTAATTGCCGCGCGGCTCGGCGTTGAACAGGGTCACATCATACGCGCCGCCCGCCTTGAACAACTGTTCCAGCGCGCGGCCCGTGGCCATTCCTGCCCCGATAACGATCAGTTTTTGGGTCATCTCGCTCACTCCGCCGCTATTGCAGTTGGCTTTGGCTTAGGTTTCGCCCCGTGCTCATATTCCTCAAGGAAATCAAGCACGTCCTGGCGGTACTTGTAGTAGTCTGGATGTTCCAGCAGAGCCTTTCTCGTACGAGGGCGCGGCAGGTCCACATCGACAATCTTGCCGATCGTAGCTTGCGGACCGTTGGTCATCATCACCACGCGGTCAGCAAGCAAAATCGCCTCATCAACGTCGTGGGTCACGCAGATCGCGGTCACTTTGGTGCGCGACCAGACCTCCATCAGAACCTCTTGCAGCTCCCACCGGGTAAGACTGTCGAGCATGCCAAAGGGCTCATCCAGCAGCAGCAGTTTTGGGCTAAGCGCAAAGGCACGCGCGATCCCCACCCGTTGCTTCATCCCGTTTGACAGATCAGCGGCGCCTTTGTTCATGCTGTCGGCAAGACCCACACGTTCGAGGTAGTATTCCACCACATCCTGCCGCTCCGCTTGGGACGCGCGCGGGTAAACCTTATCCACCCCAATCGCGACATTCTCCTTGGCCGTCAGCCAGGGAAACAGGTTGGGCGATTGGAAGACCACCGCACGCTCCGGATCCGCGCCTTCCACATGGCGGCCATCAAGCTTGATTGCGCCGGACGATATCTCGTTCAGCCCGGCGGCCATGGTCAAAACGGTCGACTTGCCGCACCCCGAATGCCCGATAAGCGAGATAAACTCGCCTTTGTTGATCTTAAGGTCGAAATCCTCAACCACCGTCAACGGGCCTTTCGGCGTCGGATAGACCTTATCGAGCTGGGAGAAATCCAGGAACCGGTTCTCGATCATACCCTCTTGCGCCTTGGCAACCGCCGCCGGCACCCCGTGGATCGGCGTCACATCCGGCAAGATGCGGGAGCCCTCGACCTTCGCCTCGATCCCCACATCCATCAGGTATTTCGTCACATCAGCCCGCAAGGCTTTGAATGTGTCGTTGTTGTTCATCTCCAGCCGGTCTCTTGGGCGCGGGATGCTCACTTTGAACTCCTCACCCAACGTGCCATCTGGGTTCAGCGCGATGATCCGATCCGCCAGAATGATCGCCTCATCCACATCATTGGTGATCAGTACGCAGGTCTTTTTATCCGTGTCCCAAATCGCCTCGATCTCGTCCGCCAAATTGGCACGCGTCAGAGCATCCAAAGCACTCAACGGCTCGTCCAGCAGCAAGACCTCCGGGTCCATCGCAAGCGCACGCGCCACGTTCACCCGCTGCCGCATACCACCAGACAGCTCGGCCGGGCGGCGCGTTGTGGCATGACCTAGGCCAACCATATTGACGTAGTGATTGACCTTCGCGGCACGCTCGGCCTTGGGCATTTTTGGAAACATCGTGTCGACCGCAAGGCCCACATTGCCGTTCACCGTCAGCCACGGTATCAGCGAATAGCTTTGAAAGATGACGCCACGCTCGGGCCCCGGCCCGGTGATCGGCGCGCCCTTAAAGCTGACCTCCCCCTTGGAAGGGCTATCAAGCCCCGCCATCAGGTTGATCAAGGTGGTTTTGCCCGTCCCCGAGAACCCGAGGAGCACCAAGAACTCGCCCTCCTCGACGCTCAGGTCGATGTCTTTGAGGATATGCGCCGCTTCCGTGCCTTCGCCGAAGGATTTAGAGACGCCTTTGAAATCTAGAACTGACATCTGAACCTACCGGTTGTTGGTGAAGGTGAACATGGATTGGATCGCGTACATCAGCCGGTCGAGCAGGAACCCGATGATGCCGATGGTGAAGACCGCGACCATGATCTTGGCAAGCGACTGGCTGGACCCGTTCTGGAATTCGTCCCAGACGAATTTGCCGAGCCCGGGGTTCTGCGCCAGCATCTCTGCGGCGATCAGAACCATCCAGCCCACGCCAAGCGACAGGCGCAAGCCGGTGAAGATCAGCGGCAGTGACGAGGGCAAAACCAGCTTGGTGATCTTGGTCCAGGTGTTCATTTTCAGAACTTTCGACACGCTCACTAGGTCCTTATCGATGGAGGACACGCCCAGCGCAGTGTTGATCAAAGTGGGCCAGAGCGAGCAGAGCGTCACCGTAATGGCGGAGTTCAAAAAGGACTTCGCGAACCAGCCGTCAGACGCGTAGGTGGCCGAGACGATCATCGTCACAATCGGCAGCCAGGCCAGCGGCGAGACAGGCTTGAAAATCTGAATGAGCGGGTTGATGGCGGCGTTGATCGTCGGACTCAGCCCAGCGCCAATCCCCAACGGTATCGCAATGACCGAGGCCAGAAGGAACCCAAAGAACACTGTTTTGATGGAGGTCCAAATTTGATCGTAATAGGTGGGCTTGCCGGTATAGACCCTCTGTTTGACCTTATCTGCCTTGCCCTCAGCCACCAGTTTGGCGTTGCGCTCATCCTGGCGGACATAGAACGCCGCTTCCTTTTCCTTCTCCCGCGCCGCGTCGGCATTCAGGTTCTTGGCCTGCTCCCACACCTGGGACGGCCCCGGGATCGCACCAAGCGAGGTTTGCACCGTCGGCGCCAGCATCGACCAGGCGCCCAGAAACAGGAAAATCGCAACAATCGGCACACCCAAAAGCCGCCAGATTTCCGAGACCTGCGCCTTCGGATTGTCTCCGGCAGCGGCTTTCAGAACGGGTGTCATCCAGGACAGACCCAACACTTGAAACCAGCCATCGGCCTTGTTGATGCGGGTGAAGAGGCGCTGTTTGCGGGCCTCTTTCTCGGCGCTGTCATCCAACGCTTGCGGGTCAATCGCGGTCATTTCTCTGCTCCTGAAACGGGATGGTGGGCGGGGCGTCTTGGCCGCAGCCAAGGGCGTCGCCCCGCCATCATTGTTAACCTTGGATGTCGTTGCCCACGACGACCTGGCCTTGCTTCAAGCCAATCGGAAGGCTCTCAAGATAGGCGTTTGGCGTCTTGCCGTCATAGGCGATGCCGTCGATGATATCCTCGGCAGGCGTTGCTGCTTTGAACCCATCGCTGTCCCAAGGGAAATCCGCCTCATTGGCCAAGCCTTCGTCCACCAGCAGGCGTGCCGCTTCCAGATAGATCGCAGGCTTATACACTTCAGCGGCGGTGTCATAATACCACTGGTCGGACTTGTCCTCGGCGATCTGCCCCCACCGGCGCATCTGCGTCAGATACCAAATCGCGTCTGAGTAGAACGGGTATGTCGCGTTATAGCGGAAG
This sequence comes from Pseudomonadota bacterium, assembly GCA_039030615.1. Lineage (GTDB taxonomy): Bacteria > Pseudomonadota > Alphaproteobacteria > Rhodobacterales > Rhodobacteraceae > Litoreibacter. Next base: position 161,546 of record JBCCDV010000009.1, on the reverse strand, counting down.
AACACGTTGAAGTCGGGGGCTTCGCGGCGGTCGCCTTTTTCGAACTCAAAGAACCCGGTCATGGAGTTCGCGATCACGTCATAATCCGCGCCCACATATTCAGACCGGCTCAGAATTTCCACCGCTTCAGGGCGGTTGGCGTTGCCATTCTCATCCAGCCAGATCGCGGCGCGGATAAGCGCTTTGGTCAGGGCCAGTGTGGTATTGGGGTTTTCTTCGGCAAAAGCTGCCGTGATCCCGAACACTTTTTCAGGGTTGTTCTTCCACATGTCGTAATCAGTGATCACTGGAACGCCGATGCCTTTGAAAACAGCCTGCTGGTTCCATGGCTCACCAACGGCGTAACCAAAGATCGTGCCCGCTTCCATTGTTGCTGGCATTTGTGGCGGAGGTGTCACCGACAGCAAAACATCCGCACCGATCTGGCCCGAAATATTCTCAGGGCTGTAATAGCCGGGCTCCAACCCACCCGCAGCCAGCCAGTAGCGGATTTCATAATTATGTGTCGAAACCGGGAACACCATACCCATGTTGAACGGGATACCTTGGTCTGTGTAGTCTTCCACGACCGGCTTCAAAGAGGCGGCTGAAATCGGGTGCTGCGGGCGACCGTCATCCATCAACGGCACATGCGGCTTCATCTCTTCCCAAATCTCGTTGGAGACCGTGATGCCGTTGCCGTTCAAATCCATCGAAAATGGCGTGATGATATGCGCTTCCGTGCCATAGCCAATCGTTGCAGCCAGAGGCTGGCCCGCCAGCATATGCGCGCCGTCAAGTTGGCCGTCGATCACGCCGTCCAGCAGCACTTTCCAGTTCGCTTGCGCTTCCAGCGTCACGAACAGGCCTTCATCTTCAAAGTAGCCATTCTCATACGCCACAGCGAGCGGTGCCATGTCCGTCAGCTTGATGAAGCCGAACTTCAACTCATCCTTCTCAAGGTCCAGAGATTGAGCGGTGGCAGCGCCTGCGAGAAGCGCGGCGCCTGTGGACATTGTGTAAAACAATGATTTCATTCGAGGTCGTCCTTTCCAATAAAAAAAGCCGCCATCTGGCACGCTTCGGGAGGAGGACGTGCAGTCAGATGAGCGGCTTTGCTTTTGTCTTAAACCCCGGCGTCGGGATTTTGGATGAAGCGCCATTGCTTCTTGAATTCAACATAGACAGGGAGTTGTGAGGGGCAAGAAATCGTCGATGCGTTAACTAAGGATTTATGCTGCAATGCAGCGCTTGCCCAAAAAATAGTCAGAAAATTTCGCTAAAATCGAAAGTTTTGCCATCAAAGAAGGCATCCGGTTCGAGAATCATCTCCCCCCGGGTCGAGGAGACCGCCGTCGGATGGGCAAGGCTGCCCTCGATCTTGGCTGACGCACCAGGCATATCGGCATCCGTTTGCGCCAAAAACTTACGGTACAGGTCCGGGCGGAAACACTGCGCGGCTTTCGCAATGACGTCTTCACGCTCAAGCAATTCCAGTTTGCTCAACTGACTGCCAATCCAAGCGGCTGAGCTGCGCCAGGGAAAACTCGCACCCGCCCCGCCAAATTGAATGAAATTCGGCACGTGCCATGGCGTGGCCCCTGGCCGCGGCGTGATGCGCCCGCTCAACGCCGCTTCAATCGCCGCATCGGGCAGGTTCAAATGCTCGGATCGCGCCAGTATTTCGCAGGCCAGCGGGTGGTTCTTGGCCACGCTCAACCACTCGCAAGCCTCAAACACGGCGCGTGTCAGCGCTTCGGCCTTACTTTCATGCGCCCCGACCCAATCGCGGCGCATTCCTAAGACCTTTTCAGGTGCATGCGCCCAGATGCTGGCACCGGGCAATATCAACTCAGCTGCGCCCGACCCCACAGCGACCGTGCCCCAGGGCTCCCCCACCGCAAAAAGATCGATCTCACCGGCGTCCACCGCATCGGCCATCAAAGGAGGCGGGCAAGTCACGATCGTAAACAGCCGCCGTTGCGCCTCCGGCAGGCCAGCAATCAAATACTCAAACAGCAGACGATGCATAGAATAAGGAAACGGCACACCAACCCTAAGGGGATGCGTGTTCCCGGCCAAATGTCCGAGTACGCGGCCCGGCGCCATCTCATACCCGCCCCACCCGGCGCTTCCCATTTGCTGCGCCAAAGCGGGCGAAACGCCAAACACGGTCCCATTGGCCGAAATCACCAAAGGCGCGACCACATCCACCTGCGGCCCGCTGAGGCCCAAGGACATCGCGATCGGCATCGGCGATAGCATCTGCGCCGCGTCCAAATGCCCAAGCGCCAACAAATCGCGCAACGCAGCCCAGGACGGTTGGCGCAACAGGTTCAAGCGGATGCCGTTCTGCTCAGCAAACCCCAGCTCACGGGCGATGATCAAAGGCGCACAATCGACCAGCGGCACATATCCGCAATTCAAAGGCACCCCGCTCATGCCAACAGGTCCGACGCCGTCAGCAGCGCTTGCGCCACGTCAATCACTTTGCGGTTCTGCGACATGGCCGTTTTGCGCATCAGCGCGTAGGCCTCTTCTTCCGACAATCCGCGCGCGCGCATCACCATGCCTTTGGCCCGGTCAATCGTCTTGCGGTCTTCCAACGCCTTGCGCGCATGATCTAGCTCGCGGCGCATTTGGCTGGTGACTTGGAACCGCGCAATCGCAGTCTTGAGCACCGATTTCACCCGCTCCGGCTCCGGCGCGCCGACGACATAGGCGCTGAGCCCCGCCGCCATTGCCGCCCGGGTCATCTCGTCATCACTATGATCCACAAACATCGCGACGGCCCGATTGTCGGCTTCCGTCGCGCGGCTGACCTGTTCAAGGGAGTCGCGGCTGGGATTCGCCAAATCGATCAGCACCAGATCAGGTTCCAGCGCCGCGATCTTTCGTGCTAGCCCCATCTCGTCGCCAAGAACAGTGACGTTCTTCCAACCCTCGTCACGCAAGGTATCCACGATCTGAAACGCCAGATCGCGATCTGCCTCAACAACAATTATCTTAAGATCTTCACTCACCGACCCGATGTGCGACAGAACCTCGGGGGACTGCGAGGCGAAAGCGACAGCGCCTCACGACGCCATCACGCAAAACCAAGGCCTGCCTATATTTTGGGCACCTTAGGACAGAATTAGGCGCTTTTGCTACCGCCCCATCCAGCCGCCATCTACCAACATGATATGCCCGTTCATATAGGCGCTGGCCCCAGACGACAGAAACACGGCCGGGCCTTTGAAATCGTCCGGCGTGCCCCAACGTTCCGCGGGGATACGTTCCAAAATGGATTTCGAGCGGTCCGGGTCGTCTTGCAAAGCCTGGGTGTTATCCGTCGCGATATAGCCCGGCGCAATCGCGTTCACATTGACGCCCTTGCCCGCCCATTCATTTGCGAATGCCATGGTAAGCTGCCCAATACCGCCTTTAGAGGCCGCGTAGCCCGGCACCGTGATGCCGCCTTGGAAGGTCAAAAGCGAGGCCGTGAAAATGATCTTGCCCGACCCGCGCGCTACCATCGCGCCACCGATCTCACGCGTCAGGATGAACTGCGCGTTCAGGTTTACCTCGATCACCTTATCCCACATCTCGTCTGGATGCTCGGCGGCGGGCGTACGCAGAATGGTGCCCGCATTGTTGATCAAAATGTCGATCTGCGGGTGATCCGCCAAAACCTGCGCCGCAAAAGCCTTCACCGCCGCCCGGTCAGAAAAGTCGCAGGAATAGCCGGTAAATTTGCGACCCAAAGCGCGCACAGCCTCTCCCACCTCAGACCCTTCGGCCTGCAATGAGGCGCTGACCCCGATGACGTCGGCACCGGCTTCTGCCAGAGCTTCCGCCATACCACGCCCAATGCCGCGTTTCGCGCCTGTAACCAATGCTGTTTTGCCGCTAAGATCGAAACTATCAAGGACACCCATCTTACGCCTCCTCCTGCATACGGATCATGGATTTCATCGCGTTCGGGTTTTCGGTCAACGCTTTGAACGCCGCCTCAATATGCTCAAGCCCTTGAATATCAGTGATAAACGCGTCGCAATCCACGAGGCCTTTCGCCAACAACCCCATCGCCTTGTCGTAATCCTCAGGCCGGTAGACGCGTGCACCAATCAGCTCCAGCTCTCGCCAGAAAAACTGGAACATGTCAATCTGCGGTTTGGTCGCATGAATGGCCACCATCACAATCCGCCCGCGCGTCGCGGCCGCAGCGGTCATCAAATCCACGCCCGGCTGGCTGCCAGAGACCTCAAACACCACGTCAGCGCCCTTGCCGCCGGTCCCCTCATGGATCGCTTTGGCGACATCCACATCTTTCGGGTTCATCGTCGCAAAGCCGATCGTCCCGGCAAAGGCCAATCGGTTCTCGTTGATCTCGGACACGGTCACATTTGCGCCCGCCTCCCGCGCGGCCATCGCGACCAGCATGCCAATGGGCCCGCCGCCGATGACCAACACATCCTCGCCCGGTTTGACCTGACCCCGGTCCACATCATGCACCGCCACGGCCAAGGGCTCGATCAGCGCGGCGTGGGACAGATCCAACCCTTCGGGCAGCACATGAATGGTATGCGCGGGCACATTCCATTTCTGCTGAAACGCGCCATCCGTGTCGATGCCGATGAATTTCAGGTTGTGGCAGACATGCTCATGCCCCGCTTTGCAGGCCGGGCACTCGCCGCAATGATCCAAGGGCCGCACCACGATGGGCTGGCCTGCGGCAAGCCCGTCGACCCCCTCGCCCACGGAGTCTATGACACCCGACATCTCATGCCCAATCGTGCGTTCAAACCCCACGCGCGCATCCATATGACCAAGATAAATATGCAGATCAGTCCCACATATCCCGCAATAGGCCACATCGATCTGCACCTCGCCGGGGCCCGGCGGCGCAATGTCGACCTGTTCAACGGAAAAATGCTTGTCTCCGCGATATACGGCGGCGGCTGAGGTCATGAGACTATCCTTGTCTAGCTGAGCAGGTTGGCGGCATTGAGTTTGTCCCAGTCAAACTCCACGCCGATCCCAGGCACATCTAGGGCCTGGGCAAGATGGTGTGCCACCTTCAAAGGTCGGTGGGTATAGGTGTCGATCGGGAAGGAATGCACCTCGATCCAGCCCGCGTTTTTGCGCCCTGAGACAAGGGAGACATGCAGCTCCTGCATCCCGTGGCTGCAGACCGGCAGTCCATGTTTTTCAGACAGCTCAGCCACCTGCAAAAACCCCGTGATGCCACCGCAATTGGACGCATCGGGTTGCACGAAACTCAGCTTTGCGCGGTCAAATGCGTATTCAAACTCATGGATCGTGTGCAGGTTTTCACCCATGGCCAGAGGCACGCCGGTAGCCTCCGCGATGCGCGCGTAGCCATCATAATCATCGGGAATAATCGGCTCTTCAAACCACAAGATATTTTGCTCAGCGAAACCATTGGCGGCAACAATCGCCTCATCGACGCTGAGCGAGTAATTGGCGTCCACCATAAAGGTCACGTCCGGGCCAATCAGGTCGCGCACGGCCTTGGCGCGGGCTTGATCATCCTCGCGGCCCACTTTAATTTTCACGCCGTTAAAGCCGCGCTCTAAATAGCCCTCGACCGAGGCCAAAAGCTTCGGCAGCTCAAAGCCCAGATCAATCCCGCCGCAATAGGCCTTGCACTCCGACCCCGCTCCACCGGCCATTTGCCACAGCGCCTGGCCCGTGTGTTTCCCGCGCAAGTCCCAAAGCGCGATGTCCACTGCCGAGATCGCGAAAGAGGCGATCCCGCCCCGCGCCACATAATGCACATGCCATTGCATCGCCTCATAGAGCGCCTCAACCTCGCTCGCATCTTGCCCGACCAAAAACGGGGTCAGATCGTGCTCGATCATCGCAAGAATCGCAAAGCCGCCCTTACCGCCCGTATACGAATAGCCCGTCCCTTCCGAGCCATCCTCCAAGCGCACCGTCGCGGTTATCAGCTCGAAAAAGTGGTGGTCGCCATGCTTTGCATCAACCAGAACCTCAGCCAACGGCACCCGAAACAGGCGCGCGTCGATAGCGACGATCTTGCTCATGTTGGCATGTTCCGATTCTCCCTAACCCGCACTGTCGCTTGAAACTATTGGGCTGAAAAGCAGAAAACGGCTAACTTGCGTCGGCCCCAATGGCCTTCAGCGCCGCGCGCCCGACGCCAATATCCTGCTCGGCGTTGCCCGATCCCACTCCAATGCCCCCAAGACACACGCCATCCATGAAAATAGGCAAGCCCCCGCTAAGCCGCGTCACTGCATTTTGGGTGGCCGCTGCGATACCGGGTCCGACAGCCTCAGGGATCGCATCGCTCGGTGCGCCGATCGAGGCCGCTGTGCGGGCCTTCGTCGTCGCACTTTTTAAGCTGAGATACTTCGCGCCCGTCATTCGAATAACGCCAAGCTCGACCCCGCTGGCATCGACGATCACAATGCATTGCGGCTGGCCCATCTCGCTTGCCTTCTCGACAGCGGCGCTCAACATCGCCAAAACGGCGGCATGGGTCAAAATCAAGCTCTTTTCCGTATACATATCTTCCAACTCCGCATTCTCTATGTTATCGGTAACATAACAAAATGACGCGCCAAGGGGAAGCACATGTCTAACGCAGAAATCGGGGTAATCGGTCTCGGGACAATGGGGGCGATGCTTGCGCTCAATATTGCCGATAACGGCTTTCAGGTCGCCGTCCACAATCGCACCGCCGCCCGCATCCCGGAATTTCTCGAAACAGCCGGCGCGCTTGCCGAAAAAATCAGTGGCCACGATACGTTAGAAGCCTTTGTTCATGGGCTCGCTTCCCCGCGCAACATCATCCTGATGGTCCCCGCTGGCGGACCGGTGGACGCTCAGATCGCGGCCTTGCGCCCACTCCTCGACAAAGACGACATGATCATCGACGCAGGCAACGCCAATTTTCACGAAAGCCAGCGCCGCGCGGACGAGGCCGAAGCGGCTGGCGTCCCTTTCCTTGGGATCGGCGTCTCCGGCGGCGCGGAAGGTGCGCGTTTCGGCCCCTCGATCATGGGCGGCGGCACGCAAGCCGCGTGGCAACGGGTGGCCCATATCCTTGAGGCCATCTCCGCCAAATATGAGGGGCAACCCTGCGCGACCTATATGGGCTCCGGCGGGGCCGGACATTTCGTGAAAACCGTTCATAACGGGATTGAATATGCCGATATGCAGCTCATCGCCGAGGTGTACGGCGTCATGCGTGACGGGATGGGACAAGACGCAGCCGCTATCGGCACAGTCTTTGACGTTTGGAACGAAGGCCGGTTGCAAAGCTATCTGGTGGAGATTTCCGGCAAGGTCGCCGCCGCCACCGATCCTGAAACCGGCAACGCGATGCTTGATATGATCCTCGACCGCGCCGGCCAAAAAGGCACCGGGCGCTGGACCGCGATTGAGGCGCAAATGCTCGGCGCGCCTGTCCCGGTGATTGAGGCCGCCGTGATGGCGCGCAACATGTCGGCCGCCCGCGATTTGCGCCTTGAGGGTGCCAAGACGTTCCCCATGGGGAACCGCGACATTGGCGACGCGCTGAGCCAAGACGATCTGGAAGCCGCTTTGGTCGCAGGCAAGATCCTTTGCTACGCACAAGGGTTCGAGCTGCTCAGTAAAGCCAGCGCCGAAAATGGCTGGGACCTTCCGATGCCCGCCATTGCCGAGGTCTGGCGCGAAGGCTGCATCATCCGCTCCGCCATGCTCAACGATATGAGCGAGGCTCTGAACGACGCACCTGAGCGCAACCTCGCCCTCGCCCCTTATTTTGCCAAGTTGCTGAAAGAGACCGTGGGCCAGTTGCGCAAAGTTGCGGTCACAGCGATTGGTGCGGGCCACCCCGTCCCCGCGCTCAGCGCTGCCTTGGCGTATTTCGACACGCTCACCAGCGCGCGCACCACGGCCAACATGCTACAGGCGCAACGCGATTACTTCGGCGCGCATAGTTTCGAGCGGACCGATAGGGACGGCGCCCATCACGGGCCGTGGCTGGGCCAACACCTAAACGGGTGAGACGCCGTTGACGTTCAGAAACACGGAATAAAGCGAGGTTGTCCCGGCAATAAACAGCCGGTTCAGCTTCGGCCCGCCAAAGCAGACATTGCCAACCAGCTCGGGGATGTGGACTTTGCCAATCAGCACGCCATCCGCGTTCAGGCAATGCACCCCATCCGCAGCGGAACTCCAAATGCGGCCATCACGATCCAGACGGAACCCGTCAAACAGCCCTTCGGTGCAGGTGGCAAACACCTCCCCAACCGACAGCGTGCCATCATCGTTAACCTTATGTTTGCGAATGTGTTTCGGCCCATCAGGCATATGCGTCACGCCGGTATCCGCAATAAAGAGCGCACTTTCATCAGGCGAAAACGCCAGCCCGTTGGGCTTCACGCAATCATCGGCAGCGATCGTGATCTCGCCCGACGGGTCAACCCGGTAGACATGGCAGGCGCCGATCTCGCTCTCGGCGCGCTCGCCCTCGTAATCCATCAAAATGCCGTAGCTGGGGTCGGTGAACCAGATCGAGCCGTCAGATTTGACCACCACATCATTGGGCGAGTTCAGCCGCTTGCCTTGGTAGCTATCCGCAATGATTGTAATCGAGCCATCATGCTCGGTCCGGGTCACCCGGCGACCAAGGTGTTCGCATGACACGAGCCGTCCCTGACGGTCGACAGTGTGCCCGTTCGAATTCATCGAGGGTTGGCGGAAGGTCGAGACACCGCCATCGGTATCATCATAGCGCAGGATACGGTTGTTGGGGATGTCGGACCAAAGCAGATACTGCCCGGCCGCAAACCACACAGGGCCTTCCGACCAGCGCGCACCTGTCCAAAGCCGCTCTACGCGGGCGTGGCCAACGAAGCAGGCCTCGAACTCAGGCTCAATGACCTCGAACCCGGTCCCCTCGATCACTCCGAACATGGTCATGCGCTCCTCTTTCCTCATTGGGTCTGCGAACCCCCCAGCCCGGGCGTTTCATCTGATTTCCGGGATGGGCGCTGTCATCGCCCCAGATGGCTTGATACGTGTCTACCGCCATTCCCGCGCGTTGCAAACGGATGAAAACGGTAATCAACGCAGCCCACCAAAGGATCAGCGCAAACCACATCCAGACCGGCCCGTTGGCTTTCCAAAGCCCCAGTAGGATGGTCAAAGCCGCCAACCCAAGCGTCGCGTAGCCAAGCGTCTTGTGGACAGTCTCAAACATACGCCGATGCGAGGTCATGTCGTAATGCGCCCCGCTCAAAGACCCGTCGGCGGCGGGCGCGGTCGGCCCGCCCTTGCTGCCACGGAAAACGCCGAAAAGCACCTGGGCCACCATCAGAACGAGCACCAGATACCCCAACCAATTGTGCAGACCCATCTGGGACAGATCACTTGGCAACACCAACGCAAGACCCATCAGAGAGAGCCCCGTGACGATGGATTGCCCCATCCAATGGCTGCGCCACCAGACCTGGCTGTCCAATTCCCGTGGCCAGTCTTGACCCGGCAATATCTTGAAAAACCGCGCGATAAGCACGGCAGTTGGAGCGAGTATCCCCCAAGCCAGCACCATGACCCGCGCGTGCCAGGAGATGGCAAATCCCACCTCATGCGCCCGCGTGGGGTCAATGGGGGCCAGCAGCCAGTCCATCAGCCTTTGACCGCGCCTGCCGTCATGCCTGTGATGATCTGGCGCGACGCCAAAAGTGTGAAGATGATCGGCGGGATCGCGAGCAACATGCCCGTGGCCATGATGACACCCCACTCCACATTGAATTCTGACATGTTGTTCACAATCAGGATCGGCACCGTCTTGGTGTCGCGGTCCGACAGGGCGGAGGCGAGCAGATATTCGTTCCAGGCGATGCGGAAGGTGAAGATCGCCGCCGCCGCGAGGCCCGGCTTGATCAGTGGCAGCACCACTTTGAAGAACACCTGAAACGGCCCTGCCCCATCGACGCGGGCCGCTTCCTCAAGCGAACGCGGCACTTGAACGATAAAGCTTTGCAAGATCCAGATCACGAAAGGCAGGTTCATGGCGACATAGATCAGAATGATCCCGGAATGCGTGCCTGCCAGACAGACATCGCCGCGCCCACCAAAGGCTTCGCGGATCGCGCCACCAATCAGCCCGTCGCGGTCCAGACAGAACTCGTTGTTCCAAAGGCCAAACACCGGCACCAAAAGCACGGCTGGCGGCACCATGCGCACCATCAGGGTCGACAGCGAAACACTGTCCCGCCCCATGAAGCGAAAACGCACCAGCGCGTAGGCCGCCATGCAGCCAAGGATCAGGGTAATGAGCGTCGATATCAACGCGATGATGAGCGAGTTGATGAACGCTCCACCGAATTTTAGGGCACAGAAGTCAAGGTGATCTGGCTCATACCACAGCACATCGCAGAGCGCCTTTTCGTAGTTCTGGATCGTCGGCATGAAGATCAGGCCAGATGTTCCCGAGATAATATCCACGTCCAGTTTGAACGAGTTGATGAACATCAAAATCACAGGGCCCACGGACATGAAGACCAGAAGCGCAATGACCGCGAAGAAGGCCGGGCTGGCTTTTTGGGGGGCTGCAGACATTAATCTTCCTCCTCGATGAGGGCATTGAGCTTGGCGGCACGCGCCTCCTGCCAGCGGTTGAAGGCAAACATTGCGACAGTCAGCAGCAACAGCAGCATCAGCAGGTAGTTGGACATGGCCGCAGCGACGCCGAGCTCCCGGAACTCGGTTGCGGTGCGGGAAATGCGCAGCGCCAGAATTTCGGTCGACAAACCCGGCCCGCCTTCGGTCATTACCAAGATAACCTCGAGCACTTTGAAGGCGTCAATCAGACGGAGCAGCGCGGTGACGATCAGCACCGGCATCATCAGCGGCAGTTTGATATGGATTATCTGCTGCCAAGCCGTAGCACCGTCAATGCGTGCCGCTTCCAGCGCGGAACGTGGCAGTGACTGCAACGCCGCCAGCGACAGGATGAAGATAAACGGGGTCCACTGCCAGATATCGGCAATGATGACCGAGGTTAGCGCGTAGTCGCCCAGCCAATCCACGCGTGGCAGCCCCAGGTCAGTCAGAAAACGGTTAAACGTGCCCACGGTCGGGTGGTACATGTAGCGCCACATCAGGCCCACGACGACGGGCGCGATCATCATCGGCAGGATGAACATGGTGCGCAGCACCGACATGCCACGGATATCGCGGTCCAGAAGCAGCGCCAGGCCGACACCGAGTGCCATCTCGATGGTGACGACGAAGAAAGCGAAGCGCAGGGTCACGCCGAGGCTTTCATGGAAATTCGGATCACCCCATAAGGTGATGTAATTCTTGAGCCCGACGAACTCTGCCTCGCCGATGGATTGGCTTGGGTTCCAGTCGCGGAAGCTGCCCCAGATCATGTAGCCAAGCGGGTAAAGAAGCGCGATAAGCATGATAAGGGCGGCGGGTGCGATGAACATGTAAGGCGTCAGCCGGTTCAACCGCTGCGTTGTGCGGCGGCGCTGCCCTGCGCTTGTCTTCGCGCGCGTGATTTGAGCGGTGTCAGCCATCGAAAGGCGCCCTTCGGTCCGTCAGTCAGAAATGAAATTGGTGCGAAAGACCGAGGGCGATTGCCCGCCCCCGGTCCTCGGGAGAAAGATTACTGCCAGGTGTAGTAGCCGGCGTCTTCCATAACCGCTTTGGTCCGATCAGCCACGCCATTCAGCGCTTCCTGAATGTCGAGGTCTTCGGTCAGAACTTTCGACATTGTGGTGCCGATATCAGCGTTGATCTTGCCCCAAACCGGGATGATCGGACGCCAGTCAGGATCAGCGAATTGCAGCGCCTCACCAAAGGTCGCGGAGAACGGGTATTTCGCGTTCAGCTCGGCGTTCTGGTAGGTGGAGAACCGCGACGGGTTACCACCGGCAAGCGCCACCATCAGGTCGCCCTTCTTGGAGGTCAGCCACTGCATCAGCAGGAATGCGGCTTCCTTGTTTTCTGCGTTTGCCGGGATGCCGATCCCGAAACCACCGGTTTGCGAGCCGCGGCGCACACCCTCAGGATGCATTGCGTAGCCAACTTTACCAGCCACTTTGGAGCGCTCTGGGTTTTCAAAGCCGGGCATGAAGGCAATGGAGTCCATGAACATAGCAGCGTCGCCATTGGCGAATGCGTTTGCAGCTTCAGCGGGACCGAAAGACATCGCACCTTCAGGGCCACAGTCGACGATGGTTTTCAGCGCTTCTGCAGCAGCTACACCGGCAGCGTTGTTGATGATCGGGTTCCACGCATCGTCAAAGACACGACCGCCAAGTGGGGCGAGGTGTAGCAAGAACGCGTGGCTTGCTTGGTGGCCGGAGGCCGCACGCGACGCCATACCGCCCATACCTGGTTCTACCTCTGGGATCTTGCAGGCCGCGTCGAGCAACTGATCGTAGTTTTGTGGCTCAGCGATGCCGTGCTTCTCGAAGATGTCCTTGCGATAGGCGAGAACCGAGGTTTCAGAGCCGAACGGGATGCCAAAAAGCGAACCAGTTGGCCCAGGCAAGTAGCCCTTTTTACCGCCAGCGACGCCAATATTCTGGACATAACCATCGATCAGGTCATCTGCGTCATAGGACGGGTCAGACAGTTTCGGATTCATGAAGTATTTCGCCAGGTTTTCAAGTTGATCGGCAAAAATGTAATCCGCTTTGGAGAAGACAACATAAGAAATCAGGTCATACTCGCCCTCATCCTGCGCAAGCTCCAGCGTCTGGCGTTCACGCATTTTCAGGTAAGGCAGCTGGTCCACTTCGACCTCGATGCCTGTTTCCTTGGTGAATTCCGGCAGAACCTGCATCACAGCGTTGTAATGTGGGTGCGCGGGAAAGTTCACGATCAGCGTCGTGCCCGCATATTCCGCATATGGCCCGCCATGGCCGTCGGCAATTGCCGTTCCTGACATCAGGGCCACGGTCGTCAGACCTAAGGCGGCTTTCTTGAGTGTATCGAACATATGTTCCTCCCTTTGAACGATGAGTTTAGTTAGATTGCGACTTCGCTTTCGCGGTCGAATAGGTGAATGCCATTTGGATTGATTGCGAAGGTGAGCGTTTGGCCGAGCGCGACCGGCGTCTCTGAGTTCAGCTCCACCATCACGCGCGCCGGGCCGCAATCGCACAACAGCACCGATTGCGCGCCAACGTATTCGGACACTTTGACATCTAGGGTCAGCGACTGGTCCGCCGCCGCATTCGCGTCGAAATTCAGATCCGACGGGCGCACGCCAAGCGTCACCTGACGGCTGCTATGGTTTTTGGCGCTAACGGCGCGTTCGCCTTGCAATCGCAGGTTGAAGTTTTGTCCTGAGACATACACTTCGCCCCCCTCTTCGCGCACGTCGCCGTCCAAAAAGTTCATCGGCGGCATGCCCATGAAGCCAGCGACAAACTTGTTGGCCGGGCGCTTGAACAGCTCCTCCGGGGTGCCTTGCTGTTGAATATAGCCGCCATGCATGACGACGATCCGGTCGGCCAGCGTCATCGCCTCGATCTGGTCATGGGTGACGTAGATCATGTTCTTCTCAACCCGTTGGCTCATCAGGGCCAGCTCCGCCCGCATCTGCCCGCGCAGCTTGGCGTCGAGGTTTGAAAGCGGCTCGTCAAACAGGAAAATCCCACTGTCTTTTGCCAGCGCCCGTGCCATCGCGACGCGCTGGCGTTGACCGCCAGACAAAGCGCCGGGTTTCCGACCTAAAAACTCAGTCAGACCCACCATGTCGGCCACTTCTTTGACCTTGGTATTGATCTCTGATTTCGGGCGTTTGGCCAGGCGCAGTGCGAAGGAGATGTTTTGCGCGACGTTCATATGCGGGTAGAGCGCGTAGTCCTGAAAAACCATCGCCAGATCGCGTTCCTTTGGCTCGAGATGGCTGACGGGTTGGCCATCGACGTAAATCTCCCCGTCGGAGACGTCTTCAAGCCCTGCGATCATCCGCAAGGTCGTCGACTTGCCGCAGCCCGAGGGCCCGACAAGAACGGTGAATTCATTGTCGGCCATCTCAAGTTCAATGCCGTGCAGCACCTGGACGTCGCCATAGCGCTTGATGAGGTTGTCGAGTTGTATCGTCGGCATGATGGCCCTGTCGCATTTATTGTTACCGGTCACATTAACGATTGTGACCGGTAACACAAGGCCGAACAAAAAGGCTAAGCCATTGAAAATGCTTGGTTCAGGTTTTTTTTGTGCTGTCGCGAAATGTCAGATCGACTTGGATCTTAATGTTTTGCGCCGATGAGTCGCTCAAAGCGTCAGACGACAGCAACTTCTCGATCAACTGCCCCGTCGCGCGGCCGATGCTACGGGGGTCAACAGCGACCGTGCTGATCGCGGGCTGTGCAAAACGGGAGACCTCGAAATTGCCGAACCCAGCGACGCCGATCTCGTCCGGGACCGCTTTTCCAAGCCCGTTCAGCGCCGACAAAACCCCGAAAGCGGCGACATCGGACACACAGAACATGCAGTCCGTGTCCGGGAATTTTTCCAAGAGTTTTGGCAACGCCTCCGCGCCCGCCTCTATCGATAAGGGGGGCTTGCCAATCTTCAAAACGCGCTCATCGCTTAGCCCCGCTTCGCGCATCGCACGCATGTAGCCCTTGCGCCGCGCGGCGCCGCGCGTCCAGTCGTCATCGGCCTCACCCAAGAACGCGATATTGCGATAGCCGCGCGCGATCAGGGCATGGGTCATTTCCGCAGCGGCATCCTCGTTTGAAAACCCGATTGTGTGGTTGATCGGGTTGTGTGGTCGCTCCCACAGCTCGACCACCGGGACTTGCGCATCCGACAAAAGCGCGATGGTGCGGTCCGAATGCCCGTCATAGGACAAAACGATCGCCTCGGGCCGGCGGCGCAGCATGTCTTCGACCAGTTGCTCCTCCCGCTCGGCTGAATAGTCGGTATGACCCAAAAGGATTTGCTGCCCGAACCGCTCCAACTCCTCAGTCAGGGCCTGTACGGTTTCGGCAAAATGAAGGTTATTGAGCGACGGCACCAGCACCGCCACAAAGCCAGAGCGTTTGGTCGTCAAGCTGCCCGCCATCTGGTCGGGCACATAGTTCATCTCACGCACGATACGCAGGATATGCTCGCGCGTTTCTTTCGACACAGGGCTGTTTTTCTTCAGCGCGCGGGAGACCGTCATCCGCGACACACCCGCCGCCCGCGCGACGTCGCGCATGGTGACAGGGCATTTGGTCAGATCAGAGGGCATAGGCCTTTGTTACCGGTCACACGCGCGACGTCAAGGGAACATGAGCTGCGTTAGCTCGTCTCGCCCGCCACCAATTGGGTGCCGACATCGATCCTGACAGGCGGGGCTTGCGGGTCCTCAAAAATCTGATCCAGCACGTCGACCACATGACGCCCGATCGCCTCGGCCTGCACATTTACAGTCGTGATGCGCGGGTTTGAGATCTGGGCGACCTCAAAATTGCCAAACCCCGTCACGGCAATATCGCCCGGCACATCTGCGCCCATGCGCCGAAGCGCGCTAAGACAGCCAAAGGCCACCGGGTCAGAAACGCACACCAGCGCGTCATAGGCGAAAGCATCGCGCCCCAAGGCCTCAATCGCCGCGTTTCCGTGCCGCATCGAAACCGGCGCCGGGCCCGCATCGATCAACCCGACCTCGGGCAAGCCATGCGCTTTGGCCGCACGGATCACGCCCTCACGCCGTACGGCCCCCCGCATATCCGCACCTTCCGATGCTCCCACAAACGCCAGTTTGCGCCGCCCGGTCTGGGCCAGATGATCCACGATATGCCCCATGGCGTCGGCGTTCGAAAACCCAACAATGTGACCCAATGGAGCACTCGGCAGGTCCCACATCTCAATCACGGGCAGCCCGCGACCTTGCAAAAGCGCGCGTGTGTCATCGCTGTGATGGCCGCCCGTCAGCACCAGCGCCTCGGGGTTGCGGGCGAGCAGCTGGCGGACCAGTTCTTCCTCGCGCGCGACGCGGTAATTTGTGCTGCCAAGCAGGATTTGCACGCCTGCCGCATTCAGCCCGCTGCTCAGCGCGCGGAACGTTTCAGCGAAATTGGCATTGTTGACCGATGGCAGCGTAACGGCGACAAACCCGCTTTTCTGCGTGCGAAACGCCTGCGCCGTGCTGTCATACACATAGCCCAGCTTTGCCGCGACCTCGCGGACGCTTCTTCGCGTCTTCTCGCTGACCGTTTCGTCATCGCGCAGGGCGCGGCTGACCGTCATTGGCGATTTACCAACGGCCTTGGCCACATCCCGCATCGTGACGCGTTCGACCATGGATTAAGCCACGAATTCGTGCCGTTGAGTGACGTGGTGGTGGATGCGGCCGTCAAAAAACTCCGCAACGATCTCGCCCGTCACCTCTTTGGATTGGAACCGAAACGGGCTCTCAAGCGCACTTTCCATAGCGGCCTCATCGCCGTAGCTGATCGCAAGGATCAGCGGAAATTCAGGTGCACCCTCGTCGCGGTCGTCCGAGAACATCACCCGCACATCGGTATTGCCGGGAAACTGCCGCCACAAAGGCACCAATCGTTCCAAAACCGCCGCGCGAAACGCATCCGTCTGGCCGGGCTTCACCGCACCTTCAAACAAAGCAAACCGTGTAATCATGGGGCAATCTCCTCTTTCGCGCCGCTGAAAAATTCCATGACGGCCGCCTGATCCTCACCGCCGAGACCCGCGGCCGTCAGCATGCGGTGTATCTCCGCGCACATGGCCGTCATGGGCATCGCGGTCCCCGTTTGGCGCGCCAGATCATTCACCGCGTTCAAATCCTTGACCATGTTGTCGATCCGCCCGGTCCGCCGGTAATCCTTGGTGGCAAAGCGCGGCAGGTATTCCTGCAAAAGCGCGCTGTCCGCCCGTCCGCCTTTCAGGGCCTGCGGAATTTTCGCCGCGTCAACGCCAGCATCAAGTGCCAGCTGCGTGGCCTCCGCCACCGCCAAAAAGCCCAAACCACACAGCACTTGGTTGATAAGCTTCGTCGTCTGTCCAGCGCCCGAGGGGCCCATATGGGTATAGTTTGACGCAACATGTTTGAGCGCTTTGTGCGCGCGCTCCACATCCGCGACCTCCCCGCCCGCCATTAAAGTCAGCTCGCCAACCAGCGCTTTCGGCGCGCCACCAGAAAGCGGGCTGTCGACCCAAGCCAAGCCGCGTTCTTTGGCCATATCCGCAAATTTGCGCGTCGCATCCGGTTCAATCGAGGACATATCAATGATCACCGTGCCGGGCTTCGCGCCCTCAACGATCCCGTCTTTCCCAAAAGCCGCCAGCCCCACAATCCGCGACGCATTCAGGCTGGTGATAACAAAATCCGCCTCTTTTGCCCCCTCAGCAGCAGAGGCCGCGGCAACCCCACCCTTGGCGACAAGTTCAGCAACCCGAGCCGCGTCAAGATCGAACACCTGGAGGCTGTTTCCCGTCTCCAACAGCCGGTTCCCAATGGCCCCGCCCATGGCGCCCGCGCCAATCAGGGCAATCTTCTCGCTCATATCAATGTCCTTCTGACATAGGTCTCCGACTGGGCCACGACATTCTCAAACGGGACCGAAATGTCGATCTCTCCGCCCCATTCGTCGCGCTCCAATTGTTCCAAAGCGGCGAACTGGCTGTCCAACAGCGCAGGTGGCATGAAATGCCCCGCCCGCCGCGCGACACGGCGCGCAAGAACCGCTTTCGGCGCCGCGAGATGCATGAAATGCACAGGCTCCGGCACCTCTCCCCGGATCCAGTCGCGGTACTTTTTCTTCAACGCCGAGCATCCGATCACAATCGGGCCGCTATGCTTCGCCAAAAGCCGGCCGACATCCGCCAACCACGGGGCGCGGTCTGCGTCGTTCAACGCTTGCCCGCGGGCCATTTTGTCGATGTTGCAACGCGGGTGCAGGTCGTCGCCATCGACGAAATCCATGCCGCAGGTCACGGACAAGGCGGTGCCCACCGACGACTTGCCGCAGCCCGAAACGCCCATAAGCACATAGCACCGCATCAGAGCGACGCCGTGATGCCGCCATCCACATAAAGCGTATGGCCGTTGACAAAACTCGATGCAGGCGAGGACAGGAAGATCGCAGCGCCCACAAGCTCTTCGACATTACCCCAACGCCCCGCGGGGGTCCGTTTTTCGAGCCATGTCGTGAATTCTGGGTCCGCCACCAATGCGGCGTTCAAGGGCGTGTCAAAGTAACCCGGCGCAATCGCGTTGCATTGTAGCCCGTGCTTGGCCCAATCCGTGGCCATGCCCTTGGTTAGATTGCCAACCGCGCCTTTGGTTGCCGTGTAGGGCGCGATGCCCGGGCGCGCCAAAGCGGTCTGAACGCTGGCGATGTTGATAATATTGCCCGCGCCGCGCCCGATCATATGACGCGCTACCGCTTGGCCCACATGAAAAACCGACGCGATATTCGTCTGCAACAGCCGTTCGAACGCGTCGGCAGGAAAGTTCTCCAGCTCCGTACGGTGCTGCATACCCGCGTTATTGATCAAGATATCAAGCGCGCCATTGGCGGCCTCAAACCCGTCAACCGCCGCCTTGACCCCGTCATGATCTGTGGCATCAAATGCCAGCGCATGCACGGTGGCCCCCTCCCCGCGCAACGTCTCTGCCGCCGCTTCCAACTTGGACGCGTCGCGCCCATTCAACACGATCTCCGCGCCGGCCTCAGCCAATCCCCGCGCCAGTGCAAACCCGATCCCTTGGGAGGATCCGCTGATCAGGGCCCGCCGCCCGGTGAGGTCAAATAGGTTGGACATATGTTCCTCCGAAATGTCATATGGGGGTTTACGCCGCCCTTTTGTTACCGATAACATGATACCGATAACATCGCCTGTCAACATGAGAATCCCATGCCAGATCATATGAAAGTCATCACCGCACATGCCGCCAAAGACCTGAGGGTCGAGCCGCGCGACATGCCAAAGCCCGGCCCGGGACAGGTGCTTGTCAAAATGGCCGCCGGCGGTATCTGCGGCTCCGATCTGCATTATTTCAACCATGGCGGCTTCGGCACCGTGCGCTTGAAAGAACCGATGATCCTTGGCCATGAGGTCGCGGGCCATATCGAGGCTCTGGGCGCGGATGTTGATGGACTGTCCGAAGGCGCACTTGTCGCTGTTTCGCCCTCGCGGCCTTGTGGGACGTGCCGCTATTGCCTTGAGGGCAGGCAGAACCATTGCCTGAACATGCGGTTTTACGGCTCCGCCATGCCGTTCCCCCATATCCAAGGCGCGTTTCGTCAATACATCGTGGCCGACGTCGCGCAATGCGCGGATGCAGGCGATTTGTCACCGGGGGAGGCCGCAATGGCCGAACCCGTCGCCGTGGTGCTTCACGCCGCGCGCCAAGCGGGTGATTTGATGGGCAAGCGGGTCTTGGTGACAGGTTGCGGCCCTATTGGGCTGCTCGCCGTTCTGGTCGCCCGCGCGGCCGGCGCAGTGGAGATTGTCGCGACGGATATCGCCGCCTTCACCCTCGCCAAGGCCCTCGAAGTAGGTGCCGACCGCGGGCTGAACGTGGCAGACACCCCAAACGCATTGGAGGCCTACGGCGCAGATAAAGGACATTTTGATGTGCTGTTCGAATGCTCGGGCGTGGCCCAAGCGTTAGCCGCAGCGGTCCCCGCACTTCGGCCGGGCGCCACGATCGCACAACTTGGCCTTGGCGGCGACATGACCCTTCCGGTGCAAGCGATGACCGCAAAAGAGCTACAGTTGAAAGGCTCATTCCGGTTCCATTCTGAATTCTACACTGGCGTCGAGATGATGCGCGCCGGGCGGCTCGATGTGACACCTTTGATCACGCACCGCATAGAGATGGACAAAGCCGTTGAGGCGTTTGAGCTCGCCTCCGACCGCTCCCAGGCGATCAAGGTAAATATCGCGTTTTAGTCCTGCTTCAGGTAACGCTCCGCCGTTTGCGCCGCGTCATCAATATGCGCCTCAACGGCGCGACGCGCGACCGCGGGATCGCCCGCCAAAATCGCGTCATGGATCGCGATCATATGGTCAATCCCAGGCGTCGTGCGATCCTTCGCCGACAGGGTCAGCGCCCGCAAACGGCTGATGCGGCCATTCAGGCGCTGCACAACATCCCAAGCGATTTCATGGCCCGCTTCGAGAAAAATCAGCTCATAAAACCGCGTCGTGGCGCGCAAAAGCGTGAGCCAGACCAAATCGTCCATGCTGCGCCTGAGCGCGTCCAAAGCGCCTGAAAGATCAGCCGCAAAAGCTGTGCTATGATGCCCGGTGACGGCCTCAACCGCCGCAGCCTCCAACTGGCGGCGAATGTCGTAAATCTGGCGCGCCTGATCCCAGCTAAGTGTTGCAACAATCGGCCCCCGGTTAGGCACAATCTCTACCAACCCTTCGGCTTCGAGGTACCGGATGGTTTCCCGGATTACGGTACGGCTGACCCCAAGCTGGTCGCAAAGCGGGCGTTCCACCAATCGCGCGCCCGGCGCGAAGTGACCGTCGATGATCGCTTCCCGCATCCGGTCCTGCACAATATCGCGCAGTGTTTGCGGGGCTTTTTCGATCTTTTGAAGGCTCGGCGTCGCGGTTTGCATGCCAGCCCAGATAGCAGCCACGGTGACCTATCACAACGATTATTGACATATGGTCTTATGGTATACCATAAATTACAGACGACGATTTTTCACGAAAGCCCGCACTATGCCCGCCCAAATCCGCAAGACACAGCTCCATGTTGAAAACACGCTGATTGAGGGCGGAAAAGCAGCCGAGACGCCGCTCACCCTGATTGCGGCCATGGTCGTCATCGCCAACCCTTGGGCCGGGCGCGGTTTTGTCGAAGACCTGAGCCCAGAGATCCGCGATTGCGCCCCCGGCCTTGGCGCGCTTTTGACCGAAATGGTTCTTGATGCAGCCGGCGGCGGCGACAAGGTCGAAGGCTACGGCAAATCGGGCATCGTTGGCCTGAACGGGGAGGTCGAACACGCCTCAGGCCTGATCCACACGCTGCAATTCGGCAATCACTACCGCAACGCCGTCGGCGCCAAATCCTACCTGTCCTTCTGCAACACGCGCGGCCCCGCCAATGCGCCGCTGATGATCCCGTTGATGGACAAACATGATGCGGGGCGCCGCTCCCACTACCTAACCATTCAAACCTCGGTTGCCGATGCGCCGAATGCTGATGAACTGCTGATCGCGCTTGGCGCGTCCATCGGCGGCCGGCCGCATCACCGGATCGGCGACCGCTATCAAGACCTGAAGGAGCTCGGCCATGACGTCGACAACCCTGCGGCTGTCTAGTTCCGGCGCCCAAGTCGCCTGCCACGTTGCGGGCGACGGCCCGCTACTGGTTCTGATCCACGGCGTCGGCATGAATGCCAGCGTGTGGCACCCGCAAATCGACGCGCTCCAAAAACGCAACCGGGTCATCGCTGTTGATTTGCCCGGACATGGCGGCAGCGACCCCCTGCCCCCGCAAAGCAAACTGCCGCGCTATGTCGCCTGGCTACGTGAGGCCATCGTCACACTCGACATCGGCCCCGCCAATATCGTCGGGCATTCAATGGGCGCTTTGATCGCGGGCGGTATGGCCTGCACACATCCGGAACTGGTGTCGCGCGCGGCACTCCTGAATGGCGTGTTCCGGCGCAGCGCCGCTGCCCGTGCAGCTGTTGAAGCCCGCGCCGATGAGATCGCGCACGGCACCTTCGACATCAGCACGCCCCTAAAGCGCTGGTTTGGCGATAGCGAAACGGACATAGCCGCCAAAACCCACGTGCAGCGCCTTCTGTCTGAGGTCAGCCCGGAGGGCTACGCGACCGCTTACAGGGCTTTCGCCAAAGGCGACACGACCTATGCGGACAGGTTCAACCACATACGATGTCCCCTGTTGGCCCTGACTGCGGACGGGGATGCCAACTCGACACCAGAAATGTCACACGCGATGGCCGCCGCTGCACCCTTTGGGCAATCCGTCATCGTCAAAGGCCACCGCCACATGGTCAATCTCACAGCACCAGAGGCCGTGAATGCCGCCCTCAAAGCCTGGCTCAAACTCCCAGTGACCGAGGAGGTGCCTTCATGAGCCAGATTGACCCACGCGCCTTCCGTGACGCTTTGGGCAGTTTCATGACCGGCGTCACGGTCGTCACCACCCATGATGCCGACGGCGCGCCGCTGGGCTTCACTGCCAATTCTTTCACCTCAGTTTCGCTGGACCCGCCGCTGGTATCGGTCTGCTTGGCCAAGACCTCACAGAATTACTCTGCCGTCACCTGCGCGCCCGGGTTCGCCGTCAATATTCTCAGCGAGGCGCAGGTCGAAATTTCCAACCGTTTCGCCCGCCCTGTCGCGGACCGTTTCGCGGCGACTGCATATGTCAAAGGACCCGCCGGGGCACCGATACTGGAAGACGTCACGGCTTGGTTCGACTGCGCCACTCATAAACTGGTCGAAGCAGGCGACCACGTCATTTTGATTGGCGAGGTCAAAGCCTTTGACAGCTCAGCGCGCCCCGGCCTTGGCTACGCAAGGGGCGCTTACTTCATGCCCGACGCGACCGCGGAGGCCCTGTCCAAAGGCACCGAGCTGATCGTTTCCGCCGTGATCGAACGCGGCGGGCAAGTCCTTCTGCGCGACGACGGCAATGGCGGGCTGGCTTTGCCCGAGATTAGCGTGACAGAAACCGGCGTCCATGCAGCGCTGACGACGTTGATCCAGAATTCCGGTCTCACCGCGACGCCAGGATTTGTTTATTCAATCTTTGAGGACACCCACCGACGTCGTCAGCACATCGCATTTTTGTGCGACGCACGTGCAGGCACGCCCACGCATGGCAGTTTCGTGCCCCTAAGCGCGGAGGCACTGGACGACGTCTCAGACCCGGCCATACTCACAATGTTGGAGCGCCGCGCCACTGAACGCCGGGACGGCACATTTGGAATTTATGTTGGAACACAAAGCAGCGGTGACACCCGCGTGACAACCTAAGGGGACCCCAGAGATGCGCTTTTCGCTTTTTGTGCATATGGAACGTACCTCCGCTGAGCAGGATCAGCGGGCGTTGTATGATGAGTTTGTCGAGCTCGCCAAAATGGCTGACGCAAGCGGCATGCATGCGGTTTGGACCGGGGAACATCACGGGATGGATTTCACCATCGCGCCCAACCCGTTTCTCAATCTGGTGGATCTGGCGCGCCAGACAAAGAATGTACGCCTTGGGACGGGCACCATCGTCGCGCCATTCTGGCACCCGATCAAACTGGCCGGTGAGGCCGCAATGACGGATATGATCCTCGACGGTCGGCTCGATCTGGGCGTCGCGCGCGGGGCGTATAACTACGAGTACGAGCGCATGGTGCCCGGCATGGACGCTTGGGATGCAGGCCAGCGTATGCGGGAGCTGATCCCGGCACTGCAGGGCCTTTGGGCCGGTGATTATGCGCAAGACGGCACCTATCACAGCTTCCCCGCCTCCACCTCCTCCCCCAAGCCAGTGCAAGCAGGTGGGCCCCCAATCTGGGTCGCCGCACGCGACCCGAACAGTCATGAATTTGCAGTCTCAAACGGCTGTCAGGTGCAGGTCACGCCGCTTTGGCAGGGCGATGAAGAGATCACCAAACTGATGGACACGTTCAAAGCGGCCTGCGCAAAATTCCCCGACGTGCCCCGCCCTGAGATCATGCTTCTAAACCACACCTATATCGCAGCCGATGACGCCGATGCACAGCTCGCGGCAGAAGAAATCAACCGGTTCTATTGCTATTTCGGCGCGTGGTTCAAAAATGAACGTCCCGTCACCCAAGGTCTGATTGCGCCGCTCTCCGACGACGAAATCGCGGCGCATCCGTTCTATTCGCCCGAGGCGATGATGCGTGACAATGTGATCGCCACGTCTGAGCGCGCGATAGAGCGGCTGAAAGGGTATGAAGCCTTAGGATACGACGAATACTCCTACTGGATTGACAGCGGCATGAGTTTTGAGCGCAAAAAGGCCTCGCTCACCCGCTTTATTGATCAGGTGATGCCAGCCTTTTCCTAAGGGGACATAAATGCAGGAATTTCAACACTATATTGGCGGAAGCTTTCATGATGGAAGCGCCCAATTCGAAAGCATTGACCCCGCTACGGGACAAGTCTGGGCAATGATGCCGGAGGCACGGACCGATGATGTGAACGCTGCCGTCGACGCCGCTGAGGGCGCGTTTTTCGCACCAGAATGGGCTGCCATGACCGCATCGGCGCGCGGCAAGCTGCTGTACCGGCTGGCCGATTTAATTGCTGAAAATGCGACAAAGCTGGCCGCACTAGAAACCCGCGATACCGGCAAGATCATCCGCGAAACCTCCGCCCAAATTGCTTATGTCGCCGAATACTACCGCTACTACGCGGGCCTCGCCGACAAGATCGAGGGCGCGTATCTGCCTATCGACAAGCCCGATATGGAGGTCTGGCTCCGACGCGAGCCGGTTGGTGTCGTGGCCGCGATTGTCCCTTGGAACTCCCAACTTTTCTTATCTGCGGTCAAGATCGGCCCCGCCCTCGCTGCGGGTTGTACGGTGGTATTGAAAGCGTCTGAAGAAGGCCCCGCGCCAATGCTCGAATTCGCGCGCATCTTCGATCAAGCTGGCTTCCCACCCGGCGTTTTGAATGTAATCACCGGCTTCGGAGCGGAATGCGGCGCAGTGCTGACCAGCCACCCGAAAGTGGCGCATGTGGCGTTCACGGGCGGACCAGAGACGGCCCGTCAAATTGTCCGCAATTCAGCCGAAAACCTTGCCTCGACGTCACTCGAACTCGGTGGAAAATCACCTTTCATTGTCTTCGCGGACGCCGACATCGACAGCGCTGTTAACGCCCAAGTCTCCGGCATTTTCGCGGCAACAGGGCAAAGCTGCGTCGCAGGATCACGCTTGGTAATTGCGCGTGAGATCAAGGACCAATTCCTCGCCCGCCTAAAAGAGAAAGCGGAAGCCGTCGTGATCGGCGATCCGCAGAATATGGCAACCGAGGTGGGTCCGCTCTGCACAGAGGCTCAGGTCACAAGAGCAGAAGATTTAATCAATAAGTCAATAGACTGCGGCGCGAAGCTTATAACCGGCGGGCAAGCTCTTGCGCAGAACGGTCACTACTTCCCGCCCACGATCATCGATTGCGATGGCGCAGATAAGCCACCCTGTCTCACCAAAGAATTCTTCGGCCCCGTCCTGTCCGTCACCAGCTTCGAGACGGAAGCCGAGGCCATCGAGATCGCCAATGACACCGCTTTCGGGCTGGCCTCAGGCGTTTTCACCAAAGACCTGACGCGCGCGCATCGCATGATACGCGCGATCCGTGCAGGCATCGTCTGGGTGAACACCTACCGCGCGGTCAGCCCGATTGCCCCATTTGGCGGGCATGAGCTGTCGGGCCATGGGCGTGAGGGTGGGCTGCAGGCCGCGCTCGACTATACCAAGGTCAAAGCCGTCTGGCTGCGCACAAGTGACGATCCAATCCCTGACCCCTTCGTGATGCGGTAACGGGCTTTAATCCAAAACATTTTGTAGATAAATTGCCAGCGTAACCTCTTCAAAAAGGCGCGCTCATGTCTGATACCCCTGCCCGCAAACGCCCCATCGTCTCCTCCCGCCACCTCGCTGAGGGCGAAGGCTGGGAAGCGTCCGAGATCGAATATGGCATGATCATCGCCTATAACGCGTTCTCGCGCTGGATGACGCGTTGCATGTCGGCGGCGGGCAACACCGATCTGACGCCTCTGGAGATTTTGGTGCTGCACAACACCAACCATCGCGGGCGCGATAAGCGACTGACCGACATCTGCTTTTTGCTCAACATCGAGGATACGCATACGGTCAACTATGCCCTGCGAAAGCTGCTGAAAACGGGGCTTCTAGCGTCCGAGAAACGCGGCAAAGAGGTCTTCTATCGCACCTCCCCCGACGGCGCGCAGCTCTGCGACACCTACCGCGAGGTGCGCGAACGTTGCTTTCTCGATGGGCTGTCGCATCTCGATATGACGGGCGAAGAAATGCGCAAAATGGCCGCAAGCCTGCGCGCGTTCAGCGGTCAGTATGATCAGGCCAGCCGGGCAGCTACATCGCTTTAAACGCTACGCATCCGGCCCCTGTAGCAGCGCCAGAACCTCGTCCCGCTTTGGCATCGAAGGGGCCGCACCTGCCCGCGTCACTGAAAGCCCCGCCACCGCGCAGGCATAATGTGCGGCGTCCTCCGGGGCCATGCTTTCGGCCAGACAGGCCGCAAACCCGCCGTTAAACGCGTCTCCAGCGCCCGTCGTCTCGACAACCTCACCCGCCCGAAACGCGGGCACCAAACCATGCCCGTCCAGATAAGCACCCTGCTCCCCCATCGTAATAATCGGCCGCGCGACGCCCAGCGCTTTAAGCGCCTCGCAAGCCCGTGCCGCGTCCTCAACCGTCTCAACCGCGACACCCGACAAAATCTCCGTCTCCGTCTCATTTGGCGTCACATAATCGCACAGTGCCAGCATCTCTCCCGGCAACTTGCGCGCGGGCGCAGGGTTTAAGATCGTGGTGACACCAGCGGCGCGCGCAATCTGTAAACCGCGCATCGCAGCCTCCAAGGGTTGCTCAAGCTGAGTCACAAAAACATCAGCGTTTTCAATACTCTCCCGCGCGTTGCTCAAGTCACTCTCAGACAGGTCCGCTGCGGCGCCCGGCGCAATGATAATAGCGTTGTCACCGCTGGCCTCATCCACAAAGATATGCGCCGCCCCAGTGTAGCTATCCGCATCCTCAGTCACGGCTGGCGTGATCCCATCGGCACGCCACAACTCATGCGCCATCTGCGCAAAATTATCCGCGCCCAGGCGGGTGATCATCGTGACGTCAGCCCCCATTCGCGCAGCAGCAACCGCTTGGTTCGAGCCCTTCCCACCAGGGTTCATCGCAAAGGAATTGCCAAGCAACGTTTCACCCATCACCGGCATCCTGTCGGCGCGAAACGCCAAGTCGGCAACGAAAACGCCCAATACCGCGATTTTCCCCATAACTAAACTCATTCCGGTTGCCAGCCTTCATAAAGTGGATGCGATTGCGGGACCGGGCAAGCTTCCGGCGCCCCACCCGCGCGGGCTGAGGCATAGGCCGCCGTGATTAGCTCAACAGATCGACGGCCATCGGTTAGCCGCACAGCACTGTTTTCCGTACCAGCAATCGCGCGCGCCACCTGCTCCAGATACCCCGCAAACCCAGCCTGCCCGACGGCGCAGCCGGCGACAACGTGGTCAACCTGCCTCTGATCCGACGAATCGCGCGCTTGAAACTGCCAATCCTGATCCATGGGTGCATAGGGGTTTTTGCCGCTCGTCGCCGTCAAATGCTCGAAGACCAGCCTCATCCGCGTTGTGTCGTCTGAGCCGCCCAATGTGACCGAGCTTGTCGCCAGCGCGCCGTTTTGCATTTGAAAGCTCAGTGCTGCGCAATCTTCGGTTTCAATCGGGTTGATCCGTGTCGCCATCTGCGCCGTGACCTGTGCCACATCCCCAAAAAGATGGGTCAGCAAATCATGCGCGTGGATCGCGTGCCCCACGATTGCGCCGCCCTGCTCGCCAGCCCAGGTGCCGCGCCATGGCACCGCGTAATAGTCGGCACGGCGGGCCCAATGCGTCTCAAGCGCCGCCAAATGAGGTGCGCCCAAAAGGCCAGCCTCCCGCAGCGCATCAAGCTGCGTCATTGCGCGGCCAAAACGGTATTGGAAAACAGGAAACACAGTGCCCTCAGTACGCGCTTCCGCCTCTTGCAAGCGGTCGACATCAGCAAGCGACGTTGCAATCGGTTTCTCGCAAATCACATGTTTCCCGGCCTCAAGCGCTGCAAGCGTCATCTGCACATGCAGATGCGGCGGCAGGCAAATGTCGATCAGGTCAACCTGCGGGTTGGCCAATACGACGGACGCATCCGTCTCAATGGCGATTTCGCCCGCAATGGCTTTCGCGCGTGCGGCATCAAGATCGCAAATCGCCGTGACCTCGAACAGTTCAGGGAAGGCCCGGTAGCCCGCCAGGTGTTCCGCCCCGATGCCTGCCCCGATGATCGCTGTTTGGATCACGCTTCGGCCATCTCTTGCGCCATGATTGCAAGCTCCATCACTTTGAAAGCATGGGCCTGAGGCATCGCAGTCTCGCTTCGCTTGTGAATGTCTGCAGCAAGGCGCGCGAAGTAGGGCAGACCCGCGTCTTTACAATCCATCCGCTCACATCGATCCCCGTTGACGAGGAACAAATGATCTGTCCCGTCTGCGCCGCCCACATCGACATATTTGCGCAGCTCAATCGTGCCCTCTGTGCCCAGCAGCATCAGCCGCCCGTCACCCCAATTGGGCAGCGCGTCTGGCGTGAACCAATCAACGCGGATATAGCCCACACCTTGATCACTCTCTAACGCAATCTGGCCAAAATCCTGCAGCTCAGGTCTTTGTGGATTGCCAAAATTTCCTATGGAAGACAGCGTAATACGCGCATCAGTTGATCCGGTAAAGAACAGGAATTGGTCGATCTGGTGGGAGGCAATATCCGTTAGAATCCCCCCAAACCGATCACGCTCAAAAAACCAATCTGGCCTGCTGGGCAGGTTCAACCGATGCGGCCCAATGCCGATGGTTTGGATCACCCTGCCAATCGCGCCTTCAGCGACAAGCTCCGCCGCGCGGGTGACGGCGGGCACCTCGAACCGTTCGGAAAAATCAATCGACCAGATGCGTCCTGTCATGGCGACGCACGCTTTGAGCGCGTCCAGTTGCTCCAAATCAGTGCAACCGGGTTTGTCGACCATCACATCTTTTCCGGCCCGCATCGCGCGGATCGCCAAATCGGCGCGATCCGCCGGAATGGCCGAGATTAGGATAAGGTCAAGATCGGCCAGTATCACATCCTCCGCCCGCGCGACCCGCGGCAGATCAGGGAACCGTTTGGTGAAGCCGTCCAGGGTCTCGGGCGCGCCGTCGGTCCACCAGCAAACCAGCTCGCAGCCGACCTTCTCCATCTCCGCCGCCATGCCGTAAATATGGCGGTGATCAATGCCCAAAATGCCGATGCGAATGGGTTTAGACATGCGCGACCTCCACCATTTTCCCCGCGCTCGAAGATCGTATGAGCGCCTCGATCAACGCATGCACCTGCAACGCTTTTTGCCCGGTCACGCGCGGCGCTTGGCCGCCTAGAACCGCCGCCACAAAATCCTCGATCACCGCCTGGTGCCAGCCATGTTTGAAGGCCATCGGGTCCGCCCCGCCGCCAGAACCGTCATCTTCGGCCCCAAAGCTGCCATGCCGCCCGTCGCGCCAATGGATATCCAGAACCCCGCGCGCCAGCACGGCGCTGCCTTGCGCGCAGTTTAGCGTAATAGACTCTGTCGCGCCCGGGAAATTGGCTGTCGTGGCAAGGATCACGCCCACAGCGCCATTGGCAAATTCCACCCCGGCGGCCACAAAATCCTCCGCCTCCATCTTATGCGTCGCGCTGGTGCGCGCCATCGCCTGCACCCGCGCTGCCGGGCCCGTCAGCGACAAAGCCAGCTCAAGAATATGGATCGCTTGGGTCAATAACACCCCGCCCCCATCCTGCGCATAGGTGCCGCGTCCCGGCTCGTCATAATAGCTTTGCGGCCGCCACCACGGCACGTCGATCTGCACACTATGCAGCGCACCCAGAAGCGGCATCAACTCCCCCAGCTTTTCGGAGCCCGCACGCATCTGATGCTGGAAGACCATGCCCAATGGGACGCGCCCCGCGCAGATCGAGACAACCTTGCGCGCCTCCTCAAGGGTGCGGGCGACGGGCTTTTCCAACAAGATCGGCTTACCCGCCTCAACCAAAGGGGCGATCAACGCTTCCCGCGCGCTTGGCGGTGTCGCGATGATGACAAAATCGACCTCCGGGTCAGCGGCGATCTCCGCAATATCGCGGTAAATGCGCACCTCCATACCAAAAGACTGCAAGAGCTTTTGCGCATAGGCCGCGGCAGTGGCCTGACGCCTGGCGCAAATCCCATGCAGCGTCACCTTATCGCTGTCGAGGCACGACAACGCATGCATGTCGGCAACCATGCCGAGCCCAACCAAAACAGCTTTCATATGACGCCTCCCTTGGCTGTCATCCTACCGCCCCCGCAGGTAAGGAAAAGGCCGAATTGCACTGGTCGGGCCGGTTTCTGCCCAGTAAGCTTGCGCCCTATGACCCAGCTTCATCTTCCCGCCCGCGCCGCCGAGATTTACGAGCCTATTCAAGCGCTTCCGATCCTCTCGCCGCATGGGCATTGCGATCCGGCATGGTTTGCGCAGGACGCGGCATTCCCTGATCCCGCCGCGCTGATCATCACGCCCGATCACTACGTGTTTCGCATGCTCTACTCGCAAGGGGTCGCGCTGGCGGATTTGGGCGTCGCGCAGCCGATAGGTCAAACCGACCCGCGCCGCGTCTTCCAGCTCTTTGCGGATCACTGGCACCTGTTTCTGGGCACGCCATCGCGCCTGTGGATCAGCAATATGCTGCGCGACGGCTTTGGCATCACCGACGATCTGACGCCACAAAACGCGATGCAAATCTACGACCAGATCGACGCGGCCTTGAAAACCCCGGCTTTCCGCCCCCGCGCCCTGTTTGAGCGCATGAATATCGCGCTGCTGGCCACGACCGACGCCGCCACCGATCCGCTCGCCGCGCATCAGGCGATCAAAACCAGCGGGTGGAGCGGCCACGTCATTCCAACCTTCCGCCCCGATGCCGTGCTCGACCCTGCCGATCCGCGCTTTGCGTCCGAGCTGAAAAACCTCGCCACGCTCGGCAACACCGATGTCACCACATTCGCCGGCTACCTTGACGCGCTGCGTGACCGCCGTGCCTATTTCCGCAGCCTTGGTGCTACGGCAACCGATCACGCGATTGAGCAGCTCAACACCGATCTCTGCGCCCCCAGCTTTGCGGCAGAGCTGTACGACAAGGCCCAAAACGGCGATATCGACGAATATGAGGCCGCCCTCTTCCATGGCCATATGTTGACAGAAATGGCCCAAATGTCCTGCGAGGATGGTATGGTCATGCAGCTGCATGCGGGCAGCCGGCGCAACACCAACCCGATGATTTTCGAAACATATGGCAGGGACATGGGCGCGGATATCCCCGCCGCCACCGATTGGGTGCGCGGGCTCGAAGGTCTTCTCAACCGCTGCGGCAACACCCCCGGTTTCACCTTGATCGCCTTTACTTTGGACGAGACCACCTATGCGCGCGAACTGGCGCCCATGGCGGGCCATTGGCCCTGCCTGAAAATCGGGCCGCCCTGGTGGTTTCATGACAGCGCCGCCGGGATCGCGCGCTATTTCGACCGGGTGGTCGAAACCGCAGGCTACCAAAACCTCGCAGGGTTCAACGACGACACCCGCGCCTTCATGTCGATCCCCGCACGCCATGATCTGTGGCGGCGCTGCGTGGCGATCCATCTGGCCGCCCAAGTCGAGCGCGGTTATTTCGACATGGCGGATGCGGGCACGCTGGCGCGCCAACTGAGCTATGATCTGGCGCGCGACAGCTACAAAATTTCCCTATGAGCCGCCGCATCCTGCATCTGGGCCTCGGCAATTTCCATCGCGCGCATCAGGCATGGTACACGCAAAATGCGGGCGATGGTTGGAACATCACCGGCGTGTCGCTGCGCAGCCCAAATATCCGCGACGCGCTCGCCCCGCATGGGTATGACTACACGCTCGCCATTCGCGATGCAGGCGGCGAGCGGCTAGAAAAAATGACTGTTCTTGAAGATATACTCTTCGCCAAAGAGCAATCCGAACAGGTCTTGGAAGCCATAGCCAAGGCGGATTTGATCACCCTGACCATCACCGAAAAAGGCTATTGTCTGGGACCAGATAACCGGCTGAACAAAAGCCACCCCGAAATTGAACAAGACCTCAGCGGTGAACTCACATCCGCGATCGGCTATCTTGCCCACGGCCTTGCGCGCCGCGATACGCCCGTAACAGTGATGAGCTGCGACAATCTCAGCGCCAATGGGCACGCCTTGGAGAGCGCGTTACGCGAATTTGCTGCGCTGGCGTCGCTCGATCTGCCAGTGGGGCTGACATTTCCAAGCACGATGGTTGATCGGATAACGCCAGCAACGACGCCTGCGCTCAGCACCCATATTGCGGCGCTTGGCCTCCCCGATGCCGCGCCGGTCGAGACAGAAACCTTTTCCGAATGGGTGATTGAGGACACCTTCGCAGGGCCCCGCCCGGCTTGGGAAAAAGCAGGTGCCCAGATTGTGAAAGACGCCGCCCCCTTTGAGCTGCGCAAGCTGCGCCTGCTCAATGGCGCGCATTCCGCACTTGCCTATGCGGGACTTCTGAAAGGGTATGATTACGTGCATGAGGCCATTGCCGATCCCGACCTGCGCGCCATGGTCGAGGGTATTTTTACCGAAGCCAGCAAGACCCTACCCTCAGCGGTTGAGACGCTAAGCTACCGAGCCGCCCTGCTCTCGCGGTTTGAAAACCCCAACCTGCACCACAAGCTGCGCCAGATCGCGATGGACGGCACCCAAAAGCTGCCCGTTCGACTGCTTGGCACGATACATGATCTCGGCGGTGACGCGCCCAACTGCCGCAAAGGCGTCGCGGCGTGGATCGACTTTGCCTTGTCCGAGCACGCCGCCGGCCGCGCCCTTGATGATCCGCGCGCGGGTGACATCACCAAAGCCTGCCCAGAGCCTCAAGCGCTGGCAAAGCTTATCGGCTATACCGGCTGACGCCGCCGCTCCCGCGCCCAGATCAACAGGCCTGAGGCCGTGATGATTGCCGCACCAAGCATCGTGTAGCCATCAGGGATATGGCCCCAGATCAGGTAGCTGGAGATCGTCAGGAAAATCAGAAAGGAATAGGCGTAAGGCATCAGTGTATTGGCCGCCGCAAACCGGTGCGCGCGGGTCAAAAGCTCATGCCCGGCCCAGCCCCAAACGCCCAGCAAAACCATAATCACCCAATCCATCAGATTGGCCGGGTTTATCCATTGCCAGATCGCAAAGGGCAACAGCACCGCGGTGCCAAATGCGCCCATGTAAAACTGCATCGTCTCGGTCGCCACCACACCTGACAACTTGCGCGTGATGATCGAATAAAGCGCCAACGCCAGCGCGTTGTGCAGCGGCAGCAGCATCGCCCAGTGAAACTCCGCCCCGAAGGGCCGCATCACGACCAACACGCCGACGAAGCCCATGCAAATGCCAAATATCCGCCACGGCCCTGCTCGTTCCCCCAGCAATGGCCAGGCCAGCAAGCACACCAAAATCGGCGAGGTGAACATGATTGCTGCCGTTACCGTCAGAGGCAAATACAGCAGCGCCACAAAGTTCAAAGCGGTCGACGCGGTCAGCAGATAGGCGCGAAACAGCACCCATCCAACATGCGTGGTCTTGAACCGCTCAAGGTCGGCGCCGCCCCGTAGCACGAGCGCCGTGGAGATGAAGAAATGCGCAAAATAGCGCATGAAGGCCAGTTGCAGCGCCGGCAGCCCCGCCAGCACCAGCCATTTCACCGACGTGTCGATCAGGGAGAAAAAGAACCAGGCCACCAGCATCATGGCGATGCCCAGCTGCGCCCGGTCCTCGGTCGCGGGAATGGCGACCTTGCTCACGCGTTAATCCTTGAATTGTTCGGCGTAAAAGTCGGTCATTTGGCTGACCATGTCATCGCCGCGCCCGCTCTCGGTGGCGCTGCGCAGCGCCTCCAGGGTGGATTGCGACATGATGCTGTCGACGCCAGCGTCGTCGGCCATCTGCGCGTAATATCCCACGTCCTTGGCCGCGTTCTTGATGGCAAAGGCCAGCTGCGCCGGGTCGCCGTCCACGGCATAGCCCTTCACGAAATCCATCATGCCGGAATGCAGCGGCCCCGCCGACATAACGTCATACATCGCCTTGCGGTCGACGCCTTGAACATCGGCCATCGCAAAGGCCTCAGCCATCGCGTTGGCCACTGTCATGCCAAAGAAGTTGTTCATCAACTTGATCGTGTGCCCCGCGCCCGAGGTGCCCAAGTGAAACACATTCTCCCCCAGATCGTCGAGCACCGGCTTGGCTTTGGCAAACGCCGCCTCATCGCCCGCGCACATGATGTTCAAAAGACCGTCCACCGCATGCGCCGGCGTGCGCCCCAATGGCGCGTCAAGATAGGCGCCGCCCGCCTCGGCCACTTCACCGGCCAACGCGCGCGTCGAGGCCGGAAGCGAGGTCCCAAAATCAATCACAATCGCGCCCGGTTTCAGCCCCGCAATCACGCCGTCTGGCCCACGCATGCGCCCCTCAACTTGCTCGGATGTGCCCATGCACAGCATCACGTAGTCGCTCGCCTCCGCCAGCGCCTTTGCGGAGCCTGCTTCCGTTGCGCCCCGCGCAATCGCCTTGTCCACATGGGTCCGGTCCCGGTTGGCCAACACACACAGCTCATGCCCCTGGTCTTGCAGCCGGCCCACCATTGCGCCGCCCATCAGGCCCAGGCCCATAAATCCGATATTGCTCATGCCATCTCTCCGATCTTTTCCATTACCAAAGCCGCCCCGCGGCGGCCCAATTCATCGCTGCATTTTGCGCCCGCGCCATTGCCGCCGGTGCAAATCACCAGATGCTGCGAGGCGCGTCTAATCTCAGGCAAACGGTCGGGCGTCCAGCTGGTCACGCAGGCGTCCATTTTGACCGATTTGATCGCCAATGTCGGCATTAACGCCCGTGTCATCTCCTCCAGCCGGTCGCGCACATCCGCGTTGCCGCCCGAGCGGAACCAGTCGCCCACCGCCGCCGCGCCGTCCAGCCGCACATCTTCCGGGTCGCCGCCCAGTTTGACGTAAATCTTGCCGTCCGGGTAGCGGATCGGCGGCAGCAAATAAGGGTCTTCTGGCGCTTGCCAAACCAGCGACGGCATGCGCGCCAGCCGCTCCGCTTCGGCGTCATCAATTTCGAACAAGGCCACGGTCCGCGCATAAACATCCAGCGCAGGCGGGCGGCCCAAAACCGCATCGCTCCAGCCGCCGGCAGCCACGATAATCTGATCAAAGCCGTAGGGGGCGCCATCCACCTCGACGCGACCCCCGCCAATCGCGTCGACCTCTGCCACGATCCGTTTCGCGCCATGTATCTGCGCGGCCTTTTGTTGCGCGGCCACCAGCCGGCGCGGCGAGATATGGCCTGCGCCTCGCCGCTCATAGGCCCCCGAATAGCTGTCGGGAAATTCAAAAAACGGAAACGTCTCGCGCAGACCGTCGCGGCCCAAAGCGTGGCTCTCAACCCCGCAGAGCTGCGCTGCCGCATCGACTTTTCCCATCCACGCCTCGTCGCCAGCCATTAAGGCCCCGGCCTCAGTGAAAAATGAGATCCCGCTTGTTTGTTCAATCTCGGGGTAGCGCGCAATTGCGGCGCGGCTCACCTCGACCCAAAAGGGTTTCAAGGCATTGTGCCGCGTGATCCGCCCCTCGTCATAATGCGATCCATGAACACCCCGGTGCGTGCGCTTGTCGGCAGGCTCGCCCGGCCCGATCAGCGTCACATCAACGCCGGCCTTGGCCAAATGGCGCGCAGCCGCTGAGCCCATAAGCCCCGCTCCGACAACGGCAACCTTCATGACACGACCTCGAAGCTGCGGTTCTTAAGCTGCTTTTGCACCTCGTAAATCGTGAACTCCTCTGTGGGCAGCGGGGCAGGGATGCGCGCACCCAAAGACTGCACCCGCGGTGTCAGACCCGGCTCTCCGCACAGCATCCGCGTGTTGTAATCCGCAATCCCGTTCCATTTGGTCATCGACCCCATGATCGGAAATGCATCGGCCGCCATCATTTCATAAAACAAAAGGCGGCGGTCGCGGTCCGACACGTTCAGCCCTGACCCATGCACAATCCGTCCGTGATGTATGGAGATACTCCCGGCAGGTCCGGTCAGTGGCACCGCGTCTTTCATATCATAGCCACAGGCCGCAAGGTCCATGGCGCCCGCGAAAACGCCATCGACATGATGGTCATTTATGGGATGTCTATGAGACCCCGGGAACACCATCAAAGGCCCGTTTTCCTCCGCCATATCGTCCAATATCACCGCAATCGCGAGGACATCATCATTCGTGTGCGGATAAAAGGCGAAATCCTGATGCCATTCGACCGCGGCACCGTAACCTGCCTCTTTCATGTTCAGTTTGCTGGTGTGCAGCCTCAAATTCGGTCCGATCAGATCCCGCGCCGGGGCAAGCACGTGGTCTGAATACATCAGATCGCGCATCACCTGATTATGCGTATGAGGCAGTTTGATGCGCCGCACCCGTGGCGCCTCTGGGGTATGGCTGTCCTCAAGATCGATCTGGTCGGTGCTTTCGCTCAAGCCCCGGGCAACCTCCTGAAATTTCGCAATTTCCGCGCGAATATCGTCCAGCACGGCCTCGGGAATGCGTTCTGGCAACACCAGATAGCCGTTCTCTTCATAGAAAGCCCTTTGCTCCGGCGTCAAAACCTCAAAGCTCATTTCACATACTCCCAAAACGGGCTGCGGCGGGCGGGCGGGCCGATGCCGCAGGCGAGGTCCCCCGTCCGCCGCCAAGCGGCGCAACGCAGTCCTCAATGTCCAAAGTCACAGCCAAGCTTTTGCGCCCTTCGCTACCATCCACCAAGGGCTTAGCGCCCGCGCAGATGGCGCGCAAATGCAAAAGCTGGTCTATCAAGGGGGTGTTTTCCCGAACCTGGGCGCGGCGCGCAACAGGCTCTTGCGACCAATCCGCAGCCCCGGTCCATACGGTCAAAGACGGAAAGCTCACCGCGCCTTTCGTGCCCGTTATGTGCAAATAGTCCTGTCCTGTTTTGGCGATATTTGGGTTCTCTCCAGTCCCGGCTTCAAAGCCAAAAGGGCTGGGCGTGGTATCTGCAAAAGCAAGCGTGGCTGTCATACCGCCCTGAAATCCAAGGATCGCGGCGCCGCTTTCGACCCGTTCGGCGACCCCGCGTTGTGCTGCGCTGCCACGCCCCTGCACGGACAGCACATCCCCAAACAAATACCGCAGCAAATCGACCTCATGAACGAGGTTGATCATCACAGGCGATCCATCCGCCCCGCTGCGCCAGTTTTGGTCAAAATAGGCATCAGGTTTCTTCATCGCCCAAATCAGCGAGGCCAGCACCGGTGCGCCAATCTCGCCGCTCTCCAACACCGCTTTCAAAGCAGAGACCGCAGCGTGATGCCGCCTGTGATGGCCAACCAAAATCTGCACATCCGCCTGCGCGCCAGCCGCAATAATCTGGTCCGCCGCTTCCAGAGAATGCGCCACCGGTTTCTCAATCAGCATATGCCAGCCCCGCGACGCGGCGGCCTCCGCGTGCTCGGCATGAAGGTGGCTGGGCGTCGCGATCACAACCGCATCGGCCGCGACATCCACCTCCTCAAGTGAGGCAAATTGCGCCACATCCGTTTGTTCCGCCACCGGGTCGACAACGCCCACGACCTCAATCTCGGGCAGCGCCAAAGCATGGCGCAAATGCCGCTTGCCGATCAATCCAAGCCCTGCGATCAGCAGCCTCACATCACCGCCCCGATCTGCCAGGGCACAAATTCGTAATCGCCCAGGCCCTGCGCTTCCGACTTCGACACCTCGCCCGAGGCCACCGCGAGGATCAGCTCGTAAATCTCGCGCCCCTTCTCTTCCAGGCTCACGCCCCCCGTCAGCATGTCGCCCGCGTTCACGTCCATGTCACCCGTCATGCGCTTATACATCTCGGAATTGGTCGCCACCTTGATCGTCGGCGCCGGTTTCGACCCAAAGGCGGAGCCGCGCCCGGTGGTAAACACGACCACCTGGCACCCGCCCGCGATCTGCCCCGTCACGCTGGCCGGGTCGTATCCCGGGCTGTCCATAAACGTGAAGCCCTTCGCGGTCACCGGTTCGGCGTATTTGTAAACGCCCGTCAAAGGCGAGGTCCCGCCCTTTGCCGCCGCCCCCAAAGACTTCTCCAAAATCGTCGTCAGCCCGCCCTTTTTGTTGCCGGGCGACGGGTTGTTGTCCATCGATCCGCGATTGCGCTCCGTGTAGTCCTTCCACCAGTCGATCAGCCCGATCAGCCGCTCGCCCACAGCTGGCGAGACAGCGCGCCGCGTCAGCAAATGCTCCGCGCCGTAAATCTCCGGCGTCTCCGCCAAAACGCCCGTGCCGCCTTGGGCGGCCAGCAAATCGCACGCATATCCCAAGGCCGGGTTCGCCGTGACCCCCGACCACGCATCCGAGCCGCCGCATTGCAACGCGACCTTCAGTTCCGAGACTGGGCATGGTTCGCGTGACGCCTCATTGGCCAAAGGCAGCATCGCCTCAACCTTGGCGATCCCCGCCTCAATCGTACGCTGCAATCCTGCCACGCCCTGAATGTTCATCACCTGAAAGGTCGGGGACTGCTCCAGCCCGTAGGCTTCCAGTAGCCAGTCGATCTGGTTCATCTCGCAGCCCAGACCCACCATCAAAACGCCCGCATGGTTGGGGTGGCGCGCGTAGCCCCACATGACGCGTTGCAAGGCCTCAAACCCGTCGCCGCTGTCAGCCATGCCGCAGCCGGTGCCATGCACAAAGGCGCAGACCCCGTCGACATTGGGGTACGCTTCCAAACGCTCAGGCGTGAAATGGTCCGCAATCCGCCGCGCCGCCGTGGCCGAGCAATTCACCGACGTCACAATCGCGATGTAGTTCCGCGTCCCCACGCTGCCATTCGCGCGCCGGTAGCCCATAAAAGTGTCGCCCGTCGCCGCCGTGACCGGGCGCATGTCGGTGCCAAACTCGTATTCCTGCGCGGTTGGTACAAAGGCGCAATTATGCACATGCACATGCTCGCCCGGCGCAATATGGTCCGAGGCCACCCCGATCATCTGCGCGTATTTGCGGATCATTTCGCCCTTCGGTATGGCCCGGATCGCCACTTTATGGCCCGACGGGATCAGCCCCACCGTGCGCTTGCCATCCGCCACCTCGACGCCCGCCTCAAGCGCGCGCGTCGCTGTCACCACATTGTCGTCCCGGTCCAGCCTGATGTAGTCCTTCATCGCCCCTCCCGGCGTTTACGGCAGCAAGAGCGTGATAATCGGCGGCCAGATCAGCAGCACTGAAAGCGCGCAAATCTGGATCGCGATGAACGGCAGGAAGCCTTTGAAAATGTCGGTCAGTGAGATATGCGGAGGCGCCACCGATTTCAGGTAGAAGGCGGCCGGGCCGAAGGGTGGGCTGAGGAAGCTCACCTGCATGTTCATACAGAACACCACACCGAACCAGATCGCCACATGCTTGGGCTCAAGCTGGCCAAAGAAGCCAATATCCTCAATCGGCAGACGCAGCACAATCGGCAGGAAAACCGGGATGATCAAAAGCACGATGCCCACCCAGTCCATGAACGCGCCCATGAACAAGAGGATCAGCATCATCACCAAAATGATCCCCATCGGCGGGACGTCGAGACCAACCACGAGGTCAGCCACAAAGACCGGTCCGCCCGCGATCGTGTAGGCCCCGGCCAGCGCCGCCGCACCGATGGTCACCCAGATGATGGTACCGGTCGATTTCAGCGTCCGCATCAGCGAGTCCCACAAAAGATCCCAAGACGCCTCGCCGCGCAAGGCGGCCATAACCAACACAGCCAAGGCACCCATGCCAGCGGCTTCCGTGATCCCAGTGATCCCCATATAGATGGAGCCCAGAACCACGCCGATGATGATAATCGGCGGAACTAAGCCCTTGCCCATGTCCCAGCCCTTTTTGGTCCGCGCGGTGCCAAAAACAAAGAAGATCAGCGCAAGCGCAACAATCACGGTGCCCACAAACCACGGGAAATAATCCATCGTACCGTAGCGGATCGGGTCGCCGGTTTGCGCCGCGTTCTGGCCCGAAAGTTCGAAGAACAAGACGCGGGCGGCAAAGAAGCTCCAAGCGCCAGCCACGACGACCGACAGGAACGCGCCAAAGAGCATCCATTTCTCTTTGCCCTCTGGCTCACCCGGGATCGGTTCCGGCAAGGGCGCATCCTCAGGCCGCAGATTGGCGCGGATTAGGATGTAGATGATGAAGAACGATGCCAACATGAAACCCGGCAGGAAGGACGCGGTGAACAGCGCCTTGATCGAGGTTTCCGTGATCAGCCCGTAAATGATCAAAACAATCGAGGGCGGGATCATGGTGCCAAGTGAGCCTGACGCACAGATCGTCCCGATCGCAAGGTTCTGGTTATAGCCCAGCCGCAACATCTGTGGCAACGCAATCAGGCCCAGCAGAACGACCTCGCCGCCGATGATGCCCGACATCGCCGCCATGATCACGGCCATGATCGAGGTCACAACCGCAATGCCGCCTCGGGTGCGGTTCAGCCAGACGTTGAGCGAGGAATACATGTCTTTCGCAATGCCGGAGCGCTCCAGCAGCGCCGCCATGAAGATAAAGAGCGGAATAGATATGAGGACATAGTCCGTTAAGAGCCCGTATATCTTCTGCGATAGGATATTCAGGGGCCCCGACCCCGGCCTCCCTGTCAAAATACCGTCGCCAAAGGTCCACGGCGCCCAAAGCAGCTCCGGCTCAAATTTCATCACCAAAACCAAAACGGCCAGAATGGCAGAGGCAAAGCCCAGCGGCATGCCTATGGCGAGCAGCACCAGAAGGCCCAGTAGCAGGACCAGTGAGATTGTTCCGATATCCATTTTAGTCTGCTCCCACGGCCTTTTTCAGGCGCTCAATCTCATCTTCGTCTATGTCGTCCGCCGCGGAATGCACCACCGGCTCGTCGTTCCAATCGGAGATGAGGTTGATCACCGATTGCAGCGCCACAAGACAGATCACAATCAAAACCGTTGGCTTAATCGTGGCTGGCAGCGGCGGATTGAAGGCAGAGCCGTAAAGCTCCCAGCGGCCAAACTTGGCCAAGGCCTCCCCGTAGCCGCCATAAACCAGAAAGAACGCGAAAGTGACGATCAGTCCGGTTGAGACAACATCGCACACATGCTGCAGCCAGCGTGGGAACATGTCGTAGATCAGAAAGATGCGGATATGGCTGCGCTGCTGCATCGCATAAAGGCCCGCGCACAGGAAGATGAACCCTGCCAGCCACAGAGACAGCTCATTGGCCCAAAGCGTGCCCGCGTTCAGCACGTAGCGCACAAACACCTCGTAGAGCATGACGCAGCACAAAACGACGACCAGCATCATGGTGACCCGGCCAATAAAAACCGCGAGGCGGTCCAGCGGACGCCAGCTTTCAAACTCCATCGGCGCGCGCCGCACAGTGCGCACCCCCAAAATCACGAAGACAGGGATCAGGATCAGCGCCGCAAGATCAAGGATGTCGATATGTGTACCCATGATCGCAGGCAGGTTCGGCGTCAGATCAACACGCTCGAAATGCGCGGCCAACTGGTCGGCATGACCGCCCCAATCAAGAATGAAAGCCGGCATTTGCCAGATCACCCAGCCGGTACAAAACACCAACGCCATTGGCACCAGCCATTCGACAAGTGTGCCGTTTCGTTCCTGTTGCATGGACCCTCCCCGTGCGGTTGGCACCTCTCCGTGCGCCCGCAGTCCCTTTTCGGTTTTTTGCTTGTTGTGCCCCGTAAGGCCTAAGTGAGAGGGGCGAGCGCGTATCGGCCCGCCCCTCCTGCTTAAGCTTTACTTGGCCAGACCCAGCTGACGCAGGTAAGAAATATGCGCTTCAACCAGAGCTTCTGCTTCTGGCGTGTCGGCGAACTCGGGCCATGTGGCCTGTGCCGCGTCGCGGAATTTCTGCAGCTCTTCTGGTGCCCACTGAGACAGGGTCACGCCTTGCTCGCGCAGTTGCGCTGCGGCTTCGGCGTTCTTCTTCTCAAAGGTCAGCGCGGTGCGCAGCGCCAAAGCTTCCATGGCCACCTTCATGATGGTCTGGTGCGCCTCAGGCATCGCGTCGAACACGGCCTTGTTGCACGCCAGGTGGTCAGACGGCATCGAGTGGAAGCCAGGGAAGTTGGCGTACTTAACGATGTCATAAAGACCCAGGCCCACGTTGTTGGCCAGACCAGACGCGTCCGCGCCGTCAATGATGCCGGTTTCAAGCGCGGTGAAGATCTCGGTGAAATCCATCACGATTGGGTTTGCGCCCAGTTTTTCGAAGATTTTGGTTTCCATGCCGGGGGGCGAGCGGAATTTCCAATCCTTGAAGTCAGCCACTTTTTCGATTGGCTTGGAGGAGGCAAAGCTCTCCTGGCCGTAAACCCACCAGCCGATCAGCTCCATGCCGTATTTGTTGTACAAAGGCGCAGCAGCTTCACGCCCGCCACCGAAATACAGCCAGCTCAGCTGTTGGTAAGGCGTGTCGTAGCCGCCCATGATGTCGCCCACAAACTGGAACGCGGAGTTCTTACCAGTTTGGTAGCCGCCGCCGGTCATGTCGCAGTCCAGAATGCCTGTGGCAGCCGCGTCAAAGGTCTCAACCGACTTCACAACGGAGGACGAGTAGAACATTTCCACTTCGATGCCGCCGCCAGACATGGTCTGGATGTCGTCGATATATTGAGCCGCAAGTTTGCCCGAAACGGTTTCAGGTGCGTAGTGCGTTTGAATGCGCAGCTTGGTGACGGCATGTCCGTCGGCGAGTGCGCCAGTGGCCAGAATGGCCGAAGCTGCAACGGCTGCTGCAGCAGTTTTAACGAAACTCATTGGTTTCCTCCCAGTTGATACGATCGGCGCGTCTTGTTTCTCGACATCTCAACGCCGCGTGCAGGGAGCCTAGCGAGCGAATCCGCACCCGACAAGAAAAAACCTGATTTTTCGGAATTTTGAAATTTTCTGGTAATTGCTGAATTTAGCAATATCGTAAACCCAACGCTAGACGAATCATATGCGAACTGGGGCTATGCTCAAAACGAAATTCTCTACGCCGCAAATCTATGATGATCTGCACGCGCAGCTGGTGACAGCTCAAATTCCGCAAGGCGCAAAGCTGCGCTCCGAGCATTTGCGCGACGAATACGACTGTTCCGCCAACACAATCCGGGAGGTTTTGTTCCGCCTCGCCTCCGCCGGTCTCGTCATTTTTGAGGACCAGCGCGGGTTCCGCGCGCGCCCGGTCGACCCCGAACGCCTGCACTACCTGACCAAATTCCGCATCATGCTCGAACAAGAAGGCGCGGCTGCCTCAATCGCAAACGGGGAACTCGACTGGGAGGCGCAGCTCTCAGCCGCCCATCACAAGCTTGCCCATATCGAAAGCAAAATCACCCAAGACGGGCTCGAAGGCGCGACCTTGCGCATCTGGTCGCTGGCAGAACTTGAATTCCACGACACGCTCCTGTCAGCCTGTGACAGCCCGTTTTTGCGGTCCAGCTATCGGCGCACCTACGACCAGTTCCGGCAGCAAAAGATCATGCAACCCAAATTTGGCTATCACCCAGAAAACGTACCAGAGCATCAAGCCATCGTAGCAGCCGCGCTCAGTCGCGACGGCCCCGGATGTTGCCAAGCCATCTATGACCATATGAAACGCAACCTACGCGACGGTGGGGCCAGCGGCGAGCTGGACCCGTCCCAACAAACGGAACCCGCATTGCAGCGCTAGTCGCGCCAATTCAAACCGGCCTCACAAAGATCAAACGCGCCACGACCATCCAGGGCCACACAAGTTGAAGACAGACACACCCGCCATAGCGAAACCACAGACCAAAAACGCGAAACGGCTGCTCTGGGCCCTTCCGACGCTGCTCATCTCGCTGTGTCTTACGGTAATGTTCACGCTGGAAATAAGCATTCCAGCACCGTTTTTCAGTGTGCTTGTCAGCGTTGTGGTCGCCGGCACCTACGGCGGCATGAAGGCCGGGGTCCTTTCGGCCGGGTGCGCCTCAGCATTTCTATTTTTCGCCTATTGGGCCGGCTTTGGGCCGGCAGAGTTGACCGCCAAGATGCTAAACGTCGTGGTTGGCGCAGGGCTTTTCATGTTTCTTGGGTTTCGCTTAGGACAAATCAAGGATTCCAGCGAGGCCAAGCAGTCGGAAATTCTGGCCGCAAATGAGAAACTCAAAGCCTCTCTCCTGTCAGAAACTCAAGAGAAAAACAAAAAGACGGCGCAGATTTTCGAAAGCGAGGAACAGCTCAGAATGGCCGTTCGCGTGTCCGGGATTGGCTACTACAAATGGGACTATGCGACCGGCGATTGCATCTATTGCTCAGGCCAACACGCCGCGCATTTCGGCATCAGCGCTGAAACCTTTTATGAGCTTAACAAGGGCCGCGCGCCCTATACCGGCAACATCCACGATGACGATAAAGCTCTTTTCGTCGACGCTGTCGCAAGGATCGACGGCGGTGAGGCCATTCTGTTTGAATACCGCGCAGTGCATCCGGACGGCACCGTAAGATTTGTGCGCCAAATAACCGAGCCCGTTTTCGATGACGCTGGCAACCAGATCGAGGTTGTTGGCAGTAGCATCGATCTCACAGATCTACGTGAGGCCGAAGCGCGGCTGCGCCAATCCCAGCGGATCGAAGCTATCGGCACTTTGACCGGTGGCGTTGCGCATGATTTCAACAACATACTTGCGATCATTCTGGGCAATCTGGAGTTGTCGCTGGAATGCGCAGACGACGCGACCCGCCAGGACTATCTAACCCACGCAATCCGTGCCACAAATCGCGGCGCGGGCCTGACCAAGAACCTGCTCAGCTTTGCGCGGCGCGCGCATCTGCAACCGTCGCGGCTCAACATCAATCAAATTGTGCTCAGCACCATGAATTGGGGCACGCGCGTTCTGCCAGAATCGATCTCGATCAATACGACGCTTATGGACGGGCTTTGGGATAGCGAACTTGACGCGACATCGCTCGAAAACGCGATCGTCAATATCGTCCTGAATGCGCGCGACGCGATGCCCGATGGGGGCAAGGTTTCGATCGAGACGGCCAATGTCTTGACCACGGATC
The DNA here is from genome assembly GCA_039030615.1 of Pseudomonadota bacterium. Classification (GTDB taxonomy): domain Bacteria; phylum Pseudomonadota; class Alphaproteobacteria; order Rhodobacterales; family Rhodobacteraceae; genus Litoreibacter. The sequence continues at coordinate 116,618 of JBCCDV010000009.1, read as the reverse complement.
AGGCCCTTAGCGGCGACCTGCATGATTTGTCGCCGGGCCGATATGTCATGTTGGCAATCGCTGATACCGGCCAGGGTATGTCGCCTGACGTGCTCGAAAAAATATTCGAGCCCTTTCATACCTCAAAACCCTTTGGGGAAGGCTCGGGGTTGGGCCTGTCCATGGTCGAAGGGTTTATCAAACAATCGGGGGGCACAGTGCGCGTCTTCTCGGAACCGGGCGTCGGCACGACGTTCAAACTTTATTTCAAAGCAATGGCGGAGCAAGCCGTTGCGAAGCCCCCCGAGACACAAACCACGGTAGAGGCCCACTCATCCGGTAAACGCATTCTGCTGGTTGAGGATGAAGACGGCGTCGCGCGTGTTATCTGCCAGACGCTCGAAAATGCCGGATATAAAGTTGAGCTTGCAACCAACGGGGATGAAGGGCTTCGCGTCTTCACGCAAAGCGACGCCGCGTTTGACCTGCTGCTAACCGATGTGATCATGCCCGGCACGCTCCAGGGGCCCGCTTTGGCAAAAGCCATCCGCGACATTGACCCCGATCTTCCTTGCATTTTCATGTCCGGATATGCGGCCGATGCCACGATCCACGGCAACCAGCAAAACGCTTCCGATATTCGCTTGATGAAGCCGGTGCGCCGCGCCGAACTTCTCGAGGCTGTCGCCGCGACTTTAATGGCGCTCCCGCCGCATGAAGGCGCCGATGGGCAATCCTTTCCAAATCCTTAAAAAATCTGGAAAAATGTTTTATTGAGGATAGTTACAAGATTCCCCGCATGCGGGGCGGCGCGGTTTCATGCGTTTTTGAGGTCATCCTCGATATAGATCTCGATAATTTCCTTGAACGACCCTTCCGCTCGGAAGCCCAAATCAAGCGCCCGGACCGGCTCAAAATCGCGCGGCCAGCCCTCCACGATTTTCTTGATATCCTCGTTTGGCTCGGGCTTTATTCGGGCCACCACGTCATTGCCCGCGATCTCCCTCAGCGCCTCGATCTGCTCGGCCACGGTACAGCTAACCCCCGGCAAATTCAAAGCCCGACGCCCCTTCAGCCGCGCCGTGTCCAACCCCGCCGCATGGCTCAAAAATCCTGCCGCCGCGCGCGGTGACGCATGCCAGTGCCGCACAGTATCCGGCACCGGTAGCACAGCCTCCATCCCATTCAACGGCTCGCGTATGATGCCTGAGAAAAACGAAGACGCCGCAAGGTTAGCCTTCCCCGGCCGCACGCAGATCGTCGGCAACCGGATCGACATCCCATCAATGAACCCCTTCCGCGAGAAATCTGAGATCATCCCCTCACAGATCGATTTCTGCGTCCCGTAGCTCGTTTGCGGGGCGCTGAGGAACGTATCGGAGATCTTCTCAGGATAAGGTCCACCAAACACCGCAATCGAAGAGGTAAACACAAATCTCGGGCAATATTCAGGGTCCGTCTCCCGCTCCGCCCGCAACGCCTCAAGTAATCGCCAGGTCGGCAGCATATTGACTTGCCAGCCCAGATCAAAATCCGTCTCTGCCTGCCCCGACACGATGGAGGCAAGATGAAAGATCATGTCAAACTTCTCCGCCGCCAAAGCTTCAACAACGCCAGCATCCGCAAGGTTGCCGCGCGCCTGCAACGCCACCGGTGCACCGTTTTCCGGAAACCCAATGTCATGCGCCGTGATTTCGCACGCGGCCCCATTCAGGCCTTCGTCCAGCAGACGATACGCCAGCTTCTGACCGACCATCCCGCCGCCGCCCATAATCAAAACACGCGTCATGCGCCGTCTCCGTTCCGAGCGAGCAGTTCTAAGTACAGCCCGGAATGGTCTAGATCGGCGCCATCCATCTGATGAACAAAATGGTCAAAACGATCGCGTACCATCTCAGCGACCGGCAGCGTCAGGCCCAACCCGCCGCTTTCATGCAGTAAGTTGTCGAGGTCTTTGAGTTGAAATTTCGACAGGCCGCCCGGAACAAAATTGCGCTCCGTCATCCGCGCGCCGTGCTGCTGCAAGATCGTGCTGTCTGCAAAGCCGCCTTTCAGCGCGTTTCGTACTGCCGCCGGCGCTGCGCCACCTTTTTCAAGAAGCAACATAGCCTCAGCGACGGCGGCTATCGTCACCGCCACGATCCCTTGATTGGCAAGTTTCGAGAGTTGCCCCGACCCAGACGGCCCAACATGAACGGGACGCCCCATAGCGCCGAGCACAGTTTCCACTTTATCGAAGACGCTTAGATCGCCGCCTACCATAATCGCAAGGCTCGCCGCCTCGGCTCCTTTTGTGCCGCCAGAGACAGGAGCGTCGAGATGGCCTAACCCTAAGCTTGCCAAATGGGCAGACTGCGCGCGCGCCTCCTCGGGTTTCGCGGAGGACATATCAATCCAGACCGCGCCGGGTGCCATCGCCCCCGTGACGTCAGGGTCATGGACCAGACCACCAACCGCGACGCCGTCACTGAGCATCGTGATGACCACGGCGGCACCGAGCACAACATCTGCAGGGCTTTGACACAGTACCGCGCCATCCGCGACGAGCGGTTCTGCTTTTTCGACCGACCGGTTCCAAACCTGCACCTCATGGCCTGCCTTCAAAAGGTTGCGGGTCATGGGGGCGCCCATAAGCCCTGTGCCCAGCAGGGCGATTTTGGCTTTAGCCACGGTGTTCTCCTCCACATGTTTGCGGTAACGATAGAACAGGGTTACGCCGTTTAAAAGCATTGCCGCGCCATGAAATTGACCTTAGGTCTGGAGCGCGAGCATGGCCTGCGCCGATCTAGCAAGTTTGCGCGAGGGGGACAGTCATCGTGGGAGAAAGTACAATCAATGAATAGGCTTAGCGGGAAACGCGCCTTGGTGACGGCGGCAGCACAAGGGATCGGCCGCGCCTCCGCGCTCGCCATGGCGCAAGAGGGTGCGACAGTATTTGCGACGGATGTGAATCAAAAGGGGCTAGAGGGTCTCGCGCGTGAAAACATCACCACCTTCGTCCTGGATGTACGCGACGAGACATCTGTGAAGGAGGGCGTGGCGCAAGCGCAACCCGATGTGCTTTTTAACTGTGCGGGCTTTGTGCATCACGGCTCGGTCCTGGAGGCGACTGATGACGACTGGGATATGGCCTTCGACCTGAATGTCCGCTCCATGTTCCGCACAATGCAGGCCTGTCTGCCGGGGATGCGTGAGCGCGGGACCGGGTCGATCATCAACATGTCTTCCGCGTTATCATCGATCATCGGAGCGCCGAACCGGTTCATTTACGGGACCACTAAAGCGGCGGTGATCGGGATGACCAAATCGGTCGCCATTGAGTTCATCAAAGAAGGCATCCGCTGTAACTGTATCTGCCCCGGCACCGTTGAGAGCCCAAGCTGGCATGACCGGGTCAAAGCCCTGGGCGAAGAAATGGGCAGCTATGACGCGGCAATGGAAGCTTTTGTCGCGCGCCAACCTATGGGCCGTGTGGCAACCGCAGAAGAGATTGCCGCATTGGTGGTTTATCTGGCCAGCGATGAGAGCGCGTTTACAACCGGACAGCCGCATGTGATCGATGGCGGGTGGTCTGGCTAAGTTTGGAAAATGAGTATTTGGGACAGAACGAAGCCCAGACCCTATGCGCCTGAGAGCGGGTACGTTAACTTTAATATCGGATGAAATGAAACATGGCCGAGACACCAAAACTGAGATCGCAAGCGTGGTTCAACAACCCCGAAAATCAGGAAATGACGGCGCTTTATCTGGAGCGGTACCTGAATTACGGGCTGACCCGCGAAGAGTTGCAATCAGGCAAGCCGATCATCGCAATTGCCCAAACGGGCAGCGATCTGAGCCCATGCAATCGCCACCATATTGAGCTGAGCAAACGCGTGCGCGACGGCGTTATCGCAGCGGGCGGTACAGTGATCGAAGTGCCGGTTCACCCGATCCAGGAAACCGGCAAACGCCCGACCGCGATGCTCGACCGAAACCTCGCCTACCTGTCTTTGGTCGAAACCCTATTCAGCTATCCGCTAGATGGCGTGGTTCTGAATATCGGGTGCGACAAGACCACCCCCGCCCTTTTGATGGCCGCAGCCACCGTGAACATCCCCGCGATTGCGCTGTCCGTCGGGCCGATGCTGAACGGCTGGTACAATGGCGAGCGGACGGGCTCAGGCACGATTGTCTGGAAAGCCCGCGAGTTGCACGCGGCAGGTGAGCTGGACGATGATGGGTTTATGGACCTCGTGGCCTCCTCTACGCCTTCCGTGGGCTATTGCAACACGATGGGCACGGCGACGACGATGAACTCGCTGGCCGAGGCTTTGGGCATGCAGTTGCCAGGCGCTGCAGCGATCCCAGCGCCCTACCGAGAGCGTGGGCAAATCAGCTACTACACAGGCAAGCGCATCGTCGAAATGGTGCAGGAGGACTTGCGCCCGTCACAGATCATGACGCGCGAAGCCTTTGAAAACGCAGTCGTTATCAACTCCGCGATTGGTGGCTCGACCAATGCGCCGATCCACTTGAACGGGATCGCAAAACATCTGGGGTTGGAGCTGACCAATGATGACTGGCAAGCTCTCGGCCACAAGGTACCGCTTTTGGTGAACTTGCAACCAGCGGGCAAATATCTGGGCGAGGACTACCATCGCGCGGGCGGAGTACCTGCCGTGATTGGCGAGCTGATCAAGGCCGACCTGCTGCCACACCCAGATGTGATGACGGCGAATGGCAAGACGATGCGTGAGAATTGCGAGGGTGTGGTAGCCACCAACGCCGATGTGATTTTCGCGACCGAGACGCCGATGGTAAAGGATGCGGGCTTTATCAACCTCAAAGGCAACCTCTTTGACAGCGCGATCATGAAAACCTCAGTGATTTCGGAAGAATTCCGGGAGCGCTACCTGTCAAACCCCGATGACCCTGATGCATTTGAAGGCCGCGCCATTGTTTTTGATGGGCCAGAGGATTTCCATCATCGGATCGATGATGAGGGCCTCGGGATCGATGCGCATTGCATTCTGATCATGCGCGGCGCCGGGCCGAAAGGCTATCCAGGCGGCGCGGAGGTCGTGAACATGCGTCCGCCGGCGTATCTGCTGAAGCAAGGCATCCGCGCGCTGCCATGTGTGGGCGACGGGCGGCAATCAGGCACATCTGGCTCGCCATCGATCCTGAACGCATCGCCCGAGGCCGCTGATGGCGGCGGTTTGGCTTTGGTGACAACCGGGGACCGGGTGCGGATCGACTTGAAAAAGTGCACAGCGGATATGTTGGTCGATGACGCGACGTTAAAGGCGCGCGCCGAAAAACTGATCAACGGCGCCATCGACGTTCCTGGCAGCCAAACCCCGTGGCAGGAGATTTTCCGCCAGCTCGTGCGCCCGTTCAGTGAAGGAATGACGCTGGAAGGTGCCGCCAAGTATCAAGATATCTCGCGCCGATACATGCCGCGCGACAACCACTAGGAGCGATTTATGAAACTCGTACGATACGGCACGCCCGGTGCCGAGAAACCCGGTTTGATTGATGCCGATGGCGCATTGCGCGATCTGAGCACGCATGTTGCCGACATCAATGGCGAGGTACTCGCGGCGCAAATGGAAACGCTCAAATCGATCAACCCTGGCACCCTGCCCGTTGTGGATGGCAACCCGCGTTTGGGGCCTTGCGTCGGCGATATTGGCAAGCTGATGTGCATCGGGCTGAATTATTCGGACCACGCGATTGAAATGAACTTGCCGTTCCCCGAGCATCCGATCCTCTTTATGAAAGCCAACTCCGCAATCGTGGGCCCCAATGACGATGTGATGATGCCGCGCGGTTCTAGCAAGACCGACTGGGAAGTTGAGCTCGGCGTGGTCATCGGAAAACGCTGCAAATACATCTCCGAAGACGACGTGTTGGACCATGTGGCAGGCTTTTGCATCGTCAATGACGTGTCTGAGCGGACATTCCAGATCGAGTTGTCCGGCCAATGGACCAAGGGCAAAAGTTGCGACACCTTTGGACCCGTGGGCCCCTGGATGGTGACCACAGATGAGATCGAGGATGTACAAAAGCTCGACATGTATCTGGACGTAAACGGGGAGCGGATGCAGACAGGTAACACCGCTACCATGATCTTCAACGTCCGGCAGATCGTCTCGCATCTGTCTCAGTTGATGACGCTTGAACCAGGTGACGTGATTTCGACAGGAACACCGCCCGGCGTGGGGGGCGGCAAGAAGCCTGACCCGATTTTCTTGAAAGTGGGTGACGTTATGGAACTGGGTATTGAGGGGCTGGGCACACAGCGTCAAACCGTGGGGATGGATGCATGAGCAAGCCGGGACTATTGCTGATTGGCGGCGCAACAGATGTAATGCTCGAGCGGATGGTGGTGGAGTTCACGCTTCATAAGCTTAAGGAAATCGCTGATTTTGACACTTGGGCGACGGAGCATGGCACCAGCATTGAGGCCGTGGCCACCAATGGCCATGACGGGGTGCCGGCCCATATTTTAGCCGCCTGCCCCAACCTCAAAGTCGCGTCCGCTTATGGCGTGGGCTATGACGCGATTGACACGGAAGCATGCGTGGCGCGAGGCATCAAGGTCAGCCACACGCCGAACGTTCTGAACGCCGAGGTCGCGAATACCACCATAATGCTGCTGCTCGCAGGCTTTCGGAATTTTCTCTGGGAAGAAAACCATGCACGCTCCGGCGATTGGGAGGCGAAGGGCAACGCGCCGCTGTCGCGCAGCCCAGACGATCGTACGATTGGCATTTTGGGTATGGGCCGGATTGGGCAGGAGATCGCGGAACGGCTGCAGGTTTTCAATCCGAAGATCCTGTATCACACCCGCTCCAAGAAGGACCTGCCTTATGAGTACTGTGACAACCTGACACAAATGGCGGCGCGTTCCGATGTATTGGTCTGCATCACGCCGGGTGGGCCTTCAACGGAGAAGATCGTCAACAAAGAGGTGCTCGAAGCCCTTGGCCCCGACGGGATGGTCATCAACGTGTCACGCGGCTCGGTAATCGACGAGGCGGCGATGATTGATGCGCTTAGCTCTGGCAAACTTGGCAAGGCTGGGCTCGATGTGTTCGAGAAAGAGCCACATATCCCAGACGCGTTGAAGGCGTTAGATAACGTCATTCTTCTGCCGCATGTGGGCTCCGCCACGCATGAGACCCGGGCCGCTATGGGAAAGCTCACGGTCGACAATTTGCTGCAATGGAAAGCAGACGGAACAGTGCTCACGCCTGTCCCGGAATGCGCGCATTTGTAAAACTGCGACCTGCCCTCAGGGCAGGTCGTTCAGCAGCATTGGGTACAGCAAGTTCTCTCCGCCAGGCCCCGAACCCAGGTAGTCAACCCAAAGGTCAGTGGCCTCATTGTAGCGACGGTAGCGCTCAATCTTGTCGTAGAGCTCGTTGGTGAGATCAAGCTGCTCGGACGTGCTCATTTTGATCCAGTCATCTTCGGTCACGCTCATGATGCGCGATTTATAGGGTAGACCGTCGAGGTATTCGTCGATGGACACCGCTTGCGCAAGGCTCAGATCGGCGCGTCGGGAGACCTTGTCCGGGTCGCGGCTGGCATCTGACGCCGCGCCCAAAACCTGCGAAAAGAACTCGGTTGGGTCGAGGATGTTTTCCTCCTGCTGTTCGATGATGATTTTCAGCGCCTGGTCGAGATCGCTGAGCTGATTTTTCGACAAAAGCAGCCTGATCGAAAGTGGCTTCAACCCGTTGCGTTCAAAATCACGATCCGCAACCCAGGCCTCAAACACATCGGGCGCCTCGGTCCCTTTCTGGCGGCCCAGGTAGCGCAACTGCATGGTCCGCCCAGCTTGCCGCACGGCACGCGAAAAATCAGAGCCACCGGCGTCATCATCGCCGCGCTTGCGCGAGAAGTCCTCATCAGCCCCGTCCTTGCGGAACCGCAGGACCTGATCGACGATCAACTGCGCGAACTCGCCAGCGACTTGCGTATATTCATTCAGATCGCCTTGGTTCACGCCGTAATACAGAGGGGCTTGGTTGGCCTCTGCGGTCAACGCCCGGTAGGCGTCCTCGGCCTGTTGATGATCCTTGTTCCCGCGCGTGGTCCGAAGATGAAGCGCGGCTATCGAGCCTTCCAGCCGTTCTTTCACCTGTGCGTTCAGACCAGTTGCCGACATTTTCGTTTTCGACAATGGATCTGAGGCAAGGCGGGGCCCGGCATCAGTGACAAGAACAATTAGGCGCGAGCCATATCCGGACCAGTCAAAATCGTTTATCGCATGCTCAATGCCCGCGAAGCTATCCTCGCGGAAGTTTTTGGACGGCGTCTGCGCCTCCTCCATCCGGTCAATGCCTTCCAGGAACGCGCCCGCGGCGGACCCCTCCTCGAGGGTCACAAAGGTCTGAACATCGTAGCCCAGCGTCGGTGCGGCATCTAAATTATCACGATAGCCGACAAGCCCGAAAGACACGACATCGGCCATACCAGACTGCGCGACGTCATTGTATATCCCCTCGAGAACGGAGCGCGTCGCGCGAATGTAGGGACCCATAGAGATCGTGGTATCTACAACAAAAACGATGCCCGCCTTGAAGTTTTCTGGATCGCCAGACGGCGCGGGCGGCGTGCCAGAGCCCGCATCTGACCGTGCGACGGCGACACGCAACAGGTTCACGTCAGGGCCGCTCTCCATTGTCGCCTCCTCGGCTTCGATGATCGGCATGACGTAGAGATTGCGTTTCAGGTCCACCGTCTCCGGCGGGCCAAGCGCGAGGATTGTATCAGAGCTTGTGTCGTTTCGCTCCGCCTCCTCAGCCTCATTGCGCAAAGTGACAGCGCCGGGGGCGGAGTTTTCTGCCTCAACCAACTCATAGACATCATCGATATCGTTGAAAAACAGAACGCGGCCGAGGTTCTCGGAGGCCTCGAACGTCACGACGATATTTTGGTTCCAGTCGACCGTCGCGTCGGTTGGCAGCCAAAACTTGCCGTTGCCCTGATCGTCGGGGCCTACTTGAATCCAGCCGCCATCGCGTTTGTATACGTAAAGCGTTTGAAGTGGTGCAACCGCCTCCACTTCCGCCCCGTCGGGTCCGTCACGGCCGGGGACACGTTCACGCACCAGCACCCTTTGGTAGAGCGATGATTTTCCGTCGATCAGCGCAGGTCGATCTTGCGCAAAGACTGTCTGCGGCAAACAAAGTGCCGTCGCAAAAAGGGCTACCAATACCAGTTTCATCACTACTCTCCCAATCGGGCGACCGCGTTCTGCGCATCCGCAGAGCCCAAGTCAGCCGCTTTTTGATACATCCGGCGCGCAGCACTTTTATTGGCCTGTGCAAACGGGCTGCGCTGCGGGTCGTAGGTTTGTGGATCATACATTTTGGCGACCTCGATCAGCGCCCGAATTCGCGTATCCGCCTCAGCGGCATCGTCATTGCCGAGCTTCATCAAAGCCCCGAGTGCAATCTCAAGGTTCTCCCGCCCGCCCTGATCTACGAGAGCAATCGCCTTGTCGACGGCATCGGGCTCCTTAAGCAGAGCCTTGCTGTCGCTGGTCGTATTGATACTGGAGCCGTCACCAGGTTGATCCTTCGTCATGAAGAAAACGCCACCACCAATCACCGCGAGCGCGACAACACCTGCCGCAATGAGCATCGGCATTTTGGACTTTTCGCCACCACCTGTTTTGCCGCCACCGCTAGGGCCCGGCGGGGTCGTCACATCGACATCGTCGGGCGTATCAAGGGCGCGTTTGATGGCAGCGCTCAGGTCTCGGACCCTATCGCCCGGATCCGCCTTGAGCATATTTTCCAGCAGCAGCTTCAAAGGCGCTGATATGTCGGCACCAGCCAGTGAAAGGTTCTCTCGCCGGGCCTCGATTGCACCGATCCCTTTTCCCGCACCCGGCACGCTTAAACCGGCCACTTGCATCAGAACCAAACCGAGCGCGTAGATATCGGTAGCGGGCGTTGCTTTTGCGCCAAACAGCCCCAATTGCTCAGGTGCCATATAGCTAAATTTCCCCGCAACGCTGTCGCCCAGAATGGACTTCTCAGTCCCAGCGGTGTCAGAGGCCAGACCAAAGTCGATCAGCTTCGCTTTGAGGATATCCTCCTCCGGAACCAAAATATTGTCCGGCGCTATATCGCGGTGCACGATATTGAGCTTGTGGATCGCATCAAGTCCGCCCGCCAGCCGCCGCGCAAGCTTTAGGACATCCTTGCTGCCAAGCCGCGCGCCGCGTTTTAGATAGTCCGCCAGAGGCCTGCCCGGCAAATATTCCATCACTAGAAAAAGCCTGCCTTCCGCATCTTGAAGCGTCGTCTCATACCGAATGACCGCGTCGCTTTGCACCGTGCGCAAAAGCGAGCTTTCGCGCTTAAAGAGGCTGACCGCACGCTCATCTTTGGCGAATGAGGGGATCATCACCTTGATCGCGACATCATGATCAGTCGTCATGTTATGGCCTTTGAAAGTGGCCCCCATGCCCCCCTCACCCAACATTTTTTCGACTTTATAGGTGTTCTGTATCACGTCACCGGGCTTGATCCCAAAGACCCCACTTGCGTCACTCATTGCTTATGCCCCCGCATTTCAAATATCCTATTCCACAGCCGCCAAGGCGATGCCCTGGAAATCGAGCTTGACCAATTCTGTATCAATGAACCCAGCCGCTTCGCGCGAAGCGAGATGGTTGCGCAAGGTGATCAAACAGCTTGCGCGCCGCTCACCGCGGGCCACGACCTTGCTTTCGATAAAGCTCGCCTGTCGACGCAGCAGCTCGATGGAGTAGTCTTTCACCAGCCCCTCGGCGAGGTTGCTATAGTCGGTCACTTCCGCATCAAGGCGCGCCTCAAGATCAGCGAGCCCATCCTGAGCCTCGCGCAAAATCTCTATCGCCTCGGGCACGCTATCACGGTCCTCTTGATACTCGGATGTCCGCAATTCCTCGATCAATTCGTTGATTTCTTCGATACGGGCGCGCAACGCCGCAAAGTTCAAAAAGACTTGAACGGCTCCGTCGCAATACAAAGTTCCTGCGTTCAAAATCAGCCGGATCGATTGGTCACGCTGTGTGTTCCGTCCGTCGCGCGCACGCTTGATCGTGTCGCTGATCACCGCCAAGCTCGCTTTGGTCTGCTCGTTCTTGGCGTCTTTCTCAAGCGCGGCAACCACGTCGAGCACGTCCTGCTCGGCAATCTCAGCAGCAAGTCGGGAATCCAGCGCCGCAATCTGGTCAAGAGCCGCCTCCAGATCAGCTGCCTGATCGGTCGAGGTAATCGACAAGCCCGCAATCGCCATACGTGCGCCCGTATAGCGGTCCCGCGTTACATCGCCTGCACGCAGGTCGAACGGGGCGACCTCGTATCGCGTCGCAGAATTCATCGAGCCAAGCGGCGTGCGCGCGTCGCCACCACGTTTAACAAAGCCACCGGCCTGCCCATGAAGCCTGCCGTGACGCACCAAGGCGAAGGGCGTGTTGACGATCTCGGAGGCATTCCCGAGCATATCATGCAAGCCCAACGGGTTCGGTTTCAACGTTCCGATCGCTTGTATTTTGCCACCCGCACTTTCGGTGCCACCATGCGCCACATATTCCGACGGCTGGGTGCCATCTTCGAGCGGAGGGATCGGTTGGCGGAACTGCGCAGGCTCAACCGACAAACCGCCTCGCGCAGCAAATTCCCACTCCCCCTCCGTCGGCAGACGAATATAGGCCTTGGTGTCATCCGCGCTCGGCAAAATCTCGGCCGCCTCATTCATCAGCCAAATCGTATAATTCTGCGCGAACGTCTCAAACTCCAATTTTGAGATATCAACGACAGGTTTAAACGCGCGCTTGCGCGGCGCGCGGTCGGGGCAGCCGTCGGTGATCACACCGTATTGCGCCTCTGCCAACTCGTATTTCGCCATGTAGAAATACGCTTTGTTGCTGCCTGAGCCGTCATCTGAAAACGCGCCAGATACGTAAGTCTGACGCAGCCCGTTCAGGTAGGGTTGATTTTCACCCTCCTCGCCTAGCAAAACGGGAACGTCGCCAATAGCGCCGTCCGAATTTGGCGTTTCAACCTTTCGAAACGCCATGGCGCCGCCGCAAGGCATCGGAAGGACAAGATCACCGTCCATTGGGTTGGGGTTGAAATAGCTCTCTTTCCAAGTGATTTCGGCCTGCGCAGTCGAGCCAAGGGCGATCAAAACACTACTCGATATAAAGAACGCCCTAAGCATGTCGTAAAACCTCTTCTGTACCAATTCTATCAATCGCCAAAACCGCCCAACCCGAAGCTGTCAAAGCCGTCAAGACACCCAATATAAGCGTGCCGATTACATCCAAGGGTCCAAGACGCGCGGCCATTTGTTGGGGCGCATTGGCAAAGCCGAGATTGATCGTCACAAGAATTAACCCCACGATAATAAACGTGACGCAGATGCCAAGCCCCACAAGGATCAAAGACTGAAAAACCGGGATCGATTTACGGGCCCGGTCACTGAGGCCCAGCAAATCAAGAAAGCTGAACGACACGCGCTGACGTTCGACGACGCCGCGCAAATTCGCGGCCATCGCTGCCCAAAACCCAGCTGCCGCAATCAATGCGACGGCGGCATAAAGGATGTCGAGGTTTTTGCGAAACAACAGCAACACGGTCGCGTTCTCCGCCCTTGGGCGAACCTGCGCGCCGGCATCTGTCAAAGCGCTTTCAAGCACGCGCAAATCATCCAGGGCCCGCGCATAAAGGCGAAAACTGGCATAGCTTTCCTGCATGTCCAGACCATCGCGCCACGTCTCAGGCGTCAGCAATTTGTCATCCCGGAACCGTTCCACGGCCAGCAGATCTGGCAGCGAAATGAACATTGCATACCGGCTATAAAGCCGCTCAGGAACGATACCCGTCACCGTAAGCTCGGACACGGCATTTTGTTGATCGCCGTCGAGTTTACGCCCAATGATCATCTCAGCTTTTTCGCCAATCGCGAGCTCCAGTTCGGCCGCCAGCGTCTCTGACAAGGCCATCTGCCCTTTTTCAACCACCAAGCCACCCAAAAGCGGGTCTCCCGCTGCGGTCGGGATAAGCGGCACGGCCCGTTCTAGATTGCGTTTCGGGCGGTTGCGCAAAGAGTTGGCGACCGTGTTGATTGACCGGGTCGCAGGCACAATGAAGGCCACATCATCGCGCGCGGCAATCATATCAAAAAACTGCGCGTCATAGGCGCCTGATCCCACGGCAAGCAGCTCCCGGTTTGACGGATCATCAACCAACCGATCAATCATCGTGCCGATGAAGCCGTTTTTAAGCGCCAGAACGACCAACATTGGCGCCAGAACACCAACAAGTGCGGCGATAAAGCAAAGCGACCCGCGCCAATCATGGCGTAGCTCTTTAACAGCCAGGGAGAGCGGCAATCTGGTCATGCCGCCATCTCACCTTCATACGCATCGGAGAACCGCGAATACAGCACCCCACCCTGATCCTCAGTCCTATGCCCAACCCGGCGTGCATCAGCAAAAGCGCCGCGCGCGGCTTGGTGACTGGCCAAGATCACAGCGCTGCCTGCATCCTGAGCGAGCACCTCAATCAACCGCTCCACTTGGCCAACATTCACTGGGTCCAGCGCCGAAACAGGTTCATCGAGAAGCAACAGATCGGGCTGTCCCAGCAAGGCGCGCGCAATCGTCACCCTTTGCCGCTGCCCGACGGAGACTTCTGTGGGCATACGGTCTGTCAGACCAGTGAGACCAAGGGCCCGGACAAGGTGCTCCCGCCAATCGGTTTCGGGACGTTGCCCGGCAATGGTCATGGGCAGGTCAATATTTTCAGAAATGCTGAGATAGGGAATGAGGATATTGGTTTGCAGGACGAAACCCAGACGGTCTGGCCCGCTAAACTTGTCGCGAGGCAGCTCAGGTGTGATGCTTTGCCCCGACAGTCGGTGCGCGCTCGAAACAGACATTCGCTCGGCCGGTAGGGCACCTGCAATCAAACCCAAGGCGGTGCTTTTCCCGGCGCCGCTTATCGCGTCCAGCACCACAACGTCGCCCGCATCCATATCCAGTGCATCCACGATCACGACCAGCTCATCACCCAATCGAATGCCAATATCGCGTATATGGACGACGCCTGCATCGCTCACGGCTTGGCAAGCCTGAGGGCGACGTTGCCGAGGCTGATCTTCGCGCGCGTGTTGATCTGCTCAGGACTGTTGGCCTTAAGCCGTGTCCCCTCGACCTCTACCCCGTTGGTGGAGCCCAAATCTTCGATGATCAATCGCCGCCCATCGAGTTTGATGCGCGCGTGTTCCCGGCTGATTTTGGGGCTGTCGATTGTAATGTCAGCAGAAGAGACCCTGCCAATAGTTGCGCCGGCTTTCAGCTGCCCGGGCGATAGCTTGAAGGCTTTTTGCGTGCCATCAGGCAATTTGGCGGCAATTTTCAGGGCGACTGAGGCGACGGGCAACGGGTCGACAACAGGCGCATCGCCGGTAGCAGGCTTGCTCACCGTCGCGCTCTTTCCGGAAAATGCGACGGCCCCTCCGACCGCGCCAAGCGCGATGAGCCCGCCCAAGGCCACACCCCAAATGGGCATACCGAACAGTGTACCGCCGCCGTTTCCGGCCACTTCTTGCGGCGGTGTAGGAGCAGGCGTCGGCGCGTTGGGATCACAGCTCTGCACGACGTTATTGAATGGGACGCCCGCGTTTGACAGAAAATTGGTCAGCACTTTCGACGACGACGAGACAAACACCGGGTTGGCAACGGTGACATATACGGTGTTCACGCCCACGACGTTCCCGCAGTAATCGAACAAGGGCCCGCCGGAATTGCCCGGGTTAATGAGCGCGGTGTGCTGCACAAGCTCCATCGATTGAGAAGAACGACCCCAAGTTCCGACATAGACCTTGCTGACCGAGCCGTTCGTCAAGGTTGTTTCAAACCGTTCCGGGCTTTGCTTGTCGGATTGCAAATAAGTCGAGGACCCTGGGAACCCCAGCGCAAAGACCTGATCCCCTTTCTCAAGCTTTTTCGTGCCAATGGCGACGATGGGCGGACGGTAGTCTTTGTCTTTGACGCTCATGCGCAGGACCGCCAGATCGACCTCGGATGAGCTTGAGACGATTTGAAAATTGAACCGTTCAATGCGGCCATTGACGTTGAAACCGACATAGCCTTTGGTCGCGCCGTCGATGACATGATCGTTCGTAACAAAAAACAGATCGCCTGATTGCGGGTCTTTACCGATGACAAAACCAGAGCCAGAGCCATTGTCCAAAACAACACGGCCAACGGCGGGATCGACCTGGCGGATTGTCTCTTTCGCAGGGCTCGCAAAGCCATTCTCAGGGCCAATTGCTCCAAAAAGGGCAAATAGGCAAAAGACCGCGGCTCTAAAAATTCGTATCATCCCTGTTGCCCCATCCATCCCAAAAACGCCGTTGCGGCGGCAAGTAAAAAGACTATTCCAAGCATCTTCGCGACGCCGCGCTTGCGCATGTGTTCGTCATGTTGCTCCGGCGTGAGCGACGGGTCGGGACCCGAAAATCCGGTCTGAACGCCCTCACCGAAACCAGTGAGGCGACTTGTGATAGCGTCGGTCCACTTCTCAGCCCGACCAAATTCTGCGTGATTTTTCAGATCGTTGGTGCTTGGACCTTCGGTATCGGTAAAGATACGACAATAGGCCAAAGCATCAGCCGGCCGATCCTCCGGCAAAAGCGCGCAGCCGTAGTCGATCATCTCAAACAGACGCTTTGAATAACCTGCGTGACCGCCACTGGCCGAAATGGCCTCCGCTACTGGCATGTAGGTGTCATGCCCCTTTTCCAAGTAGGATTTAAGCCTTGATTTGGCGTCGGGCGGCGCGCGGCGGCTGACCATTTCGTAAAGCATCACTGAGAGCGAATAGAGATCGCTCCAAGGGCCCTCCCGCAGCTTGCTTCCAGGCGGTTGCTGGTCGGTCGGAAAAAGCTCAATCGGCGCATATTTGCGCGTGAACATGGCCGGGTCATTGGTGCGTTTGCCGTAAGGACGTGCAGCGCCAAAATCGATCAAGACCGGTTGGCCGTTGCGACGGATCATGACATTGGCGGGCTTCACATCGCGGTGGATCAGCCGTTTGTGGTGAACTGCCGCCAGCGCCGCGGTGATCGAGCGTACGAAATCCTCGATCAGAGCTTCAGGAACATGGCCATGATGCTTGACGATGCGCGGAAGCATGCGGTCCACAGGGTCGCCTTCAATATATTCCATCAGGCAATAGGCGGTGTTGAACTTTTCAAATGCGCCGCGCACGCGAACAAGGCCAGGTTGCCGCGGCAATGTCTTGAGAATGTTGGCCTCGTTTAGAAAGGCATTCATGCCAAGGTCAAAAAGATCACGATCCTCTGGGTTTGGGACAACCCGGTAGTTCGGCCCCCTTGTGGCAAATTCGGATGGGAAATATTCCTTCACCGCGTATTTCTTCGGTGGCTCGCCCATTTCGGCCGTGTAGGTGATGCCAAACCCGCCCTTGCCGAGGCGCTTGCCCAGCGTAAGACCGCTGGCAAGGTTGAACCGCTCTGGCAGGGAAATGTCCATCTCAACAGCGCCTACTCTATCACCTGCGGGAGCGTGCTCTCGGGCGTGACCGGAGCAGCAGGTTCAGTTGGGGCGACCTCAATGGGCGCCGGATCAATCGGGGTGGTTTCGATTGGGTCCGGTTCGGTATCACCGTCAGGCTCGGCTCGTTGATCGTCGGGACTGGTCCCATCTTCCGGAATTGCATCCGGCGTCGACGGTTGAGTGTCATCCTCTTGCGGCGCTGGTTGATCAGGACGTTGTGCCGGGTAAGGACTTTCTTCAATTGGGTTGCGGTTGACCGGGGGGGCCGGCAACGGCTCGGCTGGTTGTTGTGGATCGGCATCCTCGTTTTCCGGGGTCGTCTCATCGTCCGGCTCCGGGATCGTCTCGCCTTCAATCGAACGGATATTGTCTTCCGCGAGCGGCGCAACTGTCACCAATGGTGCTTCGGGCTCAGACGGGCCAAACATGAAAATGCCAAGCACACCAAGCAAAACCACGCCGGCTACCGCCGCCCCAAGCAATGCCAATGGGTTTGACAAACCGGTTTTCGATGACCCGTTCGACAAACGCCATCGGCTATCGGTTGGCGCCCGCAAGGCCGTATCACCGCCCTGGCGGTAAATGATGATCGTTGTGTTGTCCTGCGTTGGTTTTCCTACCTGCGCCACCGCATCCAAGAGCGCTTGCACTTGTGCTTCGGGGCCTCCGCGTTTGGCGGCCTCCAAGACCTCCGCAACTTGATCTTGCGGCACGGTATCCAATCCATCCGACGCCAAAACCAACGTGTCGCCGGGCGCGAGCTCTGCTGTATTCAGGTCGATCAGTGAAATGTCTTCGCCTGTCACGGCTGAACGCAATGCGTTCTTTCGCGGGTGTGCGTCGGCCTCTTCTCTGGTAATTTTGCCTGCGGCGACGCTCTCCAGAAGCTCACCATAGATCGAATGGTCTGCATTGATCTTTTTAAGTTGACGGCTGCGGTAGAGATAAAGGTGGCTGTCGCCGATGCTGGCCCAGACCACGCGGTCATGCAGCTTTAGGGCGCAAAGCAGCGTCGCCCCCATTCCGCGCAGCTCTGGTTGGCCATCGATCCGTGCGCGCAGGGCGTCATTCGCGATAAAGGCAGATTCCTTCAACCGTTCACGTGGCCGCGGCGATTTGGAGCCTGAAATGAAATGCGCCTCAAAAGCATCCAAAGCGAGGTTGGAGGCAATCTCACCGCCCACATGGCCGCCCATACCATCAGCCACCATCATCAGAACGTCGCCATGCGGGTCCTGCTCGCTCTGGAAAACTATCTTATACGCATCTTCCTGGTTATCGCGCTGCCCAACACTGGCACCGCCCGCAATATTGCTCATCAGGCGTCGCCGTCACCCGCAACGTCGGCCCAATCAAAGCTCTCAGAACAGAAGGCTACAAAGCGCAAATGCGTGGACTTGGTGATTTCAACAGTTGCCCCATTTTCCAAAGGCAAAGTGTTTGCGACCATCTGGCCATCGACTTTTGTTATGTTTTTGCCCGACCCATGCGCAATGAAAAATTTGCGCGAGTCGTCGTCATAGATAATGCGCGCATGATCACTTGTCGAAATCGATGTATCACCGAATCCAAGGGTTACGCGCTCTGACGCGCCCCGCCCTACTGAGTTCATGCCCGCACCAAGTGACACAGCTTGGCCCAGACCCGGTCCTTTGATGACGACGAGCCAACCCACCACTGGGTCGATTTGCTCATCGCCGCTGGTAAAGACCTCACCACGCGAAATGGTCGTCTTTTCGGCACCGACATTTTGCACAACGCGGGTCGCTTCGTCTGACCCAGCTGGCCCATCTGTATCAGCGACTGTTTTTTCAATCGTTTCCGTAAATTCGACGGAGCCGCCTTTGTCGTTTCCATCAAATCCGTCTTCGTCGTCAAAAATCCACTTCGTCTTGTCGTTGCTCATAATCCTATCCTTAAGGCTTTAGGCCAAACGGCCCGTGTCTCTAAATGTCTCATGCCAGCACCAGCTTTGTCTCAACTTCCCCAAAGGAGATTTTGTCGCCGGCGCGCACTGCCTGCGTCCCTTTGATCCGGGAGCCATTGATGAATGTGCCGTTCAAGCTGTCCATATCTGTGATCGAAAATCCGCCATCACGGTTGCGGTGAAGTTCAGCATGAACCCGGCTGATGCTGTCATGGTTGACAACAACACTGTTTGATTTGCCGCGCCCAATGGCTGTACGCGCACCCGTCACCGGATGCTGCTTGGTCCCGCCACCTTCAATCAAATAGGCTATCGGACGCTGCTTTGGCGCCACCATTTTGGTGCTGGCATCGGGATCCGCGCCAACTGCCGTCACCTCAGCTGCGGCAACCGGTTCGATATCAATCGGTTCGAACTCTTCTTCTTCGTCTTCTTTCTTGCCACGTGTCAGCAGGAAAAACAGCAAGGCAAGAAGCAGAATGCCGAGGATTGCCGCGGCCGTGTAGACAATCATCGGGTCAAAGCCAAAAATCTTGCCCTCGTTGGGATCAACAGGCTCAGGCTCGGGCTCTGGCGGGTTGGCCGGGGTAAATTGGACCCGAACCTCTCGGCTGCGTTCGCCGGTGCCGCCGGGCAACGGTTCCTTCAGCGTCACGAAAATCGTAGCGGCTTTGGCCTCCCCTTTCGGCAAGATTAGACCAGACCCGCGCCGAGCGGATCGTATCTGTTCGCCAAATTCGGTGGCTTGCTGCGTCGCCTCATCAAATCGACGGACCCGCACCATCACAGTCTCACCTTGTGTCGCATCGGTGATGCTTTCGAGGTAATCCTCTGCCTGTGCTGTCCGGCTCACCCCGATAGCGCGCCATTCAACGCCGAGAACGGAGATCGGAACACCCGCCTCAATTGCTGCAGTGCTGATCTCGGTCGCGCCTGAAAAGCCTTCTTCATCCCCGTCGGTTATCAGGATGATGTTCTTCATCAAGACATCATTGCGCTCTTTCAGGACATCAATCGCATCAAGCACGCTGGAACGGATACGCGTGTTGTCACCGTCAAGCTCTAGCTCGTCCACGGCCTTTGCCAAGACGGCGCGGTCCGTGGTGAAATCGGTAAGTCGCGTGATAGTATCGCTGAACCCATAGAGGGCTATTTTCTCGCCACGAGGTAAGCTCTCGACAAACGACTTAATCAGCGAGCGCTCTTGCGTAAACGTTCCGCGACGGGCGCCGCCCTGCCCGGGTGTTGTATCAATCAGTACAATTGATCCAGACATCACCACATCATCGGGGAATTCAGGGCTACCGGGACGCACAAAGCTGAAATCAGCCGCACCTTGCGTCTGCAATCCAGCGCGCGTCATCAAAGGCGGCAGTTGGACCAAACAGCTGTCCTCAGGCGCTGGCGCCCCCGGATCACAATCAAGGATCGCGATACCCTCGACCGGGTATTTGCTGGTCGCCTCGTCTTGCGAAAAGGACGGCCCCGCAAACGCGGCGGCCATCAGCGCCCCTCCCAGAAAGCGCCGCCATTCACGCCGCTTTTTCACATTGCCCTTGATACCCATACTCGCGCCTCTGCCTAGCTGGAAAGGGCGCGGATGGACGAGCGGATGCGGCTCAGCTCTTTGCGTACGAGACTCGGATCGAGACCGGCACGTGCATCCGCGTCGACGGCGCGCAGCTGTTGATCAAGCTGGCTGGCACGCGCAAGTTTGGCTTGATCACCGCCTAAACCCGCACGCACCGAAGACAGCTCGCCCTTGGCGGATGCGATCTCGCCGCGCAGCTTGGCAATCGTCGAGCTATTCGCACTCTTTTGCGAGTTCAGTGAGTTTATCGAACTCTGCCGCGCGCTGTTGGAGCGGGCGATCCGGGCGGCTTCGGCTTCATTTGCCGCTATCTGGCGGTCATATGTACCGTCATTGATGTTCCGGACATTGTCGAAAAGATCCGCTTCAAGCGGGTTGGTTGAGCCGTTGCACGCCATCAGGACTGAAAATGCGCCAAGGCTGAAAACGGATGTGATGCGTTTCATGGCAAAGAGGTTCCCTTATCTGAATTGACCGATTGCAAGCGGCCCTGAAATAGGGCCGCCGCACAAAATGTGTTCGCCTAGATTTAGCTCGAGACCAAACGCACCGATTTACGCAACCGCGTAAGGCGGCTCTTGGTGCTGCTTGCCGCGCGCTTGGTCTGGGTCAAAGGCTTGCCGCCTTGTTTTTCCAGCTTGGCAAGCTCCACCTGCGACTTGGTGACGTTGTTCTCGGCTTTTACCAGACCGTCGCGAACGTTTTTGCGGTTGGACTGGATCGCTTTCACACGCGCATTGTATTGCGACGCGGATATTTGCTTCGCATTTACCTGGCGACGCAGCGACGAAATTTCCGCATTCTGGCTACGAACAACCGAACGCAAATTGGCTTCAATACCGCCGAGGCGTTTGTTGATCCCCGAAAGCTTCGCAATCGTTTCGCGTTGCTTGACGAGCTCCTGGTTCACTTTGGCTGCTTTTTTGCCGACTTGGTTGCCTGCAACGCCACCAACGACACCGCCAGCAACCGCACCACGGGCACAATCGCCGCCATCGCCGCCAAACAACAACGCCACCCCACAGCCGGCCAACGCGCCAACAGCCGCGCCTTGAAGAGTGTTTTTGGTGATGATGCTTTGTGTTTGTTGGTTCAAGCTGCGCACATCTTGCTCCAGCTTACGCTCTTGCGCCGTTTTTTTGCCGCCACCGCCGCCACTCACGGATGACAACGTATCTTCAGTACAAGCAGTCAGGGCCAATGACAAAATTGCAAAAAGCCCAATGATTAGTTTACGCATAAAATCCCCCGCACAAATAATCTAACAGTCGAAATGGTGCACATTCGCTATGTTAACTCAAGGTAAATTTGAGAAAAAACCTGTTGTTTCCGATTCTTAGGTCGCCAAGCAATAAATTCTTGACCGAGTCTCCCTCTCGAATTTACGGTCTGTCGGCGCTCTGCGTGTTTTTTGTTTAACCAATTGCCGATACGGGTCATGGGGGCCGGGTGTTATGGCTCCAAAAACCAAACCATCGTTCAAAGCGGCCCTGCCTAAACCAAACTGGATTCGCGACGCCGATTCTGTCCAATGGCTCGGTCTAAGCTCGAGCGTTGTCTCGTTGGCAACCGCGGCTTTTGCGCTCTTACAGTTCGTCACCGGCGCGCTCAGCGGCGGCGGGCCCCGCAATGCAAACAATCCGTCATTCCTCGACACGCTTCAATTTCAAACTGATTGGCCGTTTCAGCTACTGCTCTTCCTTGTCTTCTGCATCATTTTTGGATTTGGGCTGGGTTTTCTGCTCGCACGCTCAACAGAAAGCGAGGAGCCGGGGGTTCAATTGATCAGCCTTGGTGGCGCGGTGGTGTGGGGGGTCTTGGTCGTTGCGACGGCCAAGCGGCTCACAAATCCGGGTGCAGGCGCGGCAGAGCTTCAGGTCCACGCGTTCAGCGCGCTAGGGCTCGCGATAACATTCTACCTGATCGTCTTTCAGTTCCGAAACAACGGACCGACGAGTGATGTCGACATCTTGGAACGGCGTGCAACAGCGATTCTGGCCTATGCGGCCACTGCGCTCGCTATGATGCTTTTGGTGGCGGGGACAATGTGATGAGCACAAATTCCGGACCACTTTCAAGCAGTTGTGCGGCGAAGTTACTGCTCGCAGCGGCGGCGCTCGACATGGCAGTCGTGGTCTTGATTACGAAGTTCATCGCGAGCCTGAGCCCGGCCATGAAACTGGGCGCGGCAGTGTTTGCAGGCACCTTTAGAGGCAGCGAGCTGCAAGCGGCGAATGTGCTGCTTTGGTTTCTGCCCTGCCTGCTCCTTTACTGGCTCTTGGTGGAGCTTTTGCTGGGAGGGGCAAGCCTGGGTCGGATCGCTATGCAACTGAAACCAATGGATAGTTCTGGCAAGCCGATCTCGTTTGGACAACGCGCGCAACGCACGATCTGGAAACTGGGAACCTGTGGGCTAAGCGGATGCCATCCGGGCCAGCCGGCTCTGTATGACCGCAAGGCGCGGGTGACATGGCACTCCCCGATTGCGCCCCAAACAGCGCGGGCAATGACGGATTGGACGTTAAAAATTCGCTCCGGCAACAGCGCCGGGCGGACACCAATGGCCCTTGGGAGCTATTCGAATTTCTCGAGCTCCCGCAAAGGCTTAGTCAAAATCGGGCGCGATCAAAGCAAGGTTGATTTAGCCCTTCCGGGCGACAATTCAGTCTCCGGCGCGCATGCGGCGATTGAGGCCAAGGATGGGGTCTTGTCGCTGATTGATATGGGCTCGAGCAACGGGACTTATATCGGGTCGAAGAAGCTGCAGCCGAACAAACGCTACTCGCTGAAAGGCGTCAAATCTTTCAAGCTCGGCGGCGTGGTGATTGAGCTGCAACGCTAGGCTGCGGACGCTGCATTAAGCCGTTTTGTACAAATTGGGGTCACTTTGCGAGGCCCCTATCCCATTTTGTACAGGACGTTATGTTCACTATCGACCAAACCCCGAGCCTTGAGCGGCTTTCGACCAGCCAGGCACGTGAACGGTTCTCGCAAATCATCCACTTCGTGCAGGACCCCCGCAACACTTCCATCATCACCCGGCACGGCCAGCCCGTCGCAGCGATCGTGTCGATGGAGGAGTGGAAGCGGATCTGGATGCTCGATGATTTTGAGCGGATGGAAAAGAAAGGCTGGAAACCTCTGAGGTTCCGAAAGGGCTATAGCGGCATTATGGCGACAGATCAGGAAGCCGCCGAACACGTCCACCGCCTGCAAATGGACCGCAAAATGGAACGTGAGGTTCTGAAGAACCGTGGGATGGCGCCTGTGAAGGGCGGAGAGTTGGAAGAGGTTGTGGAGGTTGAGCGGGCGCCGGAAGGTGGTGAGGGGCGGACGAAAAGGTGGTGGTGGTTTTGGTGATAACTACTCTTGCTTCATTTCTTACGACAACTAGCGCAACGTAGAAAAATTCGACCCTTGTAGTAAAGATGCCTTGTTGAGGACCAGTTATTGAACATTCAAAATGAAAAGAGATTAAACTCTCAGACCAAACTAAACCAATTAAAAAGCCAACTAGCAAAAGAAAATGAAGTCACCAGCTTCCCAGATTTAGCTATCTTTGTCGCCGGTTCCTACGCCCGAAGCGAGGCGTCGATACACTCTGATATCGACCTATTTTTCGTACTGAACGGAGAACTCAAAAATGTAGATGAGCCTAACATTAGGTCTTTGCGTATGTTTTCATCGGTCGTCAAAGTAGCAGATAATATGGGATTTCCAAAGTTTTCTAATGACGGCCAGTATCTTAAAGTATTAGAAAAACCGAGAATACTCAGTGAACTTGGCGGCCCAAATGACGATCACCTAAATTTCTTCACAGCAAGAATGCTAATGATCTTAGAAAGTCACTGCGTTCATGGCGATGATAATTTCGAGTCGGTCCTACAAGATATTCTGGGGGCTTACTTTCGTGATTACCCGGATCACCCAAAAGAATTCATACCAACTTTTTTGGTGAACGACATTATCAGGTTTTGGAAGACGCTTTGCCTAAACTATGAACACAAGCGCAATCAGCCCGAGGATGAAAGAGCTAGAGTAATCAAACAAAAAATCAAGAACCTAAAACTTAAGTTCAGCAGAATGCTAACTTGCTATGCATCAATTTGCTATATCGTATCACTTGAAAACCCCATTGGCACTACTGACCTTTTAGAAATGTCAAAGATCCCTCCGATGGAAAGGCTAAAAAAGGTCGTCGACGATCATCCGGAAGTAATCAAGAACTTTAAAGAAATTGAACAAGAGTATTCTTGGTTCCTTTCGTTAACAAATGTTTCCGAAGAGCAATTGCAGATAGACTTTAGCTCTCGTGAGTTGCGAGAATCTGCCTTCATGCGCGCAAGCTCATTTGGCGAAAATCTCTATGAAGTCACTAAGGAAGTCGCAGAGAAACATAATTACTTACGCTTTCTGCTAATTTGATGTTCTTCTTTGGATTTTACTTCGATGACCCAAAAGTAGATCGACTTTTCGATCTTGCCAGGGTGGTACTCGAACCACAATTTGCACGCAAATCCCATGTCACGCTACGCGGACCCTACAAGAAAAAACCTGATTCAAGTTCAAGATGGCTAAGCGAAAACGTTGGAACAGTAGTCATTTCTAAGCCAAGAAACTTTTTCAGTGAAAACCAGAATACCGTATTCTTGCGAACTGAGATTATGGGCATTGGTGACTATTGGTATAAGCCAGACTATCCGGAAGGGGTGCCGCATCTTTCACTCTATGATGGAAAAGACCGCAAGTTTGCTTGGCAAATTCTTGAGGTGCTCAGAGCTTACCCTTGGGGGTTCTCCTTGCCAACAACTGATCTAAAAATCATTGATAGCAAACAATTAGTTGAAACACATTTTCTTCGCAACTTTGACCGCTTTGAAGCTTCTTTGTCAGAAATTGAGGCCCAAAAATACTCTATGGAAGACCTCAAAGGCATGCCAATTGGTCAGAGAGTATTTTTGTTTGATCGGATTTGCACTCGAATCCACGAAATTACTGGCTAGGGCTGATATCCATTAGAGCCCCGCCATTTTCGCCCGCAACCTGACCAGCGCCAGCACCGCGTCAATTGTGGGGGTGGGTTTTCCGACCAAGCGACCGAGCTCGGCGACGGATCCGACCAGCGCCTCGATCTCCATGGGGCGGCCGGCGTCGAGGTCTTGCCACATGCTCGTTCGGTGTGCGCCGACGGAGGCGCCGCCGTCGATGCGGCGGTCGACATCGATGGCGAATTTGACGCCAAGCGCCTCCGCGATTTCCTGCGCCTCGACCATCATGTTGCGGGCCAGCGCGCGGGTGCCTGCGTCGGTGCAAAGCTCCTCCAGCGTGGCGTGGGTGAGCGCGGAGATCGGGTTGAAGCTGAGATTGCCCCAGAGCTTGACCCAGAGATCGTCGCGGATGCGGGGGCGAACGGGGGCTTTGAGACCGGCGGCGATCATCACTTTCGACAGCGCCTGCGCGCGTTCGGTTTTCTCGCCCGACGGCTCGCCCAGCAAGAAGCGGTTGCCTTCGATATGGCGGATGACGCCGGGCTGGACGACCTCGGCCGCCGGGTAGACGACGCAGCCCAGCACGCCGTCGGGGCCGAACGTGTTCCACTGCGCATCACCCGGATCGACGGAGGCGAGGCGCGTGCCCTCGTATGGGCCGTCGAGCTTGTGGAAATACCACCAGGGCAACCCGTTGACGGCGGAGACCACAGTGGTGTTTGGCCCGATGAGCGGCGCGATTTTGTCCACAACCGGCGGCACGGAATGCGCCTTGAGCGTGACGAAGACATAGTCCTGCGGGCCCAGGAATGTGGCGGTGTCGGACGCGATGACGTCGACATTGATGTAGCCGTCGCCTTCCATCAGGGTGAGGCCGTTGTCTTGCATCGCCTCCAGATGCGGGCCGCGCGCGATCATCGAGACCTCCGCGTCGGTTTGGGCGAGCTTGGCGCCGAGATAGCCGCCGATAGCGCCCGCGCCGAAGATGCAGATTTTCATGAGCTGGCCTCTTTAACGAGCCCGAGCTTTTCGGCCATGCCGATGCGTTGCATCTTGCCGGTGGCGCCTTTGGGGATTTCATCGAGGACGACAATATGGCGTGGGATTTTGAACTCGGCGACGCGGGTTTTAGCGAAATCCTTCAGCGCCGATGCGTCCAGCGAACTGCCGTCGTTGAGCTTGACAGCTGCGCCGACTTCCTCCCCCAGTTTGGGGTGCGGCACGGCGAAGGCCACGACCTGCGCGACCTCAGGGTGGTCCATCAGCATCTCGTCGATTTCCAGCGGGCTGATCTTCTCACCGCCGCGGTTGATGATTTCCTTGAGCCGCCCAGTGAGGCGCAGGTAGCCTTGGTCGTCGAGCGCGCCTTGGTCGCCGGTGCGGAACCAGCGCTCACCCTCATAGTTGAAGAAGTTGTCGGTATTGGCCTTGTCGTTGTTTTCATAGCCGGGCGTGACATTGGGACCGGAGATGACGATCTCACCGGTGCCTTGGATCAGCGTTGGGTCCGTCTCAGAGGCGATTGCAACCTTTGACCCGGCAGCGATGCCGACCGAGCCGGGGATTTGTTTGCCCGGCGGCAAGGGGTTTGAGGCCATCTGATGCGCGGCCTCGGTCATGCCGTAGCCCTCGATGACGGGGGCGTCGAAGGTCTGTTCCAGCTTGGCGAAGACCTGCGGCGGCAGGGAAGCCGACGACGAGCGCAGGAAGCGCAGCGGATTCTCCGCAATAGTCTCCGCGTTGCGGGGCGCGCGCGACAGGATGGCTTGGTGCATGGTCGGCACGGCAGTGTACCATGTGGGCTTGGCCTCCGCCATTTGGGCGAAGAATTTTAGCGCGTCAAAACCAGGGGCGCAGAAGACCTGACCGCCCGAGGCCAACGTGGCGGAGACGGCGGCGATCAGCCCGTGGATATGAAAGAGCGGCATCACGTTGAGGCACGTGTCCTCGGGCGTAAGCGCCAGCGAGGCCTCGATATGACGCGCGGAGGCGGCGACGTTGGAGTGCAACAGCGGCACGATTTTGGGGCGTGACGTGGTACCAGAGGTGTGCAGGATCAGCGCGATATCATCTGCGGTCGGGGCGGCGGTCTCGGCCTTGCCCAGTGCCGCGCCCTCCAGCGCGAGGGTGAAACTGCCCGCAAGCGCACCCGGTGTGAGACGGATGATGGCGACACCCGCCTGCGCAGCGGCGGGCAAAGCGGAGCCATCATAGCCGTCCATCACGATCAGTGCTTTTGCGCCTAAATCGTCCAGGTAAAAGGCGTATTCCTCTTCCTTATATGCGGGGTTCAGGGGCGCGGTGGTGCAGGTTTGGGCCACGCAGGCGAAGGCGGTCGCCATTTCGGGACCGTTAGGCAGCACGATGGCCACC
Organism: Pseudomonadota bacterium; assembly: GCA_039030615.1. Taxonomy (GTDB): domain Bacteria; phylum Pseudomonadota; class Alphaproteobacteria; order Rhodobacterales; family Rhodobacteraceae; genus Litoreibacter. Next base: position 89,178 of record JBCCDV010000009.1, on the reverse strand, counting down.
CGGTCGCCGCGCCCGATGCCAAAGCTGTGCAGCGCATCGCCTGTTGCAACCGCCAAATCGCGCAGGCCCCCGTAGCTTAGTCCTGTCCGGCCGGGTGCGCCGATGGCTGTGGCATCTGATGGATGGTCTGCGATGAGGGAGGCATAGGTGGTCATAGAAGCGCCTTTCAGGGAAGTCAGGTTAGGCGCTGTCATCTATCACGCTGAGCGGTGTGATCAACTCCGGGCCTGAGGCGCGGTTGGAATTAACATCTGGGGAGACGCGGAAAAAGGTGAAGTGTTCCTCGGGCGCATGCTGCAGCAGCTTGACGGCGCCTTTGCCCTCCTCCCCAAGCCAAAGCGCGTAGTCCGAGGGCTGTAGCGTGACAGGTTCGCGGTGATGGATGGCTTGCATCCCCTGCCCCGCCCCTGTGGTAACGATAGCGCAGGCGGTATGCGCTTCGCCGTCGCGTTCCCAGTTTTGCCAGACGCCCGCGAAAACAATGGGGGCCTGATCGGCGCGATGGATGTACCAAGGCAGGCGGTTGTCATCGCCATCCTTGGTCCATTCATAAAACCCTGTGGCTGGGATCAAGCAACGGCGTTCACGCACCGCCGCTTTGAAAGCGGGTTTCTCGGCAATGGTTTCCCCTCGCGCATTGATCAAAAGCGGACCGCCGCTGGGTTTCTTGTACCAATGCGGGATGAACCCCCAGCGCATGGAGGTCACATGACGGATACCATCGCCGCTGATAACCGCATGGACTTGGTTTGTCGGGCAGATGTTGTAATTCGGCAGGTTCGGCAGGTCATTGCCAAGCTGCGCTTCAAACATCTGCGCCATGGCTTCTTTGGGAACGAGGTTCGAAAATCTGCCGCACATAGATGGAGAGGGTGGCGGGGGATTGTTAGGATGGCAAGGGGGTAAGGTGGAAGTCTGCAACGTTGACGAAGCGGCCTTGGGCAGTTGCAGCTATTGCTGACGCAGCATTTGTTGGCAGTCGTGGCAAACTCACAAGTCGTGAACAAGCCGGGCCTTGTGTACCCGTGGCTGTTGCCGGTGGAACATCTTTTGGAAAGTATCACGCGTTCTATACTGAAATTTACCAAGATCCACTCGACCGGTCACTGTTTGGAAAGGCCGATTCCGGGCCTGATGAGCGCGGTTCAATGTTCTTCTGTACCTTTTATGGGCCGCGCCGGAAAAGACGATGCACCCTTCCCCGCCACGCTTAGCTCGCGCGTCGTCCTTTAACGATGTGGTTCTCAAGCCAGTGTTCAGCACCCTCCGCCGAGATGGCCGCGCTAAAATAGAAGCCTTGGCCAACTGGGCAGTTTCTTCTCGCCAGAAAGTCTAATTGGTCTTTTGTTTCAATTCCTTCTGCAACGACGCTTAGCCCAAGAGCGTCGGCCATTTGCAAAACCGCGTCGATAATTACCTCACATCTTCGGTCGGCCCCAATTCCCGAGACAAAGACCTTGTCAATCTTGATCTCGTCCAGCGGCGTTTCCTTAAGGTGAACCAGCGAGCTATAGCCCGTTCCGAAATCATCAAGCGACAACCGCCAGCCTTCGTTCTTTAATTTATTGAGAGACTGAATGATGATGTCAGAAGACCGTGCGATCAAAACGTCTTCTGTAATTTCAAAAAGAACGTCATCAACCGAAATCCCATGTTCCGCCAACACCCACACCAGGTCCGCGACGCCGTCTTCAACTGCCAAATAGACTTCGGACAGGTTTATCGCGACGGGAGGCGGCACCAATCCGGCAGCCTTCCAGGCATTGATCTGGCGGATGACATCCAAAACGATGCATTTCGTGAAGTCGTTGGCAAAGCCGCCATCTTCGATCTGCTTCAGAAATGCGCCGGGATAGACAATTCCGGCCTGCGGGTGCTTCCACCTCGCCAATGCTTCCAGCCCGACCGTCTTGCCCGTCCGAAGATCGACTTTGGGCTGATAAAATGCGACGAACTGGCCGTCCTTGAGCCCGGCGCGCATTTGCTCTGGAGTGAAAAGGCCACCTTCCTTTGCATTTTTTGCTTCATCAAATAGGGCGAAACCTGTGACACGCTTTGCCTTCATTGAATACATTGCCTGATCGGCAGCCGTCATGGCACCGTCCAAACTTTCATCTGCGCCCCGAAATGGCGCGAGACCGATGCTCGCCCCGACATTGAATTCATTGCTCTTATGAACGATCGGGGCCTCGAAGCATCGCACAATTCGCCTTCCCCATTCCGAGACGTCTGTACGGCTTTTGATGCCTGGCAAAAGCAGACCAAACTCATCCCCCCCAAACGCGCGGCGATCGCTTCAGAGCCGACCTCGGTTTTGAGGCGGCGGCCGATTTCAACAAGTACCGCGTCGCCCGCATCATGACCAAAATTATCGTTGATCGGTTTGAACGCGTTCAGATCGACGAGTGCGACCCAAAGCTTGCTTGCCTCCTCGTTCGAAGCCGTGAGGGTTTGCGCGTGTTCCTCTAGCGCCAGCCTGTTATACAGCCCAGTCAGAAAATCGGTCTTTGCATGCTGCTCCGCAGTTTGGCGTGCGGCTTCGATCTCGGACATGCTTTCGGACTGCCGAATGCCCTGAACCGCCAATGGGACGAAAAACTTCAGCCTTTGCAAGTGATCTTTAGAAAACGCTTGAGTGTCCTCTTTCAGGCAGACCAGTACTGCCTTTTTTTCTAGAGGCTCGATGGGCTGAAAGAGTGCGGACCCAAAGGATTCAAACGCCAAGTCAAAGCCAGAGCACCATTGGGCAGCGATTGCGTTTGCCAGCACGACGGGCTTGCCATCAAAGGCACGTTGAAGTGCTTTCTCCGCATGCCCCGTCTTGTTGACCAAAGACGTATCAGTGGAGGCGAGCGATGTGATTGATCCGTCTTCATCTTGGACCAAAACGCACAGCACCGCTTCATCAACCGAAGAACTGAGCACCGACAAAACCACGGTCAAAGCATCGTCGCCGGATGAGGCGCTAGAAAGTCGTTCCAACCCCCGCAAAAGCGTTTCTGCATTGGCCCGCGACTTCTCAGCGACGGCGTTGAGTTGTTCCAACTCAACCAAGGCCGCCCTTAGCGCTTCTTGATCATCTAGTTTCATGGTTTTGGGACTAAGCGCTCAGTATGGTCGACGACACCATCCAGTTGCCATGGATACACTTGCCGTTTGGGAAGGTACCCTGCTCTCCATATCCCATCGTCCCGAGCATAGGCACGCCGTCAAAGGTTTCGATCAGGGACTCGATCGATGTGATCGCATCCTTTTGCATCGCCATTGCGTAGCCTGCACACATCACCACGAGGCCGCCAGATACCTCCCCCAAATCAGACGAAGTCTGCAGCGTCTGCTGTGTCACCTTTCTTAAACGGTTGTGCATGCTGCCTTTTTCGCCACGCATCATATAGATTTTCTCGCCTTGGTGCGGATTGGCGACCATGGTGAGATCGGACCCATCAGACAAGACAGGCGACATCAGATAATAATCTTCGATGACGGCACCATTGTTCATCCTGCTTTCGCCGACCCGGTGCGCAATGGACGCCAGGCCCATCTGTTCATAGCTCACCTGTCCGGTCTCAGTGACACATGGGTGGCCACACCAGTCTTCGAACACTTCGCGCGCCGGGCGTCCGTCAATCGAGATCAACCCGCGCCCGTCCGCCTCAGTCACAGTTCCGGTTTGGCCGGTCGGCATGAAGCCAGACTGAATGTAATGTGAGACGGCTTCGGTCGTATAGAACAGCGCAATCCCGATGCCGCTACTTGCCACGCCTGCTTTGTCGAACATCGACCAGCTCGCGGTCATTCCGTTGTCGGCGACCGACATGCCGACGACGCTGATACCATCACCAAACGTGTCCGCAATCGTTGCGATGCTTGTCTCCTCAAGACCCGGTGACGTGTATATCCAGATCAAATCCGGCAGCTCACCAACGCGATCCGCATCCTCCTGAGCGCGGTCAATCGCCTTGGTCAGGGCCTGGATCGTTTGTTCAGAATCCATGCTGTCTGTCACGGGTTCCATCGCCACCCCGATATCAGCCTCGTTGTCCCAGACGGCGAAGGCTCCGAGTGCGGGTTTGCCGAAGCCAAAAACCCCGCTTTCGGTGAACAGGCCGGCATGGGTTGATCCGCCGATGATTTCCGCCTCCGGGAAAGCTGTCGCAAGACCGTCCGCTATCACTTTTGGATCATGTTGCTCTGTATAAGAGACTTTGATGAGCATTGGAGCATCGCCAGCCTCATTCAAAACTTGGATGATCTGGGTGACCGCTTTAGCTGTATCTTCCAGCTCTGTTGCCGCTGTGATTGTCTTCATCGTAATCTCCGCACACTCCAAAACAGATGGGGATGCGTTACATTCGGTCCGTTTCGATTTTGTTTAAGCTTCCGGATCACGACTGAGCAATTTTAGAGAATTTATTTGCGACTGACCGATCCGATATCAGTTGAGACGTCACCCCCGTAGTTTGGTTAGAGCAATCTGTTTGACGTAAAACAGGTATATGGTTGAGCAAGGTCCTTTCATGCTTAGCAATTCCGGTTTGCATTCATATCGATCTGCAAAATGTGCGTTCTGGCGTCAGCCCGCGGGCCGTCCGTGGCCTCAGGTTTGTCGAGAACGGAAGATCAGCTTTCGGCCCGGCTTGGGCGCATAAAAAAGACCCCGCGCGACGCGCGAGGTCCAAAAGCTATCAAAAGCAATGCCGGCTTGCGCCGTCAGCGCGCTGCTTCATTCAGTAAAACTCAGCACCCGTTCGCCGAAAACCATCTTGATGCGACCGTCAAGCGACACGGCGTTCTCGCCCTTCTCGGCCATGAATTCAGCCAAGACGTCAGCCAGGTCAGGGCCGAAATCATAGGCGTTGGCGGCTGTCTCGAACATGGAGTAGCCGTCGCCGCCGTTGCGGACATAGTTGTTGGACACAACGCCGTAGGTCGCGGCCATATCAATCGGCGCGCCGCCGACCATCACATCCATCACACGCTCCCCCGCGGGTTTAGACAGATCGACGGTGAAGGTCATCCCGGCCACTTGCGGGAATCGGCCTGCGCCTTCCTCAACCTGGCCCACCCCGTTTTCCAGGGCGGCGACCATCGTCTCGCCCGTCACCTCGAAAGTAGCCAATGTGTTTTGGAAAGGCAGCACTGTCAGCACCTCGCCCATCGTAACCTCGCCCGAATCGATAGAGGCGCGCACCCCGCCGCCATTCTGGATCGCGATGGAGATGCCCTGATCGGCCACGCGGTCCAACATGGCGTCGGCCACCAGATTGCCCATGGCGCATTCCTGCGAGCGGCAGAAGGCCCGCGCGCCGTTAATCTCGGAGGCGGTGCCGGCGACGACGCGGTTTTTCATCTCCTCAATCGGGCCGGCAAGCTCGGCCACGCGGGCGACGATGTCTGCGTCTTCCGCGACCGAGGCATCCAATAGGATCGTGTCGCCCGTCGCGGCTTTCACATTGCCTGCATCATCAAAGGTCAGCTTCAAATGGCCCACATATTTCGAATAGGCATAGGCCTGCACGACGGGTGTGTTGCCAACCATTTGCGGATAGGCTTGCGCGCCCTCAGCCGTGTTCGACAGCAACGTGTGGGAGTGGCCGCCGACGACCGCATCGAGCCCCTCAACTTCGCCCGCGATTTTCAGGTCTTTCGTCAGGCCCACATGGGTCAGCGCGATGATTTTGTCGACGCCTTCTGCGGTCAGAGTGGCCACGTCAGCGCTCAGGCTTTCGACTTCATCGGTGAAAACAACCGCGTCAGATGGAGACGATGTTTCGACCGTATCCACAGCAAGCGCAGAGATGATGCCGATCTTTTGGCCACCCACGTCGAGGACCACATGATTGTCGACCTTACCCGCCAAGACGTTGGATTGACTGACGTCGATATTGCCCGAAATCACCGGGAAGGACACGCCGTCGGCCAGCTTGGCCAGCCCTTCATCGCCATCGTCAAACTCGTGGTTACCCACGGCCATGGCATCAAAACCGATCTGGTTCATGAACTCGATTTCCACGTCGCCTTTATAGGTCGTGTACATCAACGAGCCTTGGTATTGGTCGCCCGCGTCCAGCACGACGACGTTCTCGCCAGCCAGCTCGGCACGCAGCTCCGCGATCTTGGTGGCCACGCGGGCGACGCCGCCAAAGCATTTGCCCTCGGCATTGTCCTCCGCGCCGCAGGTCGAATCGAACCGGTTGATCGGCTCGATCCGGCTGTGCAGGTCGTTGATATGGATGACGTGCAGCGTGTAATCGGCCGAGGCAATCCCGGTGCTCAAGGCCAAAACGGCTGCGGATGTGAAAAGCGTGCGCATGAAAGCGTCCCCCAGTGTTGAAAATTATTAACGCCAGATTGACCGTGCCGGGACCGAGAGTCAAAGCCTGCATGCTTGACGCCGCGTAGCGCGCGCGGCATGGATTGGATATGCTGATTTACAAAATCATGACCGCGGCCCAGTGGGCAGAATTTGAGCAAAGCGGCGTCTTTAAAGGCGCATCGATTGACCTGACGGATGGCTTTATCCATTTCTCAACCGCCGCACAGGCACGCGAAACCGCGGCCAAGCATTTCAAAGAACAAACGGACCTTCATCTGGTATGGGCGGATGGCAACGATTTGGGCGCTGACATGAAATGGGAGGTCTCCCGTGGCGGCGCTGAATTCCCGCATCTATATCGTGACTGGCGGCTCTCAGAGGTTGCAGGCGATGCCCCGCTCCCATTGGTTGAAGGCGCGCATCAGTTCCCGGACGGTATTGCATGAGCCTGGTAACCCGTCTGGGGCTGCCTCTGCTGAAACGATTTGATCCTGAAACCGCGCATGGTCTGGCCCTGACGGCTCTGAACATGGGGCTTGCGGGCGGCAGTGGGCCGGTCACCTCCCCTCGTCTAAGATGCGATCTGGCCGGGATTGAGCTGCCCAACCCGGTGGGACTGGCGGCTGGCTTTGACAAGAACGCGGAAGCCGTGCGGCCCTTGGCAAAAGTGGGCTTTGGTTTTTTGGAGGTTGGTGCCGCGACCCCGCGCCCGCAGCCCGGCAACCCCAAGCCACGCCTTTACCGCCTGAGCGAAGATGGCGGCGCGATAAACCGTTTTGGGTTCAACAATGACGGGATGGAAGCGATTGCCGACCGGCTGGATGCGGCGCGGGCGCGGGTCCCGCTCGGCCTGAACCTAGGCGCAAATAAAGACAGCGCCGACCGGGCGGCCGATTTCTCAACAGTTCTCGCGCGCATGGGTGCGGGCGTGGATTTTGTGACGGTCAACGTCTCCTCTCCCAATACCGAGAAGCTGCGGGAGCTGCAGGGCAAGGCCGCGCTTTATGATCTGTTGGACCGCGTCATGGCCACACGCGAGACCAAGGCGCGCGGCACCAAAGTCTTCTTGAAAATCGCACCAGATCTGAACGAAGAAGAGCTGGCCGAGATCACCGAGGTCGCGCTGCAAACCCGGATTGACGGGATAATCGCCACAAACACCACCTTGTCGCGAGACGGGCTTATGAGCCGTCATAAGGACCAAATGGGCGGCCTGTCAGGACAGCCACTGTTCGAGATGTCGACGCGCGTGCTGGCTCAGCTGTCGCAGATGACCAAAGGAAAACTGCCGCTTGTCGGCGTCGGCGGCGTCGGCTCGCCGGAGCAGGCCTATGCCAAGATCAAAGCGGGCGCCTCCGCCGTGCAGCTTTATACGGCCATGGTTTATCACGGTGTCGGGCTGGCTGGCGAGATTGCGCGCGGGCTTGAGGGCTTGCTGGAAGGGGACGGGTTTGGCAGCGTCGGTGAGGCCGTAGGAACCGAGCGCGACGCATGGCTGTAGAGATTTGGCACAACCCGCGCTGCACCAAGTCGCGCCAGACACTTTCGCTTTTGGACGACCCCAAGGTGCGGCTGTATTTGCAAGACGCGCCCTCAAGGGCGGAGATCGAAGAGACACTCAAGCTGCTCGAAATCGAACCGATTGCGCTGATGCGCACCGGCGAGAAACTGTTCAAGGAGCTGGGTCTGAGCAAAACAGATGCCCCAGAAAAGCTGACCGCCGCCATGGCCGCGCATCCCATTCTGATCGAACGCCCAATCGTCTTTGCCAACGGCAAGGCCGCGATCGGCCGTCCGCCCGAGGCGGTTTTGTCGATCCTTTGAACGCCTAGCCGCGCTTTTTCTCAAGAACCGTGCTATCAAGGAAGTGGCCGCCAAGGTCGCTATTTTATGTATTTTATTTTTAGGAGCATTTTTCATGCCATCCACTTCTATTGCCGACTACCAAGTTATACGGGACGGAACCTTCACGCTGCAGGACTCCACCAATGACGTTGAAACCTTCACCTTTGCGGTGCCAGACGATTTGAACCGCTCAACCTCCGGCGCGCGCAAATCGGTTCTGACGTTTAACATGCGCCCGGAGCAGGACAGCCGCGTGACGGTCAGGATGCACACCACCAACATCATGACCAACCGCTCGTTTTCGCAAAGCCACACGCGGATGCATCAGGAGACGTTCGATATTGACGCGATCCTGTCGACAGGCGGCGGGGTCCCGAGCGAGGGCGCGCGGGTGCAATTCATTGCAGTCGGCAAAGTCACCTTTTCGGATGTCGTGATCTGGTATCAGATCAACCGCTAGCCGTCTCGGCTGAGCGTTCCAGCGCGGGGTATTTCGACCCCAGCGTGACGCCCCGCGCAACGAATGAAATCAGCAGCGCCGCCCAAAGCCCGTGGTTGCCCATCAGCGGCATCAGCAGCCAGATCGCGCCCCAGTAGATGACGAAAGACACCGCCATCATGTTGCGCATGTCGCGGCCTCGGGTCGCGCCAATAAAGATGCCGTCCAGCATCCAAGCAGCGCAGCCCACCAGCGGCGCCGCAACCATCCACCATAAATACACGCGCGCCTCGGCCTGCACCTCGGGGGCTTTGGCCATGACGTCGATCAACCACGGGCCCGCCACGGCGAAAAACGCGGCCGCGATCACGCAAACGCCAAGCCCGCCCGTGCTGGCCACAATCGCTGAGCGGCGCACCCGGGCCCGGTCGCCCCGCCCGTAAGCGCGCGCAATGAGGGTCTCGGACGCAAAAGCGAACCCATCCATCGCATAGGCGGTGATATACATGAATTGGATCAGGACCTCATTTGCCGCCAAGGTGACGTCGCCAAAGCCCGCGCCCAGAAACACAAAGGACGAAAAGATGATCATCAGCAGCGCCGACCGGATCAGAATATCGACATTGACCAGCATCATTTTTATCAGCCGGGCCCGCGCAAAGATGCGCGGCCATTCGCGCCAGGCTGGATTGGCAAAAGCCGCGCGGCACAGGTAAAGGCCAAGCCCCGCGCCCGTGACCTCCGCGATAACGGTGGCGATGGCAACACCCTCAACGCCCCAACCGAAGCCCAAGACGAAAAGCAGGTCGAGCGCGATATTGATCCCGTTCATCACCAACTGGACCCAAAAGACGCCAATGGTCTTCTCCATCGCGACCAGCCAACCGGTCAGCGCATAGACGGCGATGGCCGCCGGGGCCGACCAGATGCGGATTTTAAGATAGTCACGGGCGAGCGTCTCAACCTCCGGCGTGGCCGGTGAAAGGGCGAAAGCGCCCAAAAATATCAAGGGCTGCAGGACGATCAACAGGACCCCGCCCGCACCCGCGATCAAAAGCGCACGCGTCAGCAGAGCGGACACCTCCGCTTTGTCGCCTGCGCCCTCCGCCTGGCCGACCATGCCGACCGTACCCATACGCAGGAACCCGAAAACCCAGTAAATTGTCGTAAGAATGATAGCGCCCATGGCGACCGCGCCGATGGGGGCGGCCTCCCCCATCTGGCCTACGACACCGACATCAACCGCGCCCAGAATTGGGACAGTGGTATTGGACAGAACGATAGGGCCCGCGATCTTGAAGACCCGTCGATGCGTGATCGCTTGAGGCTCAGCCTGCATCAGACCGCGTATCAGGGGCCGGCGGCATGACGAAATGCCCGGTGGCCTGCGCAAACAGCTTGGAGCGGTTGTCTTGCCACGCCTCCACATGCACCGAGCCATAGCGCCGGCCCGACCGGTTTATGCGCGCGCGCGCATAGGCGTCGCGCGGCAAGCCGGACCGCAGATAGTCGACGGTAAAATCGATGGTCTTGGGCATGCGCGGCAAGACGTCTTCACCCTCGGGATCGATTTCTCCAGCCTCAAGATCTGCCCAGAGCGTGGACCATGTTAGCTCGATCACCGCTGTAATCTCAAGGAAAGACGCGGTCACGCCGCCATGGATCGCCGGCAGCGCCGGATTGCCAATGAGCGTTGGCTTATACGGCAAGACGGCTGTGAGCTCGTCCCCGCGCCGATCAAACTCCACGCCCAGAAAGCCAATATAGGGCACGGCACCCGCGAGTTTGGCAAGCATCGCGTCGCGGCGCGTTTTGACGACTTGGACGGGTTCGGGCGTTTTCATGGTCTTGCTCTTTGAAAGGTAAAAGCACCCGTCGCGGCAGCAACCGGGTTCTGGTCGTCATCATCCCAAGCCGTCGCGCGCACAAAGGCCACGGCGCGGGTGACATGGTAGCAATGCGCCTCGGCCCGTATGTGTTGGCCCGGGGTCGCGGCGCGCATGTAGTCAATGCGCAGGTCAATCGTGGCGGTGGCGATCGGCGCCTCCGGGTGGCTCATGACGGCCGCGCCGCCGCAGGTGTCCATCAAAGCCGAAACCGCCCCGCCATGTATCACGCCAGAGCGTGGGTCGCCGATCAGGGCCGCATGATAGGGCATGGAGATTGTGGCGCGGGCCTCCCCTATTTCATCGAGCGACATGGACAGCTCTTTCGAAAACGGGATCGCCTCAATGAATTGGCGGGCAATTTTGGTGCGATCTACGGGCGTCATGGCGCTGGCGGCCCCCTTGCGAATGCGTCTCCTCTATATCCCGCGCGCCGTCACGCGCCGCAAGCGATTTGACGAAAGAAAAGCGTTTCGGGTAGACATACCCCGGACGCGCAAAAGCGCGCCAAGGAAGGACCAATGGCTGCCATGACCGACACTCGCCTGAGTTTTAAGGAGATGTGTTCAGAGTTTGATGTTACCCCGCGCACGCTGCGTTACTACGAATATATAGAGCTGCTACAGCCTGAGCGTGATGGCCGATCGCGGTTTTATCGCCCGCGCGAGGTGGCGCGGATGAAGCTTATCATGCGCGGTCGGAAGTTCGGCTTTTCGCTCGAAGATATTCGGCAATGGCTGGAGCTGTATGATGCAGACCCCGAAAACAAGACCCAGATGCAAGCTTGGATAGACTTGGCCGACGGTCAGCTCGATGAGCTCAAATCGCGCCGCTCACAGATTGATGAGGCGATTGCAGATTTGCAAAAGCTGCGCGACCAAGTCGCCAAAGGGCTCTGAAAGGCCATCCAGGGCCTGAGTCGGCATCGTCATATATGACAACCTTTTTCCTGCGTTCCCCGTAAAACCCTTGTTTTTAAGGCCATCGACGCGGAGTCGGCGAGAAATATTCTTGCCCTCAACACCACCTTACCTTGGCTGACATTACGTCAAGCCCGTTCTGACGCCACGTTACATTTACGTAAACGTCAAGAACAGTTGTAAGATTAGCTCGAGCACCACAGATCGGCCTCACTTTCAAGTTTGATTATTTATTCGGCAAAATGAGGACGAACCCATGACCGAGGGCATTATGACAATACGCGAGATGTGCGAAGCATTTGGCGTCACGCCACGGACTTTGCGCTTCTACGAGGCCAAAGAGCTGATCTTCCCGACGCGGGAAGGCCAGAAACGCCTCTACAACAAATCTGACCGTGCGCGGCTCAAACTGATCCTGCGCGGCAAACGCTTCGGATTTTCGCTCGAGGAAATCCGGCAGCTGCTCGACATGTACTATCTGGACGACCAGCAAGCCACACAGCTGTCACGTACCTATGAGATCGCAAAAGACCGCTTGGCAGACATGATCCGCCAACGTGACGAACTGACGGAAGCGATCAACGATCTCCAAGGCCAGCTGCGCTGGGGAGAGAAGATGCTCGCATCCATGAACCAAGCCACTACCCGCGCCGTCGCGGGATAACGCACCAAGACCTAAGACGCATATTCGGAGGAAACCATGCCAACCTACACCGCCCCCGTCAAAGACATGCAATTTGTACTGCATGAAATGCTCAACATCACCGCGCAAGATGTGCCCGGCTATGATGATCTCGACGCGGAGTTTACCAGTGCCATTCTGGAAGAGGCCGGCAAGATTTCGACCGAAGTGCTGCAACCTTTGAACGTCATCGGCGACAAAGAGGGCTGCGTCTTGGAAAATGGCGTTGTCCGGACGCCAACGGGCTTCAAAGAAGCCTTTGACCAGATGAAAGAAGGCGGCTGGACCGCTTTGGATTGTGATCCTGACTATGGCGGCCAAGGCCTGCCCTATCTGATGGGCACCGCAGTGGGGGAAATGATGGTCTCCGCCAATATGGCGTTCAATATGTATCAGGGACTGACACATGGCGCTTATTCTGCGATCCACGCCCATGGCACAGATGCGCAAAAACAGATGTATCTGCCCAAAATGGTCAGCTGCGACTGGACCGGCACCATGAACCTGACGGAGCCGCATTGCGGCACCGATCTGGGCCTGATGCGCACCAAAGCGGCCCCGCAAGACGACGGCAGCTACAAAATTTCCGGTCAGAAGATTTTCATCTCGGCCGGTGAGCATGACATGTCCGACAACATCATTCACTTGGTGCTGGCCAAGATCGAAGGCGGCCCCGAAGGCATCAAGGGCGTGTCGCTGTTCATCGTTCCAAAATTTATGGTGAACGAAGACGGGTCACTCGGGGCACGCAACGGCGTCGCTGTCGGCTCCATCGAAGAAAAGATGGGCATCCACGGCAATTCCACCTGCGTGATGAACTATGACGAGGCCACGGGTTTTCTGCTGGGCGAAGAACACAAAGGCATGCGCGCAATGTTCACCATGATGAACGAAGCGCGTCTTGGCGTCGGCCTGCAAGGCTACGCTCAGGCCTCCGTCGCCTATGAAAATGCGGTTGTCTACGCCAATGACCGGCTTCAGGGCCGCGACGTGACCGGCGCGAAAAATCCTGATGGGCCCGCCGATCCGTTGATCGTGCATCCTGACATTCGTCGCAACCTGATGGACCAGAAAAGCTTCGTCGAAGGCGCGCGCGCTTTTGTGTTCTGGGGTGCCAGCCTGATCGACCGGGCGCACCTGAACGAGGATTCCGACGCGGACGGGCTGATCTCCCTCATGACACCCGTCATCAAAGGCTTCCTGACTGACAAAGGCTTCGAGTACGCCACAGCCGCACAGCAGGTTTACGGCGGCCACGGCTATATCGAGGAATGGGGCATGTCCCAATTCGCCCGCGATGCGCGGATCGCCATGATTTATGAGGGCGCCAACGGCGTGCAGGCGCTGGACCTCGTGGGCCGCAAGCTGGCACAAGATGGCGGCAAGCATGTCATGGCGTTCTTTGAGATGGTGAAGACCTTCATCTCGGAAAGCAAAGGTGACGAAGTGTTTGAGAAAAGCTTCCTGGATCCGCTGAAAGACGCGTCAAAGGACCTGCAAGCGGCGGGGATGTATTTCATGCAAAACGGCATGAAGAACCCCAACAACGCTTTGTCCGGCTCTTACGACTTCATGCATATGATGGGCCATGTTTGCCTCGGTCTGATGTGGGCGCGCATGGCGAAGGCGGCGCAGGCGGCAATCAACGGCGGCACCACCGATCGCGACTTTTATGACGCAAAACTGGCCACCGCGCGCTACTATATGGCACGGCAGCTGCCGGCGACCAAAGTGCATCTTGCGCGGATTGAATCCGGTGCCGATCCGGTTATGGCGCTGGAGGCAGCAAACTTCTAAGCTTGGGGCTTGGGCGGGGAGACCCCCGCCCACCATTCTGTAGGAGGAACAGATGCCAAGACGCTTGAGACTGACCCGACGTGTGAACCTCGCCATGAGCGAGGACGGTTGGCGCCGGCTGAAGAAATTCAGTGCAGAAGCCGGGTTAGACGAAGGAGAGGCGCTGTCCTTCCTGTTTGAAAATTTCAGCTCGGTCATGGACGAGGACAACCTCACCCATCGGCTGCGGCTGTTCAATTCCGAGCTGGAGGCCCGCAAGAAATGACTATGAAACTCTATTGTTTTGGCGAAAGCGGCAACGCCTATAAGGCAGCCCTAACACTGCAATTGGCTGGCGCTGACTGGGAGCCAGTTTTTGTCGACTTCTTCAAAGGCGAGGCCCGCGGCGATGCGTTTCGCGAGATCAACCCGATGGGTGAGGCCCCCGTGCTGATCGATGGCGACAAAACCTTAAGCCAATCGGGCGCGATCCAGCAGTACATTGTCGACAAAACCGGCAAACTGGGTGGCGCGCGCGAGGACAAGTACGAGGTTCTTCGTTGGGTTTTGTGGGACAACCACAAAATGTCGTCACAAGCCGGCGTCACACGTTTTCTGATGAATTTCTTGCCCGAAGACAAACGCCCACAAGAGGCGATTGCGTTCCTTAAAGGACGTCTGTCAGCCGCCTACAAAGTCCTCGACGATCATCTTGACGGGCGCGACTGGATTGTGGGCGACGACATCACCGTGGCCGATATCTCCAACTGCGGGTACTTGTTCTACGACGAACCTTTCGGCTTCAACCGCGCCGACTGGCCCAATATCGACGCTTGGCTGACCCGCATCTCGCAGCAGCGTGGCTGGAAACACCCATACTCCCTTATGCAGCGGGCCTATCCGGGATGAGCCTTAAAGCCGCCATTTTACTGGATATTATCCGCCCTGCCCGCCATGATCGCGGCGCATGGACGGAGGAACTATGTTCAGCAAGACGGCGCTTGGCGCGATTTGGGTCTACCAGCAATATATCTCGCCACATAAAGGGTTCCGCTGTGCCTATGCGGTCCATCATGGTGGCACCGGCTGTTCGGGCTACGCCAAAGGCGCGATTAAGGACCACGGGCTGTGGCGTGCCATACCGTTTATCCGGCAGCGCTTGCGTGACTGTAAAACGGCCTATGAAGAGATCAAAGCAAGTTGTTCTTGCAGGTCGGAACCCCTCAATGAGGACGAACGTGCCGAGCTGGAACGACGCCGCCGCGATGGCAAAAGCGGGCGTGGATGCGATTGCGGCTCTGGATGCGTCCCGATGCCAATGGGATGCGGCGGCACCGGTGCCTCAACCACGGCAAGCAAAGGCTGCGACGTCAACCCGTGCGACGGCGATGTGGGCTTCGGCGGTTGCGACTGCGCGTCATGCGATTGCGGGGGATGTTCCTGCGGCGGCTGACCCTTGGGGCGCGCGCGCATGATCTTTTGGGCTTTCATTGTCGGCATGGCGCTTTGCGCTCTTACCCTGTCACTCATCGCGCATGAAGACAGTCACGACAAATTCGGCGCGGCGGTTGCGATGTTTTCGGCATGGTGCGCCTTTGGCATGCTGTTGATGGGTGGCACCTGGGGGCTTGGCATAGTGCTGCCAGGCATCGCAGCGGCGCTGGTTATGGTTTTACGGACAACGACATTCGGCAAGCGGATTTCTGCCCTTGCCCCTTACAAAATGCCCTTCGGGATTGGCGCGCTGATGTGCAGCGTGTTGGTTTGGCTGGGCGTGCTCAATATGATGGAAGGACTCCCCAATGGCTGACGCCTATATCTACGACGCCGTACGCTCCCCCCGCGGCAAAGGCCGCAAAGATGGCAGCTTGCACGAGGTCACCGCCGCGCGCCTGTCGGCCCAGATCCTGAATGCATTGAAAGAGCGAAACGGGCTCGAAGGCCACGCGGTTGAAGATGTGATCTGGGGCAATGCGACACAGGTTATGGAGCAAGGTGGTTGCCTCGCTCGAACTGCCGTTCTGGCCTCCGATCTCGATGAGCGCATCCCGGGCCTGTCGATCAACCGCTTCTGCGCGTCCGGCATGGAAGCCGTGAACCTTGCCGCCAACCAAGTCGCGGGCGGTGCCGGTGAGGGCTACATTGCGGGCGGCGTCGAGATGATGGGCCGTGTCGCAATGGGGTCAGACGGTGCGGCGATTGCTGTCGACCCTTCCATCGCGATGAGCACTTATTTTGTCCCACAAGGTATCTCTGCCGACATCATCGCGACCGAATATGGGTTTTCCCGCGATCAGGCCGACGCTCTCGCTGTTGAAAGCCAGAAACGTGCCAAAGCGGCGTGGGACGACAACCGTTTTGAGAAATCGATCGTCACCGTCAAAGACCAAAACGGCCTGCCAATCCTCGATCACGATGAATATATGCGCCCGGGCAGCGACATGCAGTCTATGGGCGCACTGAACCCAGCTTTTCAGGCAATGGGGGAGGTCATGCCCGGCTTCGACAAAGTCGCGATGATGAAATACCCGCATCTGGAAAAGGTCAATCACATCCACCATGCGGGCAACTCATCTGGCATCGTCGATGGTTCCGCCGCGGTGCTGGTCGGATCGAAAGAATTTGGCGAGCAGTTTGGCCTCAAACCCCGTGCCCGCATCCGTGCGACGGCCAAGATCGGGCTGGACCCGACGATCATGCTGACGGGCCCCGTACCGGTGACCGAGCATATCATGAGAAACTCCGGCATGAGCATCTCGGATATCGATCTGTTTGAAGTCAACGAAGCGTTTGCCTCGGTTGTCTTGCGCTTCCAACAGGCCTTCGATGTCGATCCTGATTTGGTGAATGTGAACGGCGGCTCAATCGCAATGGGGCACCCTCTCGGCGCCACTGGTGCGATCATTATCGGCACGCTGCTCGATGAGATGGAACGCTCCGACAAGGAAACAGGGCTCGCCACGCTTTGTGTCGCGTCGGGCATGGGTGCCGCCACGATCATCGAAAGGGTCTAGTACAAAACACATGGGGAGCCAAAAGGACGAGGAAGCATGGCGCATTGCGTCATACATGGTCGAACGCACCCGCTCGACATTGATCGAGGGTGATTTTGACGACTATGCCGACTCGTTCACATATCCGCATGTCATCATCACGACGGAGAAAACCATTAAAATCGAAGATCTGGACGACATGAAGAGACTCTACGACAATATTCGCGTCTCTTACGAAAAAATGGGTTTGACCCATGCGTCGCGTCAGTGTTTGGCGGCGGCGTTCGGTGTCAACGGTATCTTACAAGTTACACATGTTAACCACTTAATGTCAGGCACCCGACGATTGAACGAACCGATCCCTGTCTATTCCAATCTTGTTGAGGGTGTTGACGGAAATTGGCGTATTTTTAAAGCAGAGTACGCAATCGACAAAAAGCTACCCTTTGGCGCCGCTTTGGAAGTGGGCCAAAACAGTAACCCATTGAGGTTTATAGAAAATGCCAAAAATTGATATTGCCAAACTGCCAATTGAAACCGGTTCCGGGTATCCCGGTCATCGCGCCGCCTTAATGGACGGGCGCAGCCAAGTCCGTCTGGGCAAAGCGGCAGGGCTCACGCAATTTGGCGCCAATCTGGTGATGCTGGAACCCGGCGCGCTATCGTCTCTGCGGCATTGGCATATGGAACAAGACGAATTTCTGGTCGTCACCCAAGGCGTATGCACATTGATCGATGATGACGGAGAGACGCAGCTGACCGCAGGTGAGTGTGCCGCCTTTCCAGCAGGCGACGCAAACGGGCACCATATCAAGAACACCTCAAACGAACCCGCCGCTTTTGTCGTCGTCGGCACGCATACACCCACTGAAACCGGGTACTATGCCGATGAAGACATGATGGTGGTCGCCAAAGACGGCGCGATGACCTTTTCGCGCAAAGACGGGGGCGCGCTTGACTAGCCCGATCCCGCACACCGCATCCCAACAGGCCGCGAGAGAGATCTATCAACGCGTGCTTGATATGATGACCGACGCCCTGATGTCGAACGACGAGCCGACGCTTATTTCCGGCGTGGTCTACCCGTTCCGCGTCTCCACAATGGAACAGGATTTCATTATCGAAAGCCCGATGGATTGGCTTGAATGCACCTCTCGGTTTCGCAAAAATCTTCTTACACAGGGCGTGAACCACTATATCCGGCTGGCGACGGACGCTGAATTTCTAAGCGAAAACTACATTCGCGGCAGCCACGTCACCCATACGATGCGCAACGCAAATGTGGTCGTAGCGCCCTACGAAAACAGAGCGACTTTGACGCGCGTTGATGGCGTTTGGCGGTTCAGCGAGCTCGACAGCGCGATCCAAAATAACCGGTGGCCGATCTCAATGGCGCGGGTGCCCAAGACAGGCGAACGCCTTTGGGCAAAAGACCTGTCTGAAAGTGACATTCGACGCAGCAGTGCCTCGCCCAAAGCCATCTACCAAAATTTTCTTGATGAGCTGGGCGTGATTAACTTCGCCGGGGATTTCGAAGCCTGGTGCGAAAAATGCGAGTTCCCGCATTACGTCCATATCGAGCAGGTGGACGAAGTAATTGAAACGCCCGATCACATTCGACCATTCCTGGAAATGGTAACACAGCAGATCGAAAAGCTCGGAACCGATAAAATTAACCGCAAAGCAACCCATGCCGAGTTCATCAGCGCGACCCAGCTTTGCGGATATCACAGCACAACTTTTGAAACCAATGGTGAGGTTCGCTTGGGCCCCGTCGCGGGCCGCTACATCCTAAATCGAAGCGGCACGTCTTGGCGGATGGTCTCGGTCACCAACTCACTCTCCAACACAGAATTCCCCTATTCACAGCCAAAGCCGGGCGACGCCCTTGTTTCGCTGCGCGAGATCCAAGAAAGGACACTTCGAAAATGACCGATTTCACCATGAGCACCGACGCAGATGGCGTCGCGACCATCGTCTGGGACACTGTCGGCAAATCCATGAACGTGCTGAACCGGCAGGGGTTTTACGACCTCGACGCCTTGGTTGACCAAGCGCTTGCCGATGACGCTGTCAAAGGCGTGATCATCACGTCCGGCAAGGAAGGCACATTTGCCGGCGGCATGGACCTCAACGTGATTGCGCAGATGAAAAACGATGCGGGCGACAATCCGGCCCAAGGCTTGATGGATGGGCTAATGGCCTCGCACGGGGTCTTGCGCAAGATCGAGCGCGGCGGGATGGATGACAAGAACAAGGGCGGCAAGCCGATTGCCTGCGCCATGCCGGGCACCGGGCTCGGCATCGGGTTCGAAATTCCGCTGGCCTGCCACCGCATCTTTGTGGCCGACAACCCCAAGGCCAAGATCGGCCTGCCCGAAATCATGGTCGGTATCTTCCCCGGCATGGGCGGCACGACGCGACTGGTGCGCAAAATGGGCGCGATGGCGGCCTCGCCTTTCTTGCTGGAGGGCAAGCTGAGCGATCCCAAAAAGGCCAAAATGGCAGGCCTCGTCGATGAGGTCGTCCCAGCCGATGAGCTGCTGTCTGCCGCCAAAGCCTGGGTTCTGTCTGAGCCCAAAATCGTCAAAGCCTGGGACGAGAAGGGCTATAAAATGCCCGGCGGCAAGCCTTATTCGGCCGAAGGCTTCATGACCTATGTCGGCGCGTCCGCCATGATCAACGGCAAGACCCAAGGCGTCTACCCAGCGGCCAAGGCCCTGCTATCCGCCGCCTATGAAGGCGCAATGGTGCCGTTTGACACTGCGATCCGCATTGAGGCGCGCTGGTTCACCAATGTGTTGATGAACCCTTCCTCCGGCAACATGATCCGGTCGCTTTTCATCAACAAAGAGGCTTTGGAAAAAGGCGCAGTCCGTCCCGATGTGGCCGATGAAAAGGTCCAAAAAGTTGGCGTCATCGGCGCGGGCATGATGGGTGCAGGCATCGCGCTGGTCTCCGCGCTCGCAGGCATCAAAGTCGTGCTGATCGACAGCAAGCAGGAGGCCGCCGACAAAGGCAAATCCTACACCGCCAGCTATATGGACAAGGGCATCGCCCGCAAAAAAGCGACCGAGGAAAAGAAAGAGGCCGTGCTTGGCCTAATCAACGCGACCACCGACTACGCGGCTCTCGAAGGCTGCGATCTGATTGTTGAGGCGGTGTTCGAGGACGTAGGCGTCAAGGCCGAGGTCACGGCCAAAGTGCAAGCCTTCACCGGCCCCGATTGCATCTTCGCCACCAACACCTCGACCCTGCCGATCACGGAATTGGCCAAGGCGTCGAACAACGAGGAGCATTTCATCGGCATCCACTTCTTCTCCCCCGTGGACAAGATGTTGCTGGTGGAAATCATCAAAGGCGCCAAAACCGGTGACCGGGCCGTGGCCAAAGCGCTCGACTTTGTACGCCAAATCAAGAAGACCCCGATCGTGGTCAATGACGAGCGGTTCTTCTACGCCAACCGCTGCATCATCCCCTATATCAACGAAGGTATCCGTATGGTCACCGAAGGGGTTGAACCGGCGCTGATCGAGAACGCCGCCAAGCTGGTCGGCATGCCGCTGGGCCCGCTGCAGCTGGTCGATGAAACCTCCGTCGATTTGGGCGTCAAAATCGCCAAGGCCACCAAGGCCGCCTTGGGCGACGCATATGACGACGCGGTTGACGAAATCCTGTTCTGGATGGAGGGCGAGGGCCGCTTGGGGCGCAAATCCAAGGCCGGGTTCTACAGTTACGACGACAAAGGCAAGCGCCAGCTTCTGTGGGAGGGCCTCGCCGCCAAATACCCCGTCGCTGACGAACAGCCCGATCTGGCAGAGGTGCAGAACCGTCTGCTCTTCGCGCAGGTTTTGGAAGCCGTTGGCGCGCTGGAGGAAGGCGTTTTGATGGATATCCGCGAAGGCGACGTGGGCGCAATTCTGGGCTGGGGCTTCGCGCCTTGGTCGGGCGGGCCGCTCAGCTGGCTCGACATGGTCGGCACCCCTTGGGCGGTCGAGACCACCAACGCGCTGGCCGTCAAACACGGGTCGCGCTTCCAAGCACCGAAGCTGTTGGAAGAGATGGCGGAGAACTCAGAAGAGTTCTACAGCCGCTTCGCCCCCGCCAAAGCAGCTTAGCTAATCTAAAAGAGCGAATGGGCCCGCATCAACGAACGGGCCCATTCTCGCAATAGATATTTTTTGAGCGAGAAATGCTTGTACCGCCGCCTGTTTTCGCAAAGGCTGTCTGTCCCAGAGGCTTTTTTAAGCGATCAAGGAGTAGAATTTAGTATGCACTATTTGTTTGTAATTGCAGCACTTCTAACTGCGCCCTCCTCCGCTTTAGCGCAAGACAAATATGACGTGTTCATTGGCGACTACGTGGCTTCGGGGCACATAGTTTCTGTTTGTAAAAACTTCACGACCTACGGAGTTCAAGACGCAGCAACGATCGCCAAACAGGAGAAAGGGCTGCGTCGCAATAAAGTTTTACGTATTCTGTATTATGGAAATACCGACAACTTGTTGAAGCTCGGCGATTACGTGCTCGCCTCTCAAGGCGTTAGCAGAAGCAAGCCCGCGCAACTATGCCGTTTCGCAAAGAGCATTGTCAAAAATGACGAGGGTATTGGGCGGTTCCTGAGGGTCCGAAAGTGACGCTTTCGAAAAAGCCATACCAATAGATGTATTTTCGGCCACTTCGACCTTTAAGGTTTTCTGCGCTACGAGGATTCTAGAACATAAAAATGCACCTGCCTGACCCAATAGGGCGTGCAACCTTTTGTGCAAGAGCGGCGTAAACCCTCAACGCAGATGTTGTGAGGTGGACCAAGCACGCAGCTCGTTTTACGATCATGCGTGGGCGGCTTGTCGCGCTCGTGATCGCAAAGGGTCACAGGAGTGATTGAAGCGGGCGACGATGCGCCATAAGTTCGGGGCATGATACGTTCGCTTCTCATCTCTGCAGCCTTGACGGCCCCGCTTCCGGCTCTCGCGCACCCGCATATCTTTATCAATACCGGTGTGGATGTGATCTTCGACGATGACGGGCGGTTGACGCATATCAAAGTGACCTGGGCTTATGACGCGTTTTATTCATTGCTCAAGACCGAAGAATTTGGGCTAGATTCCGATTACGACGGGGTTTTGACCCCTGCCGAAGAAGCCACGCTCACAGGCTTTGACGCGCAATGGGTCCCCGGCTTTAACGGCGATCTTGTAGCGACTTTGGATGGCGAGGCGCTTGAATTGTCCGGCCCGCTGGAGCCGACCGCCAGAATGGTCGCAGGCCAGATCGTGACGACCCATATCAGGAAGGTTTCCGGCACACCTTTGGTTGCCGGAGACACGCTCACACTCCGCCCTTATGATGAGACGTTTTATACGGCCTATGAGGTTAACCTGCCGGTCAACCTGATAAGCGCTCCGGGCTGCAACCTGATGAAGGTCGAGCCCAATATCGAAGCGATGATGCGCCGTTTCCAAGACTTGCTGTTGACGCTTGATGATGAGACCACGCCGGAAGACGCGGGCCTGCCGCCTATTGGCGAGGCCTTCGCAACCGAGCTCAGGATCGCATGTCCCGCGTCTTGATTGTTCCAAGTCTGTTTGCGGCGGCGCTGCTCACGTGGCTTTGGGTCAGCGGCGGCTTTGACGCGCTCGCAGCTTGGGCGGCTGGCGAGCAACGCGGTTTTCAAAATGATATGGCGCTTGGCCTGCGCGCCCTTCGAACAGGTGAACCCGGCGCCGTCACGGCGCTCCTATCTATCTGTTTTGCCTACGGTTTCTTCCATGCAATCGGCCCTGGACATGGCAAGGTACTGATCGGGGGCTATGGCCTTGGCCGCCAAGTGCCCTGGCTGCGTTTGTCCGTGATTTCGCTGTTGGCAAGCTTGGGACAAGCTGTCACTGCCGTCGCGCTGGTGTTCGTAGGCGTCACCTTATTTGGGCTCGCGCGCGATCAAATGATCGGCGTGACCGAAGACATTATGGCCCCTGCCAGCTACGGCGCGATAGGGCTGATTGGCGGCTGGCTCATATGGCGGGGGGTGCGCAAATCATGGCAACGCGACCCGCCACTTGCACATTCTCATGCCCACACCCATCACCATGACGCTAACGCGACTTGCCATACCTGTGGGCACAAACACGGCCCCGATTTGGATGAAGTCGAAGGCGCTCGTTCTCTGCGCGAAGCGCTGATCCTGATCGGCGGCATCGCCATCCGCCCGTGTACAGGCGCGCTTTTTCTGCTCATCATCACCTCACAAATGGGGGTGTTTGGCGCAGGTGTCGCGGGCGCTTTCGCGATGGCGCTCGGTACGGCGACCGTGACGATTGGCGTGGCGCTGGCCTCGGTCGGGATGCGCGGCGGGCTGATGAGTGGCCTTCAGGGGAGCGCGGTGTTGGCATGGGTCATCCCCGCAATTGAAATTCTCGCCGGGTTGTTGATCGCCGTGATTGCGACAGGGTTGTTTTTGCGGGCAATCGCCTGACGGACAGCCAGAATAACCGCATTGCCCACTCCCCTTCACAAGTTTTCTCCCATATGATCGTGACGACGAGCCTTATGAGGGGGATCGGCCTTGGCCGAACGCACAGAAAGTGAAAGCCGCAAGCTGCTGGGCCGCCTGCGCGAAACGCTGGCGGAAGACAGCGCGGGGCAGGAACGGCTCGACCGGATCACGCATTTGATTGCGGATTCGATGCAAACGGATGTGTGCTCTATCTACCTGTTTCGTGACGCAGACACCTTGGAGCTTTGCGCAACCGAAGGCCTGAACCCCGACGCGGTCCACCAAACGCGGATGCGCATTGGCGAGGGTTTGGTCGGCCGCGTCGCGCGCACCAAGTCTGCCGTTAACACCCCAGACGCGCCGTCTGCGAAAGGCTTCCGCTTCATGCCCGAAACGGGGGAAGAGATTTATTCCTCCTTCCTCGGCGTACCTGTGCAACGACTGGGCGAATCTTTGGGCGTCCTTGTCGTGCAATCCAAAGATGCGCGCAGCTATTCTGAGGATGAGGTCTACGCGCTAGAAGTCGTGGCCATGGTGTTGGCCGAAATGACGGAACTGGGTGCTTTCGTAGGCGAAGGTGAAGGCGCCATGAGCGCCCGGCATACCCACGCCGCACTCTTTCGCGGCGGAACGGGTCAAGAAGGTGCCGCCGAAGGTCAAGTTTACCTCCATGAGCCCCGCGTGGTGGTTACCAACCCTATTTCCGACGACCCGCATGAAGAATTGCGCAGGTTAGAGGAGGCGATCAGCTCCTTGCGATCATCCGTCGATGATATGCTCTCAAAGGTCGGGCGTGGCGCGGACAAAGAACAGGTCAAAGTGCTCGAAGCCTACCGCATGTTCGCCAATTCGCGTTCATGGGTGCGGCGCATGGAAGAAGATATCGCGCTTGGGTTGTCGGCCGAGGCCGCGGTCGAGAAAGAGCAATCGGCCACCCGCGCGCGCATGGAACGCGTCCCCGATGCCTATCTGCGTGAGCGGCTGCACGATCTTGACGATCTCTCAAACCGGCTGCTGCGGCTTCTAACCGGCCAGGGCAAGGATACCGGGGCCGAGATGCCCGACCGACCCATTTTGATTGCGCGCAACATCGGTCCCGGCGAGCTGCTTGATTATGGCAAGCGGCTTAAGGGCATCGTGCTTGAGGAAGGCTCCGTCGGAAGCCATGCCGCGATTGTTGCGCGGGCATGGGCGATCCCGCTGGTGATTAATGCCAAGAAGATTTTGACCGAGGCGCTGAACGGCGACCCCATTTTGGTCGATGGTGACCAAGGCGTCGTGCATTTGCGCCCTGAGGACAGGGTCGCAGCAGCGTTTCGCGACAAGATCGCGATGCAGACCAAGGCCCAAGAACGCTACGCTTCGATCCGCAACAAGGAGGCGACCTCGCCCTGCGGTCACACCGTCAGCCTGCACATGAATGCAGGCTTAATGGCAGATCTACCATCGCTGGAAAGCTCGGGCGCCGATGGTGTGGGGTTGTTTCGAACGGAATTGCAATTTCTTACCCGCTCGCGGGTGCCGCGCCGGTCCGAGCTTGCGGCGATCTACGGCTCTGTCATGGACGCAGCCAAAGGCAAGCGCGTCGTTTTCCGCACGCTAGATATCGGCTCAGACAAGGTCCTGCCCTATATGAAGCCCCAAGATGAGCCGAACCCGGCTTTGGGCTGGCGGGCAATCCGGGTCGGGCTCGACAAGCCGGGCGTCATGCGGATGCAATTGCAGGCGCTCATCCGCGCCGCAAATGGCCGCCCGCTCTCGGTGATGTTCCCCTTTATTGCCCAGTTTGATGAGTTTCGCGCCGCCCGTCAGATGCTGCATGATGAAATTAATCGCGAGAAAAAACTGGCCCATCCCTTGCCGGAGGACCTAAAAATCGGCGCAATGCTGGAAACCCCGTCCTTGGGTTTCGCCCCGCGCCAGTTCTTTGAAATGGCCGACTTCATCTCCATCGGCGGCAACGACCTTAAACAGTTTTTTTTCGCGGCCGACCGCGAAAACGAACGTGTCCGCAAACGCTACGACACGCTGAATGTGAGCTTCCTGACCTTCCTTGAGCAGGTCGTGAACCGGTGCAAAGACGCAGGGACCGCACTCAGCTTTTGCGGCGAAGATGCAGGCCGTCCGATCGAAGCGCTATGTTTCGCTGCGATGGGGATGGACACGTTATCGATGCGCCCGGCTTCGATTGGTCCGGTGAAAAGCATTATCCGTCGCACCAATATCGAGGCGCTGCGCGCCGTGATCGATGAAGCCCGCGCCAGCGGCAGCCAATCCGTGCGCCCGGCGGTGATGGCACATTTAAAGTCGGTACAGGAATAGGCCGCAGCCGCGCAATTTTGCGAAGCTGCGGCGTTTTCGCGATTAGTCTGATGAAAGGGATCGGTCGGGTGCGGCGCGCAAGAACCTATCATGCGCGATCCAAATCTCCTCAGATCAATCCAAAGGGATTACTTTCGAGACCGCACAATCTCCACAAACTCAGCAATCAGCGCTGACCGGTCATGGCCCGTTTCTTCCGCAAGTTTGCGAAGGCCGAACTGCACATGCGCAATGTCTTGGTAATAGCTGGTAAACGCGTAGTTGATTGCCGCGCCCGAAACAGCGCCCAAAACGGGCACCATTTGGGCGGCAAGCTTTCGGCCCAATGTTGCGGCAAGACGCGGGGCGATTGTGTTGATCAGCCCTTGCAGCGTGGCCCCGGTGACGCTGGCGCGCAGGGTGAGAAAGCTCAGATCGGTGCCGTCATCCTCCTCCATCGGTCCGGCGGCCGCGAAAACACGCAAGCAATCGGCCCTTGTGTCAGGATCAGCAGGATCAAACCCGTATTCCGCCGCGATCGCTTGAATGGCGCGCAGCATGACAGTTGTCGTTACGGGGACTTCCGCCAGCGATGTGGTCACGCCCCCAAACCCGCCCGCGGCGCCAGTGGCTGCGGTCACTGCGCGCGTCAGCCAGTGCCCAGTATCGGGCAGGCGCGCGCGGGAAGCTTCTGCTGCCGAGAAACTAAGCTCAAGCGCCTGCAGCGTGGCAGCATCAAGCCCTTTGCGCGCGGGAGCAGGGAGTTTGTCCAACAGCCCTTCGGCCTGCGCGCCGAGCATGTTGACGACCTGCATCCCAATGCCGCTGGCGGATCGGTAACGCTCCGCCAAAGCATTGAGCTGAACCTCTTTGCTAGGGTTGGCAGGGATTACAGGTGGCAAAACGGTCTGGGTCATAGCGTCCTCTCTCCCTAATTGAGGTGGCGATGATCTGAAAAATGTCAATGCGCGTGTTTGCTCACCTTGCCGGTTAGACCCGACCACCCCCCTTTAGCGAGCGAAAGCCCTAGCACCCGCTCCGGGTTGGTCGGCGGGGGCATTTCGACACCATCAAGCTTAGCAAACCCGAAGCGCGCGTAGTAAGGCGCGTCGCCAACCAAAAGCACCCGCGCCCAGCCGAGCGCTCGCGCTTTTTCGAGGCTCGCACCCATCAGGAACGCGCCCAACCCCTCGCCCTGCCGGGTCGGGTGCACCGCTATGGGGCCAAGCAAAAGGACCGGCTGGTCGGATACGCGCACGGGCCAATAACGGATTACGCCACCCAAAATGCCGTCATCGTCGCGCGCAACAAGGCACAGATCTGCCACCGGATCGACGTCGTCACGCAAACGGTAAGAGGACAACGCTTCGCGCCCCGGCGCAAAGCACAGGTCATAAAGAGCCTCGACCTCCCACCAATCATCTTCGTGTTCTTGGATCAGCTCCACGCCGCCCGCCCGCGCCCTAAATTGCCCTTTTCGCTGGCCTAGCATGGCGCTACGACTTGGGCAAACCGCTCAGCAAAGGCACCAGACATGTTCTACCGCCCCGAGAATGGCCACGGCCTGCCGCATAACCCCTTCAACGCGATTGTGACACCGCGCCCAATTGGCTGGATTTCGACACGTGGTACGGACGGTTCTGAAAATCTGGCGCCCTATTCCTTCTTCAACGCCGTGGCCTATGTGCCGCCGCAGGTGATGTTTTCCTCGACCTCATCGAAGGAGGACCGTGAAAAAGGAAAAGACAGCGTCGCCAACATCATCGAGACCGGCGTGTTTTGCGTCAACATCGTCGAATATGCGGCGCGCGATATCATGAATGTTAGCTCCGGCGCCTATGGCCGCGAGGTTGATGAGTTTGAACGCGCCGGGATCACCCGGGCGGCATGCGACACGATTTCCTGTTCGCGGGTGGCCAATGCCCCCGCCAACTTGGAATGCAAGTTGACCCAGATCGTGGACCTGCCGGGGGACGCCAATATCGCCGTTTTCGGCGAAGTCACCGGCGTGCATATGCGCGATGATTGCCTGCGGGACGGTAAGTTCGATGTGACCACATTCCAGCCATTGGCGCGGCTCGGCTACCGCGACTATGCGAAGGTCGACACTGTGTTCAGCCTGAAGCGTCCCGGCGAATAGGCGACGCTAATGCGCCCCTGAGGCTGCCCCGGTCTTGACCGAGTAATCGACCGCAATAGCGTAGTCAGGATCATCGTCGCTATCGACCATAAGCTGGCCTGCATTGGTCAACAACTCATGACAATCGCGGCTGAGATGGCGAAGCTGTACCTTTTTTCCGAGGTCCTGATAAGTGGCCGCGATCGCCTCAATCGCTTGCAGTGCCGATTGGTCGGCGACCCGGCTTTCGGCAAAATCAATCACCACAAGCGACGGGTCCTCAGCTGGGGTGAAAATCTCGGTAAACCCTTCGATTGAGCCGAAAAACAGCGGGCCTTGCACCTGGTAAACCTTGGCGCCTTCGGGCGTATCATAGGTTTTGGCGTGGATGCGCGTCGCATTTTGCCACGCATAGGCCAGCGCGGAGACGATGACGCCAACAACCACAGCCGTCGCCAGATCATACATCACTGTCACGATGGTCACGAGGATGATCACAAACGCATCGGTCTTGGGTGCCTTGCGGATGATGTTGAAGCTGTTCCAAGCAAAAGTGCCGATCACCACCATGAACATCACGCCCACCAAAGCGGCCAGCGGGATTTGCTCGATCAGCGGCGCGCCGACCAGAATGAAGGCCAATAGAAACAGCGCCGCCGCGGTGCCCGCGATGCGCGTGCGTCCACCGGAATTAACGTTGATCATCGACTGCCCGATCATCGCGCAGCCACCCATACCGCCGAAAAATCCGGTAACCGTATTGGCCACGCCTTGCGCCACGCATTCTTGGCTGGCCCCGCCGCGTTTGCCGGTAATCGCACCGACAAGGTTGAGCGTCAGCAGGCTCTCAATCAAGCCGATTGCGGCAAGGATCACAGCATAGGGCAAGATGATCCAAAGCGTCTCCAACGTGAACGGGGCAAGCAAATCGCCGTAAATCCCTTGCGCGACTGAAGCATTGCCTGCGAAGCTGAAGGGAACGTGGAACGCAGGCAAACCGCCCGCAATTTGTGCCAGATCGCCAACGCGGGGCACCTCAATGCCAAAGCCAATCACCAGCAATGCGACAATGCCGATGCCGGCCAAAGGCGCAGGAACCACTTTCGTCAATTTAGGAGTCACCCAAATGATGCCCATGGTCAAAACGGTCAACGCCAGCATGATTGCCAAAGGCGGTCCCGACAGCCACTCCCCACTGGCCATGCCATGCCCGCCACTGCCATGTTCCGCAGAGCCCGGCACCTGGAATTGGCCCAATTGCGCCAGAAAAATAACGATCGCCAGCCCGTTCACAAATCCCAGCATCACCGGGTAAGGCACGAGACGAATAAACTTTCCCCATTGCATGAAACCAACCCCGATCTGGATCAACCCCATCAAAATGACGGTCGCAAAGAGGTATTCGACCCCGTGCTGCGCGACCAAGGCGACCATCACCACGGCCAAGGCGCCCGTCGCGCCCGAAATCATGCCGGGTCGGCCGCCGATCAGTGCGGTGATCAAGCCCACTATGAAGGCCGCATAAAGACCCACCAATGGGTGCACACCCGCGACAAAGGCGAAGGCCACGGCCTCAGGCACCAATGCCAAGGCCACGGTCAGGCCAGACAAGATTTCGATGCGCCAGCGGTTCATGCTGTAGGGCGCGTCGGGCACAAGCTCCAACCGGCTCAGGACGGGATTTTCGGACAGGGCTTTGAGAAAGCTGCGGGTCACGCTGGCCTCATTTTCTGGAGAATTCATCGCTTTGGGACGCCCTTACCGGGGTGTGCAAGAAGATGCACCCCCGAAATGTGATTTCAAGCCCGCGACCCTACGCACGGGCCGTTTCATTTTGGTAAATCTTGCGCCACTATCTCGTTCAAACACATTGAACCGCCGAAAGGACCACCCCCATGAGCACAACCAAAATCGCCGTGATCGGCGGATCAGGTGTCTATGACATTGACGGGCTCGAAGGGGCAAAATGGCAGGCTGTAGATACGCCTTGGGGCGCACCTTCTGACGAGATACTCACGGGCACGCTGGACGGCGTCGAGATGGCTTTTCTGCCGCGTCATGCGCGCGGCCACACGCTCAGCCCTTCGACGGTTCCATATCGTGCCAATATTGATGCGCTGAAGCGGCTCGGGGTGACGGACGTGATCTCCGTTTCGGCCTGCGGCTCGTTCCGCGAAGACATGGCGCCCGGCGATTTTGTCATTGTAGATCAATTCATTGACCGTACCTTCGCGCGCGAAAAATCTTTCTTCGGCACTGGTTGCGTCGCGCATGTGTCAGTGGCGCATCCGACCTGCCCACGACTTGGCGCGGCCTGTCTGGATGCCGCCAAGGCCGAGGGGATTACGGTACATGACGGCGGGACCTACCTCGCAATGGAAGGTCCACAATTCTCGACCCTAGCGGAAAGCAAAATGTACCGCAGCAGCTGGGGCTGCGACGTCATTGGCATGACCAATATGCCCGAAGCCAAGCTCGCGCGGGAGGCTGAGCTCTGCTACGCCTCAGTCGCCATGATCACCGACTATGACAGCTGGCACCCGGACCATGGTGAAGTTGATGTCACCAAAATCATCGAGACGCTGATGGGCAATTCGGCCAAGGCCAAAGGTATGGTCGCGCGCCTTCCGGGTCTTTTGGGTCCCGAGCGCGCGCCCTGCCCGCATGGCTGCGACCGCGCGCTCGAATTTGCCATCATCACCCAGCCACCTGCCCGCGACCCGGCGCTGGTGGCCAAGCTCGACGCAGTTGCAGGGCGGGTGCTTTAGGTTGCTACTGAATCGTCGCAGCGTCTTCGAACTCGCTTTCTCGGATCACGCCAAGCTTAGCGCGCAGGAAGACATCGGGCTGATGCCCCCCGACCGTGCTGCAATCAAAGGGTTGCGCAGGTGCGCGCGCTTCGAGGTTCAGCGCCGGTCCTTCGCAGGTCAAAAGCTCGAGATTGGGGATCACGATGGAGCCAGAGCGGAAGGTAACGCCGACCGTCCGTTCCCGTCGCTGATTATCGGTCTCAGCGAAGCGCTCATCGACAAGCACCGACTCCACCAAGGAACGGCGCACGGTGCAAACATTGTCGCGGCGAATGAGGGCGCGCGCCACCTCGCAGGCGCATTGATCGCTCATCATCGGGTTTACACCCGCATCGCGCACGGCGGAGACATGGCCCACAAAGGGTACACGGTCCGCAACCGCCAGCTCGGGCGCTTCCTCTGGCGGCAGACCCATCAGGCCTTTGCCCCAGCCGACCAGCGCGGTGAAATCAGGCATGTTGTCACGCAGAGCGTTTGAATACTCTTTCGACAAAGGAATGGAATCAATGTCGTCCTGCGTCACATCCATCGAGCAAATACGCCCTTGGATGTTTTGCCCATCGGCCGAAATCGCGACAAGATCGCCTGCGCGAAACACCTCGGAATTCACAGGCATTTCAAGCTCATGATAGGCAACAACGTCTTTGGGGCTGATCGCAAAAAGGTATACATAGCTAAGAAGCCCGCCGACGATCAGCGCCGCCACGGTTAAGATACGTTTGATCATGTTGCGCCCCTAATTCTTTGGACAACATACGCCGGTGGCGCATTTGTAATGGGTGTCAGGGCAGTTGGTGTCTTGGGCCGCAGCCGGCACCGTTAAAAAAGCAAATAAAATTATAAGAATACGCATAACACGCTCCGAAAAATGGACTATACTTAAATTGATTAGTTTAATGCCGCGGAGCTTAGCATAAATTTGGCCAATTTCCAAATTTCCGCCTTGGGGGCTGCTCTTCGGAGGGCTCTGCGTACCAGCGCAGTCGTGGCGCTAGCGATGCTCGCTCTACCCGCTGCTGACTTCATCACCAGCGAAGGACGGCTCGATGATGACAGCTTTTACATGCTGGTCGCCTGTGCCGCGAAGCCGGGCGGGAGTTGCGTGGAGCCATTGGTCAGGTGGGCCCCACGCGATGCGCAAGACCTCACTATAGGCATCACCGAGATCAAATCGGACTTCCCCGAAGACAAACGCGGGCCCGCCCAAGACGCGCTAGTTGCCGCCCTCACCCAAATCAACGAGACAGGCGCCGCAATCAACATGCGCCTCGTTGAGGCGCAGCAAGACCCTCACATAACCGTTCATCTTTGGGATCAGAACGAAGGGGAGCGCATCAAGGGCGCGGCGTTGTCGAATATGAACGGTATCCAGATGGGCCAAGGTTATGTCCATATCTGGTGGGACAGCCGGCGCAACCTGTCGCGCGGCGTAATCTTGATCTCGAAGGATGTCGCCTTGGACGATCTCAACTCTATCATGCTGGAGGAGGTCACCCAATCTCTGGGCCTGCTGACTGATATCGACAATCCTTGGTACGACACCCGCTCTATTTTCGCCGAAAACAGCAATTTCCTCACCGCTTTGCAGCGTCAGGACAAGATGGTTTTGCGTCGTCATTATCCCTCAGAGAATTAATCAAAAGGTCATTTCATGTCTCATTCCGCCCAGGTCAAAGACTATATCCGCACGATCCCCGACTTTCCGCATGAGGGGATCATGTTTCGCGACGTCACCACGTTGTTTTTGGACCCGCGCGGGTTTCGTATGGCGATTGACCAGATGTTGGCCCCCTATGTCGGGCAACGTATCGACACGGTTGCGGGGCTGGAGGCGCGTGGTTTTATACTGGGCGGCGCGATTGCCCATCAGCTGTCGGTGGGGTTCGTCCCCATTCGTAAACAGGGCAAGCTGCCTGGTAAAACCATCCAGCAAAGCTACACGCTCGAATATGGCGAGGCGACGATGGAGCTGCATGATGACAGCCTGCAGCCCGGCGAAAAGGTGCTTTTGGTCGATGATCTGCTTGCCACGGGCGGCACGGCAGAAGCAGGTATCAAGCTGATCGAAAAACTCGGCGCCGAGGTAATCGGCACCTCCTTCATCATCGATTTGCCAGATTTGGGCGGGCGCGAAAAACTTGAGGCGCTTGGCATGGATGTTCGCGTTCTCTGCGAATTTGAAGGCGACTAAATTTTGCCAGATTTGCCTCCTAGGCGTTCTGGCAAAATTATGGGATTTTTTAGAAATTTTCACCGTTTTAGTTAGGGAGCTTTGAACGAGTACTGCGCCGAAGGAATTGGGAAGCGGGAGTGCGTCATGCGAATAGCGCGGATATTGGCGGAAAATCTAACCGTAGAGGAACGCACGCTCTTGCTGGGGCTATCTTCAAACCAAATGCCTTTTGCAGTTGACGGGATGGAAAACTTGAATTCGCTGCGACTGATCGAAAAGGATCACGAAGCCGGCACCGCGCGCGTCACACCGTTCGGCACGAATGTGATCGCGGCGATCAGGGAAATGAAATCTGCCTGACAGGTTAGGCCATGCGAAGCACAGCGCCCGGGTTCATGATCCCGCGTGGATCAAGCCCGTCTTTGATTGCACGCATTGCCGCTAGTTTGGCCGGGTCTCCATAGCGCTCGAGATCGCCGATCTTTAGTCGCCCGATCCCGTGTTCCGCAGAAACGGAACCGCCCAGAGCATGGGTCAAATCATGAACCAGCGTCTTCACCTTTGGGCGCTCAGCCTCATAGTCCGCGCGACTACGCCCGGGTTCTGGAAAGACGTTGTAATGCAGATTTCCGTCGCCGACATGGCCAAAACAATTGATCCGAAACGCGCCGAGCTCCGAAAGGGATTGCCCCGCTCGTGAGATAAATTCCGGGATTCGCGATATCGGAACCGCGATGTCATGGCTCGACACCGAACCGACCCGACGGTTGGCTTCCGGGATGCTTTCGCGGACCGCCCAAAACGCGTCCCTCTGCGCCAGTGACTGCGCAATCACGCCATCGCTTACCAGCCCGCGCTCAAATCCTTCGGCAAAGAGCTCTTCCAGACCCTTTGCAGGGTCGCTCTGCCCAAAAGCTCCGAGGTCAACCAGAACCATCCATTCCGGCGGTGTGTCGAAGGGCACCGCGACCTCCGGGCCGACCTCCGCCAGAAAGTCGAGCCCCATCCG
Organism: Pseudomonadota bacterium; assembly: GCA_039030615.1. Taxonomy (GTDB): domain Bacteria; phylum Pseudomonadota; class Alphaproteobacteria; order Rhodobacterales; family Rhodobacteraceae; genus Litoreibacter. The sequence continues at coordinate 55,413 of JBCCDV010000009.1, read as the reverse complement.
GCCAATCAACTCAAAAGCCGAGACCTGTCCGCCCAACCGTTCCCCCGCCAAGGCCAGTAAACCAAGCGCAGCCGTCGGATCGGAAACCACCATCAAGGCGGCGCCTTGTGCCGCAGGCTTTGGAAACAGCTTTAAGCTGGCGGCCGTGATAATCCCCAACGTGCCCTCCGCCCCGATCAGCAAATGACGTAGATCGTAGCCGGTGTTGTTCTTGCGTAAAGGCGTCAGCCCGTTCCAAATTTCGCCTGATGGCAGCACCACCTCCAACCCCAGACAAAGGTCACGCGCATTGCCGTAGCGCAGCACATTCACGCCGCCGGCATTCGTGGCCAAATTGCCGCCAATCCGGGCAGAGCCTTGGCTGGCAAGCGCCAATGGGAACAACCGCTCAACCTCGTCTGCGGCCTCCTGCACGTTCTGCAGGATCGCGCCGGCCTCACAGACCAGAACATTTTCAATCGGGTCTACCGCACGTATCGCGGTCATACGCTCCAGTGACAGGATGACAGGCGCCACACCGCCTTCGCTGATCTGACCGCCAACCAAACCTGTGCCACCGCCGTAGGGCACGATGCCGACACGCGCGGCACTGCAGGCTTTCACGATGGTCGAAACCTCAAGCGCGGTTCCCGGCGTTAGCAAAAGAGCGTCCGCTCCCTTATAGCGGCCGCGTGGCTCCTCAAGATAGGCAGGGCTCAGGTCTTTGAAACAGGCCGCGGGCAAGGATGCGCGAAGCTCTGCGCGCAGGGCGTCGGAAACAGGGTTCAGCATAGGCGTAGTTAGAGCAGGTTCGCGTGTGGATGCAATGCGCGAAGCTGCGACCTATTCTTCGTAGTTGGGCGTGTAGTAAGCTGGTTTCAGCACCATGATTGTCGGCCGCCCCGGTAAACTGCGCATCGAAAGCTCAATCGAGCTGCTATCGGGTTCGACGACATCAAACTCATCGCTCATGCCCGCCAGGAAATTATCCAGCGAATAGCGCCCCCACCAATGCATCGGGATCACAACCGAAGACTTCAGCCGTTTCAACACGCGCGTCATCGTGGCAGTGTCCAGCGACAGCCCCCCGTCAACCGCCGCCATCACGACGTCAAGCCGCCCGATCGCTGCATATTGTTCAGCGTCTGGTTCGTGATGCAGATGGCCCAAATGCCCGACGCAAAGCCCTGCCAGCTCAAAAATGAAGATCGAGTTGCCGTCCTTTTCCACCCCGCCGCCGGAGCGGATATCCGTGGGCACATTGCGCACCAGCATCTCGCCCAGATCGAGATGGTGATCGGCCTTGCCACCGTGCTCCCACCCTTCCAGCACATGTGGAATGGCCGGATCCGGCACCGAGGTCCAATGGCTGCTATGGGCGTGGTTCATAGTGACCACGTCGGGTATCAAATCGACGCCCGGCGTGTGACCAACATAGTCGGTGACCGAGTTCAGACCCCCTTCCGATTGGATAAGAAACATAGCGTGGTCGATATAGGTGATGCGCACCGTGTCAGGGGCCAAGTCCTCGCGCCAATTCGCGCGGTGAATATAGGTGGCACCGGGGATCGAATCCGCAAAGGCGAGGCAATGCGACGGCTTGCGCTCCTGGCCAAAGGCCAGCGTTGGAAGCAATAGAAGAAGACAAATGAAATACCGCATACCCTGACGTTAGGCCGAGTCGCCGTAATTTCAAAAATCACATTTTGTATTTGAGGCGAAAGGCTGTGCGCCTGCTCACATTTTACGCAAAGCCGGGCGGTCTTCCCTACCCCGCATCCGTTTTCCCGCGCCTGTCAGCGCGTAAATTGGCGTAAAGCACGTGGTTTCGCCAGCGCCCGCCGATTTGCAGATAGCTTTGCGCGACGCCCTCATATTTGAAACCGGACTTTTCCAGAACGCCGCGCGAGGCCGCGTTTTCAGGCAGGCAGGCGGCCTCCACCCGACTGATATCGAGCGACGTAAATGCGTGATGGACCAGCGCTTGTATCGCTTCGCGCATGAATCCCCGGCGGGCGTAGCGTCGCCCTATCCAGTACCCCAATGTCCCCGCCTGGCTGGGGCCGCGCCGGATATTGTCGAGTGTGATCGCGCCCAAAAGCGTCTCATCATCGCGTCGCAACATGAAGACCGGCACCGCGCTGCCCGTCGTCACGGAGCGCTGCGCCCAATAGACACGGTTGGTAAAGCTCTTGCGTGTGAGGTGATCAGAGGCCCATACCGGCTCCCAAGGCGTCAAAAATTCGGCGCTTTCGGATCGCAAATTGGCCCAAGCCCGATAATCACCATGCTGCGGCAAACGCAAAACCATGCGCTCAGTGACAATGCGAACCTTTTTGCGCGGGCGGAGCATCGGGGTTAGGCCGCCAACCGTCGGTTAAGTGTCTCCACGTCCCGCGCTTGCGCGACCGGGCCATAGAGCGCCATCGCACCCGCGCCCCTTGCCGCCATATCGCCCGCGAATGCCCGCACCGCTTGCGCGTCTACCGCGTCGATCTTGGCAACCGTTTCCTCCAGCGGTGGAATGCGGTCCCAAATCCCAATAAGCCGCGCCAGCCGTTCGGCCCGGTTCGACGGGCTCTCGAGCCCCATCAAAAGCCCCGCTTTCATCTGTGCCCGTGCGCGGGCAACCTCGGCCTCCGAGATGTCCCCGCCAGCGCGCTTCAGCTCATCAACGGTCAGATCGGCAAGCCTTGCGATGTCGTCGCCTGACGTCCCCGCATACACTGTCATTGTGCCGGTATCGGAGTAGCTTCCGACTTGCGCAAAAATCGAATAGCACAAGCCCCGCTTTTCGCGCGCTTCCTGGAACAGTCGGGACGACATGCCGCCCCCAAAAGCCGAGGCGAAAATTTGCGCTGTGTAGAACGCATCGTCGCGGTAACCCGGCGCTTCAAGCGCCAGAGTGAAATGCGCCTGCTCCAACGCCTTGATCTCTCGCCGCTCACCGGACGTGAATTTGGCAGGCTCCGCCACCAGCGCGGGCCGCGCGGCCATATCGCCAAACAGGTTTTCGGCCATTTTGACAATCGCGTCGTGATCAACAGCGCCGGCCGCCGACAAGATCAGCTGCCCCGGCCCATAATGCTCCGCCACGAATCCAGAAAGATCCTCGCGCGTGAAAGAAGAAACCCGCTCAGACGGGCCCAGTATTGTGCGCCCGATGGGTTGTTCAGGGTATGCCGCCTCTTGCAGCCAGTCGAAGACGACGTCGTCGGGCGTGTCGAGCGATTGGCCAATTTCTTGCAAGATCACGCCGCGCTCCACCTCGATCTCGCCCTGATCAAAAACCGGATTGCGCAAAATGTCGGCGATCACGTCGAGGCCCAAAGCGACATCATCTTTCAAAACGCGTGCGTAATAGGCCGTCACCTCACGCGAGGTGTAGGCGTTGATATAGCCACCCACGTCTTCGATCTCTTCCGCAATCTGCAAGGCGCTGCGCCGCTTGGTGCCCTTGAAGGCCATATGTTCCAGAAAATGCGCGATACCGTTTTGGCTAAGGCGTTCATGCCGCCCGCCCGCATTGACCCAAATGCCGATGCTGGCGCTTTCGAGCCCCGGCATATGTTCGGTGACAACGCGAAACCCATTGGGCAGGGTGTGCAGCTGTGGTGCGCTCATGCGGAACTCCCGTCGCGAATGATATTTTGGATGGCGGCGAGTTCACCTTTGACATGGGTGATGGTCTCGTCGCGCTCATAAAGGTCCGCCATGCGCGCGGGCAAGGCTGGATGAATGCCGGATGCAGCTTCCACGGCGGCGGGGAATTTCGCCGGATGCGCCGTGGCCAGTGTGATCATCGGGGTCGCAGCCAGATGGTCTTGGGCAACATGGACGCCGACAGCGGAATGCGGGCAAAGAAGTTCCCCCATCTCTTGCTGCGCTGTGGTGATCATGGCGGAGGTTTCCTCCTCGGAGGCACGGCCCGAAACGAACGTGTCTTTCAACGCCTCAAAGGCCCCTTGGCTGATCTTGAACGCGCCGGTGTTTTTCAGGCTGTCCATTTGGTCCGCGACCGCCGCGCCGTCTTGGCCGTAGGCATAAAAGAGCGCGCGTTCAAAGTTGGACGAAACCTGAATGTCCATCGACGGGCTGATAGACGGCGTCACGCCCTCAGTCGTGTAGGAGCCGGTTTCCAACGTGCGGTGCAGGATGTCGTTCTGATTGGTCGCGATCACCAGCTTCTCGATCGGCAGGCCCATTTGCTTGGCGATGTAGCCCGCGAAAATATCGCCGAAATTGCCTGTGGGTACGGTGAAAGAGACCTTGCGATCCGGGCTGCCCAACGACAGAGCTGAGGTGAAGTAGTACACCACCTGCGCCAGTACGCGGGCGAAATTGATCGAATTTACCCCAGCCAACCGGACCCCGTCGCGGAAGTCGAAATCGTTGAACATGTCTTTCAGCGCGCCTTGGCAGGTGTCGAAATCACCCTCAACCGCGAGCGCATGGACATTGGACGCGGTTGACGTGGTCATCTGGCGGCGCTGCACCTCGGAGACGCGGCCATCAGGGTACATGATGAACACGTCCACCGCGTCGAGGCCTTTGAACGCTTCGATCGCCGCGGAACCCGTATCGCCCGAGGTCGCGCCGACGATGGTCACGCGCTCGCCCGAGCGTGACAACGCGGCTTGGAACAATTGCCCGATCAGCTGCATCGCGAAGTCTTTGAAGGCCAGCGTGGGGCCGTGGAACAGCTCCAGCAGGTAGTGGTTCGGGGCCAGTTGCACCATCGGCGCGCGGGCCTCATGACCGAAGCCCGCATAGGCTTTGGCGATAATCGTCTCGAACTCCGCATCGGTGAACGTGTCGCCAATGAAGGGGCGCATTACGCGGAAGGCGATCTCCTCATAGGAGGCGCCGCGCATGGCGCGGATTTCCTCAGCCGACAGCGTTGGAATTGTCTCGGGCAGATAGAGCCCCCCGTCGCGTGCCAGCCCGGTCAGCATGGCCTGCTCAAATGTCAAAACGGGGGCGTTGCCACGGGTGGAGATGTAGCGCATTGCATTGCGTCCTTTACACAGTCCGCTGCCTGATACGCCAAAGCAGATAGGCTGTCATCCCCGCCCAAGCGGCGCAGAGCAGAAACCACGTGATCGCGTATTGTAGATGGTCATTGGGTATGCCGGTTGGGGTGACGGGCACGTGGCGTAAGTAGTCAGGGCCTTCGCCGCTTTCAGTCTTAGCAACAAGGAGGACCTCCTCCGTCCCAAGCGCTGCGGCCATTGCAGGCACAAGTCGAGCGAACCAAATGTTGCGTTTGGTATCGGGCGCAGGTGTGAAGCTGTCGACCTCCTGCGGCCAATGCAGGTTGCCTGCAACGGCAATGTTTTCAGCGCCGCGCGCGTCATCCTTGCGATTGGTCGGGATGTGGCCCCTATCTACCATAATGGCGCGGCCATCCCCGGTGATGAATTTCGCGATGACCCGGTAGCCCGGCCCGATTTGTTTGAGAGAAAACAAAACGTGGATTTCTTCGCCCGTAAAAGTGCCACCGGGCGCCACAACGGGCTTATATTTGTGATCCGCCTCATTCGGCACCTCCGGGAGCAGATCAAATTTAGCGTCTATTTTCGACTGGATCTCGGCAAGAATGGCTTCTTTCCATGCCAGCCGCTGCACCTGCCAGATGCCCAGAGACAAAAGGATGCCGCAGCCTATCAGGCCGAAGAGCAAGGGGATGATCATGCGTTTGGTCATCAAGGGGGGCCTAACGGCAAAGCGCGAGGGGGTGAGCCCTCGCGCCTGCTAGATCGATAGATGGCAGGGCTTAGCCGCCCCAGATGTAGACAGCGGCAAACAGGAACAACCAAACCACATCAACGAAGTGCCAATACCAAGCGGCAGCCTCAAAACCAATATGCTTTTCGGGCGTGAAGTGGCCAGCATAGGCACGCAGCAGGCAGACGAATAGGAAGATCGTGCCGATGACAACATGGAAGCCGTGAAAGCCTGTCGCCATAAAGAAGTTCGCGCCGTAGATGTTGCCTGAGAAGCCAAACGCGGCGTGGCTATATTCATAAGCTTGGAACGCCGTGAAGATCAGGCCAAGCGCCACGGCAAGGATCAGGCCATTCTTCAGGTCTTGGCGGTTGTTTTCATGCGCAATCGCGTGGTGGGCCCATGTGGCGGCAGCGCCCGAACACAGCAGGATCAACGTGTTAATCAACGGCAGGTGCCAGGGGTCAAATGTTTCGATCCCGGCAGGTGGCCATTGGCCGTCGACGCCTGGGCTGAGCGGGCCCATCGGGTACATCGCATGTTTGAAGAAAGACCAGAACCAGGCAACAAAGAACATCACCTCGGACATGATGAAGAAGATAAACCCGTAACGCAGGCCGATGCGCACGACAGGCGTATGGTCGCCGACTTGGCTTTCCTCAACCACATCAGACCACCAGGAAAACATCACATAGAGCACCAGCGCGAGCCCCATCAGGCCCAAGAATGGCGTGCCATCATGCATCCAGACCACGGCGCCCGAAAGCATGACGAATGCGCCGATCGCGGCCAGAAGCGGGTTAATCGATGGCGGCAGGATGTGGTAGTCGTGGTTCTTTGCGTGTGCCATGGGTGTCCCTCGTTGGCCTTAGTTCTGTGCGGAGTTTTGGCCCTGCTCGACTTGAATGTCCAGTGCCGCCTGCGTGTCATCATCCGATTCCGGCAGGTCAATTTGATAGAAAGTGTAGCTGAGCGTGATCGTCTCGATATGTTTCCCGTCACGGTCATCGACCATTTCGGGGTCGACATAGAAGGTGACAGGCATCTCCACCCGCTCGCCGGGCTGCAGCACCTGCTCTTCGAAGCAGAAGCAGTCGATCTTCACAAAGAAGCCGCCAGCGGTGAACGGGAAAACATTGTAGCTCGACGAGCCTGCAATAGGTTGGCTGGTCGGGTTGTAGGCCTCATAAAAGGCCAGACCCGTCTCACCCACGCGGATCTCCATCTCGCGCTGCATCGGTTTGAATTCCCAAAGGAAGCCCGCATGTTTGGACGCGTCAAAGCGGATCGTTACGGTTTGATCGAGGATCACATCCGAGCCCGCATCGGCCTCCAAAGTGGCCCCGCCATACCCGGTCACCCGGCAAAACCAGTCGTAAAGCGGCACCGAGGCGAAGGCTAAGGACAGCATGGTCGCAACCATGCCCACAAGCATAACCAACGTGCGTTTGGTGGGCTCCATGTCCTTGAACATCAATTACCCTCCGGCGCGGGCATCATTTCAGGCCGCACCACATGGTCAAAACCTTGGTTTAGCCCGCCATTGGTTATTTTTACGTAAGTCAGTCCGAACACGATAAATACGAAACATACCAGCGTAAGCGCGACGCCGACATTGCGCGAGAACCTGCGTTTGTGCAGCTCATGCTCGACCTGAGGTGCTGCCATTCTACCAGGCCCCCATGCCAAGGCCTTGCACCCAAAGCGCCTGCAACAGCAGCGCTCCAAAAGACGCAAAGAGATAAGTCAGCGAGAAGCGGAAATACTTTTTCTCGGCTTTGTAGCTGTCGGCCTCCGCTACATCTTCGTCGCGCTGCCACAGCTTATAGGCACCCCAAACGAAGCGTGCGTTCAGATAAAGCGCCGCGACCAGATAAATCCACCCGCCGATCGAGGTGAAAGCCGCCCCAACAGCCAACGGTGCCAGCAGCAATGTGTAGGCAATGATATGTTTGCGCGTGACGCGGCGGCCATGAGTGACCGTCAGCATGGGCACACCGGCCTTGCTGTAGTCTTCGTTCATGAAAAGCGCCAAAGCCCAGAAATGCGGCGGCGTCCACATGAAGATGATGGCAAACATCAGCACGCTTTCAACCGACACGCCGCCCGTGGCCACGGCCCAGCCGATCATGGGCGGGAACGCCCCGGCGGCGCCACCGATGACAATGTTTTGCGGCGTCCAGCGTTTCAACCAAATCGTGTAGATGACGGCGTAAAAGAAGATGGTGAAGGCCAAAATGCCTGCAGCGACCCAATTGGACGCGAGGCCCAACATGACCACGGCAATTGCAGATAGCCACAACCCGATGGCAAGCGCTTCGCCCTTGGTAACCTTGCCAGAAGGCACCGGCCTGCGCGATGTGCGCTTCATCACGGCATCGATATCGTGGTCATACCACATGTTCAGTGCGCCGGACGCGCCGCCGCCCAAGGCGATGAACAGGATCGCAACAAATGCGATGAAAGGATGAACAGCCACTGGCGCCACGAACACCCCAACGGCTGCCGTAAACACCACCAGCGACATCACACGTGGCTTCAACAGCGCGACGTAATCGCCAAACTGCGCCTCGTCCTCAAAGCTGCCGATATTCTGGGTAGCGTCTGTCATGGGCATCAAAAGGCGGGCTGCAGGCCCACCCTACTCCTTATTTAGAGGCGACTTGCACGGTCTTCGGTGCAGGTGCGATGCCAGCATATTCTTCCTTAGCGAGGTCAAGCCAGGCCGCATACGCTTCCTCAGACACAACCTTTACAGTGATGGGCATGTAGGCGTGGGCTTGGCCGCAAAGCTCGGAACACTGCCCGAAATAGACACCCTCTTGCTCGGCCGTGAACCACAGCTCAGCCAAACGACCAGGGACCGCGTCTTGTTTCACGCCGAAGGACGGGATCGTCCAGGAATGGATCACATCCGCGCCGGTGATCTGCATCACAACCGTTTTGCCAACGGGAACAACCATGGCGGTGTCAGTCGCCAGAAGAAACTCTTCATCGGAGTACCCAGCTTCCTGCAGTTCGGCGCTTATTTCTGGCGTCAAACGGTTCTCGCCCGCGCCGATCATAAAGCTGTCGAAACCAAAGCCTTCGTCAATATATTCGTAGCCCCAATACCATTGGTATCCGGTCGCTTTAACGATGATATCGCCCTCTGGGATCTTTTGTTGCTTGAACAACACCGGCACCGAGAACGCGCCGATGACGACAAGAATGACAATCGGCACGATGGTCCAAGCCACTTCCAGAACCGAATTATGGGTGAATTTGGCCGGTTCCGGGTTGCGCGTTGCGGCGAATTTGTAAGCGGCATAGGCAAGAAGCGCCGTCACAAAAAGCGTGATCGCAGTGATGATCACAAGGACAAAAGTGTCCAGCCAGTAGATGTCGCGCGCCAGCTCGGTAACCGCCGGTTGGAAGTTTATGCCATCAGGAATGGGTTTACCGATAATTTCCAAATCGCCCAAAGGCCTGTCCAAACTCGATTGCGCCCAAACCGCACTCGCAGCGAAGGTGGAGGCCAGGGTCGGCAAAACCAAAGAAAATCGCATGTTTTATTCCCGTAATTGGGGGCGTGCGTCACCTACACGGAATCCCCCGTTGCGTCTGACCGTTTCAAAACCATATTAGAAGCTGCGGGGCAAGGCTGACGATGCCTCTCGCGCTACCATGCCGCAGGTATTCCGCTAGAATTTGAAAGAGAGCTCCGCATGAACGCCAAAATGGACGCCTTCACCCCGTTCGAAACCATGCTCGACCAGGAACAGGCCTTAAAAATAGTTAAAGAGGCCACCGATGGCGCGGATGACGGCGAGTTGTTTTTGGAACGCAAGCGCTCCGAGATGTTTCTGTTCGATGATGGCCGATTGAAAACAGCCAGCTATGACGCTTCCGAAGGGTTCGGCCTGCGCGCGGTAAAAGGCGAGACGGCGGGATATGCCCATGCGACAGAAATCTCCGAGCAAGCCCTAATCCGCGCCTCCGAGACCACGCGTCTGGCCGTTGGCGCAGGCGGCGGTGTGATGGCCCCCGCCCCGCAGGCAACAAACCGCAAGCTCTACACGGATCAAAACCCTATGGACGGCGCTACGTTCCCGGCCAAGGTCGCGCTGCTGAAAGAAATCGATGATTTCGCCCGCTCGCTCGATAATCGGGTCGTGCAAGTCTCGGCTTCACTGGCAGCGTCGCACCAACAGGTGGCCATTCTACGCCCTGACGGAACGCTGGTTTACGATGACCGCCCGATGACTCGTATCAATGTTTCCGTCATGGCCGAGAAAGACGGGCGTCGTGAGAGCGGCAATGCCGGTGGCGGCGGGCGTGACTTGCTGACGCCCCTGATGGATCGCAGTCACTGGGAGGGGCTCGTTCGCGAAGCGTTGCGCGTGGCGCTCGTCAATCTTGAAGCGGAACCGGCACCGGCGGGCGTTATGGACGTGGTCCTCGGCCCCGGCTGGCCCGGCATATTGCTACATGAAGCCATCGGCCACGGGTTGGAGGGGGATTTCAACCGCAAGAAAACCTCCGCCTTTGCTGGGCTTATGGGTCAACAGATCGCGGCCAAAGGCGTAACGGTTTTGGATGACGGCACCATCCCAGATCGGCGCGGTTCCATCACCGTGGATGACGAGGGCACTCCGTCAGGCAAAAATACCCTGATCGAAGACGGCATCTTAGTCGGCTACATGCAGGACCGCCAAAACGCTCGGCTGATGGGCGTGGCCCCAACTGGCAACGGGCGGCGCGAAAGCTATGCGCATGCGCCGATGCCGCGCATGACCAACACCTATATGCTGGGCGGCGACGCGGCACCTGAGGCGATCGTGAAGGATTTGAAAGACGGTGTCTACGCTGTGGGCTTCGGCGGGGGCCAGGTCGACATTACCAATGGCAAGTTCGTTTTCAGCTGCACCGAGGCGTACCGCGTCAGAAACGGTGTGGTTGGCGAACCTGTCAACGGCGCGACGCTAATCGGTGACGGGGCGACCGCGTTGAAACACATTCAGGCCATCGGCAACGACATGGCGCTCGACCCCGGCATGGGAAATTGCGGCAAGCAAGGCCAATGGGTACCGGTGGGCGTCGGGCAGCCGACCTTGAAAATCGGCAACTTGACCATTGGCGGGTCGCAAACCTGATGGCGCCGCTCACGCTCAGGCGGGCCACGGAGGATGACTTCGCGCCCCTCACCATGCTCTGGGCGGAGGGCTGGGACGCAGGTCACGCCAAGATCGCGCCGGAGGAGCTGGTGCGCCTGCGCACCGCTGCGAGCTTTCACACACGGTTACGGGGATATGGCGATGACTTGCTGGTCTGCGGTGAACGCGGCGCACCAACGGGGTTCGTAGTGCTGAAGCCCGACAAGATCGACCAGTTCTATGTGCATCCCAAGCAAGTCGGCACCGGGCTGGCCGCGCGATTGATGGCAGCCACGCAGGACGCGCTGCGCGCGCGCGGCACCACGACCGCCCATCTTGAATGCCTCGCCGACAATCTGCGCGGCTGCGCATTTTACAAAAAGTTGGGTTGGCAGGAACGCGGCATGGAAGACATCGTCGTCGACACGTCAAAGGGCCCCTTCAAAATGACCGCGATGATCTTTGAAAAACGGCTCTGAGCGCCGCGCGCAGCTCAAAAAGGTTCGCAACACCCCGCGCGATTCGTTTCGAAAGAAGAAAGGTTAATGCCAATCGGAGTTTTAGCATCACTATTTATGGTGAGGGCCTTTAACACTTCCATTAAACTTTGTAACTTTCGAAAATAAAAATGTCCATTAATTACAATTAATTGAGAGAAAAACCTCAGATAAAAATTGCGATTAATTCCTAGTTAAGACCTCTGCTCCAAAACTGTTTTCACTGATCAGACGGAGACCCAGATGGCCAGCGACCTGCTGTCTACCCCACCCCCCCTCGCACCCCCCCAGACATGGGACGCGACGGTCACCTGGCTTCGTCTGATCAGATCCCACCGCGTCGGATCGCAAACTTTTTTCCGACTGTTGGCGGAGCATGGCACGGCAGAAGCCGCGCTGGAGGCCTTGCCGCAAATAGCAAGCAAGGCCGGGGTTGCGAAATATGCGCCCTGCTCGGTCAAAGCGGCCCAGGAAGAGCTGCAAAAAGGCAAAAGACTTGGCGCCAAGCTCTTGTGTTACGGCGCGGTGGGATACCCCCAACAGCTTTCAGATCTCCCCGACCCGCCGCCGGTTCTTTGGGCGCTTGGCGATGTCACACTCACGGACCGCCCAAACATCGCGCTTGTGGGTGCGCGCAATGCGTCGTCGCTGGGGACGCGCATGGCCACCTCACTTGCCAAGACTTTGGGCGAGGCCGGGTATGTGATTACCTCCGGCCTCGCGCGCGGGGTCGATGCAGCGGCGCATTCAGCGGCGCTTCCGAGCGGCACGATCGCTGTTCAGGCGGGCGGTGTCGACACGATTTACCCGCGCGAAAACGCAAAACTCCAAGACCAGATCGGCGCGCAAGGCCTGCGTCTTTCCGAACAGCCGCTTGGGCTGACGCCAACGGCGCGGCTGTTCCCACGCCGCAATCGTATCATCTCCGGTCTATCCCGCGCTGTCGTGGTGGTTGAGGCCGCTGCAAAATCAGGCTCGCTCATCACGGCGCGCGAAGCATTGGATCAAGGTCGCGAAGTGTTGGTCGTGCCCGGTCATCCATTCGATGCACGCGCCTCAGGATGCAACATGCTGATCCGCGAGGGCGCGACGCTGGTGCGCGGGGCCAAAGACATTATCGAGGCTCTGACGCCCCCACAAACCGAAACGCAAGCTCCCAGACCAACCCAGAAAATGCCGGCCCATGATGCCGGCCCCGCCCATGCGCAGATACTGGGCCTGCTTGGCCCGACCCCCGTGGCCGAAGACCAGCTGATCCGCGATCTCGACGTTGACCCGAAACTTGTCACGCCAAAGCTGCTCGATCTGGAAATGCAGGGCAAAATTGCCCGCTCGCCCGGTGGGCTGCTCGCGCGCGTTTAACGCCCCTACCCTTTCAGAATAGACCAGGCCACGCCGCCAAGAACCAAGGCGGATGCCAACACAAAGCCGAGTGTCAGCGCTTCGCCCAAAAAGATCATGCCCCCGGCCAGCGCAATCACGGGAACAGTCAATTGCGCGATTCCCGCCGTTGCGGCCTCAAGCCGCGGAAGAACTTGATACCACAGCGCATACCCCAGTGCCGAGGTCACAGCACCTGAAACAAACGCAAAGACAGCCCCAGCGACATCCATCGCCCGCTCCCCCGGCCAGACCAAGTAGAAGCCAACCAGTGCAAGGCTTGCGATGATGAAATTTCCGGTGGTTGCGCCCAATGCGTCACGCTCAGACCGGCCCAGAAGCGTGTATGCCCCCCAGCCAAGGCCCGCACATGCCATCAGCGCCGCGCCCGCAAAATCTGGCGCACTCGCCCCCGGCAACAAAAGATAGGCGAGGCCAGCAAGCGCACCCCCCGTACCAAGCCATTTCCCCACAGAAACACGCGCGCCACCGACCACAATGCCCGCAAACACAGTGATCTGCACGACGCCAAACAAAATCAGCGCCCCCACCCCAGCATCAAGTGAGACATAAGCAAGCGAGAAACCGATCATATAGACAGCAAGCGCGGCCGCGCCCAACCATCGTCGCTTGCCCTGCAGGGAAAACTTGCCCCCGGTGACCCAAACCAAAACCGCAAGCATTAAGGCGCCCGCGGCAAGTCTCACGACTGCAAAGCTCAGCGGATCGGTGCCGCCGCTCACCAAACCCAGCCGGTTCAGCACCGAATTCGCCGCAAAGGCGACCATTGTGAGAGCGACAAGAAAGAACAGCTTCATGGCGCATCCATCCCGTGCCAAGCGATGCTTAGCAATGCGCAATTTTGTTATTTGGTCGGTTTGCGCTACACTTAGGTTATCCAGTTAGGGGGTTTTATGGAAAAAGTCCTAGGAATTGGCGGGGTTTTCTTTCGAAGCTCAGACCGCGAGTCTGTGCGCGCGTGGTACAGCACGCATCTGGGCATTACCCCCACACCCACCGACTACGAGGCTAACTGTTGGGACACCCAAGGCGGCCAAACCGTATGGGAACCTTTTGCCGACGACACAGACTATTTCGGCGCGCCCGGCCAACAATGGATGATCAATTTTCGGGTCCGAGACCTTGATGCGATGATGGCCCAACTTCTGGCGGCAGGGGTCAATGTGGCCTTTGAAGCGGATGAGCCCAATGGCCGCTTCGCCCGGCTCGAAGACCCCGAAGGCAACCCCATCCAACTTTGGGAGCCTCGCGGCCCAGCAGCTTAGGCGCTATACAACACGACAAAAAAAGAGCGGCCCGAGGCCGCTCTTCTCTATCCGTTTTGACGTTATTTTCGGCTGAGGTGCTTTAGGCGAGTGCGTTTCACTCACCTGCCGCCACCAAACGCGTTTTCCTTAGGGAAAACAGCGTTTTACATCATGCCGCCCATGCCGCCCATGCCGCCCATGTCAGGCATGCCACCACCAGCGCCGCCGCCATCTTTGGCAGGCGCATCAGCAACCATGGCTTCCGTGGTGATCAGCAAAGCTGCTACAGACGCTGCGTCCTGCAGTGCCGTACGCACCACTTTGGCCGGGTCAATCACGCCGAATTTGAACATGTCACCATATTCTTCGGTCTGCGCGTTGAAGCCAAAGGAAGCGTCGTCGCTTTCGCGGATTTTGCCAGCAACAACGGCGCCGTCGACACCTGCGTTTTCAGCAATCTGACGAAGCGGCGACTCGATTGCCTTGCGAACAATGGAGATACCGACGTTTTGGTCATTATTGTCGCCCGTCAAGCCATCCAGCGCTTTCGCGCCTTGAACCAGAGCAACACCACCGCCAACAACGATGCCTTCTTGCACGGCCGCGCGGGTCGCGTTCAACGCATCATCAACGCGGTCTTTGCGCTCTTTCACTTCGACTTCGGACATGCCGCCGACGCGGATCACAGCAACACCGCCTGCCAGTTTGGCAACGCGCTCTTGCAGCTTCTCACGGTCGTAATCGGATGTGGTTTCTTCGATCTGCTGACGGATCTGAGCAACACGTGCTTCGATTTCAGCGGACGCACCAGCACCATCAACGATGGTTGTCTCGTCTTTGGTGATCTGAACTTTCTTGGCTGTGCCAAGCATGTCCATGGTGACAGATTCCAGCTTCATGCCAAGGTCTTCGGAGATCACTTGACCGCCTGTCAGGATCGCGATGTCTTGCAACATGGCTTTGCGGCGATCGCCGAAACCAGGAGCTTTGACAGCTGCGATTTTCAGACCGCCGCGCAGTTTGTTCACAACCAAAGTGGCCAGGGCTTCGCCCTCAACGTCTTCGGCGATGATCATCAGCGGTTTGCCCGACTGAATGACGGCTTCGAGCAGCGGAACCATTGGCTGCAGGGAAGACAATTTCTTCTCGTGCAACAGGATCAGCGCGTCGTCGAGCTCTGTGGTCATCTTGTCCGGGTTGGTCACGAAGTAAGGCGACAGGTAGCCGCGGTCGAACTGCATGCCTTCAACAACATCGGTTTCTGTTTCCAGACCTTTGTTCTCTTCAACAGTGATGACGCCTTCATTGCCAACTTTCTGCATCGCACCAGCAATTTGCGAACCGATTTCAGCTTCGCCATTTGCAGAGATCGTGCCGACTTGGGCCACTTCGTCGCTGTCTTTGACTTCGCGCGCCGCGCCTTTGATCGCTTCAACAACTTTTGTTGTCGCCAGATCGATGCCGCGCTTCAGGTCCATCGGGTTCATGCCAGCGGCAACCGATTTCAGACCTTCTTTGACGATGGCTTGCGCCAGAACTGTTGCGGTTGTTGTACCGTCACCAGCTTCGTCATTGGTACGCGAGGCCACTTCTTTGACCATTTGTGCGCCCATGTTTTCGAACTTGTCGTCCAGCTCGATCTCTTTGGCGACGGATACACCATCTTTGGTGATGCGCGGCGCGCCGAAGGATTTGTCCAGAACCACGTTGCGACCCTTAGGGCCCAATGTGACTTTGACAGCATTTGCCAGAGTGTTGACGCCTTTCAGCATCTTGTTCCGTGCATCTGTGTCGAATTTTACGTCTTTAGCAGCCATTCTCATGCGCTCCTTAAAATATCGAAATGTCGGGAAAAGCGGTTAGGACAGGATGCCCAGAACGTCGCTTTCTTTCATGATCAGCAGCTCTTTGCCGTCAACGGTGACTTCTGTGCCGGACCATTTGCCGAACAGAATTTTGTCGCCTGTTGCAACAGCCATCGGGATCAGCTCACCCGAGTCTTTGCGCGCGCCTTCACCGGCAGCGACGATAACGCCTTCCGCTGGTTTTTCTTTTGCGCTTTCTGGAATGATCAGACCACCGGCGGTCTTTTCGTCGCCCTCTACGCGCTCAACAAGAACGCGGTCATGAAGCGGTTTCAATGCCATCTTTGTAGCTCCTAGCTCAAAGTTTCTCCCATGGCCCCCATATGGGGCCGTTAGCACTCAAAGGTGGCGAGTGCTAACGAAAGGGTAGCTAAGGAGCCGCTGGGCCCGAGTCAACCGGATTGGGCGCAAAAAACGCATGCAATTTCATTGCACAAGGGACACACTCAATATGGATGCCCCCGCGCGCCGCTTTTTCAAAGCAGTGGTCCAGAAAACAAGGCCTCCGGAAGCCCCTCAATTTGAGGTATTTCTCCGAACGAATATCACTGACTTGCACATCCCGGTTTGAAAACTGGCGCGATGACAATGCATCTGGCGCCATTTAACGACCAAGCGGCATCCTTCATCGAAGCGCCGCGCTTACTGCCTTAGATAGATACCGGGCCAGCGGACAGCATGACGCCTGACATCACATGCGTGACGGCAGCTGAGACGTCGTGAAGCACGCACAGGCACCAAAAGTAGCGCCCATGAGCCGTCCTACTTTCTCAACCTTGCCAGAACCTTGCGATCCGCCAACACCCACAAAGATGCCAGCAAAACCAAGGCGCAAAGCGCCACTTTCGACATGATCTCCATCGTGCCCTCGATCAGGACCGCATGCACAACGCTGCCGACCACTATCACGACTGCCAACAGGCTGTGACCAATCCGCCAGCTGCGCCAGCGCATGCGCAGTGGTTTGCGGAGAGCCGCCAGAACCGTTGTCCCAAACACCGCCCACATCGCAGCCACACCCCAAACGGAAAACGGCGTGGGAGAGCGCAAAAGCAACACATCAATCACATCGGGCGGGCTCGTCACCCAAAGCCCCAGAACATGGATGATCACCGATAAGACCAGCATCCCCCCAACGACGCGATGCGCCAGTCGTCCCTGTCGGACACTTGTTCCCGGCAAAAGCCCTGCCGCCAGAAGCGGCTGCAGCAATAACAGCGAAAGCCCAACGATACCTGCGAAGCCAGATGCAATATAAATAGGCTCACGCCAAGCCAGCAAAGGGCTCCCAACGGACAGCGCCAGAGGTGCTATCATTGCCAAAAAGAGTACGAACCAGATTACCCCGGCCCTGACGCTATTTTTCGACAGACCCGTCACCAATCTCTCAGGCGGGCACAACGACGAAATCGACGGACAATGAGGTATCTTTGGAGCTGCCCAGCAAAGGGCGTAGAAACACTGGCTCGAAGCCTGCGCCTTCAAAGGACAGATGGCCGTGCGCCTGCCCAAAGGCTGGCACAATCTGCGGCATATCCATGCGAAACACACCGTTTTCATCAGTCAGAGTTGCGCCATGACTATGCGGGTCGCGCTCATGGCCCTCAGTTGTATGCGCCCATATCTGGATGCGCTGTCCCGCCAAAGGCAGCCCATCTCCCGCGCGGCGTACGGTGCCGCTGGTGGTAAATCCACCGCTTCCGATCCGCGTCACGATTGGCGCACCGGGTTGGTAATTATTCGCCCCGCCACGCATTGTCGGGGTCGGCGCAAGTCCCTGCGCCCGTGCCGGCAAGAGCCCGGCGGTCAGAGCCGCGCCCGTGGTTGCAAGAAAAAGGCGTCGGTCAGGCGTAAACTGCGTCATGTCAAACTCTCCAAATTCTCAGTATAGCGTTCCTATAAGAAGATAGGAGTTTAACGTGATATTCCGACCCTTCCGTCGCTGTTTCGCAATTTTGTGACTAGCTCACAGGGAAATATTCTTCGCACCCACCTTCGCGGTAAACGTCTGCTGTACAACAATGCAGGCCCCCGCCAAAGGCATAGGCATCGCGCAAATCGACCTCGACCACCTCCAAGCCCAGCTTATCCATCTGCTCAGCCTGATAGACCTCAGACTTCTCGACGCAGACGGTTTTGGGGTCTAGCACCAGCACATTCATCGACAGCCAGGTCGAGGAATAGCACAAAGGCGGCGGCGCGTTATGCGCGGGCTGGGCCGCGTCAACGATTTGCCAATCGTTCTTTTCGAACATTTCGCGCTGATCCTCGGGCAATCGACGCTGCGGGTTGTTCAAAATCAAACCGGGACGCAGCGGCGTGAAGGTTGCATCAATATGGATGGGATATGGGTCACCCGGAAAGTTGACTGTATGCACCCGGTGGTCAGGGAAGTGACGGCGCAACCATTCGATACCTTTTAGGTTCGTCGTAAACCCATGCTGAACCACCAAGTCGCGGCCGAAGCGCAGCACATCTGCGGCGTCAAACAGCGGTTCCTTTTCTGTCGTCACAAAAAACTTCTCAGCCGCCCATTGCAGGCGTTTTTCAACCCCGATTTTGTCGCTCAGATAATCAGGGTGGTAATCCTCATCTGTTAGCCGCGGCTTGGGCGCGCTTTCGTGACGAAAATTCGGGTCCTCGTCGAAATAGCGCTCCATCAACGGGCGGTAGTTCAGATATTCAAACCAGCGGCAGCGATAAGACATCGTCGCCTCAAGCATCTCGGACCCAACGGTCAGCAACACATCGCGCGGCGGCATGCAGCCAAACTGGCTGTCGGTGTGAAAATCGGGGGTGGTGGCCGGCTTCGAATGGTCAATGCTGTCAGGCCGATCCACGCGCACGCCGCGCTTCTCCAGCATGCTGGCAAAATTGTCCAAAAGCTCATTGGCGCGGTCGATGGTCTCCTGCGGACGACGCCCCCATTGGCCGCGCATGTCGCTGTCTTCAGGGACTTTCGCGTCCAGTGCAGGCTCTTCTGGCGGAATATGGCAATCATCGGCGCGGCCCACGATGACATGTTTGAGCGGGTCCCACTCGTTCCAGCTGTTGACGACCGTTTTTTGCATGTCACTTCTCCCCGACACTTCGCGCAGAAGTGCTAGAGGCAAGCCGCAAGTCAGACAAGAGTTGATGCGAATTCTCGCTAAATCCCGTCTAGATTCATCTTTCTGAATGACAGACCATTAACTCGCCCCACGATATCCCGCGCTTATCGAGCTATCCGGACTAGGCAAATTGACCAAACCGATCCCAAAAGCTGAGTTCACCTCCGTTGCAAGCATCGCCGCGGAGCATTGTCGCGATGCTTTGCTGGTGACCGACGAGAACTACAAGATTCTCTGGGCCAACCGAGAATTCTCGCTCTTGACCGGCTACAGCTTCGAAGACGTCATGGGACGCACACCAGGCGAAGTCCTTCGTGGCCCAAAGACAGATAAAACGACAGTTCAAAATATCGAACAGGCCCTTAAAAACAGGCAAGCACTGGATTTTGAGGTGGAATATTACCGCAAAGATGGATCGACCATCTGGCTGGAGTTTCGGATCAATCCAATCTTCGACGAACAGGGCCGGTACACGCATTACCTGTCCTGCGCGCGCGACATGACCCAACGACGTGAGCGGGAGCTGGTCATCAAGGAAGCCACTGAAAACGTGCAGCTGCGCCAGCAAGAACGCCGCCTGCTCAGCCAGGTGAGCGAATGGCTCTATTCAGCAAAGTCCTTGGAAGAGCTCTTGCGCGTCATCGCCAAATCGCTTGAGACGTTGATGCCGGAAGCCGCAGGCCAGCTCTACATATATTCGAACTCGCGCGACGTGCTTGATCTGAAAACCCATTGGGGCGGCGCCGCGCCTAAGCCAGAACATATCGAACCTGACGATTGCTGGGCCCTGCGTCGCGGACGCGCCTATTCATATGGCATGCGCCCGATCGAATTCCCCTGCGCCCATGTCCACGCCGAGCAAGACCAAGACCCCTATTTTTGTCTCCCAATCACCGCGCATGGCCAGACCAACGGCCTGCTCCATCTTCATTTCGGTGCAATCGCACGGGACAAGGAGGGGCGCGAGCATTTCAAAACCTTCCTGGAGCATCGATGGGAGCTCGCCCTTCTATGCGCAGAGCAGATCAGCCTCGCCATCGCAAATGTCCAATTGCGCCAGGAGCTGCTCGATCAATCCGTGCGCGACCCGCTCACCAATCTATGGAACCGCCGATGGTTCCTCGATGCCGCACATAGGCAAAAATCCCACGCGCAGCGAAACGACGAAACCTTCGCGCTCATCGCGTTCGACGTCGATCATTTCAAAAAGTTCAACGACACGTATGGCCATGACGCGGGCGACATGGTGCTGCGCGCGTTCGGAGCAAAAATGACCGATTTCTTCTCAACCGGCACCTCCCCCTGCCGTATGGGGGGTGAGGAGTTTATGGTGCTCTGCCACGGCCTGTCTGAGCGGCAAACTCTTATTCTGGCCGAAGACTTCCGCTCCCAGATCGGACAAATCTCTGTCAAATACTCGGGCATCGAATTGCCGCCCATCAGCGTGTCGGCCGGGGTCGCAATCTGGCCACGCGACGGTGCTGAGATCAGCGATCTGGTCAATGCCGCCGATCAGGCGCTTTACAACGCCAAGGAACGGGGGCGCAATATGGTGGTCTCCGCCGACGCGATCAAACGGTGAGCGCGCCCTGCCCTTCGTATTTTGAAAGCCCTGCGACCCCATTTGGCGTCAGTTGGTAAATCCCCGTCTCCACCCGTTCAAACCAGCCATAATGATCCGCCGCCATAATACGCGTCGCGGTCGGCACGCCCGTGGCCGCAGCCACCGCCGCCCCCTTGCACGCGCCATGCGCACGCAAATGCCGGGCGCAGCGCAACGCATCCTGCCTGTAGGCCGTCACCAACCCCGTCCGGGTCGCGCCGCCCTCATTGGGATCGCCGACCCGACGCGCAAACTCGCGCAACAACCGGCCCCGGCGCTCTTTGAATTTGCGCGGGTGGTAGGGCGCCGGGTCAAGATGCACCTCAACCAACCCGTCACGCAGGCGCACTGTAATCAAGCCCAATCCCAGCCGGCGGCACAGGCCGGAATTCTCTGCGAGCGCTTTCAAAAACCGCTTCCCGGTCTGGCGCGGCACCGCGATATAGACATCGTCACTCACGCTCTGCCTTGCGACACCTTGATGGAAAAGCGACAGTGAGAACCCGGTCTTCAGCTCAACAATAACCGGATCGTCCCCAGCGCGCACCGCAACAACGTCGCAAGCGCCGATCTCGCCTTTCACCTCATAACCCTGCCCCTCGAGAAAGGCTTTTACGGCCGGATAAAGCTCCGTTTCTTTCATTTGACGTCGCCTGCTCTTCGCTTTTTTCCAAGCATCACCAATAGCGGCTCATAATCAAGGCCCGGGCCGTGCTTTTCGGAGGGTGACAGCCCCCAACTGCCCCCCTATAAGACGCGCAAATTACCCAAAGTCTTGTAGGATGCCCCATGACCACGCTGATTTTCGGCCATAAATCGCCCGACACTGATTCCACCGGTTCCCCCCTGATCTGGGAATGGTTCATCAATCACCAAGGCGGCGATGCCAAAGCCGCCCTTCTGGGTGAGCCAAACACCGAGGCCGCATTCATGCTGGAACGCTGGAACCTTTCCAAACCAGATATCATTGATGGCGTCCCGGACGGCCAAGACTGCATCATCGTTGACACCAACAACCCCGCTGAGCTGCCCGACAACATCAATGCGGCCAACGTCACTGCCATCATCGACCATCACAAACTGGTCGGCGGCTTGGAAACAGCCGGGCCGATTGACATCACCATCCGCCCGCTGGCTTGCACCGCAACGATCATGCACGACCTGATGGGCGATCATGTGGGCCACATGCCCGAGGCGATCAAAGGCGCAATGCTGAGCTGCATTCTGTCCGACACGCTCGAGTTCCGTTCGCCGACCACCACCGAAACCGACCGCGCATTGGCGGAAAGCCTTGCCGCTGATCTGGGCATCACCATCGCCGATTATGCCGCAGACATGTTCGCCGCCAAATCTGACGTTTCCGCCTTCTCCGAGGCAGAGCTGCTGCGCATGGACAGCAAGGAATACGCCGTTGGCGACACAAAGTTCCGGGTTTCTGTGTTGGAGACCACATCGCCCAAAATGGTGCTCGACCGCAAAGACGCTTTGATGGCCGCGATGCCGAAAGTGGCTCTTGAGGACAGTGTGGATGAGGTGCTGCTTTTCGTCGTCGACATCCTCAACGAGGAAGCGACCATGTTGATCCCCAACGCGCTGACCAAGACCGTGGCCGAGGCCAGCTTCGGCGCCACCGTGTCCGGCGACAGTGTTGTCCTGCCCGGCGTGATGAGCCGCAAGAAGCAAATCATCCCGAGCCTGAAGGTTTAGCGTGGCACTGCACGACACACCCATTTGCGATTTCGGTTGGCCTGCGCCAGATTTCTCGCTCAAGACGCCTGAGGGTCGCGTCGTCACGCGCGACGCCATCATGGGCGAGAAGGGCCTGCTTGTCGCCTTTGTGTGCAACCACTGCCCCTATGTGATTGCGATCGCAGACCGACTGGCCGCTGACGCGCGCGCGCTGGCGGAATTCGGCGTCAACACGGTCGCGATCATGTCGAATGACTATCAACGATACACCGCCGACGCGCCCGACAAGATGATCGGTTTTGCTGCTAAACATGGTTGGGAGTTCCCATATATCGTCGACGAAACCCAAGCTGTGGGCCAGGCCTACGGTGCCGTCTGTACGCCCGATTTCTTTGGGTTTGATGCGCAAGGCGGGCTGCAATATCGCGGCCGCCTCGACAGTGCGGCTATGGGGGATGCGTCGATGCGCACGCCCGAGCTGGTCAATGCGATGCGCGGCGTGGCCGAAACCGGCAAAGGCCCCGAGGATCAAACACCATCCATGGGCTGTTCCATCAAATGGCGTTGAGCCACCAATAGCGAGACAGGTATGACCCAGATTATCGGCGCACTGAGCGAGATTTCCGATCACTATGACGCGCTTTTCGTCGACCTTTGGGGGTGCATCCATGACGGCATAACGCCGTTTGAAACCGCCGTCGCTGCGATGCAAGACTACCGCGCCAAAGGCGGCACCGTGATCTATGTCACCAACGCGCCGCGTCATCGTGCCTCGGTCGCCAAACAACTGGGCAAAATCGGCGTCGCCGAAGACAGCTACGACGACATCGCCACATCCGGCGACAGCGCGCGCGCGGCGATGTATCGTGGCGCTGTCGGGTCCAAAGTCTATTTTATCGGCCAGCCGCATGACCAAAATTTCTTCGATCCCCTAAAGCTGATCGAGGACCCGGTCGAGATCACCCAAGTGTCGCTCGAACAGGCCGAAGGCATCGTCTGCTGTGGCCCCGAAGACCCGATGGCCGATCCTGAGGTCAACCGTCCCGCGTTCCTCTACGCAAAACAAAAAGGCATGAAACTGCTCTGCGCCAACCCCGACATCGTCGTCGACCGTGGTGAACACCGCGAATGGTGCGCGGGTGCATTGGCCAAGCTCTATGCCGAGATGGGCGGGGAAAGCCTCTATTTCGGCAAACCACACCCTCCCATCTATGATCTCGCCCGCCGCCGCCTCGCCGCATTAGGCAAAGATGTCCCCGATGGACGGATTTTGTGCATTGGAGATGGCGTCTTAACCGATATCCAGGGGGCGCAGGGCGAAGACCTCGATTCTCTGTTCATTTCCGGTGGGCTTGCCGCCGAAGAGACAAAGACCGAGCGGCACCCAGACCCTGATCTGCTAACTGCTTACTTACAAAAGGAAATGGTCTCGCCTCGCTACACGATAGGGAAGCTGCGCTGACCCGCTTTTCACTGGACTTTGCTGCACGCGCAAAGTAATAAAGTTTCAAAATTACCCTTTCGGGTGCTATTTTGTGACTTAGAGGTGAAAAGATGCTCGATATGCAACGCGACAACCTGCCCCGCGGCACGATCTGCATTGAAGACATTGAGATTGGCATGAAACGCCATCTGCGCAAGCAGGTGACGGACCGCGATATCGAGCTGTTCGCCGAGATTTCGACCGATCACAACCCGGTACATCTGGACGATGACTACGCCCAAGACACCATCTTCGAGGGCCGCATCGCGCATGGAATGCTGACCGCCGGCCTGATCTCTGCTGTGATCGGCGAACAGCTGCCCGGACATGGCACGGTCTACCTTGGCCAGAGCCTCAAATTCATGGCCCCTGTCCGCCCCGGCGATTTTGTGATGGCAGAGGTGGAAGTCACCGAAATAGACCACGCCAAGCGTAAGGTCACCATGGTCACTCGCTGCGAGGTTGACGGCAAGAACGTCCTCAAAGGCGAGGCCGTTGTGCTCGCTCCGTCGCGCAAATTCGACTAAGGTCGAAACGCGAGGCGTCTGGTTCCGCTACAGCAGATAAGTCCCAAAGAAACTTAGCGCGGGCGGCCACTTGCACCCCCGCCGCATGAGCGCTACCCAAAGCCCATGCGCACCATTCGCGACTATCAATTCGTAAGCCCTGAGGACCGCGGCGCGACCGTGGCCATCGGCAACTTTGACGGCGTTCATCTGGGCCACCAGGCCGTCATTGATATCGCGCGCAATGCCGCACCCAATGCACCGCTGGGCATCGTCACGTTTGAGCCGCATCCGCGCGAATACTTTGCGCCAAACGCGCCGCCGTTCCGTCTGATGAACGCAGGCGCGAAGGCCAACCGGCTGGAAAAACTTGGCGTCAAACGGCTCTATGAGCTGAACTTTAATGCGGCCCTCTCCGGGCTCGACGCCGAGGCGTTCGCCCGCGACGTGATCGCCGAAGGTCTCGGCCTCAAACACGTCGTCGTCGGCGCAGATTTCTGCTTTGGGAAAGGCCGCGCCGGAAACGCGCAGATGCTGCAAGAGTTCGGAAAGAAACACGGCTTTGGCGTGACTATCGCTGCGCTGGTTGAGGCCAGCCAAAAGCAAGTCTCCTCCACAAACATCCGCGCGGCTTTGTCCGACGGAAAACCGCAAGAAGCCGCCGAGATGCTTGGCCATCTGCACCGCATCGAAGGCCCCGTCATCACCGGCGAACAGCGCGGACGCGAGCTGGGCTACCCAACGGCCAATCAAGATACAACCGGTCTGCACCAGCCAAAATTCGGCGTCTACGCGGTCATGGTCGACGTGCTGACCGGCCCGCATCAAGGCACCTACCAAGGCGCCGCCTCCATCGGTGTGCGGCCGATGTTTGGCGAGAACCAGCCAAATTGCGAATCCTATCTCTTTGATTTCAAAGGTGATCTCTACGGCGAACAGCTGTCAGTGGCCTTGGTCGATTACCTGCGCGGGGAAGAAACTTTCGACAGTCTTGAGGCGCTGATCGCCCAGATGGACGCTGATTGCGCCAAGGCCCGCGCAATCCTTGACGCCCTATGAAAGACCCGATCGACCGCAAAGGCCTGCGCACGAAATTCTGGGAAAAGATCCCGCTGAAAAAACTCTCCCCCAAGGAGTGGGAGGCACTCTGCGACGGTTGCGGCAAATGCTGCCTGAACAAACTCGAAGACCCGGAAACCGAGGAAATCGCCTTCACCCGCGTCGCTTGCCGGCTGCTCGATGGCGATACCTGCCGCTGCGCGCAATATGATATTCGCCTGCAATTCGTCCCAGAATGCGTGCACCTAACGCCCAAAAACATCGCCGACATTGCCTATTGGATGCCGTCAACTTGCGCCTACCGGCTGCTTTACGAAGGCAAGTCCCTCTACGACTGGCACCCGCTGATCTCGGGCACCGCGCAATCGGTCCATGACGCAAGCCAATCAGTGCAAGGCTGGACAGTACCCGAATTTGAAATCCCTGAAGATGAGTGGGAAGACCACATCATAGAGGACCTCTAGCGCTATGTTTTTTGCCTCCGACAACACCTCACCCGTACACCCGACAGTGATGGACGCCCTGAGCAAAGCCAATGACGGCTACGCGATGCCCTACGGAAATGATCCGATCATGGATGAGGTGCGCGCCATGATCCGCGACCGGTTCGAGGCCCCGGAGGCCGCCGTCTACTTAACCGCGACCGGGACCTCAGCCAATTGCACCGCGCTGGCCTGCCTCACCCCACCTTGGGCCACGATTTTTTGCCATACCAACGCGCATATCGAAGAAGACGAATGCGGCGCGCCGGAATTTTACACAGGCGGCTCAAAACTGACACTCGTCGGCGGCGATCATGCACGGATGGACGCCAAGGCGCTCGATCATGCGATCAGCCATACCGCGCGTGGCGGCGTTCACAATATCCAACGCGGCGCGGTCTCCATCACCTCGCCCACCGAAAATGGCGCGGTCTATTCCATGGCCCAGATCGAAGACATTGCCCGCATCGCCAAAAATTACGAGCTGCCTGTCCACATGGATGGGGCACGGTTTGCGAACGCTTTGGTCGCCACGAATGCCTCTCCCGCCGAAATGACATGGAAAGCCGGGATTGACGCGGTGACGCTCGGGGGCACCAAAAACGGATTGATGGGCGTAGAGGCGGTCATTTTGTTCGACCCCAAACACAGTTGGGAATTCGAATTGCGCCGCAAACGCGCAGGACATCTGTTTTCGAAACACCGCTACTTGTCGGCACAAATGCAGGCCTATTTGAAAGATGATCTTTGGCTCGAGATGGCCCGCCATGCCAACACTATGGCGGCGCAGCTGTCGCGGGGGATACTATCAATTGACGCCGCATCGCTCTTGCACCCGACAGAGGCCAATTCGGTCTTCGCCCACATCCCGCGCGGCGCGCATCGGCGCGCCCATGAGGCGGGGGCGAAATACTATCTATGGCCGTTTGATCAAACTTTGGAGGGTGACCCTGACGAAGGGCTGTCATCGCGCATGGTCTGCTCTTGGTGCACAAAAGACGAAGACATCGTTCAGCTAATCTCCGCGCTCAAGGGCTGAGCCGCGATAAACTCTGATATTGCTTCAGCGACCTCGACCGCATGCGACATTGGCGACATGTGCCCGGCGCCAGCAATTTGAACCCGGCGCGCGTCGCGCGACTGCGTCTCTAACGCGTCAAGAATTGACGCGACAATCGGTGCGGACGCCTCTCCTTCAATCAAAAGGCAGGGCATATCAATCTGGGACAGCTTGTCCCAAACCATGGGGCGATCCTCGATCAGTTCCGGCGTGGTCGCCGCAACCAGGCGCATCCGGTCGGTGATATAGCTCATTGCATCTGGCTTGAGACTTTCCCATGAGCGCCCATCACCCCATTCAGCGGTAAACGCGCGCGCGGCCGTGACCGTATCACCGACCGCCATTGCGCCCATGAAAGCATTGCTCTCGCGCTTATACGCCTTGAGGGCGGACGGATCGCTATACTTGGCAGCGGCGAAAAACACCGGCTCAATCAAGGTGAGGCTGCGCACCAGCTCGGGCCGCTCGACAGCGATCCGCAGCGCAATATACGCCCCAAAGGAATGCCCGATCAGATGGGCCGGACGCTCCAACAGCCCGGCCGCCATATCACATGACATTTCGCTGTAGTCGCGCGATGTGTCCCAGTCTTCCGACAATCCATGGCCCGGCAAATCCATCGCGAGCATCGACAAATCCGCGGCGAGTTTGGCCATCAGCTGCTCAAGCGCGCGCGCCTGCGCCAACATACAATGCAGCACCAATGCCTCTTGCGGCCCATGTCCCGAGCGCAGCACATGGGCCATAGCCCCGCCAGAAGATTGGATCGGCATTGCTGCTTAGAGCTTTCCTTGAAGGAAGAGGTCCAAGTCTTCGATCTTGTCTTGGCCCCAGAAACGCTCATCACTTTCGGTGATGTAGAACGGCGCACCGAAAACGCCCTTCTCGACCGCTTCCTCCAGATTGGCGGCGTACTCCTCGGCCCCCGCCAGCAGGCCCTGATCGGCCAACCCCGCATCGAACCCGTTGGCTTCAAGCATTTCGCGCACCACCGCGTCTTCGGCCACGTCCCTGTCCTCGGCCCAGCAGGCACGCACAAAACCATGTACGAGCCCGGCCAGATCGCCACCGCCCGCGTTTTGCGCGGCGATGATCGCGTAGGATGACGGCGCAGGGTTTGTGGGCCAGAAGGCTGGCTTGATATTGATCGGCATATCAAGCTTGGCGGCTGAGCGGCGGATTTCCTGCAAGCGCCATTCCTGCCGGTTGATATGGCGCTGCGGCGGCGGGGTGCCGCCGGTGCGGCCAAACAGGTCCATAATGCTCAAAGGCTTGTAACGGATCGTGGCACCATGCTTTGCGGCGACTTCCTCCATCCGGGTCCCAGCGAGGTACGTGTAGGGAGAAAGCGTTGCGAAATAATAGTCGATATGGGGCACGTTCACGATCCTTGCGTATATGAGGTTTGCAGGAACGTAACGGGGTGCTAAGCGGGGTGCAATGACGCTGGCGGCTGGGGCCGCTTCGGGACGCGTCTTTGCTGCCTAGACCGGGGACCACTTCATGCCAAACCAATCCGACCTTAAACTGATCGCTGGCAACGCGAATAAGGCGCTTGCCGCTAACATCGCCAAACGCATGTCCATGCATCGCGGCGAGCGGGTCGCCCCCGTCGAGGCGCGCGTTGAACGGTTCAATGACGGCGAAATTTTCGTCGAGGTTTTTGAAAACGTGCGCGGCGAAGACATGTTCATCGTCCAATCCACCTCCAATCCCGCCAATGACAACTTGATGGAGCTGTTGATCATGTCCGATGCGCTGCGCCGCTCCTCGGCCGCGCGCATCACCGCCGTGATCCCTTATTTCGGCTATGCCCGCCAAGACCGCCGCACGAAAGCGCGCACCCCCATTTCCGCCAAGCTGGTCGCCAATCTGATCGAGAAAGCCGGCGTTGAGCGCGTCCTGACGATGGACCTGCACGCGGCCCAAATCCAAGGCTTCTTCGATCTGCCCGTCGACAACCTCTACGCCTCGCCCGTCTTTGCCCTCGATATCATGCATCACTTCAAGAACATGAAGGACGTCATGATCGTTTCGCCAGACGTTGGCGGCGTGGCCCGCGCGCGGGAGCTGGCGCAACGGATCAAAGCGCCGCTCTCTATCGTCGACAAGCGCCGCGAAAAGCCCGGTGAGATTTCCGAGATGACCGTCATCGGCGATGTGTCAGGCAAGAAATGCATCATCGTGGACGATATCTGCGATACGGCCGGCACGTTGTGCAAAGCCGCCGAAGTCCTGATGGATGCAGGCGCAACTGAGGTGCACAGCTACATCACCCACGGCGTTCTATCCGGCCCCGCCGTCGAGCGGATCACAAAATCCGTCATGAAGCAGCTGGTGATCACCGACAGCATCGAGCCCAGCGAGCATGTGAAAGCCTGCAAGAACATCCGCATCGTGCCCACCGCCCCGATGTTTGCGCAGGCGATCCTGAACATCTCGGGCGGCAGCTCGGTCTCAAGCCTGTTTGACACCGACACGCTCGGCCCGATCTACGAGGCGATGTATCCGGACGCCTGAGGACCGACCGCTATTTCTTCTGCAATCCGACGATCTGCTTTAACACCATGCGACGCGGCATCATCGGGATAACCCATTGCATCAAAAAGCTCAACATCGGCTCATTCACGGTGACCAGCTTACCCATTTTCATGGCGTCATAGCCGTGTTTTGCAACTGATTTCGCCGTCGCCCCGCCCGAGCTGACCAGCTTGGTGCCCTCCAAATCCGCGGCCTCCGCAAATTCGGTCTTCACATATCCCGGCGCCAAAACGGTGCAGGTCACGCCGCGGTCGCGCAGCTCTTCATCGATGGCCTGACTGAACGAGTTTACAAAGGCTTTCGTCGCAAAATACACCGCTTGCAAAGGACCGGGCGCAAAGCCCGCCGTGGAGCCGACATTCAGAATGCGGCCGCTCCCGCGTTCAGCCATTTTGCCACCAAAGTGATGGGTCAGGGCCACCAAAGCCTTGATGTTGAGATCAATCATCGCCTGTTCCGCAGCCAGGTCGCGCTCAATATGGGCGCCGTGGCCGCCAAAACCCGCATTGTTGATCAAAATCTCGACCTGCAGACCCGCAGCCTCGACCGCGTCGATCAAAGCTTTTGCCCCGCCCTCCGCACCGAGGTCCAACGGAAAAACATGCGCTGTGATGTCATGCTCAGTTTCCAGCTCCGTCTTCAACGCCGTAAGCTGCGCCTCGCGTCGCGCCGTCAAGACGACGTCGCCCCCTTTTCGGGCGTGGTAGCGGGCAAATTCTTCACCAATACCCGAAGAGGCACCAGTGATAAGAGCGAGATTGGGCATCGCAAAAAGTCCTTTCAAGAAAAAGCTATCCTTGAGAGATAAGCGCCAACGCCAAAATTGCACTCCCAAACCAAAAAAGACCCGGCGATGAACCCGGGCCTTCTTGGAGGAATGTCACCTAAGTGACTTTCTTCGAGGGGAAACTTAAATCCATGCAAGACTTGGACGACTAACGGGTCGCCTGCGTCCGTTGGCCATCATCTCGCGCATCATCAGGCGCGATTGCCTGTCGCTGAGCGGAAGGAAGGAATGCACTTGCGCGGCATCAGGCAGATCAAACAAAATGCCGCCCTGCGCGACAACAACCTGCGGGGCCGAAAAACTAAGGGTGATATGGGCCATATCGCGCGCCACTTGCGCCCGTGCGATCCCGCGGAACCCGATCAGGGTCTCAGCGCGCACAGAAACGCAGTTATGACCGAAAAGGGCCCCTGCAACGTCATGTTCAAGCACCAGACGCATGCTGGGCGACACGACCAGAGGGCTGTCATTGTTCAAAACGCCTTCGGGGATCAACAGCGGCCAATGCCCAGCGGCCGCCGAATGGGAGGACACGCTCAGCGCGCCTTTCTCGAGACCCAGTATTTCCTGCGAACCGTTTTCAGACGTCAGCACCTTATCTCCGACGCGAAGGTCTTCAATAGGTACGGCGCCTTTTGGCGTCGCGATCTGCGTGCCTGCAAAAATGCCCGGTGCTGGCGCTACGGTCAGCACCAATGGATCGGGTCGTTTGCCGGCTTTGCGAATTGATTTGAAAAACATCAGTCCCACCTGTCGTTCATTGCTGACACAAGTGTTGCGGGCGGAGTTGGTCCTAGGCTTGACCGCAAAAAGGAAATTTCAGGGCAGATTGTGTCCAAATTGGGGACAGTATCATTCAAAAACGTAACGAAATCGTTCAATATCCGCGGCGCACAGCTCTGCCAGCAGGTTTCGATCCGCATGCGTGTAGTAGGTTTGGAACCGCTTAGCCCTGTTAGACGCGTTTTCATGGGGCAAGACACCAAGCTTCAACCCGATCAACGCTTCAAGCTTTGGCAGGTCTTCAGTCAAATGTTCGAGGCGCACAAACAAGTCGCAACACTCCCGCCCATCACGGTCGGTGACATATGATGCATAGGGGTTGGCGCGAAACGTGGCCTGCGTATGGGCGTGGTTCAAAAACTGCGAAAACTCCGCGGCCTTCGCGATCCTTACCGCCTCATGCGAAAAATCCTGCGCCCTCAGCCAATGATAATAGCTCACCATCCGGTCCCAAGGATTGCGCACCATCGTAAAGACACGGGCGTTTGAGATTTGCGCAGGGGTAAGCAACCCGTCCAAATCGCGCAGGCTCGAATGTTTCCACAGCCTGCCCGCCGAGACCGCATCTTTCACACGTTCGCGCCGCTTACGCGCTTTTGGCGTGTCGCCCAGCATAATGTCATCGCGTGCCGCGCGTCTTTCTAAGGCCAGCGCCATCGACGTCCCGCCCGTTTTGGGAATATGGACGAACAGGTAATTGTGCTTTGCGCTGTAAATCAAACCGGCACCGCCTCCGCGCGGCTGCGTAAAATAATGACCACCCCTGCGGTCACAATCAAACCGATCCCAAGAAATCCCAAGGCATCGGGCGCCTCCCCCCAAAGGATATAGGCCCAGAACCCCGCCGAGATCAGAAACGCATATTCGAACACGGCGACGCGGCTGGCATCAGCAATCTGGTAGGCGCGGGTAATGCATCCAAGCCCCAGCAAGGAAACGACCCCTTGCGCCACCGTCCAGAACAACGGGTTTTGAGACCAGGGTTGCCAGCCACTGCCAAAAAATCCGTCCACTGACGGGTCGGTTGCAAGGCCTGTTGTCCAAAAATACAAAAGCCCGGCTCCGCCCCAAAGGCCCAGCACAGCAAAGAAGCCCATCACAAGCGTGGCCGTGCTCTCTTCTTCGCAATAGATGCGCGTGCAGACCGCGCCGTAGCCGTAAAACAGGCCCGCCACGACCGGTACGAAGGACATGGCTTCCAAACTTCCCGTCGCTGGCCGCAGCAGCAGCAAAACACCGGCAAAGCCCAGACCCACCGCAAAGACGCGCCAACGGCCGACCGGCATTCCATAAAACAGGGCCGAAATGATCAGCACAAAAATGGGTGCCGTAAACAGCCCCGCGCCCACCTGCGCAATCGGCAAAACGGCGACGGCGGCAAAGTAGAAAATCATCGCCGTCGCCACGAAGAAGCTCCGAAACGCCACGGCGCCGGGCCGCACAGGCCGAACCCGCCACCCCAAAAACAAGGCCAAAGGTACCAACGCGCCCAGCACCATCAAAGACCGCGCAAAGTGGAACTGCCACAGCCCAATATCGGCCGCGATAAGCTTCACGAAATTGTCGATGAAGCCCAAAAGCGCCATGCCCGTGACCGCGAACAGCGCGGCCTCAGCGGTTTTTTGAGTGCTCCCCATCGGTCTCGTTTTTCCTCTTTTCAAATGTCTGACATTTCGCCACACTCTCGTCCATCATTTTGACGCTGAGGGAGGGCGCCATGGGTTGGATGCAAGACGAAACCGGCTTGGAAAAGCGTGCAGCCAACTACGTGCCGCTCACGCCGCTCAGCCATCTCAACCGCGCCAAAACGGTCTTCCCGCACAAAGAAGCGCTGGTCTACGGCGCCCGCCGCTACACCTACGCCCAGTACCATGTGCGCGTCTCGCAGCTGGCCTCCGCGCTGGCTGCACGCGGGGTGGCCCCGGGCGACGTGGTTGCAACCCTGATCCCCAACCTCCCAGCTCAGGCAGAAGCGCATTTCGGGGTGCCCGCCTGCGGGGCCGTGCTCAACACGATCAACACGCGGCTCGACACTGGCACAGTCGCCTACATCTTCGATCACGGTGAAGCGAAAGTAGTGCTCTGCGACACGCAATTTCTCCCCCTCGCCGAAGCCGCCAAGGAGGCTTGCGAAGGCGAAGGCCCCGAAATCATCGAGGTCGCGGACACGCAATCCGCCTTCCCCGCCACAGGCCGCTTCCCGGAATACGAAGATATGCTCGCGCAAGGCGATCCCAACTTCGCCTGGGTCATGCCCGAAGATGAATGGGAAAGCCTTTCTCTCAACTACACCTCCGGCACCACCGGCCGCCCCAAAGGCGTCGTCTACCACCACCGCGGCGCGTATCTCATGACCATGGGCACGGTGATCTCCTGGCGCCTGCAGCTTTTCCCGAAATTCCTCGCCATCGTGCCGCTGTTTCACTGCAACGGCTGGAACCATACCTGGATGATGCCGGTGCTGGGCGGCACAGTGCATTGCTGCCGCGACGTGACGCCGGAAGCCATTTACAACGCGATCGCCGATGACGGCGTCACCCATTTCGGCGGCGCGCCCATTGTGCTCAATATGATCGTCAACGCCCCCGAGGCGGCCCGCAAGCCCTTTGATCACACGGTCGAGGTCTTCACCGCTGGTGCGCCCCCTGCCCCCGCCACGCTCAGCGCGATTGAGAAGCTCGGCTTCAACGTCACGCAGGTCTACGGGCTCACTGAAACTTACGGCCATGTCACGGAATCGCTCTGGATGGACGACACGATCGGCCACGGCACCCATGTTGCGGGGGATGTGGCGGCGATCAAGGCGCGGCAGGGCGTGGCCTTCCCAATGATGGAATACGTCACCGTGGTAGACGAGAAAAACGCCCAGGTCCCGATGGACAAATCCACGCAGGGTGAAATCGTGATGCGCGGCAACGCGGTGATGAAAGGCTACTTGAAAAACCCCGCCGCCACCGAAGAGGCCTTCGCAGGCGGCCATTTCCACTCCGGCGATATCGCCTTCCAGCACCCGGACAGCCACATCCAAATCGCCGACCGGGCAAAAGACATCATCATCTCGGGCGGCGAAAACATCTCATCCGTCGAGGTCGAGGGCGTTTTGATGTCTCATCCCGACGTCTCCCTCTGTGCCGTCGTCGCCAAACCCGACGACAAATGGGGCGAAGTCCCCTGCGCCTTCGTCGAGCTCAAAACCAGCGCCACCGGCGACGCCGAAGCCCTCATCGCCCATGCCCGCGCTCAGCTGGCCGGCTTCAAAACCCCCAAAACAGTGATCTTCCAAGAGCTCCCCAAAACCTCCACCGGTAAAATCCAGAAATTCGTCCTGCGCGAGCAAGCGAAATCATTGTGAGCCGGGGGAAGCCTTTAGGACATAGCAGCCTCTAGAATTTTTCCGTCTGATGGCTGCTTTTCTTTGGCTGCAAAGACGAAATGAGATCACCGTATAGCGAAAGCCGACGTTCCGGAGCGGTTGGAGAGCGCCCCAATCTGGCCCCTTTCATC
Source organism: Pseudomonadota bacterium (assembly GCA_039030615.1). Taxonomy (GTDB): domain Bacteria; phylum Pseudomonadota; class Alphaproteobacteria; order Rhodobacterales; family Rhodobacteraceae; genus Litoreibacter. The sequence continues at coordinate 20,955 of JBCCDV010000009.1, read as the reverse complement.
GAAGAAAACAAAATCATCTAAACAGGGATTATATTTTGGGCCGTCGCCTCTTAGCGGTCGGCCAGATGAATCGACACCGCTGCTAGTGCGGCGCCTTACTTGATTTTCGTCGGTGCAACTGTTCTTGACGTTCTTATGGAACAGTCATCGGTTTCGTCGATTGAAGATTTGAGCTCTATGGCACGGCTGATTGCGATCGCGCCAAAAGAAGAGTTTGGGCGTGTTGCCCTTGAGTTTCTCTCGAGCGTGTCGCGCATCGAAAACTTTGGTGCCTATTACATCGCCGACCTAGCGCGACCGCACCCGGACCTTTCTTTTTGGTCAGGGCGCATCAGCGATTATTGGTTTCAACGTGATGCCGAACTCATCCTAGGTTCAAAGGACGCACAGTCCCAGATCATCGCACAAATTCAGAAAGCGCCGTCCGATGGTGTCCACATAGATCGTTGGAGCCCCGAAGCGGGTAGCATACGTGCTGGGATATACAAACGGAACGGCGTCGTCGAACGTGTGGCAATGTCGTCCAGAGACGGGCGCTCGGGGTTGCGGTCTTTCTACTTGCGCAGTGCGGCTGACGGTTTGCTGGACGAAGATGAATACGCCGCCCTCTGCCGAGTTCTACCAATTATCCACAGCCTGATCGGGCTCCGAAACCAGATTGTCGGGACCGCGCGCCACGGGATCAAAGATGGCGCCAATGCCACGCGTTTGCGGGACAATAACGTCGGGCGGTTTGTCGGTTTGACACCACGCGAAGCTGAAATTTGCGACCTTCTTCTTGATGGGAAGTCGATTGCGGCATCCGCATTGCAGCTTGAAATATCCGAAGCCACCATTCGGACGCTGCGGCGGAGATCATATCGAAAGCTGAACGTTGGGTCGGCCCGCGAACTGATGGCCCTCTTTATTCAAACGCCTCAGGCCCAGTAGCGGCCGCGCGGGAGAACCGTTTGTCATCTATTTGGATGACAGAAACCGTCATGCGACCGAGGTAGGTTTATTCCGTGGTTCAGGGAGGACGCGCCATGGGAAAGCAATCATTGCAAGACAAGATCGACGCACACGGGGATCTGTGGTCGATGCTTTATGACGGGCCTGTCCATCGGTTCGAGTTTCCGGTGAAGCCTGAGTTTTCAAATTGGGTGGACGAGCAGATCGCATGGCGCACATCTGTGATTTTCCAAAATATGTCGCACCATATGACGGATGTCTTTCTGCGCGGGCCCGATGTCATCCGACTGCTGTCCGATTTGGGTATCAACTCTTTTGCAGGCTTCGGCCCGATGCAGGCCAAGCAATATGTTGTGTGCAACTATGATGGCCAAGTTATCGGCGATGCGGTGCTGTTTTGCGAAGAAGAAAACGCGGTCAGCATCGTCGGCAAGCCGATGGCTGCAAACTGGGCGCGATACCATGCCGAAACCGGCGATTATGATGTCGAGGTTGAACTTGTGGATCGCCCCTCAGCTGTTTTGACGGACCGCAAACGGTTCCGCTTTCAGGTCCAGGGGCCAAATGCGGACGCGCTTTTGGCGGAACTCAATGGCGGGGCTTTGCCCGATATTCCGTTCTTTAAGATGGGCCGGTTCAACATAGGGCCGCATGAGGTCGTCGCCTTGAACCACCGGATGTCCGGCTTTCCGGGATATGAGTTTTGGGGGCCAAGCGAGGTCGGCGAAGAGGTTCGTGATCTGATTTTGAAGGCCGGCGAGACCTATGACCTGACCCAAATCGGAGGGCGCACCTATCCGGTGACGGCGGCGGTGTCAGGGTGGGTCGGCTCGATCCTTCCGGCGATTTTTACCGGCGACAAGATGCGCGCCTATCGCGAATGGCTTCCTGCCGTTAGTCCCGAAGGACGGCAAGCGATTGGCGGGTCTCTTGCGACCGGGAATGTCGAGGATTTCTACCGCACGCCCTATGATCTGGGTTACGGCTTTATGATCAAGTTCGACCATGATTTCATTGGTCGCGACGCGCTTGAGGCGATGACGCCGGAGCGTAAGCATAAGAAAGTGCGGCTTGTCTGGAACCAAGAAGATGTCGTCGACATTTACGCCAGCGCTTTCTCGGATGGCGATCGTTATAAGAAGATCGAATTGCCGGTCGGCAACTATACGGTCGCTCCAAGCGACCGGGTTATGCTGGGTGACGAAATGGTCGGTGTGTCGTTTTATCCGGCGTATTCCGAAACGGACCGCACCTGTATATCACTGGCATCAATCCGGTCTGACTTGGCCGTCGAAGGGCAAGAGCTGACCTTGATCTGGGGGGAGCCCGGCGGTGGATCCGGCAAGCCGACGGTCGAGCGACATATCCAAAAGGCCGTGCGCGTGACTGTCGATCCCCAACCGATCAAACGCCATTGAGCTGACGGAGCATCGCCCAGAATGACCGCCCCAATTTTTTCAAACCGCAAGCGCGCCTTTCATTTGGGTCCGTTCCCGCTAGAGCGGATGACGCGCGCGCCGGGACGCGTCATTGACGAAGTGCCGCCGATGCAGCCGGTCAATTTCAACCGAACGGATCGGCCCAACTCGCTCGTCAATGCTCTGGATGAATATCAGGCGATGCTGGATGCGATCCGGGATGGGCTTATCAGCAAAACCAAGGCGAAATGCCCAGAGGACCCCGCGGAGCGCGCCCGTCACATCAAATCCTTTGCGTATTTTCAGGACGCGCCGATGGTTGGCATCGCGCGCATGGACCCGTCTGCGACCCTGAAGGAGCCTATCCGAAACCCTGGCATCGCGCGCTTGGCGGAGCAGCTGCGCACGCGTCAGGTCAAGTCGCTCGCGGCCGGCATTGAGACAACGATGGCCGATCTCAAAGACAGTATGGAGGCGCCGCCAAAATCGATGGAAGGGCACCGCTATGCCATCGTGCTGCTTTATCCTTTCAGCCGGGATCCGGAACCGGATGAGGCGGGCTATGTTTGGATGCAAGACGCGCAAGCGCAGCGTGCCTCCGTCAGGGCAACAGAAACCGCTGTGGTGGTGGCAAACTATCTGCGGGTTTTGGGCTATGATGCGCGGGCGCATAGCGGTTCGGCCACAGAAGTGGACCTCAATTGGCTGACCCTCGGTGCCGGACTCGCTTCCGTTGAAAATGGTGTTGTGGTGAACCCTTTCGTGGGCGATCGGTTTCAAGTCGCAGTTGTCACCACAGATTTCGAGCTTGCGCCCGATGCGCCGCTCGCCCCCCTGTCGGAGCAGCCCACATCGCTGACCAAAGGCGCGGCGTGGACCTTGGGGGTCGGATCAGCCAAAAACGCACTCACGCTCGATCCTTTTGCAAAACGCGCCTATGCCAAAGGGCCGCATCCGTTCGAGGCGCTCAAACGCGTCGACAAACCGACGACCTACATCGATGAAGCGCGCGTCGCACGCGTGCCCAAACGCGCGGATATGTTCGCCCGCTCAAAATTTGGCGATATGGGCAAAGCGAACCAGGAGGCTGCCAGCGGCGGCTATTTCGTGCAAAAATCCCCCTTGGCGCAGGCGCTCCGCCGGCCGCTTGGGGCCTTTCTGATCCTGCAAGATGGCGCACATGCGGAGGCGATCAGCCCGGATGCGCAAGACGCTCAGGCCAATGCGGATGGGATCAAGGCGGTGGCCTATTTTCTTGGTGTGGATGCCGTCGGTATCTCACGCTGTCTAGATTGGGTTTGGTACTCGCATGATGCAAATGGCGAACCGATCACGCCGACCCATCCCAATGCGATTAGTTTCATCATTGATCAGGGGTTTGAAACGACCGAAGGATCATCCGGTGACGATTGGATTGCCGTGGTGCAATCGATGCGCGCCTATCTGCGGTTTTCGCTGTTGGGCGGGATCGTGGCAAAGCACATCCGAAACCTTGGATATGCAGCCCAAACACATACGAACGTGCAAAGCGAGGTGGTGCACCCGCCGCTTCTTTTGTTGTCCGGTCTGGGTGAGGTCAGCCGTATCGGTGAGGTCATCGTGAACCCGTTCCTTGGACCACGCCTGAAGTCGGGCGTGATCACGACGGACATGCCCTTGGCCCACGACAAGCCAATTGATTTTGGCATGCAGGCCTTTTGCAACGCGTGCAATAAATGCGCGCGTGAATGCCCCTCAGGTGCGATCACGGCAGGGCCGAAACTGATGTTCAACGGCTATGAGATTTGGAAATCCGACAGCCAGAAATGCACGACCTACCGGCTTACCCAAAAAGGCGGGGCCATGTGTGGCCGCTGCATGAAAACCTGCCCATGGAATGTAGAAGGCTTGCAGCACGAGCGGCCCCTGCGCTGGATGGCGATGAATGTGCCTGCGATGGCGGGCATCATGGCCAAGCTAGATGACGTGGTTGGCAACGGTCAGATCAATCCGCAGAAACGCTGGTGGTGGGATCTGAAATGGGCGCCTGATGGCACCTGCGAGATGATAAATTCAGACGAAGAGCCATCGAACTACCGCCAGCTTCAAACCGATCTAAAGCTTGACTACGCCGACCAGACATTGGCGATTTACCCGGCAGATCTAGCGCCGCCGCCATGGCCGTTTCCGTTTCCGATGGATCGCGAAAAGGGGATTGAGGCCTATCAGGCGCTCATCACAGCGAAGGAATATCAGCGCCGGCTGGATGAGGGTCAAAGCGCGCCGACATCGCACAGGTTCACGCCGCCCGATGAAGCCCCTGTGATCCGCGTTGAGGTCACTAAGGTCGAAAAGATGACGGACCATGTCACAAAATATGAGTTTTCATCGCTGGATGGCTCCCCCTTGCCGGAATGGACCGCCGGCGCGCATCTCGATATCGTCGTGGCCCCGGAATACCTGCGCCAATACTCGATGAGTGGGGATCCCAGCGACACGTCCAAATACCAGATCGGCGTCCTGCGCGAGGATCATGGTCGCGGCGGGTCAAAACTGTTGCACCGCATCTTTTCGCAAGGTCGCAAGATCTTCATCTCAAAGCCGATCAACCACTTCCCGCTGGCAGAGGGCGGCACAAAGCACTTTCTGATGGGCGGTGGAATTGGGGTTACGCCGATGATCGCTTTTGCCCATGAATGCCACGCCAAGGGCATTGATTTCGAACTGCATTATTCGGCGTCGAAGGCTGCAGAAGCAGGCTTTGTTGATGATCTGAAATCAGTCCCTTGGGCCGACAAAGTCGCCTTCCATTTTTCGGACCAAGGCGCGCGCGCGGATATGGACGCCGTTCTTGCGGGGCAGCAACCGAGCTGGCACGTCTACGCCTGCGGGCCTGATCGTTATATGACCGGCGTCATGGAGGCGGCCGAGCGTCAGGGCTTTCCGGACGAGGCGCGACATCTGGAGTATTTCTCGGTGCCGGAACTACCGGACTATGAGAACCATGACTTCACGTTGCGGCTGACGAAATCGGGCAAAGAACTTCATGTACCAGCCGACAAAACAGCCGCCGACGTTCTTATTGAAAACGGGTATCCGATTGATCTGAAATGCTCAGACGGCATCTGTGGGGTGTGCAAATGCGGCCTGAAAGGCGGAGAGGTCGAGCATCGGGACTTCGTTCTGTCCAAGGCGCAGCGGGAGGACACTATCATTCTGTGTCAGTCGCGGGCCGCGGCCAAAGATGGCGTTGTGGAGATTGATCTATAAGCGGCAAGCGCGGTCAGATCTCATAGACATCCAAATCTTCCACGATCCCGCTTTCACCCGAAAAGAACTTTGCGAGATCGTCCACCGCATTGCGATGATGGTCTGCTTTGTCCATGTGGACCCGGAAATGGCTTAGGAAAAGCCGTTTAACCCCAACGCTTTCAGCCATACGCGCAACCTCACCGGGATCAGGGCAAAAGGGGATCAGCGCAGGGTGCAGCGTTTCGCCGCTGCCGCGGTAGCACCAATGCAAGAGAAAATCCGCGTCCCGGCACAGCGCGGTGATGTCCGGGTTGATGCCAGTATCGCCGGAATAGACGAATTTTTTACCGGCAGCCTCGACCGCAAAGCCCAGACATTCAAGCACCGGCTCCGCATGGGTCGCGCGGGCAGACGCAAGGCGCCAGCCATCCCCTTCACAAGTGAACCCTGGTTCAATCTCGGTGATTTCAGGTGCGGGCCATGGGCGCGGCAACGTCCCGCCCCGCGCGACCCAGACTTGCTGGCTTTGGGGCAGTTCGGTGCGGGCACGCAGATCATGGTTCATCACGCCGTTCCTGCCGAAATAACCTTCGGTAATTTCTTTCAGCGGCTTGGGGCCATAGACCTGCAACGGCGGCGCCCCCTCATCCCATGCAGCGTGCACAAGACGGGCGTAGTCCATCATATGATCACTGTGATAATGGGTGAAGAACAGATGCGTGACGTCCTTGGGCAAACGGCCCGAGCGGATCAGGTTGTCGACGACCCCGCCACCGCAATCAAACAGAATGCGGTCTTGCCCGACCTCGAGCAAAAACCCCGAAGACGCCCGGCGGGCATAGGCCTCGGGCGATCCGGAGCCAAGGACAGTCAGCCTCATGAAGTCGGTGGTGGCGTCGCGCCGGGCGCACCAAGTTTCAAAGCCGCCGCGCGCCCGCCATAAGATGCGATAAGGGCGGCCTGATCTTCGAATGCCAGAGCATCCATAGCCTCAGGATCGCAAATCTCGCGCAGAGCCGTCTCCATCTCCGCCAAACTGGCGGCATAGGCGGGATCGGCGGCGAGGTCGACCAACTCCTCCGGATCGTTTTCAAGGTCGAACAGTTCAGGTGCAAAACCGACGTAATAGTTCAGCTTCCAGCGCCCCTTGCGCAGCATAAACCCGCCAGAGACGGACCCGATGGCGTGGTATTCGCTAAAGACCACACGTTCCAAATCGGGCGCATCACCAGCAATTTCTCTCAATGATCTGGTGCCTTGCGCGCCATCAATATCGCTCCCGAAATGGCTGGCAATGGTCTTGGACAGGTCCAGCAGACTAACAGGCGTCTCGCAAGTCCCCTGCGCGATGCCCGGTCCCGCCATAACCATCGGAATTTGCACGCTTTCCTGGTAGAAATTCGACTTCCCCCAAAGCCCCCGCGCGCCCACATTGTCGCCGTGATCTGAGGTATACACGATGGTCGTATCCTCCGTCATACCTGCGGCCTCCAGCGCCGATAGAATGTGCCCGACATTGTTGTCCATCCAACTGCACAACCCGTAATAGGCAGCCCTTGCCTGCAGTCGTTCCTCGGGGCTTTTGAACTTCTTCTCGCTCTCCATCGAGGCATTCTGTTTTTCCACCCAAGGATGATGCTGATACCCCGTGTCGGGATGCAATTTCACGGGCGGTAGGCGCTCAGTTGGATACAGGTCATAGAACTCTTGCGGTACAACCAAAGGAAAATGCGGCGCAACAAGCCCCACATAAAGGCACCACGGCTGGTCATCCTCAGAAGCGGCGCGGTCTGCCAGCCACTCTTTGGTGCGTTTGGTGACGGAGGCATCGTAGTCAGTATATTTTGACGTCCCTGGGCCAATATAGTCGCCCAGCATCCGCCTGCCCCCCGGCGCGGCAATGCGCTCGTCTTCCTTGCGGATTGATCCCCACACCATGCCAACGCCGTTCGCAACTTGCATCGGGATGTGTTCAACGTCGAACCCAGCCGGATCAGATGCGTCTCGGTAGTGCAGCTTGCCAATGCTTTCGACCGGCACGCCCTTGGCTTGAAGCGCATGACCCCAGCCTTTCGGATCGCCCACATAGGGCATAGCATTGTCCCACAAGCGGTTCTGATGGGCATAGCGCCCTGTTGCAAAGCTTGCTCTGGCTGGAACGCAAATGGGACTGGGCGTGTAGGCGTCGGTGAAGCGCATCCCCCGCGCGGCCAACCTGTCCAGATGAGGCGTTTTGACGAATGGATGGCCTGCACAACCCATCGCACGGGCCTGATGTTCATCGGACATAATGACCAGGAAATTCGATGGCATCAGATGTCGATATCCTCTGCTGCAAGCTCCAGAATATCCAACATGTCCCGCAAACGCTTAACATCGTCATCGCTGAGGTTTGATTGCAGTTGCTTCTGGCGCTTGCGCATTGTCGGAAGCGCCAAATCAAATACCTTTTTGCCTTTTGGCGTCAGGCTCAGCAGATGCACCCGGCTGTCTTTGCCATCGCCAGTGGAGGCAACCAGCCCGTCTTGGATCAGTGATTTGACATTTCGGCTGACCAAACCTTTGTCCATCGCCGTGTATCTGACCAACTCGGAGGCCGTGACCGTTTCTGCCCCGCCAATAAATGCAATCATGCGCCATTGGTTCAGAGTCACGCCAACTTTTGCAGCAAGAATTTTGGTGGCTTGTGAATTGAGTTTTTGATGCAAGCGGGAAATGCGGTACGTCAGAAACCCGCTAAGCTGTGCCAGCTGCGGATTGAAGTCCTGTGGGGTTTCGTCATTCATCTTCCACCTCTGCCCTCAAACATCATGCCAACTGCACCTGTCGTCAAGATTTTAGTTGACCGGACAACTAAATAGTTGACGGGACAACTATCCTGTGGCTTGCTGTAGTTGAAATCTGGGAGGATTCTATGAAAACATTGTTGGTAGCCGCCGCCGCGGCCTTAACCCTTGCGGCATCTGCCGTTTCCGCGAAAGCGCAAGACTGGACGCCACCGGGCCCGATCAAGTTGATGATCGCATTCGCTGCGGGTGGTGGTGCGGATACGCAAGCCCGCCTGATCACCGCCGATCTCGAGAAGAAGTTGGGGTGGGAGTTCATTCCAGAGCAGGTCACCGGCAAAGGTGGCGTTAACCTGCTCATGGAAATGAAAGACCAACCCAACGATGGCACAGTGATCGGCATGGTTGTCATGGAGTCGCTGGGATACAACCTCTATACCGCTGACGTCGGCCTGACGCCTGAAGACTTCACCCTGATCACCACCACCGCAAGCGCGCAGATGGGGATTATCGCAGGCGCCGAAACCGGCTGGAGTTCATTTGACGATATGATCGCAGCCGCTAAGGCGGGTCAGGACGTCCGCTTTGGCGCGATGAGCCAGCGTCTGGGCGAACTCGCCTATCTGCTTGGCAAGGCCCAAGGCGTTGACTTCAACATTATCACTGTTCGCGGTGGACGGGCCGTGCTGAACGGTGTGACCGCTGGCGATATGGACGTTGGGTTCATGGCCGGGATTCAAGGCCCCGGTGTTGCCGCAGGTGATCTGACGATCCTTGCATCTGCGATGTCAAAACCTTTGAACCAAGACCCTGATGCGCCGATGCTCGGCGACTTGGGCGTCGATTTTGACGGGGATGCGATCTTTATGTTTGCCGGACCAGATGGCATGCCGGAAGATGCGCGCAACGCGATCGCCACGGCGATTTCCGAGGTGGCATCGGATCCGTCAACGGAAGTCGGCGCCCTAATCGAACGGGCCTTCGGTGGGTCATTGGCCTTGCAAGGGGCCGAGCTTGATGAGCTGGCAATGCGCAACTTCAACGACTCTCCGATCCTGATCGAAGCCGCCGCTGAGTAACGCATCACAACGCGGGCGTCCTGAAAAGGACGCCCGTCGTGTTTCCAAAGGACACTGACGTGCCGGAAAAGTCGCGATCCAACCTTTTTATAGGGCTGTTCTGCATCGCGTTCGCGCTGGTCTTGATTTTCATCTGGATCCCTCTGGATACGAAAACCGGGATCGTTGAGCGCGCACGTGGCAAATACGTCATCGGCGATGCATTGGCCCCCACGGTCGCTGCAGGGTTTGTCCTGCTTGGCGGGCTCCTGTTGCTGATGTTCGAACGCCACGCAAAACTTCAGCCGATCCTGAGTTTGAGCAAAATCAAGTTCGTTGCCAGCCTGATTGCCGTGATCATCGTGGGTTTCGGCGTCATGCGTTTCGCCGGACCCATCGCTGTCGAGGTCGCGAATATGTTCCGTGACGACCCGATGGAGTACCGCCTTCTACGCGCCACGCCCGGCTGGAAGCACATCGGCTATATCTTCGGAGGGATGATCATCGTCAGCGGCATTATCGCCATCGTTGAACGAAAGATGTCACGACGGGCATTGATGACTGGCTTGGCCGTCGTTGTCATATTGATTGCAGTCTTTGATCTGCCCTTCGACGATCTGCTGCTGCCCCCCAACGGCGACGTCTGATGGACATTCTCGCCTATATCTGGCTTGGCATCCAAGCCGTGTTCATGGGCCCCGAGGCCTTTAGCATTCTCGGTATTTCGATCTCGATCACCGTGATGATGGTGCTGGCCGGGTTTCTTTTTGGGATTCTGGTCGGTGCAACGCCCGGTCTGGCGGGGCCCTTCGCGATGGCCATATCCCTACCGATCCTGATTTCGGTTTTTGGCTACACGCCGGATGCGCTCTTGCCCGTGATGGGCTTTTTGATTGGCATAATGAAGGGTGCCACGATCGGCGGGGCGGTGCCCGCCATCCTGTTCAACACACCCGGCACGCCTGACGCGTTCATGACAACGCTGGACGGCTACCCGATGGCCCAAAAGGGTCAGGCCAAAAAGGCGCTGCGGGTCGCGCATCTCTCATCCGCATCAGGCGACACTTTCTCTGACATCGTGCTTTTTGTCTGCGCCCCGTTCCTTGCAATCATCGTCGAGTCTTATCTGGACCTGCCAGAAAAAACGGGGCTCTTGATTCTGTCCCTCAGCTTTATCGCAGCCGTCATCGGGGGTTCGGCCGGCAAGGGTCTGATCTCCATTGGCCTTGGGCTTTTGGCGGTCTATGTCGGCACAGGCGAGGATTTCTATCCGCGTATGTCACTGGGTGCAGAAGGCCTTTCGCGGGGCTTCCCGATTACCACCGCCGTTCTGGGCGTCTTGATCATCGGGGCAGTTTTCAAGGAGCTGGAGGAGATTTGGCGCGACAGCCAAAGCACAAAGCCCGTGCAAACCCCGACAGAAACGGGCGATCAAAAACTGCACTGGGCCGACGTCAAAAGGCTGTCGCCCATCATCGCCCGCTCCGCCGCGATCGGGACCTGCATCGGCGCATTGCCGGGGGTCGGGTCAACCTTGGCCGCAACGCTTGGCTACACCGTCGGGCGGGCAAGGCACCAAAGGACCAAAGCCGCCGATGCGCCAGAATTTGGCGAAGGCGCGCCCGAGGGCGTCGCCGCGACCGAGGCCGCCAATAGCGCGGTGTCCGGCGCGAACCTGATCCCGGTATTGTCGCTTGGCATTCCGGGCAACGCGGCGGCGGTGTTCCTGATCCTCGCGGCGGAATCCATCGGGGGGTTCAACCCCGGTCCCGCCGTCTTCCGCTTCTCGCCGGATGTGGTGAACCCCGAATTGGTGATCGCCTTCGGGATTTTCACCTGCATGACCATCGCCAACATCTTTAACTGGACCATCGGCGGTGTGTTCATGCGCTCCATGGGGTTCATGATCAATATCCCCAAATCGCTCTTGCTGCCCGCCGTTTTGTTGCTGACGCTTACCGCGATCTATGTGCAGGAAACGCGGCTTGAGGCGATCTGGTTCGCGCTTGGCTTCGGGGTCCTTGGCTACCTAATGCGCGTTCTGACGATCTCTCCGCTGCCCTTCGTTATCGCCTTCATTCTTGGGCGCAGCCTAGAGCAGACAGCGCGCCAAGCCTATTCGGCAACGGGCAATGATCCGTTCTTCTTGTTCAACAACCCCATCGCCTTGGTTTTCATCCTTATGTCAGTCGCCGTGATTATCCTCTCGGGGCGCAAATCCAAAGGAGCAGCACGTGAATAGACCCAATATCCTCCTCATTTCGTCCGACCAGCATCGCGCAGATTTCATGGGGTTCAAAGGGCGCAACATCAAAACCCCGCACCTTGATGAACTTGCCGCCAATGGGACGGTCTTTGATGCCTGCATCACACCTTCGGTCGTCTGCCAGCCCGCACGCGCGTCCATCCTGACAGGCCAGCTGTGCCGCACGCATGGGGTGCATGACAACGGGATCGACCTGCCGCCCGAGATTGGTGAGAAAGGCTTTGCAGGGTCGATGGCCGCCGCGGGGTATGAAACCAGCTACTTCGGCAAGGCGCATTTTTCGACCTACCACACCTATGAACCAACAGGGTCGCCCGAATGTCTGCGCTCGTCAGCCAGCTATGGTGCGGATTGGTTTGGTCCCTACATGGGCTTTGAACATGTCGAACTTATGCTCGTAGGACACAACTGGTGGGCGCCTGAAAAACCACCCGCAGGCCAGCACTATGAACGCTTCTATCATAAGGACGGCAAGGGCGATGCGCGGACCAAATTGATGTGGGAAAACGCGGGCGATACCAAAGGCGCGGCGCAGGTCTGGCATTCAAAGCTGCCCGTCGCTTACCACAACACCCCTTGGACGGCGGACCGCGCTATTGAGTGGCTTCGCCACGGCCGGGACGCCGAAAAACCATTTTGTACATGGGTCAGTTTCCCCGACCCGCATCACCCCTTTGATTGCCCCGAACCATGGTCACGCCTGCATGATCCCGCCGAGGTGGATTTGCCAAAGAATCGCAAGCGATCATTTGAGGGCAAACCATGGTGGCACGAGGCGGCCATGGAAGGTGAGCCCGCGGACCCGAAATTCGCCGATATCCGCAAAGCCTATAGCCGTATCCCCCCTCAAACCGACGAGCAATTGCGCGAAATCATCGCGAATACTTATGGCCAAATCGCATTAATCGACCACCAAGTCGGGCGGATAATGAACACGCTGATGGAAGAAGGGCTCGATGAGAATACGATCGTGATCTACATCTCGGATCACGGTGACTGGATGGGCGATCATGGGCTGATCCTGAAGGGACCGATGCATTACGAAGGGCTGTTGAAAGTGCCGATGATCGTGAAGGGCCCTGATGTTCCGGCTGGGAAAGTGGTGAACGAGCCAGTGTCGACTCTCGACCTGGGTCCGACTTTCTGTGATTATGGCGCTGCTCATCCACAGATCACGCAGCACGGGGAAAGCTTGCGGCCTTTGATCGAAGGGGACGCAACGCGAGACTTCGCGCGCAATGAATGGGGCCTTTTGCCCGGCCGAGTGGGGGTCGCTTTGGAGCTGCGCACAGTGCGGACGAAAACCCATAAACTAACGATGGACCTGATTTCGGGGGCTGGCGAAATGTACGATCTTGAAGCAGACCCGGACGAAATGGTGAACTTGTTTGAGGCGCCTGAGGCAGCTGACATTCGCTCACGACTGCAAGGCTTCATTGCCAGCCGTCCAAATGATGTTTTGCCGGACCAAGTGCCGGTTGGAACCGCGTGACAAAAGGCTGCTGCACACCAAGTCGCGGAACGCGTAGCCCTCATTCCGCCGCGCCAATACCGCCAGAACCCGCTGGGGTAGATGTTCTGGCCAAAAGTTGCGCAATTCCGGGCGGCACCGCGCTAAAAGGCACGGCGCACCCTTGCATTCCAATCGACGGTGAGGGCCCGCTTCGCAAAGGACGTGTAAAACCATTCCGGATGGGAACAACTTGCGTCACAAATCAGGAATTTGCAGATTTCGTCGAGGCGACCCAATTTCAAACCGATGCAGAGCGATATGGCTGGTCCTTTGTGTTTTGGTCGCAGGTTCCCAAAAGCATGAAAACCGAAGGCATTCCTGGTCTTGAATGGTGGCGCAAAGTGGACGGGGCCTTCTGGCGCGATCCCGATGGGAGCGGAACCGACGTCCTCGAAATAGCGCCCGACTATCCTGTCATCCATATTTCATGGAATGATGCAGTGGCTTTTGCAGCTTGGGCCGGTGGACGACTTCCAACAGAGACCGAATGGGAACATGCGGCCCGCGGCGGCCTGGGTGACGTGCCCTTCCCATGGGGCACAGAAGAACCAAATGACACAGGTCATTACCCTTGTAATATCTGGCAAGGAAGTTTTCCAAATAGCAACTCAGGCGCTGACGGGCACATCGGGCTTGCGCCAGCGATGTCATACAAACCCAACGGGCTCGGGCTCTACAATATGGTTGGCAACAACTGGGAATGGACCAGTGAGCAGTACAAAGTGAAGTCCCTGAAGAAAGAAGTAAAAGAGAAGCTTGCCGGGATGCGCGGGTTCAAGTTGCTCAAAGGTGGATCAGCTTTGTGCCATAAAAGCTATTGCTATCGCTATAGAATTGCGGCGCGCACCGGGAACTCTCCAGATAGCTCAACAGGCTTTCAAGGCTTCCGTTTGGCGTGGGACGACGTATAGCGACACCGAGAAAGGGACCTATTACTGGCCTCACTGAACTATCGCTACCTTTTAAGGCGATCGCGCGCGGGCCTTAGCTGCGGCACAGAAAATCACAAAACGGCTCGCAGCAGACATTCGCTGCCTCTTCAATTCAAAAAATCCTCTCCCCCAAACACACTCACAAGGGCAGGTCACGCACCTATAAGCCCCGATTCAACACCTTTCCAAATCCTTAAGAAATTTCGAAATTTCCATTTTATCAGATACTTACAAGATTCCCCGCATGCGGGGCGGTCAAAACAATTGAGCCAAGGGCCGTTCCCGGCTACCTTCTATCAAAAGCAGTAAAACAGGCCAGCCGCGCAAAAATGACGGCGCTCAAAGAGTATCAGAGATTGGAATCCACCGGCATCTGGCGTGAAAACGCGCAGGCCCAGCGGCGCGACGTGATCGTATCTTTCGGGGATGCCTCGCTGATCATCAAAGACAAATCTGACGCCGCCCTCGCCCACTGGTCGCTCCCCGCCATCCACCGCACCAACCCCGGCAGACGCCCCGCCCTCTTCCAACCCGCCCCGGATGCCGAAGAAGAGCTCGAGCTCTCAGATCCCGACCTGATCGAAGCCATCGAGCGGATCCGCAAAGCCATCGCCAAGACGCAGCCGCGTCGTGGCAGGCTCAGGCTCGGTATTCTCGCAGCCTTTCTCGCAGCTATCCTCGCACTCGCGATCTTCTGGCTCCCCAGCGCGTTGGTTAAGAACACCGTCGCCGTACTGCCCGAGAGCACCCGCCTCACAATCGGGAACGCAATGCTGCGTCACATGACCCGGCTCACCGGCGACACCTGCCGCGCGCCTTTGGGACGTGAAGCTCTGACCAAACTGACGACCCGCACCGTCAAATCCCGTCTCCAGCGCGCCTACATCGTGCCCGATCTCGGGTTGCGGGACACGCTCATCTTGCCGGGCCGACTGGTTTTGCTGGATGCGACGCTTGTCGAGGACCATGACAGCCCGGAAGTCGCGGCAGGATATCTGCTCAAAGCGCTCACCGACCGACTGGATGAGGACCCAATGATCGCGCTTCTAGAACACGCAGGGCCACGCGCCACAATGGGGCTGTTGACCACCGGGCAAATATCCGATGAAACGCTCGGCGGCTATGCGCAAACCCTCCTGGAAAGCGCGGAGCCGGCGCCAAAACTGCAAGGTCTCAAAGAAGAATTTCAATCCGCCCGCATCTCCGCTGTGCCCTTCGCATACGCAATTGATGTGACAGGTTCACAGACCTCACTGCTGCTCGAAAGTGATCCGCACAAAGAGGTCCCTGTCGGGCGTCTGATAAAAGACGGTGAGTGGATCAGCCTTCAGGTAATCTGCGGCGGGTAGCGCGCTCAGCGCAAGCGTTTGCCAGTCGCCGGGTCGATCAGATAGCGCGGTACGGTTTTGGACCACACCATCTCCATCTTCGCTTTGCCCGCGCGCGTTCCGACTCCCGTATAAGGGTTGAGCCGATCATCCTCCCAAGCCACGCGATTGCCTTTTGGTGGCGAGATGCCTGCGGCCTCCGAAATCTTGTGGGGCGCAGAGGTAGGCCCTATCAGCTCTGTGCTGACGGAGACCGTTTCTGCGAAAGCGCCGCTTGCGCAAATGCATGTCGCAGCAAACGCCGCCAATGAAGTCCCAGATATCTGCATGACGCCCCCTTTTGATCCGCGAAGAGCATGCACCACAAACATCAAAGCGTAAAGCCGCATCGGCTATTTGGTGCCAAACATACGGTCACCCGCATCGCCCAATCCCGGCACGATGTAACCGTTCTCGTTGAGATGGCTGTCGAGTGCCGCGGTCACGATCGGCACATCCGGATGGGCCTCTTTCATGCGCGCAACGCCCTCGGGGGCGGCGAGCAGGCAGAGGAAGCGAATGTCCTTCGCACCGGCCTCTTTCAAAAGATCAATCGCCGCGACAGAAGAGTTGCCAGTGGCCAACATCGGGTCCACAGCGATCACCATCCGTTGATCGAGCAGCTCCGGCACTTTGAAATAATACTGCACCGGCTTCAGTGTTTCTTCATCGCGGTACAGCCCGACAAAACCCACGCGCGCGGATGGGATCAATTCCAACATCCCGTCTAAAAGACCGTTTCCAGCACGCAGGATTGAGATCAGCGCCAGCTTGCGCCCCGCTAGCGTCGGCGCGTCCATCGCCTCCATTGGCGTCTCAATACGCTTGGTGTCCATCTCCAAATTGCGTGTCACCTCATAGGCGAGAAACTGGGAGATCTCGCGTAAAAGCTGCCGGAACACTGCGGTCGGCGTCTCTTTCTCGCGCATCAAAGTTAGTTTGTGCTGCACCAACGGGTGCTCAACGATTGTCAGATGGTCGCTCATGCGGAGGGCTCCAGTTGTTTCAGCAGTTTTTCACGCGTGACCTCGTCGCAAAAGGCGGCTTTGGCAGCGGTGACATTGACGTCCCGGATGATCTCTTCCTCCCACCCGAACGTGTCCGCAAGCATGTCATACTCGCGGCTCAGCGTTGTATGGAAAAACGGCGGATCGTCGGTCGAGACGGTCACAGGCACGCCGCGTTCGCGCAACTGCTCGATAGGATGGTTTTTCCAATCAGGGTAGACACCAAGCGCAACATTCGAACCCGGGCAGACTTCCAAG
Source organism: Pseudomonadota bacterium (assembly GCA_039030615.1). Taxonomy (GTDB): domain Bacteria; phylum Pseudomonadota; class Alphaproteobacteria; order Rhodobacterales; family Rhodobacteraceae; genus Litoreibacter. The sequence continues at coordinate 4,168 of JBCCDV010000009.1, read as the reverse complement.
GTGATCTGGTGCTCAGCCAAGTGATCGACCAGTGCAAGGTCATCAATCGCCTCCACGCCATGCCCGATACGCTCCACCCGCAAATCACGCAGCGCCTGCCAGATCGAGTCCGCACCGCCCCATTCTCCCGCATGCGTCGTAAGCCGCAAACCCGCCTCACGCGCCATATCAAAAGCGTAAGCGAAATCGCCCTGCGTGCCCGTGCTTTCGTCGCCGCCCATACCAAAGCCGGTCACAAAATCGCCCATTGTCTCCGCTGCACACAGCGCATCTGGCTTGGCCGCATCCGGTCCTTCATGACGGATGCAAGTCACGATCCCGCGCAAGGTGATGCCCATCTGGCGCTCCGCCTGATCTGCCGCCTCCTGCATCGCAGCCATGTATTCGCGCCACGCGCCCAAATCGCCACCACCACAAAAACTGGGGCTGATAAACGCCTCCGTATAGATCACCCCCTGCTGCGCGGATTGCTCCAACACCGCAAGGGTCAGGCGGCGAAACTCCTCAGGACCAGTCAGCACAGCCGTTGCGGCCTCGTATGTGCGCAAAAACTGGGTGAAACCTTCGAACCGGTAAGAGCCGTCCTCGTTGAAAACACCGTCCAGATTGACACCCTTTTCTTGCGCCAGCCCGCGTATGAATGCCGGCGGCGCCGCACCTTCAAGATGCAAATGCAGCTCGATTTTTGGGATTTCTATCATAAAAAGCTCCGTCCCGGCCCATGTTGCGTGAGCCCCAGATACGCCGCGATGGAGGCGGCCACATCCACAAAATCAACCCGACCAATCGATTTTTGGCCCGCACCAATGCCCAACACCGGAACCTGCTCTCGCGTGTGATCTGTGCCGCGCCAGGTCGGGTCGTTGCCATGATCGGCAGTGAAAAGCATCAGGTCATCATCGCGCAATTGCGAAAACACACGCGGCAAGCAAGCATCAAGCCATTCCAGATGGCGCGCATATCCCTCCGGGTCGCGCCGATGGCCGTAAAGCGCGTCAAATTCAACGAAATTTGCAAAGGTAAAGCTGCCATCTTCGGCGTCCTGCACAAGCCGTTCAAGGTGCTCCATCAGCTGCGCATCAGACCCTTTGAAGCTCTCATCAATTCCCCGGCCAGAGTAAATGTCAGAGATCTTTCCGACAGCATAGGTGCGCCGCCCGTCCGTCTGCGCCCAATCCAGCAGCGTCGGTGCAGGCGTGGACATCGCATAGTCACGGCGGTTCTTCGTGCGCTGAAACGTGGACTGGTTCTCTCCAATGAAGGGCCGCGCAATCACGCGTCCGACTTTCATCTGATGCAGCATCGGCGCGACCTGTTCGCACAGCGCATAGAGCCGGTCGAGGCCGAAGCTGCCTTCATGCGCCGCTATCTGGAGCACACTATCAGCCGAAGTGTAGCAAATTGGCTGGCCCGTCCGCATATGCGTCTCACCCAGCCTGTCAATGATCTCGGTACCTGAGGCATGGCAATTGCCCAAGACGCCGTCGGAGCCACAAAATTCAGCCACCATTTGCGTGATCTGCTCCGGGAAACTCGGCGCCTCATCCGGGAAATAATGCCAGTCCCACGGCACCGGAACGCCCGATAGCTCCCAATGCCCCGTGGGCGTGTCCTTGCCCGGCGAATGTTCCCGCGCGACGCCGTAAAGCCCTTCGGCCTTTCCTTCCATACCAGAAACCAACTGTCCCAACCCCAGCCGAGAGAGGTTCGGCATCCGCAATCCGACTTGCGCATGGATATGGCCCAATGTGTTGGACCCTTCGTCGCCAAATTCTGCAGCATCCGGCGCGCCACCGCAGCCGACCGAATCCATAACGACCAGAAAGGCCCTCATAGACCCACGCCGGAATGAATAAGCGGTATGGGATCAGGCCGCGTATTACCCATAACAAAGGCAGCGCGCACCGCCTCGACAGCGCGGGCAGCCTTGGCGGCATCTGTCGCATGGACAGTTGCAATCGGGGTCTTCTTGTCCAGTTTGCTGCCAAGTCGCGCAATATCCGTCAGCCCGACCGCGTGGTCGATGCGGTCACCCTCGGCCAAGCGCCCGCCGCCCAGATGCACAACCGCTTCGCCAAGCGCGCGCGTGTCAATCTCGGTCACGTAGCCAGGCCGATTTGGCGTCACTTCAGTGATAATATTGGCCTCTGGCAGAATGTTGGACCACCGCTCCAGAAAATCCTCTGGTCCGCCCATTGCTGCCACCATGCGCCCAAACCGCTCCGCCGCCTGTCCCGAACTGAGCGCAGACGCGATCTTTTCGGCCCCCTCCTGCACGTCCGCAGCCAAGTCAGCTTGGGCCAGCAAAACGCCGCCAAGGCTCAAAACCACCTCCCGCAATCGCCGCTGCGTGCCTGGCATCGTCAACGCTTCCATCACCGCGCGCAGCTCCACCGCGTTGCCTGCCGCGGACGCCAGCGGCTGTGACATGTCGGTTATGAGGGCAGAGGTTTTGCAGCCCGCATCATTGGCCACATCCACCAGTGATTGCGCCAATTGCGTTGCGTCCTCAACGCGGCTCATAAACGCGCCCGAGCCGGTTTTAACATCTAAAACAAGCCCTTCGAGGCCCGCCGCCAGTTTCTTGGACAGGATCGACGCCGTGATCAGGTCAATGCTCGCCACCGTCGCGGTCACATCACGAATGGCATATAGCCTTTTGTCTGACGGCGCGACCCGTCCCGTGGCGCCGACGATGGCGCAGCCCGCGTCGCGCAATATATGATCGAGCCGTTTGGGCCCGTGCTCACAAATATAACCCGGAATCGCCTCCAACTTATCAAGCGTGCCGCCGGTATGCCCCAGCCCGCGGCCCGAAATCATCGGCACATAGGCCCCACACGCTGCAAGCGCCGGGGCGAGCAACAACGAGACCGGGTCGCCCACACCGCCTGTCGAATGCTTGTCCAGCACCGGGCCCGGCAGGTCCCAACTCAAAACATCGCCGCTGTCGCGCATCCCCGTTGTCAACCCAACCCGCGCCTCCGCACCCATGCCATTCAGGCATACGGCCATCGCAAAAGCGCCGGCCTGCGCATCGGTGATCGTCCGACCGCTCAAAGCCTCCCCGAACCAACGCGCCTCCTCTCGGGTGACGCCAGCGCCTGCGCGCAGCTTCGCAATTATCGCCCGCGCTTCCATCAGCTCATATGATCCTTGCCAAACGCGCCCGGCAACAACGCGGCGACCGTCGTCACGCGGGTTGCTCCCCCTGTCGTTGCAAGCGTGACAACAGCGTCCCCTTTCGCAAATTCCGCGATCTTCTGGCGGCACCCACCACAAGGCGGCACAGGATCGGGGCTGTCAGCGATCACAGCGACTTCTGTGATCTCATACTCCCCAGCCGCACACATGGCCGCAATGGCACCGGCCTCGGCGCAAGTCCCTTCCGGGTAAGCCACGTTTTCCACATTGCAGCCCTGAAAAACGGTGCCATTGGCGGTTCTGATTGCAGCGCCTACCTTGAACTTTGAGTAAGGCGCATATGCGTTTTCACGCACCGCGCGGGCCTGGTCGAGCAGGTCGGACATAGGGCAAAACCTCTTCGGGCTGTTGGGGCTTTGAGTGTGCCCCTGCCAAGCCGAGGATTCAAGCAGACTAGTCAGTGTAGCGCAGTATCAAATGGCGCGCGCCCTCGACGCTTTCATTCAGCGCATCAATATCGGCGTCGTGGTAAAGCCCCGCCACAATTTGGCTGCGTAAAGCAACTTGGGCGTCGTCCAAAAGCGCCTCGGCCCAAAACGCAACATAGGAGGCTCCGAGCGCAATCAATTTGTATCCGATCTTCTCCAGATCAGTGGCAACCATATGCAGCTCAAACGGCGTCAGATCGACCGTAAAATACCCATTTGGAAAGGCCGCTATCATATCAGCGTCACGCTCAACCGGCACGGCTTGAACAATTCCGGGCGCATGGACCACGGCGTCCGGGTCGAAATTCACTTGATCTATCGTCACATCCTCATTGTGATCGCGCCATCCCAGCCGCTTCCCGCGAACGGGCGCGGCAGAAAGTCCTGACTGAAAGTTTGCCAGTCGGATTGAAAACTCTTCCGGCTGGGACAGAGCGCCAATATGCGCGCCTTCCTCAAAACACTGCTCAGGCAAAGCACTCAGATCATGACCCTCAGTGCGGTCGAGCCCGTGGGTTTCAACCGCATGAAAGCTC
>JBCCDV010000008.1:0-186861 GCA_039030615.1 Pseudomonadota bacterium | reverse complement strand
TTGACCGCCGTGGCCGAAAATCAACCGGCCTTTTGGAGGCAAGACAAACTGCGGCTCGCGCAGCAATGTACTATCACGGCGTAAGAGGCGCTCAAAAAAATCCGAACGAGTACGACGCTACCTTTGTGGCGTTTGTGGAAGAGTGTTCGCAAGAAATTCAGGGTCCCATGGCTAACAGCGAACTCTCCTGGCGGATCGTATCCATCATCATGCACGGCCACGAAGGCAAACACAAAAGCCTTGCCAACCTTGTGTCAAAGCACGCCCCACTATCCTCATCTCAGCCGTTCTCCCAGAAATAACCCTCCTTTTTTTGTGAAAGCTATCTTGTCCCGACCGAGGCAGAAGTTCCGCATCCGAAACAAAAATGGATGTTTGGAATGCAACTACATAGAAAGTGTCCAACACTAACGCTGCGCCGCTTCTCTACAACACCGGCGAAAAACGGCAGGGTTTCCGTACTAGTGCACGATATTGTTGAGACTCGTCACGGCATGCACCGGCTGAACCGGAAATTCTCTTTCATACCAGAACCAGGTGACGTTCTGGCCCAGATTAAGAAGAGGCTTCAGTTGTGACTAGCCTCGTTCTAAAGAGCGGCACTGCGCCCGTCGCTGACCTTGCACCCTACCCTAACAACCCCAGAACACACACCACTAAGCAGATCCGTCAGATCGCTCGAAGCATCGAGCGGTTTGGCTGGACCAACCCGATTCTGATCGATGCGGAGAATGGTGTCATCGCCGGTCACGGTCGTCTCGAGGCGGCCAAGCTGCTTGGCATGTTCGAAGTACCTGTTCTGCGCCTTGATCACATGAGCCCAGCAGAAAAACGGGCCTATGTCATTGCTGACAACAAGCTTGCCGAGAATGCTGGCTGGGATGATGCGCTTCTTGCGGCTGAGTTGCAGGGTCTCTTTGATTTAGACATCAACTTTGATCTCGAGCTGACCGGTTTTGAGACGGGTGAGATTGACATCATCCTTGGCAATGATGTTGCGCCGGAGGAAGAACCTGTTCCCGGACCGGACTTTGAAGCGCCAGCGGTCAACCGGCAAGGAGACCTATGGTTGATCGGACAGCACTGTCTCATCTGTGGTGATTGTCTTGATCGCAAAACATGGACCGAACTCCTCGACAACGAAAAAGCTCAGATGGTCTTTACGGACCCGCCTTATAATGTGCGGGTGGACGGCCATATCTCCGGTCTTGGTCAAAAAAGGCACCGAGAGTTCGCGATGGCCTCAGGCGAAATGTCGGCGGCAGACTTCACAGCGTTTCTGCGGAACACATTCCGATACCTGAGCGAGTTCAGTGAAGACGGCTCCATCCACTTCGTTTGCATGGATTGGCGGCATATGCCGGAAGTTCTGGCAGCTTCGGACGGCATATACAGTGAACTCAAGAACCTTTGTGTCTGGGCCAAAAGCAATGCCGGCATGGGCAGTTTCTACCGATCGCAGCACGAACTGGTCTTTGCGTTCAAGAACGGCGCGGAGGCCCACATCAACAACTTTGGCCTCGGTAGCAACGGACGACACCGGTCCAATGTCTGGGAATATGCGGGCGCCAACACCTTCCGCGAGGGCCGGATGGAGGACTTGCAGGCCCACCCTACGGTGAAGCCTTTGCAAATGGTCGCCGATGCAATCCTCGATTGTTCAAAGCGCGGTGGCTTAATTGTCGATGCCTTCACGGGGTCAGGCACCACGCTGCTGGCCGCTGCGCGCACCGGGCGCATTGGCGCCGGCGTCGAGATTGATCCGCATTATGCCGATCTGGCCCTGCGCCGACTTGAAGCAGAAACAGGCGAGACTGCAGTGCATGCCGACACGCTGGAGAGCTTTGCCGAGATGGCGCGACTGCGAAATGGAGAACAAGAAGATGGCTGACTATGATGTCGGCTACGGCCGCCCGCCAAAACATGCGCAGTTCAAAAAGGGGCAATCGGGCAACCCAAAGGGACGCAAGAAGGGCGCACGCGGCCTCAAAACCGATTTGCGCGCAGAGCTAAGCGAGCGCATTGAGATTACCGAGAATGGCAAAACCGTCAAGCTGACCAAACAGCAGCTGATGGTCAAGCAGTTGGCGACCAAGGCGCTCAAGGGCGATGTCCGCGCGATCAGCAAGCTTGCCGACCTGACGATCGCTTTGCTGGGGCCTGATGACGACGCGCGCAAAACTGCCGCAGTTCTTCCGGCGGAAGACGAGGCCATTCTCACTGATTGGCTGAGCCGGGCAACCGGAGAGACAACAAATGAGTGACAAGCAAGATCTGTTGGATGCTCTCCTGCGCAAAGACTTTGCGTCGTTCCTTGCCAAAACCTTCATGGAGGTCTCTGGCGGCGATCAGTTTTTGCCAAATTGGCATATTGAGGCCATCGCCTGGGAGCTTGAACGCATCTCTCGTGGAGACAATACCCGACTGATCGTGACCATGCCGCCGCGATATCTAAAGTCCATCGCGATCTCCGTGGCCTGGCCAGCGTGGATGCTGGGACATAACTCCCAATTGCGCTTTGTCTGCGTGAGCTACTCTGGTGATCTGGCGGCGAAACATGCCAGTGACTGCCGTGCTGTGATGCAGACCGGCTGGTATCAAAGGGTCTTCCCGAAGACGCGGCTGCAGAAAGGCAGTATGGCCGAGATGGACTTTAGCACCACACAAGGCGGCGGCCGATTATCGACGTCTGTCGGCGGGACGCTCACCGGTCGAGGCGGCGACATCATCATAATCGACGACCCGATCAAGCCGGATGACGCTCATTCCGAAACCACCCGGAAGAACGTTCTAACCTGGTACAGTAATACGCTCGCATCACGCCTCAACAACAAAAAGACCGGATCGATTGTCCTAGTTATGCAGCGTCTGCACGAGGAGGATTTGGCCGGGCATTTGTTGGGCGCAGGAGGCTGGCAGCATCTGTCGCTGCCAGCAATTGCGGAAACCGATCTTGAGATCGCAACAGGTGAGGGAAAAGCTAAACGGTTCATAGAAGGCGATGTGCTTCACCCCGAACGCGAGAGCCTCGCGCAACTCAAACACTTGCGTCACAGTATGGGCACCGCGACCTTCTCGGCACAATATCAGCAAAGCCCGGTTCCAGTGGAAGGTCTGCACGTCAAACGCGAATGGCTAAGGTACTATAAGGTGCCGCCTGAGAACGTAACAGGCGACCGGGTCGTGCAGAGCTGGGACACGGCCAGCAAAGTCGGTGTCTTTAGCGATTACTCCGTCTGCGTCACAGCGCTGATCCGAAGGCGCAAGATTTACATCCTGGATGTCCATCGCGCGAAGCTGCAATTCCCGGATCTCAAACGTTGCGCGGAGGAGTTGGCTCTGAAATGGCATGCCAATGTGTTGCTCATCGAAGATGCCGCCAGCGGCCAGCAACTCATTCAGGTGCTGCGCCGCGAGGCGCCACTGGGCGTCCCCCGGCCTATCGCCCGCAAACCCGAGGGCGACAAGGTCACGCGTTTTGCAGCCCAGTCCCACCGCATTGAATCCGGCGATCTTATCCTGCCCGATACCGCCCCCTGGTTGGAAGATTTGGAGCGCGAGCTTCTTGGCTTTCCCAATCTCAAACATGACGATCAGGTCGATGCTCTCACGCAATTGCTTGCCTGGGAGTCCGCCAGAGCGCCTGGTACTTATGTTGGCATGTCGGAGTACCCAAATCTGATGCCAAAGCTGTTTGAAGGATGAACTTAGAAAACCCTTGTTGTTCCGGCGCAACGCGAATGTAAGGCTGTGATCAATCCCAGCGGTTCAGGCCGACAGAATGGTTCTGCAATGCTACCAGCAAGATTGGCCGTTCGCTGCGTTTGCTCAATTTAGGTGCTAACAAACTCACGCTTTGCGGGACAAAGCAGACAATCTCTATTGTGGAAAACATGTCCGCTTTTATGTTGTCGGCTGTGCTATTAGTCTCATTTAAAAGCGGGATTTTTGACCATGCGCTTGGAATTCAGCGAGGCTGAGGAACGAGAATACTTGGCTATGATGATCGGGTTTCTGCTTGAGCGCGCTTTTGCAGATTCTTCGGAATTTGAGCACCAATGTATGTCTGCGGGTGAAGCGCTGAGCGAATGTCTCAATCATCTTGATGTCGCGCGGAACGACGGATGGAATATCCATTTGACAATGCCCCGTGACTGGATAACGAACAAAATTCATCTTGCAAAGCTGAACGAGCTTCCTGCGCTCGTTGACGTGCTCGAAACTGTTCTGACTTTTGAGGCTCAATATGGGACAGTACCCATGGACTACACGACAGGGCAAAAAGCGGTGTTTGCCCCGGATGTCTCTGATCTATTGTGTCAAATAGGCCTACTCAGCCAACTCGGCATACCAAGCAATGACTTCCTTCTGATCATGACAAACCATCATTTTCTACAACCCGTCAGTGGTAAGTGGGATGCCAAAATAGAATTAATGCTAAAGAGTCTTGTGAATAGAACGCTGAACGATGCACCTGAAGACTACATCGCTTTGATTGAAGGACGAGGGAAACACCCCGCGAAATTTGGTGAAGGCTACCTGTGCCAACATTGGCGGTACGGAAAATGGTTGGATCAAACCGAACAACGTCGTGCAATCCGGACAAACCATCCTTTTCTTCCGCCGATCGTGAATGAAACGATTATTCAAAACAACGGGGAAGTCTGGGTCCCTTTGGGCTACAGGATCACTTGATAATCTGTTGTGCCGTATATGCGAAGCGGTCATTGTTGCGGTAAGCAGCATCGGTCAAATTGGGCTCGAAGCGGTCATCCGACGATTTCGGTCAGGCTTTTTGGAAGACAGCGCCCAATGTCCGCAACGCGGACAAAGCCGCCATTGCCAATTCTATTGGTACAATTACATTTCGGCTCACAGATAGAAGCAGTTGATTTAAACGCACCACGAATTATGAAGTGGACGGCAGTCACATTGTGCATTGGCCTTTGGGCGTACGTCTTTTGGATAGCGGTGCCCTATATTGGCTTCATATATGCATCTTCCAAAATGGATTAGGTTATTTCTTCGGGCGTCACTGTGCATGAAATAGAAGGAAACAAGGGCTTATTGTCTTCGAAAGAGATCGACCAAGCGTTCTTTAGCGATAGCTCATTCTTTCAAGATGAGTTTCTGACCGATGCGAACAATATGATCGTTACTTACCGGCAGTTTTTAATGTCGGGGCTTTTGGCTGCGCCATGTCCGGGGCGTCAATCCGAACTGCCTGCGAAACAACTTGGAGAATTGCGCGGGGTTGCTGTACCCAATCATCTGCGCGATCGAGATCACACTCGCGCTTTCCTCCTCAGCAAGTAAATCAGCCGCGTGGTTCAGCTTCTGTTGGATTGAAAATTGATGAGGCGATTGTCCTGTTGCAGCCTTAAACCTTCTCGAAAAATGGTGGCGGCTGATACCGGTGACGCTGGCCATCTCTTCTACTGTGACATGACGGTCGAGATTTTCGGACAGAAACGTCTTCACGCGACTCAAGCCCGCAGTGTTGAGCGCAGCGACATCGGTTGGCTTGGCCACTTCATCAAAGGGCTGATCCAGCAATTGGTGTGTCACCATATGCGCCGCATGAATAATCGTGGCATCTGACATATCGCTGGCGCTGGAATACCCAACATTCATCAAAGTGCTTTCGACCAACGGGTCACGAAACACTTTCGAAAATGTCTCTTTCTTTAGCTTTGTTGGCCAATTATCGCCAAAGCTCTCGGCCACCGCTTCGACTGCGATCCCAATTGAGATGACCGAGATTTCGGGCCATTCGCCGGTGCCTTTGGCATTTGGAGGGACCACGCCGATATCACCGGGCCCAATATTACTTTCGAAAAATTGCAGCGACGTATTTTGCTGCATTGGCCCGCCGCCGCCCACGCACATCGTCACAAACAAAACGGGCAGGCTTTTGATTTGGCCGAGATGTTCTGGATAAGTGGCGTGGAAAACCAGAACTTTCTTGTCTCCGGTTACTTTAAGACTGTGGACCTCCGCCCCCATCTCCTGAAGCCGTGCTTGCGCTATCTCGGTTGTGATCATCGGCATACTCCCTCATACCTGACTAAAATTGTCAATAAAAGCACAATCCCATATTCTCGGCGCACGAATGGGTTAGACGCAGGCGGCAGCAAAAGGGAAATTAACGCGATCACAGTGTTAAAGGGAGCCGACCATGTTGACCAAAAACCAGTTCTTACGGGTAACCGTCATCGCCAGCCTACTCAGTTCAGCAGCGACTTTTGTATATGCACAAGAAGACGCAGTCGACCTCGACGAGCTGGTCCTTGGCGAAAAGATTGGTCGTGCCGCAGCAGACACCCAGCCCAGCACTACGGTGATTGATGGCGAGACGGCGCAAGCGCCTGCCAATCGCGATATTGATGACATCATCAACACTGAAGCCAACATTTTGGCGACAGAGGGCTTCACACCCCCTGCAATTCGCGGGGTTGGTGGTTTGGGGGGCGACCGCCCCGCCATCACGGCGGGTGCGCAGCCACGGATCCCGGTTTTGGTCGATGATGTCCCCCTACCGTCCGGCGAGGCGTCAAACATTACGCAGACCTCGACATGGGATCTGGACACAGTCGAGGTCGCGCGCGGCCCACAGGCGACAAGCACAGGCCGCAATACATTGGGCGGCGCGATCCGTGTTTATACCAATGATCCGGTTTTTGAGCGCGAAGGTGCCATCCGAACTTTTGTGACCGACCAACAAGAAGCGGGCGTCGCGTTTATGCTGAACACGCCAGTTGTGTCTGACCAATTGGCCTTCCGTCTGACCGGCGAGTTTGCGTCAGGCGACAGCTACATTAACAACGCGCCAAATCCGCTGCCATCGGGGCTGAACCCCAATGACGAAAGCAACTCGCGCCTGCGGGCCAAGCTGCTGTATCAACCCGAAAGTGTGCCCAGACTGAACCTACTTTTCACTGCGGAGGACAGCAATGCCGAAGGGCCCACCGAAGGCTTCTACAATGGCAACATTAATGATCTCAGCGTCGCCGGGGTGTTTGCCCTCTCTTCCGCCTACGAGACGGTGGATTACACTGCCTATTCCGCCAGGCTGACTTATGATCTGAGTGCCTCGACGACCTTGGTCGCGCGACTGTCCAGCACTGACAGCGGGCTGCGGTTTGCCAATACGGGCGAGACGCCGTTTGGCTTCTCTTTCGGCGAAACCGGCTTTGATAAGGAGCTGTTCGAAGCGGAGGCCTATCTGCAATTCAGCGATGTCGGCGTCATTGAACGCGGCGTCATTGGCCTCATCCATTCTGTCGAGGACGAGACCGGTTTCAACGATGGCATTCTTGCCTTCACCTTAGACGGCAAGATCGAAAATACCGCGCTGTTTGGTGAAGTTGAGTTAGACGCAGGCAATTTAGCACCCGGCCTCTCTGTCATCTTGGGCGGTCGGTACGAACGTGACACCCGCACCAGAACCAGCCTTGATGGCGGCGGCAATCTGGTGGGGACCGGCACATTCACCGAAACTGTTTTCCTGCCGAAATTCGGTTTGCGCTACGACCTCAGCGATCAGACCACCATCGGTTATACTTACTCTGAGGGTTTCCGGGGCGGCGGTCTTGATGTGGATTTGGGGGCCGCCTTCGGGGGCGTTGCCTATTCCGCAGCGACCTTCGGGCCTGAGCGTCTGAAACAACATGAAATTTATGCCAAGGCCACTGTGATGGGCGGAAATCTGGACCTCGCCGCCAGTGCGTTTTTCTACAAGTGGAAAGATGCGCAAGTGTCCGGCGCGGCGACCTATCCCGTCAGTGGGGACAACGCGATTGGCAATGTGCCTGAGGCGGAAGGCTACGGGCTGGAACTATCGGCCGTCTACCGTGCCACGCAGCAATTGACGTTTTCTGGCTCACTTGGGCTGTTGGAAACCGAAATCTCCAAAACCACCGGCGCTCAGGCTGCATTTCTGGGACAAGAGCTGCCCTTATCACCCAATACAACCGCGTCTCTTGGGGTAAGCTATGAAGCCTCAAATGGCTTCGATGCCTCCGCCCAAGTGCGGTATGTAGGCAGTCGGACATCAGGCCTCAATCAAGCAGGTCTTGATGGGTTCACCGTTGTCGATATCGCAGCCGGGTACGAGACCGAGCTGCGGGGCGGCAGGACACTTAGAATTGACGCCTATGTCGATAACCTTTTCGACGAGCGCTATCAGACCTTTACCGAAAGCACGGGCTTTGGCGGGCTGAACAAAGCAGGCCAACCGCGCACCATCGGCCTTTCGGCCACCATGCGGTTCTGATGGCTCCGCTAACAAAAATGGACGCTTAGAGCGATGCGTTGGAAGGTCATGACGGTGGTTGGGCTGCTCTACACAGCCCAATTCATCCCGCTATTTTTTGCCATCATGGCGCTACCGATCATCCTGCGCCAAGAGGGCCATTCGGCCACGACCATTGGCCTCATGCAGATGGTCGCCATCCCCTATGTGTTCAAATTCCTCTGGGCGCCGTTGATCGACCGCTACAAGCTGGGCCGGGACCGCTACAAATCATGGATCGTCTTTTTATCAGCCATCCATGTGGCTGGCATCGTGGCACTCGCCTTCACCGATCCCGGCGGAAACCTTGTGCCGCTGTTCATCGTCTTGATGCTGGCCGCCTTCGCCGTCAGCACGCAGGATGTGGCGGTTGACGCTTTGGCAATTTCGCTGATGCGTCCGTCTGAACGCACGATGGGCAGTACGTTTCAAAACGCAGGCGCCTATGCCGGGGCCATCGTTGGGGGGTTCGTATTCCTCTATATCTACGGCAAGATCGGCTGGACGACAGCCTTGTTGATCCAAGCCACCCTGTTTGCTTTGCCGCTGCTCTCGCTGCGCTTAGTCAAAGAGCCGCCGCGACTGCGCGGCGCGCCGCAAGCCACATTCCGCAATGCACTGAAGTTCTTCAAGCAGGACCGGATGCTGCGTTGGCTTGCCATTCTGGGCACGATGCGCGTGCCGCTTATCCTGACAATGCTGCCGATGCGCCTGATGATGGTCGACCAAGGCATGAGCACCGAGGAGATCGCTGTCTGGTTCGGCCTCTTCGCCATGTGTGCAGGCGGCGGGGCAACCGCGATATTCGGCCCGCTTTTGCGCAACCTGCCACGCGTCAAAGCGCTTTATCTGGTGGGCTTCATCAATATCCCGGTGTTGATCGGCGTGACCTTCATCGCCGCCGAGATGCCCGGCAATATCCGCTACGCGATCATCATCGCGTGGACTGCGATTGCCATCACCGACATCGTTATGTTCCGCGGCGCGATGGACAAGATCCGACCCGAGATACCGGGCTTCGACTTCTCGGTCCAAATCGCGATTTACATGCTCATTCCCGGCTTCATGGACCCGATCGTGGGCTATGTGATCGACACCCAAGGCTATCTGCCCGCGTTCCTGACCGCGATCCCGCTCTCCTTTGTGCCGCTTGCGATTCTCTATTTTGCGGTCGCGCGCTTTCGGGATGCCGGGCGCGGTCTGGACGGGGAACGGGCCAAGTCAACCGGCACTATGGCCACAAAACGCGCGCCCGAACTGCTGGCCTTTTGCGATACCGAATTCACCGAACACGGGATCACCTGCACTTGGCCTGAGCCCGGCTTGTTGCGGATGGAGGAAATGGGCTGCCTGGTTGAGATGAAGGCACTGGACGAAGCAGTCGATATCCTGATCGAGACGCCAACGGACAATTTCCTTGTGTTCATTCGCGAAGAAATCATCGAACAGATTGAAAAATTCGATCCAGATGCGCTGGACAACCTGCGCTGGTCCGGTGGCATCAAAGTGGGCGAAATGCCCTCAAACTTCTGCGTGTTGCGTGCCAGTCGTCGCCAAAAGATCGAACCGGGCCTGATCCGCGTCACCCTTGAAGGGATCGACGTCACGGCTTTGGCCAAAGACGGGATACACATGCGCCTGATGATGCCCCTGCAACGCGGTCGCAAACCCGTCTGGCCGGTGATCAACGAAAACGGCGGCACCGTGTGGCCGCAAGGCGAAGACAAGCTGCATTCGCGTTACGTGACAATCCGCGAAATCCGCATTGATCAGCGCGAGGTTGACGTTGATATCGCGCATCACGAAGGCGGCCTGATTGCGGATTGGGCCGCACTTGACGGCGATGATCAGGAGATCGGCGTGATGGGCCCCGCTGGCGATCCGCAGCTACATCACACGGATAACATCATCCTTGCCAGCGATATCACGGGCCTCCCTGCAATCGCGCGGCTTATCGAAAGCGTTGAGGGTCAGGCAACGGGCCATGTGTTTGTTGCCGCCGAAAATCAGGCAGATTTGGACAGCTATCTGCCCACGTCGTCCCTGAAATTGACGGCGTTGGACCCCGCATCTTTTGCAGACGACGTCGCCGATCACATCCGCAGCTGCACCGCTGATCCCGTGAGCTATGGCTGGTTTGCCGGTGAGCTTAAAGCGGCCCAAGCAGTACGCTCTGTTTTCAAAACCGATTTTGGTTTGACGAAGCAAACCCAGCTCAGCGTCGCTTATTGGAAAGCAGGAACCCCCGGTCATCAATCGCGCGAGCTGTAATGCGCGCTAAGCAACCACCTGACGCCTGCGCCGTGACCGTGCCCAGAGGACGGCCAAAGAGCCTGATATCATCACGCAGCCAAACAGGGTCGCTGCGTTCCAGACCTCTGCTGGCGGAAGCAGGCCAGCGGCGACGGCGGCTTGTTCCAAAAGCAATGAGGTCAACGGCAAAGCCGCCATTGCCGCGATGTAATTCGCCGTTTGCACGCGGTTAATCGCCGCTAGGGTCAGATACATAGATGGCCCCCTGAGGAAAATTCCCAGGGCGATCGCCGCGACCCACAGGGTCGGCTCAAAGATGTCATTCGGCGTGCTGATCCACGAGATCTCCACTGGCATTGCCGATTGGAGGTCAGGAAACCATTGCGCCAGCGTCGCTATAGCAATTGCGACCAGTAAAAGCACAAACGCGCTGACCATCAGCATGATCCCCGTCAGACCGGCACGTTGCCTGCGATCCTCTGTTCGGTTGAGGGGGTGAAGCTCGGCAATGATGGTCGAAGCCACGACACACAGCTCCGACAAGATCATGAAGATCAATGCCGGGTTGCGCCATCCGTCCTCCAAAACCTGCGCCAAGGAAAATAATCCAAGCAATATAACGATATGGCCCGGGAGCTCCCATCGCCCGGGTTTGCGACCCAAGACTGACCATAACACGATCGCGCTTGTTGGCACGGCTAGTATGCTAAGAAATGCCGCGTTGGTCGCGCTGACATAGACCAATGACGCGGTAAAAAATGCGGCGGTGCCGACCCGTAGGATGCCGTAAATCCAGATATAGGGGTCTCGGAACTGCTGGCTTGATCCGGAAATGCGTCCCGATACCGTTAGCAAGAAAATCCCCGCCGCCATCATCTGAATGAATGTGAAAGGCCAAGGATCGAGCGCGAAATTCAGCAAGATGACGCGGCTCAAAACCAGGAGAACCGACCAACTCAACAAAGCCGCAAACACTAAAGCGGCCGAGCCGGCGTTCACTGCTGGTCCGTGTTGGTCAAACAGCGGTCATCCTTCACACAGAAACCTCTGAGGGCTGAATCGCATCGCTAGTTAAGGCAATCAGCTGATCGATCCGCGCCATATAAGCGGTCGTATCAGCGCCCTCACAAAGCAGCATGGCGTTCATCGCAGCCGCGGTCGGGTTCTGGTTGCGCATATGGTGCAACGTTGAGATCAGGTACCGCTCTTCTCGGGTCAAAGACGCGCTGCATTCGGCGCCGAAAGCGTCACAATATCCGAACCCTGATGTGCGGGTGCTGCGCATCGCGTTCACGATTTCCATCACGCCTTTGGCAACCGCTGCACCAGAGCTTTTACCAAACCTGTCTTCCCCAAATTGGAACGCACTCACCCATGCCTGCCTTTTGGGAAGGTGAAACGATAAGAAGAACAACCGCGCGAGGGTAAGTACGTTTTTCTCAAACGCGTCAAAGGGGTGATCTTCGAGCCGCTCATAAGAAAGACCGCAACAATTCATATGGTGTTTACTGTGTTCAGATTGATCGGATGAATGTGGCATGCTGTGTCCCTTTGCTGACGAATTGCGCGGCGCCTTGAAAATCTGACCGCTAATTTGCCTAGCAAAGCAGCCTATCTGCTCACGGGGTTTCTATTTCTGACAATAATTGTCAGAAAATGTCAATCCTCATGAATGGAAGCTTGCGAGCAAGACTGATTTGCGCCACCAAGCAGCAGCTACGTCATTGCAGCCACCTGCGCATTTTCACCTTCATACAAGGTCACCCTGACGTGTATTCAACAGACAGTTTGAAAGACCTGCTCCCGGGCATACTAATCTCCGGTCTCATTGCGCTGGCAGCGCAGTTCATTTCTGAACACTACGGCGCACCGGCGATGTTGATGGCGTTACTGTTCGGGATTGCGCTGAATTTCCTCTCTGAAGAAGGCCGCTGCAAAACCGGCATCTCCTTTTCCGCAAGAACCATCCTGCGCTTTGGAGTTGCCTTACTGGGGGTGCGGATCAGTTTCGACATGGCCGCAGACCTTGGCTGGGCCATCGTGGCGCTTGTCATCGGCGGCGTCATCGCAACCATCGCGTTTGGTATGCTGGTGGCACGCGCCTTTGGACATGGGCCAAGGTTTGCTTTCTTGTCTGCTGGTTCCGTGGCGATTTGCGGGGCCTCGGCTGCCATGGCGATTTCGGCCATTCTGCCAAAGGACGAGCGCACAGAAGAACGTTTGGTTTTCACCGTCGTCGGCGTGACGCTTCTGTCGATCTGTCCGTCGTCAGGGTTTTTGGAACCAAAGGCGGCGTAAACTAATAGAGGGTTTGGCTCATCTGGTTGGATTGATTATGCGGCGTGCTTGCGGTGATGCAAGCGTCGCGCTTCGAGTGTCTTCCGTTTGATCCTTTCGCGTTGTTTCAGAATGGCGTTGTCACGGCCGAAGTAGACGTCGGCAGGTGTGACGTTGTTGATGCTCTCGTGGTATCGCTGATGGTTGTAGTGATCGACGAAGGCTTCGATCTGGGCCTCGAGATCGCCGGGCAGGAAGTAGTTTTCCAGAAGGATGCGGTTCTTAAGGGTTTGATGCCAACGTTCGATCTTGCCCTGTGTCTGCGGATGATATGGTGCACCGCGCGAGTGCTTCATGCCTTTTCCCTTTAACCACTCAGCCAAGTCGCCGGACACGTAACTGGATCCATTGTCGCTCAGCAAACGTGGTTTGTGGACGACATGCACCTGATCACATCCAGACGCCTGCAATGCCAAGTCCAACGTGTCGGTCACATCTTCAGCACGCATGGTTTTGCAGAGCTTCCAGGAGACGATGTAGCGGCTGTAATCGTCCAGGACGGTGCTGAGATAGAACCAGCCCCAGCCCAGCACTTTGATATAGGTGAAGTCAGTTTGCCAAAGCTGGTTGATCCCAGTTGTCTTGTGCTGGAACTCATCGGCGGCCTTCAGGACGATGAAGGCGGGACTGGTGATCAGATCATGCGCTTTGAGCGTGCGATAAACTGTGGATTCCGAGACAAAATAGCGTTCCTGGCCCGTGAACGTCACGGCCAGCTCTCGCGGTGACAGTTCTGTCTCTTTCAAGGCGAAGTCGACAACCTTGCGCTTCACTTCTGTTGGGACACGGTTCCAGACGTGCTTTGGCTTCGGAGATTGATCCTGCAGTCCAGCCTCACCGCGCTGAAGATACCGATCATACCAGCGGTAGAATGTGGTGCGTGGGATACCCAGCTTGGCCAAGGTCCGACGGGCCGACAGATGGCTCCCTTCAACCAGCCGGATGATCTCCAGCTTCTCTGATGCGGCATACCTCATTCGTGGTCGTCCCCATCCCCGAGCATGCTTTTTTTGAGAAGACGTAGTTCGAGCGTCTGTTCCGCAACTACCTCTTTGAGATCCTTTGCCTCGCGGCGCAGCTGTTTCACTTCGTCAGTGTTCGCAGCCCGCGCGGTATCGCCCGCCAGACGCTTCTTCCCAGCCTCCATGAAGTCCTTCGACCATTTGTAGTAAATGCCCTGAGATATCCCCTCACGGCGACAGAGCTCAGCAATGCTGTCCTCGCCACGCAGCCCATCCAGAACGATCCTGATCTTCTCTTCGCTCGAATAATGCTTGCGCGTGGCGCGCTTGATGTCTTTGACGATCTGCTCGCCAGGGCTCTTCGGTGTCTTTCTCATCGTCCACTCCTCAGTGGCTACGATGAGCAACAAACCCTCTCTTAGCAAATAACCCTATTTGGTCCCATAGGCGCTGACGTCAGACAGGTTCAGTGCTTACTGGCGCAAAAGGACCTGATGCCGCTCGTCGTGTCAGGTACCAAGGACCGATAAACGCGAATAAGTTCGGCCCCAGAAACATCATGAAAGTTTACGCGACGCCGATACAGTCGGTGATTAGCTGCGCCTAAAGGACCGCCATCAGATCAAGCAGTTCATCACTAGCCCGGTGAGGATGGGCCTCTTCATGGCAACGTGTCTTCACAGTGTGCAGAAATCTTGATCTTTGTATGCTTACTTTGGAGCGAGCGCAGCACGTTGTGATAGAATGCTCTGGTCAACGTCGGGTTTCCTATACTAATAGACTGCTTTGAACTCTTCGGCTTTGGCGAAATGCAACGCTAGCAGCACATAAGAAGGCTCTGCTGCAGCCTGGCGTTGGTACCTTCGCTGGAAGCCGACAGTCATAGACCTTCGAAACACTGGCCTACACGACGCAGCCGCAAGAATGCGGGAGCCACATGTGAGCAGCCCCCCCGAATTCACGCGTATGTCTTACCCGATTTCTTCCGATACAGACCGAACAACGCGCCAAACCAACCAAGCATTAGCAAGGCGGATGCCGGTACCGGGACGGGCGCCACTGTTGGTACAGCCAAGCCTTCGTAGTCCAGACGGAAGGTCTGGCCGGGATAGTCGACATGCCGACCAAAGATCGAAGCGCGGCCCGTGTTTTCGAAATGTGTGGCGTCGGTCTTGATGCTGAGGAAATGAGACTCTTCCGTAACGCTCCCAACGAGATTGCCGACCACAATAGGAAACCCGAAATCAAAGTTCAGCGTATCGCCGTCAGCTGACCGGTTGGCACTTGTTGGTCCACGATCACCAAGCCCATCAGTGCGATAGGCCACATCAGTGGCGAAATCGCCGTAACCGAAGAGCCGAAGTGAATCGATCAGGAAATTGCCGGCGCTTACATTTGCGACGAAACGTATACGTGGTCCAAAAATCATTGTGCCTTGGGTGTCTGACTGCGTTACCCTGTTTTGAATGTCGAACCCCACAAAAAAGATGGAACTAGGATCAGGAACACGCAGCAACGGAGTTGTCAGAATATCATCGTTGCGAAAAACTCCCGCCAAATCGGAATCCGCCGCAGAGGTGGTGCCCGTGACGAAAGTTGATCCTCCGGCTGTTAAGGTCGCAGACTGCGCCATACTGGCGGCCAGAGTGATGGTTCCTACCAAAAGGCTCGTTTGGAAAAAATGTTTCATCGTCAATGTCTCCTCGTTAAATCCGCACAATTTCGGATAAATTCAGAGCGTAGTGGGGTGCAGTGCGGCGCGCATGCGTAGCAATACTTATTTTTCGAAGGGCAGATACTCAATTTTCAAGGTCAGGACGCCGCAGCCGTTGCCAATATCCAGCCTTCACTTTGAACACGCAGCACGACCTCAAGCCGGTTTTTGCAGCGCAGCTTGCCCAAAATAGACGAGACATGGTTTTCAATTGTGCGTTGGGATCGTGACAAATGATCTGCGATTTGCGCATTGCTTTTGCCGTCTGTGATCAAGCCGATGACAACCTGTTCTTTCTTCGTCAAACCATAAGGGTGCTGGCGTGTGGCCCGGTATGGCCCCCGCGGCAGCGGGGCCAGTCCGGATAATCCCTTTAGTCGTAACGCTTTGCGCGCCGCCATGGCCCCGATCTGGGTAAAAAGGGCGTCGGCTTCTTGCGCTTCATCGGCATGACCAAGTGCCCAGGCTTTCAAGTAATTGGATTGCTCTTGCTCGAAGGCCATCGCCGCCTCATTCCAATGATACTTCAGCGCAAGCCGAAAGCCGTCAGGCAGATCATCGTCAATGTGCCATTCAGGTCGCCTGCCCAATAGTTGCGCCCAGAACAGGAACTCTCCGCGCTTTCGAGGACTTAGCGAGTCCGAAGACAGAGTATCCATCCCCGCAATAACCGCCTCGGTATCATGTGCTAAAACCGCCGCCTCTAGCTGGGCAATGCGGATGCTGACGACATATTGCGGTTCATTGATTTTTTCTGCGGCATCGACAGCTTTTTGCAAACATACCGCCGCATCATCATGGCCAAGTCTGATCTTTGCGCGCGCCTGAATAATCATTGCGGGCATACGCATCAAAAGCGTCTGGTTATCTCGCTTCAGAACATCATCGGCGATGGCCAGCGCTTCATCATAGAGGTCTCGCTCAAAGGACAACTGCGCCTTGCGTCCAACGAGATAATAGGTCCAGCTGTCCAGATCGTGCGCTGTGTCAAAGGCGATCCCTTCGTCCAAGAGATCGGCCGCAGCATCCAACGCACGGAACTCAACAAGGCACTCTGACAGGTTTGTGTAGACCCTGGCTGCCTGTTCGTGGAGACCCTCGTCAAGAGACAGTGAAAGGCTTTCGCGCAGTTGGATTTCGCCGGCCCGATCCCCTCGGAACATACGTGCAGTGCCAATCGTGTTCAGCGAATGGGCAACAATTTCGTGGTCCTCACCTAGGGCAGCAAGATCATACGCGCGTTGTCCCCATATCTGCGCGTCTTCCATTTGATCCTGCAGCATGTGAAACTGCGCACGCAATCCATAAGCCTTAGCACGAGCAGCGGTCGCGTCATCCTTTTCCAGCAGGTCGATGGCTTGATGGATGTAGCGTTTCGCGATCTCCGATTCACCCCGATACCAGTGCAACCGAGACAGCCAACGCAGGTTTTCGCCTTCCCGTTCAGCGTCGCCTACGTCATGCCAAAGTTTCACAGCCCGTTCGCGCGCAGCAATCACATCTTCATCAATCGCCAGAGCTAGTCCAGCCTCATAGGCCCAGTTTTCGCAGATTTTAGCCGCAAATCGCGGTTCCAGCCCCTCTAGGTCCTGCATCACTGCTCCCAGATATTGGGCCGCTTCGCGATGCCCTCCAAGAGCTGCGGCTGTTTTTGCGGCTTGCGGAGCGTAACGCAGGACAAGGTCGCGCCGGTGCGCGCCCTGAGCATGGTGCAAGACAAGATCGATTTGATCCTCAGGCGCTCCATCTTCTATCAAAGCTTCCAGAAACAAGGCGTGAGCCTCGCGTTTTGCCGCGGGCGGCATGCGTGCATATGCTGCACGCCGGGTCAGCTCGTGTCGGAACCGAAAATTAGGTCCGTCGGGCACGAGAAAATGTCGCGCGATAGCAGCATCGCATAGGGTGGGAACGTCACCCAGATCCATCTTTCGAACTGTCACATATGGGATGCGGACAGGACAGCAGGCCACGGTCTCGACAAAGCGCAATTCGGGCGGAGACAACAGATTCAACCGCTCATTAATGGCGTCCGCCAAGGAATCGGGTAAGTCTGATTTGTCTCCCTTTGCATTCAAGATTTCGGTCACAAAGAATGGATTTCCGCCCGTGATTTCATGGACGTGCGCACCAGAAAGTTCAGATCCGACGGCCATATCAGTCACGGCCGCAACCGACAGCGGATTGAGTATCAAATTTTTCTTTCGGCCTCGGGGAAAGGTGTTGAGCGCGGAGTGCAAAGGATGCTTCGCATCGACCTCATCGGATCGAAAACTACCAATCAGCAAAACCGGAGCTTCGGAAATGCGACGTCCGATATATTTCAACCAATCCAATGTACTTTGATCGACCCAATGCAGATCTTCGATGATCAGGACGATCGAAACTGGAGATGACTGCAGGTAGTGCAAGAAACCGTCAAACATCTGGTGTTCATCCAGCTTCGGCTTTTGATCCAGAGACAATAGCTTGACGAGATCCCTAACAGGTCCAAGCGGGCGAGGCGTGTAAAGGGGATCGCACATCGCATTTGCACTGATGTAATTGGTTGGCAATGTCTGGAGCACGTTTTGGATAAGGGTCGTTTTGCCGATACCGGCTTCACCTTGAACAAGGACTGCCTGCCCGCCGGAGATGGCAACTTCCTCAGCAGCCGCCTTGATCGATTCCAACGCGCGTTCCCGTTCTTTCAACATCTGAGTGTCCTTTTCACCAATCAGACTATTAACTTTTTAGGATCGAGGAAACCACTCCTACCCTAGCGCCCAACCGTCACTGCAAAACCCGAAACTGCGGTGGAATGCGTGAAGTCCCGATAAGCCTTGGGTTTTGGAGGCTTAGGCTCCGAGGAGCTTGTGGGCACAGCTATTATTTTCCGTGCCCAGCTCCGAGGTGGCATATTCGACGTGCCGCCCAAACCCTCGAAAGGTCGCAATTTCCAATAAGATCCGTTTCTGCCATAAAGCTGCACTACGAGAGCGGGCTTTAGCTAAAATTCAGAAAACCGGGACCGCAGTATTTTCGATCAGTGGCCCAAACTTTCCCAACAGGGAACGGCCCCTTGCTGCGGTTGACCCTCTAGTGGTGATGCTGCGCTCGCAGCCCGCATAGCGGACTTTGACGGCACCTACCCGTCATTCACCCTGTTACGGTACCGGGAAGCGGAATTTAGCTGCAATCCAGTCGATGTCACTCATCGTGCGCACCCAGCATTGCCGACTAGATGCCTGCGCGGCGCATTCCGGAAAAGTACGCCCAAAAGCTCAGGATGACCGCGGCTGACGAGATAATCGTCATGACAGTCCCTGGTACGAAGTGCACAAAACCACCCAGGTCCATGAAGACGAAATAGCCAACGTCAGTGATCCAGCCGACCACGGCCGTCATAAAGATGAACACAACCGAATGACGCCAAATCATCACACCGCCCACGACCGTAAAGGCACCGATCCAAAGCAAGTTGAAGCCGTGCTGGTTCAAGACTGCGCCGACCGCAGGGTGATACTCGCCCGCAAGTAGGGATGGGTCGACCGCATCTGCAATCCCCGCCACAGCCGCTCCCGCATCTTGCGAGATCGTCATGATACCAGCGAACATATGAACTAGGCCCCAGATGACCCAAAGCACTGCCGAAATCTTGAGTAGAAGTGTGGTCCGACTGCTCATGCGAGTACCCTTTCGTTTGCACCCGTTAAGGGGTAGATAAGTTGACGTTGTCCACTTTTGGCATTTTGTGGACTATGTCAACTAAAGTATTCCTATGCAAGATGCAGAACTGGCCCTTTTGATTGATCGCTTCATGCGACGCATCCACTTCGGCCTTCAATCCAAAGCCCATGCCTTCGACACCGAGAAAGTCGGTCCGGGTGGCGGCATTGTTCTTCTAACTTTGTCCGACATGGGCTGCCCTAGCCTGCATGAATTGACCAAACAGGTTGCGCGCGACAAATCTCAGATGACACGCACAATAAGGTCGCTTGAGACGAAAGGGTTAGTAAAGCGCAAACGGTCGCCTGACGATGCGCGCGTTACTTTCGTGTCATTGACGCAGGATGGCGAACAGGCCGTTGATACGCTTAAGCAGGTCGTCTCCGAGACGATCGGTGAAATCCTCAACCCAATCTCAGAAGCGGAGGAGAACGTACTGCGCAATTTATTGGAAAGAGCCCTTTGTGACGCGATGCCGAAGTAGCTGAGTTTACGTAGTCGAAAGGCATCAATTATTTCGGCCCATTCCTGCTGTTCGTGCTAAGTCCTAAATACTGCGGTTGCAGCCCGCAAAGCGGACGTTGGCCGCGGGACCCGTCGAAATAGCTAGGTAACTGAGAACTGCCCCATCATGCCACAGTCTTCATGTTCCAATATGTGACAGTGATACATGTAAGGACTTTCCGAAGAAGCTTCGTAGTCGAACCGAACCAAGACCTCAGACCATCCCTCTTCGACGTGTACCATATCCTTCCAGCCTTGCGCGTAAGCTGGTGGCGTTGCACCGCTCTGGCTCAATATCCGGAAAGAACATCCATGAATGTGAAACGGGTGGAGCATGTCATCGACCGAGATGCGCCAAATCTCGGTGTCTCCCTTGCGAACGGTCTCGTCGATCCGATCCATCTTCATCGGTAGGCCGTTGATCGCCATAGCGCTCGCGTTGCCGCAAACGTTGTCCCACGCCATTGCAAGAGCGACAAGATCGGCGCCGACGTCCATCTGGAGCTCGAAAGATCGTGTGACGGTGGCGGCAGACCGGTCCGGCGGCGCGAGATTGGCCAATTGGGTGGGCATTGAGCCAGAAAAGCCTTGCTCGTCGGTTCGGGTAAGAGCCAGTGCTGTGGTCATCTGATTTCCGCCAAACAGGTTGGCAAAGAAACCTTCGGCACCGCCCAAGTTTACATTGAGGGCATTAGACGCGAATGCACCCATATCCACCAAGACTTCATACCTTTCACCGGGAGACATGAGGATGCTTTCGGCTTCGACCGGCGATGACAGGAAGCCGCCGTCCGACGCGATCACCGTAATCGGTCCTGTTGCCATCGACAGCTCAAGGAAACGAGCGTTGCAGGCATTCAGGATGCGGAGCCGGACCAGACCCGTTGGCACTGTCTGTGCCACAGGCGCCAGAGCCCCATTGACGACGAGCGTATCACCTTCAAAACCATCTTCAAAGACTTGGGCAGTCAATTCGTAACTCATGCGTCCACTTGCATCGAATATCTTGTCCTGAAGAATGAGTGTGAAGTCGTCCACGCCATAAGTTTTGGGCAGATCGGCGTCCAGGCTCGCGTCGTCCTCAATCAGCAGGACGCCAGCCAAACCGTTGTGGGTTTGCTGGGCGGTCTTGCCATGCATATGAGAGTGAAACCAGTTCATCGATGCGTGCTGGACGATCGGAACATCCGGTGACCAGGTTTCGCCGTCTTGGATTTCCTGGTGGGGGCCACCGTCGACATCGCCCGGAATGTGTAAACCGTGCCAGTGGATCGTTGTGACATCACCGATGGTGTTGGTCACGTCGAAGGGCAAGGTCTGGCCCTGCTTCACACGCAATACCGGGCCGAGATAGTTGTGGTTGATCCCAAGTGTGGAGCTGGCAGCACCGGTGCCAAAGTCATGCATACCAGGGCTAAGGTTTAGTCCCACGCGTTTATCAATACCGCCCGTCAGGTCTGTCATTGGGATGATCGGAAGTGGCCGCGGTGTATTCTGCGCTATTACACCCGAGCCAACAGCGGCGAATGAGACGGCGCTACCCGCCAGGAATTTACGACGATCCATGTGATGATCCCTCTGTTTTCATATCTGTAGTTTCTAGGGGCGTCGTATCTGATCGATGTGTAGCCCGAGCTCTAAGGCCAAGGAGAAATTCACCCGCGACCGCCACTGCAAAAATGCCGATAACCGCCATTGCGACGAATGGCAGTATGAGAAGAAAGATTCCGGCGTTTCTTAGAAAAACTATGCTTTTGCGTAGTGGGCTGATGCCAGTAGCCTGTGACGACGGCACCATCTTTCGTCGCGTCGAGCCAGATGAGTTCCCCGCTTTCCGGAGTGCGAAAGAAGTCATTGCGCGTCTAGCTCTTCCAGGATCGCTTCGATTTGCTCATGCTGTTCTTCCAAATACTCAGAGAACAGCTCTGAATCAGCACGCACCTCGAGCCAATTATTTCCAGCGACAGCCGCACTCCAAACATCCGTTTCGTAAAGGGACGCAAATGCCGCATCGTATCCTTCTATGACCTGCTCGGGCGTGTCGGGCGCAGCGAAGAACCCTGTCCATGTGGTGAAATCCACATCGAGGTCCTGATCGTGCATGTTGGAAATGCCGTCTGCCAGCGGATAGTCCTCGGGCGCGGTCACGCCAAGGATACGAACAATACCTTGCTCAGAAAGGGACAGCGCCCGCGTGTATTCGGTAGAAATTGACGTGACCTCGCCCGCCGCAAGGGCTGCGAACGCTGGCTCAACGGCATCAAATTGAACGTACCGAAAACTCGGGTCTTCCTCCGCAGCCTCGATCACAATTGCAGCAGCCAGGTGGTCCATCCCCTTGGGCCCGGTCCCACCACCAATCGCAAAGCCAGAAGCGTCGTTTTGATAGGCCTCCAGCAAATCAGCCATCGTCTGAATATTGCTGTCGGGATGGACGATGAAAGCAGCGAAATCTGCGATTGGAGCAGCAACGGGAACGAGATCGGTGTAGCTGCTTGTATAAGTGCCATTGAGCGACCGCGTGACGATCTGCGTCGTGTTAATAAAGAGCGTGTTTGAAAGCGCCTCGGCATTTTCGATCATGTAGGAAAGACCAACAGCACCGTTTTCACCTGCCTGGTTTTCAAAGACCAAATCCTCACCAACTCCGGCGCTCGTGAGGGCCTCACCAACAGCACGCGCCGCAGTGTCCCAGCCGCCACCGAGGTCGCCTGGGATAAGAAAAGTTACATCGTCGAGCGTCGCTGAACCCGGGTCGTCTGTTGGGTCATCGTCGGTCCAAACGTTCAGGATCTCACCAGTCTCTCCGTCGATCTTGAATTCGATTTCTTGGCCATCTTGGTTCACGATCTCGATGTCATATGCGGCTTTACCTTCAAACTGATCGAGTTCTGCCTCGGCAATAGTGCCGGGTTGCGCCGAGAGAGCGATCGCACTTGCTTCCTCTACGGAAATGACGTTCGCAGTCTGCGCAGCTAAGGGGAGCGCTAGCGATCCTATGATGACGGCAAAGGCGATGTGATGCTTGATTTGCATAGGTGAGCTCCAACAACGTTGCGCGTTCTTTCGCGATGCTCAGGGACCTAAAGGTCCAGCATTTCAAGAGCCTGTCGGCAGCATTACAAATTTGTCATGGAGCGGTGTAACCCGGGCCTCTAACTCGCAAGCGGTTTCGCTACCTGAATTCGTGATTTTAAGTTGAGACGTGTGGCGACCAAGCGTTTGAAACCAAAACATGGGCGGACAAAAGCAACAGCGACCATGACGCCGACCAAAGCGCCCGCAATAGTCGCAGAGACGGTATGTGCGTCGAGCATATAGCGCGCGTACATGGTAAGAAGCAGAATAGGCCAAACGATCACGCCGAACCACCTCGTGTACCGCCGCACGGCGACATAGGCCCCCGCGCTTGCAAGTGCTGAATGTCCCGACGGCATATTATGATCGCTGCCGTTTGGTCGTTGGCCTAAGCGGGTGCCAAACAACTCAACATCATCGAGAAGGCTTTTAGGAATATGTGTGGCCGCTGTTCCGGCGACTATGACTGACGCAATTTGCACCAGTCCCTTCACGTCACGAAGTAAGATCGCTGTACCGACCGGAATGATGGTGTTGAGGTGGCGCCCGTAGTTTTCAACGCCAACAACCAGCGCGTTGTCATGGCCATTTCGCGATATGGCATAGTGGCCGTTCATATCGCTGGGATAGAGCGTTGTCGCGACCAAAACCGCAACAGCAACAAACCAGGCAGCATAGCCTGTTCGAAGAAACTCTGGGCACTGCACGAAGGGACCTCCAAACCAGTTTGGTCGGAGTTATGGGCGTGCTACTTGTCTGTTGGCTGTCCGCAGAACTACAATTTTGTCAGCCTCTGAAATCGAACTGTGGCACTAAGCCCCCGCCCATTCGGACCATCGGCGAGCGACAATTCTGCACCGTGCAACTCGGCAATCGCGCGAACGAGGGAAAGACCCAATCCGAACCCTTCTCCCTGTCTTGTGGTTTCCCCTTGATACAAGGGTTGAAGCACACGGTCTCGATCTGCAAAGGGAATGCCCTGTCCTTGATCGCTCACCGACAACAAAGTGTCATGACAGCGCAGCGTGATACGCTGACCTTTGGATCCATAGCGCAGCGCGTTTTGAATGAGATTGGCGAGAAGTTGAAAGAGCATGTCGCGATCGCCAGAGATAACCGCCGGGTTCGTTATGTTGACCTCAAGCGTTTGACCAGCCTCCTCAATCACTGGACCCAGCATTTCGGCCACGTCTTCAATGAGGGTACCCATTTCGACAGTCGCAAAGCCCTCGCGCCCGGCGCCACTTTCAATCCGAGACAAGCGCAAGAGGGCCTCAAACGTCCCGGTAATCCGGTCGATTTGATCCAATGCTGTCTCTAACACCACTTCGGAGACGGCCTGTCCATCCTCGATAAGTGCGTATTGGGCGGTCTCAATTTGTGCCCGCAGTCTTGCCAGCGGTGTTCTTAAATCATGAGCGATGTTAGAAGACTGAACGCGCATGTCCAACATGGCTTGCTCAAGTCGTTCAGTTGTCGAATTGATCCGCCCGGCGACAAGGCTGAGGTCGTCGTGCCCGACGACTTCAATCCGTGTACTCAATTGTCCCTGCGCGACTGCCGCCAGACCGTTCGTGATTTTGTTCAACCTGAGTTGCGTGCGCCTGGCCATCCAAACGCCAGCGAGGCCTGCAACGGCGAGGCACCCGAGAAGACTGACACGCATACCAACGGAAAGAATATCGCGAAGTTCCTCTTGGCGCTCAGTATTTTCACTGAGCCGTATGATGCCAAAGGGCGTCTGGCGTTGAAAATAACGGGTTTCGTTTCCCTGCTCCGGGTCTGTCCATAACCCATCCTGCCGGTCGCTATCGACGAGCTCGGCCGTTTCCCCAAGATCAGGCAATGGGATCGGTTGTCCTGCGGCGAGGGCTGTTTCAGCCGCCTCCATCCGCTCGCTGAGCCGACCATCGACTGCGCGCAGCATTTCGTTCCAAACCAATAGATATGTGCCACCCCAGGCAATCAGCGAAATGAATAGAAACAGCCCAAGAAGTACGAGGGCCTGCCGTAGGGCGGACAGGCGAAAGAGGGCTTTAAGCCGGGTCAAAAACATATCCAGAACCACGAATTGTGCCGATCAGGGTATCGCCAAAAGGTTTTTCGATTTTGGCCCTGAGACGACTGACATGCGTCTCAACCACGCTTGTGGTTGGATCGAAACTCACATCCCACACCTTTTCAAGAAGCATTGTTCGGGTCTGAACACGCCCATTGGAGCGAAGAAAGACTTCCATCAGCAAAAACTCTTTTGGGTTCAGATCAACGGATATGCCCTGTCGCGTACAGGTGCGCTTATGTAGGTCGATCACAACGTCACCGGCCTTCAATTCAGACGTTGGCCCTTCTGATGTGCTAGGGCGCCTGACAAGGCCTTCTACGCGAGCAAGAAGCTCACTAAAGGCGAATGGCTTGGCCAGATAATCCTCACCGCCTGCGCGCAGTCCTTCTACGCGGTCGTCTACTTCGTTCAGGGCCGTGAGGAAAATTGCCGGAGCGCTCACTTTTGCTTGCCTCAAAGCCTTCAGGACGGACAATCCATCCAGGCTTGGGACCATCCTATCAAGGATCATGACGTCGTAGGTCTCGTCCATTGCTGCAAAAAGAGCGTCCTTTCCGTCGGCAAAAAGGTCAACGACATGCCCGGCTTCGCGTAGACCCTTTTCCAGCCAGGGGCCGAGTTCTTTATCATCTTCAAGTACCAACAGCCGCATTGGCTACTTCCTTTCGCGCACCCATCCATCTTTGTGCGGCGCTTAACGCAGGCTTGCCAACGTAGATGAGGTCGGTCAATCCATAAGCGCCCCTGAAGTCGAAGCGCTCGCTATGAATGCGGCCTGTCTTTCCCAAAGTGGCCCAAGCTGTCGTCACCAGTGTCTTTAAGCCCTCAGGACCGCATAGGTAGACTTGGGCATCCGCTTGTAACCCCCGCATAATCTCCAGCAAGCGCGCTGGTGTCAGTTTGTCACCTTCCGAGTCGCTCAGAACGAAAAGGTCCAGCTGCGGAAGCCGCGCGGCATGTCTTTCAATTTCGTCAATGGCTCCGGCAGATACTCGCGATCTTATGCAATAGATGAGTGTAACACGCGCGTTGCTATCCGGCTCCATTTCTTCGAGAGCGGCCATGAAAGGCGTGATCCCTACTCCGCCCGCCACCCAGAGCTGTTCGGTTCTGGGGGCCCGCGTCTGCGGCAGGAACCTACCAACGCCGCGCCCCAGCCGGAACTGATCACCAACGGTGACGTCTCTTACAAACGCATCGGTCCAGTCACCGGCGGCGCGGATCACAAAGCGACGGGACGTATCATCACCACCGGCAATGGTGAAAGGGTGTGCTTCGGCACGCGCATGTGTGTTGGAAATGGTCGCGAATTGTCCTGCCTTGAACTTCGGCAAAGTGGTGTCCGCCCTAAGCGTCACGTCGACGCCACCGTCGAAGTGTTCGGCACGCTCAACCGTGACCAGACGCGTCGGCTCAGCCTTGCGTAAGAGTGTCTGTCCCCAAGCCAATAAGCCGACGAGGGAAACGATTGCCATGAGTGACCAGATTGCGACACCTACGATAAGGGGGCTGGCAACAAAAAAGGTATGATAGGCCGCCAAAAGGAAGATTGGTCCCATGAGCATATGGCTGGCCTTCCAAAGGTGATAGGGAATGGCACGGACCATCGCGGCGGCTGTCAATATGACAAGTCCCATAGCAGCAAACCAGCCTACGCTTTCACCGCTTTCGGCCAGCAATGGCACCACGCCTGCACCGATGGATTCCGCGGTGAACCAATGACCCAAGGCGCCCGCCAAGGCAAAGAAGCCAAGCCAATGATGTGCGCCGTATGATTTATCCGGACCACCCATCAAACGATCCACTAGTCTCCAGCGTGCCGCAAGGATTAAGGATAGCGCCATCGAAGACATCGACAGGGCGCCCATGCTGGCCGGGAACAAGTTTGTAAGCGGCACAAAGGGCGCAACTAGAGCGAAATGGGCCAAGACGAAAACAACCGCAATGATCACTGTCTGCCGGGACATCCGGAGCTCCTCATAAGCGAGACTTTTCAGAACACCGGCTCGGCATGCTCGGCATGCGGCTCTGTGGTGTCAGATGCATGTACGCGACGCGCCATCAGTGACATCGCAAGGACGGCGATTACCGAAAGGCCGAAGCCCAAGCCAAGCATCACTAAACCAAAGAGAGCTACAAATGGTGCAAGTACAATTGCACCAAGTACGCCAAGCAAGTTCAGAAGTGAGCCTTTGATCGAGGTCATACCGTATCCTTTCGTGTTGATGAAAGGAAATTGGGGGCCTTTGTTTAACGTTGCCTGACACGCAGAATACAATTTTGTCAGAAACGCGGATATTTCGATCAACTACAAACTTGTAATGCTCCTGCAAGGCCGCTGCCAAGTTTGGCCATCACATAGCTCCTGCCCCAACAAGGAGCTGGAAAATGGCACACCCAAAACTCTCCATCGTTATCATTACCCTGAATGAGGAAGGTCGCTTGCCACTGATCCTGAGTGATCTCGCAGCGCAAAGTTGGAAAGACTTCGAGGTTATCCACGTCGACAGTAGCAGCGATGACCAAACAATCGCGGTTTCGAAAGAGATGGCGTCTCTGTTCGAAGAACACCGCATCATCGAGATGCAGCGCCGTGGTGTCAGCCTTGGGCGCAATACTGGCGCTGCTGCAGCCCGGGCAGAACGTCTGCTCTTTCTCGACGCCGATACGCGTCTCGCGCCCGACTTCCTTGAACGGGCAATGTCAGAGCTTGAAGCCAGTGAAGTCGACCTTGGGATCGCACTCATGTCTACGGAAGGCCTTACCCAACGTTATCGGGCGGGCTACGCCGCCTTCAACACCGGCATTCGCCTAACGTCGAAATTCTTTCCTACAGCAATTGGAGCCTGCCTCTTCTCGACGCGAAAAGTGCATGAAAGGATCGGCGGCTTCGATGAAACGCTGAGTCTCTGCGAAGACTGCAACTATGCCCTGAAAGCGTTTCAGTCTGACGGGTTTGACCTTGCAGTCCTGCAGCCCCGTTTTGGGTTCGATCCAAGACGGCTCGAACAGGATGGTTTCGCCTCAACAGGCTTGATCTATTTGCGCGCCAATTTGCGGCGGTTTTTCAGAGGCGAACTGCACGAGCAGGAAATTCCATACGCCTTTGGCCACTACGTTCAGGGGTAAGAGATGTCTGAGTACCTCGCAGCCCTCGACAGTCCCGCAGCGCTCACAGTTCTAACACTGATCGCCTACTTCGACGCGGTTATCGGGATTGGTATCTTTGTGGTTGGCGAAGTCGCCTTTCTGGCCGCAGGAGCGGGTATCACTGCAACTGGAACTTGGCTGCCAGCTGCATTTGTTTTGCTTGCAGCGTGGCTTGGCGACATGACGAGTTTTTACCTCGGCAGACGCTTCGGTGGGCGTCTTGTCGTTCGCATTCTAAATCGTGCTAAGCGCCGTCGCGTTTGGAGGAAAGCGCAAAGCGCATTGAAAAAGCACGGCGCTGGTTTCGTCGTCATTGCACGCTTGCTTGGGCCCGTGTCCTGGTTAACACCATTTCTGGCAGGAACTCTGGGTATGAAGCGGCGTGTGTTCGCGCTGGCAGCGGCCCTTGGCGTTGGAATCGGTGTTGGGATGTTCTTGCTCTACGGCGCCATCGGCCAACACGTGATCGAAATTGTCTGGCCTTTTCTTTTGGATCACTTCGCAGCGCTTGGATTGGGTGCTGCCATGATGATCGCAAGCGTTGTCGTTTGGCGACAGAGCAAAGGTGCGGCCTGGTACAAGGCAACAAAGGCTGGAGCCGTTTCAACGACAATCTTTTTGAGTACCAACTTCTTGTACTTTTTCGTGTTGGACACACACGGTGCGAGTGCGTCGACGGATCAAGCTGTCAGCTCAGTATGTCAGGCGGCCGAAGGTCCGTTTCTCGTAAGCGCGGGAGATACGGCGCTGCACCTTCCTCAACCGGTCAACGTTATCCTTTTGTCAGACGGTACAGGCGCTGACCTTATGCAAGAATTGGGGTGGCACCAGAACCTGACATTCACCCACGATCAGATTGGTTTTGGACAGTATCTCAGGTCGCTGGTGCAGAGAACGCCGCCAGTATCGGAGCTCTATCTTGAAAAGTATCCAGCGGATAGCGCGTTTCAAATGCCGGGGACACTCAAGACCCGAGAGCACATTCGCTGGTGGAACAGGGGTGCTGGCGTTCATTTTGGTGCAATCAGTCGTGATGATGAAATCGCCGTGAAATACTACGGGCACCTTCCCGTAATTTTGCACGATATCGATCCCAAAGTTGATGCGACGAGACGACTGTTGGCGGAACTAGTGCTCGGCGCAGAAAGATATACCATTTTGGGCATTGCGCCTCTCTCGCGGAAAGTATCCGAGGGAGAAAACTCCGACTTCGGAACTGATGGCGGTGTGTTGGTGCTTACGGAGCACGGAAAAAACGTCTCGGAAGACATCCTGTCTTGCTTCAAACTGGAGCGTGAGCCACCGATCGATCGCGAGGCAAGTTTAGCTGCCAGAACCTAACGGCCCAGAGCTGCCGTCCAGCGACCAACCGAATTGCTGCAGTGCGGCCCGCCAAACCTGCCGTTCGCCGCGGGTGCAAAAATCGAACCGACGGTGAACTGGGAGTATGCGGACAGATCTGCCGTCCGAATTCCAAGAAACAAGGTCAATTGTGCGCACTACTTCACGGCACCGAAATACGCGCAGCAGGAAAGCGGAAGATTGCTGCGGCTACGTGTCCTATACGTGTGAGTGCCGATTGACCTGTTTATTTCACGAACCCTTTCCCTAATCACACTTCGCTCGCTTGACTCTCACTCCCAATTATGTTGATTAAGCGCATAATCAACCCTGTTTCATGCCCAAACCGTGACCCAAACGACAGCTCAGAAACGCGCAAAGCGACCGACGCAGGCAGATGTCGCCAAACTGGCTGGCGTTTCTTCTGCGGTCGTGTCCTCGGTTCTCAATAACTCGAGAAACTCTAGCATTCGCGTCGGCATCGAGGCACGGGCCCGCGTCATTGATGCGATGAAGACGCTGGGATACTCGCCCAATCCTGTGGCTCAATCTCTTGTCGGAGGACGGCGCAACATCATCGGCGTCTTTACCTCGGACCCGACATTTCCTTCAGACCAACGCGACTTCTTTTATCCGTTTCTTTACGGCATAGAGCGCGGAGCAGAGGAAGTTGGCTTTGACCTCTTGCTATCGACCTCGGGCGCTTCGGATGGAGAAATTAGGTCGATCTTCCGGGATGGGCAGAATAGGCTCGGCATCGCGGATGGCTCAATACTTCTTGGCCTAAAGCCTAACCGCGAGGAGCTGCAGTCTTTGACTGAGCAAGGCTATCCATTTGTCGTTGTGGGCCGACGCGAAGTGGAGGGTGTCAAGCTCAATTGGGTCGGCGCCGACTATAGGCTCGGGGCGATGGAAGTTGTTAACCATCTCTCTGAGTTGGGTCACCGACGAATTACCTATCTTGGAGAGCCGCACCGGAGAGAGCCGCAGATCGATCGCGAAGAGGGGTATCGTGCCGCAATGGCAAATATCGGTCTTTCCGGAGATGATGTGATCCGCCCAAGTGGACCCAATGAGGTCATTGAAGCCACGTCTACCTTCCTAGAGCGTGGCGTGACTGCGTTTGTTACAGAGACTGCCGAGCTTGCGATGCAAGTCGAACGACATCTGGCGGACATGGGAAAGTCTGTGCCTCACCACGCATCAGTTGCCGTCTTTGGCGAGCCATTCATGCGCAGCCAAACCCACGATAAGTGGACCCGTTTTTCAATTCCGCGCGAAGAAATGGGGCGTTGTGCCGTTCGAATGCTCTTGCGGCTTTTCGATTATGCTTCAGGTCAACCTTTGCAGGACATGTTGCCCTGCAAGCTCCGGGTAGGAGCAACCACGCAACCACCACGACAAATCTGATCAAGCCGGAAATCGGCTCAAAATCCAAAGGGAGGACAACATGATTAAACGCTTTATCATTGCGGCTACGACGGCGGCCACTTTAGCGGCCACTGCCTCAGCCCAAGAACTGCGCATGACGGTTTGGACAGGAAGCGATGCGCATCTGTCCATGCTTGGCGGCTTCGCTGACAGCTTTGCCGCCGAAAACCCAGGCGTAACCGTGAAATTCGAGACAATTCCTTTCGGGGACTACGTCCAGTCGCTGACGCTTCAGCTTGCCGGTTCCAATCCACCCGATCTCGGCTGGTTGTTAGAATCTTCGGCTCCGACCTTTGTCCAGGCAGGTGTTTTGCTTGATGTTGGCGACAAGCTCCGAGGTGATGCAGCGTATGATTTCGCTGACTTCTCAGAACCAGCAATGTCACTTTGGCAATCTGGCGACGCGATTAACGGAATTCCGTTCTCAACATCGCCGTTGGTCGTGCTTTACAACGCTTCGATGTTTGAGGCCGCAGGCCTAGAAACGCCCAATGAAATGGCCGCAGAAGGTAAATGGACTTGGGATGCCATGCGCACATCAGCTGCAGCACTCGCCGGAGACGGTGTTTATGGGTTTGAATCCATGGATGGCCGGGGTTATGGCAACACAGTGCTGCATACGCTGATGCCAATAGTGCGTTCCTATGGCGGCGAGGCCTGGTCCAGCGGAGCATGCGGTTTGAACAGTGCCGCCGCGAAAGAGGCGATTACGCTTTATCACAACATGATCTTTGCCGATGGCGCCGTCGTGCCCCCGGGTGAACAGGCGAACTTTTTCACTGGCGGTGCGGCGATGACCGTTTCGCAGATCAGTCGAGTCTCGAAACTCGCGGATGCAGATTTCGAGTGGGATCTCGCGCCTTTGCCAACCGGACCAGCGGGTGCCGCACCAGTCATCGGGCAAGCCGGTTTGGTTGCGTTTGCCAGCGGCAACAACACAGAGCTCGCAGCTGATTTTCTGGCGCATATGACGTCGGTGGACAACGTCACTACCATGGCGCAGTTTTTCCCGCCGGCAAGAAATAGCGTTCTAAACGGCGAAGTCTTCCTAAATTCCAACAAGGCGCTTTCGCCGATGCAGATGGGAATTGTCGCGGATGCGATTGCTACCGGGAAGATCTTGCCAAGCCATCCGAAATTTCCGCAAATCCAGGCCGCCATGCGCCCGAAGTTTGACGCACTTTGGCAAGCAGATGCGGATGTCGAAGCTGTACTAGATAGCGTCTGCGCAGCAATCGAATCGCTTCTCTGAAGATGGCCACCTTGACGAACAGCCAGACGACGAAAGTCAGCGCTCGATCACCATCGCTATCACTTGGTCGTCGGGAAGCGCTGACTGGCTGGCTGTTCGTCAGCCCAATTCTAGCGGGTTTCTTGATCTTTTTCCTTGGACCGTTGGTGGCCGTCATCGGCTATAGCGCGACTGAGTGGAACCTTTTGTCCAGGGAAGTCACGTTTGTCGGCCTGGACAATTACACTCATGCTTTGACCGAGAACGACACGTTCTGGACGGTTCTTGGCAATTCACTGATTTTCGCTGTCGGGCTTGTGCCGCTCAACATGGCGCTGGCCCTTGCGTTGGCGCTTTCGATGTCGGCCCCCTTTGCCGGTCGCGTCGTGTTTCGCACGATCTTCTTCGCCCCTGTGGTGACTTCTGCCGTGGCCTGGGCAATCGTGTGGAAGTTCCTGCTGCAGGGTGAGACTGGAACAGTCAATCAACTTCTCGCGGTTGTTGGCATCGACGGGCCGAACTGGCTGCGTCACCCCGATTGGGCCATGGTTGCGGTCATCGTCACGCGCGTCTTTAAAACCGTCGGGCTCAACATGATACTCTATCTCGCCGCGCTTCAGGCGATCCCGCGTGACTATATCGAAGCTGCATCACTTGAGGGCGCGTCCCGCTGGCAGATTTTCAGGTCCATTATCTGGCCGCTTCTGGCGCCCACGACACTTGTGATCATGGTCATAACGGTTGTCGGGTCACTGAAAGTCTTTGACCACATCTTTCTGATGACGGGTGGCGGCCCCGAAAACGGCACACTTGTTCTGGCCTTCTACATCTATCAGCAAGCCTTCGAATTCTTCAGCATCGGATTTGCTTCTGCACTGGCAGTTATCATGTTTTTGCTGGCTGTGGTTCTGACCGCTGTTCAGCTTCGCCTGAAGGGAGGGCTATGATGACCGTGGCGCTCCCCAAATGGCTGGTCCGCGCGAGCTGGTACGCTATGCTCTGCTCACTTGCGGTCCCGTTCGTGTTTCCACTCATCTGGATGATCTCGGCGTCGTTCAAAGGCCCTGCCGAAATATTTGCGACCCCGCCAACTCTTGTTCCTGAAACAATGCGCTGGTCGAACTTTGTCGAGGTCTTCGATCACCAACCCTTTGCGCGCCAATATTTCAACTCACTTTACATTGCCGCTTTGGTGAGCGGTCTGACGCTCTTTTTCTCGTCATTGGCCGGGTACGCGCTGGCCAGGATAAGGTTTGCGGGATCGATCCTTGTGCTTGTCCTGTTGATCTCGGCGCTACTGATGCCCGACGAAGTCACCATCATTCCGAATTTCTTCCTGATGCGTGAACTTGGGTTCATGAACACTCACGCGCCGCTTATCCTGTTGCCCGTTTTCGGCTCTCAGGGTGTGTTGGCGACCTTTCTGATGCGTCAGTACTTCATGTCGCTACCGAGAGAATTGGAAGAGGCCGCCTATATGGACGGGCTTTCCCGGTTTGCGGTCTGGTGGCGGATAGCACTGCCTTTGTCGCGACCAGCGCTCGCT
Organism: Pseudomonadota bacterium; assembly: GCA_039030615.1. Lineage (GTDB taxonomy): Bacteria > Pseudomonadota > Alphaproteobacteria > Rhodobacterales > Rhodobacteraceae > Litoreibacter. The sequence goes on along the minus strand of JBCCDV010000008.1, from coordinate 153,254 downwards.
GCGGTCGGGATCATAACATTCCTGAATTCCTGGAATCTGTTTTTGGAACCGCTGGTGTTCATCAATGACGTGAGCCTCTTCACGTTGCCGCTGGCGCTGTCCAATTTTAGCGACGGCTATGGGTTGCCACTTTGGCACCTCCAGCTGGCGGCAACTTCTCTCGCGGTGATTCCGACGCTGATTGTCTATGTCGCCGCTCAACGCCAGATCGTCGAGAGTTTCGCGCTCTCGGGAGTAAAGGGATAGCTATGAAAGAACTTGAGGCAGATATCGTCATCATTGGCGGCGGATTGGGCGGCATCGCAGCAGCACTCGCTGCGCTGAAAATGGGCCAAAGCGTTGTTCTTACTGAAGAATATAAATGGCTTGGCGGGCAATTGACCACACAAGCTGTTCCCCCCGACGAAAATCCCTGGATTGAAGAACACGGTGCGACGATTAGCTATCGAGAGTTGCGTACGGGCATTCGCGAATACTACCGTCAGAATTATTCGCTTACGTCTAAGACGCGAGGCAAAATTCTGCTCAACCCCGGCATGGGCGATGTGAGCCCACTTTGCGCGGAGCCCCGCGTCAGCCTTGCGGTGATCGAAACGCTTCTGGCGCCCTGGTACGCAAGCGGCCGATTGACAGTATTGCTGAACACGCGTCCAACGGCGGTTGAAACCGAGGGCGACCGGTTTCGCGCAGTAGAAGTAGAGAGTGCTGAGTTCGGCCGTCTGACGCTGGTTGGCTCTTACATGATTGATGCAACCGAATTGGGCGACCTACTTGAGCTTGGCGAAGTGGAACATGTCATCGGCGCGGAAAGCCAGGATGAAACCGGCGAACCGAGCGCCTTGCCGGGTCCGGCCAACCCAATGGACCAACAAGCGGTCAGCTGGTGTTTTGCCATGTCCTTTGAAGCGGGAGAGGATCACACGATCGACAAACCCGACGATTACGACCACTGGCGCAGCTTCAGAACGGATTTCTGGCCAGATGTACAATTGTCCTATGTTGCGCCCAACCCAGAAACGCTGGAACCCGACCCCCGCCCGCTTTTTGTAGGCGACAGCGATGCCGAGACCGCCCCGGACAATTGGCATTTCCGGAGGATTTTCTATCGCCAACACTACCCGGATGGAATGTATAGCTCCGATATCTGCCTCGCAAATTGGCCGCAGATTGACTACACGGGTGGCCCGATTGTCGGGATTTCCGAGGTTGAAAAACAGAGGCATCTTCAGCACGCTCGAAACCTATCTAAGTCTATGCTTTACTGGCTCCAAACGGAAGCTGAGCGTCATGATGGAAAGGGGTATGGCTATCAGGAGTTAAAGCCCGCAGGCGCTGTCATGGGCACACTCGATGGGCTCACTGTGGCACCCTACATTCGTGAAAGCCGCAGGATCAGGGCCGAGTTTACCGTCACGGAGAACCATGTAGGTTATACTGCCCGAAAAGGGTTGATCGGAGCGGAGCGTTTCGCTGACAGCATTGGCGTCGGGTCCTACCGGATCGACCTTCACCCTTCAACAGCGCCGCGAAACTATGTTGATGTCGCCAACTGGCCATTCCAGATTCCGCTTGGTGCGCTTGTTCCGGTTCGCGTCGAAAACATGCTTCCAGCGTGCAAGAACATTGGGTCGACACACATCACCAACGGATGCTACCGCCTGCATCCGGTAGAGTGGAATATCGGCGAGGCCGTCGGTGCACTCGGCGCATTCTGTCTCCGGCATTCCTGCTCACCGCGGAGCGTGCTTCACGACCCGGAACGTCTGGGTGAGTTTCAAGACCTTCTTCAACAGAAATTCGGTGTGCCACTGGAGTGGCCGCAACACATCGCTGAGACGCCCCGCATCGAGCTGTTCGGACGGGTGGAATAACGCCAATGGCCAATGTGACGCTCGCTTCTGTTTCCAAGTCTTATGGCAAGACGCCTGTCATTCCGTCTATCGACCTTGAGATCGAGAATGGCGAGTTTGTCGTCTTCGTCGGTCCGTCCGGGTGCGGAAAATCCACGTTGCTTCGAATGATCGCAGGGTTGGAGGTTGTGACCTCAGGACATTTGAGCATCGCGGGAACAGTAGCCAATGACATCCCCGCATCCAAAAGGGATGTCGCCATGGTGTTTCAATCCTACGCGATTTACCCGCACATGACGGTTGCCGAGAACCTTGGATTCGGGATGCGGGTGCGGAAAGCGTCGGCGGAGGAGATTGAGCGACGAACAAACGAAGCCGCATCAGCGCTTCAGCTCGAGTCGTTTCTTGACCGATATCCCAGGGAACTCTCAGGGGGGCAGAGGCAGCGCGTGGCCATCGGCCGCGCCATCGTGCGTGACCCGGGAGTATTTTTGTTCGACGAGCCGCTTTCCAACCTTGACGCGGAGCTGCGTGTCCATATGCGGGCAGAGATTGCTCAGCTTCATCGCAAGCTGTCCAGCACCATGATTTATGTCACCCACGATCAGGTTGAGGCGATGACTCTTGCTGACAGAATTGTTGTTCTGCGGGATGGCGAGGTCGAGCAAGTGGGAACACCGCAAGACCTCTACGACAACCCGGTAAACGAGTTTGTGGCCCAGTTCATCGGCAGCCCAAAAATGAACCTTTTGCCAAGCGAACTGGTCGGCGATGCCGGGGGCGCTGCACGGATCGGTATCAGGCCCGAAGCCTTAGATTTGACGGATTCAACCGCACGCCTGTCCGGTGCAGTTACTGCTTGCGAATACACAGGTGCATCAACGCTATTTCATGTCGCGCTTGCGTCGGGACAAACGGTGCTGGCGTCAGTCAATGGTAGGACAATGTTTGCGCCCGGTCGCGAGGTTGGTTTGACCTTCGCAGACTCGGATTGTCATCGGTTCGACGCGAAGGGCGTTGCGATAGGCTGATTGCGTCGGCTAGTCGTGTGTTTGAAAGAACCGGGCGGCAATTTCCAGAGCCTCCCGCGCCTGAGGCAAGGTCTGCATATGGTGAAGGAAACCATGCGCCATGCCGGGCCATTCGATCAATTCGCAAGGCGTCCCGGCGAGCTTGAGCTGCTCATGAAGCCAGCGCGTGTCGTCCGACAAGGGATCGCATTTCGCAAGGTGTAATTGAACAGACGGCAACCCAGTGAAATCTGCGCCAGACAAGTCTGCATATTTGCCGCCTTCCGGGGCGTATAGACTCCACGATCGGCGCGAGTCGATTGTTCTCAAGCCAAAGCCATCACCGAACTCACGGTGGCTGTCGGTGTCAAATTTCTTGCGAAAGCTTCCGTAGAATAAAACGAGTGCAGAGAGGTTTATTGGTTCACCCTCATCCCGCGCCTTCAGTACCGCAGACAACAAGAGATTGGCGCCTGCGCTGTCGCCGCACGCAGCCACCCGAGCCTGATTGCTCGCCTGTGACCGCAGAGCTGCAACGATATCGCCGAGTGGAATTGGATAGGCCGATTCAGGCGCCTGGCGCGGATGCGGTGCCCAGACCGGGCGGTCGGAAGCGTGCGCAAGTCCGGCGAATACACCGAGATGCGTTTCAAGATCGCACACGCTCCATCCGCCACCATGAACGAAGGTGATCGGATTGTGTGTATCGCTGTTGCGGGTCACCAAAACGGCGGGCCTCGAACCATCAGTGATCTCGTAATCCCCGTCGATTCTGGTCAATCCGTCGAGCGCTCCTCTGTTCCAGGAAAGTGCCGCATCACGGGTACGACGACGGCGCTCGTTGATATCGAGACTACGTCGCGCTGGCACTATTGCGATAATTTCTCGCATTTCTGGCGTTAAAGGGTCGTTCGGCAATTTCATCAATATTCACACAGCATCGATCTATTTTCTCTTCAAGCACTCTATCAAAAAAGATGCGTCTTCATCGAGGCAAATTTGACTCCATCTAGCCAGCAAACGCCGCAAGCGCCCGATCAACTCTCAAGGTTCGCAGGAGATCGCAACAAAGACGTCGCCGTCAGCCCCCTTGTTAACAGGACTACGGAAATGCTTCGCGATCTGTCGGCGTATGCAATACGACACATCGTCACCACATACTGTAACCCGATGCTTGTCAGAATCGGTGAAATCGGAATGGAGCTTACATTCGCTTGCGGCGCATCGTTTCTTTTCGTGCAAGGTGCTGCATCTGAAGCTTTGGGCTCATTGCCGACCACGGGGGCAGCACAGCAATCCAGTGATATGGTGCCGCGTCAACGTCGGGTTGTCGTTTTGGGAGGGCATGGCGGATCGGAGGATCAGTCATGGAAACACCAAATTTACCTGCCATTCGCGCGCTTCGCCCAGCCTGGAACAAGGGTCGCATTGTTGGCCAGAAGCGACCGCTCAAGCCAAAGCACGTCTGGGCGATCCGAGTTCGACTTGAACTGGCCGAGAACCATCGCGATCTCTCGCGCTTTTCAACATGGCCATCGACAGCAAGTTGCGCGGCTGTGACTTGGTGAAGATGAAAGTGGTCGACGTGATGGCTTCAGGCCAGATCAAAGAACGGGCGTCGGTGCTGCAAAGCAAGACGCAGAAACCTGTCCGATTTGAGATATCGGAAGGCACACGAGCCTCGGTCGAAAAGTGGATGGAGGACGAACTGATGGTTGGGTCGGAATACCTTTGGCCAGGCCGCTTCCATGAACGCCTTCATATCTCGACCCGCCAATATGCTCGGATCGTTCGAGATTGGGTGACGTCAATTGGCTTTGAGGCGAGCGCATACGGCACACATTCAATGCGACGGACGAAGGTGACGCAGATCTACAAGAAGACCGGAAACTTACGTGCTGTGCAGCTCCTGCTCGGGCATACCAAGATGGACAGTACGATTAGATATCTGGGCGTCGAACTTGAGGACGCTCTAGCCATCGCTGAAGCTATCGAAATCTAAGCACTTGGGCCGTTCGTATGGACGGCCCATTGCGGTTACACAACCTCGTTCTCGAACGTTGGATTTGCGGCTGCTATAGAGGGAGCGCCTTCATCTTTGGAGATAGATTTATTGACATTTCCACTAGATAGGGGGCTGTCAACTTTGAGGTTGTGTCCAAGGCATCATCCCATTTGGCTACGATGATCCCGGAACATCTGCTCATCTTGGTTTTTTGATAGGCAGGCGATAACACGACACCTTTCAGTCTTGCGCGCCTATAGGCTTCACGTTCTGCAGAGTTCTTGCGGATACGGCCATCTCCAGTGAACACAATCCAGTCTTCACCAGTCGCAGATAGATGTTCAATCCATTCGATATCAGGTTTGTTCGCTAGCCCCAGTTCGCGTGCATGGAAAACTTCATGCGGGGTGTGATCAAGGTATCCGGCCAATGTCCGCGCCATAATTGGCGATGTGCAGTTGTCAAAGTATACCTTCAAGCGGCGATTCCAGTCAGCGACTGTTCGAACTTGACGGCTCGCTGTACATGCTTCTTATCAACCATCCAGGCGCGCGCAGCCTTGATTACACTGCCTTCGGCTTCAACTGCCTGGGCGAGAACCGCCGTTGGAATGCCTGTTTCGTGCTCTATGGGCTGTCCAAATGAAAACCGTGGATCCACGACAATTCCAGCCTTCTGCGAACGTATCCACCAGCGCGTTGGTGTTATTCCATCAAACTCAACATCCTTTAGGCTGGCCTCCATGATCTTGGAGAACGCATATTGCCGTTTGAAGAGGTCCAGCAACTTTTCGTCTTCTTCGCCTTCTGCGATCTTCAGAAAAATAGTTCTGCCATCGGTTTTGAAGCGGGTAGTCGATAGAGGGCGCTCAGCATCTACATACTCTTGCGCCACTTGAATGGCTCGCCTGACAGCATGGGGCGACACACCGGCAAGGATAAATTGGTTTGCCGCGCGGACTTCCATCAGATCACGGAAGCCAAGGTAAACGCGGTCATCATTCAAATTTACTTGCGGCGTCCAAAGCGCTTCATAGCGCACACCCTTGCGTTCATGCCCGCTCAACCAACGCCTGATTTTAGATGCAGAGATGCCAAGCAACTTCTGCGCTTCTATGGCTGTGTAAAGCCCTATACCTACCAAATCAGTGTCCGCCATGCGGGTCTTGTAGCTACTGGCAGCAACTCCATGCAAGTCACAAGTAAGCACTGCAACCCTTGTCGTCCTTCCAGCTTTTCAGCTTTCCAACGTCTTATTCACACTGTCGGCACCAAGGTCAGCGAATGGATTCTGACCCCCTCTTTCAGACTAGTTGCTAGCCCGCGCCCTTACTCAAAACATGCCCTTGTTGGATGCCTTGTATGAAGAAGGCGCAATGCTCTCAGATGCAGCCAAAATCCGGTTTCCTGACGAACCTTTTTGGAAAAGGATCGACCTTGCTGCTCGGCTTTGAAGGTCCGCTTTGGCGGCATCTCAAGAATCTTGCTGCAAAGCGGCGAATTCACACTTTCCGCCCTCTGTCTCTGAGATTTGACGACCTGCCCGACAAATGACTGGACTTCGCGGGCATAGGAAGCGTGTGTGGAGCCATGGCGAATGGGCCGACATATGATTTTAGCGCTGCGTTTGCGCAGATGACGGGTCTCCTCGAGGACGCCGCCGTCTCGGCGAGCGCAGGCCAATCTGGAGGGTTGGATCAGAACACGCGCCTTCACCTTGTGACCGAGCTCGAACAGCACATTGGCAAAGCCAATCGACTTCTAAAGGAGATCAAAGCCGCGCTTTGAGAATGATCCATCGATAGCTGCCTTCTCAGCCCGGACCTTCCGGGCTTGTCTCAGTGGAAGACCTTGGATGGCCTTGGTCGGAATCAGGAGGCTGACATGCCCAAAGCTGAAACGAAACGCGCAAAGCTCACCGCCCTCTTAAACCGCAAATCGGGTGCGAGTATCGATACGCTCCAGAAACAACTCAACTGGCAACCCCATACAATCCGGGCCGAGATATCGCGACTACGGCAAAGCGGGTTGATAGTGACCTGCAACGCGACTTCAAACGGTTCTGTCTACAAAGCCCAACAAGCGGCGCCGGAGAGCGACGGCGGCCGATCATGACCTGTTCAATTGATCGAATGACCGACATCGAAGAATGGGACAGAGCAAAGTGTTTGGAAGCGTGGTGCAAGTTGACCGGTGCGGAACCGACCGAACGGCTTTCTACTAGGTTCCTTAGGCAGGCTTTGGTCTTTGAGGCCCAGTGCAAAGAGCTTGGCGGACACTCCTCCGCAGTGAAGAGGTCGCTCAAAGCCAATGCCAACGTTCGCGGCACCAGCAAAGCAAATCCAGCCGTAACGCTGTCCTGTGGCACGCAGCTCGTACGGGAATGGAACGGAAGGATATACCGCGTGAATGTCAGCGCGGATGGTTTTGAGATGGACGGACGCAGCTTCAATTCCCTCAGCGCTGTCGCCAAGCAGATCACCGGCGCGCAGTGGAGCGGGCCGCGGTTCTTTGGTCTCAACGGTCAGGGCTCATGAGTCGCATCCGTTGCGCCATCTATACGCGAAAGAGCTCCGAAGATGGTTTGGAGCAGGACTTCAATTCTTTGGACGCGCAAAGGGAGGCTTGCGAAGCCTATATTGCCAGTCAGCGGCACGAGGGCTGGGAACTGCTTCATGAACACTATGACGACGGTGGAATCTCTGGTGGACATCTGGAACGCCCTGCCCTTCAGAAACTGATGGATGCGGTCGATGCCAAGCAGGTTGATCAGATCGTCGTCTACAAGATTGATCGACTGACGCGCTCCTTGGCGGACTTTGCCAAGCTTGTTGATCGACTGGATCAGGCGGAGGCGTCGTTTGTCTCAGTTACTCAGTCCTTCAACACAGCCACCAGCATGGGGAGATTGACCCTGAACGTGTTGCTGTCATTCGCCCAGTTTGAACGTGAGGTCACCGCGGAGCGCATCAGGGACAAGATCGCGGCGTCCAAACGCAAGGGGCTCTGGATGGGTGGTAATGTGCCACTAGGCTATGATCCTGATGGTCGGACGCTGGTGATTAACAAAGACGAAGCAGAGACGGTCAGGACGATCTATCGGCTCTACGAAGGCCATGGTTCAATGAACCTTGTATTGGAGCGAGCAATCCAACTCGACCTTCGCTCAAAGGTCCGGCGTATGTCCGATGGCAGTCTTCGCGGCGGCAACATCATGTCACGCGGCCAGCTGCATCACATTCTGACCAATCCAATCTATGCTGGCCGTATCCGGCACAAGGGCAAAGTCTTTGAAGGACAGCACCCGGCCACCATTGAACCCGAACGTTGGGATGGCGTGCAGCAGAGACTGAGCGCGAAGGCGCGCGTGCCAAGAGAGACCAGGCATCACCGCGATCCGTCGCCACTCGCTGGAAAGATTGTCGATGATGCCGGTGACCGCTTAACACCAAGCCACACGAAGAAGGGTGACCGACGCTATCGCTATTACATCTCAAAGAGATTGGTGACCGGTGTGACTTCGAGTGGTGCCGAGCAAAAGACATGGCGTATTCCGGCCAAGGCGCTAGAGGTAGCTATTGCGGAGGCAGTGGCCACGCATGTTAGCGAGCTCGTATCCGTTGCCAATGATCAAACGATCGCGAGCCCCAAGGTCTCGAGATGCGATGCTGCCAGTGCTTTGGAACTGGTGCATCAAGTCCGCATCTCGCCCGGCAGTTTGAACATCAATCTCTGTTCGTCTCAAGTTAAAGAGCTGCTCGATACCGAGCAAGAAATGGGCCAGGACGATCTGACGATCACTCTGCCCTTTACTGAACGCAGGCGTGGCGTCGAGATGAAAATCATTGCCGAGAATGGCTCCGCACAGATCGACAAGGTGTTGCTGACCAACGTCGCATTGGCAAATCATTGGTATCAGCAGCTGAAGGATGGACGCTCATTCGACGACATTGCTTCTGATGCAGGAACCTCCAAACGCCGTGTTCAGCAGATCGTAGAACTGGCCTTCCTGGCCCCAGATGTAGTGCGAGATATCACTATAGGTTTGCAGCCCATCGGGTTAACCTCGGATTGGTGTTTGCGCCATGCCCTCCCGGGCAATTGGCAAGCCCAGCGTGAGCGCATCACCAAGCTCTAGACATACCCCATCGTGTATCGCGGAAAACGCAATCTGAGACGCTTGCGTATAGTCGGGCCGATTTGGCGCTCTAACCGCGTCTCTCCGAAACCCACATCCCCGCAACCCTCGGATACTACGCCACTATCTGGCACAGTCTCTCGTGTCGTCGGTTTGGTGGATTTACCTGGCTGGGGTGGTAGGATTCGAACCTACGATCTCCTGTACCAAAAACAGTTGCCCTACCGCTAGGCCACACCCCAATACTGGAGCGTGATCTAATGCCCCTATCGCGTCACTTCAAGTCAAAAATCGCAGCTTGCGGCATGGTTTAGGCAGGTTTAGGGCGAGAGCTATGAACTACGACGTTATCATCATTGGTGCGGGTGCTGCGGGCATGTTTTGCGCCATAGAAGCCGCGCGGCGCGGGCGGCGGGTGTTGGTTGTTGATCATGCCCGGAAACCGGGCGAGAAAATCCGCATCTCAGGCGGCGGGAGGTGCAACTTCACCAATCTCAACATCGCGCCCGAGAAATTCTTGTCGCAGAACCTCCGTTTCGCGGTCTCCGCTTTGAAACGCTACACGCAATGGGACTTCATCGCGCAGGTCGATGCGGCTGGGATTGCGTGGCACGAGAAGACGCTCGGCCAGCTCTTTTGTGACGGATCGGCGCAACAGATCATCGATATGCTTACCGGTGAGATGGGTGCGCTTGGCGCAAAGTTGCGGTTGGAAACGCAGCTACACTCCGTTTCAAGCCTGCCATCTGGCTATGAGATCGCAACCAACAAGGGCACGTTTCAGACAACGTCGTTGGTGATCGCCTCAGGTGGCAAGTCTATTCCGAAAATGGGGGCGACCGGGTTTGGATACAGGGTCGCCGAACAGTTCGGCCTGCCCATAGTGGAGACCCGTGCCGGGCTGGTGCCGCTGACCTTTGACCCGCAGTTTCTGGCCAAGGCAAAAGCCCTGCCGGGCGTGTCGGCGCGGGCTGAGGTCAGCGCTGGCGGCGCTGTGTTTGAAGAAGGGTTGCTCTTTACCCATCGTGGTTTATCGGGCCCCTCGATCTTGCAAGTGTCATCCTATTGGTCGGAGAGGGAGCCTCTGGTCGTCAACATGGCCCCTGGGCATGATATCGCGGACCAGCTTAATGCGGACCGGCAAAGCCATGGTCGGCTGTCGATCAAGAATGCATTGGCACGGTATCTGCCAGAAAAACTGGCCGCATTTTTGGTGAAAGAAGCCGGGTTGACGGGCAATCTGGCAGACCAAAACAAATCTGCGCTTGCGACGCTCGCGGCGGTTGTTCACCGCTGGCACGTGATACCAACGGGGTCGGAAGGCTACAGGACGGCAGAGGTGACTTTGGGTGGGGTCGGCACCGATGCGCTCGACGCGCGGACGATGGAAGCGCGAGGGCAGCCGGGGCTATACTTCATCGGTGAGGTCGTGGACGTGACCGGCTGGCTGGGCGGGTACAATTTCCAATGGGCGTGGTCTTCGGGCTGGGCCGCAGGACAGGTTTGCTGAGCTTTCGCGGAACGCCCGGCACCACTGATCTTGGCATTCTTTTTGTGCCCAAAGACTGCACAACACTGGGTTTGGGAAGCCGATGTCTGAGCAATCAGACCTTTTTCCGTAGCCACCCCCCGCGCGGGCGTTGCCCCCCCGTGCAGCCGACCGCAGTTAGTAAGGCGTCGATAAAAGACTGATATCAACGAACGCATTGCGGGGAGTTCATATGCTGCGGCGAGCTGAAGACACCGTTTGCGCGTCCAACTGGCGAACGCCGTTTAAGCGCGCTCGCACGTATCGTGGCGCCTTGTCGTCTGCGCTCACGTCATCCGGCTTTTTACTGTCGTTTTTTGCCGCCCCGCTCTACGCCAATCACGGCGATGATGAATTTGGGGTGAAAGTGCGGGAGTACCTGCTCGCGCATCCCGAGGTCATCTTGGAGGTGATGGACGTTCTAAGCGAGCGGCAAGAGGAGTTGCGCACCACCGCTTTGCTTGAGCCGCATTTGGAGACCCTGTTCGACACAGAGGATGATCTGCGTATCGGAAGCAATGACGCATCGACGGTAATCGTGGAATTCTTCGACTACAATTGCGCCGCTTGCCGCGCGAATATGCCTGTCTTGCGCGCGTTTGTGGCCGCCAACCCGGAGGTCACCATTCTAAAGAAGCATCTGCCCGTTTTGTCGCCCAGTTCGGAACGCGCGACGCGTTTTGTGCTAGCGGCACGTTTGTTGTTCGGGGACAGGGCCTATCAAAGCTTGCACAAGGCGCTGTATGCCAAGCAGCAGATCATGAGCATGGCAAAGCTGACCGAGTTGGCAAAGGGCTTGAACCTTGACGCGCAGCAAATTCAATCGGAAATGCAGAACTCTGAAATCTCCGCAATCATCGAAACGCATCGTGATATGGCGGTCGCGTTAGGTATCGTCGGCACGCCAACATTTGTGACCGACCGCGCGATCGTTGCAGGCAATGTGACGCCTGCGATCTTGGCGAAGTTGTCTGCGGCAGACTAGTCAACAAAGGCCTTTTCGACGACGAATTCTGCCGGTTTGCTGTTCGCACCTTCGCTGAGCCCGCGGTCTTCGCAAAGCGCCATGATGTCCTTGTTCAATGCCATTGAACCGCAAATCATGACGCGATCCTCCGCTGGCGCCCATTTGGGAAGCTCTAGCGCGTCAAACACAAGACCGCTGCGAATATGGTCGCTGATGCGGCCTTCATTGATGGAGGGTTCTTGCGTCGTCGTCGGATAGTAGCGCAGCTTGTCGCCGACCAATTCGCCGATCAGCGGATCATCTGGCAGCGCGGATGTCAGGGCGGCGCCGTAGGCCAGCTCCGCCTTGGTGCGGCAGGTATGGGCGAGGATGACATGATCATAGGCCTCATAGGTTTCCGGGTCACGTAGGAGCGAAGCGAAAGGGGCGACGCCCGTGCCCGTGCAGATCATCCAGAGCCGTTTGCCCGGCAACAGCGCGTCCAGAACAAGCGTGCCCACGGGCTTTGGGCGCAGGATGATTTCGTCCCCGGCTTCGATTTTTTGCAGGCGTGACGTCAACGGGCCGTCTGGCACTTTTATGGAGTAGAACTCCAACTCATCATCCCAAGACGGCGACGCAATCGAATAGGCCCGCAAGAGCGGTCTGCCGTCATCTTTAAGAAGCCCAATCATGACAAACTCGCCAGAGCGGAACCGCAAAGAGGCGGGGCGCGAGACGCGAAAAGAAAACAATGTGTCGGTCCAATGCGTGACGGATGTGACCGTCTGCAAGTCGGGCAGCGTGGGGGTTTTGACGGCTTGCATATTCATCCTGTTGCTCCTCCTTGGAGCTCATCGCCGACGGGCTTTTCGGAAAACATCGTTTCCAGTTTCCCGGCCTGCCCATCATATGTCTCGGCATCGGGCATAGGCTCTTTTGAACTGAGAATGACCGGCCAGATCGCAGCATATTTGGTATTCAGCGCAACCCATTTTTCGGCGCCCGGGTCAGTGTCAGCGATAATTGCATCGGCCGGGCATTCGGGTTCACAGACGCCGCAATCGATGCATTCGACAGGGTCTATGACCAGCATGTTTTCACCCTCGTAAAAGCAGTCAACGGGGCAGACATCGACGCAGTCGGTGTATTTGCAGGCGATGCAGTTGTCAGTCACGGCGTAGGTCATGTGAGCACTTTCATTTGATGTCTGCGGCTTGCCCGAAAACGAATCTCCCTGTCCGTCAATTAGTTGCTATTGGCCGTCTCTGCGCTGCGGCATTCTTGGTAAAACTGGCGGGGAATGACGAAAATGCTCGACTCACTTCAAGTCACGGATGATCTGATGAGATTGCAAATCACGTGGTCAGACGGCAGCAAGTCTGAGCTTGCAGCGCAGGTTCTCCGCCAAGAGGCGCGCGACGCGCATTCGATCAGATTTCGTATTGATCACGGTGACTTAGTCGCCGCCGAAGACCTGAAAATTACTGCGCTTGCGCAAGTTGGGGCGGCTGCGGTCAATGTGCATTTTTCAGATGGTCACGACCGCGCAATCTACCCGTTTGTCTACCTCAAGGAATTAAGTGAGCGGTTTGACAACTAACTGACATTCGCCAGCTGCACTGCAGCGCAAACTGATATGACGTATTAGGAGAAGCCCATGGATCAAATCCTCGACGGGACAGACCAGATCGACTGCGACATCCTTGTTATCGGGGGTGGCACCGCTGGTCCGATGGCGGCGCTCAAGGCCAAACGCAAGAACCCTGAAGCAAATGTGGTTCTGCTGGAAAAGGCGCACGTCAAACGCTCTGGCGCGATCTCGATGGGCATGGACGGGCTGAACAACTCAGTCATCCCTGGTTATGCGACGCCAGAGCAATACACCAAAGAGATCACGATCGCGAATGACGGCATCGTCGACCAAGCGCCGATCTATCGTTACGCCGAGGAATGCTACGGCATCATCCAGGAGCTCGACCAGTTCGGTATCCGGTTCCAAAAGGATCAGAACGGCGAGTACGACGTCAAAAAGGTGCATCACATCGGCACCTATGTGCTGCCCATGCCCAATGGCGACACGGTCAAAAAAGCTCTGTACCGCCAGTTGCGCAAAGCACGGATAAGCATTTCGAACCGCTATATGGCAACACGTCTGCTCACGGGCGAAGGGCGCGTGGCTGGCGCAATTTGCGCCAACACGCGCTCGGCTGAGTTTTTAGTGATCCGGGCCAAGGCCGTCATCATGTGTCTGGGCGCTGCCGGGCGTCTGGGTCTGCCGACCTCCGGCTACCTCTATGGCACCTATGAGAACCCGACCAATTCCGGCGAAGGTTATTCGATGGCCTATCACGCGGGTGCTGGTCTTGCGAACCTCGAATGCTACCAGATCAACCCGTTGATCAAGGATTACAATGGTCCGGCTTGTGCCTATGTTGCGGGGCCGATGGGTGGCTACACGGCCAATTCCGCCGGAGATCGGTTCATCGAATGCGATTATTGGTCTGGCCAGATGATGCAGGAATTCTATGACGAGCTGCAGGGCGGCAAGGGTCCCGTGTATCTTAAGCTCAACCACCTAGCCGAGGAAACCGTTGCCGAGATTGAGCGTGTTTTGCATATTGTCGAACGCCCGACACGCGGCCATTTCCACGCTGGGCGCGGCACGGATTACCGCAAGCAAATGATTGAGATGCATATCTCCGAAATCGGGTTCTGCTCAGGTCACTCCGCTTCAGGTGTCTTTGTGGATGAGAACGCTAAGACCACGCTGGATGGGCTTTATGCCGCCGGTGATATGGCCAACGTACCGCATAACTACATGCTGGGAGCTTTCACCAACGGTGCGATTGCTGGCACGGAAGCGATTGATTTCATTAAGGACGTGGATTTCGCCCCGTTCGACATGGGCGAGGTCGAAAAAGAGCGTGACCGCGTGCTTGCGCCGACCAAACGCGATGACGGCATCCCGCCCAACCAGATTGAATACAAAACCCGCCGCCTGGTGAACGACTACCTGCAGCCGCCGAAGGTTACAGCGAAGATGATGACGGCGCAGACGCGGTTCGAGGAAGTCCGCCACGCGATGGAAACTGAGATGTACGTCAAAGACAGCCATGAACTGATGCGCGCGCTTGAAGCGTCGTCCGTCATGGATTGTGCCGATATGGCGGCCTCCGCCTCACTCTACCGGACCGAAAGCCGTTGGGGACTTTATCACAACCGCGTCGAATACGCGCAAAATGACGAAGACTGGTTCTGCCACACAATCATGACCAAAGGCGAGGATGGGAAACCGTCCAGCCGCAAGCAGGACGTGAAACCCTACATTGTCGAAATCGATGAGGACGAGAAGGGCGCTTACGCAAATCAGCGCGTCACGTCCGAAACTGTTGCTGCTGAATAAGGACGACCGCGCATGCCATTAGCCCATACCGCCACGTCCGTGCCTGTCACAGTCAATGACGACCTTTGTATCGCTGACAAGGGCTGCACAGTCTGCGTCGACGTCTGCCCGCTCGATGTCTTGCGCATCGCCGTAAAGGATGACGGCACCAAGACGGCCTACATGAAATACGACGAGTGCTGGTACTGCATGCCATGCGAGGCCGATTGCCCGACCGACGCCGTCACCGTCAACCTGCCGTTTTTGCTGAGGTAATTTGCGATGAGCGTGATTTTTGAGGATTTCAGCGATATCGATGAGCTGGCCGAGGATCTGAACGATCCCTCCGCTGGCGCGCGGATCATGGCAGTGATTGAGCTGGCAGATAGTGCCGACCCAGACGCGATCCCACATCTGGCGCGCGCGATTGAAGATGTTGATGCGGGTGTGCGTCTGCAAGCCGCTGAGCGCCTGACCGATTTTGACGGGCCAGAAACGGCCGCAGCACTGGTCATCGCATTGAGCGACGCAGACGAAAAAGTGCGCGGCGCCGCCGCCGCTAGCCTGACAGAGCTGAAAGACCCAGAGGCCGCAACACCTTTGCTGCCTTGCATCGCCTCAGCCGACGAATTTGTGAAACTCGCAGCTTTGGGGGGTCTTAAAGAACTGCGCCGCGCGGATGCTTTGGCCCCCGCGATTGAGGCGCTCAACGACACATCGCCGGAAGTCCGCGCCGCTGCGGTGCGCGTGATTGGGTGGTTGCAAGACGAAACCGCCCTGCCCGCTTTGATGGCTGCCGCGCGCGATGAAGATGTTTTGGTGCGCCGCACCGCTGTGGCGACCTTTGGCTTCACATCCGGCACCCATGCGGAGGCCACTTTGGTCACCGCCATGAGCGATGAGAATTGGCAGGTCCGCGAGGCTGGTGCTGAAACTTTGGCAAAGGCCGGCTCGGCCGCTGTCGAGGCTGAGTTGATCGCCGCGCTCGATGATGAATTTTGGCAGGTGCGGCTGAAAGCCGTGCGCTCGCTGGGCAAACTTGGATTGAAGGCGGCAGCGCCAAAAATCGGCCCAATGATGTCGATTGATATCCCAAACCTGCGCAAAGAATGCGCCGCAGTTTTGGGTGAGCTAGCCGATCCTGGCAGCGTCGTCTACCTCGAAGACTTCCGCGACGATACGGACCCAGATGTGCGCAAAAACGTACGCTGGGCGCTCGACAAAATCGCGCAAGGCGCAGCCTAAAAGCGCCAAAACGTCTATTTTTTGAACGGCCTGTCAAGTTGATCTTGGCGGGCCCGTTTTGCCCTCCATTAGCAATCTAACTCATTGAAATATAACGTAAAAAATTACGATTGCGAATCGGGCAGATCCCAAGAATCCGTGATTCTGTCGGTGTTTTATTAGGACGATGTTAAGGAATCCGCGGAAATTTTAAGCACCGCCCCTGCGATCCGTTCACTTTACCCAAATGCACGATACGTCAGATAGACGCAGCCCGATCTCGGCCGGATACTGTTGATAATAACACAAAATAAAGACCAACAGATGGAGAACGAGATGAGCTATTTCTGTAAGCTCGGCCTTCCGGCATTGACAGCCGGGCTGACATCACTTGCATTCAGCGTGTCCGCTGAAACGATCCCAATCGCGGTGGGCCACCAATCTATGTGCACAGACACATATACCGCCGGCATCATCATCAAGGAGCTTGGGCTTCTGGAAAAATATCTGCCAACAGATGGCAAATATGCGGATGCGGAATACGACATTAGCTGGGCCGACTACAGCTCAGGTGGGCCGATCACGAACCAGATGTTGGCCAACAAGCTGAACTTTGGCGTCATGGGCGACTACCCCCTGATCGTGAACGGCGCCAAGTTTCAGGAAACTGACAGCCTGCGCACAATCTATGTTGCGGGTACGGGATATAACCTGAAAGGCTCTGGCAACGCGATTGTCGTGCCAGTGGAAAGCGATCTTTACTCTATCGACCAGTTGGTGGGCAAAGAGGTTTCAACTCCCGTCGGCTCCGCCGCCTGGGGAATGCTGCTCAAGGCAATGCAGGACAACAACATCTCTTCCGATGAATATGTGCTGAAAAACCAAAGCCCTGCTGTGGGTGCGGCTAACATTGCTGCGGGCAAGATCGACGCCCACTCCGATTTCTGCCCATGGTCTGAGATCATGGAATATCGTGAGACGGGCCGCAAAATCTATGACGGCTCTGAGACCGGCGTGCCCTACCTGCACGGTGTGGTGGTGCGCGAAGACTTTGCCAAAGAATACCCAGAGGTCGTGCAAGCTTTCATCAAGGCCGTTTGGGAAGCCGGTGAATGGGTCCGCGCCGACCCAATGGGCGCTGTGACGCAAATGGAAGGCTGGACTGGCGTCGAGAAGGAAGTGCTGTACCTCTACTTCTCCGAAGGTGGGCACCTGACATTCGAGCCGACCCTCAAAGAGGCTTGGATCGACGCGCTGAAATTCAACCACGGCGTTTTGGTCAAAGAGAAAGCCATTCCGCCTCTCGATTTCGACGCATGGATTACGGAAGACTACATCCGCCCGGCCTATGCAGAGCTTGGCGTCGACTATGAGGCTGACAAAGCCACGATGGTCGATCCACTGGTCGCGAATAAAGGCCTGCCGATGGAAATCTGGCACCCGCGTGACGGCATCTCGACCTACGGCGATGCGGCGTCATTCTTGACCGCTGTAGCTGCGATGCAAGGCACCGGGACAAACCTGAACTCCACCTATGTCTACGACATTGAGACCGGCTTGAAGCTTTTCGGTAAGACAGCGTTCTGGGTCAAAGCGGGCGACGACTACGCCACTTTCCTGCGCAAGGGCGAGGCGGAAGCCTATGCCGCGGCCAATAGCGGGGCACTTACAACTTTCGCCGACGCAATCGCCGAGTTCGTACCCGAAGGATAACGTCAAGGCGAAACATGAGGGTTTGGCGCAGCACAGCCCTTGTGCGGCGCCAAACTACACAATAACTACCCTGTAGGAGCGACGCCGTGCAAACGAGTGCAGCCACTATTGAGACTGAGACCGACGCCACGAAGCCGCGCGGACCAGCTGTCAAACAAGTCCAACCACCTTCGTCGCCTTCCGCCAAATGGGCGCTCAGCGCCGAGCGCCTTAAGTCCATAGGTATCGGTGTCGGCTCTTTGGCCGTCGGCGTGCTGCTCTGGCATATCGCGGTCGCCGTGAAACTCGACCTTTACATCAACTTTATGAACGTGCCCTCGCCAGCCAAAGTGCTGACGGCTTTCATTGGCCATATACAGACCGAGATTTTTTACACCCATATAGGCGTCTCAATGCGGCGCATATTGATCAGTTATTCCATCGCGACGGTGCTTGGCATCGGCTTTGGCCTGATCATGGGCCGCTCTAAATTCGCGCGGGCCTTCATCATGCCTTATATTGAGGTGATCCGCCCGATCCCCGCCGTAGCATGGATCCCGTTGGCCATTTTGATGTGGCCCACGGAAGAAAGCTCGATCATCTATATCACCTTCCTTGGAGCGCTTTTCCCGATTGTTCTCAACACGTTGCACGGCGTGGAGCAAACGCCTGAAGTGCTCGTGCGCGCGGCGCGTTCCCTCGGCGCGTCGCGCCTGGCTATCTTCTGGCACGTTGTGATCCCAGCGGCTTTGCCGTCGATTTCGGCAGGTTTGGCAATCGGCATGGGCGTGTCTTGGTTCTCGCTTTTGGCGGGCGAAATCATCTCCGGCCAGTACGGGATCGGGTATTTCACTTGGGACGCTTATAGCCTGATCAACTATCCCGACATCGTCGTCGGAATGCTGGTGATCGGATTGCTGGGCACGGGCTCCACCGCGGCGATCAAACTTGCGACCGCGCCGCTTCTTAAATGGCAGGGGAAAACGCGATGATGCAGATATTGTTCACGCTGGGTCAGACAGCCAAGGCCAACTGGCGCAAGCTAATTCTTTGGGGCCTTGGCTTCGCGATCCTGTCGCAGGTCCTGATGATGATCGCCCTGATCGTGCGCTTTCAAGCGATCCCAAACTACGTCACCTTCTATGACTGGATCGGCAATGTCGCATGGATCATTCAATCCACCCCGTCCTGGTCCGACATCCCGCCCATCATCGCCGAGGAATGGCTGATCGAGATCGGCTTCATGAACTACGATTATGGCAATGGCATCTCGGAATGGAGCCTAAATGTCGTGCCATCACGCCTCGTCGTGATGTTCGGTCTCGGCGCGTTGGTTGGGCTCTGTGTCCTTTTGAACCGCGCGCGCACATGTGCCTGGGAACAGAAGCGTGGGCTCGCAGCAGCGACAGGCGTCGGCACAGTACTTGTCGCAATGACCAACGCCACGATGAGCTGGGTCGTCTGCTGCGCGACGCCTTCATGGGTCGTCGGGCTCGCTATGCTGGGCCTGGGCGTATCGACCTCACTGGCCTTGGAAACGCTGGGTCCGCTTCTGGCCGGCTCCGGCTTCACTATTCTCAGCGCGCTCGCGCTTTACCTGGCTTGGAGCCAGTCGCGCGGCGAGCGCCCATCCGGAGTTTTACAGAATGCTTGATGTGCTAAAGTATAAGCGCCCCGAAGACGCCCCAAATGGTGCGGGCAAGGGGCAGATAGAAATCAAGGATGTCTCTATCACCTTCGGCAGCGGCGCCGAGGCGCATCACGCCGTCGAAACCACGTCGATCACCATCGAGCCGGGCGATTTTGTCTGCATTCTGGGCCCATCTGGCTGCGGAAAATCCACCATCATGAACGCTGTTGCGGGCTACGTCACCCCGACGGAAGGTGAGGTGCGCGTCGACGGCGAACTGATCACCAAGCCCGGGCAGGATCGGGGCATGGTATTCCAGCAATACTCCCTCCTTCCGTGGAAAACCGTCTATGAAAACGTGGCGTTCGGCCCACGTATGGCGGGGCGGGGCCGCGCGGAAGCGGGCTCCATAGCCAACACGTTTCTCAACATGGTGGGCCTCAGCAATTTCGGCGACCGCTACCCGGCGGAGTTGTCAGGCGGAATGCAGCAACGTGTGGGCATCGCCCGCGCGCTCGCCAACTACCCGTCTGTGCTGTTGATGGACGAACCCTTCGGCGCGCTCGATGCGCAAACACGGCTAATGATGCAGGAAAACCTGCTGAGCATCTGGAAAAAATTTGGCACCACAGTCTTGTTTGTCACCCATGACGTGGATGAAGCTGTGTTTCTGGCCGACCGTGTGCTGGTTATGAGCGCCGCACCAGGACGCATTATGCATGACCTTAAGGTTGAGCTGCCCCGTCCACGCGATCCCGAAATGGCCACCGATCCGGTCTATATCGCGGCCAAGAAAGAATGCCTCGCCCATATCCGCGCTGAGAGCCTGCGCGCATTTGAGATGCAGAACCAATGAGGGGCCTCGCCACAGCCCTCGCGTTTTGGCTCACCTCAATTCTCGCGGCAGCGGCGCAGGTCCAAGGCGTTGAGCTCGACGCCCCTGAACCCATGCCCGCCTTTGAGCTGTCTGACCAGCTTGGCAAAACCTTCACGCAGGACGATCTTCGAGGCCAATGGACCATTGTCATGTTTGGGTTCAATTCCTGCCCGGATGTCTGCCCTTTCACATTGGGCAATCTGGAACACGCCATCGGCGAAACCGCGATGCGCGTGCGCCCCGACAATGTGCCCAAAGTGGTGTTCGTTTCCGTCGACCCGGCGCGCGACGCCGATTACGTCACTGAATACGCGCAATATTTTCACCCTGAGTTTCGCGGTGTCACCGGCGCGCGCGACCAGATCGACACGCTCATCACGGCGACCGACAGCTTCTACCGGCTGCTGAAACCCGACGCCGACGGGTATTATGAGGTGCAACACTCCTCCGCCGTGAGCGTGATCGATCCCGAAGGCAATCTACGTGCCAAGCTGCAACCCCCCTTTGATGCGGGCATGACGGCTGAATTTCTGGCGCGCCTGCAAATCAAATACCGAAAGGAAAAATCATGATGTTTCGACCCGCAATTCTTGCTGCGTTGTTGCTGCCTCTTCCCGCCTTTGCTGGTGATGTGATGGTCTCCGATGCGTGGGTGCCAACAGCGCCGCCATCCGCGCCAACCCATGCGGCCTATATCTCATTGCACAATCACGGCAGCGAACCACGCGTTCTGGTCGGCGTCAGCGCCGAGGGGTACGGTATGGTCCACCTGCATGAAAGCAAGGAAAGCGACGGCGTCATGACGATGACCATGTTGCACCAGATCGAAATCCCGGCTGGCGGAATGATGATGATGAAACCCGGCGGGTTGCATGTCATGCTGATGGGCCCAAAAGCGCCGCTGGCCGAAGGCGCGACGGTTCCACTGGTCCTTGAGTTCGCCAATGGCGACAAGATGCCCATTGAGGCCATGGTCAAACCACGTGTTCCAGAGAGTTAAGCCAACCCTTTTCGCTGTGTTCGTGATCCTGCCGGGCATCGCCTCGGCGGGCATGATCACGGATGAGGGATTGGAGCCCTACGAGATTTGCGCGCTTTGCCATTCGCTCGACGGCAATTCGCGCATGTCGAAATTCCCAAAACTGGCTGGCCAACCCGCCGCCTATATCGAAAAACAAATTAGCGATTTTTTGGCTGGGCGTCGCGACAATGACGGGGGCCAAATGGTCGCCATTGTGACGGCGGAGCTGGCACCCGAAAACATCCCCATCGTCGCCGAATGGTTCGCCACACAAGCGCCACCGCCACCCGTCGAAGCGGGGGACGTAACTGCCGGGGAAACAGCTTTCGCCGACCTCGGTTGCAAGACCTGCCACGATGAGGCCGACCCGGCGACCGAAACGCCGCATCTCACATCGCAGCACCAAGCCTATCTCGTTAAACAGATGGAAGACTTCCGCGACGGGCGTCGCGGAAATGATGCAGATGGGGCAATGCAAGCCGCGATGCAGAATGTCTCTGATGCCGATATTGAGGCGATTGCGACCTACCTCTCAGCGACCCCGCGAGGCTTCGATGGCAACAGCTAAAGCAAGCCCGATCAAAGACGATCCCAGTGCAATTTACCTGTCCGAATACCTGTTGGAGATCAATTCGGGCGCCGGTTTTCTGCAAGGTCTCAACGACATTGATCGCGCGAAAATCCGCAAAAGCGGCTCACGATGTCTGCTCACAAAAGGGCAAGGCCTGTTCTTTCAAGGCGACGCGCATACCGGAATCTGGATCGTGGAAAAGGGCCGGATCAGAAGCTATTACACCGGCCCGTCAGGTCGTGAGATCACCCTCGCCTATTGGACGCCGGGCCACTTTGTCGGTGGCCCCGAGGTGTTTGGCCGCGGCCGTCATGTCTGGTCTGGTGATGCGTTGGAAGATAGCGAATTGCTGTTCATCTCAGGCATGGTGTTGCGCAACCTTGTGGAAGAGATACCTGCCGTCGCGTTGCGCCTTATCGACGGGCTGATCGCCAAAGGAAACTGCTACTCAGCGCTGATCCAAATGCTTGGAACGCGCACGGTGTCCGAGCGATTGGAACAACTGCTTGTCATTCTCGCAAGCACGCATGGCCGCCACGAAGGCGAAACCATCCTCATTGACCGGTCGATTACCTATGAACAAGTGGCCTCAATCGTTGGCGCGTCACGGCAGTGGGTAACGCAATCGCTGGACCGGCTTGAGAAAGAGGGCGTGTTGTCAATCTCGAGGCGCAAAATCACTGTCTTTGACATCGCGCGGCTGGCTGACGGGCCGTGAATGGCTCAGCTCAGATCACACCCGACAGGGGTTTTCCTTGGCAAGCGCATCAAACTGCATGAGGGTCGCCACAAGCGCCGACATCTGGTCAAGCGGGATCATATTCGGGCCGTCGGACGGCGCGGCATCGGGGTTCTCATGGGTCTCGATAAAGACGCCAGCAATGCCAAGCGACACTGCGGCCCTGGCCATAACGGGGGCAAATTCGCGTTGCCCGCCTGACGATCCGCCCTGCCCTCCCGGCTGCTGAACCGAATGGGTGGCGTCCATAATAACCGGATAGCCAGTCTTGGCCATCGTCGGCAGCGCGCGAAAATCCGCGACCAGAGCATTGTAGCCAAATGAGGCCCCGCGCTCGGTCAGCATGATGCGCTCGTTGCCGGTGCTTTCGACCTTGGAGATCACGTTGGGCATGTCCCAAGGCGCGAGAAACTGGCCCTTTTTGATGTTGATCACCGCACCGGTTTGCCCGGCTGCGACCAGCAGATCAGTTTGGCGCGACAAGAAGGCGGGAATTTGCATCACATCAACGGCCTCAGCGACCGCTGCGCATTGCTCGGGCGCATGGACATCGGTCAGCACGGGACAGCCGATAGCCTCTTTGACATCGGCGAACACGCGCAGCCCCTCGTCGATGCCCAACCCGCGCTTGCCCGAGAGCGAGGTGCGGTTGGCCTTGTCGTAGCTCGCTTTGAACACGTAGGACGCACCGGAGTGTTCGCAGGCCTGCGCCATGGCCTCAGCAATCATCAGCGCGTGGTCGCGCGACTCCAGCTGGCAAGGGCCTGCGATGAGCATAAGGGGCAGGTCATTGGAGGCCTGCACCTTGCCAAATTCTACGGTTTTCATTTGGGCCTATACCTGTTCGCGAAGAATGGAAGATGTCAGCGACACCATCAGGTAGACGCCCGCGAAGATCAAGAAGGCGAGGATCGTGTTCTCAAACTTGCGCGGATAAGTTGGCTCGTCAGGGGCCACGGGGCTAACAGCGACAGACAGGTAGCGGACCTGACGGTTGGCCTCGAGCCGGGCGGCCTCAAACGCGGCCTCGGCTTGCGCGAGAAGGCCCTGTCGGACCTCCAAATCGGCTTGAGCAACCAAAAGTTCGCCCGAGATACGCGCCAGCGAGCCAGAATTGGCGTTACTTTCCGTCAGCTGCGCGCGCTTTTCGTCGATGAGCTTTTCGAGCTCGACGATTTTGTTTTGCGACGCGGAGACCTTGGCTTCATTCGGCCGAAGGTTGGCAAGGAATTGTTGCAGCGAGATGCGCTCCGTCAAAAGCTCGGACTCGAGCTGGGTGATCTGACCAAACACTGCCTGTACTTCGCTTTCAGGGCTCAGGACGCCCAGCTTTTCCTGCAATTCAACGATGCGGACCTGAGCGTCGATCATCTTCTGCTCGGCCTCTTTGCGGCTTTGATCGGCGCCCTCCATCTGATCGCCACGTTTGCGGGCGGTGAGCTGGTCAACCTGCTCCTCGGCATATTGAATGAGTTGTTTCGAAAAAAGCGCGCTGGTTTCAGGGTTGGCGGCGCTGACCTCCATCTTGATGATCCCCTCGGTCGGATCGTAGCCAATCTTCACGCTTTTCGCGAAAGTCTTGTAAGCAGCTTCCTGGGTGGCGTCGGCATCAAGGCGTTGGATCGGGTCGATCCGGTCCTGACTGAAATGCTCACGAAAGCCCTCATCTGCGTCGAGGCGCAACATCGCATCGCGCGACTGCAGATATCCCTGAACCGTGATCGAATCCTGGCTGCTGGCCAGCGGGGAGCCCGACAAAAGACCACCCCCAAGCCCGCCACCACCAGCGGAATCCGCCGCCTGGATCACAAACTCGGACTTGGTGGCATACATGGGCGTGGCCACGGCATAAAAGTAATAACCCACGATGAGGGTGGGAAGCAGCACAAAAGCCATCAAACGCCCGGCCAGCAGCATCGCGCGTTTGCGCCGCCGCCGTGCGATATCGCGCTGGATTTTCATCACTTCCATCGCCTGATCGGAACCGTCGGAGACTTCCGTCGAGGGAAGTTGCGGCTGCTGCACTTGCGGGGAAAGCGCGCGACCGGGTGCAGGCGTTGCGGGCACAGGTGCGACCGCTGCGCCGTCTGCCGTTGCGCCGGGCTGGGCGGCCGATTGATTGTCTGACAAGACCAGCTCAAGCATGTTGGCGCGTTTGAATGGGTCAATGCCTTTGCCGCGCAGCTGGCGCACCGCATCATAGTCAGAGCTCGGGCTCAGCCCCTGGCGTTGCGCCACGCGGCGCGCCATGCGCAATTGCCGCCCCGTCAGCCCTTCGCGTTTGATCGCCTCCAGCTCATCCGAGGTGGGTGCATTGCTGGCCTTAGAAGCCGGCGCGCGGTTGGGAAAAGTTTGAGCGCCAAAACCGTCATCCGTGGGCGGCGTGAACAGGCTTTCTTCGGGCGCTTCGGGCGCAGGTGCGACAGCCGCAGCTGCCGCTGGTTTGGGCGCTGAGGAGTCGGCGTTGCGCTTGATGCGGAACTTTCTAGCCTTGGGTTTCGTACTCATAGAGCCTCTTCGCCTCTTCCAACGTGTCGAACATATGCAGCTTGCCATTCAAGAGCACGCCAGCGGAGCGACAGAATTTCTCCAAAGTTTCAGCCTGGTGGCTGACGACCACGAGGGTCGCGGTTTTGAGCCTCTCACGCAGGATCGCGCCAGCCTTGCGGTTAAACTCAACATCGGTTGTTGAGGGCATGCCCTCGTCAATCAGGTAGATGTCAAACTCCAGCGCCAGCATCAACGCGAAGGTGAAGCGCGCGCGCATCCCTTGCGAATATGTGCCGACGGGCATGTCGAAATATTCCTTCAACCCGCACAGATGTCGACAGAAGGCCTCGATGTAATCGGGGTCCAACGAATAAAGCCGCGCGATATAACGGCAATTTTCCGTGGCGGTATGCTTGGGCACAACCCCGCCCATGAACCCAAGCGGAAAAGAGATACGGGAGGTCCGCACGATCTCGCCCTCATCGGGCTTCTCAAGCCCTGCCATCATGTTGATCACAGTGGTTTTGCCGGTGCCGTTCGGGGCCAGAATGCCGATGGAATGTCCCAGCTCCACGCGGAAGGAGGCGCGGTCAAGGATCACCTTGCGCTGCGTGCCCGTCCAAAAGGACTTGCTGACCTCTCTGAATTCGATCATCTGGCTTGCCCGATCTTATGATGCGTCACCTGCCGCACGGTCTTTGGGCCGCGTCAAAAGGCGTGGCGCGAACGCCTGCTGCCCTGTTATGGCCTGCCAAGGCGCAAGATTTCAATGATAACTGGGTTAATAAGAAGTTAATCGCGCAGGTTTGGGCGCGATTTTGCTACAAAAACCGGAAACAATGCCGCTGGCTCCGCTTCGTTTGCAGCGTATTGTTTCAAATATTGGCCCAATCAGGCCATCACGTTCCAAACAATGCCAGCCGACACGGCCCCTATCAAAGCAAGCCCCAAGTAAGCCGCGAACACCCGTGGCTTGACCAGCGCCCAAACCGCAATCGCCGCTGGGATCGAGCTGACCCCGCCCGCGATCATGAAGGACATTGCCGCCCCATTGCTCATGCCTTGCGCGAGCAGCGCATCCACCAGAGGCACCGCCGCGTAGCCGTTCATATAGGCCGGTGCCCCGACGAAAGCGCCCAACAAGATCGGCCCGAGGCCCGCGCCGCCCAGAACGCTCGCAACCAATTCAGCGGGTATATAGCTCAGCATGAGGCTTTCGATCAGATAAGCCAACAGCAGCCATTTCCCCAGGAACATCGCGTTTTCAAACACAGTGTCGCGGAAGACCTCGCGCCGCTTTGCCTCTTGCCAGAAAGACCACACTGGCGTGCCTTTGAAGGGTGAGCCGCAACCGCAGCAACCGCCTTGCGACACAGTGCGCAACGGTTCCGTAAAGAGCGCCGAGCGTGCAAAGCTTTTGACCATGAAGCCGCCAAACAGCCCGAGGCCAACCGCAGCAACGGTTTTGGCTATCGCAAACTCAACCCCGAGCGTGCCCGAGGTGATCAAGAACATCGCCGGGTCCATCAAAGGCGAGGCCAGCCAAAACGCCATCACCGCCGACAAAGGCGCACCCGCAGCCAAAAGGGCCGCGATGAAGGGGATCACCTCGCATGAGCAAAAGGGCGACACCCCGCCCATCACGGCGGCCAGAAAGATCATGCGCGTTTCGCGCCCCTGGAAGGCCTTCGCGACCACGGCCTCTGCGCCCGAGGCCTTGAGATACCCGATCGCCAGCACCGCGAAGGTGATGAAAATCGCCGTGTGTCCGAAGGCCTTGGCGGTGAATTCGACGGTCGGCCACAGCTGGGCCGGATCAAAGATCAACAACGCAAGCGGGATGGTCGCGATGACCAGCCACGTTTTGGGCAAATCGCGCATCCGGCCTTTCAGGGAGGGGGATTGGGTCAGGTCAGCCATTGTCTTGCCTCACATCCAGATCGGCGCAGCATTCCGCCATCAAAAAATCGTTCAAACCCTTGAAGGTCGCATAATCCGCCGCCGCACAAATGATGGAGCGCCCCTGCCGGGTCTGCACAATCAGCCCCGCCTGCGCCAGAATTTTCAGATGATGCGTAAGGTTGGCGCCCGATAGCCCCGTGGCTTTACCCAAAGCGCCAATCGTGGTGCCATCCTCACCCGCGCGCGTCAGCTGGCGCAGCAGCGCCAACCGCTGCTCCGACCCAAGAGCGGCATAGGCGCTGGCGGCCTGAACCAAGGAGATATCATGCGACTCAAATGTTTTCATATTTTTATATTTATAGAAGTATTGAATTTACGCAAGCCCTGTCTTCACCGCTCAAGCAGGCTATGTTTGCGCGCATGAACCTCGAGACCATCAAACAAGAGCTCGCAATCTGCACCTTGTGCCAGTCTCGCTTCGCCCAAACCCACACGGGCCATGTTCCGCGCCCCGTTGTCTGGTTTGACCGGAACGCGTCCATTTTGGTCGCCGGACAAGCACCGGGCGCGCGGGTACATGAAAGCGGCGTGCCCTTCACCGACCCATCAGGCGACCGGCTGCGCGACTGGCTTGGGCTCGATGAAGCCGCATTTTACGACCGCAATAAGCTGGCGATCTTGCCGATGGGGTTCTGCTTTCCCGGCTACAACGCAAAAGGCGCGGATCTGCCGCCGCCCGCCCTTTGCGCCGAAACATGGCGGGCCCGCATCATGGCTGAGCTTCCAAACATCAAGCTGACCTTGCTCATCGGCGGTTATGCGCAGAAGTGGCACCTTGGCAGCCATGTTTCAGTCACCGAAACAGTTGCCAATTGGCGCGCCCATGCGCCCGCAATTTTTCCCTTGCCGCACCCGTCGTGGCGCAATACCGCATGGCTCAAACGCAACCCTTGGTTTGAGGCCGAGACCCTGCCGGCCTTGAAACGATCCGTGCAAGAGGCGCTGAACAGATGATGACAGTGATTGACCGGGCCCACGCCAAAATGGACGCCTCCGAGGCGGACCGGTTGCAGTTTTATGAGCGCCTCGCTGATGCGGAGCTGTTTTTGCTTCTCGATCATGCCGCCGAAGGTGAACATATCACCCCAAAGCTCTTCCCGGTCGAGGGGGACACACTGGTCCTGGCCTTTGACCGCGAAGAGCGTCTGGCCGAATTTGCAGGCGCTGCGCCCTATGCCGCCCTCTCAGGCCGCCGCCTCGCACATATGCTCAGCGGTGCTGCATTGGGGTTGGGCCTGAACCTAGAGGTTGCCCCCTCTGCGATTATCCTGCCTTCGACGGCTATGGCTTGGCTCGACGAAACCCTGGGGCACACGCCCGGCATTGTCGACGCAACACCGCAAGAGCTGCACCTCCCCAAAGGCCTGCCAGATGCTTTGTTGAGCGGGCTCGACACCAAACTCGCGATGGCGGCCGGGATGGCGCGCAACGCCTATCTTTGCGGCGTCGCCTATGAAGGCGGCGCGCGGTCGCATCTGCTGGCATTCATTGATCCATTGCCCGGCGCCGAAGACGCGCTCGCACGCGCTGTCAATGAGGCGCTCGTCTTTAGCGGCGTCGAGGCTGGCGCCCTGGATGTGGCGTTTTTCACGGCCAGCGACCCAATGGCCGCACGCCTTGCGAAAACCGGCCTGCGTTTCGATCTGCCGGAACCCGCCAAACCCGCCCCACCAGATGCGCCAGGCATGAACCCCGACAAACCACCGACGCTCTAAGACAGCAACGGCGTTCATCTCGGAAAGAAACCTCGGAGGCGTTTGCCCTTGCGGCTGAGGAGGCCGCGCCTCCTCAAAGAGCAAAATCAAAGCTGCGCGGCGTAGCCGCACGCTCAGGTCACATTCAATAGCCCAAAGTGCGATCAACCCGATGCGCGAAAGGCGCGCCCGCCTCGCCGCGACGAATGTTCTCGGCAATCACCTCTGCCGCCGTCACGGCGCGGGTCTCGGAGGCTATATGGGGGGTCACAGTGACTTTGGGATGGTCCCAGAATGGATGCTCAACAGGCAGGGGTTCAACGCGGAACACATCAAGCGTCGCGTGTGACAGCAGCCCGCTTTCCAGCGCATCCAACAGCGCTTGGTCGTCGATCAACGGACCGCGGCCCGGGTTGATGACCACCGCGCCGGGCGCGACCAAAGCGAAGGTTTCCGCATTCAAAATATCCGTCGTTTCGGGCGTCTGCGGCAAAAGCAACACCACGATATCAGCCCCCTTCAAGGCGGCAGAGAGGCCCTGCTCGCCCGCGTGGCACGTTACCCCGGCCACTGATTTTTGGCTGCGCGCCCAGCCATGCACTTCAAAATTCAGCGAAGCGAGCTGCTCCGCGCAGGCCTTACCCAAAGCCCCAAGCCCGAGAACGCAAACCTTCCGCTCCCGCGCCAATGGCGGGGCCACGTCGCGCCAAATTCCGTCCTGGCCATGGATATGCGCATCCATCCCCAAGTGGTGGCGCAAGACATGGCCGGTGACCCATTCCACCATACCCTCCGTCAGCCCGTGATCGACCATCCGGCACAAGGGCTGGGTCAGCGTTTCGTTTTTGACGATCTCCTCAACGCCAGCCCATAGGCCGAGCACGGCTTTTGTGCGCGTGTAGGGCCGCAGATCGCGGACCGACCCGTTCGGGGCAAAGACAATATAGTCCACCGTCTCGGGCGCGAAGTCTTGGCGCAGGTCGCAGGTCAGCCCGGTCTTTGCAAAAGCAGCGCGCAAGGCTGGGGCGTAGATCTCCCACCCGGTTTTGGCGGAATAAAGCACGTTGATCATTTTGATTGGCCTTATCTAGGGCGGTGGACATGGGCCGATTGCATCAAACCAAATCCCAGCATCAGCACCAGCATCGCCGAACCTCCGTAACTGACCAAGGGCAATGGCACCCCCACGACGGGCGCAAGCCCCATTACCATGGACATGTTCACAGCAAAGAACAGGAAGAATGTCAGCGCAATGCCCAGCGTCAAAAGGGAGGCAAACCGGTCCTTATTCGTCAACGCCGAGGCCACGCAAAAGACAATCACCAGCATGTAAAGCGCCAACAGCGACAGCCCGCCCAGAAATCCGAATTCCTCTGCCAAAGTGGTGAAGATGAAATCGGTGTGCTTCTCGGGCAAAAAATTTAGCCGGGACTGTGTGCCTTGCATAAAGCCGCGCCCCGTCCAGCCACCTGAACCGAGCGCGATCTTGGATTGCGTGATGTGATACCCAGCCCCCAACGGATCGGAAGCAGGATCGAGAAACGTGTCGATCCGGCGGTATTGGTAGTCTTTCAACAGCTGCCAACTGGTGCCGCGTGACTGAAACACGCTGGCCACAAGGCCAACACCCGAAGCAATCACCGCGCCAAAATACAGCCAGCTGACACCGGCAAAAAACATAATTCCGGCGCCGCCAAAAACCAACAAAAGCGCGGTCCCCAGATCAGGCTGGCGCAGGGTTAGATAGGTCGGCACCAGAATGATCAGGACCGGGATGATCACCCAAATGGGGCGCGAAACCTTTTTGACATCAAGCCAGTCATAATAAGCCGCCAAGAAGGCCACGAGGGTGATTTTGGTCAGCTCAGAGGGCTGCAGCCGCATAAAACCAAGGTCAATCCAGCGCTGCGCCCCCATGCCCGTGACGCCGAAAAACTCAACCCCAAGAAGCAAAAGGACGGATACCACATAGGCGAGCCCAGCCATATTGCGCAAAAACCAGACGGGCATCATCGCGACGATAAACATCACCACAAGACCCATGCCGAAACGCTTCATCTGCGGCTCCGCCCAGGGGCTCATCGACCCACCAGCGACCGAGTAAAGCATCAAGAACCCGACGCTCGCTATTGCCGTCAAAAGCAGCACGATAGGCCAATTGACATAGAGCAACTTCGACGGGCCAACCGGCACCGCTTTGTGGTTATAGGCGAGATATGTCATGCCTCAGACACCACTTTCGGCCCGTCATCGGGATCGCTGACGGGCAACTCCTCCAACGCTGATTGAATGCGGCCGCGTTGCGCTTGCGGATAGGCTGACAAGGGCGGCATCCCGTCATTTTGCGCCGCCAAAATGATATCGCGCGCAATTGGCGCGGCAGCACGTGAGCCACCGCCACCATGTTCGACCACCACCGAGATTGCATATTTTGGTTTGTCAAAAGGCGCAAAGCCCACAAACAGCGCGTGATCACGCCGTTCCCATGGCAGGTCTTCATTGCGGAAAACGCCAGCGCGTCGTTCAGCAGCCGTGATGTTGCGGACCTGGCTGGTGCCGGTTTTGCCAGCCATGCGCTGCATTTTGTCGGCAATCCGTGTGCCAAAAGCTGTGCCGCGCTGCTCATTGCTTACGGCAAACATGGCGTCCCGGATTTGGGCAACAGAAGACGTGGCAATGCCCAACGGTGTTCCGCCCTGACTGGGGGTCTCGACGTCATTGACCGCGCGCACCAATCGCGGGGTGACCGAGCGCCCTGTCGCCAACCGCGACGTCATTACTGCCAACTGCAAGGGCGAGGCCAGAACGAAACCCTGCCCGATCGACGCGTTCAAGCTATCGCCGATCAACCAGTCCTCGCCACGATTAGCCGCTTTCCACGCCCGCGTGGGCATCAGGCCGGAGGCCACGGCAGACATCGGCACGGGGTGCCTCTCCCCCAGTCCAAGCTTGCGCGCCATGGCGGAAATATTGTCAACGCCAACCCGCTGCGCAAGGTCGTAATAATAGACGTCGCAAGACTGCTTGAGGGAGTTGCGCAAATTCATTTGCCCATGCCCGCCGCGTTTCCAGCAATGGAACCTTCGACCCGAGACTGTGGTGTGGCCAGGGCAATAGACGGTCTCACCGGGCGAAACAAATCCGCCCTCCAAAGCCGCCAGCGCCACCACCATTTTGAAGGTTGAGCCCGGCGGGTACGTGCCCTGCACCGCCTTATTGGCCAAGGGGCGGTACGTGTTTTCCGTCAGCTCGGCGTAATCCGCAACCGAGATGCCGCGCACGAATTTGTTCGGATCAAACGCTGGCGCCGACCCAATCGCCATCAAGTCGCCATTGGTGACATCCATCACGACCGCAGCAGCGCTTTCGCCCGACAGACGCGCCTGCACGAAGTTTTGCAGCCTCGTGTCGATCGTCAGGCGCACGGTCTCACCCTTCGTGGCCTCATCGCGTCCAAGTTCGCGCATAACACGGCCCGACGCGTTCACCTCAATGCGCTTCGTGCCAGCCTTGCCCCTTAGCGCATCCTCCAACTTGGTCTCCACGCCGGTTTTCCCAAGCTGGAATTTGGGGATCTGCAGCACCGGGTTGGGGTTCTCAAGCTTGCTAAGATCATAATCCGACACAGGGCCCACATAGCCCACGATATGAGCATAATCGTCGCCACGCGGGTAAAACCGGCTGAGACCGAATTCAGGCGTGATCCCGGGAAGCGCGGGGGCGTTGACTGCGACTTGGCTCACATCTTCCCAGCTCAGCCGGTCGGCGACTGTGATGGGCACCAAGCGGGAGCGTTTCGACATTTCTTCGAGGACCTTGTCGACATCTTCACGCGTCAGCGGGATCAGACGGCTCAGCTTCACCAACGTCGCCTCGGGGTCATCGACCTCGTCGCGCACAATGGTGACGCGGTAATTCTGCTCATTGCCTGCTATCAGCAAACCATTGCGGTCGAAAATCTGTCCACGTGCGGGCGGCAGGAGGCGGATGTTAATCCGGTTTTCTTCGGCCAGTAGGCGAAACTGATCGGCCTCATTGACCTGCAGCTGGCGCATCCGGCCCGCCAGGATCGTGGCGAAGGTGGCCATGCCGACCCCCACGATCAACCCGCGACGGCTGACCGAGCCAAGGCTTTCTTCTGTATCTTTGGGCGACCGCCTCATGCGACCACACTCCCATCCAATTCACTTGGCCTTCGGCGGCGCACACGCAGCACGAACACGCAGAACGCCATAACGACAGGATAAGCGATAATCGTGACGAAAACATGCAAAATAGCCGCGATCACACCTGGGTGTTGCACGCCCACCAAACCAAGAAACAAGGCGTTTGCCGTCACTATCGCGGTGAAAGCAATCGCGGCAATACCGATCTCGACCACGGGCGAGATTTCGGTCGACCCTTCCGCTTTGCGCCGCATGAACTCATACCCCAAAAGCGAAAGCGCGGGCCAAAGCCCAATCGGCCGCAAGAAGAGAATGTCCGCCAGCAGATGCACCAGAACGATCATGCCGACCGGCGCCCAGCGGGGCCTGCGCATAATCCAAACAGCCGTGACGCAAAACAATAGATCAGGCCCGGGAATGCTGCGCGGCTCGGTTGTCAGCGGCAGAAGCTTGAGAAAGATCAACATGGCGCAAACGGCCAGAAAGAGCGCGCGGTAGAGGTAACGGCGCAGCGTGATTGGATCAACCATCGCTGCCCTCCTCAGGTTCAGGCAGCGCAGGCGCAGCCATAGCCTCATCGGCTGCGATCAGCCCGCCGGTGCTGGCAATCTCAGGCGCGACGGGCGTGCGCAAAACGCGCAGAAACTCAAGCCTTCCGTAATCGGCCGCAAGCTTCACCCTGAGCCGCCCACCGGGACCTTGCGCGATCTGGCCCACCAGAATATCGGCCGGAAAGACCTTGCCGTCACCGCTGGTCACAACCCGGTCGCCCGGGCGCACATCTTCCAAATTATCCGCAATATCAACCGGCGGCGCCAGGGTGTTGTCCCCAATCAGCAGCGCGTTCTGACCCGAGGGCTGTATCGTCACTGGAACGCGGCTGTTGGTATCCGTCAGCAAAATCACGCGGGAGGTCTGTCTCCCCACCCCGGAAATGCGCCCAACCAGCCCGAGCCCATCCATCGTCGCCCATCCGTCCTGAATGCCGTCGCGCGCGCCCACATTCAAAAGGACAGACCGCCGAAAGGGCGACCCATTGTCGGTCAGCACAACGCCGGTGACAAAGGTCAGCTGCGCGTTGAGCCGAACCTTGTTGAGATCAAGCAGCCGCGCGTTTTCCTGGCCCAGCTGGATCGCTGCTTCCTGCCACGACTTCATCTGCTGCAGCTCGCGCCTAAGCTCTTGGTTTTGCTCATAGATACGCGCGTAGGATTGGAAGTCTTCGACCATGCGGGTGAACCGTGTGACCGGCACCAAAGCCCAATCAAACGAGGGCACAACCTGATCAACAATCGCGGCGCGGAACCGCTCCACGCGCGGGTTGTCGATTCTCCAAAGCGCGAAAAAGCAGAACAACACAAAGACCATCGCACCAATCAGAACGCGTCTGACCGGGCGGGTGTAGTCTTCCTGCGATTGCCTGTCTCTTGCCAAAACACTGACCCTCAGCGGCTGCCGGGTGGCAGTCTAGCCCATCACGCAACGCGCGCGAAGGGTTTGCGCATTCAACTTTCGTAGTCGATCACATGGCGCAGTTGCTTTTCATATTCCAACGCCTTGCCCGTCCCAAGCGCCACGCAATTCAAGCTTTCATCGGCGACAGAGATGGCCAGCCCGGTTTGTTCGCGCAAGGCAAGGTCCAACTCGCCCAGAAGCGCGCCGCCACCCGTCAGCATCACGCCGCGGTCGACAATATCCGCCGCCAGGTCCGGCGGGGTCGCTTCAAGCGCCGTCATAACCGCTTCACAGATTTGCTGCACGGGTTCGGCCAAGGCCTCAGCCACTTGCGCTTGGTTAATCTCAGTTTCCTTTGGAACGCCATTGAGCAGATCGCGCCCCCGGATCTGCATGGAGGAGCCCCGACCATCATCTGGCATACGCGCCGTCCCGATGGAGGTCTTGATCCGCTCCGCCGTGCTTTCACCGACCAGAATATTGTGGTGACGCCGCAAGTAGCTGACCAGCGCCTCATCCATCCGGTCGCCGCCCACTCGGACGGACCGCGCATAAACAATATCGCCCAAAGACAGTACGGCCACCTCAGTCGTCCCGCCGCCAATGTCGACAACCATGTTGCCGGTCGGATCTGTAATGGGCATACCTGCGCCAATCGCCGCGGCAATCGGCTCCGCGATCAAGCCGGCCTTGCGCGCGCCCGCGCCCAGCACCGACTGCCGGATCGCCCGTTTTTCAACCGGCGTCGCGCCATGGGGCACGCAAACGATGATCTTCGGCTTGGTAAAGGTGGAGCGTTTATGCACTTTGCGGATAAAATGCTTGATCATCTCCTCCGCCGTGTCGAAATCTGCAATCACACCTTCGCGCATCGGCCGGATGGCCTCGATGCTGCCGGGTGTGCGGCCCAGCATCAGCTTGGCGTCCTCGCCCACGGCCAGCACTTCTTTGCGCCCGTTTTTGGTGTGGTAGGCCACAACAGAGGGTTCATTCAGCACAATGCCGCGCCCTTTGACATAGACCAGCGTATTCGCTGTGCCGAGGTCAATCGCCATATCCGACGAAAAGATACTCGATAGGAAGGCCATGTGTTCTTGTTCCTGCTCGTTTGATTTTTTTGCCCCGACGACTCATGGCGCGCCATGCCTTGGCAGCCCTTATAAGAGTGCAAAAGCCAAGTATAAAGGGATCTGAGGGGGGAAAAGGCGCTATTCCGCGCAGGGTTGCTGCGCTACACAGGGCCGCATGCTGTCCTACCAACATATCTACCACGCCGCGAACCCGGCCGATGTGCACAAACATGCGGTGCTGGCGGCAATGCTGGACTACCTGACGCGCAAAGAAAAACCGCTGAGTTACCTCGAAACCCACTCCGGCCGCGGGCTCTACAAGCTTGACACAGATGAGGCGCTCAAGACAGGCGAGGCGGCCTCCGGGATTGACCACTATCAGCCAAAACTACCCACCGATCATCCCTACCTCCGCGCACTGGCTCAAATCCGCGAAACCCATGGCCCTGCCGCCTATCCCGGCTCCCCGCTTCTGGCCTCAACCCTGTTGCGCAAAGGCGACCGTCTGCATCTGGCCGAGCTGCACCCGCAAGAATTTGAAGCGCTGTCACAGGTCATGGAACACAAGGCCAAATGCCATTTCGAAGATGGGTTCGCGATGGCTCACAAAGTCTGTCCGCCTGAGCCCCGTCGGGGCCTTCTGCTGATCGACCCCAGCTACGAGATCAAATCGGACTACGAGACGATCCCAACCAAAATCCTGAAACTGCACCGCAAATGGAATGTCGGCGTGATTGCGCTGTGGTACCCGGTCCTCACATCAGGGGCGCATATACCGATGCTGGGCAAGCTCGAAAGTGCCAAACTGCCCGGAAGCCTGCGCCATGAGATCACTTTCCCACCCGCAAGAGACGGCCACCGCATGGTCGGGTCAGGCATGTTCATCGTGAACGCGCCGTACGGTCTGGCGGAGGCCGCAAAACCGATTGAGGCTGCATTCAGCGGGCTCACTTAGACCAGATGCGCCTGTAAAGAAGCGCGCGTGGCACACGCGCTCCATTAGATCAAATTAGCCGGCGTCTTTGTAAGACACTTCGGGCGTATCGCCGCCGGATTTTTCGCGCCGCACCAGAAGCCGGTTCAACGCATCAATATAGGCCCGGACCGAGGCCACAACCGTGTCCACATCCGCCGACTGGCCCGTGGCGATCTTGCCGTCTTCTTCAAGCCGCACGGATACGGTCGCCTGCGCGTCTGTCCCTTCGGTCACTGCGCTCACCTGATAGAGCTGCAGCCGCGCCGAATGCGAAAACAGCGCTTTGACCGCGTTGAACGCCGCATCGACCGGCCCGTCGCCGGTTTGCGTGGTCGACAACTCCTCGCCGTCAACCGCCAGGACCATCTCCGCCGATTTTTCCAGATCCATACCGCAGGACACTTTCAGCGCCTTCAACTGGATGCGGTCTTCCACGTCGGAGCCCACCTGCATCAGCGCGATCAGGTCCTCGTCATAGACTTCCTTCTTCTGGTCGGCCAAGGCCTTGAACCGCACAAACACGTCCTTCAGCTGGTTGTCGCCCAACTCATACCCAAGATCGGCCAATTTAGATCGCAACGCCGCGCGGCCCGAATGCTTGCCCAAGACCAGATTGGTCTCGGTCAGGCCCACATCCTCTGGGCGCATGATCTCGAAGGTCTCCGCGTTTTTCAGCATCCCGTCCTGGTGGATCCCGCTTTCATGGGCAAAGGCGTTTTTGCCGACGATGGCCTTGTTGAACTGCACCGCGAACCCAGACACTGCTGCCACCCGTCGGGAGATGTTCATCAGCTTAGTCGTGTCAATGCCGGTTGAGAACGGGATGATGTCGTGGCGCACCTTCATGGCCATTACCACCTCCTCGAGCGCGGTGTTACCCGCGCGTTCCCCGAGCCCGTTGATCGTGCACTCAATCTGACGCGCGCCGCCCTCGACCGCGGCCAAGGAGTTCGCCGTCGCCATCCCCAAATCATTGTGACAATGGGTGGCGAAGATCACCTCATCACCGCCCGGCACTTCTGCTATCAAACGCCGGATCAGGTCGGCGGACTCGTTTGGCGCGGTGTAGCCAACCGTGTCGGGGATATTGATCGTGGTGGCCCCCGCCTTGATCGCAATCTCTACCGTGCGGCAAAGGTAATCCCACTCCGTCCGGGTCGCATCCATCGGTGACCATTGAACGTTGTCACACAGGTTGCGGGCGTGGCTGACGGTCTCATGAATCTTATCCGCCATCTCGTCCTTGGTCAGGTTCGGGATCGCGCGATGCAGTGGCGAGGTGCCAATGAATGTGTGAATGCGCGGCTGTGCTGCATGTTTCACCGCCTCCCAGCAGCGGTCGATATCTTTGAAATTCGCGCGCGCCAGCCCGCAGATCACGGCGTTCTGTGACTGCGCTGCAATGGCGCTGACAGCCTCAAAATCGCCCTCAGATGCAATCGGGAAGCCCGCTTCAATAATATCGACGCCCATGTCGTCCAGCAGCGCTGCAATCTCCAGCTTTTCATCATGGCTCATGGTGGCGCCGGGCGATTGTTCGCCGTCGCGCAAGGTGGTGTCGAAAATCACAACACGGTTTTTATCTGTCATTGTTTCGGTCTCTTAGCTTGGTTTTGGAGAGGTCCGGCGCTGGTCTGCACTGAGCGGCACGCGCCGGAAGGCACGCTCAGCGCAGGCTAAGAAGCAGTAGGCCGCTATCGGCGATATGCTGGACCGTCATCATGAGAGGCATATTACAAAGCGCGCGGCAAAAGAAAACCCCTTCATTGTTTCATAGGTATTCCGAGGTTTGCCCGCGCGGCTCGGAGCAGAGCTCCGAAAGAGCTCAATTTACAGTCGCGCGGCGAAGCCGCTCCTTAGGGTTGACGCCTGTCGCCTTCGCCATAGCTCTCAGCGCATGAAACGACATTTGATTATCGGCGCCTCGGGCGGCATCGGAAGCGCAATAGCGCAAACCATCGAAGGCGAAGTCGTGACGCTATCACGTAGCGAAAGCGGGCTCGACGTCACGGATGAAGCCAGCATTACGCGCGCCTTCGCGACATTGGACGGCACGTTCGACACTATCTTCGTGGCTACAGGGTCGCTGACTGCGGGCGGAGAGCCTGAAAAAACCGTGAAATCGCTGACGCCTGAAACGCTAACAGCCCAGTTTCAGGTCAACGCCATGGGCCCCGCATTGATCCTGAAACACGCGATACCGTTTTTGCCACGTGATCGGCGGGCGGTATTTGCGGCCCTTTCAGCCC
The DNA here is from genome assembly GCA_039030615.1 of Pseudomonadota bacterium. Taxonomy (GTDB): domain Bacteria; phylum Pseudomonadota; class Alphaproteobacteria; order Rhodobacterales; family Rhodobacteraceae; genus Litoreibacter. The sequence continues at coordinate 114,577 of JBCCDV010000008.1, read as the reverse complement.
GCGTCGGCAGCATCGGCGACAACCAGATCGGCGGGTGGCACAGCTACCGCGCATCCAAATCCGCGCTGAACCAACTGATCCACAGCGCCGCGATTGAACTTGCGCGCACCCATAAACAAGCGATCTGTGTGGTCCTGCATCCGGGCACAGTTGAAACGCAATTTACGGCCAAATACGCAGGCCACCACAAAACGGTCCCCGCCCCCCAAGCCGCGCAAAACCTAATATCGGTGATGGACGGGCTGACGACCGCGCAGACCGGCCAATTCTTCGACTACGCCGGACATGCGATACCATGGTGAGACTTGTTCTGGTGCTGGGCGACCAGCTGACGCCAACGCTGTCAGTGCTCCAAAAAGCTGACAAAGACACCGACATCGTGGTGATGGCCGAAGTCGCGGATGAAGCGTCCTACGTGCCGCATCACCCCAAGAAAATTGCATTCATTTTTTCAGCCATGCGCAAATTCGCCGCCAAGCTGCGGGATGATGGCTGGCAGGTGGCCTATTCAAAGCTGGATGACGAAAACAACACTGGCTCCATCATAGGGGAGCTGCTCCGGCGCGCCGAGGAACATGGCGCCAAGGAAGTTATCGCAACCGAGCCCGGCGAATGGCGGTTGATCGCGGCACTAAACGACGCGCCTTTGAAAGTCACTCAGCTGCAAGACACGCGCTTCATCGCATCCCACAAAGAGTTCGAAGACTGGGCCGAGGGCCGCAAAGAGCTGCGAATGGAATGGTTCTACCGCGACATGCGCCGCAAAACGGGCCTGCTGATGGCAGGCGACAAACCGGTCGACGGCAAATGGAACTTCGACCATGACAACCGCAAATCTGCGCCAAAAACGATCAATTACACCGGCCCCATGCAGTTCACCCCTGATGAGACGGTGCAGGAGGTGCTCACCCTCGTCGAAGCGCGTTTCGGCGACAATTTTGGTGACCTGACGCCTTTCTGGTACGCCACCGACGCCGAACAGGCTCAACGCCAGCTCACCCGCTGGATCACCTATGCCCTGCCGCATTTTGGCGATTTCCAAGATGCGATGATGAATGACGAGAAATTTCTCTACCATTCGATCATCAGCTTTTACATCAATGCAGGACTTTTGGACCCGCTCGACGTTTGCCAGCAGGTCGAACAGGCCTATAAAGACGGCCACGCGCCGATCAATGCGGTGGAGGGATTTATCCGCCAGATCATCGGCTGGCGCGAATACATGCGCGGCATCTACTTCTTTGAGGGGCCGGACTATACCTCCCGCAACATGCTGGAACATGACCGCAAGCTGCCCGCCGCCTTCTGGGGCGCGGACACCAAGATGAACTGCATCGCCAAGACCGTCTCCCAAACCAGGGAGGAGGCTTACGCGCATCACATCCAGCGCCTCATGGTCACCGGCAATTTCGCGCTGTTGGCGGGGATCAACCCGCACCACGTGCATGAATGGTATCTGGCTGTCTACGCCGATGCCTATGAATGGGTCGAGGCTCCGAACGTCATCGGGATGAGCCAGTTTGCCGATGGCGGCATCGTTGGGTCCAAACCCTATGTATCATCAGGGGCCTATATCGACCGCATGTCGGATTACTGCAAAAGCTGCGCCTATAAGGCCAAAGACAAGACCGGCGCGGATGCCTGCCCGTTCAACCTGCTCTACTGGGATTTCCTAGTCCGCCACCGGGAGCGGTTCGCGAAAAACGCTCGGATGGGCAATATGTACCGCACCTGGGACCGCATGGGGGATGAGCGCAAAGACGCGGTGCTCGCCGATGCCCGAAAATGGCTCAAAAAGCTCGACGAGGGCGAGGCCGTTTAGCCGCTATTGCGTATCGGCCTCGGTCGCTGTGTCTGTCGCCGTCTCTGTCTCTGCGCCCTCAGCTTCGGGTTCCGGGTCGGGCTTGGTCAACAACCCTTGCTCCCAGCCGCCGCTGGTCACCGGGCCGTTTTTGTAGCGCATCACCCCGCGGCCTGAGCGTTGACCATTGACCAGTTCGCCCTCGTATACGTCGCCCGTCGCATAGGTCTCAACGCCCATACCGTTGATTTGATCCGCGCTCCACCCGCCGACATAGCTATAGCCGGTGGGCCGCACCAGCGTCCCCTGCCCGTCTCGTTTGCCGGCCAAAAAGCTGCCCTCATAGACAGAGCCGTCGCCATAGGTGGCCTTGCCTTCGCCGTCTTGCAGCCCGTTCGACCAGGTGCCCTCGTAGATAAAGCCACTCGGGATGGTCATCTTGCCGAAGCCTTCAATCTTGGCGTTCTTGAAGCTACCCTCATACACCGCGCCGCCAGCAAACCGTGCCACGGCCTGACCTTCATTGACGCCGTCAACCCAGTCGCCCTCATAGGTGGAGCCGTCCGGGTAGGTCATTTTGCCCTGCCCGTTGGGCACATCGTCTTTCAAGGCCCCTTCATAAACAGTGCCGTCGGGGTAGTTGATCGTGCCGTTGCCAGCAATGCGGCCCGCAACCCATGCGCCCGCGTAGCTGAACCCATCGACCCGTTCGAGCGTCCCGTCGCCTTCGCGCAGGTCGTTCTGAAACCCGCCCACATAAACATCACCGTTGGGGTAAGTCCGTTTGCCTTGGCCCTGCCGGGCACCCGCAACAAACGCGCCCTCATACACATCGCCATTTGCCAGCGTCAGCGTGCCTTGGCCATGGTTTTGGTCATCTTCCCAACCGCCTACATAGGTCAGCCCGTCGGGCATCACCAAAGCGCCCTCGCCGTGGCGCTTGCCGCCTTTCATGCCGCCTTGATAGGTGCCGCCATCCGGGAAGCTGATCTTGCCCTTGCCTTCTTTAACGCCAGCGACCCATTGGCCTTCATAGCGGTAGCCGCTGGGGCTGATCAAAAGCCCAGTGCCGTGATATTGCCCGTTGCGAAACTCGCCTTCAAACCGGGTGCCGTTTGACAGGTTTGCAATGCCGCGGCCGTTGATCTCGCCGTCGGACCAGTCGCCCTCATAGGTGCCGCCATCCGCTAGGATGATCTTGCCAAACCCGTCGGGCTTTCCGGCCAAAAACTGCCCTTCATACAATGCGCCGTTCGGGAACCGCGCAACGCCTTGGCCCTTGATCTCTCCATCCACCCAGTTGCCGGTATATTCATACCCGCTGGGCAGGGTGAAAGTGCCCTGACCATGACGCTTGCCTTCCTTGAAGGTGCCGGAATAAACGCCGCCGTCATCATATTGTTTGGTGCCGCTATCCTGCCCAAAAGCAGGTGCGACCGATAGCGCCAAGATGGCTGCAAGTGTCAGTCTCACTGTCACGGAATTATCCTCTGGCCTGCCTGCTTTTGTTTGGGCGAGATTCTACTGGAGCGCGCCCCCTGTGACAAGCCGCAGCACCGCTTGCCCTTTCCCTCCGGCCACTCTCTGCTAGAACGAAGCGAAACAGCCCTTGAAAGACGCCCATGACACAGACGTTTCGCCTTACAATTGCGCAGCTGAACCCGACTGTGGGCGATTTTGCCGGCAATGCCGCCAAGGCGCGCGAGGCGTGGGCACAGGCGAAGGAGGCTGGCGCACAAATGCTGGCGCTGCCTGAGATGTTCATGACCGGTTATCAAATTCAAGACCTCGCCATGAAACCCGCCTTCACGCGCCATGCGACGCAAATGGTCGACCAATTGGCCGCTGATTGCGCCGACGGGCCCGCCATTGGCATCGGCCACCCGCTATTGCAGGACGGCACGCTCTACAACGCCTATTCAATCTTGAAAGGCGGCAAGGTTTCGTCACGCGTGCTGAAACATGAACTGCCCAATTTCAACGTGTTTGACGAAAAGCGCCTCTATGTCGCCGGCCCGATCCAAGGCCCCTATGCGATTGACCCGCTCCGCATCGGCACACCCATTTGCGAAGATGCGTGGCATGAAGACGTGTCCGAGACGCTGGCAGAAAGCGGGGCAGAGATTTTGTTGGTGCCGAACGGCTCCCCCTATTTTCGCGGCAAACATGACATACGCATCGCCACAATGGTCGCACGCGTGGTCGAAACCGGGCTGCCGCTTGTCTATATCAACATGGTCGGCGGCCAGGACGACCAGGTCTTCGACGGCGGCTCCTTCGTGCTCAACCCCGGCGGGGAGCTGGCAGCCCAACTGCCCGCCTTCGACGAAGCGATCACCCATCTCGATTTTGAGCAGACTGAGGCAGGCTGGCGCGCGCTGCCGAGCGAAAAATACACCCATCCCGACGCGTGGGAGCTGGATTACCGCATGATGGTCGAAAGCTTGCGCGACTACATGGGCAAAACCGGTTTCAAAAAGGTGCTGCTCGGCATGTCGGGCGGAATCGATAGCGCGCTGGTCGCCACCATCGCTTGTGACGCTTTGGGCGCAGAAAATGTGCGCTGTGTCATGCTGCCCTCTGAATACACCTCCGCGCACTCGCTCGAGGACGCGTCGGAATGCGCCAAAGCCCTTGGCGCACGGATCGACACGGTGCCAATCGCGGGCCCACGGGAGGCTGTGACCGAAGCCTTAGCCCCCCTGATGGCGGGAACTGAGCCCGACGTGACCGAAGAAAATATCCAGTCCCGCCTGCGCGGCCTGATGCTGATGGCGCTCAGCAACAAGTTCGGCGAAATGCTGCTGACAACGGGCAATAAGTCTGAGGTCGCGGTCGGCTACGCCACGATCTACGGCGATATGTCCGGCGGCTATAACCCGATCAAGGATCTTTACAAGATGCGGGTGTTTGAGACCTGCCGCTGGCGCAACGCCAACCATCGCGCTTGGATGGCAGGCCCCGAGGGCGAGGTCATCCCGCAGCGCATCATCGACAAGCCACCATCGGCTGAGCTGCGCCCCGATCAAAAGGACGAGGATAGCCTGCCACCCTATGAGGTGCTCGACGATATTCTGGATCGTCTGGTCGACCGTGAGCAATCCGTGGCCGAAGTTGTGGCGGCTGGCCACCCCCGCGAGACGGTCAAAAAGATCGAGCACCTGATCTATATCAGCGAATATAAACGCTTTCAGTCCGCCCCCGGTGGGCGGCTCACCGACCGCGCCTTCTGGCTCGACCGGAGATATCCAATTGTGAACCGCTGGCGCGATGAAAGTTAGGGGCTGAAAAGGTCAGCTCCACGCTCGGCTTAGATCGCGAGATCAAGCCTCGGCTTCCAAAAAGGGCGGAACAGTTCGATCTTGGGGCAGCGGTTCATCACCACCTGCAACCCAGCATCTTCGGCCAATTTCGCAGCGCGGTCGTCATAGACGCCAATCTGGCCCCAGAGCACTTTTGCGCCGATCTCAATCGCCTGCTCGGCAAATCCGTAAAGTTCTTCTTTCGGGCGGAACACCTCGACCATGTCCACGGGGCGGTCGATCTCGGCCAGCGAGTGGTAAACCTTGATGCCGCGTATCTCCTCGAGCTTGGGGTTCGGGTTGACGGGGATCATGTCGTAGCCTGTTTCATGCAGCACCCGCAGCACCCCGTAGCTGAACTTGGTTTTGTCCGCGCTCGCGCCGACCATGGCGATGGTTTTGACCGATTTCAGGATGTCGGCCAAATACTTGGGATCGTAATCGTAGATGTGGTCAACGTCAGCGTCGGGCATCGTTCAACCCTCCTTCGGTGTGGCAATATCAGCTTTCAGCTCATGCGGTTCAAGCGGGTCAAGAAACGGGTTGCGGTAGAGAGCGCCGTGGCTTTCAACGCCGATCTCAAGCGTGATGTCTGAGGTGGCGCGCGCCACGCAAAGGATCACATAACCTTCCTTGATTTGGCGGTTGTTGAGTGCGACTTGCCGGCGTTGATCAACGTCACCAGCGGTCAGTTTGGCGGCACATGTGATGCAGCCGCCATATTTGCACCCATAGGGCAAATCCACGCCTTGGTCGCGCAATGTCTCGAGCAACGGCCTGCGCGCATCCACTTGGTACGTGGCGTCGTCGCGGTTGGCGATGGTGACGGTATGGACACTCATACCCAAATATCGCTGGTGCAGTCGCCACCGGGGTAGCGTGCCTCATGGCAGCGGGAGGGGCCGTTCGGCTCCTGACCAAAATCTACGATGAAATCTGGGTTAAGCGTCATGCCACCTTTCTCCGGGTCACAGTCGATCATCACCATGACGCCGCCCTTTTCGCGGATCTCAGGGTAGAACTGGTTGTCCCAGGTCGAAAACAACGAGGTCGTGACGTAAAGCCGCTTGCCGTCCAGGCTGAGTTGAAACATCTGTGGCCCACCAGCCATTTCGACGCCGTTCACGTGCGGCGCGCGCCCAAGAAGCCCACCCATCCAAACCTGCCCCGTCATCACCGGGTTGTGCGGATCAGAAATGTCGTATTGGCGCATATCGCCGTGCAGCCAATTGTTCAAATACAGGTACTTATCATCCATCGAGATCAGGATCGCCGACATGACGCCAGGCACGGGGATCGGCCAGTCAGGATGCGGCTCGTTGCCAACATCAATGATCTTTTCCCACTGCCACTTGCCGGCGTCGTCCTTCCACCAATGGATGACATTTGATGATAAGGCAGCGCCGCAAAACCCATGCGTGCTGTCAGGGTCGTGGTGGAATTTCACCTCCAGCGGCAAAAGCCCGTCCTCACCCAGATATATGGTTTCAATTGGCTCGCGCTTCTCAAAATCCCAGAAATGCAGCTCGCGCCCGTATTTCAGATGGCCGACCTCCTCAAGATCAAAGCCCGGCATGAAGGTGTTGGGCGCCGCCCATTCCGAGCTGACCATAACGTTGTGGCGCGGCTGGTACCAAAAGTCATAGCCGAACTTGATCTCACCCATCGAGTTTTCCCAGCGGCCTTGGATCTCGAAATCTTTATTGAGATGCAAGTAGCCCCCCGGTGCCTCGCCCTTGGCATCGCCCAGCATGGAAATAATGATCTCGGAGCCCAGACAATGCACGGTGTGCGGCCCGCTGAGATTGGTTTTCGATTTGATCTCCGCACCATCGATGATCTTGTGCAAACGGGGCGCGCGCGGGTCAGTGGCGGTGTCGACCACATGGATGTTGTTCGATCGCACCCCCGGCAGCAGCAGGTATTTGCGCGACATAGACCCATCATCGAAACAGGATGAACACGCGTTCCATCCCATATGATGCAGCTCGTCGCCGATGCCCGGCATTTCCAGACGGTGCACCACTTGGCTGTAGGTGGGGCTGTCCGGGTCGACGTCAATTGTGGCCAGATAGTCGGGCTTCTGGATCCCGGTCCCGGTGTAGATCGCAATCGTATAAAGCAGCTTTTCACGCGGGGCCTTGATCGCTTCCGCGGGGGAGGCATAGCCCGGTCCGCAACACTCCATATGGTTTCCTCCCATCCAGTTGGCAATCACGACGTTACCCATCTCGACCACCTTACACTCGCGAATAACATGTCGCGCCCGTATTTTCTGGCCCACAGACGGCGTTAAAACCTCATTGAGCGCCGTCTAGCGCCGCCCGTCCACCGTGATCTCTTCCGGCGGAGCCGTCGAATTCATAGGTACTTCTCCGAGACGCGCTTTCGTCCGCGATTTCGCGGCCGCGCGCAAAACACTCCCAAACTTGTGATTTGTTGCCGGGGCCAGCCGCGTTAGGGTCGCGCGCACACGCCCTAGACCGGACCCTTCCCAATGCGCGCCCTTCTCGCCCTCGCCACAGCCCTTTTTGCCAGCCCCGCATTTGCCTGCGGCCCCGACACCGATTGCATGGTCGGCGAACGGCATTATCGCATCTCAATGCCCGCGGGCCATGACGGCGCGGCACCCGTCGGTGCCATTGTTTGGGCACATGGGTATCGTGGCTCGGCCAGAGGCATGATGCGCAACCAAAGCTTCCTGAATGCAATGTCGGAAAAGGGGCTGGCCGTTATCGCGCTCAAATCCGCGCGCGATGATTGGGTCCTGCCCAACGCGCCGCGTGACAAGGGCGCTGATGGCAGCGTCGAGTTCAATTACCTCGATGCGGTGGTCGCTGATGCGGCGGCGAAATTCCCGATAGACATAGACCGGATGGTAATGGCTGGTTTCAGCGCCGGTGGCATGATGGTCTGGAACGCGGCTTGCGCCCGCCCTGACTTGTTTGCGGGCTTTGCGGCGATCTCGGGCACGTTCTGGCTCGAGCCGCCCAAAAGCTGCGCCGACCCGGTGGCCAACATCATCCATATCCACGGCGACAACGACCCGACAGTTCCGTTGACGGGGCGCCCGATTGCAGACAGCCACCAAGGTGCCGTGTCTGACAGTTTGGCAATGTATGGCGCTTTTGGAAATTTCGGCGCGCCAGAATTCTCCAGCACGCCAATGTTTGAATGCGAAAGCCAAACCAACGCCGGCGGCAATCTGCTGGAGTTCTGCCTTTTCGAAGGCGGCCACTCCTTTCGCAGCACTTATGTCGGCTACGCATGGGACAGATTGGCCGCCGCCGGTAAGCTCTGAGCGCGGCGCTTAGAGCATCATCTGATAGCTGACCGGCACATATTCGAAGCCGTCATCGCGGGTCGTCACATAACCCATCCCCGGCCAAGGCATGTGGTAGCCCACCATCGGCACCCGGTCAGCCGCCAGCATACCCAACACCTTCCGGCGGCTCGCGGCCGCCCCGGCCTTGTCCATGTCAAACTTCACTTCCCAATCCGGGTAGCCCAGCGACCAAACGTAGTGGTTCGCGAGATCCGCCATCAAAAGCAGCTGCTTGCCGCCGCTCTCAAGCATGTAAGTCATATGGCCCGGCGTATGGCCGAACGCCGCCATCGCCGTGACGCCCGAGGCAATTGCCGCCCCATCATCAACAAAGCTCAGTTTCTCATTCAGCGGCGCGACTTTGGCGTTGAACGTGTCATTCGCGGCATTTGACCAATGGTTATGCTCCACCGCGCCGGTGATGTAGGACGCGCCGGCAAAGGTTTCTCCGCCTTCGCCCATCAGCCCGCCAACATGGTCGCCATGCATATGGGTGATGACCACATGGGTGATATCGCCGGGCGCGTAGCCCGCGGCGCCCAACGCGCCGGTGATGCTGTCCGGGCTCAGGCCAGTGTCAAACAAGATCACTTCTGATCCGGTGTTGACGACTGTCGGCGTGAAAAAGAACTGCGACACATCAACCGGCAGGAAGGCGTCGTCGGACACCGCCTTGAACGTCTCGGCATCGACGTTCATCCCGAAGATGTTCTGTGGACCTTCTACGGGCCGCGTGCCTGCCAGCAAGGTTGTCACTTCAAAATCGCCCATTTGAACCCGGCGAAACTTGGACAATCCCGGCCCGGCTTTGGCGTGGCCATCGGCCTGCGCAGCACTGGCGGTCAGCAAAGCAGGCGCAGCCAGCGGCAAGGCGGCCCCCATGGAAAGTGCGGTACGACGCGAAACGGTTAAGGGCATGTGAAGTCTCCTAAAAAATATCGATATTTTTAAGTATAGGGCGCGAGAGCCAAAAGTGGATAAAACCTCCGTGATAATTTTGTGGATATGGACTCTGCTGCGCGGCTGTGCTTCACCGCGCGCACTCCCAAAAGGACGCCATCATGACCGTGACCCGCTTCGCCCCCTCGCCCACAGGCTATTTGCACGTGGGCAACCTGCGTACCGCTCTGTTCAACTACCTGATCGCCAAAAAGGCGGGCGGGCAGTTTATTTTGCGGCTCGATGACACGGACCCGGCGCGCTCAAAGCCGGAATACGCGGATGCGATCAAGCAAGACCTCGAATGGCTGGGCCTCGAATGGGACCGGGTGGAAACGCAGTCTTCCCGCCTTGACCGCTACGCCGATGCCGCAGACAAGCTTCGCGCCGCAGGGCGGTTCTATGAGGCGTTTGAAACCCCGACTGAGCTGGATCTGAAGCGCAAAAAGCAGCTCAACATGGGCAATCCGCCAGTCTATGACCGCGCGGCATTGGATCTCTCGGACGCCGAAAAAGATGCGCTGCGCGCAGAACGTGGCTCCGGCGTCTGGCGTTTTAAGCTTGATCATGCGCGCATCAATTGGGCTGACGGAATCTTAGGCGACATTTCCATCGACGCAGCCTCTGTTTCTGACCCCGTGCTCATTCGCGGCGACGGGCAGGTGCTCTACACCATCGCCTCCGTGGTCGACGACACCGAGATGGGGATCACCCATGTCGTGCGAGGCTCCGACCATGTCACCAACACGGCAACGCAAATCCAAATAATCGAGGCTCTGGGCGGCACAGTTCCAACCTTCGCCCACCACTCCCTCCTGACGGGCCCCCAAGGGGAAGCTCTGTCGAAGCGTCTCGGCACGCTCGCCCTGCGCGACCTACGTGAAAACGGCGTCGAGCCACTGGCGCTGCTCAGCCATATGGCGCGCATCGGCTCCTCCGACCCTGTTGAGCTGCGCAGCTCAATGGCCGAGCTGATCGAAGGCTTTGATCTGTCCCGCTTCGGCGCAGCCCCAACAAAATTCGATGTGGACGACCTCTACCCGCTCACGGCGAAACACCTCCATGGGCTCGACCTGTCGGCCGTCACCACAGACCTCGAAGCGCTTGCGATCCCCAGCGATCTGCAGTCCGCCTTCTGGAATGTCGCCCGCGACAACATCACCACCCGCAAGGACCTCGCCACATGGTGGGTGCTGTGTCGTGACGGCGCGGACCCTGTAATTGACGCCGAGGACGCCGATTTTGTGGCTGAGGCCCTTGGCATGCTCCCAGCCGCGCCGCACACTGACGCGACCTGGTCGGAGTGGACATCCGCGGTGAAAGAGGCCACCGGTCGCAAAGGCCGTGGCCTGTTCATGCCGCTCAGAAAAGCGCTGACCGGCATGCAGCACGGTCCCGATATGGGCCAGCTCCTGCCCCTTTTGCAGGTGATCAAAGCCAAATAGGCTACGTTTTGTCACAAATACTCTAGGTGGCTGCCCGCGTGGCGGAGGATAAAGTCCTCCAAGAACGCAAAGCATCGCGCGCGGCGCAGCCGCACAATTGGATCAGCCGCCCGACACCCAGGCGTTGACCAAAGCGACAGATGCAGGGCTGTCCCAATGAAAATCGCCCACGGCGCGGGCCACTTCGCGGCCCTGCGCGTCTATGAAAATGGACACCGGCAGACCCGGCGCGCGCGCCTCGCGCGGCAAAGTCATCTTCGCATCAAAGAGCTTTGGCAAATTGTCCAACTGCTTCTCGGCGAAGAACGCATCCACTGCTGGCCGCGCGTTGCGCCCCACCGCGACCGTCACGACCTCGAAATCACCCTCAACCGCACCATTCAAGGCGTTCAGCGCAGGCATTTCCTTCACGCAAGGTGCGCACCACAGGGCCCAGAAATTCAGCAATATCGGCGTACCGCGATAGGCCTCAAGCGATGTTGGCTGTCCGTTCGCGTCCAAAAACCCCGACAGGGCCAGATCGCGCGGCTCCGCATGAAACTGGATGCGTCCCAGCTCGCCGACGGCAAGCCCCATCAGCCGCCCCATATCGGCAGCCGCGGGGTTGCCCATCAGGCATAGCCCCGCGTATAGGACCAATGATCGAAACAGACGCATAGTGCCACTCCAACAAGGCCAGCCACAGATGACTGACGCAAATTCCAAAACCCCAGGCACGGAAACCGACGCAAACACAATGTGGGGCGGGCGCTTCGCCGCTGGACCGGACGCGATCATGGAGGCGATCAATGCCTCAATCGGGTTCGACAAGCGGATGGCGGCCCAAGACATAGCGGGCTCCCGCGCCCACGCCGCAATGCTCGCGGCCCAAGGCATCCTGACGGATAACGACGCAAAGGCCATCCGTGAAGGCCTCCTCACGGTCTTGTCAGAGATCGAGACCGGAAAGTTTGAATTCAAACCGGCCTTGGAAGACATCCACATGAATGTGGAGGCGCGCCTCAAGGACATCCTCGGTGAGCCCGCAGGCCGCTTGCACACGGGCCGGTCACGCAACGATCAGGTCGCCACGGATTTCAAACTCTGGGTCCGCGATCAGATCGACGCCGCCATCGCAGGCATTGAAGCGCTCCAAAAAGCGTTCCTGAGCCAGGCTGAAGCGGGGGCCGATTGGGTCATGCCCGGCTTCACCCATTTGCAAACCGCCCAGCCTGTCACTTGGGGCCACCACATGATGGCCTATGTCGAAATGCTGGGCCGCGATGCCTCACGTTTCAAAGACGCCCGCGCGCGGATGAATGAAAGCCCGCTGGGCGCGGCCGCGCTTGCCGGTACAAGCTTCAACATCGACCGCGATGCGACGGCCGCGGCGCTAGGCTTTGACCGCCCCGCCGCCAACTCGCTCGATGCTGTGGCCGACCGTGATTTCGCGTTGGAGTTCCTCTCCGCCGCCTCGATCTGTGCCATGCATCTGTCGCGCTTCGCCGAGGAGCTGGTGATCTGGTCCTCCGCGCAGTTCCGCTTTGTCACGCTCTCAGACCGCTTCTCCACCGGCTCCTCGATCATGCCACAAAAGAAAAACCCCGACGCCGCCGAGCTGATCCGCGCAAAGATCGCCCGCATTTTCGGGGCCAACACGGCGCTGATGATCGTCATGAAGGGCTTGCCGCTGACCTACTCAAAGGATATGCAAGAGGACAAAGAGCAGACCTTTGATGCCGCCGACAATTTGATGCTGGCTCTGGCCGCGATGACCGGCATGGTCACCGATATGAGCGCAAATCAGCCTGCGCTTGAGCAGGCCGCTGCCAGCGGCTTTTCGACCGCCACCGATCTGGCCGATTGGCTGGTCCGCGCCCTTGATATGCCCTTCCGCGATGCCCATCATGTCACTGGCAGTTTGGTAAAGCTGGCCGAGGAAAGGGGCTGCGATTTGCCCGATCTGAGCCTGGATGACATGCAAGCGGTCCACGGCGCCATCACGCCAGACGTGTTTGGGGTTCTGGGCGTGCAGAATTCGGTCGCAAGCCGCACCAGCTACGGCGGCACAGCGCCCGCGCAGGTCCGCGTTCAAATAGACCGGTGGAAGGAAAGGCTGGGATGATACGATTTTTGGCGGCACTTACGCTTCTGGCCCTCATAGGGTGTGGTGTGGACGGTGAACCAAGCACGCCCACGGCCGCGATCACGCTCGAAACCGGGACAAACCCGGCGCACGCCTAGACCCGGCACCACCCCACAGCTCTTGCAAATAGACATCTTTAGGGGTGAAGTGATTTAACAGGCGCCAGCAGGCGCATAGACAAGAAGTAATAAACCCATGGAAAAAATCCCGATGACGCCGAAAGGTTTCAAGGCCCTCGACGGCGAATTGAAGCAACTCAAGGTCGAAGAACGCCCAGCGATTATTCAAGCCATCGCCGAGGCGCGCGAGCATGGCGACTTGTCAGAAAATGCCGAATATCACTCCGCCAAGGAGAAGCAATCCTTCATCGAGGGCCGCATCAAGGAACTTGAAGGCATGATAGGGCTGGCTCAGGTGATCGACCCGACAACGCTGTCAGGCACCATCAAGTTCGGCGCCACCGTCAAGCTGGTCGACGAAGACACCGAGGAAGAAAAAACCTACCAGATCGTGGGCGAGCAGGAGGCCGACATTCATAGCGGGCTTTTGAATATCAGCTCGCCGCTGGCCCGCGCGCTCATTGGCAAAGAAGAAGGCGACAGCGTCGAGGTTCGCACGCCGGGCGGTACCAAAGACTACGAAGTGTTGGCGATCAACTACGTTTAGACGCGCATCGCGTGGGGCCGTGGGGGCTGGATCATGAGTGAAAACAGGACAGGACAGGAGGTTTTGGCGCCTGCTGAAAGCGCCGCTAAGGGCGCGCAGTCGCTTGGCGCTTATGAACGTCCCGACCGCGGCCTTGTTGCCGCTGACATCGTTGCGATTGTGCTTACCGGTCTTTGGCTACTTGGCGTGGCGATATACTTTCTGTTTTTGCGACCCTCAGGGCAGGAGAACACCCAATCGGGGTTGATCCTCTCCATGCTTGCCATCTTCCTGCCGATTGCGCTCATTTGGATCGGCAGCACGGTGGCCAAAACCGCGGCGATCATGCGCCAGGAGGCCTCCCGCCTCCAAGGCGCCATCGACGCCATGCGCAACGCCTATATCCAGCAAAGCCAAATGGCCCCAATTGGCTTGAAACCCGATGTCGAAAAGAAGCTCTCAGAGATCACGGCCTCGCTAAAGCAAACCGAAAGCGCCATCGCCACTTTCGCCACCTCGCGGGAGGCGCGGCTCCCCGCCCAGAACACAGAGCAGCCCGCCTTGATCCAACCCGGCATCGCAAAAGGTGACAGCCAGCCCGGTCTGGCCCTCGGCACCCCGCCTGAGGCCTTGGCCCCGGCGCTCTCCGTTGCGGATTTCATCGGCGCGCTCAACTTTCCTGAAAACGAAAATGACGCCGAAGGCTTCCGCCAACTGCGCCGCGCGCTCGCAGATGCCAATAGCGGAAAACTGGTGCGCGCTTCCCAAGATGTGCTGACCCTCATGAGCCAGGACGGCATCTACATGGATGATCTGCGCCCCGACCGATCCCGTCCGGAGCTTTGGCGCAAATTCGCGGCCGGTCAACGCGGCACCGAGATTTCGGGCATTGGCGGAATTCATGACCGCTCCGGCCTGGCGCTGGCTGCGGGACGGATGCGCTCCGACCCGATTTTTCGCGACGCGGTGCACCATTTCCTGCGCCAATTCGACAAGACATTCGCCAAATTTGCCGAACAGGCCAAGGATGACGACATCATCCGGCTGTCAAACACCCGCACCGCGCGCGCCTTCATGCTATTGGGCCGCGTGGCGGGCACTTTTGATTAGACGCGTGTGGCGCTGGAGTTTGACTTCGTTGTCATAGGCGCGGGCTCCGCAGGCTGCGCCGCCGCGGGCGGGTTGGCAGAGGCAAATATCGGCACCGTCGCCATTCTTGAAGCAGGCCCAAGCGACGCCGTCCCGCAGGTCAAAATCCCCTTTGGTTTGCTTTTCACCATGGGCAGCGGGCGCGATTGGAATTTCAAATCTGCGCCGCAGGGCGATGCCGTCGGGCGTGCGCTCAAGGTCAACCGGGGCCGGATGCTCGGCGGCTCAAGCTCGATCAATTCGATGGTCTGGTTTCGCGGGCGCGCCGATGATTTCGACGGATGGCGTCTGCCCGGCTGGTCCTGGTCCGAGGTCGCGCCAGCGTTTGATGAGATCGAGGCGCGCATAGAGCCCGCCCGTTTGCCCGACCCGCATGGGCTGTCTGAAGCTTTCGGGCGCTCTTTGGGGTCCAACGGCCAGGCCCCGCCCACCCCAGAACGCGAAAGCGCCGGCGTGTTTCACACCAATATGCGCAATGGCAGGCGTTGGTCAGCGGCAGATGCTTTCCTGCGCCCCGCGCTCAAGACACAGCGCTTGCAGGTGGTCACAGGCGCAAATGTCGACCGGGTCGAAACCGTTGAGGGCAAAGTCAGGCATATCCACCTCACAGACGGCCGCCGCATCACCGCGAGACGCGGCATAGTCCTAAGCGCAGGCAGCATCGGCAGCCCCGCGATCCTCATGCGCTCCGGCCTCGGGCCCGTCGATCACCTGCGCAAGCTGGGGATCGAGGTGCAAGCCGACCTGACCGGCATCGGTCAAAACCTGCATGACCACCCCGCGATAGGGGTGCATCACGCTGGACCAAACTCAGGCTACGGGCTCACCGGAAGCCAAGCCCTCGCATGGGGGCTGTCGCCATTGCACTGGTTGCTGCGGCGCAAGGGTCGCTTGACGTCCAATTTCGTCGAGGCGGGCGCCTTTTTCCGTGCAGCGCCCGTGGGACCCGATGGCGATGCAAGGCCCGACGTCCAAACACATTTCATCCCCTATATGATGGGCTATCAGGGCAAAGCGATCACGCACGGGTCAGGGTATTTCGCCGATATCTGCGTTTGTCGCCCTAGTTCACGCGGCGCGCTCACGCTGGCGTCAAAGGCCCCGCAAGACGCGCCTCAGATCGATCT
Organism: Pseudomonadota bacterium; assembly: GCA_039030615.1. Taxonomy (GTDB): domain Bacteria; phylum Pseudomonadota; class Alphaproteobacteria; order Rhodobacterales; family Rhodobacteraceae; genus Litoreibacter. Next base: position 98,719 of record JBCCDV010000008.1, on the reverse strand, counting down.
CGGCGTGTTCTCGGACCCTACTGATCTGGATATTCTAGTCGCAGGCCTCAAGCGATTGCGCGCCATTCTCGCGAGCGCCCCTTTCGAGCAGATGCAAGCGCCTGAGGTCTTCCCCGCCGACACGGCCCAAACCGACGCAGAGATCGCCGACTATATCCGCGCGCGCTGCGGCACAGCCTATCACCCGGTCGGCACGGTACGGATGGGCGGGGATGAGGCGCCCCTTACCCCAGATCTGCGCCTGCGCGGGGTCGATGGGCTGTGGGTGGCGGATGCCTCCGTCATGCCGCAAATCACGTCGGCCAACACCAACGCACCAAGCATGATGATCGGGCACCGCGCAGCCGCGATGATTGTGGATCGTTTCAACCGGTGATCCCGAAACTCCCAAACGGGATGTAGCGCACCGGGTCACCGGGCTTGATCTCCCGCGCGTCGTCGCCCAATTCGACCAAACCATCTGCCCAGGACAGCCCCGAAATCCGACCCGACCCTTCCGAGCCAAATACCTCAGCCGCGCCATCTGTGTTCAGTCGCGCCCGCAAATACTCCCGCCGGCCACGCTTTTTGGATTTCACAAAGGCAGCGGGCACGTCAAACCCCTGCGGCGTGCTCCAAACGCCGCCCGCCAGCGCCGACAAGGCCGGACGCGCAAAGATCAGGCTGCACACAAAGGCCGCGACCGGGTTTCCAGGCAGCCCGAAAACCGGCACCCCGTCAAACATCGCCAAAGCCAAGGGGCGTCCCGGTTTGACCGCGATACGCCAATGGGTCAGCGTCCCGTCCTCCCTGAGCAGGGATGAGACATGGTCAGCATCGCCCGCCGACGCCCCACCAGAGGTCAAAATAACGTCGCAGCGCGTGGCGGCCTCCCGCAGGCACGCATCCAATGCGGCCCGGTCATCGCCAACATGCCCCAAATCGACAGGCGCATGCCCCCAACCCTCGACAAGGCCCAGAAGCATCGGACGGTTGGCATCAAAGGTCTTGTCTGCAGGCGTGCCGGGCGCGGGCGCCGTCAACTCATCGCCGGTCGATAAAACCCCTACGCGCAAACGCTTGAACACTGTCACATCAGGCGCGCCCAATGCCGTCGCCAATGCGATATCTTGGGCCCGCATCGCATGTCCCGCGCGCAAAGCCAGTGCCCCGGCTTCGACGTCTTCGCCCGCCGCGCGCGCGTTTTGCGCTCGCTTCACCTTCGCCTCAATGCTGAGCGACGCGCCCTCGACGCTGACCTCTTCTTGCATCACGACAGTATCAACGCCCGTCGGCAAAAGCGCCCCGGTCAGGATGCGGATCGCCTGACCCTTTGGCACCACGCCTTGATACGCCGCCCCCGGCGCCGCGCGGCCATCGACCAGCGGCATCTCTGGCGCGAATCCGTCAAAGGCAAAACCGTAGCCATCTATCGCCGAATTGGCACCGGGCGGATTGGCGCGCGCGGCGACAAGATCTGTCGCCAAGATGCGACCCAAACTGTCTTGGATGTAGCATTTCTCGACGCCGACCACGCAGCGCAAGCTGTCTTTCAGGGACGCCAATGCGGTGTCTACCGGGGTCCAATCGACGCCCGCTGGCAAAGCAAAGCAGTCATTTGGCAAGGTCTTTGCACTGTCATTGGCCATTTGCGCCATCTCTTCCTCAAACCCTACGCCTAAAATCCAGCCTTCGCCGTTCTCGGCGCGTCCATCGGCCAATATGTCTGCCAACCGCCCCGCTCGATCCAGCCGCGCGAGGGTTTGCGCCAGAATACGGACCTGTGCGGCGTCTTTGATCTCGCCCACATATTGCCCCGCCGCGACCGCCCCGGCAATGAGGGACGGCCAGATCTCGACAAAAGCCACGGGCTTGTCCAATGGCTCGAACGGCCAAACCGCGACCTGCCCGGCCAAACGGCGTCTGAGCCGCGCCAGCACCGGCAACCCCATAATCACTTGCGATCCGACAGCCCCCGCCCCGGCCAATTGCCAACACGCAAAGCTGCCCGGCGCGCGGGTCTCGACGTGGCGTTTCTCGGCAAAGGAGGTGCATGTCCGCGCCAAGCCTTTGCGTGGCAAATGCGCAATGTCGCGGGTGCGTGACGGGTTGCCCCAAAAAGGCCCGATGCCCGGAAACATCGCATTGATCTGGCCCGCAAGTTCGGTGCGGTTGTTACGCTCAGGCGTGTCTTCCACGCGCGCCTCAAACCAGTCCCAAAGCGCCAATGGATCGGTGCTACCCGTCAGGGTTTGTGCAAAACCGCGCGGGTAGCCGAAGGCGAAATCAAACCCGGCAAAGACACGCCGCCCCGCCGCGCGCTCCTGCTTAATCCGGTCTGCGAGCCAGCTTTCCGCTTCAGAGCGGTTGCGCATATAGACAGGCGCCTCGGACTGCCCGTCGCGGAAAACCTCGATCCAGATCGCATCCTTTTTGGGGCGCGGTCCTGCGTCATTCCCGCCCGACCAATCAACCACAATATGGGTGTCAAACAGGCTCACAAACCCAAAGTGTCGGCGATGAAATCCGCGATGGCTTTGGTGTCATCAAGGTCAAAAACGGGCACGTCACTGCCCGGCAAAGGCTCGTCACTTGCGATCGCGCGCACGCTCGCGTCCTCGGTCGCAATCAAGGGCTGGCCGGTTTCCGCTCGATGCGCCTCCACCTTCATATGGGCGTCGCGTTTGTAGCCCTCGATCAGAACCAAGTCGACGGGGGACAGTTTTTCCAATAGCTCCGACAAAGGTGGTTCGGCCGCGCCGCGCAGCTCGCTCATCAGGGCCCAGCGGTTCGCTGAAGACAGCAAAACCTGCTGTGCGCCGGCCACCCGGTGTCGGTCGCTGTCTTTGCCGGGACGGTCCACATCAAAGCTGTGATGGGCATGTTTTACCGTCGACACGCTGACGCCGCGCGCGGTGAACTCGGACACCAGCCGCTCCATCAAGCCGGTTTTGCCAGAGTTTTTCCACCCCACAACGCCAAAGACTTTCATGACATTAACTCCTGCGCGCGGGTCAGATCCTCGGGCGTGTTGACGTTGAAAAACGGATCAAATGGCGTGGCGGGAAACTCTGCCAACGCCGTGCCATGCCGGTCCGTCCATTGAACGACCTTGCGCACACCGTCGTTCAAAGCCGCGCGCAAATCGTCGCGCAGCGCCACGGGCCAGAGCCCAAAGGTGGGGTGGCGGGCCGTGCCCCGCTCCGGGTCCGGGGTCGCGGCCAAAGCAATCGGCGCTCTTTCAGCCGCAAGCATCAAACGCGGCACCAGATCGCAGGGGAAAAACGGCGTGTCAGCGGCGGCGGTCACGATATGGTTGTGACCCGCGCCCGCCGCCCAATCAAGCCCCGCCAAGACGCCCGCAAGCGGCCCGGCGAACCCCTCGATACTGTCGGCCACCACCGGCAGACCCAGATCGAACCGCGCCGCATCGCCATTGGCATTTAAGGCGACCTCGCTGACCTGCGGTTCCAGCCGGTCAATCACATGCGCAAGCAGGCTGCGCCCGCCCAGCGTGAGCAAGCCCTTATCGCCCCCCCCCATCCGGCGCGACTGCCCGCCCGCCAGAATAACGCCCGCCGGCTGCTGCATTTACCGGGCCCTCCGGGGGGAATATTTTTGAAACAATGAAGCCACCTAGCGCGCGCCTTTGCGGCCAGCCTTGCGCGGCTCAGATGCGATGTTGGACAGGTCTGCGTCCCAGACCAGTCGCTCTGCGCCGGAAAGACACATGAAACGCTGACCGCGCATCCGACCAATCAGCGTGAGCCCGACCTGCTGTGCAAGCTCAACGCCCCACGCCGTAAAGCCCGAACGAGAGACCAGTGCGGGAATGCCCATCATCGCGCATTTCATCACCATCTCGGAGGTAAGCCGGCCCGTCGTATAAAGCGTCTTGTCGCCCGCGCTGATGCCATCCGACAGCATCCAGCCGGCGATTTTGTCGACCGCATTGTGGCGGCCGACATCTTCCATATAGGCCAGCGTTTTTGCACCTTGGCAAAGCACCGTCCCATGGATCGCGCCCGCGCTCAGATAGAGGCTATCGGTGGTGTTTATCCTGGCCGCCAACGCATAGAGATCAGAGGTGCGGATGTCCAAAGCGGGCAGCGAGACCTCCGCCAATTCCTCCATCATGTCGCCGAAGACGGTGCCCACGGCGCAGCCAGAGGTCCGCGTTTTCTTGGCGAGTTTTTCTTCGTGATCCGTCTCGATCTCGGTGCGCACAATGACAACGCCAAGCTCTTCATCAAAGTCGACGCCGGTCACCACATCCGCGTCCGACAGCATCGCCTGATTGCGCAAAAACCCAAGCGCAAGATAGTCGGGGTAGTCGCCAATTGTCATGGCGGTCACGATCTCGCGGGAGTTCAGGAAAATGGTCAGGGGCCGTTCTTCGACGACGTTGATCTGCTGTGGCGCGCCCGTATGGTCCACGCCCTTGACCGCGCGCGTCAGCCCCGCCCCCTCGGGGGAAGGCGCAATCTGATAGCCCTGATCACGATTTGGCATTTGACCTTCGCTGCCTCCTGAGGTCCTTTACGCGGCAGAGGGCAGATTAAGGCCAGCAGATGCAATTCACCACCACCAAAATGGCCTATATCGCAGGCACAACGGCGGCGCTGCCCTTCGTGATTGTGGTGATCCCGTTTGCGATGTTGTTTGGCGTCGTGGCGACCGAGGCCGGGTTGCCGCTTACGCAGGTTATGGCCTTTTCCGCTTTGGTGGTAGCGGGGGCTTCACAATTCACCGCGCTGCAATTCATGTCTGAAAATGCGCCGGTCGCGGTAGTGCTGGCCTCCGCGCTGGCGGTGAACCTACGCATGGCGATGTATTCGGCGTCGCTGACCCCACATCTGGGAAAAGCGCCGGGCTGGCAGCGGGTGCTGGCAGCCTATTTTACAGTCGATCAGAGCTACCTGCTGTCACATACGGAATTTGAGCGCGCGCCAGAGACAAGCACGCCCCATAAGGTCGCCTATTTCTTCGGAACCGTGACACCGATTGTGCCGCTTTGGTACGTCTTCACCTATATCGGTGCCGTAATCGGGGACGCGATACCGGCGGAATACGGGCTCGACTTCATTGTGCCAATCACGTTTCTGGCGATGATTGTGCCAGCGCTCCGCACGTTGGCGCATCTAGCCGCCGCACTCACATCAATCATTTTGGCGCTACTATTGGTGGCGGTGCCATTCAATCTCGGGCTTCTGATCGCCGCCATTGCCGCGATGATGGTCGGGGCCGAGATCGAGCGGCGCATGTCATGAACTACACCACGACCGAGATCTGGCTGATCATCGCCGCACTTGGGGTCGGCACATTCCTGATCCGCTTTTCCTTTCTGGGGCTCGTTGGCGATCGCCCGATCCCTGAATGGCTGCTGCGCCATCTGCGCTACACGCCGGCCGCAATCCTGCCCGGGTTAGTCGCCCCTTTGGTGCTTTGGCCGGACGCCACAGGTGGGGTCCCCGACGCGTCCCGGCTGACGGCAGCATTGGCCACGGTTGCGGTCGCGTATTTCTCCAAAGGCACAGTGCGCGCCATCGCGGCGGGGGCGGTGACGCTTTACGGGATGCAGTATCTTCTCGGCTAAATCGGCAGCGCCGTTGTTTTGAACACGGTCCTGAGCGCAAAGCTCGATTGCATCCCCTGTACTCCGGGCAACCGCGCTAGGGAGCGGCGGTGAATGCGTGCGAAATCCTCCGTGTCATAGGCCACGACTTTCAAAAGGTAATCCGCAGACCCGGCCATCAAATGGCATTCCAGCACCTCGGGGATACGTTTGACTTCACGCTCAAACGCGTCGAGCACCTCATCGGCTTGCCCGCTTAACGTGATCTCGACAAACACGGTCGTCGGCCGGTCGACCTTGCGCGGGTCCAACAACGCCACATAGTCGCGGATAATCTTTTCCTGCTCTAGCCGCGCGACGCGCCGGTGGCAGGCGGAGGCAGACAGGTTCACCTTGTCGGCCAGATCAGCATTGGAAATGCGGCCCTCACGCTGCAAAACACTCAAAATTCGGGCGTCTGTTGCGTCAATATCGGCTTTCATCGCAAATCCTTCGTCAAAATGCGTCAGTACCGGAGATATTGCCAAATCAAGCGGCAATGCACAAAATAAAAGGCCCGCCCAGATGGGCGGACCTTTCGAAACTGTCTGTCTAAAGGATCAGGCTTTTTTCAGCTCGGTCAGGATATCGGCAAGCAGTTCTTCCTGAGTCGGGCCTGCGGGCTCTTCAGCCTCTTCTTCTTGCGGACCTTCTGCGGCTGCTTTGATCTTGTTCACATAGCGCACCAGCATGAAAACGACGAAGGCGATGATCAGGAAATTGATCACGGCCATTACGAATGCACCCCAGGCAAACACGTTCGCACCGGCTTCGCGGGCAGCTTCAAGCGAGGTGCCCTCGGCAACTTCGCCGGCCAAAGTCACATAGTTGTTGGTAAAGTCGACGCCACCAGACACCAGCCCAATGATCGGGTTGATCAGGTCGCCAACCAACGAGGTTACAATCGCGGTAAAGGCCGCGCCGATGATGATACCGACGGCCATGTCCATGACGTTGCCCTTGGCAATAAAGTCTTTGAATTCGCTTAGCATTTCAGTGTCCCTATATTAGTCGTGGCGACGCGATTGTTTACGTATTGTGCGCTCGCGCAGATGTATTAGCAGAATTGTTAACCATTTCACGCCTTTTTTCTGAGACGACGCAGGATATGTAGAGGGGGAATTTGCAAAAAGGTTCCCCCTATGTCCGACCTCTCCCAATTCCCGATCACCAAAAAATGGCCCGCCGCGGATCCAAGCGTTCTGCAACTCTACTCTTTTCCAACGCCAAACGGCGTCAAAGCCTCCATTGCGCTTGAGGAAATGGGCATTCCCTATGAGGCACACAAAGTCACCCTGTCGGATGCCGATGTGAAAAGCCCCGAGTTCCTGTCCCTGAACCCGAACAACAAAATCCCAGCGATCATTGACCCAAACGGGCCTGATGGCGCACCGATTGGCTTGTTCGAATCTGGCGCGATCCTGCTTTACCTCGCCGAGAAATCCGGCAAGCTGATAGGCGAAACCGCCAGCGACAAAGCCAAAATCACCCAATGGCTGATGTTCCAGATGGGTGGGCTTGGGCCAATGCTAGGTCAGTTGGGCTTCTTCTATAAATTCGCCGGATCGGAGTGGGAAGATAAGCGCCCGCAGCAGCGATACATTGCCGAAGGCAAGCGCCTCTTGGCAGTCCTGGACAAAGAACTCGCCGACAAAGACTGGATCGCAGGTGACTATTCCATCGCCGATATCGCCATCGCGCCCTGGCTGCGCGCTCTCGATTTTTATGGCGCGAAGGAGGTGCTGGGCTGGGACGACCACAAAAATCTGATCGCCTATCTAGAGCGCTTTTTGGCCCGCCCGGCCGTGCAAAAAGGGCTTGTCACCCCGCCACGCGACTAGACCAGCGTGCCTTCGAGCACGTAACGCAGGATGTCCGCGACTTTCAACGGGTCATCCGTGACCGCGAGGGCCGCCGCATCCACCTCTTTGAGCGCATGTTGGTGATCGTCGCCATGCACGATGATCAGCGACTTGCCCAAGGCGGCCGCGTAGCCCGCGTCAAACGCGGCGTTCCACTGTTTGTATTTCTCGCCAAAGCGGACCACGACCACATCTGCGTCCGAGATCCCCTTGCGGGTGCGGATCGCGTTGACCATCGCCCCTTTGTGGTCGTGCCAGTATTTCTGGTCTTCCGCCCCAAGGATTGCCACACCGCAATCATCTGATGCCGCATGATCGGTCACCGGCGCGGAAAACGCGACGTCGAGACCCTTGGAGGCCTCAATTATCTGCTCTCGCCAATCGGTATGAATTTCGCCCGACAGGTACACTTTCAACGCCATAGCGCTCTCCGTTCTTAGCCGCGCAGCGCGCCGCCGGTGGCTTTGGTGACGTTCTCAACGATCTTGGCGGCCAGCGCCTCAACCTCTTTCTCGGTTAAGGTTGTCTCAATCGGTTGAATGCGCACGGTAATGGCCAGGGATTTTTTGCCCTCGCCAAGGCTTCCGCCGATGAACTCGTCAAACACGCGGACCTCTTCGATCAAAGCCTTGTCCGCGCCGCCCGCGGCATTCACCAACGTCAAAGCCTCAACGCCCTCCTCGACGACAAACGCAAAATCGCGCTCCACGGCCTGCAGGTCGCGCAGGTGCAACGCGGATCGCGCGGCGGATTTCGATTTCGGGAAAGGCACCTCTGCAGGCCAAATGGTGAAGGCCATCGCCGGGCCTTTGATGTCCATATCCGCCAGAACCTTCGGATGCACCTCACCAAAAACACCCAGCACTTTCTTCGGTCCCAGACAAATCTGCCCATGCCGGCCAGGATGCCACCAAGCCTCGCCATTTCGCATGATCTGAACCTTGGCGGGCGCGCCCATTGCCGCCAGCGCCGCTTCCGCGTCCGCCTTTACGTCAAACACGTCTGAGGCGCGGCGTGTGCCCAGCACATCCTTCGGCCCGGTATGACCAACCAGCAGCCCGCAGGCCTGCAAATGCTGCTCTTCCGGCTCGCCGCCATGGAAGGCTGGCCCGACCTCAAACAGGGCCATATCGGCAAAGCCGCGCGCCTGATTGCGCGCCGCCGCCTGCAACAATCCCGGCAAAAGGGAGGGGCGCATATGACTCATCTCTGAGCTGATCGGGTTTTCCAGCATGCTCGCGTCATCGCCACCGCCAAAAGCCGCTGCGGCCTTGGCGTCGATGAAGGAATAGGTCACGCATTCATTGTAGCCCAAAGCCGCAATCGTGCGTCGCACCGCCTGCTCGCGCTTTTGCATTGGCGTCAGGATCGGCTTGGGAACGCCCGCTTGCACGCGCGCCATCGGCTTGCCCTCTAGCTTGGTCAAAGACGCGATGCGCGCCACCTCCTCAACCAGATCGGCCTCCCCCTGTACGTCCGGACGCCAGCTCGGCACCTGCGCCATGTCGCCATTCATCATGAAGCCCAGATCTTCCAAGGTCTTGCGCTGCACGTCGGCCGGGATTTCCATCCCCACCAGCGATTGCACCCGGTCGGTGTCCAGCTTGTAGGCCCGCGCATGGTCTGGCATTGCGCCTGCGACCACCACCTCCGAGGCCTCCCCGCCACACAGATCCACTATCATCCGCGTCGCATGTTCAATCCCTTGGGGCGTCCATTCAGGGTCAATCCCTCGCTCAAACCGGTAGCGCGCGTCAGAGTTGATCTTCAGCTTGCGGCCCGTATGCGCGGTGCGGATCGGATCGAAAAACGCAGCCTCCAGGAAGACGTTGACCGTCTCTTCCGTACAGCCGCTTTCCATGCCACCCATGATGCCGCCAAGGCTCTCAACGCCGTTGTCGTCAGAAATCACAGTCATGCCGGGCTGCATCGTATATGTTTTTTCATCCAGCGCGAGAAAGCTCTCCCCGCCATCAGACAGATGCACACGTAAATCGCCCGCGACCTTGTCGGCGTCGAAGACATGCAAAGGCCGGTTGCGGTCATAGGTGAAGAAATTGGTGATATCGACCAGCGTCGAGATTGGCCGCAGCCCGATGGATTTCAACACATGTTGCAACCAGTCGGGCGACGGTCCATTTTTGACACCCTTGATCACCCGTCCATAGAAAACCGGGCACGCATCAGTGTCGTCGATAGTCACATTGATCGGGCACGGGAAGCTGCCGGCAACAGGATCTGTGTCGCGCGCTTTCATCACGCCCAGACCGCGCGCCGCAAGATCACGCGCAATGCCGCGCACGCCCAAAGCGTCAGGCCGGTTCGGGGTGATCGCAATCTCGATCATCGGGTCGATCTTGTCGGGCTCATTCTCTGCCAGCCAATCGGCAAAGCTCTCGCCGACCGTACCTGAGGGCAGCTCGATGATGCCATCATGCTCCTCGCTCAGTTCCATTTCCCGCTCCGAGCACATCATACCAAAGCTCTCAATTCCGCGGATTTTGCCAACCCCAATCGTGGTGTCGATGCCCGGAACATAAGTACCGGGGGACGCTATCACGACGGTAATTCCTTCGCGCGCATTTGGTGCGCCGCAGATAATCTGGGTCTCGCCTTCGCCTGTTTGCACCTGACAGACCTTCAGCTTGTCCGAGTCAGGATGCTTTTCGGCCTTGGTCACATGCCCAATGGTAAACGCGCTCAGTCGGTCGGCAGGGTTGTCGATCTCTTCCACCTCAAGACCAAGGTCGGTCAGGGCGTAGGCAATCTCGTCAACAGAGGCATTGGTCTCAAGATGATCTTTGAGCCAGGACAGGGTGAATTTCATCTCTTTGCCTTAATTCAGCGTATTTCGGGTCAGCGGAGGGGTAGCGCATCGCAGGGTTAGAGGAAAGGGGCGACAGGGCCTCTGAGCATCCCGAGACGCGTTAGGATTCTGTTCACTTTGCCTCATTTCAGCCACATTTGGGCGGCATTAAGGCGGAAGTGGGGCAAATGTAACGATTCTTTGTTTTGGTAACGAACATGACCACCTTCATCGCAAATGTGCTTGCGACAGTTTTCAGACCTTCGATCGCCGCTCTCGCGGTTGCTTTGGCCCTTGGCATCGCGTCTTGGGACCACAACGAGCATTTCACTGGTACGACGAGCGTCGATATCACGGATTGGAGCTGCACCGGGCTCTTCAAGCCAATCTGCCGGGCGTTCAACTAGCTTAGGTAAAGTGAGCTGAGCCTTAACGGCTCAACCCAGAGGCCAGATCTGGCTGGTCCAACGCGCCAAATCCGTAATGGCGCAACCACCTCAAATCGCTGTCGAAAAACGCGCGCAAATCCGGGATGCCGTATTTCAGCATGGCAATCCGGTCGATCCCCATCCCGAAGGCAAAGCCTTGCCATGCGGCGGGGTCGATACCGCCCGATTCCAGCACTTTCGGATGCACCATACCGGAGCCCAAAATTTCCAGCCAATCGTCGCCCTCGCCCACTTTAAGCTGGCCGTTATCCCAAGAGCAGCGAATGTCGACCTCGGCCGACGGCTCCGTGAACGGGAAATGGGAGGCGCGGAACCGCAGCTCAACGCCGTCCACCTCGAAGAAGGATTTCACAAACTCTTCCAGAACCCATTTCAGGTTCGCCATGGAGATGTCTTTGTCGATCGCCAGCCCTTCGACCTGATGGAACATCGGGGTGTGGGTCTGGTCATAATCGGCGCGGTAGACGCGGCCCGGGCAGATCACCCGAATGGGGGCGCCTTCTTTCAGCATCGAACGGATTTGGACCGGTGATGTATGCGTGCGCAACACATGCGGCGGGCGGTTGTCGCCCTCGTCGCGGTGCATGTAAAACGTGTCCATCTCGCCGCGCGCCGGGTGATGGCTGGGAATATTCAGCGCGTCAAAGTTATGCCAATCGTCTTCGACCTGCGGGCCCTCGGCCACGGCAAATCCCATATCGGCGAAAATGGCGGAGACCTCTTGCGTCACCTGGCTGATCGGATGGATGGACCCGGCCGGCCGCCCGCGTGACGGCAGCGTCACGTCCAGCCATTCGGTTTGTAACCGCTCATTCAGCGCCGCGTCAGCAAGCCCCGCTTTCTTTGCGGCGATGGCGGAGTTCACCTCATCCTTCAATGCGTTCAGCGCAGGGCCTGCGACCTGGCGCTCTTCCGGGGTCATCTTGCCCAATTCGCGCATCTTCAGGCTGATCTCGCCTTTCTTGCCGACCGCCGCAAGACGGATCGCCTCCAGCGTGTCCTCGTCGCCCGCGCCGGAAATCTGACCAAGATATTTTGCCTTTAGATCGTCCATGACGGCCTCCAAAATTCGTTCCCTGCGTGCTACATCCCGGCGCGTTTAAGTGCAAGCGGCGCGGATTATGCGCGATCTAGATTCAAAAAGATGAGTCTTTTCAATCGCTAAGAACCCGAGTGAGTCTTAAGAGTCACGCTCACCAAAAAACCGCAAAATAAGGGGTTTTTGGGGGTTTCGGACACTATATGAAGCGCTTTAACATATTATTAACTTTTGCCCGAGTTCTGTTTGCCACCCGCATCGCGCGGAGCAAATATTCAGCTGCCAAGTGGAAAAGTTTCAACAAGTATGCGGCGCTCAAACCGGGGCCGCAGGTGTGGGGGATGTCCGATGAGGCCTGGGGGCTTTGGATCAATAGCGAGCGTGGTTTTCGCACGGCAAGCGGGCGTTTGCGCCGTGGCGCTGGCCGGGTTTGCGCTCATCGGCGTGACCGCGTCGGCCGGGCTGAACGCCGTCGCACCGCAGCCCGCAACAAGCCTCTCCGTTAAGGCGCCCAAGGTCACCGACATCGCTTTGATCAGCGCACCGCAGCCCTTGGCCATGCCCGCGCCCGACGTCCAAACCCCGGCTCCGATTGCCGCGCCTGCCGCGCCCGCGCCTAAACAGCCACCAGCGCCGGCCCCGCAGCAAGTCACCGTGATCGCCGTCACCCCAACCATCACGCAACCGTCCATTGAAAGCTGCGTCACACAGCTCGCGGCCTTTGTTGAGGGCAAGTCCCTGCATTTCCCGACCGCCAGCGCGGCATTGACACCGGACGAGACCGAAGTGCTCAAACTCATCGGGACGCAAGCCCAAGCCTGCCCCGAAGCGCTGGTGCAGATCGAGGGGCATACAGACAGCGTCGGCCCCGACGCTTTGAACCTCAAACTCAGCTGGAAGCGGGCCGAAAACACATTGGCAGCACTCAAGGCGCTCGGGATTGAGACCCGGCAGTTTGAACCCGTCGGCTACGGCGCGCGCGCGCCATTGGCCCAGGGCGACGCCTCAGAAGACCACCTCAATCGCCGCGTCGCCTTCACCGTCCTCAAACGCCCCGAGCCCGGCACATGAGCGGCGCGTTCATTCTTCAAATCCTGATCCTCGGGGTCACGATCTTGGCTTCCGCCGGGTTGGGCTTCTGGCTCGCCCGCCAACTCGGCGCCACCCGCCCAGAGAAACATGACACAACAGATAAGATGGCGCAGACCATCGAGCAGCTGCGCAATCGCGCAGATCAGGCAGAGGCTGACAAGGTCCGCGCCCTGATCGCATCGGAACGTGACAGAAAACGCATGGAGGCCCTCGCTTCAGGCTACCGTCACGCCGCCGAGTAACGCAGAGACCGCAGAAACTAAAAAAGGCCGTCCCATCGTGGGCGGCCTTTTTTGTTATTGCGCGTCGATATACGCTTTGCGAAAAAGGCTGACCTACCTCAATCTTTCGAAACGCAAGGTCAACCTTCATGAGTTGACGCTTTGTGGCTTAAGCGGAGCATCAAGAACAAATAAATTCAGCTAACTAGAATTTCGAATGCACCAAAAGAAATTTTGGCGCTACTTGTCTTGCCATACCATCGTCATATTGGTTTGGTCGTTGGTCCTCAGAAACCACTTGGGGTTAATATGCTCGTAAGACTTCTGGGATTTGTTTTTCTTGTAGGTGGTCTATCGCTCTACATTGCGATGGAAACAGGCTACTTAGGTGCGGGACCGATTTTCAGGTTTCTAGGCCTCGCGATCCTTGGTATACTAATCCTGCTGGGGCTACTCGTTTTCGGGCTGATAGCGAGCGTGTTTATCTTCAAGTCCAAGAATAGCCCTGAAAACTCCGATCCCAAATATTCTTCTCACAGACATACAGAGGATCGGGGGCACGCGGCAAAGCTCTCGCAGCAGCCCCTCCTCGTTACGCTCAAAGCGCGCAAGCCGGAATTTCGCTCGGGCGCAAAAAACTGGATTGGTGGTTTGCCTCATTTGGGTGGCACCCCCTGGCCGCGAGACTCCGAAGGCGCGCCCATGTTCTTTATCGCGCAGTTTGATCTTGCTAACATTGCCTCCCAATCAACACGAAACGTGTTACCGACTTCGGGCAGTCTCGCCTTTTTTGTGACATCAGTTCCAGGCATCTTGACCGGACAGGTGCTGTACCTGCCGCCCGCATCACCAGGCCCGACGCAACCGCCAAACGACTTGGGACCAGTCGGCATCATGATCGGAGACGAAACTTTGTCGTTGGGTCTCGCACCCGAAGAGGTCCCCTCTACGCTCCCTCATTGGCCGGTCGAGTTTGTCACGATCAATGCCGAAGACCCCGACGATACCCAGTCGATAGAAGCCGAAATCGAAACGAAGTTTGGCCTATCACATCAAAATCAGTTCACCTTCGACCAATTGGTTTCCCGACGCGGTGATCAAGGCATGCGTTTCGGAGATGCAGCGCAGCGGTTTGCAAGATCGTTGCTCAATGCTGCGGACGCTTCTGAAAAGGTAAATGCAGAATTTCGGACCTTTATTCAAACGGTTTCCGACTGGGCCGAAACCGTTCCACCTTGGGAGGAGATGGAGCAAAAAGATGTCGAACAACTTGAGGCGTTCTTCGCAGTCGTAGACCCGATCCGTGCCAGGTTCGATAACGGCGTGCGGTTTTGGGGCTTCTACCGGCGACCGCATGCATTTCGATCACTCAGTGACATCTATACCGTCACGCTTTTGGGAATGGCGCGCGGGCCCGATCACGTCTTCGATATGCTTCCGGAAGATGTGCAAGAAATAATAAACGTGGATTATACCGGTGTTCAGAAGTTTCCACGTCATCAAATTTTTGGAGCCGGTTGGAGAATTCAAGAAGCAGCGGACCTCAATATTGGCAATTACCTGCTACTCCAAATAACTGAAAACGACCCTATCGTGCCGCTTGTCTATGGGGGCGATATACAGTTTTACATAAGCCCATCAGACCTAGCTGCCGGACGCTGGGAAACTGCCGACGCATTTGCTGAAAGCTAACATCTGCTACTAATGACAAAACGCCATTCTCTTCATCTGACACGATTGGACGTTGCGCGGGTGAGGCTGCCAAACGCTACTCCATGGCCGGACATTTTTTTTCGACTTCAAACGACATATTCTGGATTTCTTTGGCCACCCGGATCTGGGCGACGTGGAAGGGTGAAAATAAAAAAGCCCCGCTTGGCAGGGCTCTTTCTCTATCTCTTGGGTAACTAGCTTTAAGCAGGCAGCGCAGCTTTCGCCTTTTCGACGACAGCAGCGAAGGCCGCAGGCTCGTTCACGGCCAGATCGGCCAGAACTTTGCGGTCTACTTCGATACCAGCCAGCGACAGGCCGTTGATGAAGCGCGAATAGGTCATGCTTTCATCAATCGAACGGCAGCCAGCGTTGATGCGCTGGATCCACAGAGCGCGGAAGTTGCGCTTGCGGGCCTTGCGGTCGCGGGTCGCGTATTGGTTGGCCTTGTCGACCGCCTGACGGGCGACCTTGAAGGTGTTCTTGCGACGGCCATAATACCCTTTAGCGGCTTTGATGACCTTCTTGTGGCGTGCGTGTGTGGTGACGCCGGATGTAACTCTTGCCATGTCAGTCTCTCCTTAACGCGCGTAGGGCATGTATTTTTTCACGATGTTCTCATCTGCCTTGCAGAGGAGCGTCGTGCCGCGCGCGGTGCGGATAAACTTGGTGGAGCGCTTGATCATGCCGTGGCGTTTGCCCGCTTGACCCGCTTTGACGCGGCCCGAGGCCGTCATCTTGAAGCGCTTTTTAGCGCCCGATTTTGTCTTCATCTTCGGCATTTCCATCTCCTCAAAATCTCGAGTGGTAAACGCGCGACTCGGCATGCCATATAGGCCGGTCCCGCGAGGGTTAGAGCGCGCCTTCTAGGGCGCTTTTTCCAACTTGGCAAGGGCCCTAGTGATAAGTCCGCTCTAGAAGAGACTTCCGACCACGCGCGCAATCACATTCGGAATTTCATTGAGCGAATATCCCCCCGGCGTTTTGTAAACCGCGTAGATAATCATCGCGCCTGAGACGACCACCGCAACCGTTGCAGCGCGCGGCGGGCTGCCATCCACAATGGACGAAAACATGCCCGGTATGGCCAAAACGCCGATGACCATCCCCAAAACCAAAATAAACTCGTTCGCAATCATGGCACCCTCCCACAACTGCCCCTGAGTTTATTCGGCTCCGGTCGCGAAAATCAATCTTTCATCGACGGGGGCAACCCGCAGAATGTTGGTCGATCCGGCCTGGTTGAACGGAATGCCCGCTGTGACAACGATTTGGTCATCCTCATTGGCCACCCCGCTTTCGCGCGCGGCGCGGGCAGCGGCAACCACGGCCATTTTGAACCGCTCGACGGATTCGGTCATCACGCAATGCATGCCCCAGCTCAGGCATAGCCTTCGCGCGGTGCCCATCAGCGTCGTCAGCGCGATAATCGGCACATGCGGGCGCTCACGCGAGACCAGCAGCGCCGTGGTTCCCGATTGTGAGAAGCAGCAAATCGCCTTGATGTCTGTGGTTTCCGCGATCTCACGTGCGGCGACCACGATGCCGTCGGCCACGGTGTGCTTCTTGCCGCCGCGCTGTGCGGCGATGATGTCGCGGTAGTTGGGGTCGTTTTCGACCTCGATGGCCACGTTGTTCATGGTCGTCACGGCCTCGATCGGGAAAGACCCCGCCGCGCTTTCAGCGCTAAGCATGATCGCGTCCGTGCCCTCATAAATCGCGGTTGCGACGTCGGACACCTCCGCCCGTGTCGGCATCGGGCTGTCGATCATCGATTCCAGCATTTGCGTCGCCACGATCACCGGTTTGGCCACGGCGCGGCATTTGCGCACCAAAAGCTTCTGGATCGGCGGCACGTTTTGCACCGGCAGCTCCACGCCAAGATCGCCGCGTGCAACCATGATCCCATCGGACACAGCCAAAATGTCATCAAACGCCTTCACGGCGGCAGGCTTTTCAATCTTCGACAGGATCGCGGCGCGCCCGTCGGCCAGTTTGCGCGCCTCTGCCACGTCCTCGGGGCGCTGTACAAAGGACAGCGCTAGCCAGTCCACGCCCAGCTGGCAGACAAACTCCAGATCCTTGCGGTCTTTTTCCGACAGCGCCGCCAAGGGCAGCACCACGTCGGGCACGTTCACGCCCTTGCGGTTCGAAATTTCTCCGCCCACGGTGACTTCGCAATCGGCGAAATCGGCGCCGCAATCTTTCACTTTCAACCGGATCTTGCCGTCATTCACCAGCAGGGAGGCCCCGGGCTCCAGTGCGTCGAAAATCTCTTTATGGGGCAGCTGAACGCGGGTCGCATCGCCAGGCGCGTCATCCAGATCCAGTCGGAAGCTTTGGCCCACTTCCAGCTCATGGCTATCATCATTTGCAAACTGGCCCACACGCAGTTTCGGGCCTTGCAGATCGGCCAAAATGCCCACAGGGCGTCCGGTGTCTTTTTCGATCTGGCGAATAATCTCGTGGCGCACGCGGATTTCGGAATGCTCACCATGGCTCATGTTCAGGCGGAACACATCGGCCCCGGCCTCAAACAATGCGCGTATCATTTCATAATCGTCTGATGCCGGACCCAGTGTAGCAACAATCTTGACCTTGCGGAGGCGTCTCATTCGGGCGTCTTCCCTCGTAGAAAGTTAATTTTTGTTCTTGGGCCGGGGCCACATATGGCGCAATCCGAACATCATCGCAACTGGCCCTTTTTGATTTGGCGTTTTACTGAGGCGCAGGATGTAGATGGAATTTGAAGATGGCCGAAACCGCTTTCGAAATATCGGGCCCCACGCGCTCGGCGCGCTGGGTCATCACCTGCGATCATGCGCGCAACACGGTGCCTTCTTTCGTGGCGGGCGGTGATTTGGGCCTGCCGCCTGAGGACATGGCGCGCCACATCGCCTTTGACATCGGCGCGGCCGGGCTCTCGCACGCCTTGGCCGAACGCCTCGATGCGCCCGCTGTGCTGTCAAACTTCTCTCGCCTCGTCATCGATCCCAACCGCGGGGAGGATGATCCAACCCTGATCATGCGCCTCTATGACGGCACCATCATCCCGGCCAACAAAGCCGTCACGCCGCGCGACCGGGCGGAGCGGCTCGATAAGCTCTACCGCCCCTACCACGGCGCCAAGGCGCAAACGCTCAGCACCCGCGCTGACCCCGTCATCGTGTCCGTTCACTCTTTCACCCCGCAGCTGCGTGGACGCCCACCCCGGCCATGGCACATCGGCATTCTCTATGCGCGCGACACGCGCCTTGCGATCCCACTGCTCAAACGCCTGAACGCCGAGCCTGACCTCGTCGCCGGCGACAATGAGCCCTATAACGGAGCGCTCAAAGGCGACAGCATGGACACGCATGCGCTGGCTCATGGACGCCCGCATGTCTTGATAGAGCTGCGCAACGACCTCATATCTACCCAAAGCCAGCAGATCGCATGGGCTGAACGGCTCGCACCAATGCTGCAAGAAACACTGGCCGAAACCGGCCTCTAGACGGGAGAACACAATGGACGCACAAACCCAATTGGAGCTGGAGGCCGCCGCCTTCCGCACCCTACGCGACCACCTTCAGACGCGCACCGATGTGCAAAATATCGACATGATGAACCTCGCAGGTTTCTGCCGAAACTGCCTGAGCCGCTGGTATCAGGAGGCCGCGGCCGACCGCGGCATCGAGATCGGCAAAATGGAGGCCCGTGAGGTGTTTTACGGAATGCCGTTTGACGAATGGAAATCCAAACACCAGACAGAAGCAACAAGCGACCAAAAGGCCGCTTTCGAGGTCGCGCATAAAGACGCCACGTAACAGCGCCGTGACCGGTCGTGTTTTGGCATCACCGGCAGATATGCTAAGAAGAAGACGTTGATGAGGAGAACGCCCATGAGCTTCACCAAATTTCTTGCGGCCACCGGATTGGCCGTCACCTTAGCCACTCCCAGCTGGGCCGAACGCCCACTCGACACGCTGGAGGCCAGCGTCGCGACGGAGCTGCCCAATTACGGCTTTAAGGACGTCGATGTGCGTGACCTGTCCACCGGCCAAATCGCCCATATCCATCACCTGCTCTATTCGGGCAAAGGCGTTGCCGATATCCGCGGCCAAATCGGTGCCGTGCTGGGCGACAGCTTGATCCGCAGCTTCTTTAAGTAGACGCCACGGCGACGCCGGACATCACAACCTCCTAAAATGCAACGACGGGCATAGAACCCGGTTTGCCAAGGTTGCCTCGTTGTTTTCTGCTAAATCCCGCGCGATTGGCTGGCGGTTGCGCATGCGACGACAAACATGCGCCAGCCCCGATCCAGTGTCTTTACTTAATGTTATGTTATAACATACCATACCTCCTGACATGCCGCCGATAGCGCTTTCCCGACGCTTGCCCGCGCATCATTTGAGACAGGAAAAGGACACCCCCCACCATGACAGACACCCGCCTCCCGGTCACAGTGCTCTCAGGATTTCTCGGCGCTGGCAAAACCACTTTGCTCAACCGCGTGCTCAACAACCGCGAAGGCCGCCGCGTGGCAGTCATCGTCAATGATATGTCCGAGGTGAATATCGACGCCGATCTGGTCCGCGCAGATACTGAGCTCAGCCGCACCGATGAAACGCTGGTCGAAATGTCAAACGGCTGCATCTGCTGCACCTTGCGCGATGATCTGCTCGATGAGGTCCGCCGCCTCGCAGCAGAAGGCCGCTTCGACTACCTGCTGATCGAATCGACCGGCATTTCTGAACCGCTCCCCGTCGCCGCCACCTTCGATTTCCGCGATGAATTCGGCGACAGCCTCGCCGATGTCGCCAAGCTCGACACGATGGTCACGGTGGTCGATGCGGTCAACCTGCTCAATGATTACAGCTCGCATGATTTCCTGCGCGACCGCGGCGAGACCATGGGCGAGGAGGATGAGCGCACGCTCGTCCACTTGCTCACCGACCAGATCGAGTTTGCCGATGTCGTGATCCTCAACAAGGTCGACGACGCGGGCCCCGAAAAGGTCGACGCCGCGCGCAAAATCATCCGCAGCCTGAACGCTGACACGGAGATCATCGAGACCAACCAATCGAGCGTGGCGGCCGAAAAAATCCTCGACACAGGGCTCTTCGATTTCGAAAAGGCGCATGAACACCCAATGTGGGCGAAAGAGCTCTACGGCTTCGCCGACCACGTCCCCGAGACCGAGGAATACGGTGTCGCCTCCTATGTCTACCGCGCGCGATTGCCCTTCATGCCGGAACGCATCCTTGCGTTGTTGAACGGCGAGATGCCCGGCGTCATCCGGGCCAAAGGGCATTTCTGGATCTCGACGCGCCCCGAATGGGTTGCCGAATTTTCGCTCGCCGGCGCGCTGTCCAGCGTCAAGCCACTTGGCACATGGTGGGCCTCCGTCCCCGAGGAACGCCGACCAACCCATGAAAGCGCCAAAGCCTATATGCAGGCCCATTGGCAGGAACCATGGGGCGACCGCCGCCAGGAGATCGTGTTTATAGGCGCGGGCATCGACTGGGAGGCGCTAAAGGCGCGTCTTGATGCCTGCCTGGTTCCGGCCGTCGCGGCCTCCGGCCCTGACAATTTGCCGGACTATCCCGACCCATTCCCGATTTGGCGTCGTGTGGAGGATGCAGCATGAATTTCGTCCCCAAAATCGTAAAAGACGCGGTCCCCGGCGTCGATATCGCCAATGATCCAAGCGCGCTCGATACCTTCCTGCACGACCATTGCGCCGCTGCTATTTTGCGCAAACAGACCCCGGACAGGGTCCAGAGCTGGCTCAACGCGCTAGAACCGGAACAATTGCCGCGCGGTCGGGTCATTTTGCCGCCCTCCGCCGTTGCCGAGACGCTGGGCCATCTGTGCGATATCGCGGGTTTGCCCGCCGGACCAGAGCGCAACTGGCTTGAGGCCGACATTGACGATCTGGCGCAAACTTTCGCGAAGCTTATGGAGGCGCGTTTCCTCAGGCTGCGGCTCGATGTGATCACAACCAATGCGTGCCGCCGGTTTCATGTCGACGCGATCACGGCCCGGCTGATTTGCACCTATCGCGGGACCGGCACGCAATACGGCATCGCAACCGACCCCAGCGGCCCGAAGGACATCTATACCGTCGAAACCGGCGCGCCCATTTTGCTACGTGGCACGCTTTGGCCGGAAACCCCAAGTTCGGGGCTGCTGCACCGCTCGCCGCCCATCGAAGGGACCGGCGAGGCGCGCTTGGTTCTCGTCCTTGACAAGGTTGATGATCCTGCCGACGAAGCTGAGCATTTGGTCGGCATCCCCGCCGACGAGACCCGGCATTAAGCCAAGACACGCAAACCCGGCGCAGGCCGGTCCAACAGCTTGCCAAAACGGTTTTGACCAAAACACGCCTAAACGCTACGCTTCTCTCATTTAACGCATGTTTTTGAAATGAGTGGCATTTGCAAATGGGTGAGACGTCAAAATCCGACACGTTGGTCTATGTTGTCCACGGCCTGCGCGGCAGTAAAAAGAAGCTCAGTGAGCTGATAGCCCTTCTCGAATTTTCCTATCCCGACAGCGATGTACGGGTCACAGAATTCGCCCATCGCTCGCTGTTTTCGTCAAAGCGCGCCACGGAAATCGTCACTGAAATTATCGAAGAAATCGACCAAGCCGATGCCCTGCAAGGGTTCAAGCGGATCATTCTCGTCGGCCACAGCATGGGGGCGGTGCTTGCCCGCCGCGTGCTCATCGAGGCAAGCGGCACCCCGCATTATTGGCCAGAAGCGGAGCCCAAAACATCCAAGCGTGAACAGGCTTTGGCCCATCTTGAAGCGCGCTCATGGGCAAAAAAAATTGAGCGGCTTGTCATGTTTGCCAGCATCAGTCGTGGGTGGAGCGCAACCCATACGAAATCGCCTTTGCAAAGCTTTCAGTGGAACCTTGGCGGCATGGTCGGGCATCTCCTGCCCTCCAAGCGTCGCCCGACGCTTTTTGATTTTCGCCTCGGCAGCCCCTTTATCGTGCAAACCCGCCTCAGGTGGCTCGACTATTGCCGCACGATAGAAAACCGGCCTCAGGTGGTTCAATTTCTTGGCACAAAAGACGATGTTGCCCCACCCAACGACACAATCGATTTCGCCACCGCCAAGGGGCCTGAGCAGTTTATTCAGGTGGAATTGCCGCATTCAAGCCATTCCAACATGCTGAAATTCTATGTGAAAATCATCGCCGACAGCGCTGTTGCAGAGCAAACAGTTGCGCGTCGCGATATTGTCCAAGGCGTGTTGACCGACGATTTAGAGGCCTATGAAGACCACATTGTAAAACGCGAATGGTTCTCCGATGAGCTACCAGCGCCGCCCGACGCAGACGTCGACGACCTTGTCTTTGTGATCCATGGCATTCGCGACCGCGGCTTCTGGACCAAGAAAATAGCGGCGCGGATCAAGGAACACGCAGCCGAAAAGGGCGTGAATTTGGTCTCAAGAACCCCAAGCTATGGGTATTTCGCGATTCTTCCGTTTTTGCTGCCTTGGGTGCGCCGTCAAAAGGTCGAATGGTTCATGGACCAATATGTCGAAGCAGCCGCGATTTACCCGGAGGCGCGGATGCATTTCTTGGGCCACTCGAACGGCACCTACCTCGCGGCGCGTGCGCTCAACGACTATCCGGCCATCTCCTTCAAGCGGATCTTCTTCGCTGGCAGCGTGGTGCGTCGCAATTTCGAATGGGCCCCGCTCGTGGGCGCAAAACGTGTTGAAAAGATCTTCAATGTTGTCGCCACCGCCGATTGGGTCGTTGCTATTTTCCCCTATGGCCTCAGGCCGTTTCAAAAGTTTTTCGATCTCGGCGGCGCGGGGCATGTTGGTTTTGAAACGCCCGTCCCAAAGGCGCTCTATCAGATGGACCTCCCGGGCGGCCCGATTGGGACGCGTGATTATGTCGAAGGCGGCCACAGCGCCGGACGCGAAGAAGAGCTTTGGAAAGACATCGCCAATTTCTTCGTCACCGGCGATGTGATCGCGGCCGGAAAAGACAATCCTTTCTTTGCGCCAGAACAAAAACCTATCTGGCGCTTCATCGGAAAGATTTCGCCTGCGCTTGTCGGGACGTTGGCGACACTCATCATCGGCTTTGGTGTCTTCAGCATATGGGCGACGGGCATCGGGCTTGGGCTTTGGACCGCGCCAGAGTGGAGCACGGACAGCGCATTTTGGTCGGCATGGTTCGAAATGTCCGCGCCGGGGCACCTGATTGTTCTGGGGCTTTACGCGGCTTTTCTGCGCTTCATGGCCATTCGCTTTTAGGCGCAACGCATCGCGCCCCAAGCCGATTTGCAATAGTTACCAACGGGTAAACAAAATCTCTAAGTCATTGAAAGCAGGACAGTAATAAAATTCCCCGCATGCGGGGAATCCGATCAGACTGCGTGTTTTCGGCTTTCATCGAGATAAAGGTCCCGCAGCCGTGCCGCCGATTTTCCGGGTTTCCCGTCCCCCAAAGCGACCCCGTCGATCTCGACCACAGGCATCACGAAAGTCGAGGCCGAGGTGATGAACGCCTCATCCGCATCCTTCGCTTCCTCGATCGTAAAGGGCCGTTCCTCGACCTCCATCTGCGCCGATTTCGCGTAGGCCAGCACCGCCGCCCGCGTGATCCCGTGCAGGATTTCATTGCCCAGGTTGCGGGTGATAATCTTGCCGTTTTTCACGATATATGCGTTGTTGGACGACCCCTCCGTCACGTGCCCGTCCTCCACCATCCAGGCATCATCAACCCCCGCAGCCTTCGCCATCATCTTCGCCATCGACGGGAACAAAAGCTGCACCGTCTTGATGTCGCGCCGGGCCCAGCGTTGATCCTCGACCGAGATTACCTTCATACCGGTCTCGATCTTCGGGTTGTTCAAAAGGTTCGCCGTCTGGGTAAACAAAACCAGCGTCGGCTCAGTATCCGCAGGCGGGTAGGCAAAGTCACGGTCGCCCGGATTGCCTCGCGTCAGCTGAAGGTAGATCATCCCTTCCTCAATACCGTTGCGTTTTACCAGCTCCTGATGCACCTCAAGCAACGCCTCTTTCGAGATCGGATTGGTCATGCCCAGCTCATCACAAGACCGCTGCAGCCGCACAGCATGCCCGTCAAAAGCGATCAGCTTTCCGTCCAGCACGCTGGTCACCTCATAGACCGCATCGGCAAACAAGAAGCCCCGGTCGAACACCGAAACCTTCGCATCGGCTTCCGGCACATACTCTCCGTTTAGGTAAACAATGCGGCTCATGATCCTATCCCCATAAAGCGGCGTCCGGGGCGTGCACCCCATCGGCGTCAAAAATCAGCGGTGTCCCGCGGTCTTCGGCCAGAAGCAGCGGCCCGTCAAGGTCTGTGAAAGCCGCATCTTGTGCAACAATGGTCGCAGGCGCCATGGCAAGCGACGATCCCACCATACAGCCGACCATCACCCCGTAGCCCCGCGCCAGCGCGTCGCGCTTGAGCTCCAACGCCTCAGTCAGCCCGCCCGTCTTGTCCAGCTTGATGTTGATCACATCGTACTTGCCCTCGAGACCCGGCAATGACGCCCGGTCATGGCAGGATTCATCCGCGCAGACAGGCAGAGGGCGCTCGATCTCAGCCAGCATGTCATCTTCGCCGGCGGGCAGCGGCTGTTCGACCAGTTTCACGCCAAGACGCACCAAATGCGGCGCAAGCTCGGAGTAAACTTCCGCGCTCCAGCCCTCATTCGCATCAATGATAATAGGCGTGTCCGGGGCACCCCGTCGCACAGCTTCCAGCCGAGCCATGTCGTCCGGCGTCCCGAGCTTGATCTTGAGCAAAGGCCGCCCACTATTTTTGCGCGCAGCGGCTTCCATCTGGTCGGGCTCAGCCAGCGACAAGGTGAAAGCGGTAATTTCAGGTCGTGGCGCGGACAAGCCCAGCAAGTCCCAGACCCGCTTGCCGCGGGCCTTCGCTTCCAAATCCCAAAGCGCGCAATCAACGGCATTTCGCGCCGCGCCGGCAGGCAAAGCGTCCTGCAAAACCGCGCGGCCAATATCAGTCGGCAGCCCCGCAATCTGCGCGGCAACGCTTTCCATCGTCTCACCGTATCGTGCGTAGGGCACGCATTCGCCGCGACCCGTGATGCCGTCTCGCGTGACCCGCGCCGTCAGTACTTTCGCTTCAGTGCGCGACCCGCGAGAAATCGTGAAAACCTCGGCAAGCCGAAAACTGTCAAAGCTGGTTTCGATCACAGCTGTTCCAGCGCATCGACCAGCTTTTCTGCGCCAAAACGGAATGGGTCGGTCGTCGGAAGGCCCATGCGATCTTCGACGTCAGCGACATAAGCCTTCGCCTCATCCTCAGGCATATGCTGGGTATTGATCGAAATGCCGATGACTTTGCAGGCTGGATTAACAACATGTGCCATGGTCAGCGCAAGATCACGCAGGGCTTCAAGTGACGGCTGCTGATAGTCAGGCAACCCGCGCATATGCGGCCGTGTCGGTTCATGCGCCAGCACCAAAGCGTCAGGCTGGCCACCATGGATCAAGGCCAAGGTTACGCCAGAGTAAGAGGCGTGAAAAAGCGATCCTTGCCCCTCGATATGATCCCAATGATCATCGTCATTATCCGGCGTCAGATACTCGACGGCGCCCGCCATGAAATCCGCAATCACCGCATCGAGCGGCACACCACCGCCTGTGATCAGGATACCCGTTTGACCCGTTGGTCGGAACGTCGATTTCATGCCCCGCTTTTGCATTTCGGCATCCATACAAAGCCCGGTGTACATTTTCCCAACCGAACAATCCGTCCCAACAGCCAAGACACGTTTTCCCGTGCGCTTGACGCCGCTGGCAATCGGATAGGCAACAGATGGAATGCGCACATCATGCAACGTGCGGCCGTGGACTTTCGCGGCGCGTTGTAGCTCGTCTTCGTCCCGCAGCAGGTTGTGAAGGCCAGACGCAATGTCATAACCCAATTCTAAAGCCTCAACCAAAACCTGCTTCCACGCATCCGAGATGTAGCCACCCCGGTTTGCCACGCCAATCACCAACGTCTTGGCACCGGCATCAAGCCCCTCTTGCAGGCTCATATCCGCGATGCCCATGTCGGCCTTGCAGCCTTCCATCCGAAACTGGCCAACGGCGTTCTCAGGCCGCCAATCTTTGATGCCTTGGGCCACTTTTGCAGCAAGCGAGTCCGGCGCATCGCCGAGGAACAGAAGATAAGGTGTTTGGATCATGGCAAAGGCCCCCGGAAGCAGCGATTCTAGTTGTTACCTGACCGTATAACAGGATGCCAAGAAAGCCCCTTGCGAAACGCCGCGCCAAACACGCTTATTCGAGAAGAAAAATCGCTCAATATCCAGTTTATAGAAAGAAAATTCGAGAAATCAGCTATCCCGACCAACGTCCTGCCAAATCGCCTCAACCCAAGACTTGATTTGTAGAGCTTCCTCCCAACGGTTTGACATCTCGCGCCCATCAGGTCCTGTCATCGCATATTCCGGCGGACCTAGCTCGCAGACGAAGATGCAATCGCCCTGTGCGTTCCGTTCCCGCCAAGAGCTCATCCCTTCACGCCACCAGCCCTTAAAGAGGTCGACCCATTTTTGATGTTGCGGAAAGTCGAGCTGCAACTGGATCTGTTGGCGCGATGCCACCCGCCCTTGAAAACTGTCAGAGCGTTGCAAGATCCGCGATATCAGCGCCATATCGTGATCCGACAGCGGGAACCAAAATTCACGGTCGACAACATAATGCGACAGGTCCGCGCAAATCCGCATCTCAGGGATCCGCTCAATAAGCTGTAACGTCGAATAAAGATCATTCGTGATGCAGTTGCGATGCGTTTCAAACTGGATCGGAATGCCGATACGCTCCGACATCTCCATCCAGGTCTCAATCACGGGCACCATATCATCGAGTGCAATCGGCATAACCTGCCCGATCACATCGACAAAAGGCGCGCCAAAGTCTTTGGCCATATGCAGCGTATCTTCAAGGCTTTCGATCGTTTTCGGGAAAGCCACAATGAGCGGTGTCAGCCCGTTGGCCTGCATGTGCGGACGCACCGCATGTGCGACAGAAACGTCAGACGCCCCCAAATCTATCGCCATCCCGTCAAATCCGGCAGCAGCGACCATTTCGCAAACCTGATCATGCGGCAGCTTAACGCACGTCTGGTCATGCGGCTGCATAGCCCAAAGGGAAGTGTATGTCTTGAGATGCCTCATTCGGCCGGAATACGCGCGGAACGGCCGCCCGACGTTGGCACAATCCACACCTCATCCATCGGGTATTGGCTTTCATCCTTAGCGCGAAGTTTGGAAATCACCTCAATCTGGAACTCGATCCAGCCCATGCGGTGCACCTCGCCCGCTTGGGCTTCTATCTTGTCATTCAGCTCCTTGAGCTTCCAAAACGGCACTGCCGGGAAAGTGTGATGCGCGGTGTGATAGGGCATTTGCCAGCACAACCACCGAAACAGACCATTGGTGCGGGTGGAGCGGGTGTTTTCCAATATGTCCTGCTCGTGGCTCAGGCCCAGATGTTCAATTGTGTTTTGAAGCTGGTGAACCGGTTTGGTCAGTATCATGGGGATGATCCAGAATGTGAGCGCAGCCCAGCTGCCCAAAGCGAAGCTGATCAATGCAATCACAGCATAAAGCGCCAAGTGAATACGCGCCTCAGTGATGATCTTCCTTTCTTCCTCAGCACGGATGTAAGGTTCGAGAATGATCCCGCGCGCACGGCGAATATTGCCGACGATCCGATTGCGCCAATAGCTGACGCCGCTGATCCAAAGCAGGTAAGACTTTAGCGTATAAGGCTCACGTACCAGTTCACCGTCACGCTCCCAATCCTGCGTGTATTGGTGATGCGCGAAATGCATCACCTGATCAAAGTCCCGCGGGAAGATTTGGATGAAGCCGATTATGCGGCCAAACAGCTCATTCAGCTTGCGCGTCTTAAAGACAGTCGCGTGGCTCAGCTCATGTTGGCCAGCGTAGAGAAAATTCAAAAGCACTCCGAGGACAAAGCCGGTCAACAGAACCAACCAACTGCCCATGACCTGCCAGTGCAGCAGCCCGACAAGCAAAATCGCCCCAAAATGGGAGCCCAACTGAACAAAACCACGCATATCAGAGCGTTCAGACAGGCTACGAAGCTCGACAGGCGTTAAAATTTTGCGGCGTGAGAAACTGGCTTCCATCAGGTGCACTCCTTGCTTTCGCAGACCATGACATGAAAGAATTTCTATGTCATACGGAGTTTATTCAAAAAACTGATGAAGAAAATTAATGAATGTTCCCTAGCCTGCCGATGCTCCGAAGCCTGATTAGCCTATCGCAAACCGGCAGTATGACGAAATCTGCGGATGCAATGAACCTGACGCAATCTGCAATCAGCCACCAAATCCGCAACATGGAAAAGGCACTCGGATATAAGCTGATCGTCCGGCAAGGTCGGGGCATTCGGCTCACCAGGGAAGCACGTCTCTATGTGATGGAAGTCGCACCAGCCTTGGACGTCATAGCGCGCGCAAGCAGCGCCACGGAAGCGACCGGCAGTCTTGTTTTAAACGTCGCACCGGGATTTGCCGCCAGCTGGCTCGCACCGCGGATCAGCCAGTTTACGGCGCAAAACCCAGGGCTCAGCCTTGTGATAAACACGCCGCGCGGTTATGGAGAGCTCGGCCGTCGGGAAGATGACCTCTACATATCCTTCCTCAGCGAGGCGCAGCGCCCCGCCTCCGCGCATCTGCTCTATAGCGTTTCCTTCTTCCCCGTGGCCGCGCCGCGGCTTGTCGCTCAACACGAACGGCTCGACCTTGCGGCCTTGCTCGCTTACCCGATCCTTCATCTGGACAGCAAATCTGATTGGGCAAAATGGTGCGAAGACGCAGGCGGCACGGCACGAGCATCGTCAGGAATTGTGTTTCAGGACATGCAGATCATGAATGCCGCGGCACGCGCGGGCCAAGGCGTGGCTCTGGGCGATCAGCTTACAAACCGAGAAGACTTGCAGAATGGGGCACTGATGCGCGTACACCCACATACGTGGCACACGCCCTATGCCTATTATCTCGTCGAAGGCGATACGCCCAAGTCAGATGCAAAAACGGCGTTCACAGAGTGGTTGCGCGGCCAATTTGATCACTAGTGTGAGGGCAACAAGCCAGCCGGGGCGTCCTCATCTCGCACAAAATCAAGCGCCGGACCTTCGGCGGCCATCGTGTTGCGCTTGAATTCATAAACCCGCAAACCATCCTCGTCGCGCGAGGTCACGATCAGAGCTTGGTACAGATGGCGCCCACCATCATAGATATCGACCAATCCGCGCATTTGCGGCGCGGTCTCAGCGTCAACGCCAAACCGGTTGCCTTCGTAGCGCAAGATAGGAAAAATAGCCTCGCCCACATGGACCCTAAGTCTGGAGCCGCGTTTGAGCGCTGATTTGCGCGCGCGTTCAAGACCGGCGCGCACTTCACTAGATAAAAAAGTCGACATATCGACACCTCATTCCACACAGTCGAACAATACCGAAGATGCGCGCAATCTCCTAAAACTTCATTTCAAACCGATGGCAATTCCAGATTTAGTTAGGCCCGAAGTTTTGGACGCAACACATGGGGCATCTGCGGGTCGTAAAGCGCCGAATCCTTGAAGTCTTTTATTCCGCCCAGGGCCGGCCCAACCAGAATCAGTGCCGTACGTGTGATCTTCTCCGCACGGACTTTTTCGCGGATGTCGCTAAGGGTTCCACGCAAAAACAACTGATCCGGCCATGAAGCACGATAGGCCACCACAACCGGGCAGTCCTCGCCGTAGTGAGGGATCAATTGCCGCTCAATCTCGCGCAACGCGCGAATGCCCAGATGTATCGCCAAGGTGGTACCCGTGCGCGCAAAGTTTTCCAGCGTTTCCCCTTCGGGCATCGAGGTCGATTTCATCGACATGCGCGTCAAAACGATCGATTGCGCGACCTCTGGAACTGTCAGTTCTTGCCCCAACGCGGCAGCCGCCGCCGCATAAGCTGGCACGCCCGGTATGATCTCATAAGCGATCCCGTCCGATCTCAGGCGGCGGATTTGTTCCGCAATCGCACCATATAAAGATGGGTCGCCCGAATGCACCCGCGCCACTTCTTCGCCGCGTTCTCTGGCCGCGAGGATCTGCGCATGAGTGTCGTCCAGCGTCATCGGCGCGGTATCCATTACCAAGGCCCCCTCTGGCGCACATGAAACCACCTCTTCCGGCACGAGTGATCCTGCATATAGGCACACGCGGCACTGAGAAATCACGCGTTGCGCCTTCAAGGTCAGAAGCTCCGGGTCACCCGGGCCGGCGCCGACAAAGTACACTTTCATCTCTTATCTCCAACTATGGGAGGGTGGGCGGGGCGATGCGCCCGAAGGCGCAAGCGACGTCCTCACGCCCGCTTCCCCGCCAAATCCCCATCAATCTTTCGGGCATAGCCACGCGGCGTGTACATACGCGGGCCTTCACCCATCTGCGCCAATTTTGAATGGCTGGAACCGACAAGCACAACGGTCAGCATGTCAACTTCATCAACCTCCAACTCGCTCAGCTTTCGGTATCGAACATGCTCTTCGGGCCGCCCCAATGAGCTCGCCAACATCACCGGGGTATCTGCTGGACGATGCTGCAGCAAAATCTCTCGTGCTTCCGCCAAAAGGGTGCGGCGGCGCTTGGACACAGGGTTGTAAAAGGCGATCACAAAATCACCTTCAGCGGCCGCATACAAACGCTTCACAATATCCTCGCGCGGCGTCAGCAAATCGCTCAGCGAAATCGCGCAAAAGTCATGGCCCAATGGCGCACCGGCCCTTGCGGCCGCACCTTGCAAGGCAGAAACGCCCGGGGTCGAAACCACTTCGACGCGCCGCGCCGCATCCGTTACGCCCATCTCTTCGGGGCCACGGTCAAGCAGCTCAAACACCAACGCCCCCATCGCATATATCCCCGCGTCGCCAGAACATATCAAAGCAACATTTTGCCCTTCGCCTGCCCGCTCCAATGCGTAGCGGCACCGCTCCTCCTCACCCCCCAATGGAAAGTCAGACCGCTTTTTGCCGTAAGCCAAAGGCCCAAGCAGATCGATATAAAGCCCGTAGCCGACCAGTTCGTCCGCATTTTGCACCAGGCGAGAAGCCTCGGGCGTGCGCCAGCTATGCTGCCCCGGACCTATGCCGATGATCGACAATGTCCCGCGCGCGCGACCGCGCAAGGTTGTAATAGGTGCCTCGGCGAGAGCAATTGCACAGGTCGCATTCTTGGTCTTGCGCTTGGTTACCAGCAGCGTCGCGTCTAACCCCGCCCCGGCCAGTGCCGCTGCCTCGGCCACACCATGCGTGCCGACCTCCGCGAAGACGACGTCGGACGGCGTGGCCAACCTGGGTGTCTCCGCCTCCAATGTTGGGGCGTCAAAGATGCGAACAGGGATGTCAAAAGCGTGCGACAACGCATTCACCGCAGGCTCGTCAGCCTTCAAATCCAGCGTGTAAATCGCCTTGAGCGTTCCAGCGGAAAGATTTGCCTCCAACAGAGTGTCACTCACAAGGTCCGCAAGCTCCTTTGGATCGCAATTGCGGGCGCATCCGACTCCAAGGGTCGCCACTTGTGGATGAAAGGCCAAATCCGCATCCGACGGGGCCAAACCACAAGAGATCCGCAAATCGTCACCCCGCAGCAGACCAGAGAGCCAAGGCGCATCCCCTTCTATTGAAACAGCTCTACCGGCCAGAAGCTCCGCCATCACCTGCTTCGCATTGCCCGGGTTTGCAAGCCGATATCCGGCGGGCGGCGCGTCCAGCGCGACGCCCAAAGCAATATCGCCAGCGGTTGTCACGGCGGCGATACCGCTCAGGTCTTCAGCGATCTGCACGGCCAATCTATTGGCGCCACGATGCCCGCCCAGAAGGGGCACAACGACCGAACCGTCATCTGAGACCGACAGCACAGGCGGCTCAGCGGTCTTGTCCACCAGCAGCGGGGCAACAGCCCGGATCAAAATCCCCGAAGCACAGACACCAACAATTGGCGTGCCGGCAGCAAAAAGCGCGCGCGCATGGTCAAGCGCATTGTCGAAGAAAAGGTCAGCAGCATCGACACGACCTCCTCTGCCATGCACCGGAGCGCCAAGAGCATGCGCGATCCGATGGGCGATAGCCTCACCCGCACGGTTGAGGCACAGCACCGCAGGCAATGGGGTCAGAGCCATGGATCGGCTCCTTTCGTGATCAAGATCATGGAAAAGTAAGGCGCGCTTTCGGGCGCTTGCGCGAGCGGCAGGACACGTTCCTCAGGCAAGGTTGCGCGCTCCACATAGGTGGCTTGATCCGTTAGCGCGAGCGCCTCGATCACAGCCCTGATCTTTGGCATATGCCGCCCGACTTTCATGATCACAACGTTCTCTGCCCCGTCGATACGGCTGCGCAGCTCGTCCTCGGGCAACGGTCCAGGAAGAACCGTTAAACGTTCATTGCGTGCCGCCAAGGGCATCGCGGCGCGGGCAGCGCAGGCGGTAACGGAGGTGACGCCAGGGATGATCTCAACGGTGAAACGCTCCGCCAGGCGGGCGTGAAGATACATAAAGGAGCCGTAAAAAAACGGATCGCCCTCACACAGGAAGACAACATTTTCCCCTGCTTCCAAAGCTTTGGCAATATCGACTGCGCCTTGATCGTAAGCGTCTTGTGCGGGCTGACGCTCCGTGCTCATCGGGACATCCATCCGAATTTCGCGCGCGTTCTCTGGGATCAGGTCACGCGCTATGGCCCGCGCGAAGCTGTCGCTGCCTGCCAACGTGGGATAGGCAATGGTTGTTGCGCTCTCTATAAGCCGTGCGGCCTTGAGCGTGATTAACTCAGGGTCCCCCGGGCCAAGCCCAATGCCGTAAAGCGTCCCGCTCATCGCTTTACAAGGCTCCATTGGGTGACGGTCATTGAAGGCCGCCAGCCGGTCAAACGGCCGACCGGCTCGGCGCGATCCACGCCAATTTTGACAAGCTCGCCACCGTGCTTTGCGCGAAGCGCGATTAGAAGGCTTTCGCTTTCCAACGTGACCGCATTTGCCACCAATCGCCCCAATGGACGCAAACTGTCCCACGCGATATCAAACACTTCCTCACTAAGACCGCCGCCAATAAAAATCGCATCTGGCGCGTCCAAACCTTGAAGCGCTGCAGGCACCTCGCCTTCGACCAACTCAAGTTTTGGCGCCCCCAAAGCAAGCGCGTTTTCGGCAGCCATGGCGCGGCGGTCGGCGCGGGGTTCGATCCCGATCGCGCGCGCATACCGCGCCGCGCGCATCCATTCGATTGCAACGGAGCCGGAGCCTGCGCCGATATCCCATAAAAGCGCGCCGCGCATCGGCATAAGCTTAGCGACGGTCGCGGCCCTAACTTCTTGTTTGGTCATCGTTCCATCAGATTTAAAAAGGTCATCTGACAGACCCGGAACACGGGGCAACAACGCAGCATCAGGTGCCGCGACACAGCGAACGGCGAGCGTATTGAAGGCCGGAACCTCATGCGCCCAATCGCTAGCAAGCCCTTCAAAACGTTGCTCTTTTTCGCCGCCCATATTGGCAAGCACGGTCATCTCAGACTGTCCAAAGCCGCGTTCGGCTAGGAATTGCGCAATCTGGGATGGCGTCTCGGCGCCGGTGGTCAGAATAATAAGTCTCTGTTCTGGCTGAATAAAAGCGACCATCTGGTGAACAGGGCGGCCATGAACGGTGAGGGTCTCGACGTCAGCTAAGCTCCATCCCATGCGCGCGGCTGTCAGCTGGAAGGCGGAGAGTTGGGGGTGATAAACGATCTGGGTGGGGTCAATCGCGCGCCCGATGCGCGCGCCCACGGAAAACCACAGCGGGTCGCCCGTTGCCAAGACAACAACGCGCTTTCCCTTGTAAGACAATAACTTATCGATCAGCGCGTCAAACGGAGAGGGCCATGCGACACGCTCAGCGCTGACATTTGGCGACAGCTCGTGGTGACGATCGCCGCCCACAATAATCTCTGCCGCCTCGACCACGGCGCGGGTGGCAGGGGTGAGGCCATCGAGGCCATCTTCACCGATACCGACAATATGCAACCAAGGCGGATTAGTCATTCCTAGTTACTCCCACACCAACCGCCAGCGCGTTGACCGCGGCAGAGGCCATAGCCGAGCCACCCTTGCGCCCGCGCAGCGCGACAAATTCACAACCGCGCGGATTTGTGGCGAGCTCCGCTTTCGATTCCGCGGCACCCACGAAGCCGACCGGAAAGCCGAGGATCACGGCAGGGCGCGGGAAGCCTTGGTCGATCAAATCAAGCAAATGAAAGAGCGCCGTGGGGGCATTTCCAATGGCGACGATGGCATCTTTGAGATGTGGCTCCCACAATTCAACAGCCGCCGCTGAACGCGTGTTGCCGATGGATTTGGCGCGCTCTGGCGTGCTCGGGTCATTGATCGTAACGATCACCGCGTTGCTTGCGGGCAAGAAGCGGCGGGTGATGCCTGCCCCGACCATTTCGCAATCGCACAGGATCGGCTTGCCTGCTGAAAGCGCCGCCTGCCCAGCCAGGGCCGCATGATCCGAGAAAGCCAAGCGATCGGCGATTTCGACCATGCCGCAAGCGTGAATCACACGCGTCGCGAGCTTGTCGAGCCCGTTCGGAAATCGCGAGAGGTTCGCCTCTTCAGTGACAGTGGCGAAGCTCGCAGCGTAGATCGCTTCGGGGTCTTTCTCGTAGGGGCGCATCAGGCTTTGAGCTTCCGACTGTCCAGTTTCCGCGCGCTTTCCGGCCCATGCGGGTGTTTGGCATGTGGGTAGGGCGCGTGATGATGGTCATGATCGTGATCATGGTTGTGATGGTGCCCATGCTTATGGTCATGCCCATGTTGATGGTCGTGATCATGATGATGATGGTGGTGGTGCTCTTGTGCCTGAAGGCGGCACATGCCGGTACAAAACGTGTCGCAGAGCGCACAATCGGCAACGTTTGACCCAGGCGCGGACGCGCCCTGCCCTTCAACATGGTGATGATGGCTTTCCTGGATCGCGCCAACCTCACCCTCGAAACCCAGTACCTGCGTACGGTACTTGCACAAAACGCATGTGGGCGGTGGGGTATCGGCGAAGGCGGGGTGGTTGCGCGCATCCGCTGGGATGGTGACGTCTTTCGCGCCTTCCATGGCCAGCACTTGCGTGCGGTAAGCGCAGATGCCGCAATTGGGTGGTGGGTTTGCGCCCATTTGCTCGGTCACGCGCTCGGCGAAGGTCTCTAGCACCTTTGGGTGATCATTGAGGTAGCCAGCCTTAACGAAGTCGATTTCCGGATGCGCGTCGGCGACCATATCGGTGAAACCGTAAATCCGGTCGATCAAAATTCCGGTGAACAGGAAATACGGGAAAACGATGATGCGCTTGTACCCAAGCTTGGCGGCATGGGTCAGGCAAGGCTCCACCAGCGGGAAAGTCACACCGGAAAAGCCCACCTCGGCCCAACCAAAACCCATGCCTTCATGCAGCATTCGAGCGATCTTGGCGACATTGCCGTTTGCATCGGGGTCCGACGCACCGCGACCGATCACCACAAGGCAGGTATCCTCATTGGCGACGTGTTCTTTCGCATTTGCCGCGTCGACCGCCTCTTGGATACGCGCCCCGGCAGCGGCGATCATTTTCGGGTCAACGCCCAGTTCGCGGCCATAGCTGATCGCAATTTCATGCTTGGAGGCATAGGTGTTGAGCACTGTGGGGATGTCGTTCTTGGCGTGCATGGCGGCAAAAAGCATACCGGGAACTGCCAAAATTTTGGTGCAGCCCTTATCGCGGAGCGTGTCGAGCCCGTCGCGGATAACCGGGTTTGCAAATTCGAGATAGCCGTACTCGACCTCCCAATCAGGCGGGAAGTAGCCCGGCAGCTTTTCGGCGAGGACAGAGAATTGATCCACGGCGGCCTGAGAGCGCGATCCGTGACCGCAAATCATGACACCAACTTTCTCGGGGTTGCTCATGCGGCTTCCTCCTCGCCCTCGGGGTCTTCAACCTCTTCCTCGGGCTCCTCGCCGTCCTTTTTGCCTTTAATCGCGCCCCAAATCGACACGCCGATGGCGATCCCAATGGCGATGCCCGCGACCCAGTGATCGTGGCCAGCTGCCTCGCCCAAATGGCCAACATGGGCCAGCGCCGGGGTCGAAATCAGCACCGGGACAACAAACAACAACCGGATCATGGGCGTACCTTTCTCAATCTCAATAGGGAGAGGGGGCCCCTCGCGGACCCTGCTTGACGATGCAACCGGTGGACCCCCTTTATGGGTCGATCCGAAGGCCGCCAACCTCTCTGGGAGGTCTCCCCCCTCGTCTGATGTGATGGTCTAACGGGCGGGGCCGGTGGCGGCAATGGGAGAAGCGTCACCCAAGGTTCCGTTTGCGGCGCGCGCAGTTTCTGTGCGGGGGATTGGGATGACAGGCGGGTCGCGGTCGGGCTAGGAGAGTGCGCGACAGAAAAGGAGCACGTTTATGGGCCTGTTGGTTGACGGCATTTGGAAAGACCATTGGTACGACACCAAATCAACGGGTGGCGCTTTCAAACGGTCAACCGCTGGTTTTCGGAACTGGGTCACGGCTGATGGCGGCCCCGGGCCTACAGGTGAAGGCGGGTTCAAGGCGGAGGCCGGGCGGTATCATCTCTACGTGTCCTATGCGTGCCCTTGGGCACATCGCACGCTGATCTTTCGCAAGCTGAAGGGGCTTGAGGATCTGATCGGCGTCTCTGCCGTGCATCCCGACATGTTGGGCGACGGTTGGACTTTCGAGGCGGACGATTTTGGGGCAACCGGCGACCAGCTATATGGGCTACCCTTTGCCCGCGATATCTACCTCAAAGCAGACCCAAACGTGTCGGGAAGGGTCACGGTGCCGATCCTTTGGGACAAAGACCGCGAAACGATTGTGAGCAATGAAAGCTCCGAGATCATTCGTATGTTCAATTCAGCTTTTGACGCGCTGACGGGCAACAATCTCGATTTCTGGCCCGAGGGTCTGCGCGAAGTGATCGAGCCGGTGAACGCCCGCATCTATGACACGCTCAACAACGGCGTCTATAAATCCGGCTTTGCAACCTCGCAGGACGCCTATGACGCGGCAGTGCATCCATTGTTTGATACGCTTGATTGGTTGGATACCCGCTTATCGCAGAACCGCTATTTGATGGGGGACGTAATCACCGAAGCGGATTGGCGGCTGTTTACCACGTTGGTGCGGTTCGACCTCGTCTATCACCTACATTTCAAATGCAACCGCAAGCGGTTGATCGACTACGCTAGCCTTTGGGACTACACGCGCGAACTCTACCAATGGGAGGGCGTCGCCGAGACCGTGAACTTCGACCATATCGTTCGGCACTACCACTACAGCCATGAAAGCATTAACCCGCACCGGATCGTGCCGATTAACCCGGTGATCGACTGGCATGCACCGCATGGAAGAGGTCGTTAACGGCCGTGATGTTCAACCAGCGCGGCCATGTCCTCCGGCTTGGTCGCCAATGGGATCAAAGCTGCCGCATTCGCCATATAATTAAAGATAGTACCGTCCGAGAAGAAGCTGTTGGAGGTGACGAAAATCACCTTGCAATCGGGCCTACGATAGCTGGCGTAGTCGGCGACAGCCATGGCGCTGCCAAGGGTCAGCTCCAAATCAAGAATGAGCACATCGAATAGATCATCCTGCAGGGCCTCGACGGCATCGCCCTGGGATCGCAACATCGATACGTCAGCGCCAAGACGCTGGATATGGTTGCACCAAATTTGACCCAGATTCGGGTCACTTTCGACAATTAAGACTCTCATAGACTATCCGACCTTCTACATGTGGCTAATGTGGCCGGTACCTTTCCCCGTGAAGATACGCCGATAGTGTCCTTTACGTTAGTTAACAAAGCGTAAAGTGAAATTAACTCTTGTGGCACGCGCGCGGCTTCTTGCGCGTTCGGCGGAAATGCGCTTGATGGGCGCGATTGAGAATGAGGAAACGATGACCAGCTGGATCACGATTTGCGAGACCTGCAAGCGCGAGGATTGGGCCGAAAACGCGCAGTCGCAGACCGATGGAGAACGGTTCGCAGAGATGATCGAACAGGCCGCCTCCGAAGTTGATGGGGTTGAGACACGGCGCCATGCATGCCTTATGGGATGCGCCCGCGCCTGCAATGTTGCGATCCAGGGGCACGGCAAATTGAACTACACTCTGGGCGAGTTTGAACCCTCAGAGGAAGCCGCAGATGCCGTTGTCACCTACGCCCGGTTGCACGCGGAAAGCGATACAGGCCAGGTGCCTTATCGCGAGTGGCCCCAGCCGATCAAAGGGCATTTCGTGACGCGGCATCCGCCGCTTCCGCACTCAGACGCGGGCAAAAGTTAAGAGGTAGGAGCGCCTGAATGCTTGCAATAGCAATGCTTTTGGATGGCGTCTTCGGGGAGCCACGATGGCTTTGGTCCCGGCTGTCCCATCCCGCCGTGCTGATCGGGCGCGCAATAAGCTATCTGGACGCGCGGATGAACCGCGGCCCTCGACGATTGATGGGCATCGTCATGCTGCTGATGCTCTGCGCCGTTTCGGGTTCGTTTGCGTTGATGATCGAAGCGCTGCCCATCGGCGGGCTCTTGAGTATGATCTTGGCTGCGATCCTGATAGCGCAGCGCAGCCTCGCTGAACATGTGCACAATGTCAGCCACGCATTGCGCGTGAGCCTTGGCGACGGGCGGAGGGCGGTTGCGATGATCGTCGGGCGCGACACCGCCGAGATGACGCAAGAAGATGTCGCACGCAGCGCGATTGAAAGCGCCGCAGAAAACCTCAGCGACGGCGTTGTCGCCCCGATCTTTTGGTACATGGTTGCGGGTTTGCCGGGGATGCTCATTTACAAAACCGTTAACACCGCCGACAGCATGGTCGGCTACCGAACTGCGCGTTATGAGGCTTTCGGCTGGGCCTCAGCGCGGCTTGACGATGTGTTAAATTGGGTGCCTGCGCGGCTAACAGCGATACTGATCTTGCTCGCTGGCTGGCGGTTCGATCTTTGGTCGCTCCTACGCCGCGATGCGCCCTTGCACCGATCTCCCAATGCAGGCTGGCCGGAGGCGGCGATGGCGGGGGTTTTAGGTCTGTCGCTCTCAGGTCCGCGCAGCTATGACGGCGAGCGACGGGACTTTCCCTTTGTAAACCCGCAAGGTCGCAAAGACCTGGCCCCACACGACATCGACGCCTGCGTCGCCATGCTCTGGCGCACCTGGGCGTTGCTGCTTCTGATCGTCGTTTTGTTAGGTTAACGCTTGATCTGCGGCAGGCCGGACCGTGTTGAAAGTTTGCGGATGTTTGGTAAGCCGTCCGTCGTCGTGCCTTTGACAAAACGCGGATCAATATTGGTGGTTTGCAGCTCCCGCACCAATCGGTCGAACGCTGGACCCAAAGGCGCGCCAAGCGCAATCTTGTTGCCCTCATGCTCGGTCATTGCGGAAATGACGGAGGCAATCTTGGGCCCTGCATCTGTCATCACAAAAATGGGCGCGCCGGAGGCCCCAAAATCCACATCACACGTATATTGCAGCACGTCTTGGTAGCGGGCGAACATCTGACAGCCCTCCTCCAGCGACGCGACCTCGTTGCGGCCTCGTGCGTAGGAGACGACAATCACCCGCGCGTCGATCGTCGGTTGGCGGTCACGCTCAAAGGGGATCACTGCGGCATTTAGGATCGGTCCCACAAGCTCAATCACGGCAACGTCCTTCGCGATCAGCTCCATTGAGCTGGTTTCGCTGCCATCGTCGACATAGTCTGCATGGGTGACGATCCGCTTGGCCCGTTTCGTCGCAGCAGCGCGGCCCTTGCGGTAGCCCGCGCGGAAAGTGATCGTTGACGCCTCGCGCAGCTCGCCTTTGCGGTCGTAGACGCAATGCGCCGCCGTCAGTACCAGCTTCGGGGCGATCAACGCACCGGTGCAGGTTCCATCGTTCATATCCAGACGCCCAACGGCCTGCCAAGGCAGAGCCTGAGCCGGTGTTTTCAGAGCTTCGAGCGGGGCCTTCGTCTGCGCAACACCCATGGCGGGAACCAGGCAGAGGGCAATCAATACAGCACGTAACATGCCTCGGTGCCTAGGGCGTGTTTATGGCGTATTTGTGGAAGATTTTGGAGTGAAGAAAGGTGATTTACAGACAGTTAAGCGACGAGTTGCTCGGCTTTTTTCAAATCGACGGAGACAAGCTGCGACACACCAAGTTCTGCCATCGTGACCCCAAAAAGCCGATCCATCCGCGCCATGGTCACCGCGTGGTGCGTAATGATCAGGAAGCGCGTGTTGGTGCGCCGCGTCATCTCATCCAGCAGGTCGCAGAAACGCGTGACGTTGGCATCATCCAGCGGCGCGTCGACCTCATCGAGCACACAAATCGGCGCAGGATTGGCAAGAAACACCGCGAAAATCAGAGCAAGCGCCGTGAGCGTTTGCTCCCCACCAGACAAGAGCGACAGCGTCGAAAGCTTCTTGCCGGGCGGCTGACACATGATCTCTAGACCGGCCTCTAAGGGGTCATCGCTTTCGACCATGACGAGCTTGGCTTCGCCGCCTCCAAACAGATGCGTAAAGAGCGTCGCGAAGTTGGAATTGACTTCCTCAAACGCGGTCAACAGCCGCTCGCGACCTTCTTTGTTGAGCGACGCAATGCCTGTGCGCAGTTTCGAGATTGCCTCGTGAAGGTCGGATTTTTCCTTATCAAGACTGTCATGCTCTTCTTGGACTTCACGCGCATCTTCTTCGGCGCGCAGGTTAACCGCACCAAGTGCGTCGCGCTGACGCTTGAGGCGGTTGACGTCGTTTTCGATGGCATCGGAAGCGTGCATTTGCGCGGGGTCGGCATCTAGCGTTTCGAGCAACGCCTCCGGGGTCGTCTCCATCTCCTCACGGATGCGCGCTTCGGCGAGTGTGACCGTCTCACCGGCAGCTTCAGCACGGGCTTCTGAGCGCGCACGCGCTTCGCGGGCCTCCGACGCGTTGCGTTCGGCCTCGCGTTCCGTCTGGATCGCCTCGCGGAGGATCGTTTCAGCCTCAGCCAGCGCGTCAGCCGATTTTTGACGGCGGGTTTCAGCGTCGTGTATCGCGGCGGTAAGCTCTTCACGTTTCGCCGCTATCTCGTCCGGCGTTGTGCTGGCGGCCTTGAGGTCGTCCTCAGAGCTGGCTTTGCGGTCCTCTAGCTCGGAAATCCGCTTTTCGGCGGTCGCAAGGCGGTGTTTCCAGCCGCTGATCTCGGTCGTAATCTCTTGGCTGCGTTTGAGGCGCGCCTCGCCCTCGCGCCGCAACTCATCATGCGAAGAGCGTTTGGCGAGCATCGTCATACGCGCAGCCTCGACGGTCATTTTGACGTCTTCGATCTGCGCGCGGGCAGCGTCGAGGTCGCCCAGATCAGCAACGCCTTTTTCGGCCTCAGCCAAGCGCTTGCGAGCGGCCATAGCTTCTTCTTCATAGCGGGTGACAGCAAGCGACAAAGTCTCTTGTTTGCCTTGCGCCATCGATTGTTCACCCTCGGCACGGCTGAGCGCGCGCGCCGCGTCGGCCATGTCTTTATCGGCGTCGCGACGGGCCTGACGGTTTGCCCGGTCTTGAAGTGTCAACTCTTCCAATGCGCGGGTCAGATGCTCATGCGCCGCACGGGCGCCATCGGCACCGGCGGAGGCACGTTCGACCCCTTGCTTGAGCTCTTCGAGACGGTTGAGCTGTTGCAAGCGCAGCGCGGCTGAACTTGGCGCGTCCTCAGCATCAGTGCGAAACCCGTCCCAACGCCACAGATCGCCCTCAACCGAAACAAGCCGCTGGCCAGGTTTGAGGTCTTTTTGCAGCTTCGAGCCATCAGCCGCCGCGACCAGACCCACTTGGCTCATCCGACGGGCGAGGACTTCGGGGATGGTGACATAACTGTTCAGGGCCTGAACACCTGCGGGCAAAGCCTGCGGCGACGTATAACCCGGCAGGACGGCCCAGCCCGTTGGCTCATCAGGTTCAATCTGTGGCGCACGTAGATCGTCCGATAGCGCCGCGCCGAGCGCTTTTTCGTAACCGGTTTTGACCTGCACCACGTCGAGCAATTGGGTGCCCTCCGCGGTATCGCGTTCGACCAGTTTGGCAAGCGCTGTGGCCTCAGCACGCAGCGCGTTGGCCTCACCCTCGGCTTCAGAGCGCTGCGTGCGGGCGACCTCTTCACGTGCCTGAACGTCGGCGCGTTTGAGCTCATTTTGCGAGAGCGTTTCGTCAGCGGCTTCGGCGAGTTTTGCGGCTTCAATCGACGCAGCTTGAGCCGCTTCAAGATCAGCAGCCGCGCGGGCCACGCTGGCGGCAACATCGGTCATGCTGGTGCGGGCTTTTTCGGCCTCAGCTTCGTAGCGGTCGCGGGTTTTTTGGGCGTCCTCAAGCAGGCGATGCGCCGACTGATGGCGGGCTGCAAGACGCGCGACATCTTCGGTCTGCTCCGACAGCGACGTCTCCCGGTCGGACAAGATATTGCCCGCTTGTCGTGCCTCTGTCGCAGCGGCATCAAGTTTTTCGGTATGCCCGTCGGAAGCCTTGGTCAGCTCGCGCTCTTCCCATTCAAGGCGGTCAATCGTCTCGCCTGCGTCTTTGTTCAGCGACGCTTCCCGCTCGATATCTTGTGCAAGTTGGGTGATGCGACCCGTCAGCGTCTCAATCTGGCGTTTGGCCTGCGCTTCTTGGTCTGAGAGCGTGTCGCGCTGCACGGCGAGACGTTGCAAAATTGCAGCGGCAACCGCTTCTTCCTCGCGCAATGGCGGAAGCGCCTGGTCCTGCGTTTCGCGCAGCTTCGCGGCCTCGCGCGCCTGACGCTCCGACTGCGAGGCAATCTGCGTTCGTTCGGTCAGTTCAGCCGCGGATGCGGCACGCGCCTCATCGGCCTCTTTCCAACGGCGATAAAGCAGCAAACCGTCAGAGCGGCGAAGTTGATCGCCGATCTCGCGGTAGCGCGCGGCCTGCTTGGCCTGACGCGCAAGCTGCGCCAACTGGGTTGCAAGCTGTTCAAGCACATCTTCGACGCGAGACAAGTTGGTTTCGGCCCCGTTTAGCTTCAACTCCGCCTCATGCCGACGCTGATAGAGGCCCGAAATCCCGGCCGCTTCCTCTAAGATACGCCGCCGCGCCTTTGGGCGCGCATTGATCAGCTCAGAAATCTGACCTTGCCGGACCAAAGCAGGCGAATGCGCGCCGGTGGACGCATCCGCAAAGAGCATCTGAACATCGCGCGCCCGGACATCCTTGCCATTGGTCTTGTAGGCTGATCCCGCGTCACGGGTAATGCGGCGGATGATTTCGAGGTTATCGAGATCGTTGAAGCCAGCAGGCGCAAGCCGCTCCCCGTTATCAATCTGCAGCGAGACTTCCGCAAAATTGCGCGCCGGGCGCGAAATGGCGCCCGCAAAGATCACATCCTCCATGCCCGAGCCACGCATCGATTTGGCGCGGTTTTCCCCCATCACCCAACGAAGCGCTTCCAGAAGGTTGGACTTGCCACAGCCATTCGGCCCCACGACCCCCGTCAACCCGTCAGCAATGATCAGCTCCGTGGGGTCCACGAAGCTTTTAAAGCCGTTCAATCTGAGTTTCGAGAAGCGCAACGCGACGGTTTCCACGGAATCGGGGCACAAGTTGGGCGATTGTTCGGAGTGGGCGGGCACGAGTCAACGCCAAACCCCCAGATATGGCAGCGCAATCCCGCTTATCCACAGGATGTTGCGGCGCTTTGCCCCGAATTTGCACCAATTTCGAACCAGAGCTTCCTTATTTTGGCCCAGTTGGCTTGGTTAATGAATGGTTACTGGGGACCAAAACTGGACGGAACAATGCTGCCACTCATTCTGCTCGCATATACCTATCTTATCGTTGTAAATGTTGTCTCGTTTGTTGTTATCGCCATGGATAAAAGCCGCGCCCGCGCTGGCAAATGGCGCATTCCAGAAGGAAATCTGATAGCCTTGGCCGCCATGGGCGGCTGGGTCGGCGCAAAGCTGGGCCAAAAGGTTTTCCGCCACAAATCGCGCAAACAGCCCTTCGCGCTGGTGCTCAACGCGATCCCATTGGGCCATGCGGCTTTCGTGGTTCTGGCTCTGGCAAGCCTCGCGCCCGTCGCAGCATAGCACCCCAAATGGCCTGTTGATCAGACCCACTGCCTCAAATCGAATCCAGCCTGTCGCAATCCTTCTTGACCATGCCCGCATCGCGGCGCATGGTCTTCGCGCATGGTTCCCCGTGTGACGCAAAGCGGAGCGGGGAGAAATGGGAATTCGGGACGCGTGACCCATATCGGGACGCCAAGCCGAAGCCGCCCCCGCGACTGTGAGCGGAGAGTGCGGGCTGACAAAGCCACTGGGAAACCGGGAAGGCCAGCCCTCGCATCTTGACCCGCGAGCCAGGAGACCAGCCTTGCGTATCTGAAACCGGGCTGTCGGGTGTGGCGGCTTTGAGGAGATGAGACATGGATACCAAAGCAAAAGCGCGTGCCGCAACACAGACACAAACACGCGTGCATACGGCCCTTTTGGGCGCCACATTGATGGCAATCGCGCTCCTTTTCATTGCTGGCGCGGCTCTGGCCAACGGGCTGCCAGACCCGCAGTCAGTCGCGATCCCACACCACTAGTCCTTACGACATTTTCGCACGACGCGCCCTGACCAGCCTTCTCTTTGCTGGCACCTTGTTGGGCCCGTGTCCTGCCGAAGTCTGACCCGCTCAGAGGAGCTTCAAATGCCTGCCAAAATTCCTGCCACCGTCGTCACGGGCTTTCTGGGCGCCGGCAAAACCACTCTCATTCGCAATATGCTGCAAAATGCGAATGGCAAACGCATCGCGTTGATCATCAACGAGTTTGGCGATCTGGGCGTCGACGGCGACATCCTCAAAGGCTGCGGCG
Source organism: Pseudomonadota bacterium (assembly GCA_039030615.1). Lineage (GTDB taxonomy): Bacteria > Pseudomonadota > Alphaproteobacteria > Rhodobacterales > Rhodobacteraceae > Litoreibacter. The sequence continues at coordinate 53,992 of JBCCDV010000008.1, read as the reverse complement.
ACGAGACCTGCGCCGAGGATGACATCATGGAGCTGTCCAATGGCTGCATCTGCTGCACCGTGGCGGATGATTTCGTCCCCACGATGGAAAAGCTCTTGGCCCGTGCGGACAAGCCCGACCACATCGTGATCGAGACGTCCGGTCTGGCTCTGCCGCAACCCTTGGTCCGCGCCTTCAACTGGCCAGAGATTTCAACGCGGGTGACTGTGGACGGCGTGGTGACGGTCGTGGACGGCAAAGCCGTGACCGAGGGGCGTTTCGCTCATAATGTCGCCGCCGTAGACGCACAGCGCAAACTGGACGAAAACCTCGACCATGAGACGCCCTTGTCTGAGCTGTTCGAAGATCAGGTCGCCTGCGCTGACATGATCGTGGTCAACAAATCCGACCTTCTGTCCGAAGATGAAAGCGCCGCCCTTGTGGGCCAGTTGAAATCGGAAAGCCGTGCCTCTGTGCAGGTCGTCAAAACCTCCATGGGCAAGCTGCCAGTCGACGTTTTGCTCGGCCAAGGCATCGGCGCTGAAGGCGATCTGGACGCGCGCCATGAGGTGCATCACCACCATCACGATGATGACGACGACCATCACCATGACGACGACGATCACGATCATCACCATCATCATCACGCGCATGAACATGGCCATGACGAGTTCGAAAGCTTCGTCGTCACCCGGCCAGAGATCGCTGAACCCAAAGCCTTCGCTGAACAGGTGGCGGACGTGATCAGGCAGTATGACATACTGCGCCTCAAGGGTTTCGCTGCTGTTGCGGGCAAACCCATGCGCCTGACCTTGCAGGCCGTGGGCCCTCGCATCGACACTTATTTTGACCGCCCTTTTTCAGCGGATGAGCCGCGCGAAACCCGACTGGTCGTGATCGGGCAATCAGGGCTTGATCACAGCGCAATTGAGGCGGCGCTTAAGGCGTGAGCCTGAGCATCAACATTGAGGACCCGTCGACGGTTGATGGGCGCACGCTCATCAGCGGTTCGGAGGAAGCACTGCGCGCCGTCTACACCGCCGATGAGTGCTTTACTTTCACGGCCGAGGAACTCGCCCGGCCAGAGATAAGCTTCTTTGTCGCGAGGCAGCAAGGCGCTGCACTGGGTTGCGTGGCCTTGTGCGACTATAAAAGCTACGGCGAGGTCAAGCGCCTCTACGTGCCCGAGGCCGGACGCGGCAAAGGCACGGCCCGCGCGCTGATGGACGTTCTGGAGCGAACCGCCCGGGATATGGGCCACAGCGCGGTCAAACTTGAAACCGGCGAAAAACTCGAAAGCGCCGTAATCCTTTATAAAAAGCTGGGCTACACTGTCTGCGGCCCGTTTGGCGACTACCCGGACCATCCCGCAAGCCTGTTTATGGAAAAGGCGCTCTGAGATGCATCTCTTGGCCGCCACCCCCGGCGCAATTGACGACGGCACCGAGCCGGTTGATCTGGGCCAAACCCCTGCTGACGTTGTCTTCATCTCCGCCGCCGATACGGAACTGGCCGCCCTGTCCGAAGCCCGGTCAGAAATGGCCGCCCCCCCTACATTGCGGCTCGCAAACCTGGCGCATCTGCAGCACCCAATGTCGGTCGACCTGCATATCGAGGCCTGCGCGATCAAGTCGCGGCTGGTCATCGCCCGCTGCCTCGGCGGAACAGGCTATTGGAAATACGGGCTCCCCCAATATGCGGCCCATCTGCACGACGCAGGCGTGCCTTTCGCGGCCCTGCCTGGTGACGACAAACCCGACGAAGAACTGCGCGCGCTGTCCACCATCTCGGGCCCGGATTACGACGCGCTCTGGGCGTATATGGTCGAAGGCGGACCAGCCAATGCCACGAATTTCCTAAGCTACGCCCAAGCCATTCTGGACGGGGCCGAGAAGCCACAATCCGCCACCCCACTTCTGCGCGCGGGCGTCTATTGGCCCGGCGCAGGCGTGGCCGAGCTTGCGACGGCTTCGGAGAATTGGACCGAGGGCGCGCCCGTTGTTCCGCTGATATTCTACCGCGCGCTGGTGCAAGGCGCCGGGCTCGCGCCGATCAACCGCATGGTAAAATCGCTGCTGCGCGAAGGCTTGAACCCGCTGCCGATCTTCGTGGCCTCCCTCAAGGACCCGGTCAGCCAGGCCACGTTGCAAACCCTCTTCGAGCAGGCCCCGCCTGAGGTGATCCTAAATGCCACCTCCTTCGCAGTCGGCTCCCCGCATAAGGGCGAAGCGGGGCCGGCCAACCCTCTGGTGATGCCGGCCGCAAATGACGCACCGGTCTTCCAAGTGGTCTTCGCCGCCAGCTCCGAGGCAGCCTGGGAGGAAGGCCAAGCAGGGCTTTCGGCCCGTGATATCGCTATGAACGTGTCCCTGCCCGAGGTCGACGGCCGCATCCTGACGCGCGCGGTCAGCTTCAAAGGGGAGGCGTTTTTCGACGCTGCGACTGAATGCCCGATCGCCACATACCGCGCCCGGGGCGACCGCATCACTTTCGTGGCCAAGCTTGCCGCCAACTGGGCCCGTCTGCGCCGCCGGCCGGCGATGGATCGCAAGGTGGCGTTGATCCTCGCCAATTACCCGAACAAAGACGGACGGCTGGCCAATGGTGTGGGCTTGGACACACCAGCCTCGACCGTGCATACGCTCGCGCTGCTGAAGGACGCCGGATATCAGACGGTCCCACCGGCGGACGGCAAAGCCCTGATGGATCAGATCATGGCCGGGCCTACGAATTGGCTGACGGACCGGGCTGACACTGCTGGCGGCGAGACCCTTTCGCTTGAGGCCTATAACGCCGCATATTCTGAGCTGCCCTACGCCGTGCGCGAACGTATCGAGGACCGATGGGGCCCAGCGGATCAAGACCCCTTTGTCAACGACGCCGGGTTCAAGCTCTCAATCCACCGCTTCGGCGACGCGGTCGTGGGCCTGCAGCCAGCACGCGGCTACAATATCGACCCAACGGAGACCTATCACTCCCCTGACCTCGTCCCGCCGCACAACTATCTGGCCTTCTATTTCTGGCTACGCCACGCCTGGGACGCGGATGCGATCGTGCATATGGGCAAACACGGGAACCTCGAATGGCTGCCGGGCAAAGCGACGGCTTTGTCAGATGAATGCCTGCCTGAGGCCGTGTTCGGCCCAACCCCGCATATCTACCCGTTCATCGTAAATGACCCAGGAGAAGGCACTCAAGCCAAGCGCCGCGCGCAGGCCGTGATCATCGACCATTTGACCCCACCATTGACCCGGGCAGAGACATATGGGCCTTTGCGCGACCTGGAGGCCTTGGTCGACGAGTATTACGAGGCCGCAGGCGTCGACCGACGCCGCATCACCCATCTACGCCGCGAAATCCTGTCGCTGACACAAGCCACCGGGCTGGACGCCGATGTCGGAATGAAAGGCGAGGATGAGGACGGCGACCTCGCCAAGCTCGACGCCTATCTCTGCGAACTGAAAGAGGCGCAAATCCGTGACGGTTTGCACGTGTTCGGGCAATCTCCGGAACATGATCTCAAACGTGACCTGACTATCGCGCTAACGCGTGTGCCACGTGGCGACGGAAAAGGAACCAACGCCTCACTGATCCGAGCAATCGCGAACGATTTAAACCTCGGTTTCGACCCGCTCGATTGCGACATGGCCGCGCCATGGACTGGGCCCCGTCCAGAAGCGCTAGAAACCGTCTCTGGCGATCCTTGGCGCAGCCATGGCGACACGCTGGAACGCATCGAGCTGTTGGCGATCAAGCTTGTCCGGGATGGCGGGTGGGGCGATGACGCAAGTCGAGCGTCAGCCGATATCCTCACTGACATCGAAACACGTATTGGACCCATTGTCGCCGACTGTGGACCAAAGGAGGGGGCGGGCCTCCTCAGTGCCCTTTTAGGACGCTTCGTCGCCCCGGCACCTTCCGGCGCGCCCACACGAGGGCGCTTGGATGTGCTGCCCACAGGTCGCAACTTCTTCTCTGTCGACAGCCGGGCCGTGCCGACACCCACGGCTTGGGCCTTGGGCTGGAAATCGGCCAATCTGCTGATCGAGAAACACCTGCAAGACCATGGCGACTGGCCGCGCGCCATGTTGCTGACAGCTTGGGGCACCGCTAATATGCGAACCGGCGGAGATGACATCGCCCAAGCGCTCGCTTTGATGGGGTGCAAGCCGCAATGGGACAACGCGAACAGGCGCGTCACCGGGTTTGAGGTTCTGCCCCAAGGGGTGCTTGGCCGCCCCCGCGTCGACGTGACACTCCGCGTTTCCGGCTTCTTCCGAGACGCCTTCCCACAACAAATTGCACTCATTGATTCCGCTGCGCGCGCGGTTCAAGCCCTCGAAGAACCAGACGACATGAACCCCGCCGCCGCCCGCACCCGCAAAGGCGAAAACGCATCGCGCGTCTTCGGCTCGAAGCCCGGTGCATATGGCGCGGGGCTGCAAGCTATGATCGACGAACGGCTTTGGGCGGATAAGGTCGATCTGGCCAAGGCCTATGTCGAATGGGGCAGCTACGCTTACGGCAAGGATGGCGAGGGCGTGCAGGACAAGGCCTCCCTTACCGCGCGACTTTCGCAGGTCGAGGCCGTGGTTCAAAATCAGGACAATCGCGAACACGACCTGCTGGACAGCGACGACTACTACCAGTTCGAGGGCGGTGCGGCAGCAGCCGTTTCGACGCTTCAAGGCCGCGAGCGGCCCATATACCACAACGACCACTCACGCCCAGAGCGCCCGATCATTCGAACACTGGAAGATGAGATCGGGCGCGTCGTCCGCTCTCGTGTGGTCAACCCGAAATGGATCGCGGGGGTCAAGCGGCACGGCTACAAAGGCGCGTTCGAGATGGCCGCCACGCTGGACTATCTTTTCGCTTTCGCAGCGACAACAGGCGCAGTCCGCGGCCACCACTTTGACCTCGTGCATCAGGCCTTCCTTGAAGATGACGACACGCGGGAATTCATCGCTGAACACAACGCCCCCGCCTTGCGTGAAATGGCCGAACGGCTGAATGAGGCGATTGAGCGCGGGCTCTGGGTCCCCAAATCAAACTCAGCGCGGGTGCGGCTGAACGAGCTTGCCGGTGTTTGAGGTCGAACATGCCGGACCAAATGACGATTTTGCGGCTATTCTTGCGCTGTTGCACGACAGCTTTGCGTATATGGACGGGCGGATCGATCCGCCTTCCTCGCTCGGGCAGCTAAGCGTCGAGGACATCAGGCGCCTCGCTACTGAACAAACCATTTTGCTCATCAAGGGCACCAAACTGCCGCTGGCGTGCGTGGTCCTAACTGAACGATCTGACAGCATTTATCTCGGAAAACTCGCCGTCGCTGCCTCCCATCGCGGAGCTGGGCTCATGCGCGCGCTCGTGGAGACGGCACATGACATCGCGGCCCAAAGGGGAAAACCCTATTTGGAGCTGCAGACCCGCATAGAGCTCATCGAAAACCACGCAGCATTCGCCAAGATGGGTTTCGTAAAAACCGACGAAGGGCGACATCCCGGTTATAATAGGGTTACAGAAATCACGATGCGCAAAGCTGTCAGCAAATGAGCTCGGCCTTGACCAGACCCACATCCCCGTCGAGCGAGGCGCGCGCGACCTTGCAACCGCCGGCTTGCTCCATAGCGACGGCGGCACTGGCAAAGACTTGCGCCTCCGATAACCGCCAAGCGCGGTTGGTGCGATACGCCTCCGCCCGCGTCCGCGTATGGTTGACGGTGAAGCTATGCCCACCGGACTCTTGCAGGGATCTCGTGCCGCCCCAGACATCAACCCCCGGCGCTGCGCAACCTGCCAGAACGAGCGCCGTGATACATGGGAGGATGTTCTTCAAAGGGGTTTCCTGTCTGGGGCAACATCTAAGCAATACGTCCTTCATGGTTAAAAAAGCGTTACGATTTGCATCCCTTTGTGGGTTCAGCCAAAATTTATACAAGATATAGGAGAAGACCGATGAGCGACACGCCCGAAGACCTCGACCGCCACGCAATGAAAATGGCCAAGAAGAAAGCTGCTCGCGACAAGATCATGGCCACCAAGACTGGTAAGAAAGGCCTCGTCATCGTTCATACCGGCAAGGGCAAAGGCAAAAGCTCCGCCGCGTTCGGGATGATTTTCCGCTGCATCGCTCATGACATGCAATGCGCCGTGGTCCAGTTCATCAAGGGCGGCATGTCGACCGGTGAGCGGGATTTGATATTGTCCAAATTCCAGGACACCTGCGCCTTTCACACGATGGGCGAAGGCTTCACATGGGAAACTCAGGACAAATCGCGCGACATCGAGATGGCGCAAGCCGCTTGGGAGAAAGCCAAAGACCTGATCCGCGATGAGGCAAATCACATGGTCCTGCTCGACGAAATCAACATCGCGCTGCGCTATGATTACATCGACATCGCCGAAGTCGTAAAATTCCTCAGCGAGGAAAAACCCGAGATGACCCATGTTGTTCTGACGGGGCGCAACGCAAAGGAAGAGCTCATTGAGATCGCTGACCTCGTCACAGAAATGGAGCTTGTGAAACACCCGTTCCGCTCGGGAATCAAAGCGCAGATCGGGGTGGAATACTGACGCGTCCCAATTGCGTCACTGCCTGACACAGCGTGGCCCAAAATAATCTGTCCCAACCCTGCGCGCAGGCTATGTACTTCGAAGATGATATAAGGAACGCGACATGGCAGCATTTACCCTTCTCGGCATCTCCGGCTCTTTGCGGAAAAGTGCGACAAATCGATTGCTGATACGCGAAGCCGCAAGGCTTGGTGAGGCCAGCAGCTTTGTCGAAGCGAACCTGCACCTGCCACTCTATGACGGTGATCTCGAGGCAGCTGAGGGTGTCCCGGCAGCGGTGCAGCTGTTGGCCGATCAAATAGCTGCGGCAGATGCCGTCGTGATTTCGACCCCCGAATACAACAAAGGCATATCCGGCGTGTTGAAGAATGCCTTGGACTGGGTAAGTCGGGCCGAGGGCAAGCCATGGGCGGGCAAACCGGTTGCGATCATGTCCGCAACCGCAGGCCGCGCGGGCGGAGAGCGCGCACAGTTCAACCTGCGGCTTTTGATGATGCCTTTTCGCACGCGCCTTATGCAGGGACCCGAGGTGTTGGTCGCAAACAGCTCAAAGGCCTTCGACGATAACGGCCATCTCGAAGGCGAGCTATATCAGAAAATGATGCGTGAGTTGATGGGCGCGCTGAAGGCCGAAGTTGATCTGACCCGCTAAACGCGGTTCGACAGCTCGATCAGGTTGCCATCAGGGTCACGGATATAGAGCGAAATGATCGGGCCCATTGCCCCTGTTCGGGGAACCGGGCCCTCCTCAACCACCACACCATGCGCGGCAATATGCAACTGCCAGTCGGACAACGCGGTTTCTGACAGAAAGCAAAGATCGGCGGACCCGGGGGTGGGTTTGCGTGCCTTAGGCTCAAACTCGGCACCGGCTTGGTGCAGATTGATTTTCTGCGCGCCAAAGCACAGCGCCGTTCTGTCGGTGCCATCGGCGGCGCGAAACCTGTCCATGCGCATCCCGAGCACATCTACATAGAAGCGCACCGTCTCCGCGACATTCGCAACGGTGAGCACCAAGTGGTCAAGACTGTCGAGTTTCATCGCAATGACGCCTCCGGTTTAAAACTGTCTGGGATGGTATCGCGCTGTTCAAGTACCAAGTCTGCCATGACCTCCGCCACTCTTGGTGCCATGCCAAAACCGATCTTGAAACCGCCATTGGCGATAAACTGGCCGTCATAAACCGGGTGCCGCCCCAAAACAGGCGCGCGGCTTTTGGCACGGGGACGGACCCCGGCCCATCGTGCCAGCACCGGCGCGCCTGCAAGCACAGGGAACGCCTTTACCGCGCGCGCGTATATCTCATCAAGCTGTGCGTCGGTCTCAGACGGCGCGTCAAAAACCCGCTCGGAGGTGGACCCAATCGCCACCGTGCCATCACCATGCGGCACGATATGCAACGCATCAGCGAAAAGCTGCGGCGCGCCCATAGAGTCAAACTTAAGCAACATCGCCTGCCCCTTCACACCGTTTCCAAAGGGCTGGTCCAGCAATGTGCTGTCCTCCAACAGCCCTTCATAGCCGGTTGCGTGGATAATTTTTCCTTGGGCTTTGCCGGTGCCGATGATGATCTCGCCCCCCTTCAACTCTATTGCGCGGGCCAAGGCCAAGACGGCTTGGCGCGGATGGATATGAGCGCTGAGCGTGTCTTTGATCAAAAACCCGGTTGGGCTGGGCGGCTCCCAGGCGGCGCCCGACTGCGCGATAACCTTCCATTCGGCTTCGCCCCGCCAAAGGGTCTGCGCATTCTCCGACCGCGTTTGCGCCAGCGCAAGACTGCGCGCATCCAAGACGGGTTGCAGCCGGCCGGTGCGCAGATAGCCGCTGGAAAGTCCGCTGATGCGTTCCACCGCCGGCCAGAAATCACGCGCCGCGATCAGGCTTTCAAATTGAAACTGTTTTTTGTCATTCCAGTTTTCGGGGACATGCGGCGCAAGCGCGCCAACGATCCCACCAGACGCTCCGGCACCTATGCCGCGTTTCTCAATCACCCGAACTTTCGCTCCGCGCTGAAGGCAAGCCCAGGCGATGGACAGCCCAAAAATACCACCGCCTATGACTGTGATGTCTTGCGCAAAGTCTGACGTAGACAAGGTGAGCATCCTTCCGCATTGTCTGGCGCGGAACTTAGGGCAGAACTTCATGGCGGACCAGCAGGCAGAGCTTGAGTGGCGGGACGGCTCGGTGCCCGTCTCGACCCGGTTTGACGATCCCTATTTTTCACTTGATGACGGTTTGGCGGAGACCCGGCATGTGTTTTTGGCGGGCAATGATCTGCCCGCGCGGTATCACGACGCGTTTCATTTGGCCGAGCTGGGTTTTGGGACCGGGTTGAACCTGTTGACGGCTTGGCGCGCATTCAAAGACCCCGGCACTTTGCGATTCACCAGTTTTGAGGCTTTTCCGATGGCGCAGGCTGAGGCAGAAGCCGCACTCGCGGCGTTTCCCGAACTGGCCGATCTGGCGGCGCCTTTGTTGGACGCTTGGGCGCAGGAAAGCTTCTCCTTTGAGGCCGACGGCATCAGAGCTCAAGTGATCATAGGCGACGCCAATAAAACGCTCGCGAAACAAGACTGGCAGGCGGACGCGTGGTTTTTGGATGGGTTTTCACCCGCAAAGAACCCCGAATTGTGGAACGAACCTCTGATGGCAGAGGTAGGCGCGCATACAAAATCAGGCGGCACATTTGCGACCTACACCGCGGCGGGGCATGTCCGGCGCGGGCTAGAGGCAGCAGGGTTCGACGTGCGCCGGGTGCCGGGCTTCGCGCGAAAACGGCATATGTCCGTCGGGGTCAAGCGATGACCGATACGCAGCGCGGCATCTGGTTGATGATCCTGACGATGTTCATCTTCGCGATGCAAGACGGCATCTCGCGACACCTCGCAGGCGAATACAATGTAATCATGGTCGTGATGATCCGCTACTGGTTTTTTGCCGCTTTCGTGTTGACCGTCAGCGCCAAGCGCGCAGGCTCTATCGCCAATGCGGCGCGCACAAGGCAGCCGGGATTGCAAATCTTCCGCGGGCTTTTGCTGGCGGCAGAGGTCTGCGTCATGGTGCTGGCCTTCACGCTACTCGGGCTGATTGAAAGCCTCGCGATCTTTGCAAGCTACCCGCTGATTGTCGCCGCTCTGTCGGGGCCGGTTCTGGGTGAAACCGTTGGGCCGCGCCGATGGGCCGCGATCGGCGTAGGGTTCATCGGCGTGCTCATCATGTTGCAACCGGGGGTGAAAGTGTTCAGCCCGGCCGCGTTCATCGCGCTTACCTCGGCCACATTATTTGCGCTTTATTCGCTGCTCACGCGATATGCCGCACGTCAGGACAGTGCGGCAACCTCATTCTTTTGGACCGGCGTGGCCGGCGCGGTCGGGATGACCATAGCGGGCGTCTGGTTTTGGGAGCCGATGAGCGCCATCGATTGGGTTTGGATGGGCATTCTCTGCGTCACCGGAGCCGTGGGGCACTACCTGTTGATCCGGGTATACGAGCTGGCGGAGGCCTCCGCCGTACAGCCCTTCGCCTATTTTCAGCTGGCCTTTGCCAGCGTGATCGGGGTGCTGGTTTTTGGCGAGACCATCGAGACGAATATCGCCATCGGCGTGGCTTTGGTCATCGCAGCGGGGCTGTTTACCTTGTGGCGCTCACGCGTCAGCGCCGAAGATCCGCCGTCAAGTTGACCTCTGGCAACTCACCCGTCAGGCGCGCGCGGTAGGGCAGGAAGCTCTCGGTGACGCGCATCACGTAGTTCCGGGTCTCGCGGAAAGGAAGGTTTTCAATCCAATCGATGACGTCAACTTTTGGATCACGCGGGTCGCCATAGTCACGCATCCATCGGTTCGCCCGCGACGGGCCTGCATTATAAGCAATCGCCATCAAAACCGGGTTGGCTTGATACCGTCGAGATAGCTCTTCCAAATAGGCGCTGCCAAGCCGCGCGTTATACTCGGGGTCGGACAGAAGTTTGTCGGCGTCGTAGTCTTCCTCGAGCTTGCCTGCGACCTCGCGCGCCGTGGCAGGCATGAGCTGCATCAACCCACGCGCGCCGACGGGACTGATCACCACGGGGTCAAACTCGCTTTCCCGCCGCGCGATCGACAATGCAAGAACCTCTGACACCGGCAGGTCCATCCCTGCAGGCGTCGCAATGGGGAAATAGGTTTTATAAAGCTCAAAACCCTGTCGGGCCCCCTGCTTGGCAAGCATCAGCGCGATATGCGGCTCCTCCAACTCAAGCGCAAGATCGCCAAGCTGGCCTTGTTCCTCGCGGGTTTGGGTTTCCGCCAGATGCACAAAGAACCGCTCCGACAGGCTACGGACACCGCTGCGCTGCAACAGCCGCGCCGCTTGGAAAACGGTGCTGTCATTAAACGCGCCGTCGCGCCAATCGGGGAAGGTGTCCTTGCCCAGCATCGAGGCCGGCGCGGGAAGGCCTGCAGCTTCCGCCGCAAGTTGGCCATAAAAAGAGGATTGGTAGTTGGCCCCGAACGCGTAAGCCTTTTGCGCGTCCTCTGCTTGGCCCATGGCGGCGTAAGCGCGCCCCGTCCAATAGCCCGCGCGACCCAAGGATATCGGTGTGGCGACCGCAGCCTCGAACGCGCGGAAATGCTCCAATGCTTGTTCCGGCGCTTTGAGGTAACGCAGGGCGATGAAACCCGACAGCCATTCCAGATCGGCAAAGGCAGCCCCCTCCGATAGGTAATGCGCAGAGGCCACGCTATAGGCTTGGGCGGGCTTGCCAGCCCGCAACAAGGACCGCGCCATCGTGCGGCGTCGCGGGGCCCACATCTCCGGCTTGCCCAATGCGTCTTTTGAGACGGAGCGCTCCACGATGATATCAAGCGCATCCTCCCGATCTTTGCGGGACCGCCAGAGGAAACGCTCGAACGCCAATCCGGGGTCGTCTTTCAATGCCTCAGGCACGGCCTTGATAAGCGCGTCAACGCCCGAAAGGTTGCTGCGCAAAGCAATGCGCGCCTCGGCCAAACGCCGGTAGTCCTTGCTGACCAAAGGCAGCATCCGCTCGATCGCGACGTCGCTATCGCGCCACAACAACATGTCGAGCCGCTCCTCATGCAGGCCCTTTATCGTCATCGCGTTGCGGGAGACAAATGCCTCATGCTCAGCGGCCGAGAGGTTGAAGGTCAGCCAGCCCCGCTGGACCTCTTGCGCACCTTCATAGCTCCGGTTCGAACGGATCAAAGCCTCCGCCAGACGCAACGACCCGGTGCCGGTCCGCGGGGCCTGAGCGTCGAAAAACGAAATCACACCGTCCATATCGGTGTAGAAACGCGGGATGCTGTATTCACAACGCTGGCGCAGCAAAGGCATGCCCGGCCAATCGGCTTTACGCGAAACGAAGTCGCGGCACTCGGCGAAATCACCCTGCCACCCGCGCAGCCGAACCCAGTCTACTATGTCGCGCGCGATGGGGTCGGTGGCCTCCTCACGAAACGCATCAACTGTCGTCCAATCCCCACTCGCCCCTGCACTCAGCGCATCGGCCAGGTCGCTTTGGGCACGCGCCGGCAGGCTGGCCATAAGGCACAACAAAAAGATAATGGATAGACGGATCAAAATGGGCCTCGCACGGGTTGAGACACGCAAGATAGCGCGAGCGGGGCGCGGCGCAAACTCACAAACTTGGCAAGATTGAGACTTGCAGCTAGGTTCCGCCGAGGCTATCCGGCCTACGCTATATCAACACTCAAGGAGTACGTGTCATGTTCAAGGGATCTATGCCCGCGCTGATCACGCCGTTCAAAGACGGCGCAGTGGATTTTGACGCGCTCAAACACCTTGTCGAATGGCATATCGAGCAGGGCTCGCACGGGTTGGTGCCAATGGGCACAACCGGCGAAAGCCCGACCGTCAGCCATGACGAGCATGACGCCGTCGTCGAATGCGTCGTCAAAGCCGCCGCAGGCCGTGTGCCTGTGATCGCGGGCGCGGGCTCAAACTACACGGTGGAAACCGTGCGTTTGGTCGAGCATGCCAAGAAAGTCGGTGCGGACGCGGCCCTGATCGTGACGCCCTACTACAATAAGCCTACGCAACGCGGGCTTATCGCGCATTATCTGGCCGCTGCCGAAGTTGGCCTTCCGATCTTCATCTATAACATCCCCGGTCGGTCCGTGATCGACATGGCGCCTGAGACAATGGGCGAGCTGGCGAAGCATGAGGTGATTATCGGCGTCAAAGACAGCACTGCCGATATGGCGCGGGTGTCCAAGCAGCGCGAGCTGTGCGGCGAAGACTTCTGCCAGATGTCGGCAGAAGATGCCTCCGCCCTGGGCTTTCATGCGCATGGTGGGGTCGGCTGCATCTCGGTCACGGCAAATGTAGCCCCACAACTCAGCGCGGAATTTCAGGATGCGATGACTGCAGGCGATTATGCCAAAGCGCTGATATATCAAGACAAGCTGATGCCGTTGCACGAGGCGATCTTCACTGAGCCGGGCCTGATCGGCGCCAAATACGGCGTCTCACTGTTGGGCAAATGCTCCGATGAGGTGCGCCTGCCGCATGTGGGGCTGGAAGACAGCACCAAAGAGAAGATCAAAGCCGCAATGCGCGGGGCGGGGCTGATCAACTGATCCTGCGCCCCTATCAGCCAGACGATCTAAGCGGCCTCCTAACCTGTTGGGAGGCCGCAATTCGGTCTACCGAGCCGCGCCTGCCGGAAAGCTTCATCCTGACGGAGCTTGGCAATATCCAAAGCGACTACCTGCCCAATGTGCAGACCGTCGTGGCCGATCAAGACGGTCTGGCCGGGTTCATTTCTGTCCTAGACCGCGAGGTAGCGGCCCTGTTTGTGCATCCAGTGCAACAAGGGCAAGGGATCGGCTCCGCGCTCTTGCGCCACTTCCCAGGCCCGTTGTCGCTGGAGGTGTTTGAGACCAACCTGAAGGCGCGCGCCTTTTACCACTGGCACGGGTTCCGGCAGACGGGCGAACGGGTGCATGAGGAAACCGGCCTGACCCTTTTCCTGCTGGCTCTGGACGAATAGCCCCCGCAGCCCCTATATGCCGGTGATGGCCAAGAAAGACGAAAATAAGAACTACAAGGTGATCGCCGAGAACCGGCGCGCCCGCTACGACTATGCCATCGAGGATGACGTGGAATGCGGGATCGTGCTTGAAGGCTCCGAGGTGAAATCCCTGCGTACGGGCAAGGCGCAGATCACCGAATGCTACGCCGCCGTCGAAGAGGGCGAGCTGTGGCTCGTCAACAGCTACATCCCACCCTACGCACAAGCCAAAACCTTCCAACACGAAGAACGCCGCCGCCGCAAGCTGCTGGTCAGCAAGAAGGAGTTGGCCAAACTCTGGTCGGCCACCCAGCGGGAAGGGATGACGTTGGTGCCGCTGGTCTTGTATTTCAACCATGTCGGCCGCGCGAAAATGAAAATCGGCATCGCCAAGGGCAAAAAGAACCACGACAAGCGCGAAACCTCTGCCAAACGCGATTGGAACCGCCAAAAGGCGCGGTTGATGAAGGAGCACTAACCCATGGGCGCGGCGCTTGAGACTGTTCCATATATCGCGCTCTTCGCCTTTCTGGGGGCTGTTTTGTGCAGCCTCGTCGCGGTCATCATGAAGCCGCTAAACCTCGGGTTGTTCGAGAACATCGCCCTTGGCGGCGTTTGCGGCGGCGTCGCCGCCTACGCCTTGCGCGCCATGCAGGTTGAGCCAATCGGGCTCGCGGCAATGCTGCAGTTTCTAGCGAGTCTCGGCCCGATGGTGGTGATCGGGCTGTGGTTAAACGCGCGGGCGCGCTAGACTCCCGAAAGCCATGGCGCTAGGTGTCAGGCACCCCAAAAGGCGGCAGGTGTGACATGTCCGACGACCCCAAAACTCTGGTCAGCACCGACTGGCTGCAACAGCATCTCAACGACCCCGATTTGCGCATTCTCGACGCAAGCTGGTATTTGCCGGATGCCGGGCGCGACGGCAAAGCGGAATACAATCGCGGCCACATCCCCGGGGCACGGTTTTTCGATATAGGCGAAATCTCAGACACCCGCTCGGCGTTGCCGCATATGGCGCCGCCGGTCGAGAAGTTCATGTCCCGTATGCGTGCCATGGGCGTCGGCGACGGTCATCAGGTCGTGGTCTATGACGGGGCCGGGCTGTTTTCCGCGGCGCGTGTTTGGTGGCTGTTCCGGCTAATGGGCAAGACCGATATTGCGGTCCTTGACGGTGGCTACCCAAAATGGGTCGCCGAAGGGCGCCCGACAGAAGACCTGCCCCCGGTCCTGAAGGAACGCCATATGACCGTGCAACGCCAGGCCCATCTGGTGCGCGACGTCACTCAAGTGGCCGCCGCTGCCAAGCTGGGCGATCACACCCTTCTCGATGCGCGTGGTCCGGGCCGGTTTTCGGGCGCGGAGCTCGAACCGCGCGAGGGCATGCGCTCAGGCCATATGCCTGGCGCGGTGAACATGCATTACGCGACGCTGTTGAACGCCGACGGCACCATGAAGACAGTGCCGCAGCTCAAAACGCTGTTTGAATTCTCAGGCGCGGATCTGGCCAAACCGGTCATAACCACCTGCGGATCCGGCGTGACGGCGGCAATCCTCTCACTTGCGTTGGAACGGATTGGCCACCGCAATCACTCCCTATATGACGGGTCATGGGCCGAATGGGGCCAGTTTGACCAGCTGCCGATAGAAACCGGATAAGACATGTTTGAGACCTTGCAGGCGCAGCCCGCCGACAAAATTCTCGCCTTGATGGCGGCCTATCGCGCGGACCCTCGCGACACCAAGATCGACCTCGGCGTCGGCGTTTATAAAGATGCGACCGGCGTGACCCCGATCATGCGCGCCATCAAATCCGCCGAAAAGCAGCTTTGGGAGGTCGAGCAGACCAAATCCTACACCGGCCTCGCCGGGGAAACCGATTTCCACCACGCGATGCGGGAACTGATCCTTGCGGACACTGTCGCGACGGAAAATTTCGCCGCCGCCGCAACCCCGGGCGGCACCGGGGCGGTGCGCCAAGCGTTGGAGCTGATCCAGATGGCCTCCCCCGACGCCACAATCTGGCTCTCGGCGCCCACGTGGCCCAACCACCCGTCGATCATTAAATACCTGGGCCTCCCGATGGCGGAGTACCGCTATTTCGACACTGAAACGCGGGCCGTCGACTTCAACGGGATGCTCACAGATTTGTCTTCCGCCAAACCGGGCGATGTGGTGCTGCTGCATGGCTGCTGCCACAACCCAACCGGGGCAAACCTGAACAGCCAGCAATGGCAGGAGGTCTCGGACCTGCTCATCGCCAAGGGCCTGATCCCCTTTGTCGACATCGCCTATCAGGGCTTCGGCGACGGGTTGGAAACGGATGCATACGGCGTGCGCTATCTGGCCAAAACCCAACCCGAGCTGTTGATCGCGGCAAGTTGCTCAAAGAATTTCGGTGTCTACCGCGAGCGTGTCGGCCTGCTCATGGCCATCGCGCAAGACAGCGCGAAGACCGGTTTGAACCAGAAAACGCTCGCTTTTCTGAACCGTCAGAATTTCTCCTTCCCGCCCGATCATGGCGCGCGGTTGGTTACAATGATCCTGACCGACCCAAGCTTGCGCAAAGACTGGGCGTCGGAGCTGGAGGAGGTGCGCACAGGCATGCTCAAGCTTCGCAAGCAGCTTGCCGACACGTTGCGCAAACGCACAGGCTCAGACCGGTTTGGGTTTTTGGCCGATCATCGCGGCATGTTCTCCCGCCTCGGCGCAAGCCCCGAACAGGTCGAAGCGATGCGAGAGAGCCACGGGATTTATATGGTCGGAGACAGCCGGATGAACATCGCGGGCCTCAATGAGGCCTCAATCCCTGTTCTTGCGGATGCGATCGTCGAGGCAGGGGTTTAAACGAACCGTTCGCCCTGACATTTCGGGCACCGTCCGGTCTTACGGCCCAAGCAGCCCGAGCACCGATCAAATTTAGGTTTCCCGTCAAAAGACTTGCCAACCATCACTTGGCCGGAACCAGCGCAAATGCGGCACGGCGACAGGCCAGTGCCATTGCAACGATGGCATTGGCGTTTGACTTCAGGCACTTTTTTGCGCCGTCGTGTAATCAAATCCATGTTTAACACCCTAAAATGCAGGTCTTGAGCTCTCAGCAATGTGCATGAAAATGTGGAAATTCTGGGGCAACTCCTGCCAAAAGAGCCTATTTGAACGAAAAACGCCGCTTTCGCGCCCTAATAGTCATAGCCTTTGTACCTGTTCGCAGCGCTTGCATCTTCTGGTTTTGCTATGAAACGCGCCCAAACGCCGCCTGGCCGCCAGATCGTCTCCATGCGCGCTGCGGCCTCCTCAACATCGCCACCGCGCCCTTCCAAAGCGTAGCGATAGAAGAACGCCGACACCCGAGCGTTGTAAATGCAATGCACGTGCAAAGGCACGTCCCCGATACGCGAGAGCGCGTCGCAGAAAGCAGCAAAGTCTTCTTCCTTAGGCGCGTCGAAATCAACGGGAATGTAGTGATAGCGCATCCCAAGCTCTGCCAGCGTTCCGGCCTCATCTGGCAAGGCGCCATCATTGCTATGCGGCCCAAGATTGATCACATCGCCAACACCCAATGCTTTGATGCCAGCCAGTTGCGCTTCGGTGGGCTGGCCCGAACTCGTCACCTGCGCGCTCACGCGCCGCCAATTGATTACATCGTCCATGAAACACCCATCTGCTGTCTGAAATCCGCGCGAGTGTCGCCACGATAGCTCTTGCACCGGATGGGCGCATCTCCTAAACCGCCGCTCACTTCCAAGTCTCCGCTACCTTGTCAAAACGGAACCCTACCAATGACACGTCTTCTCCCCGGCATTCTTGCCATGGCCGCTGTGGTGGTCGCCTCCAACATTCTGGTGCAATTCCTGTTCGGCAATTGGCTGACATGGGGGGCGTTCACCTATCCCATTGCCTTTCTAATCACCGACCTGATGAACCGGCTCTACGGCGTCTCCGCCGCGCGCAAGGTTGTCTTCGCGGGTTTCATCGTGGGCATCATTTGTTCATTGATCGGCTCCCAAGTCATGTTGGAGTACGGCCCTGCCGTGCCGCTGCGCATCGCCGTTGCCTCCGCGATTGCATTCCTCACCGCGCAGCTTTTGGACGTATCCATCTTTGACCGCCTGCGCGCGGGCACATGGTGGAAAGCGCCGCTTGCCTCAACGATCATTGGCTCGGCTGTCGATACGGCGCTGTTCTTCACCATCGCATTTTCAGCATCTGTCACGCTCTTTGGTGCGGGCGCCGACGCCGCCGTAAACTGGTCATGGGAGGCTGTTCCGCTCTTGGGTCAGGGCCCGCTCCTGCCGCTATGGGTCTCGCTTGCCGTTGCCGATTGGGGCGTGAAACTGGCGGTTGCTTTGGCAGCACTTATCCCGTTCCGCATCCTTGTTACAAAACTTTCGCAACGGCCTGTGTAAAAATATCTTGTTTTATGCACAAGATGTGCCACCATCAGTCTCAACAGCAACCAGAGAAAGGAGGTGTCCATGTCTAGAGTGATATTGGAAGAAGGTGTCAAGCAAGGTGCGGAGGTGCGCATTTAGGGGCAGCCCCCTGAACCACACCGAGGTACCAGGTCAATCCACTTGACCCCACCTCCATCGATCTCGGAAGGGTCGCCGCGCTGTCGGCGGCCCTTTCTCTTTGGGCTCAGCGCGCATAGGTTGCCTGCATGATCCGCGTCAACGACACCATCACCATCGAGGATTGGGAGCTCACGGAAAGCTTCGTGCGCGCCTCTGGCCCCGGCGGTCAGAACGTCAACAAGGTTGCCACTGCCGTCGAGCTGCGGTTCGAGGCGGAGCGTTCCCCCAACCTGCCCCCGCCCGTTAAAGCCCGGCTCAGACGCTTGGCCGGACGGCGCTGGACCAATGAGGGCGCTTTGGTGCTGCAGGTTCAAGACACGCGCAGCCAGGCCCGCAACCGCGAAATCGCCGAGACACGTCTGAAAGAGCTGGTCCTCAAAGCCTGCGAAACCCCTAAAAAGCGGCGCCCAACCCGACCGACGCTCGGCTCCCAACGGCGTCGCATCGCCGCAAAGAAGCAACGCGGGGAAATCAAGTCAATGCGCGGAAAAATCAGCTATGACGACTGACCTCGTTGCCCGCCGCGCCACCCGGCTTGGCCCCAACCTGCCCACGTTTTACGACGACCCGGTCCACATCACCCGTGGCGAAGGGGTCTGGCTTTGGGACGCCGACGGGCGCAAATACCTCGATTGCTACAACAACGTGCCCCATGTCGGGCATTGCCACCCGCATGTGGTCGACGCCATCACGCGCCAGGCCGCGACGCTCAACACCCACACCCGCTACCTGCATGAGGGTATTCTCGACTATGCCGACCGGCTTACCGCCAAGCTGGACCATGACCTGAGCCAGATGATCATGGTTTGCACCGGGTCGGAGGCCAACGATATCGCGCTGCGCATGGCGCAAGCCGTGACCGGAAAGACCGGGATCATTGCCACGGACAACACCTATCACGGCAATACCTCCGCTGTTTCCCAACTCTCGACCCGCCGCCCGCCGATTGGCGGCTACCCCGGCAATATCCGGCTCGTGCCCGCACCAAACTCGGTCTCCCCGCTCGGCGACACGCCCGAGGGGCAGGCCCAGGCCTTCGCCGAAAACGTTGCCCGCGCAATTTCCGAACTGGAGGCCACGGGCCATGGTTTCGCTGGTCTCATGCTCTGCCCCAGCTTCGCCAATGAGGGCTTCCCGAGCGTCGCTCCCGGCTTCCTCGACCCGACCGTCACGGCCGTTAAGTCCGCCGGCGGTCTGATCCTGTGCGACGAGGTGCAGCCCGGCTTCGGGCGGCTTGGATCACATTTCTGGGGGCATGACTGGCTGGGCTTTGCGCCCGACGTCGTCACCATCGGCAAGCCCATGGCCAACGGCCACCCCTGCGCTGCAACCATTGCGCGCCCTGACATTATGGCCGCGTTTCGTACGGCCTTTGGCTATTTCAACACGTTCGGCGGCAACCCCGTCAGCTGCGCCGCCGCCATGGCCACGCTCGATGTGCTCGAAAACGAGGGCCTGCAAAGAAATGCACTGGAAACAGGCGCCTGCGCCCTGTCACGCCTCGCGCAAATTGAGCATCCCCTCAAGGTCGAGGCGCGCGGCCAGGGCCTGTTTTTCGGCATTGAGTTCGCGCATTATGACGGCGCGCCAGCAACCGCGTTCACGGCCAAAATCGTCGAAGCCATGCGCGGCAAGGGCGTCCTGATGAACCGGATCGGGCGGCATATGAACACGCTGAAAATGCGCCCCCCGATGCCGTTCACCCGCGACCACGCCGACCTCGCGCTCGATACGTTAAACGCGGTCCTGCAAGAAACACCCCATGACTGACCTGACGGCTCAAGCGGTCAAGGCCTGCGAGTCATGGGGCGGTTCGCTGACCCCGCCGCGCCTCATCGCCAACCGCGAAAACGCCGTCTTCGAGGTCACACTGATTGGCGGCATCAAAGCCGCGTTGCGCTTGCATCGTCCGGGCTACCAAAGCTCGAGCGATATCTGGGCAGAGCTGCATTGGACCAATGCACTGGCCGCGAAAGGCTTCCCCTGCCCCCGCCCAATCATGACCGAATTCCAAGGCATGGTCGTCAGCGACGCCCGCGGCGCAGTAAGCTCAGTCGTGTCTTGGATCGATGCCGCGCCCATTGGCAAGGGCGGGGAACCTTTCAACGGGCCACTTCAAGACCAGCTCGCGCTTATGGAGCGCCTCGGCGCGACCATTCGGCGCCTGCACCGGCTCACCGATGAGCTGAACATAGGGCGTCTACAACGCCCCAGTTGGGACGCAGAGGCCTTGCTTGGCGAAAACCCGCATTGGGGCCGGTTCTGGGAAAACCCGTCTCTCAGCTCAGGCGAGGCGGCGTTGCTACGAAAGGCCCGCGCGAAAGCAGCGCAGCAGCTAAGCACGATCAAGGGCTTAGACACAGGGCTGATCCACGCCGACCTGCTGCAAGAAAACATCCTGCAAAACGCAGATGGGCTGCACATCATCGATTTCGACGACGCAGGCTACGGCTACAGGCTGTATGATCTGGGCACGGCCTTGGTTCAACATGCCGAGCATCCAGACCGCGACCAGCTCGCCGCCGCCCTTTGCCGTGGCTACGGCTGCGACGCGCAGCTGATGCCCCTCTTTATCCTGTTGCGCACGCTCGCGTCCTGCGGATGGGTGATCCCGCGATTGCCCAGAAATGACCCGGGCCACAGGGTCTATGCCAACCGCGCCTTGCGCTGCGCGACCGACTTTCTCAGCGCGTAACCTGCCTTTTCATTGTTTTGAAAATACTCCGGGTGAGGGCGCGTGGCACACGGGGGTTGCCCCCTCTCCGTACTCAGACAACGACATCCATTTCACGCTGCGCACCGACCCCAAAGACACGCTTATAGCGTTCAATTTCCAACGCCGGACCCATGGCTTTGTTAGGGTTGTCTGACAGCTTAACAGTCGCTTTCCCATCCGCACTCACGGCTTTACAGACCAGCGAGAAGGCCTTCAAAGCATCTCCGGGCACCAGTCCGCGGAAATCATTGGTCAGCATTGTGCCCCACCCGAAGGAAACGCGCACACGGCCTGCAAACTGCGCTTGCAGCTCGATGATCTTATCGACGTCCAAACCATCGGAGAAAATCACAAGCTTCTCGCGTGGGTCCTCGCCGCGCTCTTGCCACCAAGTGATCGCAACCTCGGCGGCCGTCGCCGGATCGCCTGAATCCACACGAATACCGGTCCATTTGGCCAACCAATCGGGCGCATCTCGCAAAAACCCTTCCGTGCCGTAGGTATCAGGCAGAATGATGCGCAAATTGCCGTCATGTTCTTCATGCCAATCGGCCAGAACGTCATAGGGCGCGCGGCGCAGCGCATCATCATCCTGCGCCAAAGCGGAATAAACCATCGGCAACTCGTGCGCATTGGTACCGATCGCTTCCACTTCGCGCCGCATCGCGATCAGGCAGTTGGACGTACCGACAAATTTCTCACCCAGCCCTTCGCCCATCGCCTGAACGCACCAGTCCTGCCACATGAAGCTATGGCGGCGGCGCGTCCCAAAATCAGCCAGCCGTAGGTCTTTGACATCTTGCAGCGCCTCGACCTTTTCCCAAAGCCGCGTCATGGCACGCGCGTAAAGCACCTGCAGCTCGAACCGGCCCATATCTTTCAGCACGGCGCGGGAGCGCAGCTCCATCAAGATCGCAAGCGCTGGTATTTCCCACAGCATAACCTCGGGCCACTTGCCCTCAAAAGTCAGCTCATACTGCCCATCGCGTTTTTCCAAATGGTAGTCGGGCATGCGAAACCCTTCGAACCATTCCATGAAATCAGGCCGGAACATTTGGCGCTTGCCATAAAACGTGTTGCCGCGCAAAAACGTGCTCTCGCCGCGAGACAATGACAGCGAGCGGACATGATCCAGCTGCTCGCGCAGTTCCCCTTCATCCACGATATCGGCCAGCCGAATGGATTTGGTCCGGTTGATCAGCGAAAACGTCACATCCGTGTCACGCTTGTTGCGAAACACCGATTGGCACATCAATAGCTTGTAAAAATCCGTGTCGATCAGCGACCGCACAATCGGGTCGATCTTCCACTTGTGATTATAAACGCGTGTTGCGATGTCGACCATGACGGGCCTCCCTGACCGATCCATATTTAGAACCTAGCCAGCCCCGCCTGTCCAGAGCCTACGCCGCCAGAACCACGCCCGCATTGCGCATCGTTTCGACAGCGGCTTTCAAACTGTCCTCGGCAATCGCTCGGCTCATCTCATAGGCGACGGTAACGTCGAACTCCAACTTGGCACCATCAATGGCCGAATAAGCCACGCAATAATCCAGCGCCAACCCAACCAGCGTCAGCTTCTGGACGCTACGCATCCGCAAATACCCAGCCAGCCCCGTTGTTGTGGTCCGGTCATTCTCGAAAAACGCGGAATAGCTGTCGATCCCCGGCCGAAACCCTTTGCGCACAATCATCTGCGCCGGCTTTTGGTCAAGCCCCGCATGAAACGCCGCACCGTCTGAACCCTGAATGCAATGATCGGGCCACAGCATCTGCGGACCATAATCCATGTCAGTCATCGTAAAGGGCTCTTTGTCCTTATGCGACGACGCAAAGGAGGAGTGCCCCGCCGGGTGCCAATCCTGCGTCAGGATCACATTTTGAAAATCGCCCATAAGCTCGTTGATCCCCGCCACGATCTCATCTCCGCCGGTAACAGCCAGATTGCCGCCGGGGCAGAAATCGTTTTGCATGTCGATGACAATCAGGGCTTCGCTTGCGTCGCGCATTTTGGGGCCTCTCTGTGAATTCCCCCATAGCTAGACCCCCTTGAATGCATGACGCAAGCCCCGTATCTCAGCCTCATGTTTACGGTCGCCGCCCTCTATCATTTTACACGTTTCGATGACCCCGATGCTTTGCGTCCGGCGATGGTATCGCTCTGCGCCGAACACGGCATCCGCGGCACGCTTCTGGTTGCCCGCGAAGGCATCAACGGCACCGTTGCTGGCCCCCGCGCAGGCATTGACGCGCTGCTGGCGCATCTCCGTGCCCTGCCCGGCTGCGACACGCTGGAGCACAAAGAAAGCACCGCTTCCGAAATGCCGTTCAACCGCATGAAGGTCCGGCTCAAGCGGGAGATCGTCACGATGGGCCAGCCCGACGTGGACCCGACAGCGGGCACTGGCCATTATGTCGAGCCTGAGGATTGGAACGCGCTCATCCAAAGTGAGGATGTCGCCGTTATCGACACAAGAAATGACTACGAGGTCGCCATTGGCACGTTTCAGGGCGCGATAGACCCCGCGACCAAAAGCTTCGGGGAGTTCCCCGCCTGGTGGCAGAACAACAAAGACCGGTTCCACAACAAACGCATCGCCATGTTCTGCACAGGCGGAATTCGCTGCGAGAAATCAACAAATTACCTGCTCGGCCAAGGCGTCGAGGAGGTGTTCCACCTGCACGGTGGCATCCTCAAATATCTCGAACGAATCCCTGAGGGCCAATCCACTTGGGACGGCGAATGCTTTGTCTTCGACGGGCGCGTCTCGGTCGGGCATGGGCTGAAAGAAGGCAAGCACAAGCTCTGCTACGCTTGCCGCCGCCCGCTGGAGCCTGAGGACCTGAAACGTGCAGAATACGAGCCCGGCGTCTCGTGCCACCACTGCGTCGCGGAAACCTCTGAGGCTGACAAAACCCGCTTCCGTGACCGGCAAAAACAGATCGAATTGGCCCATAAGCGGGGCGAAAGGCATATCGGATGACAGACGCCGCCAGCACCGACACACCCAATATCGACGACAGCCAGTTTCGGCACATTCCCTTCGACGGGCCGCCGCCGAAATTCCTGCTGCTCTATGGGTCCCTGCGTGACACGTCCTATTCTCGCGGCGCGGCGGAAGAATGCGCGCGCATCTTGCAAAAATTCGGCGCGGAGACGGAGACGTTTAACCCAAGTGGCCTGCCCCTGCCCGATGACAACGCAAACGTAGACCACCCCAAAGTGGCCGAGCTGCGCGACAAAGTCTCAGCTTGCGACGGCATGGTCTGGGTCAGCCCCGAACGCCACGGTGCCATGACGGGCATCATGAAAGCCCAAATTGACTGGGTGCCTTTGTCCATCGGTGGCGTGCGGCCGACCCAGGGCAAAACGCTCGCCATTGGACAGGTCAGCGGCGGTAGCCAAAGCTTCAACACGGTCAACCAGCTGCGCATTCTGGGGCGATGGATGCGGCTCTTGACGATCCCCAACCAGTTCTCGACACCGAAAGCTTGGCTTGAATTCGAAAAAGGCCGGATGAAGCCCTCACCCTACTACAATCGGATGGTAGACGTAATGGAGGAGCTGATGCGCTTCACGGTTCTGACCCGCGACATCCGCGATCAGCTGGTCGACCGCTACTCGGAACGCGTCGAAAGCCATGAAAAACTGTCAAAACGTGTGAATCAGAAGTCGATCTGAGGCGCGCAAGGGGTTTCCTAACCGACCTTCGCGCACTACGTCCGGGCGCAGAACAGACGCGAAGGGCCCCGCCATCATGACACCGATCCGCTTCCTTTATCTCGCCCTCGCCATTTGGGGCACAATCCACCCGATGAGCTACTTTATCGCTTGGTTCAACGAGAACGGCTATTCGATCATGGCAATGGTCGACGCGTGGCATGTCAACGCCGCCACATCTGGCCTCGTTTGGGATCTGACGGTTGCCGCCGTGACACTCACGATTTGGGTGATTTATGAGACTATTCAGCGAAAAGCGTGGTTGAACCTGCTCGCCATTCCGGCCACGTTCTGCATCGGCGTCAGCTGCGGCTTGCCGCTCTACCTCTTTCTTCGTTCCAGGGCCTGAGACTTACATGGACCATTTCCTCTACCGCGACGGCGAACTCTACGCCGAAGACGTCCCGCTGCGCGAAATCGCGGCTTCCGTCGGCGCGCCATTCTATTGCTATTCTGCCGCGACATTTGCGCGTCACTTCCAGCTGTTTGACGAAGCGCTTGAGGGAACCGAGCATCTGGTCTGCTACGCGATGAAAGCGAACTCCAATCAGGCGATCCTGAAGCTTCTGGGCGATATGGGTGCTGGTATGGATGTGGTCTCCGGCGGGGAATACCGACGCGCGCGCGCGGCCGGCGTGCCGGGCGAGCGGATCGTCTTTTCTGGCGTCGGCAAAACCGCAGAAGAAATGCGCACCGCCATTGAAGGCGGCATCCGGCAATTCAACATCGAAAGCGAGCCCGAAATGGCGGTGCTGTCGCGTGTCGCCAGTTCGCTGGGCGCTGAGGTTCCCGTCACGATCCGTGTAAACCCCGATGTTGACGCAAAAACGCATGAGAAAATTTCGACCGGCAAGAAGGGTGACAAATTCGGTATCCCGATCTCCCGCGCGTCCGAGGTTTATGCGCTTGCCGCCAGCCTGCCGGGTTTGAAAGTCATCGGAATCGACGTGCATATCGGCAGCCAATTGGTTGATCTCGATCCGTTCCGGCTGGCTTTTCGAAAAGTCGCCGCACTGACCGAGCAATTGCGCGCCGAAGGGCATGAGATCACGCGCCTTGATCTGGGCGGCGGTCTTGGCATTCCTTATGAGCGCTCCAACGCCGACCCACCTCTGCCCCGTGACTTTGGGCAGGTGGTGCAAGAAGAAGTCGGCCATCTGGGCTGTGAGATAGAGATTGAGCCGGGCCGCCTGATCGCGGGCAACGCCGGCGTGCTCGTCTCCGAAGTGATCTACGTCAAAGAGGGTGAGGACCGTGAATTCCTTATCCTTGACGCCGCCATGAATGACCTGATCCGCCCTGCTATGTATGGCGCACATCACGACATTTTGCCCGTGGCCGAACCTGCGCCGGGTGCGGAACCTGCCACTTATGACGTGGTCGGCCCGGTCTGCGAAAGCGGTGATACATTTGCCAAACACAGGCAGATGGCGCGCATGCAACCGGGTGATCTGGTCGCCTTTCGTTCAGCCGGCGCATATGGCGCTGTGATGGCGTCGGAATACAACTCTCGTCCGATGATCCCTGAGGTTTTGGTGCAAGGGGATCAATTCGCTGTCATTAGACCGCGTCCGACCTTTGACGAAATGATAAATCGCGATATCATCCCATCTTGGTTGTAGCGCTATGGTGTGCTGCACCACCGGATTCTGCCTTTGAACAAGAATGATCGCCAGCTCGAGCTCTATAACCTGCGCCGCCCCCTTTGGTTGACGCGCGCGGGCCTTTTGGCCGAACAAGCCGTGCGCGCCTTTTGGCCGCTTTGGACCGTTTTGCTGGTTTTGTTCTTTGTCTTGTCTTTTGGGCTGCACAACACCGTCTCGCTTGAAATTTTCTGGACAGGCGCCGTTGGTCTTTTTGCCGCCTTCATTGGCGCGGGCTTTTACGCCACAAAAAACTTCCACTGGGTCAGCGCTGATGATGCGGTCGACGCGCTCGACAAATCCATGCCGGGTCGCCCGCTGACGGCGACTTTTGACGAAATGGCCATCGGGGCTGAGGATGAAGCCTCGCGCACGGTCTGGGACGCTCATGTCACCCGCACGCGCAAACGCCTCGCCGCCGCCAAAGCGGTGCAACCTGACCTCAAAATTGCGGCCCGTGACCCGTTCGCGCTGCGCTACGCCGCGCTGCTTTTGTTCGTTGTCGCCGTACTGTTTGGGTCCATCTTGCGCCTTGGCGCACCGCAAGGCGTGCTGCCCGGCACGCCCGGCGAAGCTGTGATCGCGGGCCCAAGCTGGGAAGCCTGGGTCGAGCCACCTGCCTACACCGCCAAGCCAACCATCTACCTCAACGATGTCACCGTCGGCATGTTCGAGGTCCCACAAGGCAGCGAAATTACCGTCCGGCTCTACGGTCAGGTGGGCACGATCCCCTGGTCCGAAACCCTCTCCGGGACAGAGCCGCCTTCAGAGCCGAAATCCGCCTTCTCCATCGACGTCACCCGCAGCGGCACGCTTACAATTGACGCCCGCAGCTGGGAAATCAGCGCCCGCGCCGACCAGCCCCCCAAAGTCTGGTTTCAAGGCGCGATTGAGCGCAGCATCGACGGCGAGATGAAGCTGCCGTTCAATGCCTCCGACGACTATGCCGTCGAAAGCGGCACCACCACCGTGTTGTTGCACCTTGAAGAAATCGACCGTCGCTACGGCCTCGCCGTCGCCCCCGAGCCTCGCGAGCCGGTGGTGCTGGACCTGCCAATGCCAATCAGCGGCAACCGTGACAACTTCTCCGAGCTGCTCGTCGAAAACATGGCGGAGCACCCTTGGGCCGGCCTCAATGTCCGCTTTTCGCTCGATGTGCTCGACTCCGTGGGTCAGGACAGTCCCGATGAGTTTGTCGAAACCACCCTGCCCGGTCGACGCTTCTTCCAGCCCATCGCAGCCGCCGTGATTGAGCAGCGCCGCGATATCCTCTGGTCGCGCGAAAACGCCAAACGCGTGAGCCAGGTGCTCAAAACGATCACATACGATCCCGATGGCTATTTCCCGAATGAGACCGCCTACCTGACAATCCGCCGCGCCATCGAGCGGCTCGATATTCACCGCAATTACGGCCTGAGCGAAGAGAAGCGCGATGAGATTGCCGCGATGCTCTGGGCCGCAGCCACCATGCTCGAAAACGGCCGCCTGTCGGACGCGTTGGAACGCCTGCGCCGGGTGCAGGAACGTTTGAACCAGGCCATGGAAGAAGGCGCCAGCGACGAGGAAATCTCCGAGCTGATGCAAGAGCTGCAGGACGCCATGCGCGAATACATGGAACAGCTCGCCCAAGAGCCGCGCGAACAGCAGCAAGGCGAACAAGGCGAAAGCCAGCAGATGACGCAGCAAGACCTGCAAGACATGCTCGACCGCATCGAAGAGCTGATGAAAGAAGGCCGCACCGCCGAGGCGCAGGAGCTTCTCCAACAGCTCATGGAGATGATGGAGAACATGCAGATGGCCGAGGGCCAGCAAGGCGAAGGCCAGCAAGGTCAGGGCGATCAAGCCATGCAAGGGCTGCAAGAAACACTGCGCGACCAGCAGGGCCTGAGCGATGAGGCCTTCCGCGACCTGCAAGAACAGTTCAACCCCGGCGCGCAAGCTGGGGAGAATGAGGGCAATACCGGACGCAATGGTGGACAAGGCCAGGGCCAAAGCCATGAGGGCGATAGCGGCGAAGGTCAGGCCGAGGGCGAAGGTCAGCAAGAGCCCGGCGAAGGCCAATCCGGCGCGGGCGAAGAAAGCTTGGCCGACCGTCAGGATCAGCTCCGCCGTGAGCTTAACCGCCAGCGCAATCAACCCTTGCCCGGCGCCGGAACCGAAGCAGGCGAGGCCGCGCGCGAAGCGTTGGAGCGCGCAGATGATGCCATGGGCCGCGCTGAGGAAGCCTTGCGCAATGAAGACACAGCCGATGCGCTCGACGCGCAATCCGACGCAATGGACGCGCTGCGCGAAGGCATGCGCAACTTGGGCGAGGCAATGGCCGAAAACCAACAGCAAGGTCAGCAAGGCGACATGCCGGGGCAAACCAGCGACCGCAGCCAAGACCCGTTGGGCCGCGAACCCGGCGAAAACGGCCAGATCGGCACCGATCAAGGTCTTTTAGGTGATGAGCTGGCGCAGCGACGCTCCCGCGAACTTCTTGATGAGATCCGTCGCCGCTCCGGCGATCAGGAACGCCCTGAGGTTGAGCGCGACTATCTCAAACGCCTGCTAGATCAGTTCTAGGCGTCCGAAAAAGGACGTTTAGGACGCGCTGCCGACCTGCTCGGTCAGGTCGTTGATCTTCTCAGCCAAAGCGTCGGTTGCCATAGCCAGCGTCACCCGCGCTTTGTCGACGAATTCAACATAGGATTGCAGCGCTTCCGCGACTTCGGGGAATCGTACGGCGATCTCGGGCGCATAGGCATAGGCCATAATCAAACCTGCCGCGACCAGCAGCGCCAGACCAAAACCCAACCTGAAAGACTGGCGACCATCTGACTGTTTTTTCTCGCCTGTTTCGCCATCTTCAAACTCTGGATCGGGGGCGTCTGCCAGCGTCGAATTTATTTCCTCAATATCAGGCAACAGCTCGCGTTTGGCGCCATCGGGCCTGCGCGGCGCAGGGGCAAGTGCGGCTTCATCCGGGTCAATGTGAGACGATGGCAGGCTCGCATCGGCCCCATCATCTGTGACAAGACTGCGCTCAGACGGCGACTGGGCACTGTCTGCCCCCACATCGCCAAGCCCCAAATCAGCCTGCGTTTCCAGACCGTTGGCATCCTCAGCGCGCGCAAGTTTCTCGCGCTCCACTTCCGCATGCAAAATATCCAGCGCCCGCGGGTCCGCTTCCTGACGTGGTGGGTCGCTCGGCGCGCTGTCCTCAGCGGGTGCGTCGCTTGGTTCAGTTGTCAGCTCGGGTGGCGTTTGCGCAGGTCCGGCCTCGTCCGCCGTGTCTCCGCCTGGCTTCACAAACCAGGTGTTTGAGCAGTTCGAACACTGCACCTCGCGCCCCTCCGCCGGAAAGAGCGTTCCGTCAACTTCGTACTCCGCGTCGCAATTTGGGCAAATGAGGCGCATGATCGTCCTTTACGTCCGCTGATGGCTTGGTCGGTCCCGTTAACCTTTGCACTCATACCGTGGAAGAATCCCTAATCCAAGCATTTGTGTTTCTGATTGATTGCAACTTTGTCCTGCTATGGCCTAATTGTCCTTACACAAGAAACCGGAGCCACCGCGCGTGATAGAATTTGACAAGGTCGCCTATTCCTATAGCGGCGCGGATCTGCTGAGCGACATCTCACTGCGTTTGCAGCCGGGCTCTTTCCATTTTTTGACGGGGCCATCAGGGGCCGGAAAGTCAACATTTCTTAAGCTTTGCTACATGGAACTGATCGCAAGCACCGGCCTTGTCCAAATATTTGGTCAGGACGCGCGCGGCATGGGGCGTGACCAGATCGCAGCCGCGCGCCGTCGCATCGGGGTCGTGCATCAAGACTGCAAGTTTCTCGACCATCTGTCATTGCGCGAAAACGTGGCGCTTCCGCTTACCGTTGCTGGGCGCGATGTCGCCGATAGCGAGGCCGATATCAAATCCTTGATGGATTGGGTTGGCTTGCGCGATCAGCAGCAACAACGCCCGCCTGAGCTTTCGGGTGGCGAACGCCAACGCGCCGCCTTGGCGCGCGCCATCATTATGGACCCGGACATAATCTTGGCGGACGAGCCCACCGGTAATGTCGATTGGGAAATGTCGCAGCGGCTCCTTTCGCTGCTTATCGAGCTGAACAAGCTGGGAAAATCGGTTATCGTCGCCACCCATGACATGAACCTGATCCGTGCCGCGAAGGCGCAAGTTTCAGCCCGGGTTCTCAGGATCGCAAATCACAGTTTGCAGCTTGCAGGGGCGGATTTGTGATGGGTGCATTTCGGGCCCTTCTGGCGCTGCTGCGCGGCGACACTCAGGCCGACCGTGTCGTGCCGCCAACCGGCGTCTCCGCCAGCCTGACCGTCTTGACCGCCGGCGCCATGGCCTTTCTCTGTGTCTTTGCATTGGCCCTGTCTTTGGCAACATCGCGGCTGGCCGAACGCTGGGATTCCGAGCTTGCTCGCTCTTCAACCGTCCGCATCTCCGCGCCCGCCGCAGAGCTGGACACCCAGACCCGCGCCGCCCAGGAAGTATTGCGCCTGACGCCGGGCATTGCCCGGTCCCGCATCTTGGGCGAGGAGGAACAGCGCCTGTTGCTTGAGCCATGGTTCGGCCCCGACCTGCCTGTCGAGGCGCTGCCGATCCCCCGGCTGATCGAAGTGATTGAAACAGCGGAGGGTTACGACACCGAAGGTTTGCGCTTGCGGCTCGCCGCTGAAGCCCCGGGGGCTGTCCTCGATGATCATACCCGCTGGCGCAGGCCGCTGGTCCACGCGGCCCAACGCTTGCGCCTTCTGGGATGGGTCGCGATCGCACTGATCGCAGGCTCCACCGCCGCCATGATCACGCTCGCGGCCCGCGCAGCACTCTCGGCCAACGCTCAGGTGATTGCAGTGACCCGGCTGGTCGGCGCGCGCGACAGCTATATCGCCCGTGCCTTCGTGCGCCGCTTCACGCTCCGCACGGCCTTGGGTGCTGCCGTCGGCACAATCCTTGGGGTGGCGGCCATCGCGCTTCTGCCCAGCGCCGCTGAGGAAGGCGCCTTTCTCACAGGCCTTGGCTTTGAGGGCATCAGCTGGGCGGCGCCTGCGCTGATCCCGCTTCTGGGCGCCATCGTCGCCTTCATCGCCACCCGGTTCGCGGCCATGTCCGTTTTGAAAGGGGTCACCTGATGGGATATGCCATCCAATGGCTGCGCTCGCTGGTCTTTAACGTCGCCATGTACGCCGGCATGCCGGTCTATGCGGTTGTTTACTTGCCTTGGACAATTCTCAGCCCGCATGGCGCGGTCGCCGCCTGCCACGCCTATTGTCGCTACGTGAAATGGCTGGCCCGGTGGGTCATCAACCTGCGCTGCGAGGTGCGTGGCACGCCGCCCACAGGTCAGGTGCTGGTCGCGGCCAAGCACCAATCCTTCCTCGACATCATCATGATCTATGACGCCATCCCGCACGGCAAATTCATCATGAAGAAAATCCTGCTCTACGCGCCAATCCTGGGGCAATACGCCTACCGCCTCGGCTCGGTGCCCGTCGATCGCGGTAAGCGCGGGCAGGCCATAGCCAAGATGCTCGACGACGTCAAAAAGGGCGAAAGCCTGCCCGGCCAGCTGGTCATCTACTCTCAAGGCACGCGGCTGGCCCCGGGCGTGAAGCGGCCCTACAAAATCGGCACCGCGGTGCTCTATGAGCAGATGGGCACGGAGTGCTATCCCGTCGCCACAAACGCCGGCGTCTTCTGGCCCCGCCGCGGCATCTACCGCGCGCCCGGCACAGCTGTGGTCGACTTCTTGCCCGTCATCCCCAAAGGGCTCGGAAAAGAGGAGTTCCTGGCAAGGCTTGAGCAGGAGGTCGAAACAGCGTCCGAGGCGCTGCTCGACGAGGCCGGGTTCGAACGCCCCAAGGAGCAGGAGCAAAGCTGATGGAGTTCGTAGAGCGGATCGAGGATTTGGAGGCGCTCTACGGCACCCCCGGCGAGGCCTCAATCATCAAAGTCGCCACCCAGATGACGCCCAGCTACCGCGCCTGGATCATGGCGTCGCGGCTCTGCGTCCTCACCACCGTCGGCCCAGAGGGCACCGATGGCAGCCCGCGCGGCGATGACGGCCCCGTGGTGCGGGAGCTCGACCAGCACACGCTCGCCATGCCCGACTGGCGCGGCAATAACCGCATGGATTCGCTGCGTAATATCGTCGTGGATGGGCGCGTGTCCCTGATGTTCATGGTGCCGGGCTCTCATAACGTGGTGCGGGTCAATGGCACCGCGCGGGTGACAACAGATGCAAAATTGCTGTCATCCTTCGAACAAAACAATCGCCACCCCCGCTCTGTCGTCGTAATCAAAATCGCTGAAATCTACAGCCAATGCGCCCGCGCCCTGATCCGCGCCCGCATCTGGGCCGGTGAAGATGAAAGCGCCGGCCTGCCAACCGTAGGCGACATGCTCGCGGAAATGAAATCAGGCTTTGACGGCGCCACATACGACGCCAATTGGAGCGCACGCGCAGCAAAAACCATGTGGTGAGCCGAACACATTCGAAGCGCTAAAAGGAGGCCCCTTAGCCAATAGCAGCTTTGCGGGACGGAGCCGCCTTTCACGTACAACGAACTAACGTCCGCTTAAGCGCAGGTGGTCTAGAGTCTGACCAGCTATGGCTGGATTCTCTTTAGCAAGTGAATGTCCAAAACAGCATAAGCCATACTTGTTCGCTCATCACGGTCCAAGAGGACGTATGGCAACGAGAACTTATTCGAGAGTTCATCTTGAAGCCGCCACCTGGAATTGTAGAAATTACTGACATCAAGAGGCTTCGATTGCTCTTCTTTGTCGAGGTCTCTTAAAAAGCAATTCACTGCTTCACGGAATTCTCTATCTGCCTTCGAGGAGGACTCCTCCATGTATTTGTCGAGTGTTTCAGCAATCAACTTAAGACACTTCCAGTTCTCATGCTCTAACATAAATGAATAGTTCTCATAGTAAATGACCTGCCGTGCTTCTTTGACATTCTTAGCTTGCATCGACTCAATGGAGTGGAAGTTGCGCCGAACATAATTCAGCGAGCGTTCAATGGACCTCACTTGGTCCTGATCTTCAATTGGCAGGGATGCCGAGAAGCTTTCGATTTGACTCCTGAGGTCAGTAAGGGAGAATCTAAGAATGTCACGAAATTCCGTAGCACGAATTGCATCAGGTGCTTCCGGCGCAGTAAAGACAAAGTTGTATCGCACTAAGTCCACAAATGCGCGTGCTGATGTTTTTGCGAGTAAGGCGTGTTGAGTTTTCCAGCGCAGTCTTTCTCGCAGACCCTGAAGCTGATCGATTACAAGAATGATTAGAAAAATCTCAAAGAAGACGCCCGTGGCCTCAACCAGTAGTCCGTTGAGGTTTTCATTAGGTTGGTTGGCGCTCAGAAGACCGATGGCCAAAGCTATCGCTATCGTTAGGGCGATGTATCCAGGTAAGTATTTCAAGGTTTATCTCGCAAGCAAATGTTCAGGAAGTAATGCATGTCGCATAAAGCATAGCGGACACTGGTCAATAATGCAGCATCGGTGACATTGGGCTCAAACCGGACCTTGGGCACGGCACGGTGCCAGGGTCGGTTGGGGTACACAAAGTGGAGGGTTTGGGCCCGACGTCGGCTTCGCGGGATAAAGTGACCGTTGTTGTCCTTGTTCCAATACTCAGAACTTATTAAAGTTTGGCGGATGACCAGATTGAAATCAACGCTCGCGATTGTCAGCATATGCAGCCTCGTTTGGTTGATTTTTTTTGGCAACCTCCTGACGCCAGATGATCCAAGTACGGGCACGGTAGCGGTTCTTACTATAGGCTGGATATCTTTCAGCATCTTAGTTTTCCTACGGGTGGTTTCATTTTTGGGCTGGCTGAAAGAACGCTACTCTAATTGAATTCCAACATTTCCGACGTTGCTTTTGCATCAAACACGTCCGTCCGCTGTGGGCTCAAACCGGTCATCTGACGGTTTTGGTCAGGCAAACTCGCTCTGAAGTTGGGCTTAAAGTCGGCAACGCGGGACGAAGCTGTCGTTCGTCTTGGCCGATTATTTGGTAATTTTATACAACGTATATGTCCAAACACCCACGACTAAGACCAAAGCAAAAATCGGGTCTATGAAACTCATTTTGCCAGCTCCATGGTCTTCCACAAACTCTGAAAAAGCGTTGTCGCCTCGCAAGATAATGCCAGGTATCGTAAATAGAACACAAATTAGCGTGAAGAAAATACTGCCTTGGACCTCTTTTTTCAAGGCCGCAGATATGCTTTCAGGGTAGAGCTTATCTGTGAGTCTAAGCACTCTGCGAGTGACACCGATTGCAACCCAAACCAACAAAAAGAAGAAGAATAGGGTGGTTCCAGCTCGTAGGCTTTTGAGTGAAACACCAAAAACCGCCAACATTGGTATTCCGATCACTACCCATTTTGACTCCCCTAGCCTGTTAATTTTCTTTTCTAGGGGGCTCTCATTGTCTTCTGACAAACTTGATCCTCAAGACGATAAATTTCAAGAATGACTGTTCTATCTTTAAGTTAGAATTTCAAGACGCGTTGATTGTTTCGTTTTGTCCGCTTCGGGCTCAAAGCGGGCATTCGCCGCACCTCTCGCTGCTACAACCGAAATGCCCCAAAGACCCTGTCCTTCATCTTCCGCCAAACCAGCAGACACACGCGCCGGACGATCATGCCAGCTGTAAAATCGCTCCGAAAATAGGCCATCAGTTCATGTCCCGGCAGGCGCTCCATCCGGCGCAGGGAGCGTTCCCAGTTGCGTGTCGTGTACCGCGCGGCGGCTTGATTGATCCAAAACCCGATCCGGTAATTCAGCGCAAGCTTGCGGCCCGCCTGACGTTCCCAAGCGGCCAGCGCTTTGGGGGATCGCGCGCTCAAGGCCTCCCCCAGAAGACGCCCCTGTTCAATGCAAATCCTGATCCCCTCCCCCAATGTCGGGGTCGCCATATTTGCGCTGTCGCCGACCCGGATCACGTCGCCATAGACCAGCTGTTTTTCATAGGCGATTGAGGGGATCGTGCCCGCATTCACGTGTTCCCCTTCGGGTCGTGGAATTTCCATCCGCTCCAGTTGGTCAGAGGCCAGCAGCGCCGCCATCATATCTTTGGGGGACGCATCACTGTCGGGCCGAATGACACCGACCCCAAGCCGCATCGTCCCGTAATTGGTCGGAAAAGCCCAACCATAGCCGGTCAGGGCGAACGCCCCAAAAAACAGTACAGCGCGATGCATCATGGCGCCAGAAACGGGATATTCGTATTCAATTCCAACAGCATCACGCGCAGGCGTCGTGTTCAGCCCGAGACTGTCCAGAACCGCGCAATGCCAACCCGATGCATCGATGATCTGGCGCGATTTGACCTGCCATTCGCCTTCTCCCGTCGTGCGCAGCGTGGACAGGTATCCGTCCTCCACCTTGGTGCAGTGCAGAAATTTTGTGGCGCAAAACAGCTCCGACGTGGCGCGCTCCGCGAGCCATCGGTACAGTTTGGTAACATCTAGGACGACCGCTGGCGCGTCGCAAATATCGACCAATACCTCTCGCGTGTCTGAGTAGACATCAAGTTGGTCGATCAGTTGATACATCTCTTCCGGGATCGCGAGCCGCTGCATATCATGCAGCCACGACCCGCCCGACGTGCGCACAGGTTTTCCGATCTCGCGATCCTGATGCACGAGGATTGAATCGATCCCACTCAGCGCCCCTGAAACGGCCAGCCCCGCGGGCCCGCCACCCACGATCAGCACATCTGTTTCAACGATCTCTGCCATGGCGTTCAGGGCCCTAAGACACAGGTTTCTATTTGGTTAATAAAATCTGGAAAGCCTTTTGGATCAGCGGCTTACAAGATTCCCCGCATGCGGGGCGGCTAGAAATCGAGGTTTTCGACCGACAAAGCATTGGTCTGGATGAACTCCCGCCGCGGCTCCACCACATCGCCCATCAGCTTCGTGAAGATATCATCAGCCTCCGCCATATCTTCGACCTTCACCTGCAGCAAGGTCCGCGCATCCGGATCGAGCGTCGTCTCCCACAATTGATCCGGGTTCATCTCTCCGAGCCCTTTGTAGCGCTGCAAAGACAACCCTTTCTCGCCCTCTTCGAGGATGGATTGAAGCAGGTCAATCGGGCCATAGACAGGCTGTTCGCGATCCTTGCGCACCAGTTTCGCCGGCTTGGAATAGGTTTCCTGCAGCGAAGGTGTCATCTGCCCCAACCGTCGCGCCTCCCCGGACCGCAGCACGCCGCCATCAAGGATACGCACCTCTTCCACGCCCCGCAGCACGCGCCACAAGCGGATCCCCTTGTCCTGGGTCGGCCGCCCCTGCCAGCCCCGCTCATATTCCAGCGCAATCAGGTCCAACCGTTTCGCAACTGTATCAGCCACGCCCTGCAAGTCCGCTTCAAGCTTCGCGCCGTCAAACGCCCCAGCGATGGCAGATTGCTCTAGTATATGGCGCGGGTAATGGGTCGGGAACGCGTCCAGGATACGCCGTACCGTGCGGGCCTCATCAATCACGCGGCGCAGGTCCTCACCGATGATTTCTTCGCCGGATTCCAGCTTCAACATCGCACCGTCGACGCCTTGATCGATCAGATAATCCTCAAGCCCTGACTGATCTTTAATATAGACCTCCGAGCGGCCACGGCTCACCTTGTAAAGTGGTGGCTGCGCGATGTAGAGATGCCCGCTTTCAATCAGCTCGGGCATCTGCCGGTAGAAGAAGGTCAAAAGCAACGTCCGAATATGCGCGCCATCCACGTCCGCATCAGTCATGATGACAATCTTGTGGTAACGCAACTTGGAGATGTCGAACTCATCGCGCCCGATCCCAGTGCCAAGCGCCATCACTAGGTTGCCGATCTCTTGGCTGCCGAGCATCCGGTCAAATCGCGCGCGTTCAACGTTGAGGATTTTCCCACGAAGCGGCAGCACAGCTTGGGTTTGCCTGTCCCGACCAGTCTGCGCGGACCCACCGGCGCTATCACCCTCCACGAGAAAGACTTCGGTCTTGGATGGATCCTTTTCGGAGCAATCCTTAAGCTTTCCGGCGAGGAAATTCACGTCCATCGCTGTCTTTCGCCGGGTCAGCTCCCGTGCCTTGCGAGCTGCCTCACGTGCATGGGCGGCTTCGATGATCTTAGTAACGATAATGCGGGCTTCATTGGGGTTCTCTTCGAACCATTCGGCCAGCTTTTCGTTCATCAGGCTTTCAACCGCGGGGCGGACCTCGGAAGAGACCAATTTGTCTTTGGTTTGGCTGGAAAATTTCGGGTCGGGCACTTTCACCGACAACACGCATGTCAGCCCTTCGCGCGCGTCGTCACCGGTGAAGGAGACCTTCTCCTTCTTCGCGATACCAGTGGTCTGCGCGTAGCTGTTGATCGTGCGTGTTAGCGCCCCGCGGAAGCCTGCCATATGCGTGCCGCCGTCGCGTTGGGGGATGTTATTGGTAAAGGGCAATACGGTTTCGTGGTAGCTGTCATTCCACCACATCGCGACTTCGACGCCGATTTCGTCTTTCTCTCCAACAACATAGATCGGTTCTGGCATCATCGCAGATTTGGAGCGGTCAATATATTTGACGAATTCCTTAACGCCACCCTCGTAAAACAGCTCGCTGCGAAGCTTTTCGGCCGGGCGTTCATCTTCAAGAATAATGCGCACGCCGGAGTTCAAGAAAGCCAACTCACGGAGGCGCTTTTCGAGCGTATCGAATACGAAATCGCGGTTTGAGAACGTTTCCAGTGAGGCCATGAAGCGGACCTCGGTTCCGGTTTGCTCGGTCGGGCCTACGACCTCCAAATGCTTAACAGTGTCGCCGTGCTCAAAACGCGCAACGTGTTCTTTGCCTTCGCGCCAAATGCGCAGCTCAAGCCAGTTTGACAAGGCGTTCACGACGGAAACGCCCACACCGTGCAAGCCACCGGAAACCTTATAGGAATTGCTGTCAAACTTACCGCCAGCATGAAGCTGGGTCATGATGACTTCCGCCGCCGAGACGCCTTCTTCTTCGTGAATACCAACCGGAATACCGCGACCGTTATCGCTGACCGAAACAGAGCCATCAGCGTGGATTTTAACGTTTACCGCGTCGGCATGTCCGGCCAAAGCCTCGTCAATTCCGTTGTCGACAACCTCGTAGACCATATGGTGCAATCCGGAGCCGTCATCGGTATCACCGATATACATGCCGGGGCGCTTGCGAACCGCCTCTAACCCCTTGAGAACTTTAATAGAATCTGCGCCATATTCTTCGGGGTTGAGGTCTTCTTCGGACATGTGGTCTTTCCCATCTTAGTTGCCCGAAATATAGCCTTTTTTCAGCGGGTTGTCACGCAAATGACGCAATATATTGTGGTTGTAGCCACTCGATAAGCCTCTGTTCAGACTAGACGCCGAGAGCAATAGCCAAGCCAACGCCAATGAGCAAAACCCCAGAAATAATGTTTATTCTTTTCAGTGCTTTAGGGGACTTCAGAACTGAGCGCACCCGATCTACGGAAAGAGCCAGTGCAAGGTTTCCCAAAAGTGGCACCAAAAAACTCAAAGCGCAGATGGCCGCGATGTCGAGTGGAGTGACTTGGGTCAGGTCGAAAAACCCGGGTAGCACGCCCATGTAAAAAAGCACTGCTTTTGGGTTGGCGAGGATGACAACGAGCCCGGCCGCAAAGCCCGCCCACATACCAGGGCGTGTAAGCCGCGAGTTCTCTGAAAGGGTCTTTTCGGCGTTTCTAATCAGAAGGATACCCATT
The DNA here is from genome assembly GCA_039030615.1 of Pseudomonadota bacterium. Classification (GTDB taxonomy): domain Bacteria; phylum Pseudomonadota; class Alphaproteobacteria; order Rhodobacterales; family Rhodobacteraceae; genus Litoreibacter. The sequence continues at coordinate 14,995 of JBCCDV010000008.1, read as the reverse complement.
ACGACAAACATCGCAACGGCGACCCAACGCAGCACCTCCATGAACCACGACACTTGATCAACAAGCCATGTGACACCCAGGATTGCCACCAGCGGCCAGAGCACATCGCCGACCACGACGCCGACCGCCAAAGGCCATGCCGCCTGAAAACCGCCCGACATCGCGCGCGCAAGAAGGGCGACCCAAACCGGCCCTGGCGTCAGGAAGAGGATGAACAAGCCGCCCGCGTAGAAAAGCAGCTCAAATGGTGTGATTGTCATGTTTTGTACAAATTGGGGTAACTCCCAGAACCCGCTATCCCATTTTGTACAGAATTCGAAGGGCCGATTTCTAAATCAACTCTTAACAAGGCGGGGCTTCAGCGGATCGTTAGGTGTGAGACGCCACCATCTTCCGTCACCTCGATATGCTGGGCGCGGGTACCCAGTTCTTCGAACAGTTCGGGGCCGGTGCCCGTCATCCAGGCTTGGGAGCCAGAGGCACAAATTTCATCGTAGAGGGCTGCCCGGCGGGTGGCGTCGAGATGAGCGGCGACCTCGTCGAGCAGGATGATGGGAGCCGCGCCGAAATCTTGCGACAGCGCGCGGGCATTTGCGAGGATGAGAGAGATCAGAAGCGCTTTCTGCTCGCCAGTGGAGCATTGCTTCGCCTCCACATCTTTCGTGGTGTAGAGCACATTCATATCGGCGCGGTGCGGGCCGATCAGCGTGCGGCCAGCGCGAAGATCGTTGGGGCGGGAACGCTCAAGCGCATCGAGAAGCGCCTCTTTGCTGTCTATCAGGTCACCGTCGATGGAAAGTTCTGCGGTCGGGAATGAGGTCTCCGCTGCGTTCATCGCCTCTTGCAGGCGCTTGATGCAGGCAGCGCGATTGGTGATGATGGCATAACCCGCCTCTGCCATCTGGTCTTCGAGAGCCTTGTACCACATCGCGTCGCGCACCATGTCTTTCAGGAGCCGGTTGCGTTCACGCATAGCTTTTTCATAGGCGACGGTGGCCTCCGCATGGGTCGGCTCAAAGCTAAGGGTCATGCGGTCAAAGAAGCGCCTGCGCCCCTCCGCCCCCTCGATCCAGAGACGATCCATGGCTGGGATGAGCCAGACGACGCGGGCGATGCGACCAAGCGTTATTTGAGCGGCGGATTTGCCATCGATGGTAACGGCGCGGTTTTGGCCGTGTTCAGCGCGGGTCTCCAGCTCATGAATTTGGCCCAAGGACCGCAAGACGCCAGCCACCTTCCAGCCGAGCCGCGCGGGCGCGCGGGCGATTTCATCAGATTTGGCGCGGCGGAGACCGCGACCCGGCGACAGCATGGAAACCGCTTCAAGGATGTTGGTCTTGCCAGCGCCATTCGCGCCATAGATCGCAATTGGCCTGCCATCGCAAACGATCTGGACGCTTTGATGCGACCGGAAATGGGAGAGTGTCAACTCGGAGAGGTAGAGATCCGCCATCAGGGCGGCGTCAGACCCGCATTGGCATCACGACATAGACGGCGGATTGGTCATTGCCTTCACGCATCAGCGTCGGATCGCCCGCAGAGTTGAACATGAATACAGCGTTCTCACGGTCCACCTGGCCCGCGATTTCGAGCAGGTATTTCGCATTGAAGCCGATCTCGAGACGTTCGTCACCGTACGCGACAGCGAGCTCTTCCTCAGCAGCACCGGAATCGGGGGCATTGACCGACAGCGTCAGGCGGTCTTCCTCCAAGGCGAGTTTGACCGCGCGCGAGCGTTCGGAGGATACGGTGGAAACACGGTCGACGGCCTGGGCGAATTCGGAGGCATCCACCTCAAGCTTACGAGTGTTTCCTTGCGGGATAACCCGCGTGTAGTCGGGGAAGGTGCCGTCGATGACTTTGGAGGTGAGCGTGATGTCGGGCGTTGCGAAACGGACCTTGGTTTCGGAGACGGAGACGGCAATTTGCATCTCGTCATCATCGAGGAGTTTGCGCAGCTCGGCCACAGTTTTGCGGGGCACGATCACGCCGGGCATATTTGCGGCCTCAGGCGGCAGATCAGCATCAATACGGGCAAGGCGATGGCCATCTGTGGCAACACAACGCAGAGCTTTTCCGCCCTCGCTATCGGCGACATGCATATAGACACCGTTGAGGTAATATCTTGTTTCCTCGGTAGAAATCGCAAATTTCGACTTGTCGAAAAGGCGGCGTAGCACGGGGGCGTTGGCCGAGAAGTTAGACTCGTATTCGGAAGACGCCATGACCGGAAAATCTTCCTTGGGCAGGGTCGCCAGTGAGAAATTGGAGCGGCCCGCCTCGACCGTCAAACGGCCAGATGCGCCGTCATCTGAGAGCGAAACAAGCGCGCCGTCGGGAAGCTTGCGCACGATCTCGTGCAAGGTGGTGGCTGAGACCGTCGTTGCACCCGCGCGTTCCACCTGGGCGGGGGCTTTGTCGACCACTTCGATATCGAGGTCAGTCGCACGGAAGGAAACGGTGTCGCCCTCGGCCTCAATCAGGACATTGGCTAGGATTGGGATCGTGTTCCGGCGCTCCACAACGGATTGGGCCTGGCCCACGGCTTTCAGCAAGACACTGCGTTCGACACTGATTTTCATCGGGGGCGTATCCCTTTTTAGGCGGTCGCGTTTTAGACAGTTGGGGCGGAGAAGGTACCCTCTCCGCCCGCAAGTGCAATTGTTATTTAGAATGTCCGCTGTAAGCGCGGGAAGGTCAAGCCTTCCTCAAGCCTCGAGCATGCGGCGCAAAAGCTCTGCGTCCTCGGCTATCTGGCTGTCTTGCGCCTTCAATTCTTCGATCTTGCGCACGGCATGGATCACCGTCGTGTGGTCGCGATTTCCGAACCGTTTGCCGATCTCTGGGTAGGAGCGCTGTGTCAAATGCTTGGACAGCCACATTGCCATCTGGCGTGGCCGCGCGATGTTGCGGGACCGTTTGGGTGACATCATGTCGGACATGCGGACATTATAATAGTCACAAGTCTTACGCATGATTTCGTCCATCGTGACCTTTCGGTCCGACTGACGCAGAATATCGGCAAGGCTTTCCTGCGCCATATCCAGCGTGATTTCACGCCCCACCAGCGAGGCGAAGGCAAAGAGCCGGGTCAAGGCGCCTTCAAGCACGCGAACATTGTTCGAAATACGATGCGCCAGAAATTCGAGCACGCCGTCGGAGATCTTCAGCTCCTGATACTGGGCGCGGTAGTTTTCGACCTTTTGCTGAAGAATGCCGAGGCGAAGTTCATAGTCGGTGGGATGCAGGTCAACCACAAGACCCCATTGCAGGCGCGATTTGATTCTTTCCTCAAGCCCGTCGATCTCGCCCGGCGCGCGGTCAGCGGAGATGATGACCTGTTTTCCTTGGTCCACCAGCGCGTTGAACGTGTGGAAGAATTCATCCTGCGTCGAGTCTTTGCCGGAGATGAACTGCACATCATCGACCATAAGAACGTCGACGGAGCGAAACAGCTCTTTGAAATCCATCATCTGCTTGTCACGCAGGGCCTGAATGAAGCGATACATGAATTGCTCGGCGGATAGGTAGACCACGCGCAGCTCTGGGGAGCGGGTTTGAAGCTCCCACGCGATGGCGTGCATCAGGTGGGTTTTGCCCAAGCCCACGCCACCATACAAAAAGAGCGGGTTGAAAGTGACAGGGCCGCCTTCAGCCACACGCCGGGAGGCGGCATGGGCCAGTTCGTTGGGCTTGCCGACAACGAACCGGTCGAATGTGAAGCGTCGGTCGAGGGGCGCGCCGGGCATTTCGGTGGCGGCTTTAGTGATGGATTTTGTGGCAGGCGCTGGCATCGGAGCAGGTGCTTCTGCAAGCTCTTTGGTTTTCGCCGGTTTCGCATCCTCACTGCCGATGGAAAAGATAAGTCGCTCAACCTGCGTGCCTTGCTTAAGGCATTGGCGCTTGATCTCATCGCCGAAGTTGCGCGAGACCCAGTCCCCCATAAATGGCGTCTTTACCTGAAACTCGGCCACGCCGTCACGGCAGCCGGTGTATTTCAGCGGCTCAATCCAGGTCAGGTAGTTGTTCTTGCCCACCGTTTCCCGAAGTGCGTCGCGTGTTAGTCCCCATTGTTCGTCAGTCATTCCAAACCCGTTCTCAAAAATTTTCAGGATTGCTTCCAACACAATCCCCGGGCCTTCCATCCATTGAGGCCCCCCCTGCGCTCTTGCTCATTCTTATCACCTTCGAACCCCTCGGCGATGCTGATACACGGCACTGCTTTGCCCCTCGACATGAAGGCTTTTCGCATTGCCTCAGCTGCACCAAGGGATCGAACCCCGGATCGACAAAGGAAGAGCACGGCGGATGGCACAGAACCATCCAACGCCTGCTCGACGTCTTCGACGAACCGGTCATTCGCAGACATTCCCGGAAAGCAGGCCCATTCGGCAAAGATCACCGAGTGTCCCAATTCCGATAGGTCAGGTGTCCCAACAAAGCTCCATTCAGCTTCTGACCTGACATCGACAAGCACGGCCTTTGGATCGTCCTTTAACAAGTCCCAGCATTCGGTTGGCAACAGCTCCGAAATGCTCGGACTGACGCCCGTGCTCATGTTTAATGTCCCCCTAGACGAAGTGAATCGCTCAGTGAAACTAGCGATAGGTAAGGGTCAGTCGCAACTTATCTTCTCGCTTGACTTGAAGACTCGGGCACCCCGAATCTGGTGGGGGTTTCGAACTGTGCCCTCTAACCCCTTGAGCCATAAAAAAACGCGCCACATTTGGGCGCGTCTGAATTTTTTAATCTCGTTGTCGGTTTATGCCGACAGCGCCTTCACCCGCGAAGACAGACGAGACATTTTTCGCGCAGCGGTGTTTTTGTGCAGCACGCCTTTGGAGACGCCACGCATCAGTTCGGGCTGTGCTTCTTTCAGTGCGGCAGCAGCTGCGGTTTGGTCACCAGAGGCAATCGCTTCCTCGACGCGGCGCAGATACGTGCGGATACGCGACCGGCGTGCTTTGTTGACTTCAAAACGGCGCTCGTTCTGGCGGGCGCGCTTTTTTGCTTGTGGCGAATTTGCCATGTGTCGGTTCCCTTTCGTGGGCTCATAAAAACGTGCTGCGCAAGTGGCCCACCCCGGGTTTCAGGAACCGGGTGATTCTGGTCAAGGCGGACCTCACGCGCATGGATGGAGGGCGTATAAGCGCTGTTGGCGCACATGAAAAGAGAAAAAATTCCCTATTTGTCGCGGAACTTGGCTTCCCGCTTTTCGACAAATGCGGTCATGCCCTCGCTTTGATCCTCTGTCGCAAAGAGCGAATGGAACAGGCGACGCTCAAACAGGAGCCCTTCTTGCAACGTCGTCTCGTAACTGCGGTCGACGGCCTCTTTGACAGCCATTGTGGCGATCATCGACTTTTCTACGATCTTCTCAGCGGCGGCCTTGGCTTCATTAAGCAGATTCTTGGCTGGCACAACACGGCTTACAAGGCCTGCGCGTTCCGCCTCCTCAGCATTCATAAACCGGCCCGTCAGGTGCATATCCATCGACTTGGACTTGCCAACAAGTTTTGTGAGTCGTTGCGACCCACCGAGCCCCGCCATGACGCCAAGATTGATTTCGGGTTGTCCGAATTTTGCAGTGTCAGATGCGATGATGAAATCACACATCATCGCAAGTTCGCACCCACCACCTAGCGCATATCCAGACACGGCTGCGATGATTGGTTTGCGGGCTCGACTGATGACGGCGGCTTCGTCCACAAAGAGGTTTTTGGCAAAAACATCGACGAAGCCAAGGTCTTGCATTTCGGAAATATCAGCACCCGCCGCGAAGGCTTTGTCCGACCCGGTAATGATCATACAACGCACTTTTTCATTGGCTTCTGCTTCAGCGACGGCGGTGGAGAGTTCAGTCAAGAGCTCTGCATTTAACGCGTTCAAAGCGTCGGGCCGATTGAGCGAAATCGTGGTCACGTGATCTTCGAATTCGACAATGATTGTCTTGAATGCCATGTGCGGGTCCCTCCCTTAAGAGCTTCGGCCCCCAGACCTATCAGTCCCGATAGTTAGGTCAAATCATCTTTGGCACGATGGGCAATAAAATGAAGATCGGCCAGATTGAACAATTCGTGCGATGTGGCCCTTGCAATCGGGCGTTCGGCAGGTGCCGCCCTCCCGATCATAGACCGCAAATGAATGCTGAAAATAGCCCAGCTCACCGCTCGTTTGGCGATGGTCTCTGAGTGACGATCCGCCCGCCTCGATCGCCTCTTCCAGCACAGCACGAATTGCAGGGACAAGTTTTCCAACCCGCGCCGCGCTGATCTGACCAGCTTTGCGTTTTGGCGATATGCCCGTGCGATAGAGCACTTCGCAAACATATATATTGCCCAGCCCCGCGACGATCCGCTGGTCCAACAAAGCCGACTTGATCGGCGAGTTGCGACCCTTGAGACGATCTGCAAGGTAGGCCTCATTGAAGGCGTTGGCAAAGGGTTCAGGCCCCAGTTTTTTCAGCAGCCAATGCCCTTCAAGCCTATCGGAAGGAATGAGATCCATAGCCCCGAACCGGCGCGCGTCGTTGAAAGTGATCGTTGCCCCATGCGCCATATGCAGGATGACATGGTCATGCTTGCCAGGCGTAGACGTCCCTGAATAGAAGTTCGCGGTCCCGGCCCCTTCGATAAGCATCCGGCCGGACATACCCAAATGAATCAACAGCGTCTCACCAGAGCTCAAATCAGCGAGAATATACTTGGATCGCCTCCGAAGGGATAACACGGTTTGGCCGGTGAGCCGTGCGGCCATATTGTCGGGGAAGGGCCAGCGCAGATCTGGCCTGCGAACATCCGCCCGCTCAATCCGTGCGCCTTCCATTGACGGGAGCAACCCACGCCGCACGGTTTCGACTTCTGGCAACTCAGGCACAAAACGCTCCCTCGTGTTTGATTGGTCGCATTGTCCTTGCCACCCGCGACCCTATAAGGAAGGGCAGAGCAATTGGGTTGCAAGGTATGATGACGGACAAGTCTGCAAAAACAACGCATTTCGGGAGCCAAACAGTCCCCGAGGACGCCAAAGCCGGAATGGTGCATGGCGTGTTCACGAACGTGGCGTCAAAATATGACATCATGAATGACGTTATGTCGGTTGGCATCCACCGGCTGTGGAAAGACGCCATGATGGATTGGCTCGCGCCGCGCTCGGGTCAACGGCTGCTGGATGTTGCGGGCGGGACAGGTGACATCGCGTTTCGGTTTTTGCGCCGCGCAGGTCATGCAGAGGCTGTCGTGCTCGACATGACAGAAAACATGTTGATCGAAGGGCGCAAACGCGCCGAAGCCGAAGCGTTGTCGGAACAGCTTGATTGGATTGTCGGCGACGCCATGGCGTTGCCGTTTGAAGACAACAGCTTCGACGTCTACACGATCAGTTTCGGGATCAGGAACGTGACCCGCATTGAGGACGCATTGTCAGAGGCGTTCCGTGTTTTGCGTCCAGGCGGGCGCTTGATGGTGCTCGAATTCTCGCAATTGCCAAATCCAGCGATGCAGAAAGCTTACGAACTCTATTCGTTCAATGTGATCCCGGCCATGGGAAAGGCCATCGCAGGCGATCGCGACAGCTACCAGTATTTGGTGGAATCAATTCGAAAATTCCCCGACCAGGAACGGTTTGCGGAGATGATCAGCGCCGCCGGTTTTGAGAATGTGAGCTTTCGCAACATGAGTTTTGGCATCGCCGCCCTGCATTGCGGCTGGAAGATCTAAGTGCGCGGACCGATAAATATCTGGCGACTTGTGCGAACCGGCGCGACGTTGGAGCGCACGGGGGCCATGGTGCTCGTTCTTGATGCGTTTGACGCGCCACGCAGCCTGCGCGTTGCAGCGCGCATGCTGGTTTGGCCATTTCAGTGGCTGGGGCTTCGCGGCGATCCCTCGATGCCGCCCGCAACACGCGCGATTACGGCTCTGGGCCCGGCCTATGTAAAATTTGGGCAAGTCCTGTCGACACGACCTGACGTTGTCGGCAACGAGATGGCGCAACAATTGCGTGTTTTGCAAGATCGGCTTCCTCCCTTTGACCGCGATATCGCAAAAGAGGCGGTCGAGCGCGCGCTCGGAAAACCCGTTGAAACCTTGTTCTCTGAGTTTTCTGAACCAGTCGCGGCGGCGTCCATCGCTCAGGTACATCATGCCAGATTGGCAGACACTGGTCGTGAGGTCGCCGTGAAGGTCCTGCGTCCCGGCATTGACCGTGCGTTTCGCAAAGACATCGACGCTTTCTATTTCGCGGCGTCTTTTATCGAATTCTTCTCCCCTTCATCACGCAGGCTGCGACCAAGTCAGGTGATTGCACATTTTGATGCCACTGTGCAGGGGGAGCTTGACCTTCGGCTCGAGGCCGCTGCCGCGGGTGAATACGCAGCCATCGCCGGAAACGACGAGGGCTTTGTCGTCCCAAAAGCCGATTTTAACCTATCAGCTAAAGACGTGATGGTCATGGATTGGGCCGAAGGGCTCGCTTTTGGCGATACAGCGGCGATTGACGCAGCCGGCCATGATCGAGAGGCCCTGGGCATTCGCGTCTTACAGCTCTTTTTGCGCCATGCGTTGAACGACGGCTACTTTCACGCCGACATGCATCAGGGGAATTTGAAAGTCAGCGCGAGCGGTGACATTATTGCCTATGATTTCGGGATCATGGGGCGGATCGACGAGTATACTCGAAGGGTCTACGCCGAAATTCTCATCGGTTTTATCCGAAAAGACTACCGCCGTGTTGCCGAGGTGCATTTCGAAGCGGGTTATGTCCCGGCGGATCGCGACGTTGATGCGTTTGCCCAGGCGCTGCGTGCTGTGGGCGAACCAATTTTTGGTATGGACGCCTCTCAAATCTCGATGGGTCGTTTGTTGAGCTATCTGTTTGAGGTCACTGAGCGCTTCGGCATGGAAACCCGAACCGAGTTGATTTTGCTACAACGCACGATGGTCGTTGTCGAAGGCGTAGCCCGTTCGATGCATCCTCAGATCAACATTTGGGAGGTCGCGCAGCCGGTTGTCGAAGACTATATCCGACAAAGCATTGGCCCCGCAGCAGCGCTCAAAGACATCGCAAAAACAGCGATCGTTCTTAGTCGGTTTGGGCCAAAGCTTCCGCAAATCGTAGAATCTTTTTTGAAAGGCGAAACAGGCGTAAAACCACCGGCGAAAGCTCCCCTACCGAGTTGGGTCCCAATCGGTTTGGGTACCGTTATTGCACTGCAAATCCTGTTGGTCTTTCTATGGCTAAGCACCTGACCCTGGCGGCCGTAGCCCGAGTACCAAATCTGTCGGATAGAGCTCACCGCCTTTGAGAGAGATAAGCGTTTCGCCATTGAGCGTCCGAACCTCTTTTATTTCAACAAACACTTCTGGAACCATTTCATCAATTTGCTCGCCGTCGTTATAAGCGACGACGCCAAAACTATATTCGCCGTTTGGGAAAGCATCGCTATCTGCATCTTTTCCGTCCCAAAAATAGCTTTCGTCGCTGACCGGAATGTTGATCCTTTGCACCTCGACGCCCAAATCGTTCCAGACAACCAACTCGGTTTTGTCGGCTATGACAGGCGGGTTCGGAACAATTTCAATTGGTTCCCCGTCAAACTGACGCGGTATTGCCATTCTGGCTTCCATTCCAACCCAAGACGCCATTTCGCCAAGCTGAGATGCAGTGAATTTGCTTCCCAAAGCCTCTAGCAGATCATTGGTCTTTACTTGTTGTTCAACGCTTGAAAACGTTGCGAGTTGGGTTGCAAAGTCTTGTGAATCCAGAGGGTTGAGAGGGTCTTGATTTTTCATCTGAGCAGTCAGCATCACCAAAAATGTTTCGAAGTCTGAACTTAGCTCAGTCGTCGCATTTGTTGATGAGGGAACCGTCGCTGGTGAGCTTGGCTGCGTGGCAGAAATATCCATGCGTTTTCCTTCCTAGAGCCGAATATCAAGGCGATCATCTAAAACGGGTAGGTGTACCGTTTGACGTTCAATGAGAGGTGCCGAAAATAACGTCTGCTCGTCTTCCAAGAGTTCATTGTCATCTGCCCAATTTGAAGTTTCAGGCTGATGTTCGAATCCAATCTGAGCGCCGCCAATATCGAGCGTATCAAGATTGGCTTGTAGATCATCGGAGTTTCGGCGCAGCATTTCCAATGTTTCCCCGCGTTCAGCACTCAGCATGACAAACAAGCCCGTCTCACGCGTTGTAAGGGTAATTCGGAGGCGCCCAAGCTCTTGCGGTTCCAGCATCAATTCGATGGTACTTGGTCCCGTCCCACTTGATTTAGCTTCAATCGCAATAGCAATTGCTTGGTTGATGGACTGCGTCGGCAGGGTTTGCGTGGCAAGACCCGTTTGCGACGCTTTGGGCGCCGTCATTGCGGACACACGGTCCCAACCACGTGATAGGGCCAATGGGTCATCGGCCTGAGCATCGAGATTGTTAAGCCCCTTATCGACAAGACCCGAAACCAGGCCAGATGCCGCCAGCTTCGCTTGACCGTCCGCGTTCACCTTTTCTGCCATTGCTTGCAACGTATTTTGTGGCTCGCTTTTCACTTCGGGAGACAACTTCGTCTTGTCCGGTTCAATCTGAGAATGGCCGCTTTTAGTGTCACCCGCGAATTGCAACTCACCTTGAGGCTTTACCCCACCCGACGACCGATGTTGCTCGCGCGTTGCATTTGATCTGTCAGCCGTCGTTTCCACAGCCCCATCCGTTCTCGCAACCCGGATTTCACCTTCATTGGACACCAGGTTTTCAGTTTGAGACCTTGCTCCCGAAACCTTTGAAAGACCTTTCTCACTCACTACGAGATCGGAGTGAGCTGGAGGCTCTGCCACGTCGCCTTTAACAGCAACCACGGGTTTTGAGGGATCAGATTCCGATACCTTAGTCGAGGACGCGTCCGTGCCATCGCCGCTCATAACGACCATCTTTTCTTGGCCGCTCAAGCTATTTTGCACGATCATTGGTTTTGATAGTACAGCTCTTTCGCTGTCTTGCGGCATGCGAACGTTTTCCATTTCAGAAACGTCAGCCCTGGATTGAAGCCGTTCATCCACGTTCAGCGGCTTATCAAGACCCAAAGTGGGCTCTCTTCCCTGAACGACAGACACTAGGTCGCTCGATTTTGAATCCACCTCGATCACAGCAGAATCTTTGGGTTCGACCTCGGGCGCCAGTACGGCGAACGATATTTCTGACTTCGTTTCGTCCGTATCAACTTTCTGATTTTCTTTGTCGCTCTCGACTGTCACAGGCTTGCGCGCCACAGCTATATCTCGGGCATCCCCGGGCACTTCTTGATTGGTTTTCGACGCGGGTAACCGAGAAAACTCATCGGCGAAGCTCTCATCGCGCAACGGCTTCTGGTTCGGTTCTTTTTGTTTGCTGGCATGCGTGGAGGTCGGACGCGCTCCTGACAGCTGGTCGATAACGTTCATGCTCTGGTTTCTCCTAGGCTGAATCGTGTTTTGAACGAAACTCATTACCGATTCTTTACGACTACCGGTCTAAGACAGGGCAAATGCAAAAAATTTGAGTAATCGAAATGTATGTCTCACTAGTTTCGTCGTCCATTGCGCCAACATCATCTCAGAACGAGAGAATGTGGCAGGCAGCGCAAAAGCTCGAAGCCGTTTTCTTAGCGGAAATGCTTAAACAGGCTGGGTTTGGGCAGCCAATAGAAGGTTTTGGCGGCGGAGTAGGCGAAGATCAATTCGCGTCTCTCCTGGTGAACCATCAAGCACAAGCTCTCGCAAAAAGTGGCGGCGTAGGACTTGCCGAGAAAATATTCAAATCAATGGTGGACCACACAAATGAATAAAAATGACCAACAAATAATTGATCTAGTCGACGATACTTTGGAAAAGGAACGAGACCTCCTGTTAAATGGCGCCTTTGAAAACTTTGAAGACTTTATTCAGTCGAAACAGGCCGCTTTCGAGAAAATGAGCGCGCTTTCTGAACGCGCCTCATCAAAGGAAGTAGCTAGAATTAAGGATAGAATTTCTGAAAATCAAAAACTCTATGAGGCCGCTACTATGGGGATAAAGGCTGGCATAGAAAGAATTTCAGAGATTCGCCGCGTCATTGGAAACCTGGAAACATACGGGGATGATGGGCTTGTAAAAACGACAACTGTATCCGCCCCGAAAGTATCGATGAAGGCCTAAAAACTATTTAAAATGCAATCTGGCTTTGATGGCTAAATTAGCAATGCATTAGGGAAAGAGCATCATTGAATAACGGACCAAAGTAATTGGTTTGCGGCACATCCGTCTGCAAAGCGTCAGAACGACATAATACCGCATAGCGGGAAAACTCTGGTATCGAAAGTGCCAATGAACAAAGGAAAGAACTATGTCTAGTATTCTGACAAATAACAGCGCCATGGTCGCGCTTCAAACGCTGAAAAGCATTAATTCAAATTTGGGCCAGGTGCAGTCCGAAATCTCAACTGGTAAATCGGTCGGGTCAGCCAAGGATAACTCTGCTATTTGGGCAATCTCCAAAGTAATGGAGTCCGACGTCGAAGGTTTTGCCGCAATTTCTGAAAGCCTTTCTCTCGGCCAGTCCACGATTGCCGTCGCGCGGCAAGGTGCTGAAACGGTCACAGACCTTCTTACTGAGATCAAAGGTAAAATCGTTGCATCTCAAGAAGAGAATGTTGATCGCTCGAAGATTCAGACAGACATTGGCGCCCTGACATCGCAGATCAATTCTGTCGTTAGCGCGGCCCAATTCAACGGTCTAAATCTGCTCTCGGGCACAGAAGATGTGAACATTCTGTCATCCCTGGATCGTCAAGAAAACGGTCAGGTCCAAGCGGCAAACATTACAATTGCACGACAAGACCTCTCAACGAGCTCTGGCACGTACGGTACAGGTACGGCGCTCTCTCCAAACTCAATCGCCTCCGCTGGCGCCGTTTCGAATGTTGGAAATACTGAAAGTATTACCTTTGGTACTGACGCGGACATGTCTGGCGACTCCTTCCAAATCACTGTCGCAGGTTCGACACTTTCCTTTACAGGTGCAGATTTTGGCGCTGTTAACCAGGACGCAGCTGTCACTCAAATCGCTGCTGCAATCAATGCACTCGGACTTGAAGGCGTAACTGCAAATGACAACGGTGCAGACCTCGAAATAACATCGACACGGGCGTTTGAAACGGTTGAGCTAGACTTCACTGGGACGACTGTTACCGATGCAACCGTCGATATCGCTGAGCGTGCCGAAAATGTGACGTTCTCACAAGTTGCGCAAGTTAATGAAGGCGATGGATACCGGGTGACATTAGGATCGACGGTCGCTACCTATATTGCAGGCAAGAACGAGACCTTTGAAGATGTCGCAAACGGGTTGAAAGCAGCGATTGATGCGGCCGAAATCAGTGGTGTAACGACGCAAGTTACCACTGACTTGAATGGCGCCCAAGTGTTAAAAGTTGACAATGACAGCGCAACTGCAATTAGCACGTTTACCGCGGTCGGTGCAGCGGGTGGCGAGGCATCAGGTGGTTTGTTTGGTCTCGACGCAATTGATGTTACATCGAACGCTGGCGCAGATGCTGCACTTGCCAATATCGAGATCCTAATCCAAAACTCGATCGATGGTGCTTCCGAATTTGGTTCGGCACAAGGTCGTATCGAGATTCAGTCTGAGTTCGTTGGAAAACTAAGCGACTCGCTGAAATCTGGTATCGGTTCATTGGTTGATGCCGATATGGAAGAGGCTTCCGCGAGATTGCAGGCACTGCAGGTTCAACAACAGCTCGGTGTGCAGGCTCTATCTATTGCCAATCAGGCGCCGCAAAGCATTCTTTCGCTGTTCCGCTAGTATACTTTGGCGAGGCGCACAACGCGCCTCGCCACTTAAGCCTTTGAGGAGAAGCCTCCATTGCCATCTATCCAACAAACGAGTTCTGCCTACTTTGACTTAGCGAGAACAACAAAATCTGACAAATCACTAGAGTACGACGTAATCGCCTCAGTTACTGCACAGTTGAAGGCAGCAAGCGAAAGTAACGTCACCTATCAAAAATCTGTAGAAGCACTTGATAGAAATAGGCGTATGTGGGGAGTTATCGCAACTTCAGTTGCCGATTCTGAAAACTCGTACCCTGAAGAACTAAGAGCAAACCTCTTTTACCTATTTGAGTTTACATCGTATATGACACAGAAGATTCTAGTTCACGATGCAAAAATTGATGCATTAGTCGACATTAACATGGCGGTACTGCGCGGTCTAAAGGGGAATATTACCTAATGGGCGGGCTTGTACTAAAATTAGGTCCCAAGGAACGCGTACTTATCAATGGCGTTGTCGTTGAGAATGGGGACCGTCGCACTCGGCTAAGTATACTGACCAAAGACGCTAATATTCTAAGACTAAGGGATGCCCTTCATCCGTCCGAGGCGAAGACTCCGGTAAGAAGGGTTTGCTATATTCTACAACTGATACTCTCTGGGAACGTAGAAGAATCTGAAGGTCGCCAACAAGTTCTAGGTGGGATATCGCAGCTAAAAGAAGCACTGATTGACAGTGAGAGTCTAGATATACTTCATGTAACTCAAGAACTTGTCGCGGATAGTAAATTCTACCCTGCTCTTAAAAAAGTACGGGCGCTTCTGCCAAAAGAAGATCTTCTTCTTGCAACCTAGAAGAAGGTCGAATTTTCGGAGAATTGTCTTTCAATCTACCAATTTTTTTATGTTTTTTGGCTTCAAAGTAGGAAGCACTCAAAAAAAGAATAAGGTTTACGATTGGATAATTAACTATGAGATCCAAAATACAGATTAACCGAAAGTAGCTATAAAATATACTACAGCAAACTAAGGCAGCCTTCCATTAGAATAGGGAGACTGTCTTAGCCCCGTAAAACTGTGCCACTATTTTGGTGTCACAGAAGGGATGGCAGATGGCTCGGAAGCGGTATTCTGATGAAGATGCGTTAAAGCTGATGCGCGAGATCGACGTGCATTTGCATGATGGATTGGACGTT
>JBCCDV010000007.1:0-238088 GCA_039030615.1 Pseudomonadota bacterium | reverse complement strand
TCAATCTGGTCATACGCCTTGAAGTCGCCAAAATACTTCGTAATCGCCGCCGTCAGCGTCGTCTTACCATGGTCAACGTGACCAATCGTGCCAATGTTTACGTGCGGTTTCGTACGTTCAAACTTCTCTTTTGCCATCTCGAAAGGCGCCCTTCAATTTGTGGGGCTTACGCCGCCCCGATTTCACTCCGCGCGGTACCTATGCAGGATAAGGACAAAAATCAACCCTCTGATGGCCGTTGGATCGGGCGTGCTGGCCCGGTTTCTGTCGTGTCGATTTCTTGCGCAATCTGCGCGGCACTGTCTTTGCGCGCGGCCTGCTTTTCTGCATCAGACACGTCGCGGCCAAAAAGGTCGCTATTTGCGACGAGCCACCGTTCGACGGCCTTGGCAAATTGCGCGCCAAGCCGCGCCATCTGTTCGTCCTTGGTCCGAAAAAGGCCAGAGCCCACAAAGGTTTCTCCGTCAAGACCCTCAAGAACCAGCAGCTGGGTTGAGCGGTCCTCAAGCCGGTCAAGCGGGTCGGTTTCCCAGATGTGAACGGTCGCCAAAACGGCCGAGCGGTTTGACAAGGCCAACCTGCCGCCCTTGGTGGCCAGCAAATACCCATCGAGCGAATAGCTCAATGTATAGAGCGTCTCGCCGGCGTAGCGGCGGAACCGTTTTTCGATGGCGGCCTCAAGAACCTCTTCCCACTCTTCTTCCGTCGCATCGCGAGAAACGCCCATCTTCTGGGCGGTTTTGGTCACCGCGATATTGCTTTTGAGACGGAAGTCCCCCAACTCCGCTGGGCTGTCGGTCTCAGGGTCAGGAACGGAACAGGCCGTCAGCGCCAGACATATAGACAAAATCAATCCAAATCGCAGCATGACGCGGCCTCCCCAAAACATGGGTGTTGATATCGCCGGATGGGGCTAAGCGCAAACGGACGGCATGCACGGACCCGCGATCCAACTTGTGACTGGACCGTGCGATTATCCCAAAAAGCGATCGCGATCGGTAAACCAGCCGTGAGGCGGCGACGTAATTCTCACATGCCTGTGACGCAAGGCGGCATGACGGTGACCGCTTGAGCGCGCCAATCAATGGCACGACGACCCTTCTCGTGAACACCAATCACGTCGAAACGCCGCAAAAACGTGCAGAAACACAAGGAATTTCAACGCGCCAAACCCCATGGCGCCGTGCGGCGTCCCCGCCTCAGATCAAACTAAGCTCACGCCAAGGCGACAAAACGTTCACGCGCGCTCCCGTCAACGTTCGTTTTGAGTGATCGCGCTGCGCACTAGGCAGAGGTTGTCCCGTCCGGCGAGCGGATCGGGAGCCAATAAAACTAGGAGCGAAGTACAATGAAAACACTCATCACAACCCTTGCTGCAACAGCGGCTCTCGCAACCCCAGTCTTTGCAGAAAGCGCTGCTGAACGGGCTGCTGCCCTGTTTGCCATGAGCAACAATTCGGCCGCTGAAATCATGCTGAGCGATACATCCATCGGTGATGTCAGCGTCGCACAGATGCGGTTTGCCCTTGGCAACATGAGCGCCGCCGAGCGTAAGACTTTCTTTGAAGCGGACACATCGACGCAAAAGAAGATCCTCGACGCTCAGATCATTTTGATGAACGGCGACAGCGCCGCTGAAGCGACCAACTGATCCCATCCTATCATTGTCCAAGCGGTAAAACGCTGCTTGGACACCTATTTGCGGTCGGGTTTGCTGTCGGGCCGACCGACACATAATCAACAGAGAGGTGGCTAAGAATGGAAAACACAAAAACGCACGAAATTTCGCGTCGCAGGTTCTTTGCGACAAGCAGCGCAGCCGCGCTTGGGCTCGCCTCTGCGGGGTCAAGCCAAGCGAGCACATTGCCATCGCAACACAACGCCCCTGCAGGCGAAGAAATCGTCTATGAAATCAACCGCACCGAACAAGAGTGGTTGGATCAGCTCGAAGAGTTTGACTACTTCATCTTGCGAAAAGGCCTCACGGAACCGCCAAAAACGAGCCCATTGTGGACAGAACTGCGCGACGGCACCTATCACTGCAAAGGCTGCGATCTCACCAGTTTTGACAGCCGTTGGAAAGTGATTTTGGACAAAGGTTGGGTTTTCTTTTACCACGCCGTGCCAGATGCGGTGCTCCTCGGGATTGACGGTCCTGTCGCCGAATATGGGCAAATGGCGGATAGCGGTCAGTCCGTGGCCGAGGTGCATTGCCGGAGATGCGGCAGCCATTTGGGGCATCTACTGAACATCAGTCCTGTGGGCATGGTGCATTGTATCAATGGCACCGCGTTGAACTTTAAGCAGCTCGAGGCCTAGCTGAATTTGTTGTTGCGCGGGAAGCCATAAGGCGGGCGTTTTCCGACGCCCGCGCGTTTGCCGAGCCATTCGGTCATGTCAGCCTCGGTCCGGGTTTTGCCGCCGCCCATGGGCCAGCTGAGGCCTTCATCCCAATTAAATGTTGTCAGATCAGACAGCCCGCCGTCCAGCTCGAGCGCGCCCTGCTTGCCCCGCGCCTGATTGTACTTTTGCAGCCGCACGCCTTTGCCCCGGCCCATTTCAGGCAGCTCGGCGGTCGGAAAGACAAGAAACTTGCCATTCTCGCTGACAATCGCGACATGGTCGCCCGCGACCGGTTTGCAAATCACGGCGCGCGTGTTGTCTTTGACGTTCAAAACCTGCTTGCCCGACCGCGTCTGCGCGAGGACATCTGCTTCTGGCACCACGAACCCGTCGCCGGCTGAGGAGGCGACGAGCAATTTACGCTCAGGGTCATGCAGCATCAGATCGACAATTTGTGCTTCATTTGGCAGATCGACCATCAGGCGCAGCGGCTCCCCCATGCCGCGCCCGCCAGGCAGGTTTGAGGCCGCCAGAGTGTAAAAACGTCCGTTTGAACCGAAAACAAGCAGCTTATCCGTCGTCTCAGCGTGGAAGATGAAACGGGGACCGTCGCCATCTTTGAACTTTAGCTCACGACCCAAATCAATGTGGCCGGTCATCGCCCTAATCCACCCCATTTCAGAGCAGACGACTGTGATCGGCTCGCGCTCGATCATCGCCTCGATCGGCACCTCTTCAAACGCGACGGCTTCCGCAAACTCGGTCCGGCGCGCGCCGATGTCAGAGGATTTTCCGAAGGCTTTCCGCGTCTCGCGCAGCTGCTCGGCAATCCGCTTCCACTGCAAATCTTCGCTGTCGAGCAGATCTTCCAACTCTGCACGCTCCGCCATCAACTCATCGCGTTCGCGCTTAAGCTCCAGCTCTTCCAAGCGCCGCAAGGACCGCAACCGCATGTTCAATATCGCGTCGGCCTGCACCTCCGTCAGGGACGGATCGTCGCCCGATTTGACCGGCCCCACATAGTCTTTTTCTGACGTCGCGCGGACATGGATCTTGCCCCAATCCTCAAACATCAGCCCTGATTTCGGATCGTCATCATAGCGGATAATGTCGATCACCCGGTCGAGGTTCAAAAACGCAACAATGAAGCCTTCGAGGACTTCCAACCGATGGTCGATCTTTTCCAATCGATACCGCGAGCGGCGCAGCAGCACGTCACGGCGGTGGTCCAAAAATGCGCGCAACACCTCTTTCAAGGAACAGACTTTCGGCGTGAGACCGTCAATCAACACATTCAAATTCAACGAAAACCGCGTTTCCAGATCGGAGTTGCGGAACATCATCCCCATCAGCACATCTGGGTCGACATTCTTCGAACGCGGCTCAAGGATCAGTCTGATCTCATCGGTGGACTCATCGCGTACGTCCGCAAGAATCGGAATCTTCTTGGTCTGAATCAGCTCTGCGATCTTTTCGATCAGCTTGGATTTCTGCACCTGATAAGGGATTTCGGTAACAACGATCTGCCACTGCCCCCGCCCCATATCCTCGACCTCATAACGCGACCGCAATCGGAATGATCCGCGCCCCGTCGTGTAGGCCTGCAAGATGTTCTCACGCGGTTCAACAATGATGCCACCCGTTGGGAAATCGGGCCCCGGAATATGTTCTAGCAACGTCTCATCACGCGCATTCGGCGCTTTGATCAGATGCAAACAGCCGTTGATAAGCTCTTCAATATTATGCGGCGGAATGTTCGTGGCCATGCCGACGGCGATCCCTGCAGCACCATTGGCCAACAAGTTGGGGTAGCTCGCGGGAAGCACCACAGGTTCGTCCAAGCGGCCGTCGTAATTCTCCCGAAAATCGACGGCATTCTCGTCGAGCCCCTCCAACAGGGCCTCTGCATAGATCGTCATCCGCGCTTCGGTGTACCGCGATGCGGCAGGATTATCGCCGTCGATGTTGCCGAAATTGCCTTGCCCGTCGACCAACGGGTAGCGGACGTTGAACTCCTGCGCCAACCGCGCCATGGCGTCGTAGATCGCGCCGTCGCCATGCGGGTGGAAATCGCCCATTGTGTCGCCACTGATCTTGGCGGATTTCATAAACTTGCCGGTTGCGTTCAGCCGCAGCCGCGACATCGCGTAGAGAATCCGCCGGTGAACAGGCTTCAAACCATCGCGAGCATCAGGCAGCGCACGGTGCATAATCGTCGAAAGAGCATATTGCAGGTACCGATCCCCAATAGCGCGGCGCAAAGGCTCGACCATGCTGGCAGCGCTCATGTTGGGGTCGGTGGTCTCATCTGACATAGATCGTGTGTAGCGCCCGGGTCGTTGGCGGTAAAGCCATCATGCCATGGTCAGCCCGCAAAAATTTTTCCCCTGAGAATCAGCCTGCAGCAGCGACTACCCCAAAGGCCTTAGAGAATAAAATGCATCGGGGGATGTCATGTTTAAATGGGTCGCGGGCCTTTGCGCCACAATCTATGTCACGCTGATGGTTTTCGGCGCGCCGCCAGAAGGCGACGCTATCGCTGCGGTCGAACAAACCGCTCCGACACAATCAATGGTTTTCGTATCGCAAACACCGGCGCCGGCCTCAAAGCCCGAAGCGACCAAGACTGTTGCGGTGCCTGCGCCGGTGGCCAATCAAGCGACAGAAGCCGCCGTCGCCGTGATCCCTTTGGAAAGCACAAACAAGAGCACGTCAATTGCGCCCAAACCGGCCCCGATCGCGACGTCACAGATCTCCACCGCACCAACGGTTAAAGCCAGCCCAAATGGTGTTGGCGAAGTATGGCGCGTGACAGGCTCCCGCGTGAACCTGCGCAAAGCCGCCACGACCCGCGCCAGTGTGGTCGGGCAAACCTCACGCGGTGAACGGGCGGAGGTGCTGGAGATGCTCGACACAGGTTGGGCACGCGTTTTTATCATCGAAAGCGGGATCGAGGCTTATATGTCCGCTAAATTTATCATCCGCGAAGGTTAAAACACGACTGGCCTCTGCTTGGCGGATCACTTAGCGATGCGCCCATGACGCAGAAATCCATCCTGATCACGGGCTGCTCCTCCGGCATCGGCTATGATGCGGCCCACACGCTTCACCAACGTGGCTGGCGGGTCTTCGCGACCTGCCGAAAGGAGGCCGATTGCGCGCGCCTGCGGGACGAAGGACTGGAAAGCTTCATTCTTGACTACGGCGATGAGAGCACCCTGCGCGCAGCGGTGGATGAGGCGCTCACCCGCACAGGCGGTACGCTCGATGCGCTTTACAACAACGGTGCATATGCAACCCCCGGCGCGGTGGAGGATTTGCCAACACAGGCGCTCCGCGAGAATTTTGAGACGAACCTTTTTGGTTACCACACGCTGACGCGCATGGTGTTGCCGGTTATGCGCAAGCAAGGGTACGGGCGTGTCATCAACTGTTCCTCCGTCTTAGGTCTAATCGCTCTGAAATGGCGTGGCGCTTACAATGCGACTAAATTCGCAATGGAGGGGCTGACCGACACATTGCGTCTCGAGATGCGCGGCACGCCAATCCATATTATCCTGGTCGAGCCTGGTCCCATCACGGCCAAAATTCGGGTAAATTCGATCCCCCATTTTGAACGCTGGATCGATTGGAAGGCCTCGCCCCGCCGTGCCGAATATGAACACGGGTTACAAAAACGCCTCTACGAAGATAATGGACCCGATCCGTTCGAGCTGCCCGCCTCAGCCGTCAGCAAGAAATTGATCCATGCGTTGGAGGCACCACGTCCCAAACCCCGCTACTTCGTCACGACACCCACCTATGCCATGGCCGCCCTAAAACGCGTTTTGCCAACACGGGCGCTCGACTGGATTTTGGACAAGGGCTAAATTCATATTCGCTTTTCCCCGCGCGACCGCTAAATCGCTGGGAACCTAATGTTGAAGGAACCGCCCCATGGCCTCGGACCCGCTTTTCATTGTCGTGGCAATCGCCTGTATCGGTGTGCTAATCATTTTGCTGATCGGCATTGGCGGCTTTGCCAAAGGTGGCGATTTCAACCGCAAACACGCCAATAAGATCATGCGCTACCGCATCTACGCACAGGCCGTGGCCGTAGTACTGATCTTGGTGTTCGTCTTTTTCCGCCGCATGGGAGGCTCCTGATCCAATGGTCGTTTTAAACAAAATTTACACCAAAACCGGCGATGCCGGGGAAACTGCGCTCGGCAATGGCGCGCGGGTTGCCAAGCATTCGATGCGTGTCACGGCCTATGGCACAGTTGACGAGGCGAACGCGACCGTCGGCCTCGCACGATTGCATGCGACAGACGAAATGGATGCGCAGCTTTCAGCCATTCAAAACGACCTTTTCGATCTTGGCGCCGATCTCTGCCGCCCCGATGTGGAGATGGATGCAGAGGCCGAATACCCCCCTTTGCGCATCACGCCCGCGCAGGTATCCCGTCTGGAAGCTGAGATTGACGCGATGAATGACGCGTTGGAGCCGCTACGCTCTTTCATTTTACCGGGTGGTTCGGCCTTAGCGGCGCAATTGCACCTGTGCCGCACTGTGTCGCGCCGCGCAGAGCGGCTCACCGTCGAGCTCGCGACAATGGAATCGGTCAACGACTCAGCGGTGAAATATCTCAACCGGCTCAGCGATTGGTTCTTTGTGGCCTCGCGCATCGCCAATAATGATGGCAAAGATGACGTGCTTTGGGTCCCGGGGGCGAACCGTTAGCGCAATCGCGGTCATTCCGTGAAATTTTTGGCTTGAATTTCATGAACGCGGCGTCAGAATGCCAGTGCGCGTCGATTTTGTCCTATTTTCAAACCCGACGCTTCGCTATCTGATAGCAGAGCTTTCTGCGTCGCCGCATGCGGCGCGCCAATTTTGGGAGATACCGCCAATGAAGGTCCTCGTGCCTGTCAAACGCGTGATTGATTACAACGTGAAGGTCCGTGTGAAAGCGGATGGCAGCGGGGTCGATCTTGCGAATGTGAAAATGTCCATGAACCCGTTCGACGAAATCGCCGTCGAGCAGGCCATTCGCCTTCGGGAGGCCGGCCAGGCGGAAGAAGTCATCGCAGTCTCCGTAGGCGTGAAACAAAGCCAGGAAACACTGCGCACCGCGCTGGCCATGGGTGCAGATCGCGCCATTCTGATCATTGCAGCCGACGACGTGCACAACGACATCGAGCCGCTGACCGTCGCCAAGCTGCTCAAAGGCGTCATCGACGAAGAGCAACCAAGCCTCGTGATCTGCGGCAAGCAGTCTATCGACAATGACCTCAACGCCACCGGTCAGATGCTGTCCGCTTTGATGGGGTGGAGCCAAGCCACTTTCGCCTCCGAGCTCGAGATCGAAGGCGACAAAGCCATTGTGACCCGCGAGGTCGATGGCGGCCTGCAGACAATCAAGGTAAACATGCCAACGGTCGTCACCGTCGATCTGCGCCTCAACGAGCCGCGCTACGCCTCTTTGCCCAACATTATGAAAGCAAAGAAAAAGCCGCTCGATGAGAAATCGCCAGAAGATTACAGCGTTGGCGTAACGCCACGCCTCAGCGTCGTAAAAACCACCGAGCCCGAGGCACGAAAAGCGGGCGTTAAAGTGGGCTCCGTCGAGGAACTTGTCACAAAACTCAAAGACGAAGCGGGGGTTCTGTAAAATGGCTGTTCTTCTTTTAGGCGAAGTCAATGATGGCGAGCTTGCCGTCGACGCAACGGCATCCGCGGTGACTGCCGCTGCCTCCCTTGGCGACATACATGTACTGTGCATTGGCGCGACCTGTTCAGATGCCGCAGCCGAGGCCGCCAAGATTTCCGGCGTCGCAAAAGTGCTTTGCGCTGAGGATGCGACCTATGGAAAGCGTCTCGCAGAACCAGCGGCCGACCTGATCGTTTCGCTGGCTGGTGACTATGAGCATATTGTGGCCCCAGCTACGACAGACGCTAAAAACATCATGCCCCGTGTCGCGGCCTTGCTTGATGTTATGGTGATGACGGATGTGTCTGGTGTTGTTGATGCCAACACGTTTGAGCGTCCGATCTATGCTGGCAACGCCATGCAAACGGTACAGTCTGGCGACGCCAAGAAAGTTGTTTCTTTCCGGACTTCATCTTTCGATGCCGCTGAAATGGGCGGAACTGCTTCGGTCGAAACGATTGGGGCCGCCGGCAATCCGGGCTTGTCTGAATGGGTCGCCGACAAGGTCGCCGCATCCGACCGGCCTGAGCTTACGTCGGCAGGGATTGTCGTCTCAGGCGGGCGCGGTGTCGGCTCCGAAGAAGATTTTGCGATGATCGAAAACCTTGCTGACAAGCTTGGCGCAGCGGTTGGCGCATCGCGCGCAGCCGTCGACTCAGGCTACGCGCCAAACGACTGGCAAGTTGGTCAGACCGGCAAAGTCGTGGCCCCTGACCTTTACGTCGCGGTCGGCATCTCCGGCGCCATTCAACACCTTGCCGGTATGAAAGACAGCAAGATCATCGTTGCGATCAACAAAGATGAAGAAGCGCCGATTTTTCAGGTCGCCGATTATGGCCTCGTAGCGGATCTGTTTGACGCGGTGCCAGAACTTATCGAAAAACTCTGACCACCGGTTAGCGTGACCATGAAAAGGCCCTGTTTTTACAGGGCCTTTTTATTTGGCGTCCAACACCGGGAGCAGTTTTGAGGCGACCAGTCCGTGAAATGCTGGTCCCGGAACATGTGCTGCCGCTGCAGCTTCCATCTGGGGAAACAACATGCCATCGGTGCCAACGTCTTTGAGCTCATCGGGCGTGACGACTTCGATGTAGCTATGCAGTTTCGGCATGACGCGATCCAGCATCTCGCGGTCGATGAAGAGCGGATCAACGCCAAGCTCGGATCCGACCTCTTCATCATCAGGTCCACGGTCGGAGGCCCAGAGCAAAATAACCTTGCTTTCAATCCGTTTGAGAAGCAAATCCATTCGCGCTTGCCAGGCCGTCTTCAGTTCCTGCTCCAAGACCACAAATTTTTCAGGCGACAGCGTTCTTAAGGTCGTCAACATATGCCGCGTAAACGCAAACTCGGTAAAATCCACCTCGCGGAAAATGGTGCTCATCAAGGTTGATGCCTTCAAGAAGCGGTCATTGCGGCGCGGATGGACGGAATAGAACCGGTTTGACATGTTATGGGCGCCCATAACCTGAACAACTGTATATTCAGCCTCGCTGCACAAAGCCAAGATCGCTTCGTCATTCACAAAGGCATCGATACCGCCGTTTACGGCGCCCAGATTGACGCAAGGATATCCAAGCTCCTGCTCGACAATCTCGGTAAAGGGCGTCGGGATATATTTCCCGTATGTCTCCGTGCCCCCAATGAACACGCAATACTTTTTGCTTGTGTCGCGCCGCGGCCCCCGAAACAGAAGTTTGGAGCTGCCGTACCGGCACTGCTGATAATCTAACGGGCTCTCACCCGGTCTTTCATAGGCCATAACCCACCTCACTCGACTCACACTGTCGCCAATGTGAAGACCAGCCCTTTCCAAAAAGCTAAACTCAGCATTTGCGAAAAGTTTTACCTGTTCCAGCCCCTTGTTTCCGGGGCGCGCGGCGGCCTATGTTGCACCTGAAAAGCGCAGCAGGGGCCTTTTATCATGGACATTCGGACAGTCGGGGTGGTTGGCGCCGGGCAAATGGGAAATGGCATTGCGCATGTCTTCGCATTGGCGGGCTACGACGTTGTTGTGTCTGACATTTCTCAGGACGCACTCGACCGTGCAATCGCCGCGATCGACGGAAATCTGACGCGCCAGGTCGCCCGTGAAAAAATCGCAGAGGCCGACAGAAAGGGCGCGCTTGACCGTATCTCGACGACGCTCAAGCTCGCAGATGTGGGCCCAAGCGATTTGATAATCGAAGCCGCCACCGAACGTGAAACTGTCAAGAACGCTATCTTTGACGATCTGCTACCGCATCTGAAGCCTGACACGATTCTGACATCCAACACCTCATCCATTTCAATTACCCGGCTCGCGTCGCGGACCGACAGGCCCGAAAAGTTTATGGGGTTTCACTTCATGAACCCGGTGCCGATCATGCAGCTGGTGGAGCTGATCCGAGGCATCGCGACGGATGAGGAAACATACAAGACGCTACATGCGGTCGTTGACAAGCTGGGCAAGACCTCCGCCACAGCCGAAGACTTTCCGGCCTTCATCGTCAACCGCATCTTGATGCCAATGATCAATGAAGCGGTCTATACGCTGTATGAAGGTGTCGGAAATGTCTCCTCCATCGACAGCGCGATGAAACTTGGTACAAACCATCCGATGGGGCCGCTAGAGCTGGCCGACTTTATCGGGCTCGACACCTGCCTGGCGATTATGAACGTGCTGCATGACGGCTTGGCGGACACAAAATACCGCCCCTGCCCGCTTTTGACAAAATATGTCGAGGCTGGTTGGCTCGGTCGAAAATCTGAGCGCGGCTTTTACGACTACAGGGTCGATCCGCCCAAGCCGACACGCTGATTATTTCTTAGCCTGAGCCGCCAATGCCAACGTCTCTTCGCGCAGCCAGGCAACAAAGCCGCGCGGGTTTGAGGCCCATTGTTTGATCTCTTCTGGATCAAACGGCTCACCGACCACTGGGGCTTGCGGTTTGTAAAGCGCGTGGCGCACCTCATAAATCAACAAGCCCTGGCGCAATGTCGCGGAAATCTGGTTGGCGATCTGATAGGCGCGGGAGTTGCGCCCCGGGAAGAAAATCGGCACGACTGATGCGCCCGAGCGTTGGATCATCTTGGCCGTAAACGGGTTCCACTCTTTCTCAATCGCAGGCCCGAACCAAGTCTCGGAGGCAGCAACTACGCCGGACGGGAACAAAACAATCACCCCACCCTCTTTGAGATGCTCCATCGCTTTGCGCCGCATCTCCAGGTTTTGTTGCAACGCGTCCTCCTCATGCGGAAATGGCACCGGGATCATGAATTGATCGATCGCGTTCACGCCCGTCAAAAGCGACCGCGTCAGAATTTTGTAATCCGTGCGAATACGCCCGACGGTTTCGGCCAGCACCATCCCGTCAACCAATCCATGCGGATGGTTGGCGACAATGATCACCGGCCCTGTTTTTGGAATACGGTTCAGCTGCTCTTGTGGGGTACGCAGGTCGATCCCCATGACCTTCAACGCATCTGCCCAAAACCCTTGGCCAAACTTCACGCCACCGCGTTCAAATTTGCGGATGAGATAAAGCAGATGCAGTTTGCCCGTAAACAACTCCAACACCTGAATTGCCCAGCGTTTCAAAGGGTTGGTAAAGGTGTTGGCATAGGACAGGTTGCGCCGGTCATAGGCCACATATTCCGGGTCATCTGTGGTGACCACGTCCACTTGTCCGTCAAGCTCTTTGGGGTCAGACATCCGCGACCGTCAGCACTCTTCACCGAACTTGTCGGCGACAAGCGCAGCAATCGCGTCGGCAAGCGGTTCTGCCTGCGGGCCCTGTGTGGTCACGTCGATTAACGTCCCACGCGCGGCGCCAAGCATCAAAAGCCCCATGATGCTGTCGCCAGAGACATCCATGCCGTCTTTGCTGACCGTCGCTGTCGCATCGAATTGCTCAACGACTTCCACAAGCTTCGCCGAGGCGCGCGCATGGAGCCCTTTTTCGTTGACAATCTGCAGGCATTGATCAGCCATCTGAGGCCATTCCGTTGAAGCTGTTGATATATTTTCGTCCGGCCTCCATGGCGAAGTCAACGGCCTGTGGCACCTCTAGATGGCGCGACTTGGCTAGTTTTATCAGCATGGGGAGGTTTGCGCCGTAAAGTATCCGTCGGTTTTGTGGCTTGCAGGCGTTCAAAGACAGGTTCGAAGGTGAGCCGCCGAACATATCCGTCACAACCACAACACCGCCACCCGTGTCGACCTCGTCAGCTGCTTTGCAAATCTCGTCCTGTTTGGCCGCGCGATCATGATTTTCTTCAATCGTAATAGCCCGAATGCCAGACTGCGCCCCCACCACATGTTCAACGGCAGAGAGATACTCTTTTGCCAGCCCACCATGCGCCACGATCACAATTCCAATCAAACCACGCTATCCTCATTGAGCCGCACAGCTGCGCGACAAACGCTCTCGTCTCGGATCAAAGCCCCGTACCAACCCCAGCTTGGTGCCTTTCCAATTCCCGGTGCCTTATAGACACCCGCCACCCCTTATTTGCAAGGGCTTTGCCAAATTCTTCCGCTACGGCAACAGAGCGGTGTTTGCCGCCGGTGCACCCAAGCGCCAGACCAAGATGGGCTTTGCCCTCATCGCGAAACGCCGGCAGCAAAAGTTCCGCCATATCTTGGAGTTGCGCAAAGAACGGGGCGTAACGTGGATCGGCTTGCACAAATGAGGCAACGTCCGGGTCTTGGCCCGTCTTGGACCGCAAACCTCGATCCCAATGTGGGTTGTTGAGGAATCGGCAATCCCAGACCAGATCGGCGCCGCGCGGCAGCCCTCGCTTGTAGGAAAATGATTCGACCGTCAGTGCCATCGAGATGCTAGAGCGCGCCGTAAACCAGCCGGCGATTTCGGCCTTCAACTCATGCGGCGTCATGGTGCTGGTGTCGATCAAGATATCGGCGCTGGCCCTCAGCGGTGTGAGCAAGGCGACCTCCTGCTCGACCCCTTCGCGTGGGCTTGCATTTGGGGCCAGCGGATGCCTGCGCCGCGTCTCCGAATACCGCCGGATCAGCGTATCCGCGTCAGCGTCGATGAACACCAATTGATGATCAAGCCCGGGACGTTCCGCCAGATCAAGGCCAAGCTGCGCCACCCGTTCTGGTGAGAAATCGCGGTTGCGAATGTCGAGCCCTAAAGCCAGCGGCGCATCCAGCCGCGGGCCATCCAGCAATCGCGAAACGAGGGAGATGGGTATGTTGTCAATCGTCTCAAACCCCAAATCTTCGAGCGCATTGATCGCAGTCGAGCGTCCGGCGCCAGACGGGCCTGTCACCAAAACCACCGCATTTTCCAAATTTGGGTTTGCCGTCTTCGCCATTCTACCGCTCGCTATGCCTGGCTTCGAAGATAGAGCAAAATGGCCGCAGGAAAATATGCCGCGTCTACCTTTCGCCAAAGCGTGATCGGCAGGCCAAGGCAGGTCATCACGCTTGGCTCAGGCAAACGTGCCGTTTCAACGACATCAAGGTCCACGATCAATGCCAACTGCGCGGACTTGCGGGTCGGCGCGTCTAGAAGCCCGACACCACGCGCCTCAATCTTGTCAGGCAACCCGCTTGGTTTTGACATTGTCACAGCCCCGTCGACGCGGGTCAGGGCGACTTGGTCGTCAGCCACAAGCTCCGCCCCTAGGGCCAAAAGCTGAAGCGCAAGCGAGGACTTCCCGCTACCCGAAGCCCCTATGATAAAGACGCCCGCCTTGTTTATGCAGACAGCCGTCCCATGTTGGGTGTCGTGATCACTTCGCATCAAAACGGCGTCCCGTGAAGTGGGCGCCGATGTATGAAGATGTCTCTAGGTTGGCAGGCCAACAACAAAGCGCGCGCCCAATGGCTCTGAGGTGATATCAGCGTCGGTCGGGCGAATATTCTCCGCCCAGATCACGCCGCCATGCGCCTCGATAATCTGTTTTGAGATTGCCAGGCCAAGACCCGAATGGTTGCCAAATTGCTGCTCAGGACGTTCCGAGTAGAACCGGTTGAACACTTTGTTCAAAGCCTGCTCCGGGATACCCGGACCGGTATCCTCAACCACGACCAACACGCGGTTGTCACGTCGCCGGGCCCAAATTCGAACAGCGTCACCATCTTCACAAAAGGAGGTCGCGTTGGTGATCAGGTTGACAAAAACCTGCGCCAGCCGTGCCTCAAGCCCATGAATAATGATCGGCTCATTTGGCACATCGCGGATAAACTCAACCCCTCGTTCCGCGGCCTGCTGCGACAGGTACTCGGTCAGATTACCCAGCATTTTCATCAAGTCGAACGGCTCTTCGTCTTCCTTGACCAACTCACTATCAAGGCGCGAGGCATTGGAGATATCGCTCACCAGCCGGTCCAACCGGCGCACGTCGTGCTCGATCACTTCCAACAGGCGGAAACGTTGTTCATCAGCTTTTGCGACATGAAGCGTCCCCACGGCCGACCTAAGCGAGGCCAGCGGGTTCTTAATCTCATGCGCAACGTCAGCGGCGAATTGCTCGTTTGCGTCAATCCGTTCGTAAAGCGCCGAGACCATTCCACGCATTGCGCCGGACAACCGGCCAATCTCATCAGGCCGCGCCGTCAAATCGGGGATACGCACCCGAGACGGGCTTACCTTGCGGGCATTTCGGTCCCGCCCCAACTCAGCCGCAGCGGCAAGGTCAGAAAGTGGGTTTGCGATAGTGGAGGCCAAAACAAGGCTCAGCCCGATCGAGACCAAGATCGCAATGACAAACATCTGCAAAACCTGTTCACGCTCAACCCGAACCAGCTGGTCAATCTGTCCCGCAATAGTCGTCAACGCTACGACGCCGACTGTTCCGTCGCTCAGCTCGATCGGGGTCGCAACGGAAAAAATGCTTCCAGACGCGCCATCGAGCCCGCTGCGCACCTGCGTCTGACCCTCCAATGCGCTTGGCAAAAGCAACCGCGCTTCATCCTCGCCCGTGATGCTCGGCAATACAATTTCGTCCGGGCCAAACACGCTTGAGACTGCTTCCCAAACAGCGTTGAGGAAATTGGTAATGATGGTTGCGTTGTCGTCAGGTGTCAGCGCCTCGGTACCGGCGAGCGTTTCGCGTTCCATGCCAAGCGTGCTTGCAACCAGTTCCTGATTTGCGTCAAAGACGAAAACCTCGACGCCGGGCGCGATATCTAGTCCTTCGAGCGTGGTCTCGGCATCGCTCCCGCCATTCGCTGTCAGTGAGGTCCCAAATGCGCCGTCGAGCCGTGCCTCAAACACGTCTGCGATAAGTTCAGCCTCGGAGACGAGGCCCGCTTCACGTTGAACCACGAGGCTGTCACGAAACGGGTTCAAAAACAGGACGCCGGCCACCAGAATAACCAGCGCCAACAGGTTGAAGGTTATGATTTTACGGGCCAGCGGCGAGCGGTTCAGCGAAATGAAATTCCGCTTCTTTCGGCTAGATTGGAGCTCATCCTCGACGGAGCCATCACGCTCCGTCCAGTCTTCACCCATTTCCAACTCAGCATTACGCACAGGTTTCGCGTCCGCCACGGCAATCCTCGACGCTATCGTCATCGTTACTCTTCGTTGTATCTGTACCCGATGCCGTAAAGGGTCTCAATCGCGGAAAACTCGTCATCTGCCGTCCGCATCTTTTTACGAAGGCGTTTGATGTGGCTGTCGATGGTGCGGTCGTCGACATAGACTTGGTCGTCATAGGCCACGTCCATCAGCTGGTCGCGCGATTTCACAAAGCCAGGACGTTGAGCCAATGCTTGCAGAAGCAGAAATTCGGTAACGGTCAGAGACACATCGCGTCCCTTCCAAGACACGGTATGGCGCAGAGGGTCCATCACCAGATCGCCGCGCACCATGGTCTGAGCGACTTCGCCCTCACCAGCATCATCTTTTTCGATTGCGTCTTTGCGGCGCAGGATCGCGCGGATCCGTTCAACCAGCAGACGCTGCGAAAATGGTTTGCGAACATAGTCATCTGCGCCCATACGCAGGCCTAGGACCTCATCAATCTCATCATCTTTGGAGGTCAGGAAGATCACCGGGACCTCCGATTTCTGGCGCAGGCGCTGCAGCAGGTCCATGCCATCCATACGCGGCATCTTGATATCCAAAACGGCCATATCGGGCATCTTGCGCGAGAAAGCGTCCAACGCGCTTTGCCCGTCATTATACGTCTCAACTTCAAACCCTTCTGCTTCGAGGGTCATTTGAACTGAGGTCAAAATATTGCGGTCGTCATCGACCAATGCGATCTTGGACATGGGTGAGCCCTTTATACTGCCTATTTTTGTTCGTTGTTTTTTTGCATCATCGGTCTTGGATGGCTCGGAATCAATGTTTTTGTGCCGAATCACCGGTTTAGGTGCCTTATTTCGACATTTCAGTCCTAATGTTTGACTAATTTGCCGCACATTGTTTCCAATGATAACGCTAACCCCCCGCTTTCTTCCGGTTCCCCGGCCCCGATCAGGTTGCTATAACAGAGACCTGCCGCAGCGCTGCGGTGACATGTGTATATGGCCCAACATATGTTAATTGATCCGCGGGGACGGCCCCTCCCGCGACAGGAGAATTTCCCATGACCCAAGGACGCGTCAATCCAGCGCATACTCTTGAAACACAAGGCATTATCGGTCTTGGGACGGTCTATTACAACTATCTGGAGCCTGCGCTGATCGAAAGCGCGCTCAAAGCGGGCGAAGGCACGCTCGGCAAGGGCGGAGCGTTTCTCGTGACGACCGGGACCCACACGGGCCGGTCTCCGAAAGACAAGTTCGTGGTGCGCACGCCCAGTGTTGAAGACACCATTTGGTGGGAAAACAACGCGCCAATGGAAGCCGACGCTTTTGACACGCTGCATGCTGACATGCTCGCCCACATGAAAGGTCGCGACTATTACGTGCAAGATCTGTTTGGCGGCGCCGATCCGTCGCAGCGCCTTGATGTGCGTGTCGTGACCGAGCTCGCTTGGCACGGCCTCTTCATCCGCCACATGCTGCGCCGCCCGGAGGCGCAAGAGCTGGAAAGCTTCGTGCCAGAGTTCACCATCATCAACTGCCCGACCTTCAAAGCGGACCCGGCCAAGCATGGTTGCCGCTCGGAAACGGTCATCTCAATGCATTTCGACAAGAAACTGATCCTAATCGGCGGAACTGCCTATGCGGGCGAAAACAAGAAGTCGGTCTTTTCGCTTTTGAATTACCTGCTGCCTGAGAAGGGTATCATGCCGATGCATTGCTCTGCGAACCATGCGCCAGGCAACCCGGCCGACACTGCGGTGTTTTTCGGCCTGTCGGGCACTGGCAAAACCACGCTTTCTGCGGAGCCAAACCGGGTTCTCATCGGCGACGATGAACACGGCTGGTCGGACCGCGGGTCCTTCAACTTTGAGGGCGGTTGCTACGCCAAGACGATCAACCTGTCGCGCAGCGCTGAGCCGGAGATCTACGCCACGACAGAAAAATTCGGCACCGTGGTTGAGAACATGGTTTTTGATCCAGAAACCAAAGAGCTCGACTTTGAGGATGACAGCCTGACCGCGAATATGCGCTGCGCTTACCCGCTACACTATATTTCCAATGCGTCTGATACGGCGCTTGGCGGGCATCCCAAGAATATCATTATGCTGACCTGCGATGCGTTTGGGGTGCTGCCTCCTATCTCGCGGCTGACGCCGGCGCAGGCAATGTATCATTTCCTGTCGGGTTTCACGTCTAAGGTCGCTGGTACCGAGCGGGGTGTGACGGAGCCGGAGCCGACATTCTCGACCTGCTTCGGGGCGCCGTTCATGCCGCGCCGGCCGGAGGTTTACGGAAAGCTCTTGCAGGAAAAGATCGCCAAGCATGGCTCGACCTGCTGGCTGGTCAACACCGGCTGGACGGGCGGGGCATACGGGACCGGCTCGCGGATGCCGATCCGCGCGACGCGGTCGCTGCTGAGTGCTGCGTTGGATGGCTCGCTCAACAAAGGGGCATTCCGCACCGATCCGAACTTCGGCTTTGAGGTGCCTGTCACGGCCGAGGGTGTGGCTGATGTCATTCTTGATCCGCGCAGGACTTGGGACAACCCGGAGGCCTATGATCGTCAGGCGGCGAAACTGGTCGAAATGTTCTCGGATAATTTCGAGCAATATGTGCCCTTCATCGATGCCGACGTGAAGGCCGCGGCGATCGGCTGAGCGGAAAATTTTCAAACATAGGGCCCGCCCTGCACTGAGCAGCGGCGGGCTTTTTCATGCCGCCCCGCATGTGGGGAATCTTTCAAGGCATTGATTTAATTGTCGTTCTAGAATTTTTTAACCATTTGGAAAGGTCTGATCTGCGGGTCTAAACAGGCGTGTATTCCTAAAGCTGTTGTCGCGCCTGTATCGCCCACGACACTACGTCCGCGAAACCCCATCCGAGCCGGTTACCAGCCAACGCATCGACTGCGCGGCGCAGGCGACGGGGTCAATCGTGACAATATCCAGCGCAGCGCCCACATCTTCGACGACCTGCACCATGCCAGCGCATCCCAATATGACGGCGGAAACACCGTCGGTTTCCTGCGCGCGAAGGGCCTCAGCCTTGATGGCCGCGCCCGACAGACCGGGGTTCGCTTCAAGCTCCAACACCGGCACGTCAGAAGCGCGGACCTTGGCCAAGTAGTGCCCAAGCCCGTGGCTATGGATATTTGCCTCAAGCACCGGGACCGAGACAGCAAGTGTCGTCACCACGCTGAATTTCCACTGACGCAAAGCCGCGTAATGGTAGGAGGCTTGGCCAAGCCCAATGACGGGGCAGCGCGCAAGGCACGCGGCATCTTGCAACGCCGTGTCATCAAAGCAGCCAATGATAACCCCGTCAGCGCCCGTGTCAGAGGCGCGCCCGACAAGCTCCAGCAAATGCGGTGTCGCGACGGCCCCATCCGCCTCTCCTTGAATGGCTGGTGGCCCGTTCTGGGACGTCCAGCCTTCAAACTGAATCTGTGGTGCCGCCTTGCGGGCCGCCGCGACCATGGCGTCGGTCATAGAGGCGGTGCTGTTTGGATTGATGATGATGACGGCCATCACACCATCCCTTGACCCGCATCGGAGCCTTGCCGGTCTTGGCGTCGGTTCATCAGCCAGACGATCAGAAGGAACAGCAGGATGATCAACAGCGAAAATACGGTCGTCAATGTGCCAAGTGCAAACAGCACCGGCGTGGTCACGTTCGTCGTCATGCCGAAAATCTCAAGCGGCAGCGTGTTGTAACTGCCCGAGGTCAGCAAAGTTCGCGCAAACTCATCATAGCTCAGCGTGAAGCCAAAGAGCGCCACACCGATCAGTGACGGCGCAATGATCGGCAATACGACATGCCGGATGACCTGCCAGTTACTTGCGCCGAGGTCGCGGGCGGCCTCCTCATAGGACGGGTCGAACCGGTTGAAGACCGCGAACATGATCAGCAGGCCAAAGGGCAGCGTCCAGGTCAGCTGCGCGCCAAAGCCAGAAGAGGACCAATGCACCGGCAACCCTGATTGCGACCAGATCAGCCCGACGCCCAGAGAGACCAGAATAGACGGGATCACGAGCGAGGTGATGATCAGGTAGAAAAGCAGGCTCGACCCGGCGAAGCGTTTGCGAAACGCGAGCCCGCCCATGACGGACACCACCACTGTTGTGACCATGACCATCACGCCAAGCACAAAGGACCGCCTGAAAGAGCCCCAGATGTCGCCGACGGCCTGCTGCTCGAACAGGTCGCGGAACCAATGCAGCGACACGCCGCGCATCGGAAATGTCAGGCCGCCGCCGGGGCCCTGAAAAGACAGGATCGCGATTGTGAGGGTCGGGCCGTAGAGAAACAGCAAAAACAGCACGAAGAAACCCGTCAGCGCGTAGAAGGATTTAGGTCTGGGATCCACGGCTCAGAGCTCCTTGCGGATGTCGACAAAGCGCAACAGCGTGCCGATCAGCAAAAGCACGGTGACCAGCAAGATCACGGCCGTCGCGCTGGCAGACGGGTATTGCAACAACGCGATATCGTTCTGGATCATCCGGCCAACATTGGCCGACTGGCTGCCCGACATGAACCGAACGGTGATGAAATCACCCATCACCAGCGCGACGACAAAAATCGTCCCAATCATGATACCGGGTTTTGTGAGCGGGATAATCACATGCCAGAGCGTCTGCCAGCCGGACGCCCCGGCATCGGCGGCAGCCTCGATCAGGGATTTGTCGATCCGCATCATCGTATTGAAGATCGGCACCACCATGAACAGCGTGTAGAGATGCACGAAGGCCAAGATCACGCTGAAATCGCTGAACAGCAACCAATCCAGCGGCTCATTAATCACCCCCGCCGAGATCAGCGTCGAATTGGCGATCCCGTTGCGCCCCAAAAACGGGATCCACGAGATCATACGAATGATATTCGAGGTCAGAAACGGGATCGTGCAGAGCAGGAACAGCGCGATCTGCCATGTTAGGCTGCGTATGTGGAAGGCCAGGTAATAGGCCACCGTGAAGCCGATGAGCAGCGTGAAACCCCAAGTGATGACGGCGTATTTCAGCGTGTTGAGAAAGACCCGGTAAGTCACCTCCGACGTCAGCAGAAACGCATAATTGTCAAACTGGAAGGCCGGGTAGATGGCCCATTCCGTGGCGCCCCAGAAGCTGACAACCACGATCATCACAATCGGCGCGACCAGAAAGATCAGCAAAACCAATGAAAGCGGTGCAGCAAGAAGCCAGCCTATGACCGAATTGTTCCGCAAACCTGCCCCTGGTGCTGCTTCAGTGTTGGAAAAATGGTCGGAGGGCGCACAGCCCCCCGACCGTTTGTGCCTAAGCTGCGATGAACTCGTTCCATTTGCGGACCATGTACTGATTTTCGTCCATGACGGCGTTCCAGCAGGCGACCGCGCCCATACGGTCGAAGAACGACCCGCCATCGCGAACCGCGCCGGCTTTCTCCATCACATCGCCGAACGGGTTGGTGATGTCGCCTTGCGCCGCTTTGCCCTCGAACCAGAAACCCCATTCGTCGTCAGACATGAAGTTTTTGGAGGTTTCAGGCACCGCGGAGTAATAGCCCTGACGCATCAGGAAGCCGCCGACCCAACCGCTGAGATACCAGTTGATATATTCATAGGCGGCGTCCAGCTCCATGCCCGACAGCGAGGCTGACAGGCCGATGCCCCCGCCCCAGGAGCGGTAGCCCTCTTCCAGCGGCTGGTAGACGCAAGGGATGCCCTGGCTGCGGACCGCGGTGATCGCGGGTGACCACATGGATTGGATCACGACCTCGCCGGACGCCATCAGGTTGACGGACTCGTCGAAGGATTTCCAGAAGGAACGGAACTGGCCGTTTTTCTTGGCCTCGGTGAAGATGCCGAGCGTGAGGTCGATCTCCTCCTTGGTCATGTTGCCTTTGTCGGGGTATTTGTATTCGCCCATGCTTTCGACAACCATCGCCATGTCCATGATCCCGATCGAGGAGATGTCGAGGATCGACGCCTTGCCTTTGAACTCAGGGTTCAGCAGCTCCGACCAGTTGCTGATCGGGCGGCCGATGAGGTCGGGGCGGATGCCCAGCGTGTCGGCATTGTAGATCGTGGGGATGAGCGTCATCCAACCGGATTCCTCGCCCACAAAGTCGGTCCCATTCGCGCCGCTGGTGAAGCCCACCGTATGCGGCGCGGTGCCTTGGGCAATCACGCTTTCGGGCGTCAGCTTGCCGGAGCGGAAGGTGCCGACAATCTTGTCGTAATTGGCAATTTTGGACGTGTCCATCGCCTGCAAGTTGCCCGTTGGCCAAACTTTTTTGCAGATCCAGTACTCGATATCAGCGATGTCAAAGCTGTCGGGCTGGGTCGCCGCGCGCTGTGTCACGCTGTCGGAATCGAGCGCCGTCATCTCCAACGTGAACCCAAGGTCCTCCTTGACCTTCGTCGCCACTTCATTGAGGTTGGACACCCCGGTGCCGAATTGGCGCAAGGTGATGTTTTTCGTCTCTTGTCCCCATACCATTGGAGCCGGGAGCGCGGCGGCCGCCACCGCCGCGCCACCTGTTTTCAGCAGAGACCGGCGCGAATATCGCACTTTCGAAATCGTCGTCATGAGCAGTGTCCTCTTTGTTGAACGAGTTGTTTATCCAGCCAGGGCATGTGCTGCCTCGGCCTCCCAGTCGAGGCCGATTGCCTCTCCCAAATTCTTCGGATCATCGAAGAAATCTTTGTCCGACAGCAGTGCCGTGACCTCCTGCTCGCCCGGAACAGACGCGGTCAGGGCAACATGCGTGCCTTGGTATTCTATGTTGGTGACGGTGCCCGGCAGTTTGGCGCCATCGGGCGCTTTGACCATCAGCGCATCGGACCGGATGGCGACGTCGCCTTGCGGCATTGCGACGACATTATGCGATCCCAAAAACCGCGCAACGAAGGCTGTCTTAGGTGCATCAAACACAGCCTTCGTTTTCCCGGCCTGTTCAATCCGCGCATCGTTCATAACGACGATCTCATCGGCGAGCGCGAGCGCCTCATCCTGCCCGTGGGTCACATGGATAAAGGTGATCCCCAACTCACGTTGCAGCTTTTTCAGCTCGGCGCGCATCCGCACCCGCAAGAACGGGTCCAGCGCCGAAAGCGGCTCATCCAGAAGCAAGACCTCCGGTTTCGTGATCAACGCCCGCGCCAGTGCCGCGCGTTGTTGCTGACCGCCCGACAATTGCGCAGGCAACCGGTCGGCCAGGCCAGCCATATCCATCAACTCCAGCATCTCGCCTGAACGCGCCTGCCGGGTCGCGGCGTCAATACCCTGCATTTTTTGGCTAAAGCCCACATTGTCGATCACACTAAGATGCGGAAATAACGCATAATTTTGAAACATCATCGCGGTGCCGCGCTTGGCCGGCGGCATGCGTGAAA
The DNA here is from genome assembly GCA_039030615.1 of Pseudomonadota bacterium. Taxonomy (GTDB): domain Bacteria; phylum Pseudomonadota; class Alphaproteobacteria; order Rhodobacterales; family Rhodobacteraceae; genus Litoreibacter. The sequence goes on along the minus strand of JBCCDV010000007.1, from coordinate 215,188 downwards.
TGTCGCGCGCGCCCAGTGTCACCGCGCCGTCGGACACGCTTTCATGCCCCGCAATCATCCGCAGTGTTGAGGATTTACCGCACCCAGATGGCCCCAAAAGGCAGGCATATGTGCCCGCGCCAAAATGGTAGCTGATCGCGTCAACGGCGACCGTCTCCCCATAGCGCTTTGTCAGGCTGACCAATTCCAGGTCAAGTCGTTGGCTCATGCCATCCCCCTCAGTTAAGAAGAGACTGACGGCGTCGACGGGACCGACCAAGATTATTCAGTCATCAGAGCGGCGTGCGCTCGCCTGACTGCCCGAATACGCCCCAACTAAAAAATAATTGTCCAAATTATGGGCAGTGATTGTATACGATCTTGTCGGTTTTTGTTTGAATGCTTGAGTGCGGAATGCCGACAGAACAGGCTGGGCCAAGGAGTTTTTTATGTCCACCGTGACCGATTCTCGCATTGTGACGGCTGAGGAGATCGTCGTTCAGCTTACAGAAGCCGTGCATGAGCACCGCATTCAACCCGGCGCAAAGCTGCGCGAAGACGAGGTCGGCGATATTTTCGGAGTAAGCCGCACACTAGTACGCCAGGCTCTGCGGGCTATGGAACATAGCGGCTTGGTCAGAATAGAGCGCAACAAAGGCGCTTTTGTTGCGAAACCAACGCTCAAAGAGGCGCGAGAGGTCTTTGAAGCCCGCGCACTTCTGGAACCCAGCACCGCGCGCGCAGCGGCTGCAAGGGCCACACCCCAAGACATTGCGCTGCTGGAACAGCATATAATAGACGAGCATGCAGCGCTTGAGCGCGCCGAAGCCGGTCTTGCCTTAAAGCTGTCTGGCGACTTTCACGTGGCCATCGCCCGGATCGCCGACCAAGAGACGATTGAGCAATTCTTAAGGCAACTTGTCTCGCGGTCCTCACTGGTCATCGCGCTCTATTGGCGCCGCCGCAACGCGCTATGCGAAAGCAACGCCCATCACGCATTGGTCGATGCTTTGCGCAACGGCGATGGCGACACGGCCGAAGATCTTATGAAGGGCCACCTGCTTGATCTTCTGTCGCAGCTTGACCTCAGAGAGCAGGTGCGCGGGCCGGTTTCGCTCAAAGACGCGTTGAAGAAGTGACCGCCTTGCGCCACGCCACGAGAGCAGATGTATCGCTTGTTCTCGATTGGGCCGCCGAGGAGGGGTGGAACCCAGGGCTCGATGATGCTGCGGCCTTTTTCCAAGCCGACCCAAATGGGTTTTTCGTAGCGACGGACAGCACTGACCAACCGGTCGCCGCCATTTCCGTCGTCAATCACAGCGATCACTTCGCCTTTTTGGGGCTCTATATTGTTCAGCCTGCCTATCGCGGCCAGGGCATTGGGTTGCGGCTTTGGCAGCACGCAATGACCCATGCCGCGGGTCGAACGGTTGGTCTGGACGGGGTCGAGGCGCAGCAACAAAATTATGTGACCTCCGGTTTCGTGCATGCCGGTGGGACGACCCGGTTTTCCGGCATCCTTGAGGCCATTGCCGATCCCAGTATTCGCATCACCACCGAGCACGACATCCCCGGCCTGATAGCACAGGAAGCCGCCGCCTCTGGCGTGGCGAAACCAGCCTATTTGGGCGCATGGTTCAGCAATACAGATCACCGTATCACGCTGGCACATCTTGGGTCGGGCGGCATTGACGGGTTTTGCACGGTGCGGGCCTGCCGCATCGGCGCGAAAATCGGCCCGCTGGTCGCCGCCAACAGCGACATCGCGCGGCGTCTGATCGCGCATGCGGCCTCTATGACGATCGGCGCGGTGACGCTGGATGTGCCGCAATCGGCAACCGCGCTGAGCGCGCTTTGCGAGCAGCTTGAACTGGAGGTCGGGTTCAAAACCGCACGCATGTATCGCGGACCGTTCACCGCGCCCGTTCATGAGAACTTTGCCGTCGTCAGCCTTGAACTGGGATGACAAGCGCGCCGGCTTTCAAAACACCCCGCGCCGCACCAGGTTAAGCCCCGCCAAAAGCAGCACCCACAGCGTTATGGTGCGAAACATGGTTTGGTTGATCCGGTCTTGCACCTTGAAGCCGACCCAAAGCCCGATCATCGCCGGCACGATCAGCACCACCGACAGCGTCAGCGACTGCGCCCGGATCACGCCGGAGTTGAGATGCGCCAGAAACAGCGCCACCGCGCCCAGCCCGTAGATCACGCCCTGAATGCGCAGCTGCTCTTGCTTGGGGGTCTCGATGGCGGTCAGGTAGGCCACGGTCGGCGGCCCCCAGACGCCAGAAAGCCCGCCCACAAACCCGGCAACCGCGCCGACGCCCAGTTCCAGCCTCGGGGTATTGCGCGTCTTGGGCCGCCAGCCCGACAGCTGAAAGATCGAGAAGATCACAATCGGCAGCCCGATCCCCAGCAGCAGCATGTTCACCGAAAGCAGCGTGAACAATTGCGCGCTCAGAACCAGCATCACCGCGCCCACAATGAGAAACAGCCGAAACCGTTTGATGGATTGCCATGCTGCCGCCCCGCCCTGACGCATCGACTGCGCCCCGTTTGTCGCCAGCGTCGGCATGATCAAACCCGCCAAGGCCAGCTCGGGCGACATGAAAGAGGCCAACCCCGAAATCATGATTGCCGGCAGCGCGAAACCGACCATGCCTTTGACCAACCCGCCCAAAAAAGCGACGCCACAGGCGACCAGCAGCACAAATGCGCCATATTGCGCCATCAGACTCTGCATGAATTCCATGAAATCGTGATACTATGGAGCTGGAACCGGCGCAGCCCCAAAACGGTCTGCGACATAATTGTTCAAAGTTGACAATGAAGGCGAATTATAATTGCGCTGCACCTGCATAATGCCTAGGAAGGGCCAAGATAAATCGCGAAGGATTCGACCATGGCACATGACGGGCAGACGATTGAGATGACCGACCCGCAGGAAATCGTGTTGGAGGGCCTGTTGACCCTCACCGCAGACGCCGTGTCCGCCGTGCAAGAACTGCTCGCCACCGCCAAGGCCCGCGTTGCCGCGCTGGTGACCGCAGAGGGCCGTGTTTCGGGTCGTTTGCTTGAAGAAAACCAGACCGCCGCCCACGGCCTCGCCTGGGTCGCCACCTACGCGCAGGCCCTTGAGCAGATGCAAAACTGGGCCACCCGGCTCGACGCAGAGGACCAGTTTGGCGAGGCCGAGCAACTGATCCATCAGATCGCGTTTGGCGAATATCTGTGGCAGCTCTATGGCGGCATTCCGATGTCCCAAGGCGAAATGCTGCGCCCGCAAGATCTGGGCCTGACCCAGGACGACCAGCGCGCCATGATGAACGCCTCCGTCATGACCCTGACCCAGAACGGCAACACCCAGGCCGCCCGCACGCGCCTTGTAGAGCTGATGCAGGAACAGGCGGCCAACATCACGGTGGGGCGCTCCGGCCTTGATGATGAGATGGAAATGATCCGGGAACAATTCCGCCGCTTCTCGCTCGACCGGGTCGAGCCGCATGCCCATGAGTGGCACCTCAAGGACGAGCTGATCCCGATGGAAATCATCGAGGAGATGGCAGAGCTGGGCGTCTTCGGCCTGACCATCCCGGAAGAATATGGCGGCTTCGGCATGTCCAAAACCGCGATGTGCGTGGTCTCTGAAGAGCTGTCGCGCGGATATATCGGCGTGGGCTCGCTGGGCACCCGTTCGGAGATCGCGGCCGAATTGATCATTTGCGGCGGCACTGAGGAGCAGAAACAAAAATGGCTGCCGCAGCTTGCCTCTGCCGAGACATTGCCGACAGCGGTGTTTACCGAGCCAAATACCGGCTCCGATCTTGGAAGCCTGCGCACACGGGCCGCAAAAAACGGCGACGACTACACCATCACGGGCAACAAAACCTGGATCACCCATGCCGCCCGCACGCAGGTGATGACCCTGCTTGCGCGCACCGATCCAGACACCACGGATTACAAAGGCCTTTCAATGTTTCTGGCCGAGAAAACTCCCGGAGACGACGCCAACCCGTTCCCCACGAGCGGCATGTCCGGCGGCGAGATCGAGGTGCTGGGCTATCGCGGCATGAAAGAATACGAACTCGCCTTCGACAATTTCAAAGTCAAAGGCGAAAACCTTTTGGGCGGGGCGGAAGGCCAAGGCTTCAAACAGCTGATGCAAACGTTTGAGAGCGCCCGCATCCAAACCGCCGCCCGTGCCATCGGCGTTGCAGCCAGCGCCTTGGACGTGTCGATGCAATACGCCCAAGACCGCAAGCAATTCGGCAAAGCTCTGATCAACTTCCCGCGCGTCTCAGGAAAGCTGGCGATGATGGCGGTTGAAACCATGGTCGCCCGCCAGCTCACCTATTTCTCGGCCTTCGAGAAAGACAATGATCGCCGCTGCGATCTGGAGGCCGGCATGGCCAAGCTCTTGGGCGCCCGCGTCGCCTGGGCCTGCGCCGACAATGGCTTGCAAATCCATGGCGGCAACGGCTTCGCGCTGGAATACAAGATCAGCCGCATCCTTTGCGACGCCCGCATCCTGAACATCTTCGAAGGCGCAGCAGAGATCCAAGCACAGGTGATCGCGCGACGTCTCTTGGGCTGAAAACAGTTCTAGATGTGTCAAACGCCCAAGACCCAAGGGGCAAACCTGACGCCGGACGCATTTCTATACCGCCAGTCAAAACACCTGCGCCCTTGCAGCGGGCAAGTCCCGCGGGCATCGTGGGCGGATGCGCAGCCTCGCCTTCTCCCTGCTCTTGTTTCTTGGCCTCTGCCAAGACGAAACGCTCACCGGCTACGGGGCTGAAGGGCAGCTCTTCGTGTTGCAGGCGATCAACGGCGAGCGCTACCCCGCCCGCGCGACGATATCTTTTCCCAGCGAAGGGAAAATTGTCGGCATGGCCCCGTGTAACAGCTATAGCGCCAGCCAGGACCTGCCCTATCCCTGGTTCAAGGCCGGACCGATCCTCGCCACCAAGCGCGCCTGCCAAGCGCTTGATCTAGAGTATGCTTTCTTTAAGGCCCTCGCCGGCATGACCTTGTCCGAAGTCTCAGGCCCGAACCTGATCCTGAGCACCGCGGAGGGCGATTTGATGGAATTTCTGGCTGAGTGATCCGCCCTTAAAGCACATCCAGCAGGCGCTGCCGCGCGGCGGGTACGGGCTTGTTGCCAAGCGAGCCTGCAACCCAGGTTTCAAGGAAGTGGCCTGTCGTGCGCAGCCCGTCAGCCACCTCGCTCAACGCGTTGCTGCCAATCAGCCCGCGCATCGATGGCGGCAACGGCAACAACCGCTCGGCCCACTCTCCGGCCCCTTCTTCGCTCACCGCGCGCCCCGATTTTGGCGAGACATAGGCCAACTCTTGCGTCCGACCGGTCACCGCACAGCAAGACAGATCGAGGCCGAAGCCCAAAGCCTCCAAAAGCGCAATCTCCCAGAACATATACGCCAAAGGCCAAGCCGGATCGCTGCCCAAACGGTCAAATAAATCAAGCGTTTGCGCATAGAGATCAGGATGCGGGTCGCGTTCGGGGATCGCAAAACACAAAAGCCCGCATATGGCGTTGAGCCCCGCCAAAGCCGCGCGGTCGCCCATCACTTGCGCCGCGCGCGACCGCACGGGCTCGACCGCAAAGGCCCCCAAATGATCCTGCAAACGCGCCCGCCAGCTGACATCCAGCTGCGCGCCGGGTTGCAAAACAGGTGCCATCTTGCGCGAGGCGCCGCCCCGCACAACGCCAGCATGCACGCCCTGCTCGGACGTAAACACCTCAATGATCGCCGCATGTTCGCCATGGCGACGCACCGACAACAAGATGCCCTCAGCGCGCCACTCCATCAGCCTGTGGCCCCCAGCTTCATTGTTAAAAAGTATTCCGGGGGAGCGCCGTCAGGCGCGGGGGCAGAGCCCCCGCCATCGCGGCGCGCGCAGCGCGGCGCAAAACCTCGGGCGTGCCGCAGGCGCTCATTCTGACAGGCCCGGTTCATCAAGCAAATGCCGGCCCTCCCGGTCTTCAACCTCAATCACCCAAAGATCGGGGTCAAAGCTGCGCTGCTTGGCCAGTGTCGCGTCCACGTCGCGCTCCGCGCCCTCAGCCAAGGCCACCCAAACCCGCTCACCGCTCATCAAATCAAAGCTGCGCTGGTAGCAGCAAGCCTGCCCGTCCAGCGTGTTCATTTTCACCAACACCGCGCCCGCCGTGGCGTCACCTTTTGAGGTCACAAAGGCGGGAATGTCGTAAAGCTGCAAACGCTTGAGATACGCGCCGACCCAAAACTCTGCCGTCAGCCGCGCGCTCATGAATTCCCGTCTTTGAAATCGAGCCCCATCTCGGAGTAGCGCTCCTTCTCTTCCAACCAGCCCGGGCGCACTTTGACCTGCAGAAACAAATGCACTTTGCGGCCCAGGAACTCGACCAGCTCTTCGCGTGAGGCTTTGCCCACGGCTTTGATTGTCTCGCCCTTATTGCCCAAAACGATGCCCTTATGGCCGTCCCGCACCACATAAATCACCTGGTCGATCTTGGCGGAGCCGTCTTTGCGCTCCTCCCAGTTTTCCGTCTCGACCGTCATCTGGTAGGGCAGCTCCTGATGCAGTCGCAGGGTCAGCTTTTCGCGGGTGATTTCGGCGGCAATCATGCGCATCGGCAGATCAGCGATCTGGTCTTCGGGGTAAAGCCACGGCCCGTCCGGCACCTCACCGGCCAGCCAAAGCCGCAAGGCGTCCACACCGTGGCCTTTTTCGGCGGAGATCATGAATGTCTCGGCAAAGGCGTAGGCCTCATTCAGCTCTTGCGTCAGCGCCAAAAGCACCTCGGATTTCACCTTGTCGATCTTGTTGATCGCCAGCGCCACGCGCGAGGTGCCAACCCGGTCGGCGAGCCCCTCCAATATGGCGCGCACCCCATCGGTGATCCCACGATGCGCCTCGACCAGCAGCACCACAACATCGGCGTCCCCTGCCCCGGTCCAGGCGGCAGCGACCATAGCCCGGTCCAAGCGTCTGCGCGGTTTAAACAGACCCGGCGTGTCGACAAAGACCAGTTGCGCCGCCCCCTCCATGGCCACGCCGCGAATGCGCGCGCGCGTGGTCTGCACCTTGTGGGTCACGATCGAGACCTTGGCCCCGACCATCCGGTTCAGCAGCGTCGATTTGCCTGCATTGGGCTCCCCGATCAGGGCAATGAAGCCGGCGCGCGTGTCTTGCTCAGTCATGTTTTAAACTTTCCAGCAGCGCCTTTGCGGCGGCTTGTTCGGCCTGCCGTTTCGATCCGGCCTGGGCCCGCGCGGTGTGCCCGGTCTCGGAGCGGGCTTCAATGGTAAACTGCGGCGCGTGGTCCGGGCCTTCGCGCTTGACAATATCATAGCTGGGCGGGGTCTGGCCCTTGGCTTGCAGCAGCTCTTGCAGCGCGGTCTTTGCGTCGCGCGCATCATCTTCGACCGCGTCGATGCGGTGCGACCAGTGACGCAGGATCATCGCGCGCGCCGCCTCGAGCCCGCCATCCACATAGACAGCCGCTATCACCGCCTCCATCGCGTCGCCGAGCAAAGCCTCCTTGCGCCGTCCGCCGGACACCATTTCCGATTTTCCCAGTTTCAGCACCGCGCCGAGATCAATCTCACGCGCCACATCGGCGCAGGTTTCCTTGCGCACAAGCGCGTTGTAGCGCGGCGCCAGCACGCCCTCAGCGGCGCCTTTGTCATGCGCCAGTATCGCCTCGGAAATCACCAGCCCAAGCACTCGATCGCCCAGAAATTCCAAGCGTTGGTTGTCGGGCCGCGTGGCCGAAGAGATCGAGCCATGCGTCAGGGCGCGCAACAGCAGCTCAGGGTCATCAAACGCATGCCCCAACCGCAGCATAAAGGCTGAAAGATCAGCTGACACTTTCACTGCACCCATTTGAACACGCGCCCTTCGCGACCCTTTAGCGAGAAGACAATAATCTCCGCCCTTCCGACCATATTTTCAAGAGGGACAAACCCAATTCCGCCGGCCTCGGCCGGGAAGCGGGAATCGAGCGAATTGTCGCGGTTGTCACCCAGCACGAATACATGCCCCTCGGGAACCGTAAACGGCCCCGCCGTATCGGCCCTGAGGCCATCCGCGAGGCTAAGCGTTGCGTAGGACGCGCCACCGGGCAACATCTCACGCGCGCGGTCCTTTTTGCACAGCGCACCAAGCTCGACCGGCGCATTGCTGCACCGCATCGCGCCATCATCAAGGGAATACACCTCCTCAAACGCCGGCAGCGCATCGCGCGGCACAGGCGTGCCATTGAGGACGGGTGCTCCGTCTTGCATCTCGATCGTGTCGCCCGGCAATCCAATCACCCGCTTTATATAATGCGCGTCGCGTTTGGGATGAACGAAAGTGGCCACATCGCCGCGCTCTGGAAGCCCCCCAAACGGGCCCATGCTTAGCTGACAGTCAGACAGTTTGCACATCAGCGCCGGAAAGCCGTAGGCCGCGCGATTGACCAGCAAATAGTCCCCGACCAACAGCCCCGGCTTCATCGAGCCTGTGGGGATCCAATACGGCCGGCAGATCAAGAACACGGAGAGCAGGCAAAGCGCGATTGGGGCCAGGACCACGATCAGCAGCCACTCCGCCCTGCGCCCCGACGCCATCCCTATTGGATGGCCTCAAAGAACCGGTCGCCCCGCCACGTCCAGAAAAACAGCATCCGCGACCCGGCAGAGGAGAAGATCACCCGGTCTGCACGGCCCAAAAGGTTCTGGAACGGCACCATACCGACCCCGCCAATGGGCCCTTGCGGGAAGCGCGAGTCGATGGAGTTGTCGCGGTTGTCACCCATGAAGAAATAATGGCCCTCGGGCACGGTAAAGATCGGCGTGTGATCGGCATTGGCTTGCCCAGCAGGCGGCTTTGGACGGCTTTCGATATTGAGCACATGGTGCGCCCCGTAATCATCAAGCATCTCAACATAGCGAGACTTGGCGCAATCGGCGCCCTCGCCGACCGCGCCATTCTCACAGCGGGGGTAGCCACCGACCGAGCCTTGCGCCGCATATTCCTCGATGAACTGGCCATCGGGCGATTGCTTTTGCTCATTTCCATTCAAAAACAGAACGCCGTCTTTCATCTGCACCGTGTCGCCGGGCAGCCCAATGAGGCGTTTGATATAGTCCTGACCAGAGGTCGGGTGGCGGAACACCACTACATCGCCACGGTCGGGCTCACGTGCCAGAATGCGGTCAGGGATCGGGCAGATGCCAAACGGGCATGAATACTTTGAATAGCCATAGGCCATCTTGTTGACGAACATGAAATCGCCCACCAGAAGAGTGTCTTTCATCGACCCGGTCGGGATGTAAAAAGGCTGGAAGAAAAAGCTGCGAAACACGCCCGCAATCAACAAGGCGTAGACCACCGTTTTGATGGTTTCGGTCAAGCCGTCGTCTTTTTCGTCCTTGCTCGCCATCTGCGCTCTTTCTCTTGAATACAAAAGGGTAAGTGCGGTCTGCGCAGGGTCATGTCAAGCACTCAGCGGCCGCGCCTCAATCACGACGAAGGCCTGCGCCCATGGGTGGTCGTCGGTCAGCGTGACATGGATGATCGCCTCATGGCCCTCGGGCGTCATATCCGCCAGCCGCTCCGCCGCCCAGCCGGTCACTTTCATCACGGGTTGGCCAGTTTTGAGGTTGCTCACAGCCATGTCTTTCCACGAAATTCCCATGCGCAACCCGGTGCCCAGCGCTTTTGAGCAGGCCTCCTTCGCGGCCCAACGTTTGGCGTAGGTTCCGGCCACATCTTTGCGCCGCTCGGCCTTGGCCTGTTCGACCTCGGTGAAAACGCGGTTGCGGAACCTGTCGCCAAACCTCTCCAACGTGCCCTCAATCCGTTCGATATTGGCCAGATCGGTGCCAACGCCGAGGATCACGAAAGCCTCGTGGTCAAAAGCTTCAGCGACGCCGCGCCAAACAAAAGCCCAAAGCCCGCATCAAACACGCGCTTCGCTTTGAGGTACCCGCGCGCAATCGGTGGGGCGGAGAAGATCACCGCATAGCCCAGAAACACCACGCAAGAGGTGGCCGACAGGCAGGCGAACAGCACCCACACGCTTGCGGGTGGCGCGTTCGGCACCAAAGCGATGGCATAGATCGACCCCCAGCCAAGGATGGCTTTGGGGTTCGTCAGATGCAAAAGCAGACCTTTGAGAAAGAACCGACTGCGCGCGGGCGGATCGCCCTGCACCGCCGCATGCCCAATCCAGGCCGCCCGCAGCGATTTTAGGGCAAGATAGAGAAGGTAGGCCGCGCCGATATAGCGCACCAATTCAAAGAGCCAGACATTTGTCGTCATCAGCGCGGAAAAGCCCAAGGCCGCCGCGATCCCCCAAGTGGCCGACCCGATCACAACGCCGAATGCCAGGGCGAGCCCCGACAAGCGCCCATAGCTCATCGCTGTTCCCGAAATAGCCAAGGTCGCCGGTCCGGGGGAGCCTCCACCCAAGGCCCAACCCAGCAAAATCAGCGGCAGGGGAAACAGAAACACCTCGCTCATGCGCGCGCCTCCTCCATCAGCCGACGCATCTCGGCAATCGCAGGCTGAAGGCCGCGAAAAATCGCCTCGCCAATCAGGAAATGGCCAATATTGAGCTCCATCACCTCTGGGAAGGCCGCAACGGGTGTGACGCAATCATAGGTCAACCCGTGGCCCGCATGGACTTCGAGGCCCAGCTCATGGGCAAAACGCGACATATTGCGCAGCTTTTCCAGCTCGGCGTCACGGGTTTCAAAATCTCCCTCGGCATGGGCGTCGCAATAGGCGCCGGTATGCAGCTCGATCACCTGCGCGCCGATCCGCGACGCGGCCTCAATCTGCTTTTGATCCGCGGCAATGAAAATCGACACCCGGCACCCGGCATCTCGCAAAGGGGCAATGTAATGCGCGAGATGGTTCTCCTCCCGCGCAACTTCGAGCCCACCTTCGGTCGTGCGCTCTTCGCGCTTTTCGGGCACGATGCACACCGCATGTGGCTTATGGCGCAGCGCGATTTGCTGCATCTCCGGGGTCGCGGCCATCTCAAAGTTCAGCGGCACAGACAACGCGTCCATCAGCCCTTCGATATCAGTATCCGCAATATGGCGACGGTCCTCGCGCAGATGCGCCGTGATGCCGTCAGCGCCCGCATCCTCGGCCAGCTTGGCCGCACGTACGGGGTCCGGCACAGCGCCGCCGCGTGCATTTCGGACGGTCGCTACATGGTCAATATTTACGCCGAGGCGCAACGTTCCGACAAATCCCATGTCATCTCTCCAAGTTGAGAATATGCGTGCATAAAGGCAGGCTGTGCAGGCAGGTGCAAGGGGGTCAGAGCCCCGATTTCTCCGCCGCTTTGGCCGCTTTCTTGCGCTTATGTTCTTCCCATTTCGCCTTGAGACGGCCCTTGCGACGGTTCTGGTAAGCCGCAATCAACGGGGCCGACAGATAGTAGGCAATCGCACCCGCCACCAGCCCCGGGACGATGCCACCGATCAGGTAGGGAAAGAACACCTCGTCATAGAAGCCTTCCAACCGCCGCCAATCGGCACGGTCATCTGTGAATATGGCAATAAAGTTGTCTTTGAGATCGCGCCCGGCACCTGCGAAGCGGCGACCGATATTCATGTCTTCTTCGAACTCGGTGCCCAGCAGAAAATGCCCTGTTTTGAGCGAGATCACCCCAATCGGCAGATACGTCAAAGGGTTGCCGAAAAACGTGGCCATCAGGGAGGCGATAATGTTGCCCCGCATGCATTTGGCCAGACCGGCAGCTATGAAAAAGTGAAAGCCATAAAACGGGGTAAAGGTGGTAAAAACGCCGGCGAAAATTCCGCGTGAAATGCGTGTCGGGCTGTCAGGCAGCCGCCGCACACGGTGTTTGACATATTGCGCGGCGCGCGCCCATCCGCCTTGAGGCCAAAGCAAATGCGCGGCCCAGAGAGCCCAAGTCTTCGGTGTGCGCCGCTTAAAAACCAATTCGTCCTCGTTCTTGGCGGCCACTTGCCGCCCGTAGAATTATGTAGCCGCCGAATGCGGCAAAAGTTTTACGGTGCGCGGTCCAAATCGCGATGCCGCTCCAAAGCCGCCACGTCACTATCGGCGTCAATCGCCGTCATGACGCCATGCAAATGTTCCGCATCGCGTACATCAACGTCGATCAGGACACGAAAGTAGTCCGGTTTGCGGTCAATGAAATGCATGTCTGAGATATTGGCCCGCTGCTCCGCGATCAATGTGCAAATGCGCCCCATCACGCCAAATTGGTTGCCCATGGTGGTATTCAGCGTCACCGGGTTGCCGGCCGGGTGCGACCCATCATGCCAATGCAGATCCACCCAACGGTCGGGTTGGTCTTCAAGCTCGGCCAAAGCCTCACACGCGATCGCATGCACAAACACGCCCTCGCCGCGATGTTTGATGCCGACAATGCGTTCGCCCGGCACGGGTTGGCAGCATTGCGCGCGCCTTACCGTCATGCCCGCAGGCAGGCCCGCGACCGCACGCTCTGGATCAACTTTGGGCTTTTCGGATTTGTCGGCAAGGTCGGGATATATGGTCTGAACAACGGTGCGCGCGGACAGCTCGGTCGAGCCCACAAATTCGAGCACCTGCTCGGCATTCTCGAGGCTCAACTCCTTTGCCGCGATGGCCAGAGCCTTCTCCGTCGCCTTTTTGCCCACATGTTCAAACGCGGCGCGGGTGAGCTCGCGGCCAAGCTTGATGAAGCGGTCTCGATGTTCTTCGCGCAAGCTTTTGCGGATCGCGGCCTTGGCCCGCCCGGTGACGGCGATGTCGATCCATGTAGGCTGCGGGCGCTGGCCTTCGGCCGTGATAATCTCGACCGATTGCCCGTTTCTCAGCCGTGTCCAAAGCGGCACGCGCAGCCCGTCCACCTTGGCGCCGACGCAGCTATGGCCAATGCGCGTGTGAATGGCAAAAGCATAATCCAGCGGCGTCGCCCCGCGCGGCAGCTTGATCACGTCTCCCTTCGGCGTGAAGCAAAAGACTTGATCGGAATACATTTCCAGCTTCACATGTTCGAGGAACTCGTCATGGTCTTCGTCCTCGTCAGTGCCAAACCGCTCGGTCAGCTGGGTGACCCATTTCGACGGATCCACGGCAAACGGGTTTTCGACCCGCTCCCCATCGCGGTAGGCCCAGTGTGCGGCGACCCCGGCCTCGGCCACTTCGTGCATTTGATGGGTGCGGATTTGAACCTCAACCCGCTTGCCGTCGCGCCCCGATACGGTGGTATGGATGGAGCGGTAGCCGTTCGATTTGGGCTGCGAGATATAATCCTTGAACCGCCCCGGAACAGAGCGCCAGCGGCGGTGGATCGCGCCCAACACGCGGTAGCATTCATCATCGGATTGGCAGATGACACGGAAGCCGTAAATGTCGGACAGACGCGAGAAGCCCTGCTTCTTTTCCTCCATCTTGCGCCAGATGGAATAGGGCTTCTTGGCACGGCCCGAAACCCGCGCCTCGATGCCCGCGGCGAACAGCTCCGCGCGGATATCTTCGGTGATCTTTGGCACCACATTGCCGGTTTCTTTTTGAAGCGTGATGAACCGCCGGATGATGGAGGCGCGCGCGTCGGGGTTAAGGACACGGAAGGAGAGGTCCTCCAGCTCTTCGCGCATCCAATGCATCCCCATGCGTCCCGCAAGCGGCGCGTAAATATCCATCGTCTCGCGCGATTTTTGGATCTGCTTTTCCGGCTTCATGTGTCGGATGGTGCGCATGTTGTGCAGCCGGTCGGCCAGCTTCACGAGGATCACCCGCAGATCCTTCGACATCGCCATGAAGAGCTTGCGGAAATTCTCGGCCTGCTTGGTTTCGCTGGAGCTAAGCTGCAGGTTGGTCAGCTTGGTCACGCCGTCGACCAGATCGGCAATCTCGGCGCCGAACCGCTCCGACAAATCCGCGTAAGACGCGCGGGTGTCTTCGACAGTGTCGTGAAGCAGGGCGGTCACGATCGTCGCGTCATCCAGCTGCTGCTCGGTCAACAGAGCAGCAACCTCGACAGGATGGGAAAAGTAGGGATCGCCCGAGTGGCGCGTCTGCCCCTCATGCATAAGGCCGCCAAACGCATAGGCGGCCTTAATCAGGGTCTCGTTTGTCTTCGGGTTATAGGCGCGGATCAGGTCGATCAGATCGGTGACGTCCAGCATGTCCTATAAAAGGTCCCAAAGGGCGCTTACTTGGCCTCTTGGGCTTCCATCAGCGCGCGCAGCAATTTCTCTTCCGACATGTCGTCTTCGGCGGGCTTGTCCTGCTCGACGCCCATAAGAAGCGCCATGGCGTCTTCTTCTGGCTCGTCCACCTCGATCTGCGTCTGGTTGCTCTCGATCATCCGCTCGCGCAGATCTTCGGCGCCTTGCGTCTCTTCGGCAATCTCGCGCAGCGAAACAACGGGGTTTTTGTCATTGTCACGCTCAACAGTCAGCGCTGCGCCGGCGGAAATCTCGCGTGCGCGGTGCGATGCAAGCATCACAAGGTCAAAACGGTTGGGGACTTTATCGACGCAATCTTCGACGGTCACACGGGCCATAGGGCTCTCCAAACAAGCATGAGGAATATCAGACCGCTCAGATAGGATGGTTTTGTCGCCTTTACAAGCACAAAACCCCTTATTTTAGGCTTCTGGGATCGGTTTTAGGGCGGCGCGCTCGGCCTCGGGCAGCGCATCGAACAGCGCTTGCGCGGTCTGACCCAAAACCGGGTGGCGCCAATCGGGCGCGATATCGCAAAGCGGCCCCAAGACAAAGCCGCGGTCTTGCAGGCGTGGATGCGGCAGGACCAACCCGTCAGGGGCGCGCGCCTTTTGCGCCTCCAAAGGTAAATTTTGCCATGTGGAAAAAGTGTCGTGGTCGGGCAGGACAAGGTCCTCATAGGCAATCAAATCTATGTCGATCGCTCTGGCGGCCCATCTCACTTTGCGCTCTCGGCCCAAACCGGCCTCTACCTCATGTAGATGTGTCAGAAGTGCGCGCGGCTCCATATTGGTGCTGACGACGAGCGCGGCATTGACAAAATCTGGCCCGCTGCCCGGCGGAAAGGCAGGCGTTTGATAAAAATTGCTCACTTTACGGGTGGTTAACGAATCGCCTGCTAGTCTCAAAATCGCTTCTTTAATAGTTAACAGAGGGGGGCCGTGACTTGACGTCACGTTAGCTCCAAGGCCAATATAGGCTAATTTATTTACAATTGATCGTTCCACGGGTTGCGGCATAGATTAATTTCCTTATTTTCGCTCGAAGCCCGGCCAATCCGACCACTCACACACTCACGGTTCTTATCAGGACGGGCATACATCGGAAGGAAATTTAATGTTCTACAAAGACGAACGGCTAGCGCTGTTCATTGACGGGAGCAATTTATATGCTGCCGCCAAGTCTTTGGGGTTTGATATTGATTACAAGCTCCTCAGGCATGAGTTCATGCGTCGCGGCAAATTGCTGCGCGCGTTCTACTACACCGCGCTACTCGAAAATGACGAATATTCACCGATCCGCCCACTCGTGGACTGGCTGAATTACAACGGCTTCACCATGGTGACCAAAGCCGCCAAGGAATACACCGACCGCGAAGGCCGACGGAAGGTCAAAGGCAACATGGATATCGAGCTCACCGTCGATGCCATGGAGCTGGCTCCGCATGTCGACCACATTGTGCTGTTCTCAGGCGACGGCGATTTCCGCCCATTGCTTGAATCTGTACAGCGCAAAGGCGTTCGTGTGTCCGTGGTGTCCACCATCAGGTCAAACCCACCAATGATCTCCGATGAGCTGCGCCGACAGGCCGACAACTTCATCGAGCTCGACGAGCTGCGCGACGTCATCGGTCGCCCACCGCGTGAAGAAACCATGAGCGCGCCAAGCCGCCCCGTGGAAACAACTGTCGAATAAGCATTCGAAATTCAGGATAGAATGTCTTGCGATTGGGGGCTTCGGCCCCCTTTTTGTTTTCAACTCCCGCCTAGACGCGGTGCACATGGCTGATTACCTATGGGGCAACCTGGAGACACGCCATGACCAAGCCCGCATTGACCCTCTACCTTGCCGCCCCGCGCGGCTTTTGTGCCGGTGTCGACCGGGCCATCAAGATCGTTGAAATGGCGCTCGAGAAATGGGGCGCGCCGGTCTATGTGCGCCACGAGATCGTGCACAACAAATTCGTGGTCGACGGGCTGCGCGACAAGGGCGCGGTGTTCGTGAAAGAGCTTGAAGACTGCCCCGATGACCGCCCCGTCATCTTTTCCGCCCACGGCGTGCCCAAAGCCGTCCCCGCCGCGGCTGCCAAGCGCGAGATGGTTTATGTCGACGCCACCTGTCCGCTGGTCAGCAAGGTCCATATTGAAGCCGCCCGCCATCACGATGCAGGCCTGCAAATGGTCATGATCGGGCATGAAGGCCACCCAGAAACCGTGGGCACCATGGGCCAATTGCCCGAGGGCGAGGTCCTGCTGGTCGAGACCCCTGAAGACGTCGCGACCCTAACCCCACGCGACCCGGACAAGCTGGCCTTCATCACCCAAACCACATTGTCGGTTGATGACACGGCCGACATTGTAGCGGCACTTCAAGCGCGGTTCCCAAACATCGTCGGCCCGCATAAAGAAGACATTTGCTACGCCACCACCAACCGTCAGGAAGCCGTCAAAGCGATGGCCGCCAAGACGAATGCAATGCTGGTCATCGGCGCGCCCAATTCGTCAAACTCCAAGCGGCTGGTCGAGGTCGGCGCCCGCGCTGGCTGCAGCTATTCGCAACTCGTCCAACGCGCCGCTGAAATCGACTGGCGTGCGCTGGAGGGGATCACCTCCATCGGCATCACTGCCGGCGCCTCTGCCCCCGAGGTTTTGATCAACGAGGTCGTCGACGCCTTCAAAGACCGTTTTGAGACCACCGTTGAAATGGTCGAAACCGCCGTTGAGAATGTCGAATTCAAAGTGCCACGCGTCTTGCGCGAACCGGCGTAGCCGATCTGGTCCGAAGGTCCGCTTCGGCAAGACTGGTGAGACTAGGTAATTGAGCTGCGCGCGCACAGGTCTATTTGCGCCCGTCATTGGCCCGGCTTGATGTGGCCTGCCTTTTTCCGCTTGTCCCTAACGAATTCGACGATACCGTAGACCCATGGGACAAAAGAACGCTCAATCTGTTCGATCAACGGCAACCAACGCAACCCGGCGTTTGCTTGCCATACGCGCAAGGCGGCCCGGTCGAGTTCCTTTTTCCAGAATGCGTGCGGGGCCAGGTCTTCCCTAGCTGACCCACCCCAAAACCGTCGCATTCAAAAAGGAAACACTATGTCATCACATGACCGTTCGCTGTATCTGCGATACGCAAATGCCCTCCGCCATCCCGGCGATTTTTTTGCCGCCACCTCTGAGTTCTTCGCCGCAGACGCGCGCATCAACGTCGTTCACCCGTTCAATGAACTGGAGGGCGCGGAGGCTTATCACTCCAAGTTTGTCGCACCTCTTCAGCTGGCATTCGAAGGGCTGTACCGGCGCGACGACATCTATATGTCTGGACAGTTCGAGGGACGGGATTGGATCAGTTCAACCGGCTATTATGTCGGGCGTTTTGCGCGCGACTGGATTGGGTTAAAAGCAACCGACGCTCTGAGTTACTTGCGCTATGGCGAATTTCACCGGATCGAAAACGGGAAAGCTGTCGAAAGCTATATCTATCTCGACATTCCCGAGCTCATGATCTCATGCAACCAATGGCCGCTGAGCATGGGCCCCGGCCTGTCGCGCGGGCACACCGGGATGATCCAGGGCCCGGCAACCCGTGACGGGGTCATTACCGAGGCGCCTGATCCCGCCGAAGGTCAGCGCAGCTACCAGATTGTCACAGATATGCTTTCAGAACTTGCGACTGCGGACGAAGCATGGCGACCTTACTGGCACGACAATATGATGTGGTACGGGCCGGGCGCCTTTGGCAGCTTTGTCGGCATCGACGAATTCGCATCGTTTCAAGTTCCCTTCGAGGCGCAGTTTGAGGGATGGTCCGGTGGCTCCAAAGGCAACGGGCTGACTAAGCATTTCACGCGCTTCGGTGAGGGCAACTACACGTGCTCGGGTGGCTGGCCATCCTTGACCGGCATCAATGTGAAGCCTTTCCTTGGGCAGGGCCCGACACAAGAGCGTGTCTTCATGCGAGTATGTGATTGGTGGCGGCGCGAAGACGACCTGCTCGTCGAAAACTGGATTTTCGTCGATGTTCCGCATGTATTGCTACAGCTGGGATATGATCCGCTCCCAGACTGGCAGGGCTCATAGGGCGAACGCGCGGAACTGCTTGGCCTACCAGTGAGATTATGTGTGTCGTGTTGGGCATCGGAAGGTTGGCTGCGAGTACGGACATCCGAAGTCCAACACAGCTTTAAATTCCCTTTCCGACGGTCGACCAAAAAACTGCGACGCTACCCCCGTGACATCGCCGTCCAGCGTGATACGTCTGAAACACCCCAACTTAGGAGTGCCAAATGATCACGTTCCAATTCCTGCTCACTGCCCTTGTTGTGGTCGTAGCCCCCGGCACGGGCGTTATCTACACGTTGGCGCTTGGGCTGGGCCAAGGCAGGCGCGCAGCGCTTTGGGCGGCCTTGGGCTGCACCTTCGGGATCGTGCCGCATTTGGCCGCCGCCACGTTGGGGCTGGCGGCGTTGCTGCACACATCGGCGCTGCTGTTCCAAACGGTGAAATTCGCGGGCGTGGCCTATTTGCTTTATCTCGCATGGCAGGCGCTGAAATCTGATGGCGCGCTGGCGGTAACGTCGAGAACCACCACGCAATCCGGTTGGCTGATCGCCCGGCGCGGCGCGCTGATCAACATCCTCAACCCGAAACTGTCGATCTTCTTTCTGGCGCTGCTGCCGCCCTTCTTGTCTGGCAATCCGGCCACGGCAACACTGGAAATGGCAACGCTTGGCGCGGTGTTCATGGTGCTGACTTTCGCGGTTTTTGTGCTCTACGGCCTCTTCGCTGCCCGCGCGCGCGACGCCATTCTCGGCTCCGAACGGATCATGCTTTGGCTCAACCGCTCCTTCGCCGCAATTTTCGCAGCGCTCGGCGCCAAGTTGGCGTTTGAACGCGCATGATCCCCCGCGCGCCGCTTCTATTGGGCCTTGCTGGCCTGCTGCCATTCCTTTGGGCAGCACTTGGCATCCTGGTCCCTGCGCTTTCAGACGCGACAGTCAGCGTGCTCGGCGCGCGGTTCAACGCGCCCTATGTGCTGATTTCCTACGGCACGGTCATCTTGTGCTTCATGTCCGGTGTCCTCTGGGGCTTTGCGGTCAAATCGGACCGCGCCCTGCCCTACGCCGTCTCCGTGATCCCCGCGCTTTGGGCGTTTTTCACCATTGGCGGCGGGGAAGGCCAAGCGACCTCCGCCGTCATCGTTGGCTTCATTCTGGTCTTCGCCTGCGACATGCAATTCGCCAATTGGGGCCTGACCCCACCTTGGTGGCTTAAACTGCGCACATTGCTGACCGCCATTGTGCTGGCGTGCCTTCTGATCGGACAATTCGCATGAGCGACAAACGCACCATTGCTGTCTACGACGCCCGCGCGCAGGCCTATTTAGACCTTGTGTCCAAAGACACACCCGACGCCGATTTGCAGGCCTTCCTTGACGCCATGCCAGAGGGTGGGCGCGCGCTGGATCTGGGCTGCGGGCCGGGCAATTCGGCGGCCATGATGCGCGATGCAGGGCTGCAGGTCGACGCTTGGGACGCCTCCAGCCAAATGGTGCAAATCGCGCGCACCAAATACAAACTCGACGCGCGCAAGGCGGTGTTTGACGATCTCGACGCGGAGGCCGTTTATGACGGCATCTGGGCCAACTTTTCGCTGCTGCACGCGCCCAAATCAGACATGCCGCGCCATCTGGCCGCGATCAAACGCGCCCTGAAGCCTGGCGGAGTTTTCCACATTGGTATGAAGCTGGGCGAGGAAGACCAGCGCGACAGCATCGGCAGGCTTTACGCCTACTACACGCTGGAGAAGCTGAAAACCTACCTCACTGACGCCGGCTTCACCCCGCACACCACCCGCGAAGGCGCGGAAGCCGGCCTGTCGGGTGAGGTCGCGCCCTTCGCGATTATCCTGTCCGATGCCTGAGCTGTTCGCCTACACAGATGGCGCGTGTTCCGGCAACCCGGGCCCGGGTGGCTGGGGCGCTATCCTGATCGCGCGTGAGGGCGACACCGTCGTCAAGGAGCGTGAGCTCAACGGCGGGGAAGCGCAAACCACCAACAACCGGATGGAGCTTCTGGCCGCCATCAACGCATTGGAAACGCTGCAAAAACCATCGACGCTGACCGTTGTGACCGACAGCGCTTATGTCAAGGACGGCATCACCAAATGGATCTATGGCTGGAAATCCAAAGGATGGAAAAAGAAAGGCGGGGAGATCAAGAATATCGACCTCTGGAAGCGGCTCGACGCCGCCCGTGAGCGCCACGACGTGACCTGGGAATGGGTCAAAGGCCATGCCGGCCACCCTGAAAATGAACGCGCCGATGAGCTGGCCCGCGCCGGCATGGCGCCGTTCAAACCATGATCCACAAAGCCTGCCCGGTGGCGCTGCATCCCGACGGCGCGCCCTTGCGCATTGCCGCCTTCGTGCATCCTTTGGCCGGGCTACAAATCGTCAAAGGCACCGTTGAGCCAGGCGAACACCCCGCCAGCGCCGCCGCGCGCGAGCTGTTTGAGGAAAGCGGATTGGAGACCAAATCCGCCATTGCGATTGGCGACAGCTTGGATATCGCGCCGGGTCAGCACTGGCATTTTGCGCTTTGCCGCGTCGCCCCGCCCGTTCGGGACCCCTGGCAACATCATTGCGAAGACGATGGTGGGGACCTGTTCGAGTTCTTTTGGCATCCCCTCGGCGGCCCAAAAGACGCATTCGCTGAGCCGTTCCAAAACGCGCTTGCCTGGATCGAAAGGCACTTAACCTAGGCCGCACGGGATGGTGGGCGGGGCGCAGGCGCAGCCCAGCGTCGTCCCGGCATCGCTATTTCCGATAATGCGTCGGCACCAAAATCAACGCCCCAACGGCGCTGACGATCGCATCCACCCCGGGCGGACCAAAGCTGATCCCAAACATCACCCGCACCATGAAAAACAGCACCGATCCACCCACAGCAATGATGATCGACTGGAGATAGCCGTTATGCGTGAACCCGGTTTTCTCGGAGGCATAGCCGATGATCCCCGCGATCATCATCGCGCCAAAAAACGCAAAAAAGCCCATCAGTCGATCCTTTCAGGCATCGTGAAGCCCGCCAAGAACGCCTCTGCCTCCTGCGCGGACTTGCCCGCGCGTTGCGCCCGCAACACCGAGACCGCACCGGTTCCACAGGCAATTGTCAGCCCATCCAAAACGTCGCCCGGAGCACCGCTCCCTTCAACCACCCGAGACGCCAACAGCTTCACCCGCGCGCCGTCCATCTCGCACCACGCCCCGGGAAAAGGTGACAGGCCCCGAATACGCCGGTCCACCTCAACCGCGTCCAAGCTCCAATCCACCCGCGCCTCCGCCTTGTCGATTTTGGCGGCATAGGTAACGCCCGCCTCCGGTTGCGCCACGCCCTTCAAATCATCAAGCCGCGACAGCGTCGCGGCAATTTGCTCTGCCCCCAGCGCCGCCAGCCGGTCATGCAATGCGCCCATCGTTTCTTCCGCGCCAATCGCCAAAGATGCCCGCGACAAAACCGCGCCCGTATCCAGCCCTGCATCCATCTGCATGATGCACACGCCGGTCTCGACATCCCCGGCCATAATCGCGCGGTGAATGGGCGCGGCCCCTCGCCAGCGCGGCAAAAGCGAGGCATGGATATTCAAACACCCGCGCGCGGGCGCGTCCAAAATCGCTTGCGGCAAGATCAGCCCATAGGCCACGACCACCGCAATATCGGCCCCCAAAGCCGCAAACTCCGCCTGCGCCTCCGTCGTTTTCAAAGACACCGGGTGGCGCACCTCTAACCCCAAGGCTTCGGCCCGCGCCTGCACCGGGGACGGGCGCAACTGCTTGCCCCGCCCCGCCGGGCGCGGCGGCTGCGAGTAAACCGCGCAAATCTTGTGGCCCGCCGCAACCAACGCGTCCAAAGCCGATACGGAAAATTCCGGCGTGCCCATGAAGACAATTCTCATTGGCACCTCCCCGACACAGCCGTCATCGCGCCAGCTTCTTTGCTTTCTTCAGCAACATGTCGCGCTTGACCTTGCTCAGCCTGTCGAAAAACATCTTGCCGTTCAAATGGTCGATCTGATGCTGCACCGAGGTCGCCCAAAGCCCGACAAATTCGCGCCGGTCATAAATCCCGTTCTGGTCCATGAACCGCACCGTCACCGCGCGGGGCCGCTCGATCTTGGCCCAGACGCCCGGCAGGTTTGGGCTGCCCTCTTCATGCACGCGCGGCTGCTCCGAGCTGAACAGCACCTCAGGGTTGGCCATCCGCACCGCTTTGCCGCGTTCGGTTGAGGCATCGACCACGCAGAGCCGCTGCATCACGCCCAGCTGCACCGCCGCCAGACCCACGCCCGGCATCGCGTCCATCTTGGCAATCATCTCGTTCCAAAGCGCGCGCACCTCGTCGGTGATCGCCTCCACCGGCGCGGCTTGCATGCGCAACCTTTTGTCGGGCCACATCACATAGTCCCTCATGCCGCGGCCTCATGGTCCAGGATCAACCGCCCATCGAGATGGTCGATCTCATGGCAAACGATGGCTGCCTCAAACCCATCGAAGGCCCCGCGCCGCTGTGCACCGCTTTCATCAAGCCACATCACCTCAATCCGCGCCGGGCGGGTCACCGAAACCGGCATCTCGGGGATCGAAAGGCAGCCTTCCTCATTCACCTGTTGGTCAGGCGAGGACCATAGAATCTCGGGATTCACAAAGGCCAAAGGCGACGCCGCCCCCGATTTCCAGCCCGCATCCATCACAAAGGCGCGCGACACCACCCCGATTTGTGGCGCCGCCAAACCGCGCCCCATGGCCTGATACATCGTGTCAAACAGGTCCGTCACCAATCCGCGCACCCCGTCATCCACTGCCAATACCGGAGCGCAGAGGGACCGCAGCCGCGCATCGGGGTGCAAAACCAGCGGCTGGATCAAGCCCGCGCCCTTTCACGCTTCAGCTTGACCATCTTGCGGGTAATCAGCTGGCGCTTCAGCGGCTTGAGGTAGTCAATGAACAGCTTGCCGTTAAGATGGTCGATCTCATGCTGCACGCAGGTCGCCCAAAGCCCGTCAAATGTCTCGCGCATGGCGGCCCCGTTTTCGTCCATCCAGGTGACAGTCACCTCGGCCGGCCGCGTGACATCGGCGTATTGGTCCGGGATCGACAAACACCCCTCCTCATAGACGCTGACCTCGTCTGAGCTTTCAACAACCTCAGGGTTCACCATCACCAAAGGGCGCGCGGGTATGCCCTCTTCCTTGACGCAATCAACAACCACCATCCGGTCCATGACGCCCACCTGCGGCGCCGCCAGCCCAATCCCCGGCGCGTCATACATCGTCTCCAGCATATTCGCAGCCAGTGCGCGCAGATCGTCAGAGCTGTCGGCCACAGGTGCTGCCACCTTTTTCAGACGCGGGTCGGGATGAATAAGAATAGGCAATTTCATAAAATGTGATTTAGGCCACCATGCCCGCTTGCGCAATCTCTCTTGCAGCCGCCGGTGGCCCCGCTACGTTGCCCCTAACAAGGAGACCTCCCCATGAGCTTTGACAATCCCCCCGACCGCCGCAACACCCATTGCATGAAATGGGACGCGATGGAGGCCCTCTACGGCGTCTCGCCGGGTGACGGCATTTCGATGTGGGTGGCTGACATGGAGTTTGAGGCCGCACCCGTCCTCAAACAAGCCGTTCAGGACATGGTCGATCACGGCGTCTACGGCTATTTTGGCGATGACAGCAGATACCGCGCCGCGATCAACTGGTGGATGGAGTCGCGCCATGGCTGGTCGGTCAGCCCTGAATGGATTTTTACAACGCACGGGCTGGTCAACGGCACCGCCATGTGCGTCGATGCGTTCTCCAAGCCGGGCGATGGCATCGTGCTCTTCACGCCCGTCTATCACGCCTTCGCGAAGGTCATCAAAGCCGCGGGACGCGAGGTCATCGAATGCGAGATGGTCCAACGGGACAGCCGCTACGAGATGGATTTTGACGCCTATGACGCGCAGATGACGGGAGGTGAGACGATGCTTATTCTCTGCTCGCCGCATAACCCCGGTGGGCGCGTCTGGACCAAGGCTGAGCTGCAGGCCGTCGCAGCCTTCGCCAAGCGGCACGATCTGATACTGGTCTCCGACGAGATTCACCATGACCTGATTTTCTCCGGCCACACCCATATTCCAATGGCCAAGATCGACGGCATCACCGACCGGCTCGTGATGATGACGGCCACAACCAAGACCTTCAACATCGCGGGCTCCCACACCGGTAATGTGATTATCGAGGACCCCGACCTGCGCGCGCGTTTTGCTGCCCGCATGGCCGCTCTGGGGATGAGCCCCAACAGCTTTGGCCTGTTTATGACCACCGCCGCCTACTCGCCCGAAGGCGGCGCATGGGTCGATGACTGCGTTGCCTATATTGAAGAAAACAAACGCGTTTTCGATGCAGGCATCAACGCGATCCCGGGGCTTAACTCGATGAATTTGGAGGCCACCTACCTCGCCTGGGTCGATTTCTCCGGCACGGGCATGGCCATGTCCGAATTTACCGACCGCGTGGCGCAAGATGCCAAAATCGCGGTCAATGCTGGCCCAACATTCGGCAAAGGCGGGGATGATTTCCTGCGTTTCAACATCGCGGCCCCACGTGCACAGGTCGAGGACGCCGTTGCCCGCATGACCCGCGCATTCGGCGACCTGCAATAAAAACCCTGCGCTGCGGCAGCTTTGCTGCGCCGCAGCGCTTGCGCAGCTACACGCAATATCCTAAGCCTCATCGCGACAAATTCGTAATATCCTTACTTTCGAGGTTTTAAGATGAGCTTCCGCCTGCAACCCACCCCGCCCGCGCGCCCCAACCGCTGCCAGCTCTTCGGCCCCGGCTCCCGCACCGCCCTATTTGAGAAAATGGCGGCCTCCGAGGCCGACGTCATCAACCTCGATCTCGAAGACAGCGTCGCGCCTACAGATAAAGATCAGGCGCGCAAGAATATCATCGAGGCGATCAACGATGTCGATTGGGGCCAAAAACACCTCTCAGTACGCATCAACGGTCTCGACACGCCCTATTGGTACCGCGACATCGTCGACATCCTCGAACAGGCAGGTGACAGGATCGATCAATTCATGATCCCAAAAGTGGGATGTGCCAGCGATATCTACGCTGTCGACGCGCTGGTCACCGCCGTTGAGGCCGCCAAACTGCGCAGCAGACCAGTCGCCTTCGAGGTCATCATCGAATCCGCCGCCGGCATCGCGCATGTCGAAGAAATCGCCGCCGCCTCCCCCCGCCTGCAAGCCGTGAGCCTCGGCGCGGCGGACTTCGCCGCCTCGATGGGCATGCAAACCACCGGGATCGGCGGCACGCAGGAAAACTATTACATGGCGCGGGAGGGCGAAAAGCACTGGTCCGACCCATGGCACTGGGCGCAAGCCGCCATCGTCGCCGCCTGCCGCACGCATGGCGTCCTTCCTGTCGATGGGCCCTTTGGCGATTTCTCCGATGACGACGGGTTTCGCGCCCAGGCACGCCGCTCCGCCACGCTGGGCATGGTCGGCAAATGGGCGATCCACCCCAAACAAATCGCGCTCGCCAATGAGGTCTTCACCCCGTCCGAGGCGCAGGTGACAGAGGCCCGCGAAATCCTCGCAGCCATGGAAACCGCCAAAGCCAATGGCGAAGGCGCTACAGTCTACAAAGGTCGCCTTGTCGACATCGCCTCAATCAAACAGGCCGAGGTCATCGTCTCCCAATACGAGATGATCATAGCCACCTAGGCGCTCCGCCCTACCTTCATTGTTTCAAAAATATTCCGGGGAGCGCGAGGGGCAGAGCCCCTCGTTAAAAACCGCAGCGCGAGGGGCAGAGCCCCTCGTCAAAACAGCAATAGGTGTCCGGGGGCAGAATGCCCCCGGCATCGCGACGCGCGAAAGCGCGGCGCAAACCCTTACATGATTGGCGCGCAGACCTCGGTCTTGAGATCGTCCGGCGCCGTATCCTGCGGACCGTTCAAATAAATCTCCATCGCAGGCGCGTCCCGCAGCTCCAGCCCTTTTTCAGGAATATACTGCCCGTAAAGATAGTCATAAGCCGCCTTCAAACCCGCATATGGTCCTGTGAAATGCAGCACCGCAAAGCGCCCGCCTTCTGCGACCATCGCATGCATTCCGTCCGGCACATCAGCACCCTCCGATAACACGATCCCAGCATGAGACCGCAAATCCGGCTCGGCCACGGCATTTGGGTCATCATGGTAAAGCCCCACCATCCCGCGGGCCCCCGCCCAAAGGTCGCGCGTGGTAAATATCGTGCCAGCCTTCTGAAATTGCTCGCCAATCTCTAGATAGCTGCCGCGATGCTCCAAGGCCGCCAAGGGTCGGTTTTCATGTGTTTCAATATCAACAGGATACATTGGGAAATCTCCGCTTTGTGGTTTGGGCAGCGCACCGGTCAGGTCGCCGCGATTGCGGAACGCCACGGGGGAGAGCCCGTATTCTTCGCCAAACACCCGCGTGAAGCTGCCCACATTTGGATAGCCCACGCGTTTGGCGACCTCAGCCACCGGCCATGGCTTTTGCACCAGCCAACAGGCCGCCCGATGCATGCGAATTTCGCGTGTCACTTGGGCCACCGTCTTACCCATCATGCCGGAAAACACCCGGTGCCAATGAAACCGGCTCATCGCCGCAACTTCGGCCAGCGTGTCCAGTGACAAATCCCCGGCGGGGTTGTCATGAATATATTCCAACACGCGCAACAGCCGTTTTTCGTAGACATCACTTGGCTTGGGCATCGGTCGCACTCTCTTCTCGTTCGTTCCAAGACTGACATGACACGGGGCGCATTCACAAATCTTGCGGAGTTGTACCCATCCAAACAAAACGCCATATAGAGGCAACGATAATGGGGACCGAACCGCAATGACCAACTACCTCGATTTTGAAAAGCCGCTTGCAGATATCGAAGGCAAGGCCGAAGAGCTGCGCGCCATGGCCCGCCAAAACGAGGATATGGATATCGAGAAAGAGGCCTCCGCGCTGGATGAAAAGGCCATCAAGATGATGGCCGACCTTTACAAGGACCTCACGCCCTGGCGCAAATGTCAGGTCGCGCGCCACCCCGACCGGCCCCATTGCAAAGACTATATCGAAGCGCTGTTTGACGAATACACGCCGCTGGCAGGCGACCGCAATTTCGCCGATGACCATTCGGTGATGGGCGGTCTTGCCCGGCTAAACGGCACGCCTTTGGTCGTGATTGGCCATGAAAAGGGCCATGACACCAAGACCCGGATCGAGCGCAATTTCGGCATGGCGCGCCCCGAAGGCTATCGCAAGGCCATCCGGTTGATGGATCTGGCGCACCGCTTCAACCTGCCCGTCGTCACCCTCGTCGACACGCCCGGCGCTTATCCCGGCAAAGGTGCCGAAGAGCGCGGCCAGTCTGAGGCCATCGCGCGTTCGACCCAGAAATGTCTTGAGCTTGGCGTGCCGCTGATCTCCGTCATTATTGGCGAGGGCGGGTCCGGCGGCGCCGTGGCCTTTGCCACCGCCAATCGCGTGGCCATGCTGGAACATTCGATCTATTCGGTCATCTCGCCCGAAGGCTGCGCCTCGATCCTGTGGAAAGACGCCGAAAAAATGCGCGAAGCGGCCGAAGCCCTGCGCCTTACCGCCCAAGATCTGCAAAAGCTGGGCGTCTGCGACGAAATCATCCCCGAACCCATCGGTGGCGCCCAACGCGCCCGCGCCGAAGTCATTGAGGCCGTGGGCGAGAAGATCGCCGATATGCTGAAAGACCTCTCCAAGCTCGACGCCAAGGCGCTGAAGCAAGACCGCCGCAAGAAGTATCTCGAGCTCGGATCAAAGGGATTGGCGGCCTAGCGCGCCCCCAAAGAGCGTCCAACCTACAAGAAGTCGTCCCGGCGGGGCGTAAAGCAATCCACCAGTTTGCCGGGCTCCAGGCAGACACATCCGTGGGTTTGTCCCGACGGGATGACGAAGCTGTCGCCGGGGCCGACATCGCGCTCCTCCTCGCCAAGGGTGAAGCGGAAGCGACCGCTTTCGACATAGGTCGACTGAATGTGAGGGTGGTTGTGCAAGGCACCAACCGCGCCTTCTGCGCCAAAAGCGAAGGCCACGACCATCAGCTCAGGGCTGTCAGACAGGACCTGCCTTGTGACGTTCTCGCCGGTCTCAACAACTGGAAAATCAGACATTTGCGTCCCCTATGAAAATAGCATGCCGCCGTTGATATCGATATTGGCGCCGGTGATGAAGGCGCTGTCGTCGCAGGCCAAGAACAGCACAAGTTTGGCCGTGTCATCGACATGGCCTTGCCGTTTGACCGGCGCATTGGCTTCGAACCCGCGCCGCCCAGCGTCAGGCGTGTGGATGTTGTGAAAATCCGTGTCGATCATGCCGGGGCACAGCGCGTTGACGCGAATGTCGGGCCCTAATTCTTTGGCGAGCCCCCGCGTCATCGTCATGACCGCGCCTTTTGACGTGGCGTAGGGCACAGCCCCCGGCCCGCCGCCGTCGCGCCCGGCTTGGCTGGCAATATTAACAATCACGCCGGTTTTCATGTGCTGCAGGCAGGCATTGGTCATCAGGAATGTGCTGGTCAGGTTCAAATCCATCACCTGCTGCCAATGCGCCAGATCCATCTCGCCCACCTTTTTGCGCGCAACCAGCCCACCGGCATTGTTCACCAGCACATCCAGCCCGCCGAAAGTCTCAACCGTCTTCGCGACCAGCGCCTCAACGTCACCGGATTGCGTCAGATCGCCTTGCACCGCAATCGCCTTGCCAGCCGCCGCCTCGATCTTGGCCACCGTTTCGTCCGCACCCTTGGAGCTGGCAAAATAGTTGAGTGCGACTTGTGCGCCCTCAGAGGCCAGCTTCAACGCCACAGCGGAACCGATATCGCGCCCGCCGCCGGTAACGATGGCGGTTTTTCCTGCAAGTTTCATGATCATCCTTCCCTAGGTATTGGCGAGTTTTTTCATGACCACCTTGAAGGTGTTCTCGTCCGCGTCGTTGAAATACAGATCGGCGTCGTAGCCCTGATCATCCATGAAGTTAAAAATGCGCTTCGGCGTGTCCAAGCGGTAAGGCACCAGCAGCGTCGCGATGCGGTGGCGGGTGGCAGTAGGGAACCGTGCGGTCAGGCAGGTGCTGACGGGCAATCCTTCATAATCGACCGGGTCCACATCGGGAAAACCGGTATTTTGGCTGATCTCGGGGGCGCCGGCCTCAGACCAGACGACCTGCCCGTAAAACCCAGCCCGTTCGCCGGTGTTGCGGAAAGACGTTTTGCCAAGCTCGAACGCGTTGTTGGCATGCAGCAACCAGTCAATCGTCACCGGACGCGACGCGTCGACCTTGTCGACGATGACGAAATAGCTGTTGCGCACGAAATAAACCTCGCGCTCGGCCCGCGTGACCTCGGGCGAGAGGCTTTGATAGGCAGCCGTCGCGTCGCCATGGATGAAGATATGATCCTCGCGTTGCTCGGCGGCCAAAATCCGGCCCGCGGCCCCCATCGCCTTGATCTTGTCCTTCTCGGCATATTGGCCTTTGCCATTGATCAGAATGGCGTTTTTGGACCGCGTCTGCCTGCGCCAATTGCGGTGCATCGAGGAGTTGAAGGCCACGTAATGGCCCGACTGGATCGCCAGATCCTCGCCGTAGGCCGCCAGACAAAAGGCGTTCTGATCCCCATGGCTGTGACTGATCGAGCCAAAGGGCGAGGATTTGAACACGAACTGGATGTGGTTGTCCGGATCGTCCATGGCGTGCTGCACGCCGACCCAGCCGATGCCCTTGAAGTAGCGGAACCCGCTTTCGGGCGGCGTGGCCTCCACCGCAGGCCAATCGGTGCGGAAAGCGAGCTCGTCAAAACGGACGTCCCACCACCCCCAGTTGTAAAAATCGCCCTCCGTGCCGGGGTTCAGCCGCAGGTTTTCGTCGCAATACCATTGATACGCGCCATTGCCAGTGACACCACCAAACTGGCGCAGGTTGAGCCCGATCTTGATACAGCTCAAATCGCCCATCGTGCTGTCATCGCCAAAGGTCGCACGGCGGGTGTTTGGGGCCTTGGTGTAAAGCGGGAAGTCAGCCGTGTTCTGGAAGAACGGCCGCTGATAGAGGTCAATCCCGATATAGGATTTCAGCCAATTGGCAGCATCAAGCAGGTAAGAGATACCCGTCATCCAATAATGCGGCCCCTCGGCCCAGCCGCCCTGCGCGTCACCCCAAGGGGAATAGACCGTGTAGAGAAACTCGATGGAATAGTTCAGCCACTCCCGCGCCTCATCCTCCTCGTCCTCGCCCAGTAGCGCGATGCAAGCCGGGATGATCGTGGCCGAGACCGAGCGCACGGCGTGGCTGTCATAGGGGAAGAGATGGATCTTGGCGTTGTTGATCGCGTGTTCGGCAATATCACGCGTGCGCGCGAGCAGGGCCTGCCGAACCACGGCGCGCTCTTCCTCGCTCAGATCATCATGCAGCCAGTCATAGCCCCAAGCCAGCGCGTTGCAGACGCGGTAAGCCCATTCGTCGGTGTAGGAGCGCGACGTGGTCCCCATCGGATCCCAGCTGGCGACCTCTAGAATGGCGGCTTTGGCACGCGCGGTCATCGCCGCGTCATCGGTGATCTTGCCGCCAATGGCGAGATGACGGATCGCGTACCAGACCTCTTGCAGGTCGATGTAAGTCGCCCGCCAGACGGAGGCCACGCGCTTGTGGCCCGGGTAGCCCGCGGGCTCCGGTATGATGTCGCGCTCCATCCACGGCAGCACGGATTTTTCGTAGAATGTCGACCAGCCGCAATGCGCAGGGTCAGCCTTTACAGCCGTCTTGAACGTGGACAGCCTGTCAGGTGTGAGCCAAAGCCGCGGATGCGCCTGACCAGCCTGCGCCAAACGCGCATCACGGCCCGGTAACGGTGTCTCGCTCAGCCCTTCGGAGACCGAGAAACTGCGGGTCTCGCTCCAGCTGCTGCTTGGCGCGCCGCCGCTCCAGGTGGCGTAGCACCAGTGATACTCACCCGCCGGCAGCACCGTGTCGGGCGTGAAAAAATTCAGCGGTATGTCTTCGAAAACCAACGTCGTCTTGGCGGGGAAGTTCGGGTCCTGCGACACCCGCAAAACGTAGCGCGCCTCGTCGTCAATCACCGGCAGCCAGCTAAAGCGCGGCGGGTTCTCGGCCAGCTCCGTCTGCGCGTCGGGCGCGTATTGGATCATCATGCGGCCCGCGCGGGGTTCATCAAGCAATGGAAGTGAGGCACCCGGCATTGGTCAATCTGTCCGTTTATCTTTGTGCTAGGGAAAGGCGCGGCAGGTCATCCCGCCGCGCCCTTGGATTTAGCCGCCGTATTGGCGATCATAGGCGGACTGCATCACGCCGATGAGCTCATCCCAGCCCATCGAGTCAATCTGTGCAATGTAGTCGTCCCAGTCAGCCTCAACATCGCCATTGCCAAGGACCCAGCTTTGCTGACGCTCCAACATGTAGTCGCGGATCGTGCCCCAGGTGCGGTCATAGACCTTCTGCTCATCTGCGTTGAACGCGACGCCCAGAAAGTCCGGGATCAACAGGTCGGGCATCGTATCGTAGAGCGCAATACCTTCGAGCGCGAACTCATTCGACCATTGGATTTCATAGCCGTAATCCTGGAAGTAGCCGCGGCCCTGTAGTTGCGAACCGACCTGGTAGAGCGACCGGTTCACAGGGCCTGCATCCAGGAACTCCTGCTTAAAGATCGCTTTACCGTCGATCATGTCGTAATGCATGCCCTCGACGCCAAAGTTTGCCAGACGACGACCTTCTTCGGTGAACCAGAAGTCGAAATACTTAATCGTTTCGACTACGTGCTCATTCTCGAAGCCAATGGCCCAGCCGTCTGGCTTCACCAGAATGCGGCGATGCTCTTCAATCCGGCGGCCCGAAGGGGACGCAGGCGGCAAGAAAGCCTTGAACTCAAACCCGTCGATCTCGGACGACAAGCGGTTGTAGCCTGAGGTCGAGGCGAACCAGTCATGCGTTGAGCCACCAAGGTTTTCCGACAGCAAGAAGTCACGCGCCGAAGACCCGCGGGTGAAGATTTCCGCGTCAATCAGGCCATCGCTGTACCAACGTGCCAGGTTCTTGATGCCCTCGCGGTAGCCTTCACCAACATAGCCGTGGCCAATCTTGCCATCCTCAACGAGGAAGTCGTGATAGGTGTCGGACCCGTGCGCGCGGCCGTCCCAAAGCGTGACGAGGCGGATCAGCTCCGGCCATTGACGCGCAAAGAACGGTACTTCGTCATCCAGTCCGTTGCCATTGGGGTCTTGCGTTTTGAAAGCCCGCAAAACGGCTTCGTACTCGTCAACCGTCTCAGGCATTTCGAGGCCAAGCGCGTCCAGCCAGTCGGTGCGTATCCAATAAGCGCGCCCATATTTGCCGTCCGGCAGATAAGGGATGTAGTACATCTGGCCGTCCGACGCCTTTACAGCCGCCTCAATGTCGGGCCGCGTCGCGTAGTAAGCCGCAATATTTGGCGCGTGTTCCGCGATCAGATCGTTGAGCGGTACAAAAGCGCCCTCGGGGCCAAACTGGTTCACGAAGTCGCGAATACGGCTGGAGCCTACGATGTCCGGGATATTGCCCGACGCCAGCATCAGGTTCAGCGCTTCGGTCCGGCCCGTGTTCTCATCGGTGCGCATGTTGGCGCCGACCGTGTCGTTGATCAGATTGATACCCGTCAGCTCGCGGGCAACTTGTTCCACCGGCCAGTCCTCTTCATAAATCGGGTAGCGGGCGTGGTTCATTTGAATCGTCAGTTCAATCGGATCTTCTACGATCCGAAGATGGCCATCTGCCACTGCAGGCGCGGCAAGTGCCGATCCTGCGAGCATGGCCGCAACAAGACTAAGGTTTCGCATTGTATCCTCCCTATGCGGTTTCTTGGTCATTCTTTGACACCCCCAAGCAGGATGCCTTTTTCGAAGTATTTCTGAATAAACGGGTAGACGATCAAAACCGGGATGATCGAACACACGATAATCGCAGCCGTCACAGTCTCAGCGCTGAAACCGGCGGCGGTTTGCACAATCGCAAACTCATCATCATCTGAGAGCGTCGCGATCGTGTGGCGCAAAAAGACTTGAAGCGGGATCTTTTCCTCTGATTGCAGCAGCACCATCGCCCAGAAAAATCCGTTCCACCGCGACACGATACAAAACAAGGTGATCGTGGCGATCGCCGGTTTCGACAGCGGCATGAAGACCTTCCAGAGCACCTGAAAATCATTCGCCCCGTCCATCCGCGCAGCCTCTTCAAAGCTTTGCGGGATCGCCTCAAAGAAGTTGCGCAAAAGGATGATGTTGAAAGCGTTGACGGCGAAAGCCAGAATAATGCCAAACATGCTGTCGAGCAGATTGAGATCGCGCATGTTCAAAAAGAACGGGATCAGCCCTGCGTTGAACCACATTGTGAAGGCGATGAAGAGGTTGAAGAACCGCCGGCCTTTCAATTGCGGGCGCGACAAGGCGTAGGCGCCGGGGATGATGAAGGCGAGGCTCATCACTGTCCCGCCGATGGTGTAGATGAAAGTGTTTCGGTAGCTGATCCAGAATTTCGGATCGCCAATGATGTAGCCGTACGCCTCCCACGTCGCATCAATCGGGGTCAGAACCACCTTGCCCGCCTGCGCCGCGAAGCCCGAGCTGAATGACACCGCCGCGATGTAGATGAACGGATACAGCGTCGCGACCGTGAACATGCCGATCATGACCGACACCGCGATGGCGAAAAACTTATCCCCGTTGGAATAGAGGTTCCAGTTTTGCATCAGCCCCTCCCTACCACAGCGACGTGCGCGAGAAGCGGCGCGACAAGGTGTTGGCGGTCATAACCAGAACGAAGGCAACAACAGCATTGAACAGCCCGGCGGCGGCGGCCAAGTCATACTGGCCCGACTGCAGGCCCTGGCGGTAAATCCAGGTGTTGACCACATCGGCGGTCTCGTAAGTGGCGGGCTGGTAGAGCAAAATCACCAGCTCGAATGACACTTCCATAATGTTGCCGATACGAATGATGAGCATGATCAGGATCGTCGGCAGGATCGACGGAATGGTGATCTTCCACATCATCTGCCACCGGTTTGCGCCATCGACCACCGCGCTTTCATACAGCGACGGGTTCACGCCGGCGATGGCCGCTAGAAAGACGATGGAGCCAAACCCGGCCTCCTGCCAAATGCCGGTGCCCACGAAAATTGGCCGGAACCATTGCGGCTGGGTCAAAAAGTAAACGGGATCAAGCCCGAACCAGCCGATGATCGTGTTCACAATGCCCGCCGTCGGTGAGAAGGCCGTAATGACGATCCCCGCGATGATCACCGACGAGATGAAATGCGGCAGATACACAATCGTCTGCGCCGACTTCTTGTAAGTCGCGTGCAGGATTTCGTTGAACATCAGCGCCAGAATGATCGGCGCCGGGAACCCAAAGATCAGGTTCAAAGCGCTGATCTTGATGGTGTTCGAAAGCGCACGCAGGAACTGGTCGTTAGAGAACAGGACCTCAAAATGCTCAAACCCAATCCAAGGGCTATTCGCGACGCCCCGAAAGATCGAGTAATCCTTGAACGCGATCTGCAGCCCATACATCGGTTTATACAGAAAAACGATGAACCAAATGAGCGTCGGCAGCAGCATCGCGTAGATTTGCCACTCGCGCTTAAAGTGATCGATGGTGCGCGTCAGCCGGTCATTTTTCAACGCCTCGTCGGATCGGCCCGACACGTCGGAGGAGCTTTGGTCAACCACGCTCAGTGCCCCAAGCTCAACGCGCGGCCGGTCTCCGCGTCAAAAATCTTCACCAGCGCATGCGGCACATAAACTTGTTTCACGCCTGACAGATGCGCGATCTCGCCATTCGTGTCGGTCTTGAAAACCATGTTGTCGGCGCCAAAACGCGCGTGCAGCAACGCTTCTGAGCCAAGCGGCTCGACCAAATCCAGCTCAATCGGCAAGGCGGTGCTGTCGGCCCCTTGCTCAAGTGTGACGTGCTCGGGCCGGACGCCCACGATCACATCGCGCCCCGCATCTGAGGGCCGCGCGCCCGGCAGCGCCACCTCGGCCCCGCCGATCTTGGCACCCGTCTGCGTCATCACGCCCCGGACCTGGTTCATCGGGGGAGACCCCAAAAATCCCGCCACAAAGGTATTTGCCGGGTTATTGAACAGCTCCATCGGGGTGCCAACCTGTTCGATCCGGCCGTCATTCATCACCACAATTCGATCCGCAAGCGTCATCGCTTCGACCTGATCATGCGTCACATAGATTGACGTCACGCCCAGCCGGTTGTGCAGCCGCTTGATCTCCGCGCGCATCTGCGTGCGCAGTTTGGCATCCAGGTTCGACAGCGGCTCATCAAACAAAAACACCTTCGGATGGCGCACAATCGCGCGGCCCATGGCGACGCGTTGGCGCTGCCCGCCTGACAAATCCGCGGGCCGCCGCTCCAGGTAATCGGTCAACCCAAGTATCTCGGCGGTCTCGGCGATTGTGGTTTTGATCTGGTTTTTCGGCATGCGGCGAATGCGCAGGCCAAACGCCATATTGTCTGCGACGTTCAGATGCGGGTAGAGCGCGTAGTTCTGAAAGACCATCGCCACGTCACGGTCTTTCGGGGCGACACGGTTCACGAAACGGCCGTCAATCGACAACTCGCCCTCGGTGATCTCCTCCAGCCCGGCAATCATCCGCAACGTGGTCGACTTGCCGCAGCCCGAGGGGCCAACAAGCACCACGAATTCCTTCTCGGCAACATCAAGGTCGATGCCGTGGACAACCTGCAAGGCACCATAGGCTTTGACGATGTTGCTGAGACTCACGCCAGACATACTTCCTCCCATTACGCCGATTGTTTGCCACGACTCGATAGCGCCGCGATTCGTGACGCCCTTTCAAGTAGTATGCTAGATGTTAAACTAGCATACCAGATAAAAAACTAGTATGCATGTTAGGAATCGTAGGCAATGAGAGGGCGCATCGCGCCTTTCCAAGTGACGGCCTTGACCGTATGCCGAACACGTCCAAACGGAGAGCCAAGATGTCTCAGGCCGAAAACGTCAGCGAAACGCGCACCAGCGTCGACGATATCTTTGCGGAACTCCAAGGCGAGATCCTTTCGCTGCAGCTGCGCCCCGGCGACAAGCTGTCAGAGGCCGACGTCGCCGCCCGGTTCAACGTCTCGCGCCAGCCGGTGCGCGACGCGTTCAACCGCCTCGCAAATTTGGACCTCTTGGTGATCCGCCCCAAGCGCGCCACGGAGGTTAAACGCTTCTCAGCGCGTGAGATCGAGAAATCGCGTTTCGTGCGCGCAGCGGTTGAAGAAAAGGTCCTGCGCCTCGCCGCCGCCCAATGTGATCTGATCGGCGCGGCCCGGCTCGACATGGCGCTCGCGGAACAAGAAAAGGTTTCAAACGACAAGCAAGTCGAGCGGTTCACGGCGCTCGACTATGCGTTCCACAAAACGCTGTGCGAAATTGCCAAGGCCGATTTCGCCTTCGATGTGATTATGGCCGAAAAGGCCAAAGTCGACCGCCTCTGCATGCTGAGCCTTTCGAAGGGCGACCGTTTGCCTGAGCTGATCGATGATCACCGCGCCATCGCCGAGGCGATCAAGGCGCATGACGCGGAAGCAGCCGTCCGCGCGGGTTTGAAGCATCTGTCACGGCTCGATGAAACCATCACATTGATCTCGGAGCGCAACGCCTCCTATTTCGAGCCCGTGTGAAGCCCCGACCATGCCCGCGACGCCCCTATGCCCGGCACTGAAAGGATAGCCGCGCCCAGCACGCGCGACATTTTCGGGCTGGCCTGGCCGATGACCCTGAAGGCCGTTTTCCTACACGGCACCATCGTCATCGATGGCTGGATGGTCTCGGCCCTTGGCGAAAGCGCGTTGGCGGCGATGGGGATCGCAGCCGCCTTGGGTGGCATGGTGCTGGGTGTGCTGTTCGCCCTCGCCCATGCCATGCAAATCCGCACCGCCCAGCTCTTTGGCGGGCAAGACCCGGTCCATTTGAAATCTGTTCTCGCGTCGGGACTGACGCTCAGCCTCGCGGTCGGGGTTTTGGGTGTCGTCACATTGTTGGCCGCGGGGCCATTTTTTATAGACGCCTTGGCGCCATCTGAGGGGATCGCGGCGGGCGCCTGGTCTTACCTCACAATTTTTACCATCGTCATCATTGGCGAGTCTTTCGGCCAATGCGTCGCGAGCTACTTTAACGGCTGCGGGCGCACCAAAATACCGCTGAAGGGCTACTGTTTATCGGTGCCAATCAACATCATTAGCAGCTACGGCCTGATCCACGGCCTCTGGGGGCTGCCCGCGCTTGGCCTCGCAGGGGCAGCGCTGGGAAGCGCGCTCGGCGTTTCGGCGCAATCCCTGTTTCTGGTCAGCCGGCTGGCCGTGCAAGACGGCCATCTCAGGCGGGTCGCAGGCTGGCAACGCGTCACGTATCTCGCCACTCTGAGACGGCACCTCGTCTTCACGCTTCCCATCGCCGCCACCTTCGTGAGCGCGACTTTTGCAGGTCACATATGCATGTTGATCTATGCCAACATGTCCCTCCCCGCTTTTGCCGCGATGACCCTCATTGCGCCCTGGAACATGGTCGCCGGGCAGATCAGCATGCAATGGACGCAGGCCACCGGCATCTTTGTGGCGCAGCTTTTGGGGCGCAAAACCCCGGGCTCGGTCCTCAATGCGTTCCTGTCACGCGCTTGGCGCGGCGCCTTTGTGGCCGCAACGCTGGTCGCCTGCGTTTTCGTTGTGATGGGCCTCACGCTCGATCTGATATACCCAAAGCTGACTGATGAAACCCGTGCGGTTCTGCTCACGTTTATGCCGATAATGATTGCGATCCAGCCCTTGCGCACCACCAATGCCATTTGTGGCAACACGCTGCGCGCCAGCGGCGACACCATCTATGTCATGCATATTTTCGTATGGTCACAATGGGCATTCAGGGTCCCCCTGACCGCATTTGGGGTCCTTTATCTCGAGCTGCATGCGGTCTGGATCATCGCTCTGCTTTTGGGCGAAGAGCTTGTAAAATTCCTGCCCTTCCATCGCAGGCTATGGCGCGGACAATGGCAGCAAGCGACCGTGCTAGACTAAGGAGAGAGCGATGAAAATTATCAATGCGCAGGTTTTTGTGGGCGGTCCCGGGAAGAACTACGTCACGCTCAAAATCACAACCGATCAAGGCATCTACGGGCTTGGTGACGCCACGCTGAACAACCGCGAAACGCTTCCAGCCGCCTATCTGCGTGACTACCTCATCCCAAACCTGATCGGGAAAGACCCCCGAAACAGCGAGGACATCTGGCAGTTCTTCTACCGCGGCGCCTATTTTCGACGCGGCCCGGTTGCGATGGCGGCCTTTGGCGCCATCGACATGGCGTTGTGGGACATCAAAGGCAAAATAGCAGGGCTGCCGGTCTACCAGCTCCTCGGCGGAAAATCCCGTGACCGGGCAAGGCTTTATGCCCACGCCGCTGGCGCCGATTTGAGCGATCTCAAGGACGATGTCGCACGTTGCGTGGCGCAAGGATACAGCGCTGTGCGCGTGCAATGCGCCATACCGGGGATGCCCACGACAAGCTACGCCGTGCCCGACGAGAAAGGCCGCAACCAAGATTTCATCACGGATTTCAAAGGCATCCAGCCCAAGGTCGAGATCTGGGACACGGAGGCCTATCTGCGCTTCATGCCTGACGCCTTGGCGGCGATCCGCGACACGTTCGGGCCTGAACTTGCGATATTGCACGATGTGCACCATCGGCTTACCCCGCGCGAGGCCGCGAGCTTCGCGAAAACGGTAGAGCCAATCGGGCTTTACTGGCTTGAAGACCCAACACCCGCAGAGGATCAAAATGCCCTTCGGTTGCTGCGCCAACATGCGACGACGCCCATCGCCATTGGCGAGGTGTTCAACTCGATCTGGGAGTGCAATCGCCTGATCGAGGAGGAGCTGATCGATTTCATCCGCGTCTCCGTGACTTATGCCGGGGGCATCACCCATGTCCGGCGCATCGTCGATCTCGCCGCGCTGCATCATGTCAAAACGGGGTTTCATGGCGCGCCGAGCCACTCCCCCATATCCATGGCGGCGCAGGCCCATCTCAACGTCTGGGCCCCGAACTTCGGCATTCAGGAGTACCTGGTGCTGGGAACCGCCGCCAGCGACGCCTTATTCCCGTCGCGTCACGTGGTTGAGAAGGGAAACTTTCTGGTCAGCGACGCGCCCGGGTTGGGCGTCGACTTCGATGAGGCGGAAGCCGCAAAATATAGCTATGAGCCCGGCAGCCACCCCATTGTGCGCCTCAAGGACGGGACAATGTGGGATTATTGAGCGAGGCGGCGCGGACAAACCGCCCAAGCAATATCCGATGACCGACATATTCTCGCCCGAAACCCAAACTAGCCCTCAGGGAAGCAGTGAATAAGACTTGGGGCAGCCCAATATGAGACAGTTTCTGATTTTTGCGTCAATATACCTCTGCCTGGGCGTGGCTTTGGTGTTCTTGGTGCGTGAGAACCCGGCCACTTTGCTGGCTTTCGTCTATCTCAAAACCATGAACCTTGCCGGGTCATTGCTGGTCTACGCCAAGTATCTGGGCATTTTTGTCATCATCGGCTTGTTTTTGACCCGGCATCTGGGCATCGCGAACCGCGTCGTGCCGATGATCTACGCGATTTTGGGCTGCATGCTGTTTTCGTCGGCCTTCTCGCTTTGGAAGACGACAATCCCTTACGTGGTGCCCTTCTACGCCGATGAAATGCTGGCCGATCTGGACGCTTGGATGCATTTCGGGGTCGATCCGTGGATCTTGGTGCACCAATTCTCCGATATGATCCCGGCCAATACGGTCGTCACGCTGTATTTCTGGATGTGGACGCTGCCCGCGATTTTCCTGCCAGTCATCATCGCGACCACGGATACGGACCCCGATCGAACCAAGCGGTTCCTCATTTTGCACGTGATCTGCTGGATCGGGCTGGGCAATGTCGTCGCGGCGATGTTCAGCTCTGTCGGACCGGTCTACTATGACAGGCTCCTGGGTGGTGTGCGCTTTGCTGATCTCAACCTCGCGCTGGAAACCTCCGGCATGTCGGCGACAAAGCTCGGCATCGTTCAGGA
This sequence comes from Pseudomonadota bacterium, assembly GCA_039030615.1. Classification (GTDB taxonomy): domain Bacteria; phylum Pseudomonadota; class Alphaproteobacteria; order Rhodobacterales; family Rhodobacteraceae; genus Litoreibacter. Next base: position 174,792 of record JBCCDV010000007.1, on the reverse strand, counting down.
AGGGCTCTGGAAGCAATATGTTGAAAACAGCCAAACCATCGGCTCTGGCATCTCGGCATTTCCGTCTGTCCATGTCGGCGTCTCGGCGGTCTTTGCGCTCTACATTTATGAGCGCAGCCGCTTGCTCGCGCCCTTCGCAATTCTGTTCCTGATCGCGATCTGTTTCTGCTCGGTCTATAACGGCTGGCACTATGCCGTTGATGGCTATGTCTCAATAGCCCTCATCTACGCCGCTTGGGCCGCGCTGCGGCGACGCAACGTCGCATTTGCACCTATGGCGCCTGCCTGATTGAACCTTATCTGGTAAGGCGATACTACCGCTGAAACAGGTTAAATAGGGATGGCGCAAGATGGCTGAGATCGAACGCGAAAGCATGGAATATGATGTTGTGATCGTGGGGGCTGGTCCTGCCGGTCTGTCAGCGGCCATTCGTCTCAAACAGCTTGATGCCGACATGAATGTCGTGGTGCTCGAAAAGGGCTCCGAGGTTGGCGCGCATATCCTGTCTGGCGCGGTGCTGGACCCCTGCGGGCTCGACGCGCTTTTGCCTGAGTGGCGCGACATGGACAGCCCGATCAAAGTGCCCGTCAAAAAGGACAATTTTTACATGTTGGGTGAGGCCGGTCAGCTGCGCATCCCCAACTTCCCGATGCCGCCTTTGATGAACAATCACGGCAATTACATCGTCTCGATGGCCAATGTCTGCCGCTGGATGGCCGAGATCGCCGAGGGCATGGGCGTTGAGATTTTCCCTGGTATGGCCTGCTCCGATCTGGTCTTCGGCGACAATGACGAGGTCAAAGGCGTGATCGCCGGCGTCTTCGGCCTAGAGGAAGACGGCACCATCGGCGAGAACACCGAGCCCGGAATGGAGCTGCACGGCAAATACGTCTTCCTGTCTGAGGGCGTGCGCGGCTCCCTTTCCAAGCAGGTGATCGAGAAATACGACCTCGGCAAAGGCCAAAGCCCGCAGAAATACGGCCTCGGCATGAAAGAAATCTGGGAAATCGACCCCGCCAAGCATGAAGAAGGCACCGTCACCCACACGATGGGCTGGCCGCTGAACGCCAACGCGGGCGGCGGGTCGTTCATCTACCATCTCGACAACAATCAGGTCTATGTGGGCTTCGTGGTGCACCTGAATTACAAAAACCCGCACCTCTTCCCCTACATGGAATTCCAGCGCTTCAAGCATCACCCGATGGTGGCCGAGCTCTTGAAGGGCGGCAAACGCGTGGCCTACGGCGCGCGCGCGATCACCGAAGGCGGCTATCAGTCGATGCCCAAAACCGCCTTCCCGGGCGGTGCACTCTTGGGCTGCTCTGCCGGCATGGTCAACGTCCCGCGCATCAAGGGCAACCACAATGCGATGCTCTCCGGCAAAGCGGCAGCCGAGGCTGCATTTGCCGCCATAGGCGCGGGCCGCAGCGGCGACACGCTGGAAGAGTATAACACCGAAGTTAAGACTGGCCCCATCGGCACGGACCTCAAGAAGGTGCGCAACGTCAAGCCGTTTTGGTCCAATTACGGGCTCACCGCATCGCTGGTGCTGGGTGGCATGGACATGTGGACCAACACGTTGGGCTTCTCGCTCTTTGGCACGCTGCCGCACAAGAAAAACGACGCTGACGCCACCGAACAGGCCTCCAAGCACGCGCCGATTGATTACCCAAAACCCGATGGCACGCTCAGCTTTGACCGGCTCACCAACGTCTCCTTCTCTGCCACAAACCATGAGGAAGCGCAGCCCGCCCATCTCAAACTGAAGGACCCTAGCGTCCCGATCCAGATCAACCTGCCCGAATATGCAGAACCCGCGCAACGCTACTGCCCCGCCGGGGTTTACGAGGTCGTCGACGAGAAGTTCGTCATCAACTTCCAAAACTGCGTGCATTGCAAAACCTGCGACATCAAGGACCCCAGCCAAAACATCGTCTGGACCACCCCGCAGGGCGGCGACGGGCCAAATTACCCGAATATGTAGGCGTAAAACCCCGCAGAATTGTGACCAAAGCGCGCGCGGCTTCGCATGGACAATGCGGCCCGCGCGCACTAACTTTTGGGCTAGCGAAGCACAGATTACAGGCAGGCCCTTTTTATGAAATTGCGCAACACCACGGCGATCCTTCTGGCCGCGGCCCTTTTTGCCGCACCGCTTAAGGCGGAGGTCGCAGGCCCCTACCTCGCCGCGCGTCAGGCCGGGCTCGCCTCCGACTACTCCGAGGCCGTCGCCTATTTCGCCCGCGCCATCGTGCAGGACCCGAGCAACCTGTCGCTGAAAGAGGCTGCGGTGCAGGCCAATATCGGCGCCGGCAACATGGACGCCGCCGCGCGCGTTGCGCAAAACTACCGCGATGCGGGCGGGCTTTCCCCGGTGTTGCGGCTCGTTGACAATATCGCAGCCTTCAAAGAAGGCGACTATTCCAAGGCGGCGCAAGACAGCAACCAGACCGAAGGGCTGGCGGTGCTGATCGACAACTTGCTGCAGGCCTGGGCGATGCTGGGAGAGGGTCGCATGGCCCAAGCCCAAGCCGTTCTGACCAAGCTCACTGAAAACGGCGACCTCGCGCAGATTGCCCATTATCATGAAGGACTGATGCTGGCGCAGGTCGGCGATTTCGAGGGCGCGCAAGACATTCTGTCCGGCGAACGCTACGGCGCGCTGACGCTCAGCGCGCGCGGGATCGAGGCGCAGGCCCAAATTCTCATGCAGCTTGAGCGCAAGGAAGAGGCGATGGAGCTGCTAAGTGCCGCCACCGCGACCCGCTTCAACCCCGAGCTTGGCGCATTGGCCGCCAAGATCGAAGCCGGCGAAGACATCGCATATGACTTCGCCACTACCCCTCAAGACGGCGGCGCAGAGGTGCTGTTCACGCTGGCCGCGATCCTGCAAGGCCGCGCGGCCCCCGAGACGGTGCTCGTCTACACGCGCCTGACCAACTACCTGCGCCCGGTGCATCCGCAAGCCTCCATCATGTCGGCCGAAATGCTCGAAGACCTGGGCCAGTATAAGCTGGCCGAAGACGCCTATGCCGATGTGCCCGCGGATCATCCCGCCCGCTTCTTCGCCGAAATGGGCCGCGCGCAGGCGCTCTACGAGGATGACCGCAAAGACGCCGCGATTGAGGTGCTCTCTGCGCTGTCCAAGCAATACCCAGACCGCCCCCGGGTCTTTGCGTCCCTTGGCGATTTCCTGGGCCGCACCGATCGCGACGCCGAGGCAATCGAGGCTTATACCCGGTCTATTGAGCTGCGCGCGCCCGACGATCCCGCCGCATGGCCGGTCTATTACGCGCGCGGCATCACCAATGAGCGCAATGGAAATTTCGCCGAAATGGAGGCCGATTTCCGCAAGGCACTGGAGCTGGAACCCAATCAACCGGACGTGCTGAACTACCTCGGCTACTCGCTGGTCGAGCAACGCATGAAGCTCGATGAAGCGCTTGGGATGATTGAAACCGCCGTCGCCGAGCGCCCGCAAAGCGGGTATATCACCGACAGCCTTGGCTGGGTCTTCTACCGCCTCGGCCGCTACGAGGAAGCGGTGGCGCCGATGGAAAAAGCCGTCTCCCTGCTGCCCGTGGACCCAATCGTCAACGACCATCTGGGCGACGTCTACTGGAAGGTCGGCCGCTTCCGGGAGGCCGAATTCCAATGGAAACGCGCGCTGTCCTTTGATCCCGTCGAAGAGGAAGCAGACCGCATCCGCCGCAAGATCGAGGTCGGTCTCGATGTGGTTTATGAGGAAGAAGCGGCTGCCGGTGGCTCGGACAACTAAGGTTGGGCACATAGACACCCGCGGCCAGAAACCGACCTTCCTCCCGGTGGAGTCCGCCGGGCAGCAAGCTTGCGTCGCCCATAACACTGACGATTTGGCGCGGTCATGATCACAGAATTCGCCCCCGCGAAAATCAACCTGGCGCTCCATCTCACGGGCCAACGCGATGACGGGTACCACCTGCTCGACAGTCTCGTCGTTTTTGCGGATATCGGCGACAGGCTCGATATAGCGCCGGCGAACACGCTCTCGCTGACGATCGAGGGCCCCCGCGCTGAGGGCGTGCCGACGGATCTGTCAAACTCGATCCTGAAAGCCGCACAGCTCTTTCAGCCGCAAGAGACCGGCGCGGCGTTTCTGCTGACCAAGACCCTGCCCTCAGCCGCCGGTATCGGGGGTGGTTCTGCCGACGCGGCGGCGGCCCTGCGCGGGCTCTCGCGGCTCTGGGGTGATAAGACGCCGGAACAGCTTTTCCCTAAAGGCCTCGACCCGGACCAGCTCAGCGAGGCGGAGCGCAACCAGCTCACAGACAAGATCAAATCGCTGGGCGCCGATGTGCCCGTGTGTCTGTTCTCCCGCACGGCCCGGATGCGCGGCATCGGCGAGGCGCTCACATTCATTACCTCCTTGCCGAGGCTGCATGCGGTCTTGGTCAATCCGGGCGTCGCTGTCTCAACCCCCGATGTGTTCAAAGCCATCACCCGGAAGGACAACCCTGGCCTGCCTGACACGCGACAGGATTTCGCGAGCGCAGAAAGCTATATCGATTGGCTCCGCGCACAACGCAATGACATGCAAACCGCCGCCTGCCAGATCGCGCCTGAGATATCAGATGCCCTTGCAGCCCTCGACCGCACCGCCGGCTGCCAACTCGCCCGGATGTCAGGCTCCGGAGCAACCTGCTTCGGCCTCTTTCTCAAGGCACAGTCAGCAGCCCAAGCCGCACACACAATCAGCACAGCCCAACCCGCCTGGTGGGTAAAACCCTGCAAACTCGGCTAAAGCGCCGACTCCCATGACCCAGCATCGCACCCGTGTCGGGTATGAGGCCAATGTGCACGCCATGTCTCGGTGATAAATGGACCGTCTTTCACTAGCATTCGATCGGCAGCCAGTATAATCTTCGTGAGAAATTCAGTAGCGCATAGTTCGTGACAGCTTGGGGATATCAACTTGACGATCAGAGGACTGATTCGAAAGGCTCTTGAAAAAATACTGAGAGCGAAAATTTACCGAGCGACTCCTCGCGGCGTTGATCAAATTGCAGACGTTAAACGTTCGTTTCCGACTTACGATCCGTCAGTAGTTTTTGACGTCGGAGCAAATATTGGGCAATCAACCGACGAGTACTTGTTGCAATTTCCAAACGCACGTGTGTTCTGCTTTGAGCCGTCCAGGTCGACGTATGAAAAACTTACGGACCACTTCTCAGGCTCGTCTAGAGTCCAGTGTCTAAATCTGGCACTAGCCGATAAACCTGGAACAGCGTTACTTGAAAAGACCAAAGCATCGGTCAATAGGAGGCTCGTCAACGAATCCCAAAATGGACCTCCGTCCGGCGAAACAGAAAAAGTTTCAATCGGAACTGTGGACGAAATTTGCGCAAAAAATGATATCCAAACAATCGACTATCTAAAAATTGATACGGAGGGTCACGAGTTGTCAGTGCTGGCAGGGTCAGCTCAAATGCTGGATGCCGAGAACATCAAAATGGTTGAATTGGAATTGGGAATGAACCCCGAAAACACTCGCCATACACCCTTTGAGGATGGAAAGCGAATATTGGAGAAGAATGGATTTCGCCTGCTGACAATAAGCGAACAGGTGCACGAATTTCGTACGCGTCAGCCCCATTTGCGACGCGTCAATGCGGTCTTCGTGTCCAGAGCTATGATTACATCTTGACAATGACTGGTAGTTTCAGGTTGCCTGTTTTGTCCGAACAGCGGTCATACAAACAGTCATAGGGTGCCGCTCCGCGGCGAGCGGCAGATTTGTCCCACAATCTACATTTGAAGAGCCGCAATATGGCAACCCATCCCTCGGATCAAAGCGCAATTGGCTCAAAGCTGGGCACGATTTCTCACGCGGTTTGTAGAGGTTATCAAAGGGTAAAGAAATCTGGGAAAGTGTTCTTAATCAGATAGATACAAGATTCCCCGCATGCGGGGCGGGGGTCAATTGATCCGCGCGACCACATAATCCGCCAAATCTGACAGCATGTCTTTCATCGCATGATCAGGGACCCCCGTCAGCGCCGCCTTGGCTTTTTCGACCCAATCAAACGCTTCCGCACGCGCCGCCTCCAGCGCTCCGTATTTTTTCAAAAGGGCGAGGCAGGTCTCAAGGTCACCCTCCTCCTGCTGGCCCTTCTCGATGGTCCGCTTCCAGAAGTCCCGCTCCTCATCATCGGCCTGCGCAATCGCTTTGATCAGCGGCAAGGTCAGCTTCCGTTCCCGGAAATCATCGCCAATATTCTTGCCCGTCTGCGCCGTCACGCCGCCGAAATCAAGGATGTCATCAGCAATCTGAAAGCTGACCCCCAACGCGTCGCCATAGTCAAAGAACGCCCGCACAACATCGCGCGGCGCATCCGCGATCATCGCCCCCACTTCCGTCGCCGCCGAGAACAGCGCCGCCGTCTTCCCGCGCACAACCTTGAGATAGGTTTCTTCTGTTGTCGCGAGGTTCGAGGCCGCCGTCAGCTGCAAAACCTCCCCTTCCGCGATCGTCGCCGCCGCATTCGACAAGACCCGAAGCGCGTCGATCCGCTCTGGCTCCGTCATCAACTGAAACGCCCGCGCAAACAGGTAGTCGCCGACCAAAACGCTCGACTGGTTGTCCCACAGCAAGTTCGCCGAAGGCCGCCCGCGCCGCTGCTCAGATTCGTCGACCACATCGTCGTGCAACAGTGTCGCTGTGTGGATGAACTCAACTGTCGCCGCCAGATGCACATGATACGGGCCCGCATAGCCACAGATACCCGCCGCCGCCAAAGTCAGCATCGGCCGCACGCGCTTGCCGCCAGCCTCAACCAAATGGGCGGTCACCTCAGGGATGCGCGGCGCATGTTCAGACGCCATCCGTTCCCGGATCAAAACATTCACACGCGTCAGATCCTCGGAAAGGGCCGCTTGCAACCGATCATGCGGCTTGATGCTCATTTCGCTTTGGATGGTCACTCTGCCTCTTCTCTCGACATTCCTGCCAAGCTGCCGTTATCTCGCCTCATGAAAGAGCTTCTGCGCAGCAACGACCCCACAACCATCGCTTTTGCCAAAGCCCTTCTTGAGGGAGAAAACATAGGCGTGTTTGAAATGGACGTCCATATGAGTGTTCTCGAAGGCAGCATAGGCATAATGCCGCGTCGGTTAATGGTGATTGACCGTGACCTTTTTCTGGCGCGTGCGGTCCTGCGCGACAATGATATTGAGACAGACGGGTAGCGCGTGGCGTTTTCTGAGGACGAGATCAGTACCGATGCATTCTTGGGCGGACAGCTCAGTATTCGGCAGCCCAAACACGGATATCGCGCCGCAACCGACCCCGTTTTTCTCGCGGCAGCCTGCCCTGCTGAGCCTGGTGACAGCGTGCTTGACTTGGGCTGCGGGGTTGGCACGGCGGGGCTTTGTCTCGCGCGCAGGATCGATGTCACGATTACCGGGTTGGAAATTCAAAGCGACTACGCGGCATTGGCGCGTCTAAACGCCGCTGAAAACCATGTCGACATGCACATCGAAGAGGGCGACTTGGCGGATATGCCGGCACCGCTGCGCGACAAGAGTTTCGACCACGTCATAACCAATCCGCCCTTTTTTGCCCACGGCACCAAAGCCGAGAATGCTGGCCGCGCCCGCGCCAGACAGGAGGATGTCGACCTTGCGACTTGGATCGACTCAGCGCTGCGGAGGCTCAAGCCAAAAGGCTGGCTCACGCTGATTTTAACGATTGAACGGCTCCCGGAGGTTATTGTCGCGCTCAATGGGCGGGCGGCCTCTCTCAAAATCAAACCGCTCGCGGCGCGCCAAAACCGTCCAGCAGGCAGGTTTTTGATGCGCGCGCGCAAAGGGTCACGCGGTGCGACATCACTCTCTAACCCGCTGATTTTGCATCAAGGATCAGTTCATGAGGGTGATTATGAGAGCTACACTGAGGAGGCAAGTACGGTCCTGCGCTCCCCACAAGTAATAGAATTTTAACGATTTTTTCTTCACTCCCGTGATCTAAAAGTGATGACAGACGCTCAAAGATATGCTGCACTGAACCTATCAAATCACATTTAGGAGGATTGCCATGACTATCACTTCGCACCTGTCGGAGCTGAAACGAAAGCACGAGGCCTTGTCTGAAATGGTGGAAGCTGCTCAGCGCAGCCCGGGTGCGGACGACTTGTCCATTGTCGAAATGAAAAAACGGAAACTGCGCCTCAAAGAAGAGATGTCGCGTCTTCAAAACTAACCAACTTGCTCAAGAGGCAATTTGAGCGGCCTTGTTTGCAGTAGGCATGCGAGGCCGTTCTTGGCGTTATGCTTTTGCCGGAATGGGGTCGATAAACTCTAGCCCTTGCTGAAAAGCTTCCAGATCAGCCGTCTCGGCCTCCACCCATTTTATGAAACGCGCCACAAGAGGTCTGTCCTCGGAGCCGGTCGGGCAGACGATCCGATAAGCCGCATTCAAGCGCATTGCCTTTTTGAAGGGCATGACCAATCGCCCTTCGCGCAGATGCGCCTCAGTCATAGAAATGCGCCCCAAGACAACCCCGGCTGAGGCCAAAGCCGCATCAATCGCATGATCAGATTGTGAGAAATGGGGCCCCTGCCGACCCGGGTCAGGCAGGCCGCATCGGTCGAAAAACAGAGACCAATTCGGATGCGGTTTCAAAAACACCGTGTGGTCATCATGCAAGAGCGGCACACGCGTCAGGTCTTGGAGCTCGGACAGCTCTTCTGCGAGCACGGGTGAGACCATCGGCGCCATCCACTCATTGATGATGCGTTTGGAATAGAGCTCTTTGTCAGCGCCTTGGCCAAACCGTATGGCGACATCAACGTCATCGCGCTCGAAATCAACGAGCTGAAGGCTGGCCGAAAAGCGCAGCTCTATGTCCGGGTTGGATTGAGCAAATGTGAAAAGACGCGGCGCAAGCCATTTCGCCGTGAAGCCCGGACCTGCTGTCACCGTCAGAGTGTCTTGGCTCAACCGCCGCTGTACGTTGCGCCAGGCCGCCTGCAACGCATTGAAGCCATCTTGCACGCCGGGTTGCAGAAGCTTGCCTTCCTCGGTCAGCTCGACCGCGCGGTTCAATCTGCGGAAGACCGGGGCGCCGAGATGCTGCTCAAGTGATTTTATCTGAAAGCTCAAAGCCGCTGGCGTCACATGTAACTCCTCAGCAGCGAGCGCAAAGCTCATATGTCTTGCGGCAGCTTCAAAGGCTCGCAGCGCAGTCAGAGGGGGTAACCGATCCATAGCTCACACAAGTATAACTTAACTGAACACTTGAAAAGTCTCGTTTGTTAGTTTGTTGCGGACTGCGCATATTAAATTCAATTCAGAAATTCAAAGCTCATGGAGCCCGATATGATCGAAACACATCTTAACCCGCAAGCGAATGCAGCCCAAAAAGCCGCGCATGAAATACGTGGCGAGGCGGTTGCGTCCCTCTTCCGTGCAATCCCGAAGATCGTCTCTTCCCTTCGGCACAAGTCCTGATCCCTGTCAGACTAGATTGCACAAAAAAAGGGCCAGGTCGCGTCCCCGACCTGGCCCTTTCTAATTTCAGATAACTTTTGTCAGGCCAGGTACTGACCGCCATTGGCAGAAATGGTCGAGCCCGTCACGAAACCAGCGTCGTCGGCTGTCAGGAAAGCCACGGCGCGCGCGATTTCCTCGGCCTCGCCCAAGCGGCCCACAGGGATTTGCGGCAAAATCACCTCGTTCATCACCTTTTCAGGAATGGTGCTCATCATTTCCGTGTTGATGTAACCGGGTGCTACAACATTCACAGTGATCCCAGCCCGTGCGCCTTCTTGTGCCAATGCTTTGGTGAACCCGATGTCGCCGGCTTTGGTCGCCGCATAGTTGGCTTGCGCGAACTGACCTTTTTGACCGTTGATCGACGAAATCGTAACGATACGACCAAACTTGCGTTCACGCATACCGCCCCAAACGTTGTGGGTCATGTTGAAAACGCCGTTCAGGTTGGTGTCGATGCACTCATGCCACTGCTGCGGTGTCATCTTGTGAAACGGGGCGTCACGCGTGATGCCAGCGTTGTTGACCAAGATGTCGACCGCGCCGAGCTCCTCCACCACTTGGGCGATACCAGCGGAGCAAGCGTCATAGTCTGCGACGTTCCATTTGAAGGTTTTGATGCCGGTTTCGGCGGTAAACGCTGCCGCTTTCTCGTCATTGCCAGCATAGGTCGCAGCGACCTTGCAGCCTTGCGCCTGAAGCGCCTTCGAAATGGCGGCGCCAATACCGCGAGACCCGCCGGTTACAACTGCGACACGAGACATGATGATTCCTCCTCAATCAATCGGGAAATTATATTTCCAATGTAAGGTAGGTTGCGCAATTTTTTTGCGCAACCAGATTTAATGCTAGGGGCGTTCAAGGCACATGGCGACGCCCATGCCACCACCAATGCACAGTGTCGCAAGGCCTCTCTTGGCGTCACGGCGCTTCATTTCAAAAAGCAACGTGTTGAGCACGCGGCAGCCAGACGCACCAATCGGGTGGCCAATCGCAATCGCGCCACCGTTGACGTTCACGATCGCAGGATCCCAGCCCATGTCTTTGTTGACCGCACATGCCTGTGCCGCAAACGCTTCATTGGCTTCAACCAAGTCTAGATCCTCTGCTTTCCAACCCGCTTTTTCAAGCGCCTTGCGTGACGCATAGATCGGGCCGACACCCATTATGGATGGGTCGAGACCTGCTGTCGCGTAAGACGCGATCCGCGCCAAAGGCTCGATCCCGCGCGCTTCCGCGTCATCCGCACTCATAAGCAAAGTCGCCGCCGCGCCATCATTCAGACCAGAGGCATTGGCCGCTGTCACGGAGCCATCTTTTGCGAAAGCCGGGCGCAGTTTGGCCATTGCCTCCATCGTGGCACCGTGACGAATATACTCATCTGCATCGACCGTGATGTCGCCTTTGCGGTTTGGCACAATAACGGAAGTGATTTCATCGGCGAACTTGCCCGCCTTTTGCGCCGCCTCGGCTTTGTTCTGAGAGCTGACAGCAAATTCATCCTGTGCTTCACGGCTGATCTGCCATTTCTCGGCGACATTCTCCGCGGTTTGGCCCATGTGGTAGCCGTTAAACGCATCCCAAAGCCCGTCACGGATCATGCTGTCGATATATTTCATATCACCCATTTTCTGGCCTTGGCGCAGATTCGCGACATGGGGAGACATGGACATGTTTTCTTGACCACCAGCAGCGACGATGGCCGCATCGCCAAGCTGGATATGCTGCGCACCAAGCGCCACGGCACGCAAGCCCGAGCCGCAAACCTGGTTAATGCCCCAGGCTGCACTTTCAATCGGCAGGCCCGCATTGACATGGGCTTGGCGTGCTGGGTTTTGTCCCTGACCACCTGTCAAAACCTGACCCATGATGGTCTCGGATACTTCTGACTTGTCGACGCCCGCGCGTGCGACGACTGCCTCCAGAACTGTTTTCCCCAATTCATGGGCAGGGGTATTTGAAAAAGAGCCTAGAAAGCTCCCAACAGCGGTTCTAGCTGCCGAGGCAATTACAACATTGGTCATGATTTTTCCTTTCCGACATTGCTTGTCGTCGTCGAATCCCGTCGGCGCGCTAACACGCGCCTTCATGTCCTCGTAACAAGGCTAGAGGGGGGACGCAAACAGCACTGGGAAAGAACCGAAAAAGGAGAATGCGACAGGGGCCGCCTAGGCCACTGCGCAGGCTTTCGCAAAAAAGTCAGACAGCCGCGTCAAAACCGCTTTGCGTCCGCTCGGGCAAACGTAGCTTTGGCGCACCAAAATGATACCCTTGCAAGCAATCAACCCCGGCTTTGATCAGATATTCGGCTTCTTGAGCGTGCTCGACGCCCTCGGCGACAGAATACATATCAAAATGCCGCGCAATTGACACCAAGGCTTGCGTCAGGACTTGATTGTCTTGGTCTTCATGAATCTTGCGAATGAACTGGCAGTCAATTTTCACGAGATCAAAGTAGAAATCTTTGAAATGGCGAAAGGCGGTATAGCCCGCGCCAAAGTCATCGAGCGCGAAACAAACGCCCTTTTGGTTCATGCGGCTCATGAAATCACAAACGATATCGGGCATGCTCATGGCTGAGCTTTCGGTGATCTCAATGATCAAGCGCTCTGCCAGCGTCGCGTCATGGTAAACCGCGCGCTCGAACACCGTCTCCCATTGCTCCAGCCCGATGGTGCGGGGAGATATGTTTATCGACAGTCGCAAGCTTGGATGGTCGATCAACGCCTGACACCCCATTTCAAGCGCAAGACAGTCTATAATGCGCCCTTCTTCGAATGGTTCAATTTCGTAGATAAACTCATGCGCAGGAATGACGCGTTTTGTTCCGTCCAGCACCCGTACCAAACCCTCAAAAAAAGCCGGTTGTGCCGTGTTTCCGCTTTTCATAATCGGTTGAAAGGCGAGTTTGACGTTGCGCGTCCTAAGCCCCTCACGCACCATATTGATGACATTGCGATCCCGCTCCAACACGGCGGCCGCGAGCGGGTTTTCGTAAGTGCCCCAATTTTGTGTATCCGTCACGGCCCGCTCCTTCGCTTTCGACACTTCAGCTAGCAAAGGGGTCTTAAGTCAGAGTAAATGTTTCACTTTTGTTCTAAATTGACTAAACTCGAAGCGAGACCGCGCGAGGAGAGGAATAGCTTTGATCGAAAGATGCGCTTGGTGCGAAGGCCAGCCCGAATATATCGACTACCATGACGTCGAGTGGGGCGTGCCCGAACGAGACAGCCGAGCTTTGTTCGAATGCCTGACGCTTGAGGGTTTTCAATCGGGCCTGAGTTGGATCACGATCCTGAAAAAACGTGATGGTTTTAGGCGCGCGTTCAAGGATTTCGACCCCAACGTGATAGCGAAGTGGGGAGACGCCGAGATCACAACACTTCTTATGGATGAAGGCATCGTGCGCCATCGCGGAAAGATCGCCGCAACGATAAAGAATGCCAAAGCTTGGCAAGAGATTGAGGCAGACCAGGGGTTCTCCAACTTCATTTGGAATTATGTCGATGGCAAACCGTTGCAGCCAATGCGCAGGTCTTTGGCCGATGTTCCTGGCAAAACTGAGTTGAGCACCCAAATTTCCAAAGACTTGAAGAAAGCCGGTTTTGGCTTTTGCGGGCCGACCACGGTTTACGCCTTCATGCAGGCGACGGGGCTGGTGAATGATCATGTAACGTCATGCCATCGACACGCCGCGCTTCTTGAAAATTAGCTGTCGCCGGTTTTCAGAGCGGCGCGCAGGGCCCCGCGCATTATTTTCCCTGTCATTGTCATGGGCAAACTATTCACGAAATGAACCTCTCGTGGGTACTCATGAGGGGAAAGCAGCGTTTTGACATGGTCTTGCAGCTCATTTGCGAGCTGAGCGCTTGCATTGCTACCAGCCGTGAGCACCACGTAGGCAACGACTATTTCGCCGCGAAGCGGATCAGGTTTCCCGATCACGGCGGAGAGCTGAACTGCCTGATGCGAGTTGAGGCAGTCTTCAACTTCACCGGGTCCGATCCTGTAGCCGGCGGAGCTGATCACGTCGTCGTTGCGTCCGATAAATCGGAAATGGCCCGAGGCGGAAAGATACCCTCGATCTCCCGTCAGCAACCATCGCCGCCCGGCGCAATCAGCAAATTTAGCCTCCGTTGCGTCGGTGTTGTTCCAATAACGCAAAAACATCACCGGATCGGGGGTCGCGACGGCAATCTGTCCCTCATGTTCAGGGGGCGCGAGTTTGCCTGCCTCCAATTCCAGTATAGCAACCTCATGGCCTGGCACGGCGGTCCCCAACGCTCCGGGTTCTGACGACGCGAGCGCCGCACAGGCGGAAACGATCATGTTACATTCGGTCTGCCCGTAAAACTCGTTTATTGTCACACCAAAGGCGTCGCGCCCCCAGTCCAGCAAGGACGCGCCGAGCATTTCGCCGCCGCTGGCAACGCTCCGCATTTGCAGGCTGGTGCCTTCCGGTCGGGCCCCGCGCATCAGCTTTAGCGCAGTCGGCGGAAGAAACGCGTTGCGAATGTGGTGCCGCTCGATCAGCGAAAACGCGGCCTCTGGATCAAATTTGGCGAAACGGTGCGCGACAACAGGCACCCCATGATGCAATGAAGGCATCAACACATCCAAAAGCCCACCGATCCAGGCCCAATCTGCCGGGGTCCAAATCTTGTCGCCGGGCTGAGGCAGAAAGTCATGGCTCATCTCAACTCCAGGCAGATGCCCCAACAATACCCGATGTGCGTGCAAAGCGCCTTTGGGGCTACCGGTTGTCCCAGAGGTATAGATCAATAGCGCAGGGTCCTCCGCGCGCGTTTTCACCGGTTCAAAACCACAAGCTTGCGACGCAAGTTCGGCATGAAAGTCGCGCGCACCGTCGACTGGCCCGTCAATCACGAAAATCTCGGCGACATTTGGCAGGTCTTGCCGGATAGCACCCAGCCGGGCAAAGCCAGCCCGATCAGTCACGACAGTCTTGGCGCCAGAGTCTTGCAATCGAAACCGCAACGCATCAGGGCCAAACAAGGTAAAAAGCGGCAGCGCAATTGCGCCGAGCTTGGCTGACGCGATATGAACAACCGCGGTCTCTACACATTGCGGCAGCAAAACTGCAATACGTTCGCCACGCGAGACGGAAGTCTGCAGGAGGTTCGCCAATTGATTGGACATATCCCTCAGTGCAGCAAAATTATAGTCACGAGCCTGACCAGTTGCGTCAATATCTATCAGTGCCACCCGGTCAGGATGCTCAGCCGCGGGCCTGTCGCAGATATCGACACCAATGTTGAAAAACTTAGGTATGTCCCAACGAAATTGAGCGCGCGTTTCAGACAGGCTGTCGAATTTCTTGAGCATTGAACCCTCCCAACGCCAAACTTCGATCAGCGCCTCTGCGCCGTCAAGTCAGCGCGCTAGCCTTGAGCGCGCAACACCTGGGCTGGCCGTGCGGCGAGGGGTCGCCAAGCGAAGTAAAAGCCGGACAAGAGCGTGGCCAAAATCCCGCCAGAAACCACGGCCAGCGCGGACGGCAACGCGATTTGGAAATCGCTATCCATCACAAAGTAGGTCACCGCCCAACCCGCAGCGATCCCGGCAACGAGGGCGATCACGCCGGATGTTAGCCCCAGAATGGCGGACCGCATCAGGAAATTGCCAAGCACCGCTGCGCGTGTTGCCCCGAGCGTTTTGAGGATTGCGCCTTCATAGACCCGCGCCCGCTCCCCCGCTGCCGCGGTGCCAATGAGTACAATGGCCCCGGTTAGCAATGTCGCCAATGCACCGTAGGTGACAGCGGCGGCGATCCCAGCCAATACCTCGCTCACACGTTCAATCGCATCGCGCACGCGGATCGCGGTGATATTGGGATAGGCTTTCGCCATGTCGCGCAGAAGAGCGCCCTCATCGCCTTGTTCGGCGTAGATCGTCGCAATATGCGAATGCGGCGCACCTTGCAGGGCACCCGGATTCATCGACAGAATGAAACCAATGCCGCCAGTCGAAAAATCGACCTCGCGAAAGCTGGTAATGGTCGCCGTGATATCGCGCCCGAGCACATTCACCGTCAAGGTGTCACCCAACGAAAGCCCCATCTCGGCGGCTTCCTCCGCCGCAAAGCTGATTTGTGGCAGACCTTCATGATCCTCTGCCCACCATTCACCGGCGGTGATCTCAGTGCCAGCCGGCGGGCTGGCGGCGTAGGTGATACCGCGATCACCTTCCAGCACCCAGTGATCCCCGGCCACCTCCTGTGCCGGCTGGTCATTGATTTTGGTGATCACGCCACGCAGCATGGGCGCGCTTTCGATTTTTTCGACGCTTGGCCGGGCGCGCAGAGACGCAGTTAGTGGGGCGAGCTGGTCGGGTTGGATATCGACGACAAAATAAGCTGGCGCGACTTCTGGCAGGTCGGTCGAAATCGCGTTGCGCAGGTTCCAGTCAATCTGCCCGACTGCGGCCAAAACGGACAATCCAAGGCCCAAGGAGACAACCACCGAATGCGCCTCACGCCCGGGTCCACCGACAGCTGCCAAAGCGAAGCGCATGCCCCGCGCTCGCCGAAACCGCGGAGCGAGTTTTCGGGCCACAAACTTCACCAGGCTTGCGGCCAAGAGCAAAAGGACAAAGGCCGCCAAAACCCCAAGCGCCGCCCAAAGCGTCAATTCCCAAAGCCCTGTCAAGTAAGCCGCAACGCCAATCAGCACTGCAAAGATCACCGCGCAAACCACGATCCAAATCGGGCGAGGCCAACCTGTAAGGCCAGCCTTTGCGTCACGAAACAACGCGGCAGCTTTCACTTCCTCGGATTGTGCCAAAGGCCAGAGAGTGAAGAGTGCGGCCGACAGCGCCCCATACAGAGCCGCCTCGAAAAGGGGCTTCCCGCGCAGCGCAAATTCTACCGGTACGGGCAGCTGCGCTTCTATGATCGGCGACAGCAAGAAGGGCACGACCGACCCCACGACGAGCCCAATGAGCGTGCCAAGCGCCGCGAGCACCGCGATTTGCATCATATAGGCCTGAAACACCACGCGACGCTCCGCCCCGATAGAGCGCAAAGTCGCGATGACTTGGGTCTTTTCCGAAAGATATGCGCGCACAGCGGCCGAAACGCCAACCCCGCCGACGGCCAGCCCTGTCAGGCCAACAAGTACCAAAAAGGCAGATAGCCTTTCAACAAACTCGGCAATGCCGGGAGCGCCGTTGCGCCGGTCACGCCAGCGGAAACCGGTCCCGTCAAGCTGCGTTTCTGCTTCCTGTTTTACGTCTTCGGGCGCGCGTGCGCTGCGTATGCGGTATTGCGTTTCAAACAAAGTACCAGGCGCCACAAGTCCTGATCCTTCGAGCGCATCAGAGGAAACGATCACCGGCGGCCCAAGTGAAAAACCGCCTCCGGCACTGTCTGGCTGCCGCTCCAACCCAGCCATAACGACAAAGACTTGCGCGCCGAGATTAACACTGTCGCCAATTTCCAGCCCCAAACGGTCCATCAAAATCGGATCCACAGCGATCCCGGGCAGACCATTCGTTCCCGCCAGCGCCTGATCCAAAGAAATATCCGGCAATAGCCGGACCGCCCCATAAAGCGGGTAAAGACTATCCACGCCCTTCACCTGGGTCAAAGCCCGTTCCTGGGTTTCGGTGACCAACATTGAGCGGAAATCAACAAGCTCGGAGACGTCGCCCTGTGTTTCCATCCAACCGCGTTCTTCAGGCGTTGCGTAGCGGTAGGTCAACTGGACCTCGGCGTCGCCCCCAAGGATCACGGCACCTTGCTCGCTCAGTCCTGCCTCGATCGCGGAGCGCACAGTCCCGATGGCGGCGATCGCCGCAACACCAATCGCCAGACATGCCAGAAACACGCGAAATCCGCGCAAGCCGCCGCGCAGCTCTCGGCGGGCGATGGTCCAGGCCATGCGTGTGCTGCTCATTGCGCGGCGACCGCCACGGCATCATCAAGAACCAACCCGTCGCGAAGTTGTACGATCCGGTCACATCGCGCCGCTAATTCAGGCGCATGGGTGACCAAAATCAACGTCGCACCCGTCTGGTCACGCAGCTTGAAGAGCAAATCCATCACCATCTCGCCGGTCGCGGCATCCAAATTACCCGTGGGCTCATCCGCCAGCAGCAACGCCGGTCGCGCCACGACCGCACGCGCCAGAGCAACGCGTTGCTGCTCCCCACCGGACATTTGCGACGGGTAATGCCCGGCGCGCTCGGCAAGACCAACAGTTGCCAATTCTGCCTCTGCCCTTGCAAAAGCATCCGGCTCACCTGCCAATTCAAGCGGCAAGGCCACATTTTCCAAAGCCGTCATCGTGGGAATGAGGTGGAAGGATTGAAAAACAATCCCCATATGATCTCTACGAAACCGGGCCAAGGCGTCTTCCCCCATGGGTGTCAGGTCTTGGCCTTGCACTTGTACCAACCCAGAAGTGGCGCGCTCGAGCCCGCCCATCAACATCAGGAGAGATGACTTGCCCGAACCAGAAGCACCTGTAAGGCCGACGCTCTCCCCTTTGGCCACGTCAAACGAGATACCTTTGAGAATATCAACCGCACCAGCATTGCCTGCCAGCGACAAACGCACATCTTTCAGGGTCAAAATGGACAAGGTGGCCTCCATGCTTTCGTCTTCTTTAGATAGAACCCGTTTCGTCTTCCTCAACGCCCTGCTGATTTTTGTGGGCCTGCCAGCCTGGGCCGAACCTGTGACAGTGGCGGCCTTGGGCGACAGCCTGACACAAGGATACGGTCTGTTGCCAGAGCAGGGGTTTGTCGCGCAGTTGCAAGACTACCTTGATGAAGACAAGCTCGATGTCACTTTAATCAACGCAGGTGTCTCGGGCGACACGACCGCAGGCGGGTTGTCGCGTATAGATTGGACATTGACCGAGGATGTTGACGCCGTGATCGTGGCACTTGGGGCCAATGACATGCTGCGCGGCTTGCCCCCGGAACAGGCGCGGGCCAATTTAGATGCCATCCTGACTAAAATCGACGCGCGCGGGTTGCCTGCACTTCTTGTTGGCATCGACGCCCCACCCAATTACGGCGCAGACTATGAACAAGCCTTCGAGGCCATGTATCCAGCGCTCGCGACACAGTATGATGCGCTCTACTTCCCAAATTTCCTGCAAGGTTTGGCCGAGCTCGAGGACCTCGAACTGGTGATGCGGGAGCATATGCAAGGCGACCGCATCCATCCAAACGCATCTGGTGTCACCTTGATCGTTGATGCCATGGGACCAGTGGTCAAAGAGCTGGTGGCGCGCGCGCAGCCTTAGGTTTGACGGGATTTCCCGACTTTCCGACATAGCAGGATCACAGGCAGCAAGCCGATGGCCGCAATCACCAAACTGGGCACTGCCGCCCCATCGAGCCGCTCATCTGCCGCGAGCCGGAAAGCCTGCACCGCCAGCGTGTCAAAATTAAACGGGCGCATGATCAAGGTCGCTGGGAGCTCCTTCATCACATCCACAAAAACAATCAAGGCAGCCGTCAGCAGGCTCGGCGTCAGGATCGGAACATGGACACGCCCCACGACGCCCCAAACCCCCTTGCCCAGAACGCGGGCTGCTGCGTCCATATTCGGGCTGATCGCCGAAATTCCACCCTCATAAGCGCCCAGTGCGGCGGCCAAAAAACGGATCATATAAGCCGCGATCAAGAGCCAAATGGAGCCCGTGAATAAAAGCCCGGTCGAGATGTCAAACGAGGCGCGCATCCAGGCATCGAGCGCGTTGTCAAAGGCCGCGAAAGGCACCAAGAGCCCCACAGCGATCACCCCGCCCGGAACCGCGTAGCCCAACCGACCGATGTAAAGCGCGGCGGCGGCCAATTTACCGCCCCAAATTCGGTGCAACGCACCCAGCGTCAGCGCAGCAAATACAGTCAACCCAGAGGCAATCAGCGCAAGCGTAACCGTGTTTGAGATGAAAGCGAGATAGCGTGGGCTGAGAAGGTCCTGCTCAGAGCCCATGCCCATCGTGACAAGCGCTATTGTCGGCACAACAACGCCCAGCACGATCGGAATACAACAAAGCAGCATGGTAAGCCCTGCCTGCCATCCCGACAGAGTTGTACGCTCGACACCATCGGTCAAGCGTTTCGCCGCATATCGCGCATTGCCTCTGTTTCCACGCTCCAGCAGCGCCAGAAGCAAAGCGAAAGCCAAAAGTCCCAATGACAATTGCGCGGCAGCGGCACGGTCACCCATCGAAAACCAACTGGTGTATATGCCCGTCGCAAAAGTCGGCACAGAAAAGTAGGAGACCGTGCCAAAATCCGCGATTGTCTCCATCGCAGCGAGCAAAACCCCGGCCGCAATAGCAGGCCGCGCCATGGGCAATGAAACGCTCCGGAAGGTTTCAAATGGGGTCTTCCCAAGCGAACGCGCCGCATAGAACATTGCGGCGCTCTGCCCCATGAAGGCACTCCGTGCGAGCAGATAGACATAAGGATAAAGCACAAGGATCAGCATGACCGCCGCGCCGCCAAGTGAGCGGATTTCGGGAAACCAGTAATCGCGCGGGCCATAGCCCATTACATTGCGCAAAGTGGTTTGTACAATGCCCGGATGATCCAAAATATCGGTATAGGCATAGGCAAGGACATAGGCCGGGAAGGCCAACGGGATTACAAGCGCAATTTCAACCCATTTGCGACCCGGGAACTCCGTCATCGTGACCAGCCATGCTGCGCCAGTGCCGAGCGCGGCGGTCCCGGCACCAACAAGTGTGACCAGAGCCAGCGTCGTCAAAGCGTAGCCACCCAAAACCGTCGCCATCAAATGCCGCAATGTATCACCGGACCCTGACAGCGCAGCAGCTAGGACGCCCAAATGCGGAAGGGCGCAAATCAAAGCAATGAATGCCGCGCCTGCCACCATGCTCCGATGGCCGAGTTTTTCTGCCAGCTTCATGCGTCGTATTGCCTTGCACCCTTACGAATCTTCAAACTCTCTTAGCGCGTTTAGTTGCGCCTGACTATTTCACTCGGAATTTAAGTGTTCGGGAGCCTCGCTAGGAAGTTCCGCCCCAATTCTGCGGTTACGCGCGCAAAGTCCGGGGCGAGCGCCTGTGGCTCCGGCGCTTCGATATGGCTACCAATCCAGGCTAATAAAGCCATCCGACGCAGCATAATGAATGTATCGATTTCATCTTCATCGGCTGGGCTGAGCGCGCGCACGGACCGGTACCCGCGAAGCCAGGCGGTTTTGAGATCCGGGATGCGTGGGTCATCTTCGAAAAAACTTATGGCTGCGGCGAAGTCGTACATCAGCCAACCAAAGCCACAATCATCGAAATCAATAACCCGCGTGCCATCCGAGCCAATGATCAGATTTGCCAATCTCATATCGGCGTGGATCAAGTTGAAGCGGCTAGGGTGCGAACCGTAGGCGGCCAGACGCGACCGCACGACCTCCTCCACCTTTTCCAAGAGGGCACGCACGTCAGTGTCGACACCCGGCGCGTCCCTCCAATCGCCCCAAGTGGCGCTCTCGCCAAACACGGCCGGCACGTCCCAATGCATCCGCTCAAAACCATCAGGGCGTTGCCACCCAAGCGCATGGGTATGGCAATGTGCGGCCAAGACCCCCAACTCGTGGAAATCGGGAACAAGATCGCCGGCTTCGCGCGGTGCTTCACCGGCAATATGTTCAAACATGACCATGCGCTGAGGACAGGGCAAAACCGCCAACGCGTTTGTTTGCACGGCGTCCCCGTTGCGCCCGAAGATGACCTTGGGCGTCACGACCGGACTGTCCTGCCGCAGCGCGGCGAGCCAAGAGAGCTCACTTTCGATGGCGCGCGCGGAATGGTAGCCCTGCCGATGCACCCGCAATACGGCTTTGAACCCGCAGGGCGCTTCGACAAGATACGTGGTGTTCTCTGACACATTGATCAGCCGCGCGGCAGCGCCTTCGGGCAGGTCCCAAAGCGTCAGCGATTGTGCCACCAGCGTTTCAAGATGCGCGAGGCGCGCGTCTAGCTTCATGATACGACCTCCCGCATATGTCGCGTTTGATTTTCCGCGTTTGGTTGAGAAAGACAAGCACGAACTCGGCACCGGCTCTGGCCAGGTACCCGGGGACGTCATACAGTCTGGCTATGAAGCTCTTTTCTACCAAGTCGCGCGCGATCCATTTAGGGCCCTTCCCGATGGAACGGTTGTTTCGGCAAGAGACGCCCTCGCTGGATGGATGTCCGGCGTTCCGCCCGCTCAGCTTTGATCGACCCGACGCCCCTGAAAGCATCGTCAACGCGATGCGCGAATATCAGGCGATGCTTGATGCGCTTCGCGACGGGCTTGTAAATAAGGTACAGGCCGATTGTCCTGATGACCCGTTAGAGCGTGCCAACCACCTCAAAAGCTTTGGGTATTTCTCTGATGCAAGTGCGGTTGGCATCTGCCGCCTGATTGATGATGCCAAATTGCAAACGCCCGTTCGCAACAGCGATATTGACGCGCTCGCCAAAGCCTTGCGGACCCGGCAGACGAAGACGCTTGCCTCCGGCATAGATCTGATAATGGCAAACTTGCGCGACAGCATGAATGCGCCACCAAGCGGGATAAGCGGGCATGAATATGCAATCATTTTTCTCTACGAATACCCGCGCGAACCAGACCCATCTGAGCCCGGGTATGGTTGGATCAAAGACGCCCAAGCGCACCGCGCTGCGTTGCGCGCCAATGAAACCGCGAGCGTCATCGGGAACTACCTTCGCGTCTTGGGATACGACGCCAAATCCCATAGCGCGTCAGCGAGCGATGTGGACCTGGGCCGCCTCGCCGTTATGGCCGGTATCGCCACCGTGGAAAATGGGACATTGGCGCATCCCTACATAGGTACGGGATTCGGCCTCGCCGGTGTCACAACAACCCTAGAGATGAAAACTGACCGCCCCCTGCGCGCGCGCAAAAAGCAATTGCGCAGCGCAACGCATGGATTGGCTTGGCAGCTTGGAAAAGGGTCGGAGAAGTCGGCAATGTCGCGCACGCTTTTCGCCAAACGCCGCTATGTCGACGGTGCGCATCCTTTCGAGAAACTACCGCGTGTCGAAACGCCCACCACTTTTATCGATGAGCCCAATGTTGCCCGGGTCCCTAAGCGCGCAGACATGTTTGCCCGTGCTCAATTCGGCGATATGGGCAAGGCAAACCAAAAAGCCGCGACCGGAGGGCATTACGCTATCAAAGCTGCCCCCTCCGCTGCGCAACGCCGCGCGCTCGGCGCCTTTGTGCTGCTGCAAGATGGTGAACCTGAGGGCCCGCCGCAGAAGATTGACCCACACGTTGCGGCCGAACATATCAAGGCAGCCAGCTATTTCCTGGGCGTCGACGCGGTTGGTATTTCGCGCTGCCCGGATTGGACATGGTACAGCCACGACGCGCGCGGCGACGTGCTGGAGCCACCACATGATCAGGCGATCTCAATGATCATTGATCAGGGCTTTGACACGATGTCGGGTTCCAGCGGTGATGATTGGATTGCAGTCGCACAGTCCATGCGGGCCTATCTTCGTTTCTCACTACTGGGCGGGGTCATCGCCAAGCAAATCCGCAGGCTCGGCTATAGTGCTAAGGCCCATACCGTCATTGACGGCGAGGTGCTTCAACCGCCGCTTCTGCTTCTGTCCGGGCTCGGCGAGGTCAGCCGCATCGGGGAGGTGATCCTCAACCCCTATCTGGGCCCGCGTCTGAAATCCGGCGTGGTGACCACCGACCTGCTGCTCACCCATGACAAACCCATCGATTTCGGGCTGCAAAGCTTCTGTGAAAGCTGCAACAAATGCGCCCGCGAATGCCCCTCGGGTGCTATCACCGCCGGGCCGAAATTGATGTTCAACGGCTATGAGATATGGAAATCCGACAGCCAGAAATGCACAAGCTACCGGATTACCACACCGGGCGGCGCGATGTGCGGGCGTTGTATGAAGACCTGCCCTTGGAATCTTGAAGGGCTGTTTGCAGAGGCCCCGTTTCGTTGGGCTGCCATGAAATTTCCAAAGGCCGCGCCGGTCCTCGCCAAACTTGATGATCAGCTGGGCAAAGGCGATCTGAACCCAGTCAAGAAATGGTGGTGGGATCTGGAGCTGGAGGAGGATGGGGGATATCGCCCTTCCCGGCATGAGACCAATAAGCGCGGGCTACAGCGTGATCTTGATTTGCGCTACGAGGACCAAACCCTCGCCGTGTACCCCGCGCCGCTCGCCCCGCATCCCTACCCTTACCCCTATCCGATGGATCGGGAAGCCGGTATTGCAGCCTATCAGAAAATGATCAGTGCAGCCGAATATCGTCGCCGCTTGAATAGCGGCCAGCTCGACGACTTCGAGCATCGCTATACAAACGACGCTGAGAGCCCTGTGATCCCCGTTACCGTCACAAAAGCCGAGCCCATGAGCCCGCTGGTCACAAAATATGAGTTTGCACGCGAAGACGGTTTACCCCTGCCTCCATGGCAAGCGGGTGCGCATCTCGATATTGTCGTCGCGCCTGAATTCCTGCGGCAGTATTCAATGTCTGGGGACCCTGGCGACCGTTCGAAATACCAAATTGGCGTGTTGCGCGAGGACAAAGGACGCGGTGGATCGCGCCTGATGCACCGTATTTTCACGCAAGGGCGAAGAGTTTTCATTGCGCCGCCAATCAACCACTTCCCGCTGGCCGAAAACGCAACGCAGCATTTGCTACTGGGCGGTGGCATCGGCGTTACTCCTATGATTGCGATGGCGCATGAGCTGCACAGAAATGGCGAGAAATTTACGCTGCATTATTCAATGAGCGACCGCGCATCAGCCGGGTTTCTTGATGATCTTAAAACTGTGCCCTGGTCGGGCGCTGTGCAGCTCCACGTCTCAAGCGAGGGCAGTCGTGCCGATCTCCCGCGCATCATGGCCGCGTCTCAAACAGGGGCACATGTCTACACCTGCGGGCCCGAGCAGTACATGCAAGCCGTTCTCGACGCTGCTGAGGCGGCGGGCGTGCCGGAAGAGGCGCGTCATATGGAGTATTTCTCGGTCCCTGAAGTTCCGGAATGGGAGAACCATGCGTTCAAACTAAAACTCGCGCGCTCGGGACGTAGTTTCGATATTCCTTCCGATAAATCGGCGACGGAAGTGCTCTATGAAAATGGCATCCAAGTTGATGTCAAGTGTTCGGACGGGATTTGCGGTGTTTGCAAATGCGGGTTGGTTGCGGGCGAGGTGGAGCATCGCGACTTTGTGCTTTCCAAGGCGCAGCGCGAAACCCAGATCATCCTCTGCCAATCGCGCGCAGCGTCGCCGTTTGGCGAAATCGAAGTCGATCTCTAGAGCTTTGGCGCTGGACGACGGATGCGCCTTCGACGAAGGTGCATTGGCACAGTCAAGCCACATAGAAGGATGTCAAAATGACAAAATCGTTAAAAGCCCGGATGTTGGCAGGCGAAACCCTCGTAGGCACCTTCATGAAGACCGCCGCCCATGAGATGGTTGAGGTACTGGCCAAATCAAACCTCGATTTCATTTGTATTGACGCCGAACATGCGCCGTTTGACCGGGGTCGGCTGGATATGTGCCTCGCAATTGCGCGCGCGCTGGATATGCCGACCCTTGTGCGCGTTCCGGTTGGCGCGCCTGTCGAACTGCTCAAGGCGCTCGACAGCGGTGCAACCGGCATCGTTGCGCCCCATATCGACACGGTCGAGAAGGCCAAGGAAATCGCGCGAGCGGGCAGGTTTGGTCATGGTGGGCGCGGATATGCGGGCTCGACCCGATGGGCAGGTTTTGCGACGCGTCCTATGTCAGATGTATTGCAACAAAGCGTCGACGAAACCATCGTAATTGCTCAGATCGAAGAACCTGAAGGCGTCGCATCAGCCAAAGATATCGCGGCCGTGGACGGCGTAGACGGGCTTTTCGTGGGGCCTGCTGATCTGGCGGTCTGCTATGGCACGACGGACATGGCCGACCCCAAAGTTCGAGACGCCATGCGCAGCACCGGCGAAGCCGCGAAGGCACATAGGAAGGCATTTATGACGTTCGCTGGCAGTGCGGCGCAGGGCCCAGCCCTGAAGGCGCTCGGTGTGACGATGTTCTTTGTCGCATCCGAGCATGCCTTTATATTGCGTGGCGCAAATACCGAAGCCGACGCGCTGCATGACGTGCAAATCGACAGCTAGACCTCTGCGAACATAACGTCATTTATCGCCTTCGAAATGCTTGCTTTGTCGAACGGTTTGGAGATTAAGACGAAGTCGCCAGCGCTTGCTGCCATGAGCTCGCTCTCGGGATATCCCGACATGAAAAGGATCCGCGCGTCTTTTCGCAAAGTCTTTAGACTTCGCGCAAAATCGACGCCGCTCTGCGTCCCCGGCAACAAGACGTCGACCAGGTAAAGGCTCACCTCGGGGGTTTGTTTCGCGTAGGCAAGAGCATCTTCCGCAGTTGCCGACGACGACACGATATAACCCAAAGAAGAAATCGTCCGTGACACTGTCTCCAGTACGTGTGGATTGTCTTCGAGCACATGAATGTGCTCACAATTGCCCGACAGCGTTGGTGCTTTGGCCGATACCTCAACCTCTTTTTCCATCTCGGTGGCGCGAGGCAGGTAGAAAACGACAGAGGTGCCTTCCCCCGGCGCGCTCACAATCCGTGCATCACCACGCGATTGGCGTGAGAAGCCCAAAACCATTGATAGCCCTAAGCCACTCCCTTGCCCAACGCCTTTGGTTGTAAAGAACGGCTCAAACGCTTTTTGGAGGGTTTCCGCGCTCATCCCCCTGCCTTCATCACGCACAGATATTTCGACATAATCGCCCGGTTCCAGCTGCAAATCCGCGAGACTGCTGACCTCATCAGACCCGAGGTTAGAGCAACTGATATGCATTTTGCCGCCTTTGGGCATCGCGTCACGCGCGTTAAGGGCTAGGTTTAGCACCGCCGTTTCTATTTGAGTTGGGTCAGCATAGACCGGCCACAAACCCGACGGAGCGTCATAGCTGATCTCGACCGTTTCACTGATTGCTCGCAGCAGAGTGCCCTTTATGTGTGGGATCGTGACATTCAAATCGACATGCTTAGGGATCAGCGTTTGCTGTTTCGCGAAGGCCAGAAGATGCCGCGTCAACGCCGCACCACGTTCTGCGGCACTTTTTATCGCGTTGGTCAGTTCGGGCTCCCCCGCGCCAAGTTCTTCCAAAAGTTCGGCGTTGCCTTGGATGACAGTTAGTAAGTTGTTGAAATCATGTGCAAGACCGCCCGTTAGCTGGCCGATCGCCTCCATTCGTTGCGACGCTAGCAAAGTTACTTCTAACTCTTTGCGATGCGTTATGTCGGTCAGCAACCCGACAGAGCGAAGAACCGTGCCGTCGGCATCGTAGACGCAATTGCCCTGACAATGGTACCAACGCACGTTTTCGTCTTTGGTCAGAAACCGCATCTCATGTGACATGGGCTGATCGTGTTGGAACAAGTGTGCGGACAGCTTTTCATGGTATTCATCCACGTCGTCGGGGTGCACGATGCTTTCCAACCCAAGCTGCGAAAGCACATGCCTGAACTCTTCCTTTTCATAACCAAGCGCATTGACAAAATTTGGTGACAGGAAAAGCCGGTCCGCCTGAACATCCCAGTCCCAGATCGCAGCAGTTTGCACCGCAAGCGCATACCGTTCTTGCGAGATTCTGAGTTTGTCAGAGCTTTCCGCCACAGCGCTTTTCAGAGCTGCTTTTTCTGACTCTTGCCTGGCGCGCAACCTCGCCTGCGCAGTGACATCTTCTTCGCTCACCACAATGACGAATTCGCCAGTAATCGGGTCGCGCCCCTTACGAATTGCAACCATATGCGTGCGCAAACCCGCTTGGGTGCGCATCACCGCCTCCCAGCTTTCGGTACTGTTTGCCATTGTGCCATCAAGGACACGCTGGGCGTTTTCCGGCAGTGCAAAACGCGCTTGCAAATCGCTCTGCCCATTTGAAGACGCGCGTTCAGAGCCATAGCAGGCCAAAGCAGCCGGGTTTTGGGCGAGAACCCGTCCTTCCAGCGAAAAGGTCGTGATCGACAGAGAGGTGGCGCGGGCCGCTTCCAATAACCGCCAAGTCTCATTATCCGCGTCGCGTTCCAGAATCTGCAACAACTCAATCAGAATACCGTTGGCATTCCCCGCGATCTTGACCGGCTGGAAAGACAAGACGACGGTTTGAGGCACGCCATCTGGATACAAAGTCCAAGTGTCGGACACCCGGGTTTCATGCGATGCCAGCTCTACAATTTGCAAAAGCCTGTCGCGAACCGTCGCGCTATCGCCGGAAAAATCGCGCGTCTTTAGCTCTGCAAGGCTTCCCGCCTTCCAGAATGCGATGCCCTGATCATTCGCCCACCAAATGTTGTGCTTGTCGGCGTCAAAAATCCAAACCGGCGTCGACAGATGTGTAAGCTGGCGAAGATCAGATTGATCTTCAAACTTTAATCGTTCCAAGAAAAAAAGTTCTTTTTTAGGTTAACTCTTGTCAACTTGCGGGGTCCCAGCCCTCTTTTCAAGGTTAATAGCGAGTTATTGTTCCCCGTCACTCAAGGGTGCAAAGCGCCCATCATAGAATTCAGAAACGGGGCGCACCCAAACGGCACCCTCTGCATCATCGTAAATGACAACATCGCTGCGGTCCGCCTCCAAGACCGCATGCATAATGACGCGGTATTTGCCACCTTTTTTATGCAAATGCGTTGCAAACCAACCGTTTGGGTGTGTCGGTGCCGCCTCCGGCGCGGGTTCAGGCTGGGCGGGCTGGCGAATGAGACCGCCAAGCCCACTTGTCAGGCGCATAAGAAAACTCATGCTGGCATGATAGGTCTAAGCGACCAAAACGGAACCCGTTATATCGTTAGGCCGATAGGTCGTACAACCTTTGCAACCCATCAGGTAAGCTTCCTTGTAGATGTTTTGGAAGTCATCGAAACTGATATCTTCGGGGCAATTCACGGTTTTAGAGATACCGCTGTCGATCCACTTCTGCGCGGCTGCCTGAATGCGCAAATGGTCTGCAGGGCTTAGCTCGGCAACCGTCACAAACGCATCTGTCAAAGGCGCATCGTCGCCATGAAGTTTGCGATATAAGTAGACCGCATAATCCTCGACCAACTCCTCCGTTTTGGTCCCATCAGGAAGTGTGATTTTCCGGCGATAGCTTGTTGAAAAAACGGGCTCAATCCCTGAGGAGACATTGCCACCGAACATAGAGGTCGTGCCCGTCGGCGCTATCGTTGTCAGAGCGCCATTGCGTAGTCCGTATTGCGCCACCAGCGCACGCACTGCGGGGTCCAATGCTTTTACAGAGGCGCTTTGAAGATGTCTGACTTTGTCGAAAGCTGGAAAGGTACCTCTCTCCTTGGCGAGTAGGGCCGAGGCACGATAAGCGGCATTCTGGATCAGCCTCATCCAAGTATCAATCTGCGCGACAGACGCAGCGCTGCCATATTTGATGCCGAGCATGATCAATGCATCCGCGACACCCGTCACACCAACCCCGACACGGCGCTTGGATTGGGCTTCGTGCATTTGATCAGGCGTCGCAAAGTCTGAGACATCCAAAGTGTTGTCCAGCATGCGCACGGCGGTTTCGACAAGCTCTTGCAACGCATCTGGGTCAAGCGTTGAACCTGAGCCAAACGGCGCTTTGACCAGTCTTGCAAGGTTGATCGAGGCCAGTGGGCAGGTTCCATTTGGCGGCAATGGTTGTTCCGCGCAGGAGTTGGTCGCAGAGATGGTTTCCGAATAGTTGAGTGGATTGCGCGCGTTGATCCGGTCAATAAACAACACACCAGGTTCTGCAGCCTTATAATTTTGCTCCATAATTTTGGTCCAGAGCGCGCACGCGTCGATTGTCCGCACAACCTTGCCGTTCCAGCGCAATGCCCAGTTTTGGCCTTTAGCTACGGCCTGCATGAACGCGTCGCTCACCATAACAGATAGGTTAAAGTTGCGCATTCGCGCCGGATCGGCTTTGGCGACGATAAAGGCTTCGATGTCAGGGTGGTCATCGCGCAGGGTGCCCATCATAGCACCGCGCCCCATTCCGGACACCAACATACGGCAAACGGCGTCACAGATATCCATAGCGGCAAGAGGGCCGGCCGCCGGGCAGTCCAAGCCGTCAAC
This sequence comes from Pseudomonadota bacterium, assembly GCA_039030615.1. Classification (GTDB taxonomy): domain Bacteria; phylum Pseudomonadota; class Alphaproteobacteria; order Rhodobacterales; family Rhodobacteraceae; genus Litoreibacter. The sequence goes on along the minus strand of JBCCDV010000007.1, from coordinate 145,129 downwards.
GTTAAAACCCTTTGGACGCAAGGTGGAGAAGTCAAAACCGAGCCCGCCGCCCATTTTCATGGTCAAGGCGGCTTCTTTCACGACATCCATAATGCCTTCCAACGAATCCGGCAGAGTCTTCATCACGAATGTATTTGAAAGCGTGACCGATTTCTGTGAACCCGCGCCAACGAGGATCCGTCCGGCGGGTAGCAATTTGAAATCGCGCATCGCAGACGTAAACCGAGCTTCCTGTTCGGTTTTCGACGCTTCAACTTCCTGAGATACGAGTGCTTTGGCGACACGTGCCCAAGTATCCTCGACGGAGAAGTCGATGATTCTTCCATCTTTTTTGTCTTGGTATTTGGCCCGCCAGATCTGTTCTGAAATCGGTTGTTCAAAATGTGTGGAGTAAAGGTCTGAATGAGAAAAATGGTACATGGGTCCCCCAATGGTTGCAGCTAAGTCGAACTAAAATTTCGACAAAATTTAGGTAGGTCGAAAGTAGGAAAGTTCGGGGCTTAAGAATAGTAATAGGTCTGAGTAGTATATTAATTGGTTAATAGTTTCTTACCGGCGCAAACCGCGCAATTCGGCGCCGATCTGCCTCATAGTATGAGCAAAGATATGTCTCGCTTTTTCGTAAAATAAACGCGGCAAAGCGTCTCGCACCAAACGAGGGCCGAGCGCATTGAAGGCGCCTGTCAGAGACAGCATTACTGAAGCGTTAGCAAACCAATTAAAGTTTTCTAACAAGTGAAAATGTAAGTATTTCATGTATTTAACAGGCATTAAGGAAATCGATCTAGATCGGCGATATAGACATGATTGGGATTGAAAATGACAAAATTGTACGCGTGCCTCGGCTCAGGAAACTGCTTCAAACCTTGGTTGGCCATGACCCAGCTTGGGCTTCCATTCGATATGCAGCTAATCGATGTTCTGAAGGGCGAACAAAAATCCGAAGACTATTTAAAAATTAACCCTTTGGGCGTTGTACCTTACCTTGATTGCGATGAAAAACTAGGCATCGGCGAGAGCAACGCGATGCTTTGGTACCTTTGTGAAAGTACCGCTTTGATGCCGGCAACGGCTGCGGAACGTGCCGAAGCGCTGCAGTGGATGTTCTTTGAGCAGTCCAAGTTGGAACCTTTCATTTCTCCTGCAAGGTTCTTCACAACGATCTTGCCTGATCAAAAGGATGCGAGGGCCGAGGATATTGCCACATGGCAAGCTTGCGCTCGCCCTGGCCTCGAGCGTCTAAACGCCCACTTAGAAACCCGAAACTACATGTTGGGATCAGGCTATTCGCTCGCTGACATCGCACTCTTTGGCTATGTGCACGTACTCGACGAGGCCGGACTGAGCTTCGAAGACTTTGGCGCCATTGCGAGTTGGACAAAGCGGGTCGAGAGCACGGAGGGTTTCAAGCCGTTGAGCCTACTGGGCAACCCACATTCAAAAGCCGCGTAAAGATACGTCCCGACATGCGAAATGCCGAGATAAATCTTGAAGGTGAGGAGCCGGTTTTTGTACGCCCGGCTCCTAGTGGCGCGCAGGTGGAGGATTTTGCAGTCCTTCCCGAACGGCTCGACACGGCCATCTGGATTTACGACATTGATAACTTCCGGATTTTGTTCGCCAATGAGTGCGCTCGCGATCTTTGGCAAGCTGACACTGTTGAAGACCTTTACGCCCGCGATCTCGGTAATGACATGTCAAACACCGTTGCGGAGCGGTTGCGGCAATATCAGGTCGACTTTGAAGAGCGCGATCAGGTATTTCGCGAGCTCTGGACCTTACATCCCGGCGGTGTGCCAACGAGCTTAATGGTCACGTTCAGCGGCTATAAGCTCCCAGATGGCCGCATGGCCATGATGTGTGAGGTCGCGTCAAACGTGCAAACCGAACCCGAAAGTCTGCGCAGTGCTGAAGCCTTACTCCACACCGATGTGATGATATCGCTCCACGAGCGTGGAGGGGAGCACTTTTATATGAATCCGGCCGCGCGGGCATCGGTATCAGATACCGAACGGCCGCTGGTAGAAAAATTCCTGCATGCAAGCGACTACAACATTCTCACCAAAAAGCTCGAAAGGTTCGGCGAGCATCGAATGATCGCCAAGGTCAAAACAAAGGCGGGCATGAAATGGCACGATATTTCCGCAAAACTTTGCTCTGATGCAGTTACCGGTCGGCCATCTATCTTGATCACTGAAATCGACGTAAGTGAACTGAAGAATGCACGCGATCGCGCGAGATATCTTGCCGAAAGCGATCAACTGACCGGATGTTATAACCGCAGCTATCTGCTGCAACACGTGGCCATGCTCGAAAAGTTCCAAACCGAAGACTGTGCACTTCTGAGCTTTGACATCGACAAATTCAAACAAATCAATGACCAGTTCGGACATGAAATGGGCGACACGGTTCTCAAAGAGATTTCGTCGCGCGTCCGTGCATCCGCCAGAGAGCAAGATATCGTTGTTCGGCTTGGCGGCGATGAATTCGTCGTTGTCCTCGAGAATATCTCCAATCGCGCTTCACTTGAGGCGACGGTTGAGCGCATGCAGGACGTTATAAGCCGCCCCATCGAACATGACGACACCCGCATTAAGGCAACGGTCAGTATGGGTGTGACCATCTACAATCCCAGGACCTCCGATTTCGCCGAAGTCATGCGTGAGGCAGATGTCGCCCTTTATGTCTCAAAACAATCCGGGCGCAACCGCACCACCTATTTCGACGAGGAAATAAGTAAGAAGGCCAATGCGCGCGCGCAAACCGAAGCCGACCTGCGCGCCGCTATCGAAGACGAGCAATTCGAACTTTTCTACCAACCACGTATTGAGATAGCGACGGGGCGCATTGTCTCTGCCGAGGCGCTGGTCCGTTGGCGTCATCCTGAACGCGGACTTGTCCCGCCAGGCGAATTCATCCCGATCTGCGAAGAAACCGGGATGATTGAGGAACTCGGCCAATCAATATTGAAGATGGGTTGCGCCAATGCGATTGAATGGAACAACGCGGGCCGAGATATCCAGATCTCCATCAACATTTCGCCGCGACAGTTTAGCGATGCCCGGCTGATGCGCACCCTCGACGAGATTTCCAGGCACCCAAGCTTCGTCAAAGGCACGATTGAGCTCGAAGTAACCGAAACGGTCCTTGTCGGCGACTTGGATGAAATCGAAGCCAAACTTCAGGCAATCTCCGATATGGGCTATGGCATTGCGATTGATGATTTTGGGACCGGATATTCCAACCTATCCTACATTACGCGCTTTCCACTGAGTTGCCTCAAGATCGACCATTCCTTCATTCGGCAACTGCCACGAAGCGGCCCTGTTTTAGAGCTCATTCTTACACTCGCAAATCAAATCGGCGCGACAGTGGTGTCAGAAGGCGTTGAAACAAAAGAACAGCTCGATTGGCTTTCGGCGCGAAAATGCGAACAGGTTCAAGGGTTCTATTTTGCACGCCCTATGCCAGTTTCCGACTTTCTGCAGACCCTCTCAAAAAAACCATTTGAAATTGAGCCGCAGTAAGAACCAGACCAGCGCGCTTGGCTTGTTCGTAGAAGCCTAGAGCTGACCAGCAGCACTGCTACCGGCAACCACGCCAACCCTGCTCAAACCGACAAACCGACTATCACAGCTTTCCATCATTGTAGGCGGGGTTCCGATGACAATGGCGCAGCAAACGAGGGTTTGCTACCAACGGTGACAATCTGGGGCGGTGCACCATCACCGCCCCACAACACCGATCTCGCGCGCAAGGGCCAAATATGACCGAAACCCATCACTCGACCCATGCAGCATCCGACGACGCGCGCAACGAAGCGCTTCAAATCTATGTAGACGGAACGCTCATGCCACGTGTTGAGGCAAAAGTGTCGGTTTACGATTCTGGCTTTATGCTCGGGGACGGCATTTGGGAGGGCTTGCGCCTCTACAATGGGTGCCTAAGTTTTCTCGACGACCATCTAGACCGGCTCTTCGAGGCCGCGCTTTTCATTGATCTCGAAATCGGAAAAACGCGTGAGGAGCTGGTGTCGGCAATCTGGCAAACGCTTGACGCGAATGAAATGCTCACAGATGTCCATATCCGTCTCATGATCACGCGCGGGCGCAAGGTAAAACCGTTTCAACACCCGCATCTTAGCCAATTTGGTAGCACTATCGTCATCATAGCGGAGCATTCGAAACCGGACCCGACGGTCGTCGAGCGTGGCATCAGATTGCACACAGTCGCCCATCATCGCGGATTGCCGCTTACACAAGACGCAAAACTGAATTCCCACTCGAAGTTGAATTGTATCATTGCGCTAAACCACGCCATGCGTGCAGGCGCTGACGAAGCATTGATGCTTGACCCTTTTGGTTTCGTGAACACCACGAACGCCTGTAATTTTTTCATCGTTCGCAAAGGCGCGGTTTGGACATCGACAGGTGACTACTGCATGAACGGAGTGACACGGCAAAAGGTGATCGACCTTTGCCGCGCCAATGAAATTCCTGTTTTTGAACGGAATTTTTCCCTCGTCGATACTTATAGCGCAGATGAGGCGTTTCTGACCGGAACCTTCGGTGCACAGACCCCCGTGTTTGAAATTGACGGGCGAGCGATCGGCGAGCGCGAAGCCGGCCCAATCTTCAAACGAATTCGCAAACTCTACAAAGACCTTATACAAGCGCAAATTAAGAAGGGCTGAGCATCTAGCTCAATATAGTGAATGCCTCACGAACGGCGCGATCTTGAGCCTCGTCAATATATGTTGGGCGATGCGACGCCAGGATGCGTTGCGCTTCGACCCGTGCCCGCTGCCAGGCATGAGGTCCGCCCTCGCTTTCCCACGCTGACGGTTGGGCCCGGTCCGCAAATTTCGGGTAGTGATAGTCGCGTTCCATAGCCGCGTGGGTGAGCTGCGCACCTAAAAAATGCCCCTCCCCCAAAACGGTCTCACAAATTGCATCAAAGCCGAGGTTTTCTTCGTTCACTTCAATGCCTCGCAGCGCGCGATAACTCATGGCATGCATTTCGTTGTCCAAAACAAACGCCTCAAAACTTACCCCCAAAAGCGAGGCCGTCATCCCTGAGCTTTCATAGATCAGGTTACCACCAGCCAAAGCCGCACCCAGACTGGTCATGCCTTTTTCGACCCCATGCTGCGCGTCTATTGCTTTGGAATCGCTCATTGAACAGGCAACGCCCGAAGGCAGGCCCAGCCAATTAGAAAGCTGCGCGGAGGCTGCGTTCAAAACGGTGGTCTCGCCACCAGCACCCGCAAACGCGCCACTGCGCAAATCAATCACCAAGGGCCAATTGGAAAACACCATCGGGAAACCTGGCGCGATGACATTAACCATTACAAGGCTCGCAAGTGTCTCGGCCAAAGATTGCGCCAAAAATCCTGCGAGCGTCGCAGGCGCTGTCGCCCCAGCTTGGGCGGCCGTTATGCACGACATTGGGATGTTGTGAGAGATGCATTCATAGACCACATCGACGGCATCTTCCCCAAAGCGCATGGGGGAAATGATCGGACTGATATGCGCCTTAACGAAAGGCCGTTTAGAAAACGCGCCCTTACCACCGGCAACGATATCAAACATCTCAACAATCGGGTTGACATGTTCGGCAAGCGTGAACGCCGTGGCAACCGGCTTGGTGGTGTTTTTCATCAATGCATAGGCAGTGTTGACATCCAGATCGAAAGGGTCAGCGACATCCGTGGCGATACAACAGCGCGTGAACCATGCGACGTTTTCCAACACGTCTTGCAACCGCGTGAAATCATGCAAATCCGCCAGCGTCGAGGGCCGATAAAGCCCGCTTTCCACGTCCAAAGTGTTGACGGCCGCACCTCCGGTTCCGAAATAGACACGATCCCCGCCGACTTCGATCGAACGGTCAGGATCGCGACCATGAAACGTGAAACTCTTGCAGGCCTTCGCGATACAATCTTCGACCATCGCGGATGGAAATCCAATGCGGACGTTACCAAGGTCCAGCGCACCGGCAGCGTGCAAATCGTTCCAAAGACGCTGTGGCACCTCACCAAGCCCAAGTTCGCCCAGCAGCCGCAGCGCGGTTTTATAGATCGCGTGCAGCTCGCTCTCGCTCAAGGGGCGGTAAAAACCACCACTTTGTCCCGGCGCTGCCGGGTTAAACTCCGGCGCTCGAGCGCGTTTGGCCAATCGGGCAGTACGCCCTGCGCGTGCCATTTTCGGACTTCCTTTGGATTGGTGGTGCGACGTTAGATTAGCAAACACCAGTCGCGGAAAAATCTCAACACGAACTTAGCCCAGCCAACAACTTTCGCGTATGACAGAATTAGTTTCTGGCGCCTGCAGCAGCGATTGCATCAGCGCGTACCATGCGTCAGTGTTTTCTGAACCATTTCGACGAGGAGGCTATTGTTAATGAAAAAGCTCAAAACAACTGCAAAAGAAATGGTCGCGGCGGCACGCGAGCGGATCGAGGAGATCGAAACCGCAGACCTGATCGCCAGAGTGGACGACGCCGATGTTGTCATTGTCGATATTCGCGATATTCGCGAAAGGCAGCGCAGCGGCGCGATCCCCGGAGCCGTGCACGCGCCGCGCGGGATGATCGAGTTTTGGGTCGACCCCGAAAGCCCCTATTTCAAGGAGGTTTTCGGCCAAGAAGATAAGAAATACGTGTTTCACTGCGCCTCTGGCTGGCGCTCCGCGCTCACCGTGGTGGGCTTGCAGGATATGGGTTTTGACGCCGCACATCTTAAAGACGGGTTCACTTCATGGGCCGACAAAGGTGGGCCTGTCGAAATCATCGAGAAAAAATAGCTCTATCTCTAAGCGCGCAAACAGGCGACCCCACAATCCTTTGCGATATGCGGCGCCGGTGCTAACATAAGTTGACGATTTGAGAGGAGGCACGCGATCATGACCCAATTGCCAAGAACCGATATGGATCAAAAACCGTTGGTCCGCTCATTCTTTGACGCGCAATCAAACACCATCAGTTACGTTGTCAAAGACCCTGCAAGCACCAGCTGTGCCGTAATCGACGCGGTCATGAACTTCGACTATGCCGCCGGCCGGCTAAGCTTTGATTGCGCCGACGAAATGATCACCTTCATTGAGGCCGAAGGGCTTCAGTTAGAATGGATCATTGAGACCCATGTCCACGCTGACCATCTGTCTGGCGCGCCTTACGTGCAACGCAAGCTCGGCGGCAAAATAGGCATCGGGGAACATATTCAGACGGTGCAAGACACGTTCGGCAAAGTCTTCAACGAAGGGACAGAGTTTCAGCGCGACGGCTCGCAGTTTGATATGCTGTTCACCGATGGCGACCGTTACAATATCGGCGCCATGGAGTGTTTTGCGCTGCATACGCCCGGCCATACACCTGCTTGCATGGTTCATGTGATGGGAGACGCGGCTTTTGCAGGTGACACGCTGTTCATGCCAGATGGCGGCTCCGCCCGCGCCGATTTTCCAGGTGGAAACGCTGGTGAGCTTTACGATTCAATACAACGGGTCTTGGGTCTGCCCGACGCGATGCGGCTCTTTGTCTGCCATGACTACGGCCCGGGCGGTCGCTCTATCGCTTGGGAAACCACGATCGGTGAACAGCGTGCTGCGAATATTCATGTGGGCGGCGGCACCAGCCGTGAAGCATTCATTGAAATGCGCGAAACCCGCGACGCGAAACTGGCCATGCCCAAGCTGATCATACCGGCGTTACAGGTCAACATGCGCGCGGGTGAAGTGCCAACAGATGGGGCCGGAAACATGTCACTGAAGGTGCCAGTCAATAGGCTCTAAAAGCAACAGTTTTGGGCCAAGAGGAAGATGCGCATCGCCAAGGCTCAATCGCGCTTGCCGCAACGTTAAGCTACGCATAGCGTGCGCAAATGTTTCTTTCGACCCTTCCCCTACGGACCCGCGTAACAGTCGTTCTTGATTTGCCAATGAGTGGAAGGGTCGTGTGAAAAACCACGCGCAGCTGGCTCTTGGCGCGTTTTTCACGGCACTGGTCTCAGCGGCATTTGCGATCTCTTATGCTGCGATTATTTACACCGGACCTTTGGCCGAGTTTTTGGAACGTGGTATTGGGTTGGCGCTGCTCGGCGCCGTGGTCATCAGCCTTGTCGGTGCGTTTAGCCTGTCCTACCGCGGCTCGATCCTGGGTCCGCAAGACTTGCCAGCCATATTGATTGCGAGCGGTGCCGCTGCTGTGGCTGCACAGAGCAGCATGCCACCAGACGTATTGTTTGCAACTGTCGCTAGCCTTGTCGCGTTGACCGCACTCGTGACGGGCGGCTTGGGCCTTGCAATAGGTCAGCTGCGCTTGGCTTATATCGCAAGGTTCATCCCTTACCCGGTCCTCGCCGGATTCCTTGCGACAACGGGGCTTTTTTTGTTTTTGGGCGGCATTGATGTGGGCCTTGGGCCGGCTCAGGCCGTGACATGGGGGGACTACTTTACTCCCGATCTTATGGCGCGTTGGGGGCCCGTCGTTGGCGCCGCTATTGCCATGACCGTCGCAACGCGCATGTTGGCAGGCTATCTTGTGCTTCCCCTAACTTTGATTGCGGCGCTGCTGGCGCTTTACGCATTCTACGCTTTGATTGGGATCGGACCAGACGCGTTGATGGTCCGAGGATTCCTTCTTGGTCCATTTCGGGAAGGCGGGTTTGCCGGGTCACTGGACCCAAGACTGCCAATGGCGGCCGATTGGGCGGTCATAGCGGGCCAAGCGCCACTGATCTTGACGACGGCCCTGTCCGCTTTGATAGGCACCGCATTGAATGCGTCGGGATTGGAACTGGCGCTCAAACGCGATTTTGATTTCAACCGGGAGCTGAAAGCCAACGGGCTCGCCAACCTTATCTCAGGTCTTTTTGGTGGCATTCCCGGGTATCATGTCGTTGGCAAAACCCTACTCGCCAACCGGCTTGGGCTCACCAACGCTCTCGCCGGGATCAGCGCCGCCGCCGGGTGCGCTTTAGTTTTGGTTCTGGGTGCAGGCGCTCTTGGCAGTTTGCCGGTCGGGTTTTTCGCCGCCGTTATCGCGTTTCTTGGTGTCGACTTGCTGTATTCTTGGCTTTGGGCAGAACGCAAACGGCTCGGATGGCGCGACTACGCAATTGTACTGTTCATCCCGCTTATCGCCGTCAGCTACGGGTTTCTCACGGCGATAGCGATAGGGCTACTTCTCGCCTGCGTCCTGTTCATTATGGAATACCGCCGACTCAAAATCTTCCGGTTTGAAAGCGATCTGTCGACCCGTAGATCGCTGGTGGAACGACCAGACACCGAGCTGGCCGTACTGGCCGAGCGCGGCAATGTGGCCAAGGTGATCGAGCTGTCGAGCTATCTTTTCTTCGGCTCCTCCGGTGTGTTGCGCCGCCGAGTTGGTGAGGTTTTGGCGCAGGCAGACGGGATTGAATGGCTCATCCTCGATTTCAAAAACGTTCCCGGAATTGACGTCTCGACCCGTCACATTTTGCGTCGGATTGAGGATGATTGTGCCAATGCCGAGGTACACCTTATTTTCACCGGTCTGCCAAATGACACGTTGGGCGCACGAGAAAGCGAGGGTGCGTCGTCAGTCTCTTTTGCGACACTCGCGGACGGCATCCAACATATTGAGGAAAACTTGCTCACTGGGCATGTCCCCCGCAAAGCCAGTACTGGCGCACAGGTGCGCGCCCTTTTTGCCGCCGAAGGGCTTGGCAGTTTCACTCAGCATGTGACGCTTGAAAAGGGTGCGCATGTGTTGGAGGAAGCAGCAGCTTCGAGCGATATTTACGTTCTGCTGTCTGGTCTTTTGCGTGTCGTGACCGGGTCAGATCAGGTGATAGCCTATATTCGCCCCGGGGCCTTTGTGGGCGAGATGGCGTATTATTCGGGCAGGGAACGCTCGGCAGCAATTATCGCGGATGACGCATCAAAGCTCCTCAGGATCGACAGCACGAAACTTTCGCAGCTTGAGCATGAACACCCGCAAATCGCGGCCCAGTTTCATCGGCTCGTGGCGAAGGACATGGCGCGTCGATTGACACGCACGACCAATCTCTTGCGCGACCTCGGTGTTTAAGTTTCGTTGCGTATGAGCGCCACAAGGCGGAACGGCGCATGGGCCATTTTGGTGAAAGGCGTCAGCAGAAAGAACGCCAGCACCGCGCCTAGATGGAGCGCTAGCAAGCTCGGTAAAGCGGCCGTAGCGCCAAACGCGTAAAGCGCCAAGCCTGTGGCCGCGACGAGAAATAGCAGCACGACAAACGCCATTTCGCCGCCCCATGCAGCGCGGTCGCCAAGATCGCGATCTGCCTGAAGCTTCAACCAAACGAGCGCGCCACTACCTACCATCATCAGCAACCCGCCCGGCACTCCCAGAAGTTTCGGAAGTGACCAGAACGCATACGGCGCTGGCATGTCGAAGACGTAGTGCAAAAGGGTGCCGCTTGAGGTCGAGGCGAAGCATAGCAGGAAGCCATACATTACCGCATGATGGGCATGGCGGCGTGCGTGGGTGAAACGGTCCTCGTCTTCGAAATTGCAGCCCTCTCCATGCCCGCCTTTGAGATTGCGCATTTGCGCGGCAGCAGCAAACGCCTTTTTCATGGCCGCCGATGTGACGCGCCCACCACCCGTAGCGGCCCAATAGCGGCGTATGCTGACGCCGATGCTTACCAGCGGTAGCAGAAAGGCCGGTGCAAAGATCGCAACCATGGCGTTGTGCGACATCACCGCGTAAAACCCCTCTCCGTCCGGTGCAGGCAGGGCGCGTATAGCCGCGAAGATCAGCGCAAAACCCAAGACCGTTGCCAGCGCGATCGCGACCCCGCTGCGTTGAAACGCCCGCGCTACCGGACCCGGCCAGGCGAAGTCCTCCCAGCTGGACTGGCGCACTTCAGCCAGAGCCTTGGGCAAGTTAAGATCGAACTCATGCGGAGCGGTGTATTGGCAGGCGTAGTAACAGCCTCGACAATTGTGACACAGATTCGCGAGCTGGGTGATATCGCCGTCCGAGAACCCGCAGCTAGCATGCAATTCAGGAAAAACTGAGCAGAAACCTTCACAATAGCGGCAGGCATTGCAAATCTCTGCCTGGCGGCGGGCCTCTTGGATCAGATCAGTTTGCATGAGCTGCAGCCTCCCGTCCGGCTATGCGTCCGAAGACAGTTCCAATAGTCATGCCAAAACCCGCGAGATAGCCTTGCCCCAAGATCGAGCCCGCCATTGTCTCGCCCGCCGCCCAAAGATTGGTGACAGGCCGGTTGCCGATCGAGCATTGCGCGCGTTCGTCCACCTTGAGGCCGAGATAGGTAAAGGTCACACCTGTACGTAGGGAATAGCCGTAGTAAGGCGGCGTCTCGATGGGCCTTGCCCAATTGGTTTTGGGCGGTGTGATACCTTGGGTCGCGACGCCGTCTAATTCGGTCGGCATGAAATTTGATGTGTCGCCACAGGCCGCGTTAAACGTGTCGATTGTCGAGCGCAACTTTTCAGGCGGCAGCTCCATTTTGGTGGCCAACTCCTCAATGCTGTCGGCCTTGATTGGCGGAAACACAGACGGCATGAACAGCTCCAGCGATTTGGCGTCAATCACGGCGTAACCCACTTGGTCCGGCTGTTCCGCCACCAGCCTGCCCCAGATGGCGTAGCGTTTCGGCCAGACATCTTCGCCCTCATCATAGAAACGGTCGGCATGTTTGTTCACGACAACAGAAAACGGCACGCAATCTAGCCGGGTGACGATGCCGCCATCAAATTTCGGCGCGCGCCCGTCGATGGCCACTGCATGGCATTGGGTCGGATCCCCCACTTGTTCAACGCCCTGCCCCAACAGATCCGCCAAAACAACGCCGCGGTTATAGGGCGTACCACGGATCAGAAAGTTTCGCGCACTTTCGCCCCATGCGCGTGCAAGCCAGTCAATATCAGCCTGAAATCCGCCCGCAGCTACGATCACCGATTTTGGCTGCAGCCTGTGGGTGGTTCCTTTATGCGTATATTCGATCTCGGTGATTTTATCATCGACCATCTCCAGATGCGTAACCGGCGCTTCATAAAGAACGTCGACATCGAGGCCGGCAGCGTGGCGGTAGTAGGCGTTTAAAAGCCCTTTGCCGCCACCCAGAAAAAACGCGTTGGTCCGTGCAAGCGACAGAGTGCCCGAAAGAGATGGCTGGAAACTTACGCCATGCGCCTCCATCCAAGGCAGGCATTCTTCTGAAGCGCGGATTGTCATGCGCGCAAGCGCCTCATCAGTCCTGCCGCCGGTCACTTTAAGCAAATCGGCGAGATATTCCTCTTCACTATAGCTGTCGGTAAGTGGTCCCAAAGGCCCGTGATGCATACACCGAAAGTTGCGGGTGTGGCGCGAGTTGCCGCCGCGATAGGGTTTCGGAGCAGCCTCCAAAATCAAGACCTGCGCTCCTTTTTCCGCCGCGGTTATTGCCGCACAAAGGGCTGCATTTCCGCCGCCTATCACTACGATTTCGTTTTGCTTGCTCATTGGCGCCTCTTTGAAACTCTGATAGCGATCCCGGGATTGATTGACCAATGCTATAAATTTCTAGATTATTGCATTATGCGCATTAATTATGATCTTTCAGATCTTCAGGCTTTCCTTGCTGTCAAATCAACCGGCTCTTTCCATTCAGCAGCCACCGAGCTGTCTTTGTCGCAATCCGCGGTGACCCGACGGCTTCAGAAGCTTGAAGACGCGTTGGATGTGACATTGTTTGAGCGCACAACCCGCTCAGTCAAACCAACGCTGGCAGCAAAACGCTTGGAACCACGGGCACGCGCCATCCTCGAGGATGCAACCCAAACGGTGCGCGCGATGCGGGACGAAAGTGTGGCCTTCGCCCATCAGCGTAACTTGGTCATCACCGTTGCATGTATTCCGACCATAATCGCCTCAACGATGCCTCACACTCTGACGCTGTTTCGAGAAGGCGGCACGGATATACGCGTCCGGTTTCTCGATCTGAGCAGCAACGACGTATCCGAGGCCATCAAAGGGGGCGACGCGGATTTCGGGATATCCTCGCTCCCAGCCTCTGATCCGGAGTTGTTATTTGAAGGCCTATTTGAAGATGAAATCGTACTTGTCACGCCGAAAGATCACCCCTTGTCGCAGGCTCCTTCGGTGAGCCTAAACGACATTCAAGATGAGCCATTGATCTTGTCAGCGCGCAAGACTGGCAACCGGATGCTTATCGATGACGCGTTGGCGCGCTTGGCCAATGGGCCGCATTGGACCTATGAGACAGAACGCGCGACAACCGCGCTTGCGCTTGTGGCAGGTGGCGCAGGAATTGCGTTGCTCCCGCGCTCGCTTGTTCAAACGGCAAATGGGGAACGTGTCAGCTGGCGCCGTTTAGAAGACGCGGGTCTGGCGCGCCCAATCGGGCTTGTAAGTCGACGTGACAAGGCCGAGAGCGCAGCCATCAGTCGACTTAAACAGGCAATCAAAACAACCTGCTTCCAAAAACTGCGCTAAAATGCGGCGCGCGCTATGACAAACGGCCCCCTGCAGATCGTACCACTAAGCCATCACACCTTACCGTCGTGATAAGCCAAGTAACTGTTTTGAATAGCGATTTGATCTGCGACAAATTTTGCGTCGTGCCAAACGCCCCAAATAAATGAAGAGCCGCGGCGCGATTGCCAGGGCAGGCCGACTAAGTAAAGACCGGGTACCTTTGAGACGCCACGCTGGTGGATCGGTTTGCCATTATCGTCCAGCGCATCCGCATGTAGCCAGCTATAATCGAAGCGAAACCCGGTCGCCCAGATTACCGTGCTGACCCCCTCGGCCTGAAGGTCGAGTGAGCGCACCGGGTTGATAACGCATTCAGGATCCTCAGGGATAACCCAAGCGTCAGGTTCAGGCGCCAAATCGAGCCCGTTGTTTTCAACATACGTGTCCGCCGCCTCCAACAGGGACAGGTAATTTGCATCACCTGCATCTAGGTTAGCCTTTAGATCATTGGCGAACGTTAGAACACCGCCTTCATACCCGGCGCTCATACCAAGCAGCGTTATTCCTCTTTCCGCCAAACGCCTGAAATCGACTGTCTTGCCGCCATGTGCGCCACTTACGGCAATGGTGACATGTTCGGTGCCCGGCGCCGGCGTATCCATGTTCCAAATGCCCAGCACACCCAGCCACCAAACATTGTCCCGCCCGCGATACCGGCGCGGCGGACGATCATGCGGGCCAATGGAGAAGTAAACCTCGCGTCCGGCGTCATGCAGTTCCGCCGCGATCTGCGAGCCGGACGACCCGCCCCCAATGACCAGAACAGCCCCTTCAGCCAGTGCGTCAGGATTGCGATAAGCGGTGGAATGTATCTGTGCGACTGGGGCTTCGTCAGGGACAATTGGCGGAATAGCAGGCATTTGAAACGGCCCGGTTGCACAGACGATGCTACGGGCATCAATCTTTCCCTGCGATGTTTCGACTTGAAACCCGGCGCGGTCGCTGTGAGGTTTTACTGCCTCAACCGCCACGCCCGTACGCACGGGAGCCCCGATCATCCGCGCGTAGTCTTCAAAATACTGCGTTACAATTTCTTTGCCTGCGAACGCGTCTTCGTCGCACGGAAACGCCATGTTTGGGAAACGATCATGCCAGGCAGGACCGTTGGCGACCAAAGAATCCCATCGTTCCGACCGCCACCGTTCTGCAATGCGGCCGCGCTCCAAGACAACATGCTCAATTCCTAGCTTTCCCAAATGTTCGCTCGTAGCAATGCCACCCTGGCCCGCGCCGATCACAAGCGTATCGATCTGTTCCATAGCACGCGCCCTTCTTTTGCTTTGACACATATTGCTAACGCCAAGCCCTCATAGCGACAAAGAGTCATTTGCGAAGCAATGGTTTTCCTATACCTAATGTAGCTTAGATTGAAGCTAATCATCGGTAAGGCAGCTGCCCACTTTCCTTTGATCCAGTGTACGAGCAATATCGACAGTGTTGTTCAATTGCCGACTCGCAAAAGGAGAGGTGCTTTGCCAAAAGATCACATCGACCCAATCGCCGCCTTGCGCGAGAATGTCGCTGCTCCTTTTGAGCGCGCGCGCGCGATGCCCACCGAGGTCTATACCTCACAAGACTTCGTCGACGCCGAGATCGAACATATATTTCGCAAAGACTGGTTCTGCGTGGGCCGCGCGGATTCCTTAGCCAATTCCGGAGACTACCTATCGTGTGAACTGGCCGGACAGCCAATTGTCGTCGTGCGTGACCATAACGGCGATCTGCGGGCGATGAGCAATGTCTGCCTGCACCGCATGTCGACTTTACTGGATGGCCGGGGCAACGCCAAGACTATCGTCTGCCCGTATCACGCCTGGACCTACAACCTCGACGGCAAGCTGCGCGGCGCACCGGCGATGTCGCTGAATGAAGAGTTTTGCAAAGACCACTATGCCCTGCCTCAAATCCGGTGCGAGGAATGGGTGGGGTGGCTGTTTGTATGCCTCGATACTGACGCCGCTCCGGTTGCTGAGCAACTCTCCGAGGTCGCCGCGATGCTCGAAGATTACAATATGTCCGACTATCGCGAGACGTTCTACGAAGAGCATATCTGGGATACGAATTGGAAGGTTTTGGCCGAAAACTTCATGGAGAGCTACCACTTGCCCGTTTGTCATGCGGGAACGATTGGCGGGCTGTCCAAACTTGAAGACATGATATGTCCGCCGGGTCGCGACGCCTTCAACTATCACACGATTTTGAAAGATGACTCGCTTCCGATCGCCATGGCGCATCCGTCGAACACGCGACTAAAGGGCGACGCGCGGCGCATGACGTATCTGCTGGCGCTTTACCCGAGCCTCATGATCACGCTAACGCCGGGGTATTTCTGGTATCTATCTTTGCACCCTAAAGGACCAGGTCAGGTCCATATCCGTTTTGGCGGTGGCATGTCGCATGACTTTGCGACTGACACCGATGCACAAGAGAACTTTGTCAAACTCAAGACCCTTCTCGATGACGTGAATGTCGAGGACCGTGGCTGCACCGAGAAGGTCTATCAAGGGCTCTGCTCCGACGCCGCAACGCCCGGTCATTTGAGCCATTTGGAGCGCCCAAACTACGATTTTGCAAAGTATCTTATGGCGCGCATTGACGCGCAGCGCAGCGCCACGGAGACGGCATAGCATGGCCCATACCCGCATTCGCAAGTTTAACACCAAAGAAACCTACCCTGAACAATCGCTCGACAATGACCTGTGTCAGGCCGTCGTCACGCGAGGAGGACGAACCGTTTGGATGCGCGGTCAATGCCCCCAAAACCTAGACGATGCGAAAAACATCGACAGCCATGACCCGGCCGAACAGACCCATAAAGTGATGCAGAACATACGCCAGCTGATTGAAGAAGCGGGCGGGCAAATGGAACATCTTATAAAGCTTGTCATCTACATCACGGATGTCCGCCACCGTGAAGCAGTCTACCGCACCATGGGCACCTATATTCAAGGGGTGCATCCGGTCGCAACCGGGTTGGTGGTTCAAGCTTTGGCGCGGCCTGAATGGCTGGTGGAGATCGACGCCACCGCCGTAATCCCGGACTAAAACCGTGACATTTTCACTTGTGGCCAGATGCGCGGAAACAGGGATGTTTGGGATGGCAATATCCTCGTCGTCCCCTGCCGTTGCGGCGCGTTGCGCCTATGCGCGCGCGGGCGTCGGAGCAGTTGCCAGCCAGAATATTACCGATCCGCGCCTGGGACCAATGACGCTGGATTTGATAGAGCAGGGCCTTTCCGCAGAAACTGCAGTGGGCGAGGTCACAGGAAAGACTTCCGATATCGACTACCGGCAATTGCTGGCAATTGACGTGCGCGGCCAAACCGCGATCCATTCTGGCAAAAAAGTACTCGGCCACTGGAACGAAGCGCGCGGGATCGATGTGGCGTCTGGCGGCAATCTGCTCGCCAACAAGGACATCCCCGCAGCGATCGTGGCCGCGTTTGCGCGCTCAAAGGGTCATTTGGGTGACAGGCTGATCACTGCTTTGCGCGCCGGTTTGTCGGCGGGTGGCGAAGCGGGCCCGGTACATTCAGCAGGGCTGATGTTAGTCGACAAAGTTTCATGGCCAGTAGCTGATCTGCGCTGCGACTGGACGGAAGAGTGCCCGATTGAAGCCATTTCGACAGCTTGGGATATCTACAAACCCCAATTGGATGACTACGTGAACCGCGCACTCAACCCGGGCGCTGCGCCCTCTTACGGTGTTCCCGGGGACGCCTGACGCCAAACAAATAAAGGAGGCGGGAATGACCCAATTGCGCGATAGACTTCAAGACCTTGCCGCTTTGCCCGCCGACCGGCCCCAGAGTATGCCGGGCGCATTTTACACCTCAACTGAGCAGTTTGAGCACGAAGCGCGCACAGTCTTGCAGACAGGCTGGCATTGCCTTGGGCGGCTTGATGAAATTCCTGAACCCGGTGATTTTTTCACCGTGCAACTTTTGAATGAGCCGTTGTTGGTCGTGCGCGGTGACGACCACACGGTGCGTGTCCTGGCAAATGTCTGCCGCCATCGCAGCATGCCACTGGCCGAGGGCCGCGGAAATACGAAGAGGTTTGTTTGCAGCTATCATGCCTGGGCATATAGCCGTGACGGCGCGTTGCTGCGCGCGCCCCGCATGGAAAACGCGGGCTTTGATCCCAAAAACTGCCAGTTGCCCAAACACAATGCCCAGCTTTGGAATGGCTTCATCTATATAAATCTCGACACCGCTGCCGCCCCATTTGAGCACCCCGAACTGGACGCTCTGCTGGCGCCCTATGAAACAGATCAGTTCCGGCTGGTTCACGTGGCAGAAGAAGACTGGCACACCAACTGGAAATGCCTCGTCGAGAATTTCATGGAAGGCTACCACCTCAGCGTGGTGCATCCACAGACGCTACACGGGTATACGCCCTCAGGACTGTCACGTAAGCTGGTAAACGGGGACGGCTATACGTCCTACGCCGCGAACTATCCCGATAGCATTCAATCGCGCGGCGAAGGTGCGCCGGGCCTAAGCGAAGCCGAGCGCAAACGCTCATCGCTCTTTGCTAAGTTTCCGACGCAAGTCGCGAGCCAAGCGGCCAGTCTTCTTGTCTCCTTGTCGATCTTTCCGCTCCATGCCGGATTGGTTCGGGTGAAGTGGACGATGTCGGTCTACGGCGACACGCTCGATGACGACACGATCCAACAACGCATTGCCCTCTGGGAAGAGGTGAACCGTGAGGACCGCGAGAAACTGGAACGTATGCAGGTGGCCTTAGCGTCGCGGCATGCGGTAGAAGGCCCGCTTGCCAGCGATGACTACGAAGGAACGATCCGCGATTTTCAGAGATGGCTTGCCGATCAGGACGTCAAACAATCGCTTGCCTAGACGTAATTTCGGTACTTCAAAGGCATCGCCTGGGAGCATGATGTGCCACGTTTCACATTGAGACAATTGGAATATTTGGTCGCCGTCGGCGAGACGGGAAGTATCGCGCGTGCGTCAGAGCGATTGAATGTGTCCTCCCCCTCTATCTCTTCGGCCATCACACAATTGGAAGCGGAATTCGCGATACCACTTTTCGTACGCCATCACGCACAGGGCTTGTCAATTACCCAAGGTGGTCGCCGGGTGCTGGCACAGGCAAAACGGGTTCTGAAAGAAACAAGCGCTATGAGCGAAATTGCCCAAGACGTTTCCGCCACCGCACGGGGACCTCTGTCAGTCGGATGCCTCGTCACCTTCGCGCAGCTTGTATTGCCGCGCCTGCGGCGCAGTTTTGAAGATGCCTACCCCGACATCCGCATCGAGCAGAGCGAATTGAACCAGGCCGAGATTTTTAGCGCAATCCGGCGCTCTGATATCGACATAGCCTTGACCTACGATCTCGATATTCCAACAGATTTGGAATTTACTGGCCTTGTCCGGCTCCGCCCATCTGCGCTGCTGAGCGCCGGACACGATCTTGCAAGCCAAAGCGAGATAGCGCTCGAAGACTTGAGTAAATTGCCGATGGTACTGCTGGATTTGCCGATAAGTACGGATTACTTTCTAAGCTTATTTGAAGACATCGGAAAACGGCCGCGCATTGCTGAGCGAACACGCGATATGGCCGTAATGCGGTCCATGGTTGGAAACGGGTTTGGATATTCAATCGCAAATGTGCGTCCACAAAGCGATGTTTCTCCCGATGGACGAGATCTTGCCTGTATCCCGATTGCGGAACCGGTGCGCTCATTGAGGATGGGATTTTTGACTGCGCCTGGGGTCGATAAGTCGCGTACAGTGCGGGCTTTCATGGAATTTGCCGCAACCCAAGTGACTTTGGGCGCGTTCGAAGCAATCGGTGGGAAATCTCTGCAATGACCCTGTCACTCGACATACTCGACCGGTTGATCGCTTTTGAAACCGTCGGCGAACGGTCCAATCTTGATATGATCGCCTATATCGAGAACTTCCTGTCCTCCCGCCAATTCCGAACTCATCGCATTCCGGATTTGACCGAGAACAAGACGGGCCTTTACGCGGAAATAGGACCTTCAAGCGAAGGCGGCATTTTGCTTTCTGCCCATTCCGATGTGGTTTCCACAGAAGGACAAAACTGGACCAAGCCGCCGTTTAGGTTGACCAGAGAGGGCGAAATGCTGTTCGGCCGCGGCACGACCGATATGAAGGGGTTTCTTGCTGAAATGCTGGCCCTGGCTGAGCGTGCCAGCCGCAAGGACCTGAAAGCGCCTCTGAAACTTTTGATCTCTTACGATGAAGAAATTGGCTGTGTTGGGATAGCCCGTATGAAAGAGCGTCTCGGGCCGCTTCTTGGGCGTCCAAGGCTTGCCATTGTTGGTGAACCGACTGAGATGCAAGTCGCGATTGGGCACAAGGGTAAGCGAGCGTATCAGGCAAATGTTGTCGGACAGGCCGGCCATTCAGCGCTAGCACCCAAGTTTGTCAGCGCACTTGAGCTCGCCGTCGACTTCATCATTGAACTGCGCCGCTTGCAAGATGAACTGAAGCAAACCGGCGCTCATGACAGCGACTATGACATACCTTACAGCACTATACATGTCGGCAAGATACTCAGCGGAACGGCATTGAATATCGTTCCCGACAGCGCTGAGTTGCTTTTCGAATTCAGGCATTTGGCAAAAGACAATCCCGACCAGTTGGAACAAAAAATACGCCAGGCAGCTCACTCCGTTGGTGAGAAAAGAGACAGCGACGCCGCGATCACGCTCGACACGATCGCCTCCTACCCTGGCCTTGCGACGCCAAAAGAAAGCGCGGCGGTCGCGGCGGTGCAGACATGGGCCGGCACCCCAACATGCAAAGTCGCTTTTGGAACCGAAGCAGGGTTTTTGACTGAGCTCGACATTCCGACAGTTGTTTGTGGGCCCGGCTCCATGTCACGGCAGGGGCACAAAGCCGACGAGCATATCGCTATTTCAGACCTCTCGGCTTGCTCGAAAATGCTCTCAAACGCCCTGGACACGCTGACATGACGCATGATCATTCATCTTGCATCACTGGTTGAAAAAGACAGGCTGGCCACATGAACAAAGACCCCTCGACACAAGAGAGCCAGACCAATGCCGAGGCGCGGCGCGCGAAAGGAGAATTCGTGCGCGGCTTGAGCGGGTTTCGCCAAGTTATTGGCGATCCAGACTTCCCGCCTGAGCCCGGTCGCTTTCACTTGTTCGTTGCGCTCAACTGCCCTTGGTGTCATCGCGTGACGCTGGCGAGAAACATTTTGGGCCTTCGAGACGCGATCACGATGGATGTCGCCTTTCCCAACCGCACAGCTGAAGGTGATGCGGTTGGACCAAACCTTTGGGAATTTGCACCCAACCGCGTCGCAAGCCTGACCGGGACCACGCTAGAGGAATGCACAACCGAGACAGGCACGGGAGCCGGCCTAAGGCTCGCGAAAGAGATCTATCAGCGCGAAGGATCGGATGAGCAATCTGTTCCGATCCTCTATGACAAAGTGCAGCGCCGGATCGTAAACAATGAGAGCGCAGAAATCGTTCGCATGCTCGATACAAATGCCGAAATGCTCGGCAGCAAAATCGCAACGCGGCCAAAGCTTGTGCCGACAGACCTCGAATTGAGATCTGTTGTCTCGACGCTTAACGAGCGCATTTACGTGGCGATCAACAATGGCGCGTATAAAGCCGGGTTTTCTTCAGACCAGGCGATCTATGCACAAGCTTTTGAAACCTATTTTGACACACTTGATTATCTTGAAAGCGTCCTGTCTGATGGACGACCTTTCCTGACAGGTAGTGCCTTCACAGAGGCAGATTTGCGCCTGTTTCCAACGCTCTATCGCCACGATCCTGTCTACTATCTTCGGATGAAACTAAACGGCGCGCGCATCCTAGATTATCCCAACCTTTGGCGATGGCTGTGCAGGGTCTATGCGATGGAGGGCGTACGCGCAGCGGGTTCTCTTGTGCATTGCAGGCAAGGGTATTTCGGACGATCCTGGAACGGCGTCGTCCCAATTGGACCCAATCGGCCCATGCTATATCCCGAGGCTTACGAAGAACCAGACCTCGCCACGCAAGGTTGTTGAGGTATGCCTAACCTAAAATGTAAGGGCCTTGTCAGCGAGTGCTTGGCTAAGCGCGACGCCGCTTAGACCTGTCTGTCGCATTGCAAGTATAAGCTTTCGAACCTGTGCTACAAAATTGATAACAATGACGTGCAAGCCTCAGGCCACGCGACCGACGTGATGGGAGTCGAACCCGTACACGACAAATTCGCAGCCTTCGGCTTTGCGACCCGCCGTATCAGCGGTACGGATGTGGGAGAACTGCTTGCGACGTTTGAAGAGGCGCGCAAAACTCCCGACCGCCCCTTTGTGATGATCTGCGACACGCGCCTTTGGGACGGTATCGACTGCCTTCAAAAGGCATTGCCAATGGCGCACTACACGGCCAAAGGGGCTGTGGATTGGGATGTCGGCGTGGTAGAAATCAACGGTGTAATTGCTGCTTTGGAGGCATCAGAAAAGTGACTGATCAACCGTTGAAAGGCAAGGTGGCTGTCGTAACGGGTGCCGGGCGCAGTATCGGAAAATCGACAGCGCTGGTCTTCGCCAAGGCAGGGGCAGAACTTGCCATCTGCGCCCGCGCGCAAGCAGAGATTGTTGCCACCGCGCATAAGATCACGGCACTTGGGCCGCGATGTTTCGCGATGTCAGTCGATGTGGCGGACCCAGCCCAAAACAGATCATTCTGCGATGGCATCCTTGCTGACTTTGGCACGGTGGACATCATCATCGTCAACAGCGCCGTTGCCTACCTTGAGCGGGGTGCATTTGCCGACTCTGATCCCGACCTGTGGTGGAAAACGACGGAAGTCAACGTGCGTGGCCCATACATGATCACACGCAATCTGATCAATGACATGCGCCAGGGCGGAAAGCTCCTCAATCTGACGTTCGGCAAAGGCTATAGTGCCGGGGCGAACAGCACGGCCTACCATTTGTCAAAGGCTGCGCTGAACATGCTGACCGATGGTCTGGCCAATGAACTGTGGTCGCGCAATATCGACGTGAACAGCCTGGTGCCCGGCCCGACGGCGGCGGCCACGTTTGACAATGCGGCGAAAGGTGCAGAACGCTCTCCTGAAGAAATCCTTGCGCAAGGACGCGAAAACCTGCCCAAAGGATTGCCAGCTTGGGAACGCGTGAAACACCCAGACGAGGTTGGGCACTTGCGTTGCATTTGGCGACCCAGCCAGTCGGCGGGCCAACCGGGCAAGTCTATTCACTAGCGCGAAGGCCGATGTAGCCGGGGCTAACCTTTGATCATCGCCGCTGTTTTTTCGGCAATCATATGGGTCGCGGCATTGGTGTTGGCCGAGGTGATTTTTTGCATCACCGACGCATCGACAACACGCAATCCTTCAACCCCGCGCACCCGCAATCCAGGGTCAACGACAGAAGCTGCATCATCCGCCATCCGGCAGGTGCCGACAGGGTGATAAACAGTGCGTGCGCGTGCGCGGATCAATTCGATCCTGTCTTCGTTCTCATCTCGTGTCCCTCCAAGGGTTACGATGAACGAAAGACTCTCCTTTCGCAAAACAATGCTGTCTGTCTCAAAGGCCGTGACGGGTTAAAAACGCATAAAAGAGAATTATGCTAAATAAATTAGGAACTTAGATTGCTCCGCGTCGATGGCCTGTTCCTCCCGACATGAACGGCATATGCTTTTAGCATGAAAGGCATTCGCATCCCGTCGGCCATTACGGTCCATTCCGTTGGCGCATCAAACAGCGAAACAGCGCCGTTTGTCATCACCAACGAAGCGACGGGTCAGCACTTTTCGGCAGATATGAAAACGGTGCGCTTCCTTGATGCCATCCGCCAGTCCGGCGATGTCGCGGCTGCGGCTGTCAGGACCGGTTTGCCAATCGACCACGCGACCTTCTTGGTCCAGAATTTCGCCAAACGCGGCATCGTGACCGGCGTTGATCTTGGTGAAGATGCAAAAGCGCCGACGGGCCCGCTTGAAGGGAAACTGATCTCCTTCAAGGCGGATTTGGCGAATGCGGCGGGCCTTGCGCGGCGGTTGTCTTGGATTGGCAGGCTTGCGTTTTCGCTGCCGGCTGCCGTGATTTGGGGCGTGCTTATGCTCTACACGCTCTCTGTTTTCCTGACCAATAGCGACAAGGTCACCACAAGCCTGAAGCAATTGACGTCGCTACAGCCGGGCGCGGTTGTTGGCTTCGTCGTTCTGTTTGTCGCCGTCAAAGCGGTGCATGAGCTGGGCCACGTCCTTGCCTACCGCATCATGTCGCTGCGCGAAAACCTTGATCCCGGTCCAATCCGGGTTGGTATCATGGTGTTCGCCGCCACGCCTTTTCCGTTTACGGATGTCACAGGGGCTTGGCGCATCTCGTCGCGGTGGCGCCGCGCTATGATCGGCGGCGGTGGCATGTATTTTGAGATATACGCCGTCGCGTTATTGGTGCTCGCCTGGGCGCGCTTTGATCTTGGGTCACTGGAGCCTTTGATCCTGCAAGTTGCGGTTTTCTCAGGGGCGTTGACGCTGCTTTTCAACTTGAACCCGGCGGTCAAACTTGATGGCTACTACATTTTGACGGATCTGTTCCGACAACCCAACCTTGTCGGGCGCGCCAGTCAGGCCGCAAGGGCAACCGTCGGGCGGGCGCTCGGCGTTCCTCTGCCCGCCCCCGGTCGATTAGAGCTTCTGTACTGGGTTATCGCGTATTGTTATCGGTGGACGATCTTTTTAGGGGTCTTTTGGCTGGCCTACCGGTTCGATCCACGACTTGCCACGCTGATCGCTGTCGTGGCACTGATGTTGTTGATTGTTCGGCCCTCAATTGCGACGGTGCGCCCTCTGATGCCAAAAGCTTCACGTATAAGACTGGGATTTGCCACCGCATGCGGTGCGGGCCTTATTGCGCTGTCACTGGTCCCGTTTCAGGCACGCATCCTAGCGGGTGGTCAGGTCGAGCGTTTTACGACTGAATACCTGTTCCCGCCAGAGGCTGTGCGCCTCATCGTATCTGACGGCGCGACCCAAGCGATCACCTTCGAGCGCCCAAGCTTGCAGCAAGACAAAATTGCGCTGCAAACCCGCAGCACGGTCTTGAACAACCTTGCGCGCCAGTCCGGTTTGACAGGGGCGGAGCAAGCAGCCCTTGCCAATGATCGCGCGGGTCTGGAAGAGCGTTTGGCCGACATCGATCAGCGCGTCGAGCGTCTTGCGCCACAGATCCCCCGGGGCGCGACCGTGTCGCCGCTGGCCAGTGAGCGGCTTGCAGGTCAATGGATCGACACGCGACAAGACATGCCATTGGCGGCTGTGTCGCTTCCCAAACCATTTGCCTTGAGCCTAAGTCTTGATCAAAAGCGGCTTGAGCCAGGGCTGCAGGATCGCTTGCAGGTGCGGCTGGTCGGTGCGCCGGAATGCTTGTTTGACGCCAAGCTTGACGCCCCTTGGGCCGAGGCCGTCGCGCGCGACGGAAAGCTGGAAATGCTGGCACATCCAAGCGCAGATTTGCCCATTTGTGCGACGTCGCTGCGCAATGGTGCCGCTATTGTCGCGCGGTTCCCCTTGCCGCCACGCTCTATTGCCCGCAGACTGTTTTTACAGGCATCCCGCCTGCTTCAAGAACGGCTTCCGTTCGAGGCAGAAACCTAAAAAAGAGCAAGACTTATGGTCCGTAGACGCGCCGTCAGCCCCGACGACAAAGCCCCCGCTTCACAAAAGCTCCCTTTGTTTTACCGCACATTGGTGCCATTGACGCCTGAGCGTCACGCGTCCCTTGCGCTTGGAACGCGCCGCGACTTCAGCTTTGCGTCGCAGGCCAACGCAATCCCGCTAACGGTCGATGAAATCCCAACCGCGATGCGCCATTATCCTATCGTTTTGGCCGCTGGAAACCCGGCCACCCCAGTGGCGCTTGTCGGGTTTGAGCAGGGCAAAAACAATTTTGTCGATGCTGACGGAAATTGGAAGTCTGGCGCTTACGTTCCGGCTTACGTGCGCAGGTATCCATTTGGTCTGGTCAGGGAGTCGGAGGAAGCGGACCGGCACATTTTGTGCGCGGATCTGTCATCGACACTGTTTGAACAGAGCGATGAGGCCCAACCGCTTTTCAATGAAGACGGCAGCGCCGCAGACGCGTCAACGCGAGCTTTGGAATTTTGCCAGCGCTATGTTGGTTCAACCGACCGAACCCGCGCCATCATGCGCGAAGCCGAAGAGCTTGAGCTGATCGGCCCATCTGAAGTCACGATCACCCGCGATGGCGTCAAACGCAAAGTCGATGGTTTTGCGATCATCTCCGAAGAGAAGCTACGCGCCCTAGACGACGCTAAATTGGCTGATCTTGTCCGCCGTGGCGTCATGACGATTTTCTCCGCGCAGCAGCTGTCGCTTGCCAATTTCTCCAGCCTTGCGGATGACTGACGGTATGCGCGCCCCTTTGATCGCGATCCTCGTGGCAATAATGCTGCCGGGATTGGCCATGGCCCAGGACGTCACCGCAGTGATGGAACCTGCGCAATCGGTCGAACTGCGCAGCACGGTGAACGGGCGCGTGACCAGCATCAGCGAGCTTGAGGGCGCCCGCGTTGCTGCAGGTGATGTTTTGGCTGAAATAGACGCCAGCGTTCAGCGCGCCCGGGTGGCGCTCACCAAAATCTCTGCTGAAGCGACGGGCACGACCGAGCGCGCCCGCACTTTGGTGACACAAGCAGAATTCAGGCGCGACCGCCTTTCCGCTGCGTTCAAAAATGGCGCGGCACAAAGCTGGGAGGTCGAAATCGCGGAGCAAGCCGTGGCCGTCGCAAAGGCCGATCTGAGGGTTGCCCAGGATGAGCAAAGCCGCCGTGCCGCCGAGTTGGCGCTTGAGGAAGCGACCCTTTCGGAATTCGCGATCCGGGCCCCTTTTGATGCCACTGTTTTGAACGTCGCCGTTGACCCTGGCGAAATCGTCGACACCGCCACGGTTCTTCTCGAAATTGGGGCGCTTGATACCTTGCTCGCGACGGCGTTTGTACCGCTGGACTGGATGCCGGATTTGCCTGCAACAGGGCCAATCGCGGCATCATTTGAGGCAGGCGCTGCGGCAGAGGCCACGGTGCGGGCAATCGATCCAAGGGTCGATCCTGCCAGCCGCACGGTCCGCATCATCGTTGAGATCGCCAATTCCGAAGGCACCCTTCGCCCCGGCGAGATCGTGAACATTCACGATCCACGCTAGATGGAGCAGCAGCCGACCAAAGAAGAGCGCCCTACGCTTGCCAAGGCCCTCAGGGCGACGTTTGACCCGCTGCAATCAGGTGACGGCTTTGCGCAAGACTTAGCGCGCCTGACCTCCGCGCTGACGACCGCGAAAGAGACGCTTGTTGTGGCCGACGGTGATGGAACGACGCTTGCAGCAAACCCGCCCAATTCCGGCCTGAGCGCGCAATTGCGGGACCAAATTCTGGCTGCAGACCTGACGGAGCCGCAGCAAATACAAGACGCCGTGTGCGCGGCCATCGCCTTGCCGGACGGGCGCAATGCCCGCCTTGTCGTGCGCCTGACAGCGACCGGTGCCACAACCCGCGCGCTCGCATTTGAGCGCTTGGTGAGCTTGTCTCAACTTTCGTTTGCGATGTATCGCCATCCTGATATCGGCTTGTTGGACAGCTTGCTCACTGAATTTGGCAAAGGGGATGCGACCCCTGCCAAGCTGTCATCGATGATCCGCAGCTATGTCGACGCCGACCTTGTGGCACTTGCCTACTTTCAAGGCGGGCGTGCCAGCCAAGTTGCTTTGTCAGATCAGCCAAACTCCACCAATCGGGCGACGTTGCCTGAGGAGGTTGAGCGCTCCCTCACAGCGACAATCAATGGGGTCGTCGCGGACAAAGACATCTATACCGCGCGGCTAGCAGACAAGGCAGCTGCAATCAAAGTCGAAACTCCGCGCCGCAATGCGAGCGTCTTGCCCCTGCTCGCGCAAGCGGCTTTGGCCGGCGATGGTGGTGACACTGGCCGGACCGCGCGTCGGCGCAAAGGCTGGGTGAAACTCGGCGTTGCGGCACTGGTTATCTTGGGTATCTGCCTGATCCCGCTACCCGATGCGCGCCGCGTTCCGGCCGAGGTCATCGCCGTTAACGCGCGTACCGTAACGGCGCCGCTCTCCGGGATAATCCTAAGTGTTTCAGTCTCGGACGGTGACAGGGTCGTCGAACGCGAAACGGAGCTCGCCCGACTTGCAACCAACGACATCACGCAGGAATTGGCCACAGCACAGGCCGAGTATTCCCGCGCCTTGCTGGAGCGGGAGGGCGCGCGCGGTGCACGTGATGCAGCGGCGCTGCGCAATGCGGAGCTGGAAGCAGAGAGCCTTCGCGCGCGCATTGATCTACTCGAAAACCGTCGCAATCGCGCGCAGATAATTGCGCCCATTGACGGGGTAGTTGTGGGCGACAGTTTGTCTACCTTGCTTAGCGCGACGGTGCGCCAAGGCGATACGCTGCTCGAAATTGTAGACCCGTCCGCTCTTGCCTTGAAGCTGGAGGTTCCCGACGATTTGTTGTTGCGGATAAAGGACGGCGAAAACGGTGTCTTCCGGCCCGATTTTGCCCCAAGTCAGAGTTTTGCAGGCGCTGTGGAAAGCATATCGCCTGCGCAAAGCACGCGCACAGATATCGCCGTGTTTGAAGGCCGCGCCAGCCTTCCCGATGATATCAGCCAATTGCAGCCCGGGCTGCGCGGATTGTTTGTCTTCGACCGAGAATACCGGCTCCTGTCACAGATCGTTTATGACGCGATCCGCGATTGGGTCCTGCTGCGGGTCTGGCTCTAGCCTATCGCGCCGACCCGCCCGGAAGTGCCGTATCCTCGCTCAAAAACTCATAGTTGAACCGGTTCAGGCCCGTTGCCAATGGATCAACGCTGGCCTCGTACAAGCTGCGCACCGTGGTGTCGGCAACGGTTTCAAACACCTCATCGACGCTCAGCACATCGCCGCGCGAAAAGGGCTGGCCTATCACCGCCGGCGCGAAGAATATCCGCGCGTTGAACATGCCGCGATCCTGCGGCAACGTGGATGGGCGGTCATGGTTGATGGTCACGTTATAAGTGTCGTCTTGCAGGTCATTTCCAACGAAGAACTCACGCTGGCTCAAAGGCGCGCCATTTGCGTCAAAACCCGCGCGATCATCGAGGTATTTGATTGGCTCACTGAACAGAACAGAGGTTTCATAAGCTTCGTGGAAGTCATCATCGACATTCTCAAGCGTAACGCGCGGGAAAATGGCGATCCAGTGTCCACCGGCATCCGCCACCACGTTGCGCACATATGAGAGCGACCCATCTAGCTGGTAGAGACTGATGGTGACATTCGATCCATATTCCGCGGTCCCGGTAAAGATGGGATCGATCTGCAAGATCGGCAGGAATTGGGCGTCATCAATACCACCCCCCACAAGGCGCGGCCGTTCTTCAAAAACAGGTGCCGGAACTGGGTCGACCTCGATAGTCTCGCTGTCATTTTCAGTGATTGGACGGCCCGGATTGTTCGGATCACCGCTCGTGCCGCCGGTTACTTCTGCCGTGTTGATCACATCGACAAAGACGGCCGTGGTGTAGCCGACAAACACATCATAGGTGATCGTGATTGTTTCACCCGGCAACAACACCGGGATGGCGACGACAAGCGTGGAGCCAGAACCCGACGTCACCGTGCCCCCTGCCCCGGTCAGTGCGACACTTGTCACAGACAAGCCTGTTGGCAGCGGGTCCTGAACCACCAGGTTAAGCGCCGGGCCGGTTGCGGCCGGGTCATTGGTGACGACCACCGTATACGTGATGGTGTCGCCTTGCATCGGCTCTGTGTCACTGACGTCCTTGGTGATGCCGACGTTCGGCTCGACGACGTTGACCGTCACAGCATCTTCCACTGGAGCAAGAGGTGCTTCTCCTTGAGGTGTCACCACCAGCGACGCCTGATTTTCCAGATCGTCACCATCATTGACGGTTGGCAGGTCCTCAACGCGGGCAAGAACTTCGATCACAATCTCATCCGCGCCGTCTATCGTACCATCTGAGAATGCGTTGTTCAGGGGGCCAAAGGTAAATGTGACGTCTTGCCCAAGAACGCTCACAACGCTTGCCTCATCGGCTGCCGTCACGCCCGTGATCTCAGTGCCGACGGAGACAATATCAGCCGAAATAAAGGCGAGGCCCGGATCAAGCGTGTCGACCAGCGTCACAGCATCCATCGGAATTTCGGGCAGCGTGATCACCAGCTGATAGGTGATCGTCTCACCTATATTGACGTCCTGCTCGAGCGGGTCGTGTTCGCCGTCCCCGGTTTGGGTTACGCTGGTTGCAATGATTGATTTGTCTAGCAGCGGCGGCGTCGCAACGCGGTGATCATCCGTCAGTTCGGGGTAGTCACGCTCATTCGGGTTGACGCCAGGCGCGCTGTCATAGTTGACGGTCGCGGTGTTGATATAGCTCTCAGGCGCGGTGGCCAGCGCATCCAATGTGCCGGTATAGGTCACGGTCAACACCTCGCCCACATCCAGAACCGAAACAGTGGCCGTAAACCCGCCCGCACCTGTGCTGACGGGTGGGAAGGTCTCCGTCCCATCAATGAAGAAGCGCACGCCCGACGTCAGCTCAATCTCGGCGGGCAACGTGTCTTCGATAATGACGTCAAATGCAGGGCCCGCGTTGCCAGCAGGCGGGCCAACATTTTCGATGGTCATGACGTAGTCAATCGTACCACTTGGATCAGCAACCAGCGGCCCTGTCTTATCAAAGGTCAACAAAGGCTCGACAATCACAACGTCACTGCTGTTCACGCGCGTCGGGAACGCAGGGTCATTTGACGGATCCACGTCTAGGCCAACGTTGTTGGTCAAGGTAGCACCTGCAACCGCTGCAGCATCATCAGTGATCACCGCGTTCACTTCCAAAACGATAACGTCATCAGGGCCGACGGAGCCATCAAAAAGGTTCCGCACGTCCCCAAAATCAAAGGTGATCACTTGGCCCGCTTCGATGACGGTCGGGGTCGTCAGCGGGTTGAAAGATAAATCGGTCAGCGAGGGGACACCAAAGTTCACGACGTTGAACGACAGATACTGCATGCCAGCGGGAAGCGTGTCGGTCACGACGACCGAATCCATATCAATTTCCGGCAGGTAAATGTCGTATTGGAAGGTCACTTGCTCGCCTACGTTCAACGCGAACGGGGTAGAGCCATCAACGGAATCGGTTTCCGAAATGCTCGACGCAATAGGCCGCTTGTCGATGAACGGAACCGTCGCTACGGCGTGATCATCCGTTGCGTTGTAATCGCGACCCGTGGGGCTGTCAGGATCGCCATCCCCGACCGTGTCGTAGTCAACACTGATCGTGTTTGTGAAGCTTTGCGCCTCGGGGGCAGCAGGGTCGAGCGTGGCGTCATATTTGACAACCAAGCTGTCGCCGACCTCAATCGGGAGGGCGGCGGGTGTTCCGGCGTCATAGAGCAAGAACGAAAAGCCGGTCGCTGTTTCCGTGATGGTCAGAAGACCCGTCACATCCACACCATCAAGCACAGCTGTGACCGTGCCAGTGTTCAGCGACAAGAACGCGTTGCCCAGCGTGTCTTCGACAAATGCGTCATAGGCTGGGGCGTTGCCGGTGTTGGTGATAGTTGCCGTATAGGTTGCGGTCTGGCCGGGCACGACCGCGATGTTGCCGACTTTATCCACGGTCAGCTCAGGCTCGACGATATCGATATCGGCCGTCGCGATCTGCGGGGTCAGTGCAGGCTCCCCCTGCGGTGTCACTGTCAGGGTCGCGCTGTTGATCACCTCAGCACCGTCAACGCTGCTTGGAATATCTGTCACCCGTGCGGTCAGCAGAACCGTGATCTCGTCATTGCCGTTGAACGTGCCATCAACGACGCGGGTCACGTCGGTGAAGGTGTAAGTCACCGTAGCGCCCACATCGGTAATCGTGTTGGACGCAAACGAGACACCCGTGCCAACGCCCCCCACGCTGGCGGAGACGAATTCCAACCCAGCAGGCAACGTATCAACGAGGGAGACCTCGTCCATCGGGATCTCTGGCAGCGTCAGGACCAGCTCATAGGTCACTTCTTCGCCAATTGTCGCGTCAAACTGGGCCGGGTCATGCTCCCCGCTGCCGGTCAGCGGGTCATTGGTGGAGATCGCTGTCTTGGTCAGCGTCGGGTCACTGGAGACAGTTTCCGTGTCACTGACCGTCGGATAGCTGCGCTCATTGGGGTTGGCGCCCGGCGAGCTGGTGTAATCGGCCGTCGCGGTGTTGGCATAGGCCACCAACGGATCCGCCGCCGCGTCAAGCATGGCGGTGTAGTCCACGGTCACCGTCTGCCCCTCGCCGATGACGGGCACCGTGACTTGGAACGTATTTGCGGTTGTGACGACCGTAGGTGCGATGATGGCACCATCAAGACGCACAACAATCGAGCCCGGGTCGAGTGTGAAATCAATGTCCAGCGTGTCGCCGATCACCACATCATAAGCTGGCGCAATCGCGCCATTGCTTGGGCCAACATTGGTTACCGAAATAGTGAAATCCGCGTCCCCACCAAGCGCAACCGACAAGGGCGCAACCTTATCGATGCTCAAAAGCGGTTCGACAATGTCCACCACGGCCGTGTCCGTTTGTGGATCAAGCGGGGCCTGCCCGTCTGGCGTGACAACAAGGGATGCAGTGTTGGTCAGCGAGGCACCTGCGGTTGCCGCTGCGTCATCAACGACAACGGCAGTGACCTCAAAGGTGATCGTATCATCCGTCCCGATTGAGCCGTCTGAGGGGTTGTTTATAGCGCCAAAATCAAAGGTGACATCGCGGTTGTTCCCAGCCACGGCGACACCGAATGTTGTCGCCCCAAGATCACCTGCGACCGGGACAATGGCGCTTGAGACATATTCCATCCCCGCGGGCAAAGCATCATCCAGCACGACGCTGTCCATATCGATCTCTGGAAGAGTCAAAACATAGCGGAAGGTTACCTCTTCGCCGACCGCCAGTTGGAACGGGTCGCTTCCCGCAAGACTATCCGTATCGGGGTTGTTCGAGCCGACAGTCGTCTTTTCAACGCGCGGCACGGTGGCCAGTGACTCGTCATCATCGATGTCGAATTGGCGACCGGTTGGGCTGTTGGGGTTGCCGTCATCGACCGTATCAAACTCGGCCGTTGCGGTATTTGGAAAGCTCTGCGCCTCTGGTGCTGCGGCATCAAGCAACACGTTGAAGCGGATCTCGATCTCCTGGCCCGGCAGCAGCGTCAGATCCGCAACCTCGAACCCGTCAGGGGCCGTCTCAGTGATCGCAGGTGTCGGCAACAACGCGGAGCCGTCCAGCAAAACAGTGACCGAGCCTGAGACCAGCGACAAGAACGGATCTGTCAGCGGATCAGCCACGAGCATGTCATAGGCCGGGCCGGTGCCCGTGTTGGTCAGCGTAATCGCATAAGGCACAACATCGCCGGGATTGGCGCCCACAGGCGCGGATTTGACGATCGCGACGTCTGGCTCGACCACATCCACCGTTTCCGTGGCAACCACATCGGGTTGAAGGTCCGTGCCCGGATTGGCAGGGTCCACAACCTCAAGGGTTGCCGTGTTCGCCAGTATCGCGCCATCTGCCACAGCGCCTATATTTTCGACCAAGGCGGTGACCCGAACGACAATCTCGGTATCAACCGCCGCGCCGTCATTCTCGCCGGGGACAACCACGGTTCCAAAATCGAATGTGACGCTGTCACCAGATGCGGCAATGGTGATACCGCCGCTAGAGCCGACGCCAGTTTGCACTGCACCAACTGTTATGTCGGAGGTCGTCCCGCTGTCATTTACATAGCCAACAAACGTGGCCTCCTGCGCCGCCAAACCGGCAGGCATGACATCGGTCAGCGTCAGATCTGCGGTGCCCTGCGGCACGGTGATAACCAGCTCAAACGTAACTTCCTCGCCCACACCGACGTCGTCGCCAGCGGTCGTGGCATCACCCGTGCCGACAAGCGTTTTGGTCAGGGACGCATCCGGGGTCGTGACCGTGGCGTCATCGCTCGGCACGGTATAGCCGGGAAGGGTTTGGTCATAAACGCGCCCAGTATTACCGGTCTCATCGCCTACCGCTTCGCTGTCATAGCGCGTCACCTGCGCAGTGTTGTCGACCGGGCTGGAGAACAGCGCGTCGTCCGTCACTGTCGCCTGATACACGATCTCAATGGTCTGACCCGCAAGAAGCTCTGGGATAACCGCCTGCAAAGCCCCGGCGCTGAACGCGACAGTGGGTGTGTCACCCGGGTCCGGCGTGACGACACTGCCGCCGTCCAGGATGCGAATGCTCAGCGTGCCACTTGGCAGGGCGGTTAAGCCCGCATCTGCCAAATCATCGTCGATGATGATGTCATAAGCGGGTCCGTTCCTAACATTGGTCGAGGTCACGGTATAGGTCACAACATCGCCCGCGTCCGCGTTCAGGGGCACAACAGTTTTGTCGATATCCAGATCAGGTTCGACCACCGTGATATCGGCCGTGTCATCAATAACGGCCGGGTCGCCCGCGCCGTCGAGATAATCAATACGGGATGTGTTGGTCAGCACGTCGCCGGACGCGTTTGCCGGATCGTCCACCAAGATTGCCGTCAGCTCGACAACGATCTGGTCATTCACGTCCGTCGTGGCGCCATTAGCATCGACAATATTGTTCAGATCGCCAAATAGAAACTCGGTCGATGCCCCTGCATTTGTGCCGTAAGGGCCGACCACAGGAAGGCCGGGGCCGCTGATATCTGTGCCGATACTGATCAGCTCGGAGGAGATATATTGCAGCGTCCCGCTGGGCGGAACCGGCAATACATCGGTCAGGGTCACGTCGGTCGTGTTGCCATCTGGAATGGTGACAACGATGCGGTACGTCACCTCTTCCCCGATAGACAGGTCGGTTCCGGTCGTGTCCGCGTTCGATGTCGACACA
Organism: Pseudomonadota bacterium; assembly: GCA_039030615.1. GTDB lineage: Bacteria > Pseudomonadota > Alphaproteobacteria > Rhodobacterales > Rhodobacteraceae > Litoreibacter. The sequence goes on along the minus strand of JBCCDV010000007.1, from coordinate 110,622 downwards.
ACAGATTTGTCGAGGCCAACGCCTGCGGTCGTAACCTCCTCGCTGGCCGAAAGGCTGAAGTCGCGATCATCGCTGTCATCACCTGCGCCGGAGCCGATGCCCTCACCCTCCGGCGTTGAATCAAATGTCAGATCGGCTGTGTTCGGGATGACCGTGCTGGCCAAAACGCCGGGAAGCACGGTGCCCTCATAATTGATCAGCAGCTCGTCGCCTTCTTCAAGAATGTCAACGAGCACCTCAAAGTCGTTCCCGCCCAACGGATTGACCGTGTATCCGGCGGTATTTGTCACATCGACCCCGTTGAGCAAAATCTCAATCGAGGCAGTGTCCAGCACAAGGTTGGCGTCCAGACTGTCCGACATGCGCAGGTCGTAGGCAGGTGCGTCATGCGATCCCGCGATATTGTCGATATCAACAGTGTAGCTGACCGTCCCGCCTGCCGTGACCACCGCAGGGGTCCCGGTTTTTGATATCGCGAGATTGGGCTCAATGACGCGTTGGCCATCGAAATCCTGAACACGCCCGCCATCAAAATCAAGGCGCGCACGGTTTACCAGCAGCTCACCACCGCCCGCGACCAAACTATCGGGCGCACGTGCGTCGACACGGATTTCGATCGTGTCATTTGCCTCATTGTTGTCGGACGGCAATGTGAGCGTGTCAAAGTCAAACGTGATCGTATCACCACCCGTCGCGGCGACGGTCGAGCCCAGACCAAGGCCGCCCGTATTGAGGATGCTCGCATCATAGGTGATGATCTCGGCGCCGATCAGCTCCAACCCGCCAGCGGTAACGACATCGGTGAAGACCGCATCGTTCAAAACACCTTCGAACAGATCAATCGTGATGACGTAGGAGAAATTCTCGCCAATCATCACCTCGTTGCTTCCGCCTTCGCCAAACTGACGAGAGTCGAGGGATTTTTCGATGTCTGGCAATTCCGTCGTGGCGGTTGCGTCGTCTTGCAGACCACCCGCTGGCACGCGGTTCACAGGAACATCCATCGCGTCGCCTTCAAAGGCGTTGTATTCGGCGATGGCGGCGGTGTTGGTGATGGTTTCGTTCGCCGTCACCCCGTCTACGACTTCCAGATCGTATGTGATGATGATGATGTTGTCGCCAGCGGTGGCATCAAAGGCCGAAACCGCACCCTCGATCGCGCCATCCGTCAGCGTCAGACCACCCGCCAAGAAAAGGTCCAGATCTGTCGCAGGTGGGTCAAAGGCAACCGCCGCGCCCGTGCCATCGGTGATGCTCAGGTTAAGGTCGGCGGCCAAGCCAGCGCCGGGAATTTCAAACCCCGCAGGCAAGGTATCGGTCACGTTCACATTGAAGGCACCATTAGGCGCGCGCCCTGTATTCTCGATCACAATGGCAAAGGTCACCAGATCGCCCGCATCCACAGAACTGATGTTGGCGTCAATCGGGGTACCAGTCACATCATCAATGGAATCCGATGAAATCGTCCCGGCGAAGCGCGCACCGCCCGTGCCGGGCGCACTAAACGATGTCGGGCCAGCCGGCGCGTCAAGTTCCGTGTCGCTGTCCGGCGAGGTAAAGGCCACAACCCCTTTGGTGATTTCAAGCACAGGCTCGGAATACTCAAACAATGCAATCGCGGTCGTATCGGTCGTGTTGCCGAAGCTGTCCGTCTCGAAAGCTGTGACCTGGTTGGTCAGAAGAAGATCGGGTGAGAACACCGCGTCGATCACAGTGACCGTAAACATGATCTCAACCTGGATCGGTTGACGCGGGTCGACCTCCAAGTTGGACAGGTCAAAAGAAACGCCATTATCCGCAGCTGACGTTGTCAAAATGGGGGCACCGCCGCCATTGGAAAGAAACGTGTCGGTGGGTCCAAACTGAGCTTCGCCCGCAACAGGCGGCGTGCCGTTAGAGACCGCATTGAAGGTCACAACCTCGGTCGCCGCAAAGACATTTTGCGGAAGGTTATCGACAAGGTTCAGCTGCTCAAACGCGCCAAGCGGGGCATCGTAGATCATCCGAAACGTGACCGTGTCGCCCGCAGCGATTGGCAAAGTGTCGTCAAACCCTGGATCACCGTTAACGGCAAAAACCTCCTTGCTGCGTATTGCGCCAACCGGAATGGAAATTTCAGTTCCAGAGGTCTCGTCTTCGGTGCCGATGATGTTGGACGTGTTGCCGTTCTCGCGGACGGACCCTGAGACAGTCACATCATTGCTCAAGACATCGCCTTGGCTTAGCGCTGGCGTGCCAGAAACGGTGCCTGGATAGGCCTCCAGGATCTGCGCCTGATAGGTGATTTGGATGGTGGAGGAGATTTCGCTCGACACCCCGTCGCCAGCAACATCGCCGGTCAGCAAGCCGTCATCGCCATTGGCAATCATCGCATCGCTCAAGCGCCACGTATTTGTGGTCTCGCCGGTGGTCGAATTAAAGGATGTCGTTTCAAATGGTGTCAGATCGGCTGGCGTCAGAAGCGAATTGCTTTCTTCCGCAAAGGTAAATTCGGCGCTGCCGGGAATGTAGTCCCAGCCATTGCCCAGAATGTCAGTGACAAGCAGATCACCAAACGTGAAATAGTCGGACACCTGAACATCCAGCGTGAATTCGTAAATGTCGTCTGGCGTTGGTCCGGGGACCCCGGTGTCGGAGACTGGCGTCAAACTTTTCTGAATAGCGATGGAGCGCGCCTGAATGATATCGGTATCGCTCGATGAAACGGCAGTCACGGGGTCGCGGCCATCCAACGGGTCCCAAATGCCTTCGCCAACGACAGAATTAGTTACCGGAACCTCGTCGCCCGTCGCAGGGTCGATGACAGGCGCCGCGGCCAGCGCGGGATCGTCATTGACGTAGAAGTCAAACGTCACCGTCACGGTGTCCGTTATGCTCGTAAAATCAACAACCAGCTCATTGTCAGGCGGTGTCGCAATTGTGTCGAGCGGTGGCTGGGTCGTGATGGTCCCCGTCCCACCCGAAATCTGAACATTGCCCAGAAATACAATCTCGGGTGGCAGTGTATCAGTGAGCGTAAAGTCCGTCAGCGTCTGCCCATCAGCCACATCAACAATCAACGTGTATTGATAAGGGTAGCTTGGGCCGGAGACAGCGTCGCGCTCAGGAACGTTGTTTAGTTTCTGAACGGTAAACAGGTCTTGATCGACCATCAATGTTGCAGGAGTACCCCTGATCGGGGCATCGCTCGTCGGGTTGTCGAGCGGGTCGCAGCCAAGTGCAAAACCACCAATCGCTTGAATATCAAGCGTCTCGTCCAGATCTCCGAGCGGCGAAAAATCCAAAACCAGATCAATATCAATCTCTGGGTTGCCCGGCGAGAAAGAGCCATAGGGCAATTCCAGCACCACCAAGGCTTCGCCCGGCGTTCCCGTCACCACAATCGGGTCACCAAGCCCATCAACCGCAAACGGATGCACGGCCTCGCCGTTCACATCAAACATCAGCTCGGTGACAACCAGGTCGATTCCCAGAAACGAGGCGCTGTCAAACGAAATACCGTCATCACCATCGGCCCCGGTGGGCAGGATCAGATCGATATAGGGCACATACCCGCTATCGGTGCCGATGTTGTCAAAGGTCAGCGTGAAGGGAACATCCTGCTGTCCCAGCTCCACACCGCCTTCGGGCCCGACAATGCCAACCTCCGGCACACCGTCCAAAACGATCCTGTCTTCGAGCAGCTCAAAATGTGGGAAATATTCGCCTGTGCGTCCGCCGTCTGCAGCCATGTCCGATATCCTTCGCGATGTTGCGTTGCAGCGACTTACTTGTTACTTGCGGCTCAGCTGATATGTCGGCTGGTCCCTGATATCTTTGGCAATGTTGGTTTTCAGACCCCACCGGTCCAACAATATCCCGCGCGCACGGGCGAGGTTTGCCGCAGCAATCTCGCGTGTTGCACGCGCTGTCGCGACCGCTTGCTCGGAGGCTTGCACCTGCTCGTAGCCCGACAAAAGCGCGGACAGAAGGCTGATACCGCCTTCACTGGCGCCGCCGTCGCTCCACCGGCGTTCAATCGTGCGCAAGGAAGATTGCGCCGCCGCCAGGGATTTGCGCTGCGCAATTAGATCATTACACGCCACGACATACTCATTTGCCGAAACGTCTACTTCAAGCAGGATCGTCTGGATCACCGACAAAACCTGCCGTTCTTGCTGGACGGTTTCAAGACGGCGACGCTTATAGCGCGCGTCGCGTTCGTCAAACCCAAGCGGGACAGAGAATTTTAATCCGACCAAATGGCCCGACCCGTTGCTGTTGTCGCTGAACGCACCGCTCAGATCTGATCCGTCAGCGCCGCCATCCGCGCTCAGCTCCAGCACCAGATCAAGTTCTGGCAGGCTTTCATTAGCCGACATCCCTTCACGCAGCAGCGCTGCTTGGTACTGCAAGATTGCTTGCTGCAGCTCCGGGCGGTTGGTGAAAACGTCTTCAATCGTGTCGCGCGTTTTCAAAACCGACAGCGCGCCATTGGGCGCGGAGGCCGGTACGATCTCAATGTTAGAGGGGCCAAAGCGCTTGTCGCCGACCAAAGCCGCCAACCGGTATTCCGCGTTATCCAAAGCCGCACGCGCACGCACACCGTCCGCCTGCCATTGCGTTGCCAAGGAGCGCGCACGCGTCACCAAGACGGTATCGGCGTCAATCCCGCTGCGCCCGGAAATCTGGTTGGCAAGCTTGCTGCCATGCCCGGCCAAATGCGACGTCTGCACGTAAACAGCGCGCGCCACATAGAGGTTCCAATACGCCCGTTCGACCTCCATCAAATGCGCCTCGGCCTGACGCCGGAACTCCTCGATAGCGATCTGGGTGTCCATGTTTGCGATGCGACGGGGCGCGTCGTTATGGCTTGTCCCCGATCCGCGCAAAAGTGGCTGAACCAAGGATATGGAGGTGCGTGCCTCGGTTTGTTCGCCCGGAATATAGGTGACGCGGTTGGTGTCGGTCACTGTGAAGCGCTGCGAAACGGAAATCTCCCCGCCGGTCAACAACCGGCTCCGCACACCAAACTCCAGCTCACTTTCGTCAGTGATGGCCCGCGCAGCGCCCGCCGAAATAGCCGGGCTGGTCGCCCGCTCATTTTCACGCGATGTGCTGGCCTCTGCGAAAAACTCAGGCACGAACCGACCCTTTGCCTCCGCAATCGCGGTGCCCCGGATCGCGGGCAAATCGCCAAAAGACTTAATCTGGTTCGAATGCTTGATCGTGGCATGGACCGTTTCTGGCAAAGAGACCACGCGCCTCCGCTGACCCGGCAACAAATCCGCTTTGTGGACCGAGCGCGACCACCATTCAGCGCCAGAGGTCGCAGACGTGATCCCAGCCACGCGCCGCACATTCGCCAGTGAAGTGCCAAGACCGCGCTCTTTCGCCTCAATAAGCGCGTAACGCCCTAACGCACGACGCAACACCGTGGATCGTACAGCTGGGTCCTGGAACCGCTTATAGGTCAAACTATCGACGGGCCATTCGCGCGACAGATCATCGCTCGACATATCAAATTCATCAACCCGGGCGCGGGCTTGCTCCGAGGTCAGCCTTTCGCCATTGCGATTGGCTTGCTGTTCTTCCACCAGACTTGGCCAGAACCCGCGCTCGCGTGGAACGCCCCGTTCATCAGTGTCGATGGAGGGATCTCCACAGGCCGAAAGAAGTGCCGTAAGTGCTGCGCAATACACAACTGGTTTCATGATGTCGGGTCCTGCCTCGGAATTTCAATTAAATTTGTTGAAAACACACTGTGGGACCACCGAGTCCCGAAAAAGGGGAAATTCCCCTTGATGACGACAATGCCGATCATCTAGTGATTTGTATATAACGTGTTGCAAAAATAACAATAGACACAAATAGGGGCGGGGCATTTGAAAACAGGTATTCTTGGCGGCATGAGCTTTGCAGCGGTGGCCTTTTTGGCAACCGCCACATTCTCGCAACAAGCGCTTGAGGCCGGTGAGCGCGTTTTCACCAGCATCGAAGTCACTGGAAATAAACGCTTTCGTGATGGCGACGTCTTGGCAACAGCGGATCTGCGACCCGGCGAGCCCTATACCGAGGAAGACATCGCCGCTGCGATTGAAGCTTTGGAATTCACCGGTGAGTTCCGTGATATTCGTATATTCTCCCAAGGCGATACATTGACAATTGCCGTGATCGAGGAGGCCGACTATTCCGGCAACCTGACGTTCGGAATTGGTGCGGACAGCGATATAGGATTGTTTGGGACCGCGGGCGTGGAGCTTGAAAATGTCCTCGGCGGCAACGCCTTTTCATTTGATCTGACCTTTTCCAAGGAGGTCGTAATCGCGCGCTCGGCGCTCACGGGCGACAGCTTTTGGCCCGGCGATCTGGGTGGTGGTGTACGCCTCGAATATGCCGACTACGACTACGACGACACCTTGTTCAACTTTCAAACGGGCTTGATCCAACCCTTTGTTACATTTGGCGAGAATACGGAGAACTTTCAGGGTGAGGTGCGTCTGAACGCGCTTTGGACCGACATATCCTCAGTGGACCCCGACGCATCCGCGATCATTCAGGCCGAGGCAGGCGATCGTTTTGTGGCCGGGCCTGGTGTCGCGCTGAAATGGACAGGCGCGGGGGCTATGCCCTGGACGATAGGCGCCAGCGTCGACATTTACGGCGGTGATGCGGATTTCGCCAAAGCATCGCTCGCATTTTCCACGCGGTTCCCGGTGACAGATTGGTCGGTCTTGCGGCTGCGCGCCAGTCTTGGCGCTGTTGAGGGGCTCGGTAGCAGCCAGACGACAGCCGTTGACCGGCTGACACTGGGCGGCACATCGCTGCGGGGCTTTGCGCGCGGCGGTGTCACGCCGGTCGATTTCTGCGCTGGCTGCGGTGCAGGTGGCGCGAATGTCACCACCAGCCTTGGCGGCGAGCGCTACGTCGCCTTGCAAACCGATTTGCTGCTGCCGGTCTTCGGCAGCAATCTGCCCTTTACGCCCGGTCTCTATTTCGATGTCGGCAAAGTTTGGAGCGTCGGACGCGATACCGCACCCTCAGGTGTTTTGCTGGATGACGGAAGCTGGCGTTCATCGGCTGGGATTGCCGTAACGGCTGAGACGCAGCTGGGCGATTTCTCAGCCAGCTACGCGCTCGAGACGCAGTCCGAGGATTTCGACGATACCGAACGCTTTACCTTGTCCTTCATCTCAAAATTCTAGTCCTCAATGCGACCTCACCGGGTTGCTTGCCCCCCATTTCTGGGCATTGTGAGATTGAACGCTCTAACGGACGGGACAGGATGGCAAAACTCAAGAAAACCGCGGTTGAAATGGTGGCCGCCGCACGCGCGCAGATCGAGGAAATCGAAACCGCCGATTTGATTGACATGGTCGGTGACCCAAATGTCGTGATCGTCGACATACGCGACATACGCGAACGCCAGCGCAGCGGCGCAATCCCCGGCTCCGTTCACGCGCCACGGGGGATGATCGAGTTTTGGATTGACCCCAGCAGCCCTTATTTCAAGGAGGTGTTCGGGCAGGAGGACAAGACATATGTCTTTCACTGCGCCTCCGGCTGGCGCTCCGCCTTAACCGTCGCGACGCTTCAAGACATGGGATTTGAGGCCGCTCATCTCAAAGAAGGGTTCTCAACTTGGGCCGATCATGGCGGCCCGGTAGAGCCGGTTGAGAAGAAGTAAGGCAACAGACGGCTTTCACGTCAGTAGGTCGCCCGCCCGCCTGACAGATCGAAGGTCGCCCCGTTGGTAAAGCTGTTTTCCGGGGAACAAAGCCATTTGATCATATGCGCGGCTTCCTCAACCTCGAGAAAACGACCACGCGGGATCTTCGACAACATGTAGGAGATATGCTCCTCGCTCATCTGATCGAAGATGCGCGTGCGCGCGGCAGCAGGCGTCACGCAATTGATCGCAATATCAAGATCGGCACATTCCTTGCCTGCTGATTTGGTCAGCCCGATGACGCCCGCTTTTGAAGCTGAATAGGCGGACGCGCTCGGATTGCCCTCTTTTCCCGCCACTGAGGCAATCAAGACAACCCGTCCGAACCCGCGCTTTTTCATACCCGGCAAAATCGCGCGCAGCAGATGAAAGGACCCGGTCAGGTTCACCGTCACAATCGCGTTCCAGTCGTCCAGCGGATAGTCTTCGATTGGCATATTTGGGCCCGCAATCCCGGCAGAGTTCACGACCTGGGTAATCGGCCCTAGCTCACGTTCCGTTTGCGCGACCGCTGCCTCAACGCTGACAGCGCCGGCTATGTTGCACGCGACCGTTGCCACCTGACCATCGTTCTGAGACTTGGCCTGTGCCAAGGCGTCAGCATCAATGTCCCATAGGGCGATCTTGCTTCTCTGCCCTGCTAGGGCCTGCGCGCCGCCGGTTATTACTTCGATTTGATCCATGCGATCCTCCCTCAAGGCGCAAGCTAGCAGTTGCTCATGGCGCGGGAAGGCTATTCCTGATTTCACCCATTTTGGGCAGAAACAGAGTCTAACCGACGATCGAATATCGGTGACTGTCGGATCAACAGCCGACGCCGCCTCCGCGATCTTGGCCATCAAATGGGTTTGCACATAGGCCCCGTGAAACCGTGATGGGACTTTCAACTCAAGCCACGCACCGCGCGCCTCATTGCTGCGATTCAGCTTCGAGAAAAGGGCTGCAACTTTTGGATGGAGCAACCCTCTTGCAAGGCGTCACTCACTGCCATCGCTCAGATCAGGCGCCTCAACTTGACCACGAAAGGGCATCGGGACAACATGGTCTGCGGGTGTTTGCGGCGTGCCTTGCATCCGCATATCAAAATCTGGGCCAATCCTTGGCCAATACGGTCTGGTAAAAGTCAGGATGCGGTCGTGATCGAGCCCGTATTGCGTGACATTTCCCCTACACTCGAAAGCAATAGGGGTCGCGCTTCAGGTGGCGCTCTCTGACCTATAGGTAAGAATTTCAGCCCTACTCACTCAGGTTCGGCCCATAGCGAACCTTGGCCGTGATATCGGACGCTGCGTTGCCGCTTCCCCGAAGCAAACGTTCATAGTTGATGCAGCATTCTGCCGGTGTCGACGATTGTTCTGCGGACAAAGCCCAATTTCGCTGCGGCTGGACCAAAGACTGCATCGGCAGACTACCATTTCCTAGAAAACCTGCCGTGATTAAACGCGCCCGCAATTCGTTCAGTTTGTCGGGTTCCTTGGTCACGAATGCGCCGCCTGTATCGCACGGATCATGCGCGCGTTCTCTAATGCGATCACGCTTTGGGCCGCAAACATCTGTGCTAGTCGAGTGGTGTCTTCGGAAAAAGGTCGGACCGTCTGGCGATAGATCGTGAATGCGCCAACCAGACTGTCACGGGCAAGCATTGGGATTGCAACAAAAGACCGCGCCCCGCCAAGATCGGCTGTGGCAAAGCGCAGGGGGTCGTCCGTTTGGTAAATCGCCTCTGATTTGACATCGATGATATTGATGACCTCACGCTGATCATTCATGCGGCCAAGACCCGTCTCAGAGCTGACTGCGAAGACACCTTGATTATCCAGCCACGCCTGAAATGGTTCCGGAATGCCGGCAGCATGATTGGCCAGAAACCTGCCTTCCTGATGATACTCAAACAGGATGCCAAACTCTGCATCGCAAAGCTCAAGCGCGTAGTTCAGGATCAAGGGCATTACTGCTTGCAGATCACCTTGGGATGCACTGATAATCCGCAAGACTTCGCTGAGGGCCTTTTCGCGACTGATGGCTTCTTCCAAGCTCAGGGCCAGTTCGGACACCACGGCGGCTATTTCGGACTGGCTGCGGGGCTCAGGGGCGTCGCCATTCAGACAGGTCGCCAGTTCCAGCTTCGACGACACTTCAAGTTTGCGGTAGATTGTCGCCAGATGCGTCCGCACCGTGGATGGTGCAATACACAGCGTGTCGGCGATTGTCTGATAGGTCTCTCCACCCGCATAAGACTGCGCGATCTGCAATTCCCTTTGGCTGAGACCTGATTGTCCAGACACCTAAAACACTCCGAAAAGAACAACTTGTACTGAGTTTGGTAAGAACACGTTCAACAAGCAATCCTGCAAATGCTGTAGTTTGAATACTGCACGTCTGATGCCGAATTTACAGCATCTGCACGATAGCCGAAGCCATAGGCATCGGGCCAATCTGTCATCATCAGATCAAAATGGAAGACGTCACGATGACCCAATTTGAAACCGCAAAGGCATTCTTCGAAGCCTGCGAAACCGGCAAAGGGTGGGAAGGCTGCAAGCCTTTCTGCCACGAAGGCGCACGTTTTTCCTGTCAGGCTGACGCATTGGCGGAGACCGCAACACTTGCTGAATACGCCGAGTGGATGAAGGGGCTTCTGACCCCTGTGCCGGATGGCCATTACAAGCTGACAGCTTTTGCAGTGGATGATATGCGCGGCACGGTTGTTGCGACTGCCGAGTTCCATGGAACGCAAACAGGTGAAGGCGGACCAGTTGCACCAACGGGCAAAGCCGTTGTTTCAGATTACGCCTATGTGATGCAGTTCGACGGCGACAAGATCAGTCAGATGACCAAAATCTGGAACGACGTACACGCGCTGCGCGGGCTTGGCTGGGCGTGATGCGCTGGCGCATCCTGGCATTATTGTTTTTTGCGCGCATCGGGCTTGGGTTTCAGTTCCAAACAGTAGCCTCCGTGGGCGACGATCTAATCGTCGCCTTTGGGTTTAGCTACGCTGATATCGGCTTTCTGATCGGGCTTTTTATGGCCCCCGGGTTATTTTTGGCTATCCCCGCCGGATATTGGGGACGTTATTTCTCGGATCGTTTTATGGTGGTGTTGGGTCTATGCGCATTGGCCCTTGGCGGGACCGCGTCGTCTTTTGCGACGGATAGCTGGGCCATAGGGATGGGCCGCGTTTTTGCTGGTGCCGGGTTTCTTTTCACGACGCTCTATTTCACCAAGATGGTTGCGGATTGGTTTGATGGCCGAGAGATCGCCACCGCCATGAGCATCCTGGTGATGAGTTGGCCGTTCGGGATCGCCATGGGTCAGGTTGGCCATGCTTGGTTGGCCCAAACATACGGCTGGCAGCTCCCGTTTCAGGCCGCCTCGGCCTATTGCCTGATCGCGGCACTTGGGGTCTTTTTGTTCTACCGTCCGCCGCATGATCTGCCGAATGCCACGGGCGGCGCGCGGGTTGCTCTGACGGGGCAGGAATGGCGTTTGATGCTCTGTGCGGCGACGGCCTGGGGTGTCTTTAACGCAGCCTATGTGACCTATCTTGCCTTTGCGCCGAAGGTTCTTGAGAGCCACGGCCAAACCGCCATAGCTGCCGCTGGTATCATCAGCATCGGCAGCTGGATCATGATCTTTTCCGGTGCCGCCTGCGGGCAATTCGTGGATCGCTTTGGTGGGCGGAATATTGTCTTGGCGGTTTGTATGGGCAGTGCGATCGTAGCGCTCTTGCTGCTCGGGCTGCAAGGCGCTGGAGTTGTTGCAAGCATACTGTTTGGGCTTATCGGCATGGCACCAGCCGGTGTTATCATGGCAATGGCGGGGCAAGCTATGCGGCCCCATGTCAGAGCCTTTGGCATGGGGATATTCTTTACGGTTTACTACGCGATTATGTGGATCACTCCGCCAGTCGCAGGTGCGATCCTTGATGCAACGAGCAATCCGCAAGGCCCATTGTGGCTGGCAATGATCCTCTTCGCTGCGGTGGTGCCGCTCGGCATCGTGTTCCAGTTTTTCAAAGTTGCCCCCGCGATAAGACAAGAAAGGAAAGTGTGACGATGAATATCCGGAAAACGATTTTCACCAAGGAAATCATCACCGCAGATGAAATGGGTCAGGCGAGCGATCCGATCACCCGCGTTGTGGCTATGGCGGTTGTAAAAAAACCCCTTCGCGGGTGTCCATCAAGACGACCTTTCGCCGTTTTTCGATGTTGGTGTCCAGCTTGGTTCATTACTGACGCAAGAGCTCGTGCACATGCTAGGAGCCCCTGCTATCTGCTATGGCAAAGCCGCTCTTGTCGGATCTTCGGGCGCAATGGAACACGGTGCTGCCCTCTCGCACCCCGCACTTGGCAAACCGGTGCGGGCGGCCATCGGTGGCGGTAAATCCCTGATGCCGTCCAACCACAAGGTCGGGGCATTGGGTGGGTCGATTGATCTGCCTCTAGGCCACAAGGACGAAGCATGGTCTTTTGACCATATTGATACGATGACCCTCCGGGTGCCCGAAGCACCGCGTGCAGACGAAATAGTGTTGTGCATCGGACTGTCTGATGGAACACGAGTACATCCGCGCGTTGGAAAAGGCCCAAACCCCACTTGATCGCGACATCTTTCTCAAAGCGGCCATTAAACCCAGACGCAGAATCGGTGATTTTGAGCTCTGACCGAAGCTCGGATGCGATGCAGCAACCTGTAATATGTTGCCGGGGTCAACGTCGGCTTGTCGTTGTCGGAGGGAATGGCAGATCCGAGGATCAGTCATGGAAACACCAAACTTGCCTGCCATTAGTGGGGACTGTTGCATAAATCGAATGGACTGGCCAGTTTCCGGCATGCGTCCCTTCGTTTCGGTCCTGTAGGTCGCTCCTTTCGAGCATTAGGTGTTATCAAAGGAGCGATATAAAACCGCAATTGGCCTCGGCCTATACCTCACGATGGGCATGACCATTTTTCCTACGTGAAGGGCGTCTGGTGAGACGATGGGGCGCGTCGAGGCGGGTACTTCCTAAGGAATGACCGCGCAGGCAAGTTTCACTCCGCTTTTTCCGTCTACGTCCGGGCCTTCATGGATCATCATGACACGACCCCGGATCTCATCAAGGTTTAAGTCGCCAACTTTAACAACCATATTTGTGACACCTTGATCGTTAAACATCACTGGCGGCAGGTCGCCTCGCGGCTTCATGTCCATCTTCATTTTCATGTTACTGTCGTCTTCGTTAGCCATCATCGCAGAGTGGTCCATTTTCGTGCCGTTCGTTTTGCCCGTGGCCATCTCCATGGTGTCGCTCTTTTCCATTTTCATGTCGCCATCGTCATTGTTGGTCATCATAGCGGAGTGGTCCATTTTCGCCTCTGATCCGTCGGCATCTTCCATATTCATACCTGCGTGGTGATCACCATGCCCAAAATGACCGCCAGCTAACCCGCCTGCCACGCCGTCTTCTGAGGGACCGCAAACGGGGTAGTCATGAACATGAACAGCGTTGTGGCCGGCAGGAAGGCCAGACACTGAGAATTCAAACTGAAGCTCCCCGTCTAGTTGGGTTAAGGTCACCTCACCCACACGTTTATGAACACCTTTGCCATCTATCAAGACTGCCGGGGCGATGACAGAGCTTGCAGGAAAGGCTGACACGAGCCGCTTACGCGCGTCAATAATGTTATGCGCATAGTTTGGCCCACTGAGGGCTGCCATCAAATGCGGGCGAGCTGCGTCTGTTTCACCACTGTCCATTTTCGCAACCGCAAGATGGTATTGTATGGTTACATCTTCGGGTTCCTGCTCTGCAGCCTCTTCCATCAGGGCGATCCCATTTTTGAATTCACCCTGACGAGCCATAACCCAACCCATAATGTCCTTATTAATCGGCTCGCGCGGGGCGGCGGCCATAGCGCGGTCCATCATTGCCCTTGCGCGTCGCAAATCAGCGCCCAGATCCGCCCGCGCGAGCGCACCAAGTGAAAGGCTTGCTATGTGGCCGGGAGAATTGCGCACTGCGACATCAAATTCGCCAATAGCGGCTTCTGGTTTGCCATCGCTCAGATACATCAGCCCCAATTCGGTATGTAGATCAGGATGACCGGGATTTGCGTCTATTGCACGGCGCAGTAAGGCTTCCACGACATCATGACTGACCGCCGACTCCGAGTGGACGACTGTATAGCTGCCATGCCCGTGCTTCGTTCCCGCAAGGGTCAGCCAGACGGTTGGTTGTTTCGGATCAAGAACTAGCGATCTTTCGAATGCCGCCACGGCGATATCGGTGTCACCCTGCGCTGCAGCCAGCGTCCCCTGAAGATAGAGGCCTTCAGGATTATCGGGGTAGGTTACCAGAAGAGCATCAACAGCCAAACGTGCGCGATCAGCTTCACCGAATTTGGCAAGGGTCTCGACTTCGAACAGCTGCAAATCCACTCGGTTTGGATCAACTTCAACCTCTGCACGCATCAAAGCCATTGCTTTGTCGATTTTCCCAGCATCTGCGTAAAGCCGAACAGCCTCGCGCAGAAAGTCGATATCGGGACCGGGCTTCTGAGTTGCTTTCGCTTCAATCAAGACATTGACCGCTTCGTCAGTCTTGCCAGAAGCCGCCAGTGCCTGTGCCAGGTCAGGACGCAACAAATTTGCGATGTCAGGATAAGATGCGGCCAGACCTCTTATCATCACTATCGCGCTGGACGGTTGGCCGTTCAGCGTCATCATCCGAGCTTGAGACAATTGGACATTAGGGTTGTCCGCGTCAACAAGCGGGAGGAGCAAGTCCATGGCGGCTTCCGCTTGGGCGCCCTCACCGGCGGCCATAGAGGCGTCCAAGTAACGGCCATACAGCTCAATCTTGCTGTTAACTGGAATGTCCAGCGAAGGATTGCGCGCCGCAGGGCCAATTAGATCCAGAATGTCCTGATGGCGACCGGTGCGCTTATAAAGTTCTGCCAAATCGAAATGGGCGATATTTATCTTGTCTCTTGGCATCTCGAATGCGGATAATGCACGCTCCGAATACAAAACTGCTTCAGGGTAGTTCTCCGCTTGGGCGGCGATACGGGCCAGATATCGCAAGGCCAAAGGATTTGTCGGATCAGACTTCAATGCGCGTTGCAATTCGGCTTCGCCTTTAGCGGTCTCTCCTGACAGCAGGAGCGCTGCCCCATATTTTGCCAAAGCCCAAGAATTGTTAGGATCACTTTGGAGTGAGCGCCAAAATGAACGGGCTGCATTTGCAAAATTGCCCTGCTGAAGCATTACCACTCCGGCAAAATCATACGCAGCGACGTCTTTTGGGTAGCGGTCTAAGTAATTCTGCAGCGCCACTGCGGCACGTGGATGTTGGGCGTTGAATAGCTTTGCAACTTCGGCAAGTGCGGCCGGTTCACCCAATGCCAGATCCGAATTTCCAAGTCCCGGTGCCATCAGCCAGTTGAATTCCGAACCGATAAAGGACTCAGAAACTTCACCCCCGACCGTTGCTGCTGACCCGCCAAGTGTTGTTGCGATCAAAAGCGCAGCACCTGCAACCGAAGACGTCAGAAATGAAATTGAAGAGCGTAGAGAGAGCATAATAAAGCACCGAAACATTTGAAGGTTAACAATAAAAAAGGGGCGAGCAATATTTCATGCAGCGCCCCCATTTTCATTTTACGACAGTAAGGCTGTCAGGCCTAGTGATTTATTTGCGGAATTTACGCGCGAAACCCAGACCTGCCAAACCGCTCAACATCAGGACCATACCTGCTGGCAGTGGAACTGGCGTAGGTCCAGTGCCGCCGCCGGCGGTCAGGTTGATGGTGACCGTCCCCTGGTCAGTCAGGCCGCCATCATTACCAAGAATGGTCGCAATGTATGTGCCGACGGCAAAGCCAGTGGAGTCCCAAGTGAAGGTACCAGTATCATCGCCATTGTCGAGGAACATAGAACCGGCGATAGAACCACCTGGACCGTTAAACGAAAGCTGGCTCAACGCGATAGGATCGCCATTTGGATCGGTCGCTGTGATCAAAGTGTTGATCGCATCTCCAACCATCGCATTGATGACAACGTCCGCGACATCCGGAACTTGGTTGCTGCCTTGATCAACGCCGTCGAAGACCCAGTCAAACTGCACATTGGCCACTTCTGTCCCGCCATCCGACGCAACAATTGCGCCGTAGAAAGCGATATCAGCTCCAATGTTTTGTGCACTCGGGTTGTCAGCGTAGGTTGCGGTATCCGCACCGGCGATACTAATCTGGCCGGACCCATCGATAGCGAACCCAGTTGCTTGAGTTGTAATACCTACAGGGGTGTATGCGTCGTTGTAAGAGAGTGCATTACCGTCCGCAGAAGTCACATCCAAATTGTCGGAATATGGCGCGCCGCGAACAACGTTCGGTTGGATGTTCTGGATGTCAAACGTAATAGGGTCGACAGCGTTCTGGCCGTCCCAAAGGATAGTCGAGGTTGTCCCCATGTCTTCGTTTGCACCGCTCGGAAGGCCACCCACGCGGCAACAAGAGTCCCAAGAGATCGTATATACACCAGCCGTCGCTGAAGCGCCAAACAGCCCGCTAAGAGAACCGGTGTAGTCATCATCTGTCCGATACCAGCGTGTGTCAGCCGTATCGGTCGATTGGTTCAATGTAGTGCGAGTTACTGAGGTACCGTCTGGTGCTTCGATAGTGATCCTGCTCACTCTATCTGGAAAAGTTGTCCGCCAAAACGACGTGGTCTCGACAGTCAGATTACCATTTCCGTCGATCGTGGGAATCAGAACCGATCCCCGGTTGTGCGATGCCGCTGCGGGCAAAGCGGTGGCTGCGACGGCCGCACCCAAAATGATTGATGAGACAAATTTCATGTTTTTAAGCTCCACATTTTTAACATGTGCCCAGCAGCTGGCCGAATCGATTTCAGACCTTTCATGGTCATGAAAAAAAGTGATTCAGCACACCCTGAAGTTCACGATTACGGCATCTCATTACCACATTGTTCGAGCTACGTATACGTTTTGTTAAGGAAATTGCCGTGCTTCCAAGCCAAATTTCCTCTCGATTGTGTCTGAATTGTGGCGAATTGTGTCCTTCGTTGACGATTGTCTTTAAGTGCAATCTGGAAGTACTGAGTTTACGGGGGGAAGTCGGGTACGAGGCGTTGTTGCTGATGTCATGGTATTGTCCTGATCAGACCCACTTAAGTCAGCCGGTAAGTTTCGGGGTCAATCGATCCGATCGTCTCTATCAACGCCTCGCAGATGTCAGAGACCTCTTGTCGGTCAATAACCAGCGGCGGTGTAAGCAGGATCACGTTCGTTCGTAGGCCCAAGAGGATGCCATGTTTGTGGCGCATGTAGCGCGGCAGGCCGGCAAAGAGCCACGGCGCATCTTTGATCAGCGGCGCGCGCGTTGCTTTGTCAGAGACCGGCTCGATCCCCATCATCAGTCCCCTGCCCCGGATGTTGCCGACAAGCGGATGATCTGCGAGCGGTTTAAGCTCTTCCATAAACTGCGCGCCGCGCGCCATGCAGTTTTCAAGCAGGTTTTCATTTTCAATGATGTCGATATGGGCCAGTCCCACGCCCGCGCCCACTGCATGACCGGCATAGGAATTCCCGGGTCCAAAGCCGTTCACCGTTTGGGCCACGTCTTCGCTCATCATCACGGCGGCCATGGGCACGTAGCCGCTGCAGATGCCCTTAGCGAGCACGATCATGTCGGGCGACAGCCGGTATTCGTTTGACATGAACCATGCCCCCGCGCGCCCAAACCCCGTCACAACCTCGTCCGCGACAAAGAGGATACCGTGTTCCTTCAAAACCGCGGTCATGGCGGGCCAATAGTCGTCGGGCAGAGGGATCATGCCACCCGGTCCGACCATGATCTCGCCGAACATTGCGGCGATGGTCTCGGCCCCGTGTTCGGCAATGACTGCGCGCAACTCGTCAACGCAAAACGCGACCATGTCGCGGCCCCCGTAGAGCTCGGTATGGTAGGGCCGTGGCGGGGTCAGGACGATGGCGTCTGGCGAGGTTGGCAGAACGCCCGGTTTGCCGCCGGTCAGCGCGACACCGGCCGACGTGCCGCCATGGTAGGCGTCGCGGTGAATCAGGACCTTGCGCCGATTGGGGAACCCTTTTTGCGTCTGATAGATGCGGGCCAATTGCAAGGCGTGATCATCGGCCTCGCCACCGCCAGTCTCATAGCGCACGGTGGTGATATTCTCCGGCGCGCGCGCAACCAACGCTTCGGCAAATGCGACGGCGGGCATGTTGGTGTAGTCAAACCCAAATCCAAAACAGGCCAGCTTCTCCATTTGCGCGGCGGCGACCGCAGCCAATTCCTTGCGGCCGTACCCCACCTTGTTAAACCATGCGCCGCCCTGAGCATCGAGGTAACTGTTGCCGTCGACATCCCAAATACGCGAACCTTCGCCGTGCGATAGGACCAAGGTATGTTCGCCGCCGCCACCGCCCGGGTGTTGCACGACGCTGCGGTCGCGAGCGATCCAGTCTGCGGCGATAGGCTTCGTCGTCATTACTTTGGCCTCGTTTCAGAAGGTCGAGAATGTTTTGGAGATAATCTTCCACGCACCGTCGCGTTTGATCAGATGCATGAAGTCGGTGAAGTTCGTCTCCCCGAAATCATGCTCCTGCAGTGTGACGGCAGCGGCGTTGCCCCTGATTTCCACCTCCCCAATATCATAGGTCGGGTTGCCGCCTTGCGAGGCAATTGGCGGGTTGTCTCCGGCGTTTTTTATAAAGAACGCGGGCGTGCCTTCGATCAGGCGGTCACCGAGATAGCCATTCATGACCGCATCTTCGGCAAACGCCTCTTTCAGCGCCGGCACATCGGCATTCAG
This sequence comes from Pseudomonadota bacterium, assembly GCA_039030615.1. GTDB lineage: Bacteria > Pseudomonadota > Alphaproteobacteria > Rhodobacterales > Rhodobacteraceae > Litoreibacter. The sequence continues at coordinate 92,075 of JBCCDV010000007.1, read as the reverse complement.
ATAACCCTCGACATATTGCGTGATCACGCGCCGGATTTCGGCGATATCATCCGCTGACATCTGGAGGGCTCCTCTTTCTACTGACAATGGCGTTTCTAATGGCCAAGGCGATCATCGTGATGATCAAGATCAGGAAACCAAGGCTGATCGGGCGGCTGACGAATACCGTCAAATCACCGCCTGCGGCACCTAACCCCTGACGGAAGTACCGCTCCATGATCGGACCAAGCACAAGTCCGAGAATAATCGGCACCATCGGGATATTGGCCCGGCGCAGCGCAAAGCCCAGGACACCAAAAGCAATTGCGATAATCGTGTCGGTCAGGCGGTAATTGGTTGAATAAGATCCAACCAGCGCAAGACAGAGGATGATCACGCCTAGCAAGCGGTCCGGGATTGACGAGAGTTTGGCAATCCAGCGGGTTCCGCCGAGCAGCAGAAGGACGATCACGACGTTCATCGCAAGAAGCGTCATATACAGACCGGCTACGAATTCGCGATTTTCCTGAAACAGGGTCGGTCCGGGATCAATGCCATGAATGATGAACACGGTCAGCATCATCGCGGTGAAGCTTTCGCCCGGAATACCCAGCGACAAAAGCGGGACCAGCGCCGCGGGGGGCACGGCGTTGTTCGCGGTCTCCGAGGCGATGATGCCCTCGGGCGCGCCCTTGCCGAACTTCTCTGGCGTTTTCGAAGAAGAGCGCGCCATCGTATAGGCAAAAAACTGGGCCAAGAATTCTCCAACCCCGGGCAAGACACCCATGCCGACACCAAATCCGGCAGAGCGGAACAGCGTTTTAGGATATTTGAACACTTCGACGAAACCGCCCAGCAATCCACGGTTCATTTCGCTCGTGTTGCTTTCGATCTCGCGGTCCGAGAAGATCAGCGTGAAGGCCTGCCCAATCGCAAAAAGCCCGAGGATCACTGCAATCAGGGGAACACCTGCCAGCATCCAGGTCGTGTCAAACGTATAGCGTGCAGACCCGTATGCGGTCTCCAAACCGATGGTCGAAATAAAGAGACCGGCGCCCAAAAGCGCAAAGGATGCCAGCTCACTGCCCCGGTGGGCCACAACGACCAACACCATTGCGAGCAATGCCGCCATGCCCAGATCAATCGATGTCAGATGTCGCGACAGCGATGCAATCGGCCAAGCCGCTACCATCAGCACGATGACAGCAAACACGCCGCCAACAAAGCTGGAGGCATAGGCAAGCGACAACGCCCTTTGCGGCTCGCCATCTCTGGCCATCGGGTAACCGTCGTAAGTGGTCAGGACGTTCACGCCTGTTCCCGGTGTGTTGATGGTGATTGCAGGGATCGCCCCGCCATACCACCCGGCCGCATAAAGGCCCATAAGCAGCGTGATGCCCGCCAAAGGCTCCATCGAATAGGTGACCGGCAACAAAAGTGCGATGCCAACGCCCGGGCCGATGCCGGGAATGGCACCAAGGATGATGCCCAGAATGCTGCCGCCAACGAGAGCGACCCAAACCATCGGATCGCCCAACTGCTGGAGCCCAAGAATGATAGTGTCGATCATCTAAAGCACCCCTTGCAGCCAGAATGGCAATTCAATGATTTTGAAAAGCTCCGCCCGCGGGAACCAGACCGAAAAGCCTACCCGAAAGATCAAAACCATAGCGATACTTGCCGCAAACGCGATGACCACCAGCCGCGCGCCACGGAACCCTGCGATAAAGGCAACGACACCCGCAAAAACAAGCATTGAAAGGGCAAAGCCGATGATTTTGAGCAGAAAGACAGTCGCGATCATACAGGCCGAAACAATCGCGACGCGCCCATAGTCGCGAGATATCGCACTCCAGTCCATCGCGTCGCGCTGTGCCACAAAAAAGGCGGCGGCGCTTGCAATGACCGTCAGGACGAGAAAGACGGCTGGGCTGAGGCCCGGTTCAGCCCACCAGCCAACATCCAGGTTCCCGCTAACCGTGCTGCCGTCGACGGTCTGGCGGCCATGCAATGCGAGCAGGATGACGGCAGCAACCGCCATCCCACCTAGCAGGTATTTGCCGCCGTGCCGTTCTTCTTCGAACGGCGACTTTTGCTTCTCGCTGTCTTCAGACATGCGGATCAGTTCCCTAGAAGGTCAGAGATCCGATCATAGAAGACGTCGGAATAGGCTGCCGCTTCATCCGCTGGGGTCCACTTTACAACTGACCCTGTCCGTGCGGCGAGTTCTTGCGCTGCTTCGCTTTCGACCACTTCCTTGGCGATCCGCGAAATCACATCGCGCGCTTCTTGTGGCGTGTCTTTGCGCACAAAGATACCGGCCCACCCGGGCGTTGAGAAGCCAGGCACTTGCTCTTCCAAGGTCGCTACGTCTTCATAAATCGGGATACGGGCAGTGGTAAGGGCTGCGAGACCTTTCGCCTCACCGCTGACCATGCAGGGCCGCATGGTGGCACCGCCTAAAAGCACGTCTACTTCGCCATTGAAAAGAAGCAGGCAGGATGCTTCATCATAGCCTGCGATCGACGTGAATTCAAAACCAAGCATTTCTGCCATCTTGCGCGTTTGCAAAGAGGGCGGCGCGTTCAAACCCACCACGCCAAGCGTCGCATCGTTTGACTTTGCATACTCGGCCAGTTCCGCCAGATTGTTGAAGGGCGCATCGGCGCGCGCCGCCAGAACCTGACCGTAGCCGATGATACCGGCCAGTGGCTCAAACTCGGCGCGGTCGTATTTCGCGTTGCCGCGCATGATGTGCACCGAGACGATGTTGGCCGTGAAGACCCCGATTGTATATCCATCTGCGGGCTGGCTGAACACATGCGTCGCGCCTACGAGGCCGCCGCCGCCGGCGATGTTGACCGTGCTGGCTGGAACGCCGGTCTCATCTCGCACCGCATCCGCAATCATGCGCGTCAGCGTGTCTTCGATATCGCCCGGAGGCCACGGCACCACGAATTCAACTGGCCGCTCTGGATAGTCCGCGATCACGGGTGAGGCCGCCGCCATCATGGCCAGCGCAATCGAATAGCCGATTTTCGACAATTTGTTCATTTTTGAACCTTTCTTTCCCTGTTGCAATTTCTTCGCGCAAAGCTGTCGCCAGCGCGCCGTTCGGTTTCGAGGTCGTTTGTGCGCCTCGGTGTTTTCATGCATCCCAGTCCGGAAAATCCTCCGGATAGAACCCTCCTCTCAGATCTGTCAGCTTCCGCGCTGCCTTCTTGACGTAGTTTTCGATCTGTGCCGTGCGATCGGCTGTTCCACGTACTGCGGGCAATGCGCTTGCGACGGACCCGCAGACCTTTCCGCTTGGACCAAAGTAAGGCGCGGCAATGCCCATTACGCCCTCGTCAAACGATCCTTCGGTATAGGCGATGCCTGTTTTACGGATCTTGTCGAGCTTCTGAGCCAATACGGCGTTGTCTGTGATGGTCTGCGTCGCATGTGTTTCAAGTTCGCGCCGCAAGGCGTCTTCGATGATGTCTGGTGCGGCGAACGCAAGGTAAGCGAGCCCCGACGCCGTCGCATGAAATGGAAGCGATACGCCAGGTTCAATGATGACGCGATTAGCCCGTTGACTTTCAACGAGCCCGATATTGGCGAGGCTGTCTCCGGAAATAACTGATGCCAGGGCGGTTTCATCCGTCGCCGCGTTCAAATCCCTCAGGACGATCTTAACAGCATCAGCGAGCGGAAAGCTTGCCTCGCGCATCTGCGAAAAGCGCAGAAAGGCCGGCCCGAGCTTGTACATCCGGGTTTCTTCGTCTTGTTCGACGAATCCTTTTGATTCGAGCGCAGCCAAGAACCTCAGGGTCGTGGCCTTGTTGTACTCGGAGAGTTTTGCAAATTCGCTTAACCCAATTGTCGGGCGGCGGGCGCTGAAAAAATCCAACAGCGTCAGCGCTTTGTGAACTGTGCTTGGGCCTGCAGTCACCTTTTGGCCGCCCCTTTTTAAACTCGGTTTGCGCCGCCACGGAATTTGAATGCCTTGACGACCTTGGCGGATTAATGCATTTTTGAGCCATCGGTTCAATAGTTGAAATACGCAAACTGAACGGGGGGACTTCAAACATGCTGGATCAAGCGAGCATTGATGCGCTGCGCGCGCAGGCGGTCCCGCCACAGAAACACCTGATTGATGGCGCGTGGGTCGCGGCCTCGAGCGGTGCGACACGCGATGTCCGTAGTCCAATTGATGGCACGCTGCTGACCACGCTCGCCGAAGGAACCGCTGCAGACGTCGACGCGGCCGTCGCTGCCGCGAAATCGGCATTCGATGACGGGCGCTGGTCACGCATGGCTCCGGTTCAGCGCAAGCAGATCTTGCAGCGCTTTGCGGATTTGGTGCAAAGCTATGCGCTTGAGCTGGCCGTGCTGGGTGTCCGCGACAATGGGACCGAGATCGGCATGGCCATCAAGGCTGAACCCGGCTCAGCGGCGCAAACTATTCGGTTTTACGCCGAGGCCATCGACAAAGTATCAGGTGAGATTTCGCCAACGCCCGATGGCACCCTTGCGCTCGTTCACCGTGAACCGATTGGCGTTGTGGGCGTTATCGTGCCGTGGAATTTCCCGCTAATGATTGCAGCCTGGAAGATCGCCCCCGCCCTTGCCGCGGGCAATTCCGTTGTCATGAAACCGGCAGAAAGTGCCTCGCTATCACTGCTCAAACTGGCGTCCCTCGCGCAGGAAGCAGGCCTGCCCGATGGCGTCTTGAACGTCGTCACAGGTGCTGGCGCTGTCGTTGGTGAGGCGATTGGGCTGCACATGGATATCGACGTGCTGGCCTTTACCGGGTCAGGCGGGACTGGACGGCGATTGTTGGAATACTCCGCACGCTCAAACATGAAGCGCTGCTATTTGGAACTAGGGGGCAAATCACCCAACGTGGTGTTTGCCGACGCGCCCAATTTGGAGATGGCCGCGCAGGTTGCCACGAATGGGATCTTCCGAAACTCCGGACAGGTTTGTATTGCCGGGTCACGCCTGATTGTCGAGCGTTCGATCCATGCCGATTTCGTAAAACGCGTTGTGGAAATCGCTGAGGCACTCAAGATCGGCGACCCGCTATCAACCTCAACCGAGGTCGGCGCGGTGCATAGCGAAACGCAACTGGCCCAAAATCTGGACTTTGTCGCCAAGGCCGAGGCAGAAGGGGCTGAACGCCTGACCGGCGGCGCGCGCATTCTGGAGGAAACCGGCGGGACTTACATGTCGCCTGCGGTGCTCGACAATGTGGCGCCCGACGCCTCGATCTTTCGCAACGAAGTCTTCGGCCCTGTGTTGGCGGTCACCCCGTTTGACACGATGGAGGAGGCAATCCAATTGGCGAATGCAACCGATTTCGGGCTGTCGGGCGCGGTCTGGACGTCAAATGTCTCTACGGCTCATCGCGTGACGATGGGGATCAAGTCGGGCATGCTGCATGTCAACACCTATGGCGGGTCGGACGTAACCATCCCAATGGGCGGCATGAAGCAATCCGGGAACGGCATCGATAAGTCCCTCCGTGCGCTTGATAAATATGTTGACCTCAAATCTGTCTGGATGAACATCTGATGCCTGAAACCCCCGATCAAATTACGCTTCTCGGCACCAAGGGCGGCCCGGCGATCCGGCAAGGAGGCGCGATGCCGACATCGTCGCTGTTGCAATTTGGCGGTCAGACAATCCTGATAGATTGTGGGATCGGCGTGACACGTTCTACGGTCTGGTCGGGCGCATCGCTGCTTGAGATCGACGCGATCTTCATCACGCATTTGCATTCCGACCACGTACTAGAGTTGGGACCGCTGCTCTACACGGCGTGGACGACAGGCCTGAACCACCAAGTTCGCGTTTACGGACCGGAAGGGATCGAAAGCTATTGGGAAAACTTCTTGCAGGCCATGGCGTTTGACTACGCCATCCGGCTTGACGATGAGGGCCGCCCGCCTTTACGCGATCTGGTCGAGGTTACGACCTATGGCCCCGGTCTAGTTATCGAAGGCGATGAGCTATCCGTCGCAGCCTTCCGCGTTGATCATCCGCCCGTCACAGACTGTTTCGCGCTGCGGTTCGAGGCGGGAGGCAAAAGCGTCGTCTTCTCGGCCGATACCTGCTATTTCCCGCCGCTGGCTGAGTTCGCTAAGGGCGCAAACATTCTGGTGCATGAGGCCATGCTGACCGCAGGCGTGGACAAAATTGTCGCGCGTACGCCTGGTGCGGGGCGGCTACACGAACATTTGTTGGCGTCGCATACGCCAGCCGACGATGCCGGGCGCATCGCATCTGCGGCTATGGTCGGGCAGCTGGTGCTCAACCATCTGGTCCCTGCGGATGACCCGGATTTCGATGAAAAAGACTGGACCGCAGAAGTTTCAAAAACCTGGAATGGTGCGGTCACACTAGGACATGATGGGCTTACAATCCCGATCACCTGAACACACACAAAGTGCCCGAGCAGGGCCAACGGAGGACTACATGGCAAAGGCATTCGCCTCGCAAGGCGACACCGGCGAAAAGGCAATATCATTCACAGAAGTGGGCGACGGGCTCTGGGCGTTCACGGCCGAGGGCGACCCGAACTCGGGCGTGATCATTGGCGATGACAGCGTAATGATTGTCGAGGCGCAGGCCACGCCGCGTCTGGCGAACAAGGTGATCGAGAAGGTCCGCGAAGTGACCGACAAACCGATCAGCCATGTCGTGTTGACCCACTATCATGCGGTCCGCGTCCTTGGGGCATCGGCTTTCAACGCCGACCAGATCATTATGTCCGACAAGGCCCGCGCTATGGTGGTGGAACGCGGTCAGGAAGATTGGGACAGTGAATTCCAACGCTTCCCGCGGCTCTTTGAAGGCCATGAAAGCATTCCGGGCCTGACATGGCCGACAATGACATTCAACGACGGCATGACGGTCTATCTTGGCAACCGGAAGGTCGAGATCAAGCAGATCGGCCGCGCGCATACCGCAGGTGACACCGTGATTTGGGTGCCCGATGCGGCGACTATGTTTACCGGTGATATCGTCGAATATCACTCCGCCTGCTATTGCGGCGACGGGCATTTCGAGGATTGGGGCAGCACGCTTGATGCGGTGAAAGCCTATGATCCACAGTTCATTGCGCCGGGTCGTGGCGATGCGCTGGTGGGCCGCGATATGGTGGATGCCGCACTCGCAGCGACGCGCGATTTTGTCGACAGCACCTATAGCCCCGCCAAGCAAGTGGCGGCAAAAGGCGGCACCCTGAAAGACGCATGGGATGCGGTGCGCGACGCTTGCGATCCAAAGTTCAAGGACTATGCCATCTACGAACACTGCCTGCCGTTCAACGTGGCCCGCGCCTATGACGAAGCACGCGGGATCGACACGCCGCGTATCTGGACGGCAGAGCGTGACCTGAAAATGTGGGAAGCCTTGCAGAGCTGACCGAGAGGAGGACCGAGATGCTGGACGACCGATATTCACTGGCCTTCAAGCTTTATCCTTACGAACGCTCTGCTGATCAGGATGCCGACGCACCTGTGCGTACGCCCGTCGTCGTGATGGGTGGTGGCCCTGTGGGGGTCGGGATCGCGATTGATCTTGGGCGTCAGGGCATCCCGGTGGTCGTTTTGGATGATCACGAAGGCATCGGCATGGGCTCTCGCGCGATCTGCTTTGCCAAGCGCACACTGGAAATCGCCGACCGATACGGCTGCGGAGAACCAATGCTGGACAAGGGCGTCGTGTGGAACCTTGGCAAAGTGTTCCACGAAAACCGCAAGGTGTTCGAGTTCAACCTGCTGCCCGAAGAGGGGCACAAGTACCCCGCCTTTATTAACTTGCAGCAACCCTATTTCGAGAAGTTCCAAGTCGAGCAGGTGCGCGCGCTTCAGGCACAAGGGGCGCCCATCGAGATTCGCGGCAAGAACCGCATCGAGGCCGTCGAAGTGAAGGACGACCACGTCGTTCTTGAGGTGATGACCCCCGACGGCCCCTATACCATGGAGGCTGACTGGCTGATCGGGTGCGACGGGGCCAGCTCTGCCCTCCGCAATATGATGGGCCTGGAGTTCGAAGGCCGGGTTTTTCAGGACAGTTTCTTGATCGCTGACATCAAGATGGTCAATGAAACCTTCCCGACCGAACGCTGGTTTTGGTTTGAACCCCCGTTCGGATCAGGGGCCTCGACGCTTCTGCACAAACAGCCCGATGATGTCTGGCGCGTCGATTTTCAGATCGGCTGGGATGTGGACCGCAAAGAAGAGATGAAAGAAGAAAACATCCGCAAGCGTCTGGATGCGATGCTGGGCGATGTGGAGTACGACATTGTCTGGTCCTCGATCTACACCTTCCAATGCAAGCGAATGGAAACCTTCCGGCACGGCCCGGTCTTGTTTGCGGGCGACAGCGCGCATCAGGTCTCACCCTTTGGGGCGCGGGGCTGCAACTCGGGCATGCAGGATGTGGACAACCTCGGCTGGAAACTGGGTCTGGTGATCGACGGGAACGCACCTGACGCCTTGCTCGACACCTATCACGAGGAACGCGCCCACGGCGCGGATGAAAACATACTCAACTCGACCCGCGCCACCGATTTCATCACGCCCAAGTCAAAGATCAGCCATGTCTTTCGCAATGCTGTGCTGGACCTCGCCGAAAACCACGCCTTCGCCCGCCCAATGGTGAACTCTGGGCGGCTGAGCATGCCTTGCACCTATGACGGGTTGTCGCTGAATGGCCCCGATGCGCTGACCGGTGGGCCGGTCCGCACGCGCGTTGGCAGCCCTTGCCCGGATGCCCCTTTGGGCGACGGTTTCCTGATCACGAGGCTTGGCAACAGATTCACCCTTCTCACCATCGACGCGGACGCCCCTGAGATGATCGACGAAGGTGGTATCACGGCCACGCGTCTGGCTGTCTCGGCGGATGATGACCAGTCCGGCGCTTTGCGCGACCGCTATCTTGGTGATGCCAAAAGCGCCGTCTACCTGATCCGCCCCGACCAGCATGTCGCCGCACGGTGGGAGCAGTTCGACGAGACCTCGGTGCGCGCCGCCCTGCGCACGGCGACCGCGAAAGGAGCCGCCTGATGCCCTTGAACACCGACCCGAATATCCCGGACCCTGACGGCTTCTATGCCGAGCTTATCGACGCGCATGAAAGCCTGTCGGAGGAAGCCAGCGCCGCATTCAACGCGCGCCTTGTGCTGCTATTAGCCAACCATATCGGCGACCGCGCCGTCCTGACAGGCGCGCTTGCCGCCGCCGCACTTAACCGTTGATGTCTCAAGGAGGCTTCTGATGAACACGCAAGACCGCCGCAAAATCACGCAGGAACTGACCACCAACGGCACCACGCCCGGTTTCATGCCTGGTTTCGGCAATGATCACGAGACCGAGGCGCTGCCAGGCGCCCTGCCGCAGGGGATGAACAGCCCGCAGCGCTGTCCTTATGGTCTTTATGCCGAACAACTTTCAGGCACCGCGTTTACCAAACACCCGCCCGAGCGGACGTGGTGTTACCGCATCCGTCCCTCCGTCAAGCACTCCACCCGTTACCGCCGGATCGACCTGCCGCATTGGAAAAGCGCGCCCAATGTGATCGACAATGTCACCAGTCTTGGCCAGTACCGCTGGAATCCGATTGAAGCCGGCGACGCGCCGCTGACATGGGTCACCGGAATGCGCACGATCACCACGGCGGGCGATGTGAACACCCAAGTCGGCATGGCAAGCCACGTCTATTTGATCACCGAAAGCATGGTGGACGACTACTTCTTCTCTGCCGACAGCGAGCTTCTGGTGGTGCCCCAACAAGGCCGTATCCGGTTCCATACCGAGCTTGGAATCATCGACCTTGAGCCGAAGGAAATTGCGATCATCCCGCGCGGGCTGGTGTACCGTGTCGAGTTGCTCGACGGCCCCGCGCGCGGCTTTGTCTGCGAAAACTACGGCGAGAAGTTCGAGCTTCCGGGTCGCGGTCCCATCGGCGCCAACTGCCTCGCCAACCCGCGCGACTTCAAAGCACCCGTGGCCGCGTTCGAACACCGCGAGGTGCCCTCAACGATCACCATCAAATGGTGCGGCCAATTCCATGTGACCGAGATTGGGCAGAGCCCGCTCGACGTGGTGGCTTGGCACGGCAACTATGCGCCTTACAAATACGATCTGCGCACCTATTGCCCGGTTGGCTCGATCCTGTTTGATCACCCCGATCCGTCAATCTTTACGGTGCTGACCGCACCTTCGGGTTCCCCCGGCACGGCGAATATCGACTTTGTGCTTTTCCGCGAACGCTGGATGGTGGCCGAGGACACGTTCCGCCCGCCGTGGTATCACAAAAACATCATGTCCGAGCTGATGGGCAACATTTACGGCCAGTATGACGCAAAGCCCGAGGGCTTCGTCCCCGGCGGGATCAGCTTGCACAATATGATGCTGCCGCACGGTCCAGACAAACAGGCATTCGACGGCGCATCGAGCGTGGATCTAAAGGCCGAGAAGCTGGACAACACCATGTCCTTCATGTTCGAAACCCGCTTCCCGCAGCACCTGACAGAATATGCCGCCAAAGACGCTCCGATGCAGGACAATTACGTCGATGTCTGGTCCGACATGACCCTGCACTTCGACGGCACGCCAGAGGGCAAATGGTAAAGCTCTACTCCTATTGGCGCTCCACAACCTCTTACAGGGTGCGGATTGCCCTGAGCCTCAAGGGCGTGGGCTATGAAACCACGCCCGTGGATCTTGTCGCGGGCGCGCAAAAGGACCCATCCTATACCGCGCTGAACCCTGTGGCCGGGGTGCCGACGCTGGTGCTGGACGATGGCACGGTGCTGACGCAATCAATGGCGATCCTTGAATGGCTGGAGGCGACGCATCCGACGCCGGCGCTTTTGCCGGATGATCCGGTTGCCGCCGCACAGGTTCGTGCCGCCGCCATGGTCGTGGCCTCGGACATCCATCCGGTGAACAACCTCAAGGTTGGTGGCAAGCTGAAACAGATGGGCCATAGCCAGGATGATGTCGTCGCATGGATGAATGACTGGATGACGCGCGGGTTTGCAGCTTTTCAGGCGCTTTTGCCAAAAGATACTGAATTCAGCTTTGGCAATGCCCCTAGCCTCGCCGATATCTGCCTGATCCCGCAGCTTTACAACGCTCATCGCTGGGGGTGTGACCTGACGCCCTTCGCCCGCCTCACCGAGATTGAGGCGCGCTGTCTGGCCCTTCCGGCCTTTTACGCCGCGCGCCCTGAAACCCAACCCGACGCCCAATAAGGACGCATAATGACTGACCTGATCCGTTCCTGGGTCGAAAGCGCCAACACGGACGCGACCGACTTTCCGCTGAATAACTTGCCCTATGGGGTGTTCTCCACCGGCGACACTGCGCCCCGTTGCGGGGTGGCTATCGGCGACAGCATTCTTGACGTGGCCGCTATGGAAACGTCTGGGGCGCTGGACTTTGGCGGGACCTTGGGCGCCAGCAACTGGAACGCCTTCATGGCGCGCGGCAAGGCGGAATGGTCGCGGCTGCGCGCCGAATTGACGGCGCTGCTGGGCGAAGGGGCCACGCCCCTGCCGGACCATCTTGTGCCAATGGCCGACGCCACATTGCACATGCCTCTGACGGTCAGCGAATACACCGATTTTTATGCCTCGCGGCATCACGCGACAAATGTCGGTACGATGTTCCGGGGCGCTGAAAACGCGCTACCACCGAACTGGCTGTCGATCCCGATTGGCTATAACGGACGCGCCTCATCGGTTGTGGTGTCAAGCACGCCGGTCAAACGCCCGCATGGCCAGCTCAAAGGTCTGAATGATGACCTGCCGCGCTTTGGCCCCTCGGCTCGTTTCGATATAGAATTGGAAATGGGCGCGATCGTTGGCACGCCGTCAAACGGACCGATCTCGGTCTCTGAAGCCTTCGACAACATCTTTGGCTATGTCCTGCTGAACGACTGGTCCGCGCGCGACATTCAGGCTTGGGAATACCAGCCGCTCGGGCCCTTTCAGGCCAAGGCGACGGCCACCTCGATCAGCCCGTGGATCGTAACCTCTGCTGCGTTGGAGCCCTTCCGCACCTCCACACCCGAACGCGAACGCCCGCTTCTGGACTACCTGAGCGAACCCGGCCCGATGCTCTATGATATCGCGCTCAAGGTCGGCCTCGCCCCAGCAGGCAAGGCCGAGACCACCATCGCCCGCACGAATTACCGCGAAATGTACTACTCCGCGCCCCAGCAACTTGCGCATCACACCACCAGCGGGTGCCCGATGCGCGTCGGCGATCTGCTTGGCTCTGGCACCATCTCTGGCCCCGAAAAGGAAAACCGCGGCTCACTGCTGGAGCTCAGCTGGGGCGGCAAAGAGCCCTTCACCCTCGACACCGGCGAGACCCGCAGCTTCATCGAAGACGGCGATACGTTGACCTTGCGCGGCGCTGCCGAAGGCGATGGATACCGCATCGGATTTGGCACCTGCACGGGCCGCATTGACCCCGCTTAACAGGACCTGAAGGGACGAGACTTGACCGATCAGCTCGCGCGTACCGCCGAAACGACCAAGGCTTTGGCTGGCAAACGCTTTGAATACACCTATTCCCGCGGCATGAAGGCCCGCCTTGAAATTGGTGAGGACACCGTCAGCTGGGAAATCCTCGCGGGGCCCAATGCAGGCGAAAAAGGGACACACGCCTATCTTGCGCGCGAGATTGCGGAAGATATCCACCTGGTTCAGTGGTTTGAGCCCGAGGACAATTCGACCATCACCCTTGTGATCAACGAGATGGCAGGGTCGATCTCAAGCAGCGAGGCCTATGAAGGTGAACGCATGTTTGACACCGCGATTATCCACAAAACTTAACCGCTACCCCAAATTGGAGGATTACCAATGCGAGACGCTGAAACTGACAAGGCGAATGTGATCGCCTTCTATAAAATGATGTTCAACGACTGCAAACCGGCCGATGCTATCGCGCAATATGCCGGTGCTGAGTACATCCAACACAATGCCCACGTTGCAGACGGCAAGGCAGCGTTTATCGACTATTTCGAACGAATGGCCCGTGAACACCCGGGCAAACGGGTTGAGGTCAAGCGGGCCTTTTCCGACGACAACCACGTGATACTACACTGCCACCAGATCTGGCCCAATGGCCCAGACTACGCGGGCATCGACATCTTCCGCCTTGATGCAGACGGAAAAGTTGTCGAACACTGGGACGTCTTGCAAGAAATGCCCGAACACAGCGCCAACGACAATGGGATGTTCTAGGACTGACCGGACCTAGCCGCCGACAGCGTCAAACCCGGCTCCCAAAGCCGCAAGGATCGTGTCGATCTGGGCTTGCGTGATGATAAGCGACGGCGACAGGATGACGTTGTTGCCAGAGATACGAACCATGGCCCCGGCCTCGTAAGTCGCCCGGTGAAGTGTAGCGATGGTTTTCTTGTCGATCGGCGCTTTCGTCTGACGATCTGACACCAGTTCCATCGCACACATCAGCCCCTCGCCGCCGCGCACGTCGCCGATAATGCTGTGCTTGTTTTGCAAGGACGCGAGCCCGGCGAAAAGCTGGGCACCACGGGCAGCGGCATTGTCGTTCACTTGCAGTCGCTCGGTTTCTTTCAGACAGGCAATCGCCGCGGCCGCGCCGACCGCGTGGCCGGAATAGGTGTAGCCCGACCCAATGGCAGCCTTGCCGCTGGTGTCGTTCTCAAACACCTCAGCTATTTCGTTTGAGATCATCATTATGAATGCCGGCTGCATTTTTCGCTGCTGCAGCGAAGGTCTGCTTCCCGCCCTTGGTGAGTATTCTGGGCCCTTCCTCCGCTGGCAAATATAATGCAGAAGTCAAGCTGGGTTGCTCCCAATCCTTGGCCAAGGTTTGCCCTCCGGCACTCCAAGACCGCTTCATTCTATAAGTCATTTCGGTAGCGCTCATGAACAAGCTGCTTCGCAGCCATGAACTCCGGCGTACCACGGGTTAGCTTATGCTCATGATATTGCAACATGAGTTCCATCCCTTCAGGCGTATCGGCTCCGCTTATATTGTCTCTTACCTCTTCAAGGATCTCATGCACGCCACTCTCTGGGATGTTTTGGTAGTAGCGCTGGGTGATATCTTCCCCCTCATGTCCCATGTTTTGTGACCAGGCCTTGGTCTGAAGCGGTGTTTTGCAACGATCAAGGCCAAGCTGACCGATACAGTGCTTTGCTGAATGTGGAGAGAACTCTTTTTCCACGAGGCGAGAAGCCAATTTGAACGCTGACGAGATCGCATGAGTAGATGCCATCACTTTGATCCGATCTGAATCGGCACCGATCACTGTTTTCGAAAGATATTTTTCGTCTGGGAAAATGGCATCCTCTTGACGGAATCCAAGTTCTATCAGCTCTTCCATCCATTTTTCGAGCACATCCAAAAATACAGGCGGGAGTGGAAAGAACTTGATCCGGAGACTCTTCCCATTTTTCGTCCTCGATCCGACAGCGTCTTGACCAATGATACGGTCGCCGATCTGCAGATGCTTCAACAACAATGACGTGACTGTATCGGCCCGCAAAGCCCCTAAGAACGCTATCGCAACCATGGCACGATCTCGACGCCCTTTGATCGTTTCCCCAGACATTAGATTGATCGCCCGTTCGGCCTCGTCGACCGTTGGAATTGGTCTTTCTGCCATGCCGAGAGGCGCTGCGTCGAACCTCTTGGGCAAGATGAGCTGCTTGGGAAGCGACCGATCCAACCGAGCGAACTCAGGTTGTTCAATCAACCAATCTGAGAATGACATAACGTGTGAAGCCAAGTGCCTCACGGTGGACACGCTCAAGCACTCATTGTCACGCGCCTCAACACGAGTTTTGAGATGATCGCGGTAGCGCGTAACATCATTTCTAGACAGCTCGGAAAAGGCCTGCCCGCCGCAAAACTCTTCAAACTGCCGGATCGCAGCCAGCTTCGCCTCGATCGTTTTGAGGGACCATCGGCCCCCATAGTTGAGCCATTCATGCAGGATACGATCGTTCAAAAGATAGAAGTCTGGACTTTCAGGTCGGCTAACTGTCCCAAGACCAACTTCGGTCGATCCGCTTTCTTCGTCTAGGGAGTCTAAGTTGGTATTGGTAACGACACATTGCATAATCCTGTCGCAATCAGCCTTATTTGCTATCTTTGTCACACATCCTCCGCAGTTCGGACATCGTGCCCAGAGCCCAATTGTGCCGTTTTTCATTTGCACCCGACTGACCGTCGAAGTCTTTGGAAAGACTCTCTCCTTACAAACAAAGCAACCGAACTGACCGATACGAAGTGGCTTTGCACTCCGAAGGTGCCGGGCGTCTCGGAAACGTTTCACCTCTGAGCCACGGAACACATAGGGATGAGATGCGTCCGACGGTTTGAGCCCCTCTTTGACCCAGTTTGAAATGGTGTTTCTGCAGACCCCAAACAGCTTCATCAGGTCGTCCACCGAATAGACAAAGTGTTTCTTTGGTTTGATATTTTTGTAGGAGCGGCTCATGAAGTACACCGCTTCTTCAAAATCTTCGTAGATCGTTCGGAAACGCTGCGTTTTTTGCGGACCGATCCGTTCTCTCTGGCGCGATCAAATGCGACAAGGTCACTCAAACGCCAGCGGCTAGTGCCGCGCGACAATTTCACTGGCTCTGGGAAGTCAGAATTCGCTTTCACCCAGCGCCAAACGGTTGCACGCGCGATCGAGTATCGCCGCATGATCTGATCTACGGACAGAAAGGCTTCGTCAGCTTCGTTCCTGGAAGGTCGTCGAGGCTTGGGCTCATAACTCGGTTGCTTGGCCACGGGTCGGTGTAGAGCTGCAGGACCTGAAATAGTATCGAACAGATCAGCTTGGACGGATTTGTCAGACATACCGGCCACCAAACGAGCAAAAAACAAGCGGGTAGCCGCAGTCGTTCCGGGAACCAAAACAGGGATGCGAAAACGCGCTACAAAGAGTTTTTGCTGCGGTGGTTAGCATTCGGAGTCGGATTGGCGGTTTCTCTGGCAAACGGCGCATCAGGGCTGTTCCTGCGCACTTGGGTCGACCCTACACGCCTCCGCCCAAGCATTGAGATCAGTTCCACGGTAAATCACCTTGCGACCAAGCTTATAGAACGGAGACCCCATGTTTTTGTGACGCCATTGGGCAAGTTTTTCGCGGTCTCCAATCAGGTCAAGTTCGGGATCGCCGAGAACGTAGTTTCGATTGTTTTCAAAAAGCGTGAGCACGTTGCGAGTTCCTTCCATTGCTATGAATTGAAACAAATGAGTGCCGCTAACTCACATAGAATGGCAGTCCCCGAATTAGAAATCGGGGACCTGAAAGCATTGATAAATATACAAACTTTATTTGCTCGCTCGGATCGACATAGGGTTTCTTAGACCCTTTGGGGCAATGTTCGCTAAGCAGGTGGCGAGCTTGCTCGGCTAAATGAATTACATTCATTGTTTCGGTTGGGTGGTCCTGACAATAATCAAGCGCTATGCCCAAGTGAACGACGCCTCGATAGGATTCCAGACTTTCCGAAGGGTATCTTTGTCCCCGGCACCGCTGAAACTAGCCTCCTTGGCTTTGTCAGCTACCTGCGCCAATATTCCCTTGGGCGATTGAACCCCCGCGAACCTCCCAGAACTGATCGACTCGATTACGCTTTTTCCGATAAGCTCAGCTACATGGAGTTTTCGTTGGTTATTTGCCCTACATCGCATCCTTATTGCTTCAACCGCATGACCCGCCTCTTGTCGTTCTGCGGTGGTAGCAGCGATCCATTTTACAAGGTCAGTATTTTCAGGCTCAGCAGGCCAATCAGGACCGCATTCTTTTAACAGTAGCGCAATGGTTGTTGCTATTATCTCGTGTCTAAAGCACCTGATCGCTGCATCTCTTAGCTCGCTATTCTCTTCGCTCAAGGCAATGTGGAGAAGTACGATAGCATGTAACTCACGTTCATTTATTGGGATCGCGATCACCCTAAACGTCCCCTTTCAAGCCACCGCTGACATATCCAGACCACTGCCTCATCAGCACGCGCCGTCTCTCGAGCAGATTAGAACGCGCATAAGCGCGCTCTACGTCAGAGCCAACCTTGTGGGCCAAACTTATCTCTGCCACCTCACGTGGCGCATTAGCAACCTCTGAGGCCCAGTCACGGAACGTAGAGCGGAAGCCGTGCACAGTCACGCCATCGACCTTCATCCGCCGCAGCAGCATCAACATCGACATATTCGATAGCGGCTTGTGCCGCTTCTGACCTTCAAACACGTAGTCTGACCTCAGCGCCTTTAACGGCTCAAGGATCGTAAGCATCTCATCGGTCAGCGGCACTCGATGGGCGATGCCGGTTTTCATGCGCTCCTCGGGGCAGGTCCAGAGACGGGCTTCGAAGTCTATCTCCCCCCATTGCAGACCCAGCACTTCACCGGTTCTTGATCCAGTCAAACATGTAAACATCAGCGCCTTTGCCGCCATAGCGTTGCGAGTTTTGAGGTTGGCGTAGATTGCTGGCACCTCTTTCCAGTGCATTGCTTTGTGGTGCTTTGGCTTCTTGGTAACCCTTGGGAGGACTTGAGCGTCTTTGATCGCTGTGATCGGGTTCTCGCCATCGCGGAAGCCTTTGGATTTGGCCACATCTAACACAATCTTGATCCTCTGGGCCAAGCGGCGGGCTGTTTCATGTTTGTCGATCCAGATCGGGGAAATGCACATCAAGACCTCGGGCTGGCCAATGCTATCAATCGGCATGCGTCCAATCTTAAGAAAGGCATAGTCGCGCAGCGTGTTGATCCACTGTTGGCCATGCTTGGCGTTCTTCCAAGTCGGCATTCGGTCGATATGCACTTGTTGCGCTACCTCTTCGAATGTTGGTATCTCGCGGGTGGCATTAAAACGAGGGTTCAGCCCTTGCTTTGCCATCCGCCGATATTCCAGAGCCCGGTCGCGGGCTTGATTGATGGTAACGATGTCAGCACCACCCAAACCGAAATCAGTGCGCAATGGTGCGCCTTTCTTGTTCTTCTGGCCTTTTACCACCACCCGCACAATCCAGCGCCGCGCACCGGACGGATCAACAACTAGGTAAAGCCCGTTGCCATCGCCATGACGACCCGGCCCTAGGTTCTCCACTAGCTTCTTAGTTAACTTCCCGGTCAGCGCCGTCATTTGAAAATACCACATTATATACCACTCAAGACAAGCATACGAGACGTATCAAAAGAAATCGAGCGAAAACAAAATTTCGCAAAAATTCAATGAAACAAAGCAAAAAGGCCGCCCAAGGCGGCCCAATCAAACCAACGAAAAAGGTATAGTGGCGGAGACGAAGGGATTCGAACCCTCGAGACCCTTCCGGGCCTACTCCCTTAGCAGGGGAGCGCCTTCGACCACTCGGCCACGTCTCCACTTGCCCGTTTAGCGGCGTCAGGCTGGCTCCGCAAGTACAGATCGCGCCTGTCTCATGCAGGTCAAAAAATCGCCTCAATAATATTGTAACGATTTTATGACATTTTATGATATATTCCCGGGGCTGCCTCGGTTTTCGGCCAACTACTAGGAGGTATTTGCGTGGCCAAATTTTATATTTTTGTCTTTTTGATCAGCCTTGGCGTGTCACAGCCAAGTCTCGCGGGCTCGCCATGGCACGGGCTACAGGCTGATCCGCTGGCACGAACATGCAACTATTTCGAAAACCGAGCTCGTTTTTTGAAGCGTGGGCCAAACATGCAACTTGATGCAATGCTGGCTGATAGCTGTCGTACCGCGCTACATCGTATGATCAAACATATCGGCACGACTCCTTACGAGGCAAAGCGGGCACGCGCATATCTAGAGCGGCTGACCGACTACAAACGCGTTGTCATCTCAATGAATACAAACGGTTTTTTAAAGGCCCGTTCAGAACGCCCCGTCCAGCTCGGAGGCGCCCCCCAGATGAAAGTCAGCAAAGCGGGTGAGTATCTCATAGCGCGGCAGATGGGCGTGATCGTAGCGCTCAACGACTGGGCCCATACCGCTAGGTTCCACTTGGCGAAGCGCTAGTTGTTAAACAGGAAATGAAGCACGTCACCGTCTTTGACGGTATAGCCCTTTCCTTCTGCCCGCATTTTGCCAGCTTCTTTCGCCGGTTGTTCGCCGCCGAGAGCCACAAAGTCGTCAAACGCAATCGTCTCGGCACGAATAAAGCCCTTTTCAAAATCGCCATGGATGACACCCGCGGCTTTAGGCGCTGAGGTTCCGTTTTTGATGGTCCAGGCACGTGCCTCTTTCGGCCCGACTGTAAAGTAGGTCTCTAGTTTCAGCAGCTCGTAGCCGGCGCGGATCAGTCGGTCGAGCCCGGCTTCGTCCAGCCCCATCTCCTCAAGGAACATCGTGGCCTCTTCGTCCTCAAGCTGGGAAATCTCTTCCTCAATCTGGGCAGAGATTACAACTGTTCCGGCCCCTTGCGCGGCAGCCATTTCCGCAACTTTTGCCGAAAACTCATTGCCGTCAGCGGCGGAGCCTTCGTCCACATTGCAGACATAGAGAATAGGTTTGGTCGTGAGAAGTTGCAGACCTTTCCACGCCTTCAGATCGTCGTCGTCTACCTCGACGCTGCGCGCGGGTTTGCCGTTTTCCAACGCCTCCCCCGCAGCTTTCAAGAGACGCTCCTGTTGCACGGCCTCTTTGTCGCCCCCACGCACTTTGCGCACGATGTTGACGAGGCGCTTTTCGATAGATTCCAGATCGGCCAGCATCAATTCGGTTTCGATGGTTTCCGCGTCTTCCACCGGGTTCACGCGGCCGTCGACATGGGTGATGTCACCATCCTCAAAGCAACGTAGCACATGGGCGATCGCGTCCGTTTCGCGTATATTGGCCAGAAACTGATTGCCCAGCCCCTCGCCTTTGGAGGCGCCTTTCACCAGCCCCGCGATGTCCACGAAGGTCATACGGGCAGGGATAATTTGCTTGGATGAGGCAATTTCGGCAAGCTTATCGAGCCGCGCGTCGGGGACGGCGACCTCGCCGATATTTGGCTCAATCGTACAGAACGGAAAATTCGCGGCCTGGGCGGCGGCGGTTTTAGTCAGCGCGTTGAAGAGTGTCGATTTACCGACATTTGGCAAGCCGACGATGCCCATTTTGAAACCCATCTCGCGCTCCTTCGTTTTCGCTTGCCGCTACCTAGGGCCAAGGCCGCGCGCGCGCAAGCCTCAGCGGGCGCGTCGATCTTCTTGAGATTGAAAGATCAACAGCCAAGCCAAAGCGATAAACATCGGGTGCGTCAGGCCTCCCGAGAATATCAAAGCCGGGACCCAGATCAGGAACACGAAGATCGAAAGAAAAACCCGACCAAGCAGCAGGATCGAAAGCGGGGGCAGGAAAAGGGCCAGTACATAGTTCATGAACCACATATAGGCACGATTGGGCGATTGAACATCCCCGCCGCTTGCGGCAGAACGATGCCTGCAAATCTGGAGACGCCCATGACCCGCATTGACGACACTTTCGCCCGGCTGAATGCTGACGGCAAGAAGGCCTTTGTGACCTATGTTATGGCGTCTGATCCAGACTATGAAACCTCGCTTGAAATCGTCAAAGGTCTGCCAGCGGCAGGGGTGGATATTATTGAGCTTGGCTTGCCCTTTACCGATCCGATGGCGGATGGCCCGACCATTCAACTGGCCGGGCAGCGCGCGCTTGAGGCCGGGATGACGCTGGAAAAGACGCTCCAGATGGTACGTAGCTTCCGAGAGGGCGATGCTATGACACCGATCGTCATTATGGGGTATTACAATCCGGTCTATAGCCATGGCGTTGAACGGTTTCTCAGTGATGCGAAGGACGCGGGTGTTGACGGGCTGATCATTGTGGACCTTCCGCCCGAGGAGGACAGCGAGCTGTGTATTCCGGCGCAGGCGGCGGGGTTGAACTTCATTCGGCTCGCGACGCCGACGACGGATGCAAAGCGGCTGCCGAAGGTGCTGCAGAATACCTCGGGGTTCGTTTATTATGTCTCGATCACGGGCATCACGGGGGCGGCTGAGGCGCAGGCCGGGGATGTTGCGCCGGAGGTGGCACGGATGAAAGAGAGCACTGACCTGCCAATTATCGTGGGCTTTGGAGTAAAAACCCCGGAGAGTGCTGAGGCGATCGCGGGGGTCGCAGATGGGACTGTTGTGGGCTCGGCGATTGTCCAAAAAATTGCCGATGGGGAGAGCCCCGCTGAGGTGCTGTCCTTCGTAAAATCACTGGCCGACGGGGCGCACCGCGCCTGATTTTGGCCCCGCCCCGCATGCGGGGAATCTTACAACACACTGAAATACATAGAAATTGTCTGAATTGTTAAGGATTTGGAAAGGTCTTTTTCGCGCCTGCCTAATCACCTGAACTTCCGGACCGGAACCCTAGGAAACAGTGCCCGAGAGATCCGTCAGGATGGGGCAATCGGGGCGGTTATCTCCGTGGCATGCCTCGACAAGATGGGACAGGGTTTTGCGCATCCCTTGGAGCTGCGCGATCTTGTCGTCAATCGCGCTGAGATGCTGCTCTGCGAGTGTTTTGACCTGCGCGCTTTCGCGGCTTTCATCCTCATAAAGCCCCAAAAGGGTGCGGCAATCTTCAATCGAAAATCCGAGGGCGCGTGCGCGACCAAGAAAGGCCAGCTTATGCAAATCGGCGTCACGGAAGGCACGGTAGCCATTTTCGCTGCGCTGCGGTCGCACCAAGCCGATATCCTCGTAGTAGCGTATGGTCTTTTGCGGCAGGCCTGAACGCTCTGCGACTTCTCCAATATTCATGCTATGCAATGCCTCCTATTCTGCCGGTTGTGTCTGCGCGTGTCTTTGCGGCGGGTCAGATTTTGGCCTGTCATGCATAGCGGGGCGCAGGCGGCGCAGCCGCAGCGCATTTGCCAAGACCGACACCGAAGACAGCGCCATAGCGCCCGCGGCAATGGCAGGTGACAAGAGCAGCCCAAAGCCTGGGTAAAGCACACCTGCCGCCACCGGGATCAGCGCGACGTTATACCCAAACGCCCAGATCAAATTCTGACGGATATTCGACATCGTCCGTTTCGACACATCAACGGCGTTCACAACGCCGCGCAAATCGCCTGACATCAAAACGACATCGGCGCTTTCAATGGCCACATCCGTCCCGGTACCGATGGCAATCCCGACATCGGCATGTGCAAGCGCAGGTGCATCATTGATGCCGTCGCCGACAAAAGCGATTTTGCGCCCGCCAGCCTTGAGCCGATCGAGAGCTGCGACCTTACCGTGCGGCAAAACGCCCGCGATCACGTGATCAATCCCGGTCTCCCGCGCGATGGCATCAGCCGTCTCGCGCTTGTCGCCGGTGATCATGGCTATGTCGAAGCCACGCGCCTTCAAAGCCATGATGGCCGCGCAACTTGCGGATTTCACCGGGTCGGCCACCGCAATAACAGCCGCCAACTTGTTATCAATGGCGGCGTAGAGCGCGGTCCGACCGCGACTTGCGAGATCAGTTTCTGCGGCGACAAGCGGTGATATATCGACGTTTTCGCGCGTCATGTAGCGATCTGCGCCGACCATGACGTCGTGACCTTGGACCGAGGCCGTGACGCCATACCCGGTATAGGAGCGGAAGCCTGACGCAGGGAGAACCTCAATCCGCTCGTCCTGCGCGCCGCGCAAAATGGCTTCAGCGATAGGATGTTCTGACTGCGCCTCAACGGCGGCAACCATGCCAAGAACCGTGTCACGTTCAAAGCCATCCGCGAGCACAATATCGGTGAGGGTCGGCTGCCCCTCCGTCACTGTCCCGGTTTTATCAAGGGCTATGACATCTACATCTGACAGGGCTTGCAGCGCATCGCCCTTACGAAAGAGAACCCCCATCTCTGCGGCGCGTCCCGTGCCAACCATGATCGAAGTGGGCGTTGCCAATCCCATTGCGCAAGGACACGCAATAATGAGAACGCAAACCCCAGCAACCAGCGCATAGGTCAGCGCCGGTTCGGGGCCGAAAAACAACCAGACACACACCGTGAGCAGTGCCAGCGCCATGACAGCAGGCACGAACCAAAGCGTCACCCGATTTACGAGGCCCTGGATCGGCAGCTTGGCGCCTTGCGCCTCTTCGACCATACGAATGATCTGCGCGAGCGTGGTGTCAGCACCGACGCGCGAGGCCTGAAAGGTCAAGCTACCAGCGCCATTGACCGTGCCGCCTGTTACGGTAGCCCCCGCCGCCTTTGCGACCGGCGCAGGTTCCCCCGTGATCATGCTTTCGTCGACATTGCTGGACCCGTCCACAACGTCACCGTCGACAGCGATCCGCTCGCCCGGGCGGACCAGAACAGTGTCACCGACCACAAGCGCCTCTATGTCGATATCCCGGGTTTCGCCGTCCCGCAGGACGCGTGCTTGGCGGGCCTGCAGCCCAAGAAGCGCTTGGATCGCGGCACCGGTGCGCCCTTTGGCACGCGCCTCCAACCAACGCCCGACGAGGATGAGCACGACGATAACGGCAGCGGCCTCAAAATAGACGGCGCGCACCCCATCTGGCAGCAGGGTTGGGGCGAATGTGGCGATGACCGAATAGCTCCACGCCGCGCCTGTGCCGAGTGCCACGAGGGAATTCATATCCGGCGCGCCCCGCAAAAGCGCGGGCACGCCTTTGGTGAAGAAATGGCGTCCGGGCCCAAACAAAACAACGCTCGCCAGTATAAACTGGAGCGCCCAAGAGGCTTGCATGCCGATGCTGGCCTCAATCGCCATATGGAAGGCCGGGCTGAGATGGGCCCCCATCTCCAACACAAAAACCGGTAGGGTCATGATCGCGGCGAGCATGACATTGCGGCGCAGGCCATTCGCTTCATCCGCCTTGCGGTCCGTGCGTGAGCGATTGCCCGCGGGCTCAGCAAGCGCGGCCTCGTAGCCGATAGCCGCTGGGGCCGCCATTATCTCGGAAAGCGATGTTGCGCCGTCCAAATAGGTGACGGTTGCGGTTTCTGAAGCGAGGTTAACATTCACCGACACCACGCCCGGGACCGCTGAAAGCGCTTTATCGACCCGCCCGACGCAAGACCCGCAGCTCATCGATGCCATGTTCAACGTGACCTTTGTGGCACGCGCGGGGTAGCCAAGCGCGTCCAGCGCCGCCGCCGCCGCTTGCACCGTCTCAGGCCCCGCCGTTTTGAACCGCGCGGTTTCCGAGGCGAGGTTGACGGAGACATCCGACAGCCCATCCAGGGCGGCCAGCGATTTCTCCACCCGGCCCACGCAGGACGCGCAAGACATGCCTTCGATACTGAGAGTTGTGTGGGTCATGATTCGTCGGTTGTTTTGGATACTCGTGCCTATATAGACCTTCCAGTGACTGGAAGCTCAATGCCCAATACCAGCTTTCTTCCCTTTTTCCGCCTTGAACGGCTGGCCCGCGCGAAAGCCGCTGCGCGAACACAAAACCGGGCCGTCCGTCCAAGGGTATGGACGTTGGGTCAAGACCGTGGGACCAATAGACAAATTGCACGCCACCGATATGCCCGACCCGTGAGCAAAGGACGCCCAATGCAGAAAACCGCAATCTTCAAATCCAGCGCGCTGGCAGACCGGTCACCCGAATACGCAATTGTGGGCGAGGTTGATCTGGTCGTCGTCCGCTTCGATGACGAAATTTCGGTCTTTTACGGGCGCTGTTTGCACCGCGGCGCGTTGATGTCGGACGGGTTTGTGCGCGGCAAGGATTTGATTTGCGGCGTCCATAACTGGGACTACCGGCTCGACACGGGCGTCTCCGCCTACGCCAATGACGAAAAGCTGCCGAAGTTTGTCTCTTGGGTCGAGGGCGACGAAATTTGCGTTGACGCCGACGAGATCGCCGCCTGGGCCGAGGACAACCCGCAGCCTTTCAACCGCGACGCCTATCTCGGCCTTTACGCCGACACGGCGCATGGTACGGCTGAGGAGCCCTATACCGGCCTGATCCAGCAATATGCGCGCGACGGGCTCAGCAAGACCGGCCACCATGGCGCCGTAACCTCGATGGGGGTGCCGCGCGCCGAGCTGCCGGATTGGGACGACATCCAAATCATCACGGCACAACTGGCCACGCCGCCGCTGCTTGATGAGGACCCGGTCGGGACCGAGGTGATCATCGGCCCAAACGCGCAAAAGCCGCTGCGGCTGAAGACCCCGCTTTTTGTCTCAGACATGTCCTTCGGCGCTTTGTCCGAGCCCGCCAAACTGGCGCTGGCCGTGGGCGCGGAGATGGCAGGCACCGGCATCTGCTCTGGCGAGGGCGGTATGCTGCCCGAGGAGCAAGAGGCCAATTCGCGCTACTTCTATGAGCTGGCCTCGGGCCGGTTTGGGTTTAGCTGGGACAAGCTCGACAAGGTGCAGGCCTTCCATTTCAAAGGCGGCCAAGGGGCAAAAACCGGAACGGGCGGCCATCTGCCCGGCGAAAAAGTAAAAGGCAAGATCGCGGAGGTGCGCGGGCTTGAGCCTGGCACCTCCGCCATCTCGCCACCGCGCTTTCCCGACTGGAAAGATGTCTCCCAGATCAAAGCGTTCGCCGACGAGGTGCGCGACCGGACGGGCGGTATCCCCATCGGCTATAAGCTTAGCGCACAACATATCGAGAAGGACATCGACGCGGCACTTGCGGTCGGCGTGGACTATATCATCCTTGATGGCCGTGGCGGCGGCACGGGTGCCGCACCTGTTATCTTCCGCGACAATATCTCGGTCCCCACGATCCCGGCGCTGGCGCGGGCCCGCGCGCATCTCGACAAGATGGGCCGGGATGACATCACCTTGGTGATCACGGGCGGGCTTCGCAAACCTGCCGATTTCGTCAAGGCGATGGCGCTCGGCGCGGACGCGATTGCGGTGTCAAATTCGGCGATGCAGGCGATCGGGTGTCTGGCGATGCGCGCCTGCCACACCAACAATTGTCCGGTTGGTATTGCGACCCAAAGGCCCGATTTGGTCAGCCGGATTATCGTCGAGAAATCGGCCAAGCAGCTCGCAAATTTCTTTGATGCCTCGACCGAGCTGATGCAGGTCATGGCGCGCGCCTGCGGGCATGATCATCTCAACAAATTCAACCGCGATGACTTGACCACATGGAAAAAAGACATCGCGTCTCTTTCGGGCGTTGCTTATGGAGGCCTGTCTTGAACCAAGCCGAAGCAATCCTGCTTGGCCTGCGCATCTGGGGCAGCATTGGCGCAATAGTCGCGGCCGTGTTTTTGACAATCGGCATGGACCGGATCGACGAGGATGCACGGGGGGCCTATGTGTTTCGCCCGCTTCTGATCCCCGGGGTCTTGGTGATCTGGCCGCTCGTGCTGTGGCGTTGGCATATCTATGAGACCGGCAGCGAAGCCCCCGCAAAACGCTACCAACCGCCGCGCAAGGCGCATTTCGCGGTGGGGATGATCCTGCCGCTCGCGATCTGTGTGATCATCCTGGCGGGCCTGAACCTACGCCAGACCTGGCCCGGCCAGATTGCGCCTATGCAGCTGTCGCAACCCGCGGAGACATCGCAATGAGCGTCAAGTACGTCCCCGTTCAGTGGAACCGCAACAAATGGATTTATGATGGTGTGATGCTTGCAGGCGTTGGCCTGTTTCTTTGGATATTTCTCTCCGCCTCTCCGAGCATACTCAGCCATGAACGTGCCATAAACCCACAGGTGCACAATGCGAGGGCATTCGGGGCCTGCGCCTTTTTGATGCTGACGGTGATCTTATGCATTGGCCCGCTCGCGCGGCTCGATGAGCGCTTTCTGCCGCTGCTCTATAACCGCCGTCATTTCGGCGTCATGACCGTCTTTGTAGCGCTGACGCACGCGTCCTACATACTGGACTGGTATTTCGCCTTCTCAATGTCCGACAAATATGAGGCGCTGCTTTTTGCCAATACCAGCTTTGGTCAAACCGCTGGGTTCCCGTTTGAGGTCTTTGGCATTTTTGCCCTGATCGTGTTGATCATTCTGGCCGCGACGAGCCATGATTTCTGGATGAAATTCTTGACCCCGCCGGTTTGGAAGCGCATCCACTACCTGATCTACCCTGCCTATATCGCCGTGGTGGCGCATGTCAGCCTGGGTATTTTACAAGATCAGCAGAACCAAGGTTTTACCGTCCTGTTTATAGCCGGGGCCGCCGCCGTCGGGATCACGCATCTTTTGGCCGCTTTGCATGAACGGCGCAAAGCCGCAGAGATTGCTGGCACGCCAGGGCAATGGGTCGATATCTGCGACGCAAGCGAGATGACCGAGGGCTTTGCCAAGATCAAACTGCTGCCCAATGGCGAGCGCGTCGCCGTGTTTTTGATGGACGGCCAGCTCAGCGCGATTTCGAACGCCTGCGCGCATCAAAACGGGCCCTTGGGCGAGGGGCGCATTCTCGATTGCCTCGTGACCTGCCCGTGGCATGGGTTTCAATATGACGTGCGAACGGGACGTTCGCCCGCGCCGTTCACCGAGATGGTTCCGACATACAACCTGCGGCTCGACGGCACGCGGGTGCGGGTTGACGTCAATGCCAACGCGCCCGGAACGCCCGTTGACCCCGTGCCACTTCCCGCAGCGAGGGCGACCGCATGAGCCAGTCCAACAAGCCATTTTTTGTAGGCTACCTGGCGGCACCGGGTGGGCTGCGCACCTTCCTCGTTGCCGCTATTGTTCTGTTTATCGCAGGGTTTGCCGCCGTTGGTCTGACGATGGGCGTGTCGCAAGATGATCCCGGGCCCGGCGCGTTCCGCTTCGATTATGGCCGCCAAACCGTGACGGGCGTGATTGAGCTGACCCCCTACCCGCTTGTGCGCGTCACACAAGGCAATGACCGCATTTTGCCAGGCACAACACTGATGCTGGCCGGTCAGGGCAAAAGCAATGTCGAGGCGCGCGCCATCCCGTTGGAAGGGCAATTGGCGCAGGTGTCTGGCATCGTACTTGAGCGCGGCGATCTGAACATGCTGCAACTGCGCGGCGGGCGAAACGGGCTTCAGGCCGCCGAA
This sequence comes from Pseudomonadota bacterium, assembly GCA_039030615.1. Lineage (GTDB taxonomy): Bacteria > Pseudomonadota > Alphaproteobacteria > Rhodobacterales > Rhodobacteraceae > Litoreibacter. The sequence goes on along the minus strand of JBCCDV010000007.1, from coordinate 64,107 downwards.
GGTGACGCGCCTGCGCAAGAGACGCAGCCTTTGGGCCGTTGGAAGCTGGCCGGTGAGATTTGCGATGGGAAATGTCTGGCAGGCGCGATGCGGCCCGGGCGCGGTCTGGCCCATAAGGCATGCGCGAACCTGTGCCTGATTGGCGGCGTGCCGCCCGTTTTCGTCTCAACCCAGCCTGTCGACGGCGATGAATTTCTGTTGATCACCGGGCCCGATGGCAGCGCCCTGCCAAGCGCTGTCTATGACTATGTGGCGCAGTTTGTCTCCGTCGAGGGGGAGGTTGAGCGGCGCGGCGACCTATTGGTTTTTGCGATTGATCCGGACACATTGGAGCTGACGCAATGACCCGCCGCGTCCTGACGATGGTGCTGGTGGCCATACTGTCTGTCGTCTTTTTCTACGTGTCGCGGTTCTGGTTCTTGTCCCTTTGGCCGCGCGCAGGGCTCTTTGGCGTCGAAGAGCTGCGCCCCCAAGGCGCGCTTTTGGGCCGTTGGCTGCGGGGCACCGACGCCGCACCGTTCGAACTGCTGATTTGGGCCGTTGGCTGCTTTGTCATTCTGACCTGGGCCCAGAAACTTTATGACCGCCTCACGGCCCCCGCTGACACAGGAGAAGACGATGGCTGACGACACTTTGGATTGGATCCGTGTGGCCCATGTGGACGACCTGCCCGAAGGGCGCGTGAAGACCGTCACGGCGCGCACGACGTCAATTTGCTTGGTCCATTTCGACGGCCAATGGGCCGCGATGAACAACCACTGCCCGCACCAGCGCGGCCCGCTTGGCGAGGGCTCCATTGAAAAAGGGATCGACGACAAATGCTGGATCCGGTGCCCTTGGCACGGCTGGGATTTCGACCCTCTGACAGGAAAACCACCCGGCGGGCATGAGGATTCGGGCCAAGAGACCTACCCTGTCGACATCCGCGACGGCGATGTTTTTGTGGGCATCGCGCCGGAGCCGGAGCATGGGCGGACGGTCACAGACGTGATGGTTGAGACACTCACCAATTGGGGCGTTCAGTCGGTTTTCGGGATGGTTGGACATTCAAACCTTGGCCTTGCAGACGCGATCCGGCTGGCCGTGGGCGACAAGAAGCTGCGCTACTACGGCATCCGGCATGAGGGCGCGGCGGCGTTTGCGGCCTCCGCCTATGGCAAGTTGACCGGCAAACCGGCGGCCTGCCTGACCATTGCGGGGCCGGGCGCCACGAACCTTTTGACCGGCATGTGGGACGCGAAGGTGGACCGCGCGCCAGTTTTGGCGCTGACGGGCCAGGTGCAGACCCAAGTGATGGGGCCCGGCGCGTTTCAGGACATTGATCTGAAATCGGCCTTCGACGCGGTGACGGCTTTTTCGCAGCCCGTCTTGGGCAGCTCAAACCACGCGGAGCTGGCCTCGCTGGCCTGCAAAACGGCGATTGTCGAGCAGAATGTCTCGCATCTGATTTTCCCCGATGACATCCAGACCAACCCGTCAGACAAGAAGGCCGGCGGGCCGGACGGGCGCGTCACCGCCGCCGCTGTGCAACCGGCCCCTAGTGAGGTCGCAAAAGCCGCCGAGATGATCGCCGCGGCCAAACGGCCCATCATTGTCGTGGGGCATGGCGCCTATCCGATGCGCGATGACATTGTGGCACTTGCAAGCAAGCTTGGCATGCCGGTGATGACAACATTCAAGGCCAAAGGCCTTATCGCGGACGACCACCCAAATGCAGGCGGGGTTCTGGGCCGCTCCGGCACGCCGATTGCGAGTTGGTTCATGAATGAGGCCGACCTGATCCTCGCCCTTGGCACCAGCTTTTCAAACCACACCGGAATCAACCCCGGCAAACCCACCATTCAAGTCGACCATGAGCGGATGCAATTGGGCAAATTCCACCCCGTGACCCTGCCCATTTGGGGCGACGTTGGAGCCTTCTGCGACGCCATCCAAGACAGCAGCACCCAAAACCCCGAGGCCGATGACCAGATCACCGAGTTGGCGGAACGTTGGGACATTTGGCGCCGTGAGAAGCACCATCGCCTACAGGAGGATCTGGGCCACGGCATCCATTCCTTCGCAATCTTTGACACATTGGGCCAGCTTGTTCCTGACGACACGATCTTCGCAGTGGATGTCGGCAACAACACCTATTCCTTTGGCCGGTACCTTGAGACCAAGGGCAGTCAACGGGTGCTGATGTCGGGCTATCTCGGCTCAATCGGGTTCGGCTTTCCGGCCGCCATGGGGGCATGGGCTGCAACGCAGGACATCGCTTCGCTCAAAGGCCGCAAGGTTGTGTCGATTTCAGGCGACGGGGGCTTTGGCCAGTACCCAATGGATTTCACCACGGCGGTCAAATACGGCATGAACATCACCCATATTTTGCTGCACAATGGCGAGCTTGGGAAAATCTCGAAGGAGCAACGCTCAGGTGAGTGGCCAGTTTGGGAGACGGATTTGCACAACCCGTCCTTCGCAGCCTTTGCCCGTCTTTGTGGCGGTCATGGCATCAAGGTAACGGATGCCGCTGAGCTGGAGGCCGCCATGCGCGACGCGTTGGCCCATCCCGGACCATCGCTGGTGGAGATCATGACCGACGCCGAGTTGGTCTAGGGATCAAACTTGCTGATTATTGCCTGCTACTAGGCATGCCCTGCGCCGGGCCCCCATAAAGGGCCCGCGCGCAACACGTTAGAGCTTAACCCAAGCCGCATTTCGCGCCGAAGAGCGGACACAGGCATCGACAAACTCTACCCCGCGCAGCCCATCCGAGATATTCGGGAAGACGACGTCGGCTGGCCTGTCGCTGCCAGCGCGATGCGCTTCAATCGCATTGGCGGCTTCGCTGTAGATATTTGCGAAGGCCTCAAGATAGCCTTCGGGATGTCCAGGGGGTATCCGGCTCATCCGTGCGGCAGCGCCCCCTGCGCCCGAACCATTGCGCGTGATGAGCTGCTTTGGCTCCCCAAAGGGCGTGTACCAGAGGTAGTTTGGGTCCTCCTGTGCCCATTCAAGCCCACCCTTTTCGCCATAAACCCTGATACGCAAAGCGTTCTCATTGCCCGGCGCCACTTGGCTGCACCACAACATCCCCTTGGCGCCACCTTCAAACCGCAGCATCACATGGCCATTGTCATCAACCTGACGGCCCGGCACGAAAGCGCTGAGATCAGCCGCCAAGCTTTCGACTTCCAACCCGGTGATGAAACGCGCCAGATTATGTGCGTGGGTTCCGATATCACCCGTCGAGCCGCCCGCCCCGGACCGCGCCGGATCAGTGCGCCATTCAGCCTGTTTGAACGTCTCTTCCTGCGTGAGCCAGTCTTGCGGATATTCGACCTGGACAACGCGCACTTTGCCAATTTTTCTATCCGCGACCATCTCACGCGCTTGGCGAACCATCGGGTAGCCCGTGTAATTATGGGTCAGGATGAAAAGCGCGTTTGAACTTTCCGCGGCCTTCACCAGCTTTTTCGCGTCCGACAAGGTCGAGGTCAGCGGTTTGTCGCAGATGACGTGAATGTCGCGTTTCAGAAATTCGCGTGCAGCGGCGTAATGGACATGATTTGGCGTCACGATGGCGACGGCCTCAATCCCGTTTTTTAGCCGGGCCTCCCGGATCGCCATTTGCTTAAAGTCATCATAGATGCGCGGCAGGCCCAGAGCCTCCCCCGAGGCTTTGGCCTTCTCCGGCGTAGATGACAATGCGCCCGCAACCAGCTCATAGCGGTCATCAATGCGGGACGCGATGCGGTGCACCCCGCCGATAAAGGCGTCATTGCCGCCGCCCACCATGCCAAGCCTGATCCGATTGCCCATAGTCCTATCCTCCCTTGCAGCTTAAGCCGCGTTCTTCCAATTGGTTTGCAACAGCGTCAACGCGTCGCGCGCAAGCTGCTCGTCATCGTCAAAAAGCGGCCGCCAGACTTTCGTCGCAGCCGCAATGTCGGGCAAAGCCAGCCCGAACGCCTCTACCGTCAGCCAGCCATCCCAGCCAACCTGCCGCAGCGTTTTGAACATTTCCACAAAGTCGATATGTCCGGCCCCCGGCGTCCCACGGTCATTCTCGGAGACATGGACATGGGTCATCGCCTGCGCATTCTTGCGCAACGCACCCCACGGGTCCTTCTCCTCGATATTGGCGTGGAAGCTGTCGAACAAATAGCCGTAATTGTCGGCCCCAACCTCCGCTACCAGCTTTGCGGCCTGGTCGGCGGTGTTGAGCGCGTAGCATTCAAACCTGTTGAGCGGCTCGACCGCGATGGTCAGCGGGCTGCCTTGGGCATGCGCGGCCAATGCTTTGCCAGCGTCTACCAAACGCGCCCATTCCGCGTCAGTTGGTCCGGTCCCGCTGAACTGTGCCAAAGGCTGGGTGAGCGGGCCGCACAAGACCTCCGCCCCCAACGCATTGGCGCAATCGGCGAGCCATTTGAAATGGTCAATCCCCTTCTGGCGCGCATCGGCACTGTCCGACAGCGGGTCCGCCCCGTCTGCCGACACAATGCCGACAGCGGTTCGCGCGAGCCCCATATCATCGAGCTGCCCACCAAGAGCCGCATGGTCCGCCGGGGTTCCCGCAAAAAGCGGGACCTCAACCCCGTCCCAGCCCATTTTGGCCAAGCTTTCGCAGCGCTTGAGTTCGGCATCGCCAAGCTCTGTGCACCACAACAGCAGATTGAACCCGGTTTTCATCAACCGATCCCGAGCATCTTGCGGTTGGCCGCCTCATCGGTGCCGCCATCGGCGAAATCATCAAAGGCGCGCTCTGTCACGCGGATGATGTGGTCCTTGACGAATTGGGCGCCTTCGCGGGCGCCGTCTTCGGGGTGTTTGAGGCAGCATTCCCATTCGACGACGGCCCAGCCATCAAAGTCGTTTGCCGCCATCTTGGAGAAGATCGCCGCGAAATCGACCTGCCCGTCGCCAAGTGAGCGGAAACGACCGGCGCGGTCGACCCAAGGCTGGTAGCCCGAATAGACACCCTGACGACCGGTCGGATTGAACTCCGCATCCTTGACGTGGAACATCTTGATCCGGTCTTTGTAGATGTCGATGTTGTCGAGATAATCGAGGCATTGCAGCACAAAGTGGCTGGGATCATAGAGCATGTTGCAGCGCGCATGGTTGTCGACGCGCTCGAGAAACATCTCGAAGGTGACGCCGTCATGCAGATCCTCGCCGGGGTGGATCTCGTAGCAGATGTTGACGTCATTGTCCTCCGCATGATCCAGAATGGGACGCCACCGGCGGGCGAGCTCGTCGAAGGCCGTCTCGACCAGACCCGCAGGGCGCTGTGGCCATGGGTAGATATAGGGCCAGGCCAACGCTCCCGAGAAAGAGACATGGTTCTTGATGCCCATATTCGCGGAGGCCGAAATCGCTTTCATCATTTGATCCACGGCCCATTCCTGACGGGCTTTGGGATCGCCGTGCACCGACGGATCGGCAAAGCCGTCAAAGCCCGCGTCATAGGCGGGATGCACCGCGACCAGCTGGCCTTGAAGATGGGTGGAAAGCTCCGTGACCTCAACGCCGTTTTCACGGGCTTGGCCTTTGAATGTGTCGCAGTAATCCTTGCTTTCTGCGGCCTTGGCGAGATCAAACAGTCGGGCGTCCCAGCTGGGAACCTGGACACCTTTATAGCCGCAATCCGCCGCCCATTTGGTGATAGCGTCCCATGAGTTGAACGGGGCGTCGTCCCCGGCGAATTGGGCCAGAAAGAGTGCTGGGCCTTTTATCGTTTTCATAGTGTCCCTCCTGTTGTTTATCTTTTTGGTCTTAGACCCGCGGGGGCAGGTTTTCGCGAATGAGCACCTCGATGCGGATATGTTCTTGGGAGGCCAGAACGTTGGCCTCGTCGCATTTTGCCCGCATCACCCGCAAAGCGCTGCGCGCGAGATGCCCTGTATTTTGGTTGATGACCGCGTCGAGCACCCCGGCCTCCAGCAGGTCGCGGGAATTGTCGGTGAGCTCATGGTCGATACAAACGAGCCTCTCGGGCGCATTATGTTCAACGATGGCGTCGGCCACGCCGCGCACACTGGCGCCAACTGAATAGATCGCGACCACATCGTCATTTTCCTGCAGACATCTGCGGGTGAGCGCATGCGCAACTTCCGGATCGTCATAGGCTTCGATACTTGGCAGCGGGGTCAGGTTCGGAAAGCGCTCCGTCATGACGGTGTCAAAGCCTAAGCGCCGCTCCAACATATCGCGGGCATGCATGGAGGTCACCACGACGGCAACCTTGCCTGTGCGGGCGCCGACAAAGCGGCCCAGCAACATCCCGGCGGAGCGGCCCGCCGAATGGTTGTCGAACCCCACAAAATGGTCACGCTCGGAATTGGGTTGGTCCGAGACCAGCGAGACCACCGCGACGCCATGTTTTTTCAGCCGCGCAATCGTGTCGCGCACGATAGGTGTTTCGTGAGACATGATCGCGAGACCGTCAATCTCATCGGGATTGAGCGCCATAAGCTCTTGAGCGAGAGCTGTGTGATTGCGGCTTGAGACCAGGATTGTCCGTGCCGAGATGCGGTCATAGAGCGCGTTCTTGACGGCCTCAGAAATCGAGTGGCGCAGTCCGGTCAAAAACTGCCCCTTGCCGTCGGGCAGCACAAAAACGAACCGGTATGTGCGTTGCCGCGCGAGGTTTGCGGCGGATAAATCGCGCACATAGCCCAGGCGTTCAATGGCTTTGTTAACGCGCTCGACTGTGGCTTTGCGCACCCCGTCTCGCTTGTTGAGGACACGATCAACCGTCGCCAAACTCACCCGCGCTTCGCGGGCGACGTCTTGCGACGTGGGCTTGGGTGTTGATCGGTCCTTAGCGCTCATCTGCGTCCTATCATCTATTTGGCAAGCTGCTCAAAAAGCCGCGCCACCGCTTCTGCGCCGGGATCATTGAACCCGACCAGATTGCTTTCGGGGACATAGGCCGCCCTGCCTGCATTTGCACGGGTCATTTTGGCGGTCGCATCTGCCCCGGCGCGCGCAGCGATCGCGGCCTCGGAGATACCGCCTTGCATCGCTTTCAAGGCCGGTCCAAGCGCGTCGATCATTGTGCGGTCGCCCTCTTGGGCGCCGCCAACCTGACTGATGCGGTTGAGCCCTGCGAGCAATGCTTTTCGTACCGGAAGGCCGCTCGCGCAGGCATCGCCAGACGCTTCAAAAAAGATAGCAAGAATGACACCGGAGGAGCCGCCCATCGTTTGGCTCAGCTCGATGCCAATTGCGCGAAACAGCTGCGTTGCATCGGCGAGGGGCAAGTCGTCGAGCCGGCTTTTCAAGGCGCGGGCGGCGGTTGCCAAAGTTGCACCCGTATCGCCATCGCCGGACTTGGCGTCGAGCGCATTCAGGTCGTCCTCACAAGAGACCAAAAGATCGCAGCACCTTTCCAGAACGGCGCGTGTTTCGGCGTTGACAGACGGGTTTGGTTTGATCGGGCTCAACCCATCAGGCAGCGGGCGGTGCGCCACGGGAGTTATGGCTTTCATCCCGGGCCAGGCAGAAGGTTCAACCGCGCTTTCAAGGGCCGCCTTGTTCTCAGGCGTCACGGGCAGGACGGAGACCGAAAACCCATGCATATCGAGCGACGTCATCAACGCCCCGGGGCCGATGATGTGTTTTATGGCCCCGGCCCGCGAAGAGGTCGCCAATTCATGCGCCAGAATGCTCATTTCCAACGGCGTCGTAGAACCCAAATTGTTCAAAATGGCGACATGCGGCGTGTCGGCGATATGGGGCGCGAGCTTTTCCAAAACCTGATCCATCGCGGTGCGGGCGTCTTTGAATGCGATCTGTTCGACGCCGGCCTCACCATGGATGCCAAGGCCAAGCTCAGCCTTGCCCGGTGCGATGCGGTCTTCTTTGGCGGAGCCCGGAACGGTGCACGTGTCGAGGGACGTCCCAATAGATGCCATATCGGCGATCGTGGCACGCGCCGCGTCCGTGACGGCGTCAAGATCGGCCCCGTTTTCGGCCAGAGCGCCTGCAATTTTATGAACAAAGAGCGTGCCCGCGACCCCGCGCGCTTGTGGCAGGTCAGGCAATGCAATGTCATCATCGACAATCACCATTGAAACCTTCAGCCCGAAGGCGCGCGCGCGTTCCGCCGCAAGCCCGAAGTTAAGCCTATCCCCGGTGTAGTTCTTTACGATCAGCAAACAACCCGCCTGCCCCGTAACGGCGAGGATTGCGGCGAGCACGGCATCCACAGATGGGGATGCGAAAACCTCCCCGCAGACCGCCGCCGTCAGCAAGCCTGCGCCAACGAAACCAGCATGAGCCGGCTCATGGCCCGAGCCGCCGCCAGACACCAAAGCCACTTTCGATTTGTCCCAATCGGCGCGGCACACGACCTTGATATGCGGATACCCATCGAGCCGGACGAGACTGCCGCCAGACGTTTCAATCAACCCGTCTATGGCGTCGGTGACCAGGTCTTCTTTCGCGTTTATGAATTGGCTCATGGCGGTCTCCTTAACGAATGCGGTTGCCGGCTGCGTCAAAACAAAGTGGGTCCTTCGGCGCGATCTTGATCTGCGCACCGGGCGTGTAGGTCGCGTCAGGGTTGGCCAAAGTGGTGATTGCGTGCCCCTGCAGGTTTAAATGCAACCGGGTTTGGTCACCCAGATGCTCAACGCGTTTTATCTCGGCGTCCTGACCGGACCCTTCGACGATATGTTCCGGCCGCATCCCGATTTCGACGGTCCCGGCGGGCGTACCGCCGAAGACATCAGCCGGGATGATATTGATCCGTGGCAGGCCAAGGCGGCTGGCGACATAAAGCGAATTCGGGTCCTCGTAGATTTCGCGCGGCGTCCCGAATTGGACGAGCTTTCCGTCATTGAGGACCCCGACATGCGTGGCCATCGTCATCGCTTCGATCTGGTCGTGGGTCACGTAAAGCAGAGTGGCGCCGAGGTTGGCCTGAATGCGTTTGAGCTCAACCCGCAGATCGGTTCTCAGCTTGGCATCAAGCGAGCTGAGCGGCTCATCCATCAGGTAAATCGACGGATCACGCACCAATGCGCGCCCAATCGAAACCCGCTGCATTTCGCCCCCCGACAAAGCTGTCGCCTTGTTGTCCAGCTTGTGGCTGATCTGCAAAACCTCCGCCACCTCGGCCACTTTGCGCGTGATCTCATCTGGCGGTGTGTTCAGGATCGGCGATTTCAAAGGGAAGGCCAGGTTCTCGCGCACGGTGAGATGCGGGTAGAGCGAATATTGTTGAAACACCATCGCCACGTCCCGCTGGGCAGGCGTCTCAGAAGCGACGTTGCGCCCGTCTATCCAGACCTCACCCGCATCAGCTTTTTCAAGACCGGAGATCAATCTCAGCGTGGTTGTTTTGCCAGCGCCTGTCGGGCCGAGCAACACCACGAAAGCGCCGTCGGGAATAGTCATCGACATATCGTCCACACCGACATCTGTACCAAAGGATTTGGACAGGTTTTTCAGGACAACCTCAGCCATGTGCCAGCACCTCACTGTTCAATTCAGACCGCAGCGCCTGACCATTTGCCTCGTCAAAAAGTGTGACAGTTCTCGCATCAAACGAGAGGCCCACCTTCTCGCCAACAGTGGCAACTTGAGCGCTATCGATGCGCGCTTTCAGCTCGCCGTTGGGCGTGTCGAGCGTGATGATTTGGGTCGTGCCCAGGTATTCAGATGCGAGCACTTCACCGCGGTAGGCGCCGCTGTCTGATAGGGTGATATGTTCGGGTCGGACCCCGAAGACCAGATTGCCGGACGCACCCTGTTCCTGGCGCGGCACATCCAGCTTTTGCCCATGCAATTCAACGCTTTGCGCACCATCCGCGACCGTCCCGTCGAACCGCAGGAAATTCATCGAGGGCGAGCCAATAAAGTCCGCGACAAACATCGTAGCTGGTTTGTCATAAATCTCTTGCGGCGTGCCAAACTGCTCGACCACGGCATTGTTCATCACCACGATCTTGTCGCCCATTTGCATAGCCTCAAGCTGGTCGTGGGTGACATAGACGGTGGTCGCGTTCATCCGATCATGCAGCGCGCGCAGCTCCTCAGACATATGTTCGCGGAACTCGGCGTCCAGGGCCCCCAAAGGTTCATCCATCATGAACGCTTTGGGGTCGCGGACGATGGCGCGGCCCAGCGCCACACGTTGCCGGTCACCGCCGGACAGGCCGCCGACGGGACGTTTCAAAATGTCCTGAATGCCCAGGATGTTCGCGACCTCATCCACCTTCGCTTTGACCTGCGCGCGCGGCATGCCTTGGCTGACCAGCGGATAGCTGAGGTTCTTGCCCACAGTCATATGCGGGTAGAGCGCAAACATCTGAAACACGAACGCAATATCGCGCTGCGAGGGCGGCAATTGGCTGATCTCCTCCCCATCAAGGTAAATCTCGCCCGAGGTCGGCAACTCCAGCCCCGCGATCATCCGCAGCGTTGTCGTCTTGCCGCAGCCCGACGGGCCCAGCAGCATGAAGAACTCGCCGTCCTCAATGGTGAAGCTCGACTCTTTCACGGCGTTGAAGTCGCCGAAATCCTTACGGATGTTTTTGATTTGTATCTGAGCCACGCAGCTATTCCTTGAAGTGCGAGACGATGATGAACATCAACGTGCCGACGAGTGTGACGATGAACGAGTAGGTGTAGAGCCACAGCGCAAATGGCTGCATCAGCATGAACACCCCAAGGCCGATCAAGATGGTCGCCAGCATCTCCCATGGGCCACGGCGCAGACGCATAAGTCCGGTGAAGAAATTGCTCATTTGCGTACCGCCCCAAATGTGATGCCCCGCAGCAAGTGTTTGCGCAGCAAGATGGTGAAGATCATGACCGGCAGCAGGAAGATCGTGGCCCCTGCCGCGACCGCTGGCCAATCAAGGCCGCCGACGCCGATGATGGTCGGGATGAAAGGCGGCGCCGTTTGCGCCGTGCCTGAGGTCAGCAAGACCGCAAAGGCGTATTCGTTCCACGCAAAGATCAGGCAGAAGATGGCGGTGGATGCGATGCCCGTGGCCGCTTGCGGCAGCACAACTTTATAGAAGGCTTGAAAGCGCGTGTAGCCGTCGATCAATGCCGCTTCTTCATATTCCAGCGGGATTTCATCGATGAAGCCTTTCAGCAGCCACACCGCCAGCGAAATGTTGACCCCGGTATAGAGCAGGATCATCCCCAAATGCGTGTCTGACAGCCCAAGTTGCCGGTACATCAGGAAGATCGGGATAGCCACGGCAATGGGCGGCATCATCCGCGTACTGAGGATGAAGAACAGCAGGTCATCCGCGAAAGGTATCTTGAACCTCGAGAACCCATAGGCCGCAAGCGTGCCTAAAAAGATGCTCAGAAAGGTCGAGCCAAACCCGATGATGACGGAATTCAGGAACCGCTCGCCAAATTTCGACGGGCCTGCGATGACCATGTCATACTCGCGCACGATTTCTTCGTACCAGGTCTGCGGCGGGTTGGCGGCGAGGAATTCCTCGGTCTGCCGGGTCCGCGTGGTGAAGAGGTTCACGTAGCCTTCCAAGGTTGGCTCGAACAGCACCTTGGGCGGGTAGCTGATCGCATCCGCGGGCGATTTGAACCCGGTCATCATGATCCAGACCAGCGGGACCATCGTGATCAAAGCGTAGAGAATGACGAGCGTGCCAGCAGCCCATTTGGAGCGTTGCGACGGCTCTGTGACGGAGAAACTGCTCATCTTTCTTTTACCTTGTTCAGCGCTTTGACGTAGATCGAGGCAAGCCCGAAGACGGTCACAAAGAGGATGATTGCGTAAGCCGACGCGTAGCCCGTCCGCCATTTTTCAAACGCCTCGCGTTTGAGGTTTATCGAGGTCAGCTCGGTGGTGGAGCCCGGCCCCCCGCCGGTCAACTGCACCACCAGATCGAACATCTTGAAGTTCTCGATGCCCCTAAACAGGACTGCCAGCATCAGGAAGGGCAGCACCATCGGGATCGTGATCGTAAAGAATTGCCGCAGCTTCGAGGCCCGGTCGACCTCCGCCGCCTCGTAGATGTAGTCAGGAATGGAGCGCAGCCCGGCCAGGCAGATCAACATCACGAAAGGCGTCCACATCCATGTATCCACGATCACAATCGACCAAGGCGCCAGTTGAACAGACCCCAGCATCTCAAAGCTTGAGGGTTCTTTGCCCGTAAAAAACGCGACCACATAGTTAAACAGCCCGATTTGCGGCTGGTAGAGGAACTTCCAAAAGTTCCCGACAACGGCCGGCGACAGCATCATCGGTAGCACGATAATGGTCGTCCAAAGGTCGTTGCCCTTGAATTTCTTGTTGATCAGATAGGCCAGCGTGAAGCCGATCAGGACCTGAAAGAAAATTGTCCAGAACAGAAAATGCGCGGTCGCCTGCATGTTCAGCCAGATGTCGCTATCGGTCAGGATACGCTCGTAATTGCGCAAACCAACATTCTTGACTTCGCGACCAATGCGGTTCGCCTTGAAGTCGGTGAAGCTCAGATTGATCGTCCAGATCAGCGGGAAAATATTGATCGCCAGTAGCAGAAAGATCGTGGGGCCTACGAAAATCCACGCGATGGCGCGGTCGCTTAGACCTTTGATCTTGCGCGCAACACGTTTGGGCGTGGCGGCGGCTGCACGGGCGGCGGGTGTCTCAGACATGTCGCGTGATCCGGTCGTGAAGATAAAAGGAGAGAGCGCCCCGGACTCGCATGTCCGGGGAAGCCCATCTTAGTGGAAGGGTGGAGTTGCCCCTTCAGGGAGATTACAGCTTGCCTTCGTCCTCGAAGACTTCGGTCCAATCCTCGACCAGCTTGTCCAGTGCTTCCTGAGCCGTGCCCTGATCGGCCACGATGTAGTCATGCATGCGTTTTTGCATCGCCAGAAGCAGCTCGGCATAGGCCGGCTCTTGCCAGAAATCCTGGACCGATCCCATCGCTTCCAAGAAGTCACCGGCAAATGGTGCACTGTCTTTGAAGCCCGGGTCATTCAGGACCGAGTTATGCGCGGAATAGCCGCCCAAGGACCACCATTTCGCCTGCACATCGGGGTTGGCAAACCACTTGATGTACTCAAGCGCCGCGTCCTGCTTGTCGGAATAGGCGACAACCGAGATGCCCTGACCGCCAAGCGTAGAGCCCGCTTGGTTTTGCGGTGGGTTGACGAAGAAATCGATCTTGTCGCCGCCGGTGTTCGGGTCCGCGTAGAGGCCCGGGAAGAACGCAAACCAGTTCATCGCCATGGCGACCTGACCGGATTTGAACGCGTCGAGACCTTCGCCCATGTAGGAGTTGGTGTAGCCCGGTGGGGTCGCTGTTTCGTAGAATTCCTTATAGAATTCAAGCGCTTCAACGGCCTCAGGTGAATTGACCGCGCCGTCCATATCATAGGCGCCCGGTGTGTTTTCGTATTTGAAACCCCATGGATACAGCGCCGATGTTACGCCCATCGTGATGCCTTCGGACCCACGCTCGGTGAAGATCGCAGCGCCATAAACGGTCTGGCCGTCGATCTCGCGGCCTTGGAAGAACTGCGCAATTTCGAGCATTTCTTTTTGAGTTTTTGGCTCGCCCAGCTCACGGCCAGTGGCCTCCTTGAACGCAGCGCGGATGTCGTCACGTGCGAACCAGTCCTTGCGGTAAAACCAGCCATTCGCGTCGCCCATCGCTGGCAGCGCATAATAGTTCGGGGTGCCTTTTGGCCATGTAGAATAGGCATAAACCGTGGCGTCCGCGAAGTCGGACATCGAGATGCCTTCGCTGTCGAAGAAGTCATTCAGCTTGACGTAGTGGCCGTTTTCCGCACCGCCGCCGATCCATTGGCTGTCGCCGATCAGCAGGTCGCACAATTTACCGCCGGAGTTCAGCTCGTTGAGCATCCGGTCCGCAAAATTTGGCCACGGGATGAACTCGAAGCTCATGCTGTGACCCGACTGCGCTTCAAATTCTTTGGACAATTCCACAAGTGCGTTGGCTGGATCCCATGCAGCCCAGCACAGGGTAAGGTCCTCGGCTTGCGCCGCGCTCCCGACCGATGCCGCGGCAAGGGTCAGCGCGCTGACCGAGGCCAGTTTCAAATTGTTCATTGGTATTCCTCCCGGCTTGATGATCGACCGCTCTTTTTGGCGCTCGAATCTAATATCAGACAAGAATGACGCTAAATGAGGTACGCACCTCAAGTCTACCACTTTTTGAGGTGCGTACCTCATTAACGGTTTAAGATACTGAATTTAAAACAAACATTAGATAGAAACGCCTTGAGTATCACCTAGGATACCACGAAACCTGTGGCTCTGCGCAATTACAGGCTGATCCCAGACAGGCTTTCCTGATCAGTGGCCAACCCGTCGGCCCTAAGCCTTTAGAGTGACAAAATAGTCGAAAATTTCGGGGACATTTCCGTCGCCCATCCCGGCCTCAAGCGCTGCAAGTAAATTGGCCGAGGTGCCCTCAGCGATTGGCGCACGGGTGCCCAAATCTTCCACCAGTTTTAAGAAATATGCGACGTCTTTGTTGGCATTCGATATCGAAAACCCAAGGTCGCTGACCCCATCAACCGCGTATTTCTTGCAAAACTGCATGAAGGGCGAGTTCGATGGCCCGCTCGACATGATATCGAAAAGCTGTTGCCGGTCGATGCCTGCAAGCTCCGCCACAGCGAAGGCTTGGCTCATCGCGCAGACTGTCGTCATTCCCATGAAATTATTGATAAGCTTGGTCGTGTGTCCGGCGCCTAAGGCCCCAAGGTAGAAGACATTTTCACCTTGGACATCGAGCACCGGCTTCACTTTATCAAAGACCTCTTTGTCGCCCGATGCCATGATGTTGAGCAGGCCATCCTTGGCATGCGCGGGCGTGCGACCAAGGGGGGCATCAATCATCCCTGCCCCTTTCGCGTTCAGATCAGCACCAATTTTCTGCGTGGAGGCCGGGATCGACGTCCCATAGTCGATCAAAACCGCCCCTGTTTTGATGCCCGCCAGAATACCGTCCGCGCCATAAACAAGCTCTTCAACAACCTCAGAGGTCGTAACGCACAACATGATGATGTCGCTGGCGGCGGCAAGCGCCTTAGGGGTCGAAACCTCGGTCGCGCCGCGTCCGACGGCCGCGTCGACTGCCTTTCTATTGCGCCCCAAAACCACAAGATCAAAGCCGTTTTCTTGCAGGCATTCGGCCATGTTTCCGCCCATGAGGCCAAGGCCAATAAATCCGACAACTGGTTTGGTCATGTCTAAGTCCTCAAGAGTTACGAGTGTTGAAATCCGGAAAATGCGGCGATCCCGCAATCAAGGCGTCGGCTTCTTCGATATCGAACCTTTTGATCGTCAGCATGGCCTCTTCTTTCTTGGTCTTAGGGCCCAACAATTAGGTTTGGCAGCGTCAGTGATATCGCCGGAATAAAGGTGATCAGCATGAGCGCCGCAAAGATCGCCAGATAGAACGGCCAGATGGTACGGATCGCTTTTTCCATCGGAAGTTTCCCGACCGCACAGCCCACAAAAAGGCAAGTGCCCACCGGCGGCGTGCAGAGGCCAAGGCCAAGGTTTACAAGCAGGATCATTCCAAACTGCAGCGGGTCAATGCCCAGCATGTTCATAACCGGCAGGAAGATCGGCGTGCAGATCAGGATCAGGGCCGCCATGTCCATGATCATTCCAAGAAGCAACAGGACCGCGTTGATCATCAGCAGGATCAGGATTGGGTTTTCCGTGATGCCGAGCAGGAATTCGACCGTCTTCGTGGGGACCCGGTTGAAGGTTAGCATATAGGCGAATGCGCCTGCGCACGCGATCAGGATCATGACCATCGACGTAGTGCGCACCGATGAGATGACGGCCGTCTTGAAACCCTCCCAAGACAGGCTGCGATAGACCACAAGAGTGACGACAAACGCGTACATCGCGCCGAACGCACCCGATTCCGTCACCGTAAAGATACCCGACAGCACGCCGCCCACGATAATCACCGCCGTCAACAGCCCGGGGATAGACCCGACGAAAGCGATGGCAAGCGCCGTCCATCCCGGAAACTGCTCGGCCTGATAGCCGCGCTTGATCGCGACGACATAGGCGGCGAGGGCAAGACAGCAGCACATCAAAACGCCCGGAACAACGCCAGCGAGAAACAACTTCGAGATGGAAACCGCGCCCCCCGTCGCCAGGGCAAAAATGATCATGTTGTGGCTCGGCGGAATGATAATCCCGGCAATCGACGAGGTTACAGTGACATTCACCGCGTAGTCGGCATCATATCCCTTGTCCTTCATCACCGGGATCAGAATTGAGCCAAGGGCCGAGATATCCGCAATCGCAGAGCCGGAGATCCCGCCAAAAAGCATTGATGAGAAGACATTGACGATGCCCAGACCACCGCGCACGGCGCCAACGGCGGCTTGCGCAAATTTGACCAGACGCATGGCGATGCCGCCATGAAACATCAACTCGCCCGCGAAAATGAAAAACGGGATTGCCATCAAAGAGAAGACGTTGATCCCCGACACGATGCGCTGAAACCCAACGAAGAGCGGCAGACCCTCGTACCAAAACGCAGCCAGCGCAGAGATCCCCAACGCATATGCGACAGGCGTGCCGATGAACACACAAAGGGCAAACACCCCGAGAAGAAGCATAAGGCCCATAATTATCCCTGATCTATATTATCTTGGCGTTCGTCGCGGCCCATGAAGAGGCGGATCAGATGGCCGGTTGAAAACAAAAACAGCAGTGCGCCGCTGATCGTAAGCGGCAACGACCTCAGGCCCTCCGACCACTGTATAAGCGGGATCAGCGTGTTCCATTTGAACTGGGTCAACTCAATCCCGTACCAGAACATCATGCCGCCAAAACCCGCCATCAATACGTCTGAAACAAAAACAAAGACGCTTCTGACCTTGCGGGGCACGATGTTTCGGAAAATGACGACGGAAAGATGGGTGTGGTTATGAACGCCTGCCGCGGCCCCCAGAAACGCAATCACCATGACAAGCAATAGGGAAACCTGCTCAACCCAGGTCGGGGTGTCATTCAAGACGTAGCGGCCAAAGACCAGCCACGCGAAGATCGCTGTCATCACAACAATCGAAACGCCGGCCAACAGGACGCAGAGACGCGCGAGAAGGTCAAACAACCTGTCCATATGGCGCAGGAATGCCGGCTTTGTTTCTGGGTCTTGCATAGGCCCCCTCCCGAGACAAAACGCCCGGCCTCCTAGAGTGGAGCCGGGCGCTCTTTGGTTTATGCGTCAGGCTGTCTTATTCGGTTGCCTGCGCCATCTCGACCAGCGATTTCATATCTGGGTTGGCCGCCAGATAATCCGCATAGACCGCGTCCATCGCCGATTGGAACGGCGCCTTGTCAGCGATTTCATTGACTTTGATGCCAGCAGCTTCAACGTCTTTGCGGGCTTGCTCGGACCCGATGGCCCAAAGTTCGCGCTGATAGATCGCGGCCTCTTCTGCGGCACCGCGCACGGCGGCTTGCATGTCGTCAGACAGGGCGTTGAACTTAGTGGTGTTCACACAGATGCATTCAGGGATGATCAGGTGCTCGGACAAGGAGTAGTGCGTCGTCACCTCAAAGTGGCCAACGTTCTTGAACGACGGGAAGTTGTTCTCGGCACCGTCCACAACGCCCGTTTTAAGCGCTTGCTGAACCTCGGCGAAAGCCATCGGTGAGGGATTGCCGCCCATCTCAGAAATCATCGCCGTGTAGAGATCATTGTTCATCACACGGATTTTCAGACCAGCAACATCTGCAGGCGTGTTGATCGGCTTTTGCGCGTAGAAAGAGCGCGCGCCTGCGTCGAACCATGCCAGCGGCAGAACTCCTGCATCGCCCATCGCACCGGCGACGACCTCACCGGCCTCTCCTTCGAGGACGCGGAACATGTGTGGCACGCTTTTGAAGATGAAAGGCAGCGAGACAAGGTTGGCTTCTTTGACCATCGGGCCAATCGGGCCAAGGTTGAAGTTGCCGATCTCGATCGCGCCAATGCGCACCTGCTCCAGAGCGTCAGGCTGCGAGCCAAGAACGCCGCCATGGAACACGTCAACGGTGACGTCGCCACCGGTGGCCGCATCGACCAGCTCCGCGAATTTATCCATCGCAGCCGTGTTAGGGTGTCCGTCATTGTGAATGTTCCAAGCGCGCCATTGTTCGGCGGCGACCGGGGTTGCAAAAAGAGCGACAGCAGTTGCCGCTGCAAAAAGCGATTTCGTGAAAGTCATGGGTTTTCCTCCGCGTTTTATTTTGCACCGGGCCAGGCCTTCAAAGAACACGGGAGGTTTTGACCATGCGGGTCTCCGTTCCCTCCCAGAGCCGGAATCGCTGCTGGGTCGATAAGGAGACTAGTATCCCAGTTTTGTCAACAACTAGTATCCCAGTTTTGTCACCAGCAAGACATCATGACCGCCTGTCGGCTTGACACGCACACCAACACGGCCTTTGATGCAACTCGACTAAGACTTGGGGCGAAACCTCCAAATCTCTACGTTTTTTACGATTACTTTCAGGCTCTTAGGTAAATCCTTGGAAACCGAAAGCAGAACGAGAAAAGAAGTCTAAGGCAAGACGCTGTGGAAGAAATTATCCGACGCACTACGACCGACGCGGTCTACGAAACACTGCATGACGAGATCGTTTCGCTCGAAATTCTTCCCGGAACAAAGCTCTCCGAGACCGAAGTCGCCCGCCGGTTCGGTGTCTCACGTCAGCCGGTTCGAAACGCTTTCACGCGGCTCGGCAACGACGACCTGCTTGTCATCCGCCCACAAAAAGCGACTGAAGTACGCGGCTTTTCTTTGGAGCGGGTGGCGCTTGCCCGGCTCGTGCGCATGGCAGTTGAACTGGAGGTCGTACACCGCGCGGTCGAGGTCTGGGACGCCGCGCGCGAGGCCAAGCTCGCAGAAAATTTGGCGCTGCAGGAGAAAGCCATCAACGAGGGCGATCTAGCCACGTTTCACGCGCTCGACTATGACTTTCACAAGCTGATCTATGTGCTCGGCGGCAACCCGATGGCGTTTGAGGTGAGCCTTGAGTGCAAACAAAAGGTCGACCGTCTTTGCTTGCTCAGCCTGGAAAAAGGCGCCGAAGCAGTGTCGATCTTCGAAGATCACCGCAAGATCGCTGAGGGGCTCGCATCCGGGAGCGTGAAACGGGCGCAGGGCACAATCCGAAAGCACCTGTCGCGCCTCGACAAGACCATCGACTATATCCACAAAACGCACCCGGACTATTTCGAATAGTCGCTTTCTACCTGTCTTTGGCTTGGCAAAGGTGGGGTCTTAGGCCGTCCCACGCTCCGGTCGGTCATTTTCAATATTGAATGTCATACCGTCCAAAAGTTCGTCCAAGTCGGGGCGCGCAGCCGGTCCATTGGAGATATCGACCAGCATCAAGGTCCCGTTTGGACGGATCGCGAATGCGCCCGGCTCAGCAAACAAGCCCGTTGTTTCGGCCTCCGACAAAGGCGCGGAAACATAGAGCCCCAAGGATCGCATTTGCGCCTCCGTCATGCCGTAGCAAAGCTCGAAATCCCAGCCGAACTCTGCCTTGTCGGCTTCCGCCTTCTCCTTGGTATCGGCGGACACAACAACAACGTCCAACAGCGCGGTCCAAGCTGGAAGCGCCGCATTCAACTTGTTCAAGAAGCGCTTACACCGCGGGCAATGCTTGCCGCGATATACAAAAAGCATCGTCCAACGATCCTTTGCCTGCCCAATCGTCACAGTGTCGGCCGCGCGAATGCTGGGAAAGCTCATTTCTTCAATCTGCGCGCCGACGCGGGGTTTTGTTGCGGTCATGCGGGTGTCCTTCGAAGGTCTTGGTATGGGCCCATGCGCGAGCCATGCGTCATATATCAACACTGGCATAGAAAACTCGTCGCCGTAAAACAGGTTCCCGTGTCGCGCCGCTGCGCCATCGAGCGTCTTTCCGTGAAATAGAGCGATTTAGCTAGCCCGTCGCAGCAAGCGCCTCTCGTCCGGCCTTCGCAGCTTGCCGCATGTTCCGGGCAAAAAGTGTCACGTCAATTTCGGTCGCAATGAAGCTCGCGCCAAGGGCACGACACTTTTGTTGCAGGTCCGGATCCAGCGTCAGAATGCCCGCAGCTTTTCCGGAGGCCACAATCCGTTCAATCGCGCCCAATACCGCCGTTTTCACCTCCGGTGCGCCCGCTTGGCCGATGAACCCCATATCGGCTGCCAGATCAGACGGGCCTATAAACACGCCGTCTAGCCCCTCGACGTTCAGGATGTCGTCAAGCGCATCCATCCCTTTTTGGTTTTCAACTTGCACCAAGAGGCAGATTTCATCCCGCGCCGTTGTCAGGTAGTCACTGATTGCCGAAAAGTCCGAGGCACGCGCCAGGGCGGAGCCAACGCCGCGAACCCCATGCGGCGGATAGGTGACCGCATCGACGAGCGCCGCCGCCTGATCCGCCGTTTCGACCATCGGCACCAACAGAGTTTGCGCACCGGCATCGAGCAGCTGTTTGATAATCCAAGTCTCACCAATCGGCGGGCGGACAACGGCGTGACAATCGCGCGCCGCGATCACCTGAAGCTGCGCCAGTGTTGAGCGCAAATCATTTGGCGCATGCTCCCCATCGACCACAACCCAGTCAAAGCCGGCCCCCGCCGAAATCTCGGCTATATAAGGATCCGCAAGCCCCAACCAGCACCCCAATTGAAGCTCACCCTTGGCGATGGCGTGTTTGAACGGATTATGCGGTGCGGGCATCGTGGCCTCCCTCTAAGCGAACGAAATTTCTACATGACCGAAGGGGCCAAAATCAGCGTTGATCTGCGCGCCAGGCGGACACTCTATCGGGCGGATAAAGCTGCCCGACAGAATAATCTGACCAGGCTCGATGCTTTGACCATAGTGTGCCATCCGGCGCGCCAGCCAGACGACACTTTCAACGGGATCATTGAGCACCCCTGCCCCAAGTCCCGTTTCCTCAACCTCGCCGTCGCGTGAAGCAATCGCCCCGACCCAGCGGAGATCAAAAGCCTCAACGGCGTGGCGCTGAGGGCCTAGAACGACACCTGCATTGGCGGCATTATCGCTGATCGTGTCGAAGATTTTGCGCGTTGCCCCGGTCTCGGCGTCTTGGCGCACGATCCGCGTATCGAGAATTTCAAGTGACGGTGCCACGTAATCCGTGGCCTTGATGACATCCTCGCGGGTCACTTCGGCGCCGCCTATAGCCGCCTTGAGCACAAACGCAATCTCAGCCTCCACGCGCGGCTGGATAAACCGCCCCGCAGGCACAATCGCACCGTGATCAAACACCATATCGTCAAACAAGATGCCGCTGTCGGGGATATCAATGTTCAGCGCGTATTGCATCGCCTTGGATGTCAGCCCGATCTTCCATCCAACCACGCGCCGCTCCTCAGCCAGCTTCGCGCGGTAAATGGCGTTTTGCACAGCATAGGCGTCATCCATACCCATTTCGGGATGGGCTTTTGTCAGCAAGCCAATCTGCACGCCCGATCTTTCCGCGGCCATCAGGTCCAACGCAGCCTTTGCATGGTCTTGCGGCGTCATGATTGCTCATCCTTGATGCTGTTGCGCAGGGTGCCAATGCCGTCCACCTCGACCTCAACCACATCTCCCGGTTTGAGAAACTGGGGCGGATCAAGCCGCGCGCCCGACCCGGTCGGCGTCCCCGTGACAATGATATCGCCGGGCTGGAGGGTCATGAAGGTCGAAATATACTCTATCTCGCGGCGGATCGGATGCATCATGCGCGACAGGACGTCATCCTGCCGGACTTCGCCGTTCACACGCGTGACAATGCGCGCCTCATCAAGCTGGCGCGCGTCTGTAAAGGGCACCAGCCAAGGCCCAATTGACCCCGAATTGTCCCAGTTTTTGCCTTGGGTCACGTTAAACTTTGCGTGACGGACCCAGTCACGGATGGTTCCCTCATTGCACAGCGTCAGCGCCGCGATATGGCCATAGGCGTCCCTCTGAGATATCCGGCGCCCCGCCTTGCCGATCACAATCGCAACCTCACCCTCGTAATCAAGCTTGTCGCTTTCGGGCGGGCGTATCAACGCTTTTCCGTGGCCCGTGAACCCGCTGGCAAAGCGCGGGAAAAGCGACATAAATTTCGGCTGCTCCGAGCCGTCTTTATACTCCGCATTCCGGTCCGGGAAATTCACTCCGACGCACAGAATGCGCCGGGCATTGGGCAGCACCATTTCATAGTCAAAATCGGTATGCGTGACGGCCTTACCCTCGGCCGCTTGTCCCAACGCATCAAGCCCACCCGCCTGCACGACGTCCAGCAATGTCGGCCAGTCCGGGAAATCAGCATCAAGCGCGATCATCCCGTCTTGCGTCGCCGCGCCGTAATGGGTGCGGCCAGCCGATGTATATGTGGCGAACTTCATTTTAGCTTCCCCCAAACGTCGCGGATGACAGCCTCGGCCATCATCACGTCATCGCGCGTCGTATCAAATTGGCCGACCTGGAAGCGAATGACTTTTCGCCCCTGAAACGCGCCTTGGGTCAGGTAAATGCGGCCGTCATCATTGAGCGCATCAACAAGCTTCTGCTGGGCGGCATCATCGCCCGGGCAGCGGAACGAAAACAGGCTAAGGATGGGGGCTGTCGTGATCTCGAACCCGTCCAATGCCCCGATCATCTCGCAAAGCTCCCGCGCCCAAAGGACATGGTTCCGAATACGCGCGCGCAGTTCAACCAGCCCGTAAGAGCGTAACAAAAACCAAAGCTTCAACGCGCGGAACCTGCGCCCGAGCGGGATCGTCCATTCCGAATAGTTGGTCACTTCTGCACCCGAGGTGCGCAAATATTCAGGCTCGATTTTCAGCGTATTTAATTGCGCCATCGGATCGCGCAGGAACTGGACCGAACAGTCAAACTGCGCCCCCAGCCACTTATGCGGGTTGAAGACGATGCTATCGAACCCGTCGACATCCGCCCAAAACTCGGATCGAAACTCGGGGCAAATCATGGCCGCCCCCGCCCAGGCCGCATCCAAATGCGTATAGAGGTCATGGGCTTTTGCGATGGCCAGAACCGGACACAGATCGTCCGACGCCCCGATGCCTGTGCCGCCGGTTATGGCGACAACTCCCGCGGGCGTGTGGCCAGCGGCGATATCGGCGGTGATAGCAGCCTCCAAAGCCGCCGCGTCCAGTCCGAAATGCGCACCGCGCGTGGGAAGCTTGACCAGATTGTTCTGTCCAATCCCCGCGACCCAACAGGCGCGGTCGATGGATGAATGGGCTTCCTCCGACACATAGACGCGCAAATGCCCTTTTCCTGACAAGCCGTCCCGGTTGCCCGTAAAGCCCGTCGCACGTTCGCGCATCGTCAAGACCGCCGACAGCGTTGCTGAGGAAGCGCTGTCTTGGATCACACCCGTAAACCCGTCGGCCAACCCCAATGCCTGACGCAGCCAATCGACCATGACGCCTTCAAGCTCGGTCGCGGCGGGAGAGGTTTGCCAAAGCATACATTGCGCGGCGACCGTGTTGACCAACTGCTCCGCCAACATCGAGGGCGGCGCGGCATTGGCGGGAAAATATGCAAAGAAGCGCGGGTGCTGCCAATGGGTCATGCCCGGCATAACGATGGCCTCGAAATCGGCAAGGATGTCCTCCATCCCCTCGCCTGTCTCGGGAGGGGTGCCCGCCAGTTGCGCCGCGATCTCACCGACAGAGGTTTGCGCCCGCACCGGGCGATCCCGCAGCGACTTGTGGTAGTCCGCCCCCCAACTCGATATGTGCCGCCCCCAATGAGCGAATTCATCCCAATCCACGATTGCCATCCCCCTTACTATGCGAAACGAACACGTATTTTGGACGGAGGGCTTTGTCACCCAAAACAATCATGGCGCGATGATCGGGCTTGCCTTGATGTCCGAGGCTTTTTGGTCAACGCCCACAAACCCTGTGCCATGTTTGAACCAGCTTTCCGGCGCCGGAGCGCCCCAAAGGGTCTGGCGCTGCGGGTCTTGCAGGTCCCATTTGATCGGCTCCAAATCGGGATCAACCGTTTGATAATCCGAGCAATAGATCTCAATCCGGTGGCCATCCGGATCTAGAATATACAGAAAAAACGCGTTGGATATGCCGTGGCGACCCGGCCCGCGTTCGATGCGGTCGACATGGCCCGTCGTGGCCATCAGATCGAGCAGATCAATAATGTTGAGCGGCGTCGGCACCCAGAAAGCGACATGATGCATGCGCGGCCCCGTGCCATTTGTGAACGCCATGTCATGCACGCCGCCCTTGCGGTGCATCCACGCCGCCCAGAGCTTTTTGCTGTCTTCGTCTTCGGTGTATTCCGTCACGCGGAACCCAAAGTCGCTGTAGAATGCGACCGATGCATCAACGTCATGGCTGAAACAGTTGAAATGGTCGATCCGCAGCGGCTTCACCCCCCGGTATAGGGCATATTTCTGATGGATCGGCGCCAAACGGTCCATCTTGTGGTAGAACTCAAGCGGGATGCCCATATTGTCGGAGGTCAGCAAGGTCCGACCCTGATAAGGGCGCTCGACCCAAGAGACCGGGCGGCCTTTGCCCGCGAAATACGCCTCGGCGCGGTCCAGATCATCGTCATCAAACGTTTTGAATCCCATCACCTCGACCGTACCCGGTTGATCGGATTTCTGCAGGATGATGCAATGATGACCGCGCTCTTCCATGGCCCGGAGGTAAACATGGCTGTCGGACTCGTCGGTCACCTGCAACCCGACAATCTCAGAGTAGAAGGCCCTGCTCGCGGCAAGGTCTTTGACGTTCAAACAAACATGGCTGAGCCGGATCGTATTAAAGTCAGGATATAGGTTTGGTGAAGGTATCGGCATCACAATGCCCCCAATTTGGTAATTTTGTGCTGCCCAGTGGCGAAGCCGATATGCTTTTGCTCCATATAAAACTCAAAGGACCAGTCACCGCCGTCGCGCCCGATGCCGCTGGCCTTCACGCCGCCAAATGGCGTTGGCAAATGGCGGACGTTCTCGGAATTGACCCAGATCATCCCGGCCTCAAGCCCGTCGGTGAACCGCAAGGCGCGGGTCAGATCATTAGTCCAGACATATCCCGTCAGACCGTAATCGGTATCGTTAGCCAAGCTCAAAGCCTCCTCTTCCGTCTCAAAGGGGATGGAGGTGAGCACGGGGCCAAAAATCTCCTCCTGCGCGATGCGCATCGCGTTGTTGGCGCCAGTAAACAGCGTCGGCCGGACAAAATATCCCGCATCGCCAACTGTCACGCCACCCGCCGCAACCGTCGCGCCATCCTCTTTCGCTATGTCAAAATAGCTGGTGACTTTGTTGAAGTGTTCTTCGGTCACAAGCGGCCCAATTTCGGTTGCGGGATCAAGCGGGTGACCGACTTTGATGGCGTTCACACGCTCGATCAGCTTGGCCTCAAACGCATCGCGGATTGAGCGCTGGACCAACAGGCGCGACGATGACGTACAGCGTTCGCCATTGATGGAATAGATCATGAAGATCACAGCATCCAACGCGCGCTCAAGATCAGCATCCTCGAACACAATGACCGGGTTCTTGCCACCCAACTCCAAGTGGTTGCGCTTAAGCGTGTCGGCCCCTTGTTTGGTGATCAACGACCCGGTGCGGCTTTCGCCAACAAAGGCGATGGCCTTGATTTTACGATGCTCACACAGCGCCTTCCCGGCCCCTTCGCCAAAGCCGTTGACGGTGTTGAGAACACCGGGCGGCAGGCCCGCCTCCTCCGCGATCTCAACCAAAAGGCGCGCGGTCAGCGGCGAGGCCTCCGCCGGTTTGTGCACCACCGTGCAGCCTGCAGCCAAAGCCGGTGCGATCTTCCAGGTCGACAGCATGAACGGTGTGTTCCACGGGGTGATGACGCCCACAGGCCCGATTGGCACCCGCGTCGTGACATTCATCAAACTGGGCGATTTCAGGTGCTGCCCGTCGCGGGCTTGAACCACCTGATCGGCGAAATAGCGAAAGTTCTCGGCCCCCCGCAACGCGGCCTTTGACATGAATTTGAGCGCTTGGCCTGTGTCCCAACATTCGCAAAGCGCGATTTCCTCGGCCCGCGCCTCGATACCTTCGGCGACGCGGATCAGGATTTTTTTGCGCTCAAGGGCCGGCATGTCGCGCCACATAGCGAAGGCGTCATGGGCCGCCTGGGCCGCCGCGTCGATATCCGTGGCTGTGCCATGGGCGACGTCGCAAATAACCGACTTGTCCACGGGCGAGATGGTTTGAAACACACCGCCGCTGCCTGCAACGTCCTCACCCGCAATCCGGTTCAGGATGCCCGCCGCGCGGAACCGGTCCAAAAACCCGTCCAACTTGGCGATATTGTCGCTCAGTGCCGTCATGACGGGTCCTCCATATGATCGCGAACGGTGCCGAATTTCATCGACAGATCAGCGCTGATGTCACGCATCTCAATCGACAGCGCGATCGAACGCGTGGCCATGGCCGGGGCCACAAAGTC
Organism: Pseudomonadota bacterium; assembly: GCA_039030615.1. Taxonomy (GTDB): domain Bacteria; phylum Pseudomonadota; class Alphaproteobacteria; order Rhodobacterales; family Rhodobacteraceae; genus Litoreibacter. The sequence continues at coordinate 37,665 of JBCCDV010000007.1, read as the reverse complement.
TTTCAGCCTGTCAAAGATGCGGATAAGCGCGTCGTGCTTCACCTGATCGCTGCGCCCCTCACGTAGGCGAATTGAGAGGTCGATAAACCCATGCTTCAAATCCCCATCCGCCATTGCAAAGTGATCCGCACGCGTGGCGCGCACCCGAATGCCGGGGAAGGGAAACGTATCGATCAATGCCGCCTCTGCGCGGATTGCGTCACACAGGGCCGTCATGTCCACGACCTCTTCTAGATTTGCCGAATAGTCGATATGGAAGTGAGGCACATCATTTCCTTAACATGTTAATTGTTGCTAAGTTAAATAATGCTACCATGCATTGTCAACAGCGTCTCTGCGGTTCAGTTGAAGACAAATCCAAAGCCAAGGACCCGATGACTATGCAGCTCCCGTCAACCTCCCGATCCTTGCCCATCGCATTGATCAGAGCACGCGAAGGCGTGATGGCCCCAATACGCGAGATGCTGTCCGAAACAGGGATCACCGAACAGCAATGGCGCGTTTTGCGCGTGCTGGCCGAGTTCGGAAAATTGGACGCCAAGACGCTCGCCGACCGATCAAGCCTTCTGTTTCCAAGCCTGACCCGGATCGCCGCCACCCTGCGCGAGAAAGGGTTTGTGACGCAAACCCGCGACAGCAAAGACAGGCGGCGCCAGTTCATCGAAATCACGGCAAATGGGCAAAGGATCATAGACGAGCGCAGCCCCCAAGCCGCACAAATTGTCGCCAATTTTCAGGCCACGCTGGGGGCCGAAAACTACGAAACTTTGCTTGATCTGCTGGCGATGCTGGACACCGGCGCGCACGACTAGACGCGTTGCGCCAATCCTGCACTTGCCTCATCTGCATTCTAGGGGCAGGCCAAAGGCTTGCAAACGAAGCGCTTGCCCCCGGCACAAGAAGACGTCGCTCAGATCAAGTGGCCCTAGCTTGCCGCAAGCACGCCCCGCTCGATCTGATCCGCCTCAATGCTTTCGAACAGCGCTTTGAAATTGCCCTCCCCGAAACCATCATCGCCTTTGCGCTGGATAAATTCGAAAAAGATCGGCCCAATCACGGTTTTGGAGAAGATCTGCAGCAAAATGCGGGTTTCGCCACCGCCAACAACACCCTCGCCGTCAATCATGATGCCGTGCTTCATCATACGATCTAGCGGCTCGTCATGGTCCGTAACACGCTCCTTGCTCTGCTCATAATAGGCTTTGGGTGGGCCTTTCATGAACGTGATGCCGCGTCGCGCGATCTCATCGGTCGCTTCATAAATGTCTTTCGCTCCAACCGCGATATGCTGGATGCCCTCGCCATTGTAGCGTTTCAGGTACTCCACAATTTGCCCGGTCTCGCCGCGGTCTTCATTGATCGGGATCCGGATACGGCCACAGGGGGAGGTCAGCGCGCGGCTCAGCAACCCGGTATATTTGCCGGCGATGTCGAAGAACCGAATTTCTTTAAACCCGAACAGATCGCCGTAAAACTTGAACCAAGTGTCCATGTTCCCTTTGTGAACATTGTGGGTCAGGTGGTCGAGGTAATGAAACCCAACACCAAGCGGATGTGTCTTCGCAACCCACTCAAATTCGTCATTGTAGGGGTTGGTCTCATAATAGGCGTCGATGAAATAAATGAGTGAGCCGCCAATCCCGACAATCGCCGGCACATCCATGGTTTTGCCCGGTCCCTCAAAAGGTGTCGCCCCATGTTTGACGGCATGCGCAAACGCATGGTCCGCGTCCACAACGCGCCACGCCATGGAAGGCGCGCAAGGCCCGTGTTCGTCAACGAAACGGCGCGCATGGCTTCCCGCCTCGTCATTCAACACATAGGTAATGTCGCCCTGCTGCCACAGCTCGATCGCCTTGCTTTTATGCGTCGCGGTATGCGTGTAGCCCATCTTGGCAAAGAGCGTGCGCAGCTCATCAGGGTTCGGGTGCGCGAACTCAACGAACTCAAACCCATCTGTCCCGGCGGGGTTCTGGTCATTGATCACGGCCTTAGGTGCATCATGCGGGAACGGTCCCATGGTGGTCTCCTGTTGCTTTAGTCAAACCTACAACAGGACCGATGCGAAATACGCCCATTCTCCGCTCATTATCGATATATTTCGCGCATCTATTGCGCCTAATGACTGAATTGCGCACAATACCCGCATCATGAAACTCGATTCCAAAGACATCGCGCTTCTTGCAAAGCTTCAGATCGATGCGCAAACGCCGACCCAGCAGCTGGCCGACACCCTCGCCATGTCTGCGTCACAGATCGGCCGGCGGCGGCAACGGCTCGAAAGCGAGGGGCTTATTCTGCGCACGCCCGCCCGTCTAAACGCGAAACTGCTGGGCCTGGACGTCCAGGCCTTCATGCAAATCCAAACCCAGTCTCAAACCGAGGAAGCGCATATCGCCGTCGCGCGCCTTGTGAAGACGCGTGCCGATATCGTCGCCGCATGGACGCTTACAGGCGAAGCCGATTATCTGTTTCGGGTCTATTGTCGCGACCTGCCTGCGCTCAACCGTCTGGTGCAGAACGTGCTGTTGCCCCATCCGGCAATTGGTCGGGTCCATAGCCAGATTGTCATGGATGATATCAAGGACGACACCGCCTTGCCGCTTCCGGGTGCCGGGTAGCACCTCACGGCCCGGACGCTGTCACGCCCCCACAGGCAAAGCACCCGACACTTTCAGCTGCCGCAGGATGAAGTTTGTGGCCGTCGTGCGCACCACGCCCAACCGCAAAATCTCTCGCATGATAAACGCCTCCAACGCTTCGGGGTCAGAGGCGACAACCTTCAGGACAAAGTCGAAATCCCCGGTGATCGAGGCGCATTCAAGCACCTGGTCGCTCTGCCGTATGAAGTTCTGAAAGACGGCAATCGAGGCTTCGCTGTGATCGACGAGGGAAATCTGCACATGCGCAAACGCGTGTAGCCCCAGCTTCTTTCCGTCCAAAATGGCCGCGTAACGCAGGATATAGCCGTCATCCTCCAACCGTTTGACCCGCCGCCAGCACGGCGACGGCGACAGACCAACCGCGTCAGACAATTCTTGCGTGCTGGCACGCCCCCGCATCTGAAGGGTTTTGAGGATCAGGCGCTCAAACCGGTCTAGCAAATATTTACCTCGTTTATACTATTTCTGGAAAAGATCATTCTCAATATGCATGAAAACCACCCAATGAGAAGGCAATTTCTCCTGAACCCATGCCATTCTTTCTTAGGCATAGAAAAGGGAAAGCAATGCCAAAGGACACAACTTACCTTGCCAAAACCCCCGACCAGACGGGCCGTATCACCTACACCCCCGACGAAGACGCCGTTTGGCGCGATTTGGTCGCCCAGCAGCAACCAAGCGTGGACCGTTTCGCAGCAACCGCGTTCTTGGAGGGGCAAAAGAAGCTCGCGTTGCCAACCAACCGCGTGCCGCAATGTGCGGATGTGTCAGAAACCCTGATGGGTTTAACTGGCTGGCAGGTGGCACCCGTCCCCGCGCTGATCGGTTTCGCGCAATTTTTCCAGATGCTCTCTGAAAAGACCTTCCCAGCGGCATCTTTCATTCGTAGCCGGGACGATTTCGACTACATTGAAGAGCCTGATATCTTTCACGAAATCTACGGGCATACGCCTTTGTTGACCGACCCAAGGTTTGCGGATTTTTCACAAGCCATCGGCGAAACCGGGTTAAACTGCGACAAATCCGACTACACTTGGCTCATCAGGCTCTATTGGTTCACGATCGAATTTGGCTTGCTGAAAGAGGGAACAGAGATCAAAGCACTGGGGTCCGGGCTGGCATCATCGCCCGGCGAGCTGGCCCATTCCATCGAAGATCCATCCGTCATCCGCAAACCCTTTGACGTCATCGACATCCTGCGCACGCCCTACCGGATCGACATCAATCAACCGATCTACTTCGTTATCGACGACGTCACACAGCTTCAAAAGGCCGCCGCGCGCGATCTGATAAAAGACATTGCGAAGGCCAAGGCGCTCGGGCTCCACGCGCCGGTGTATCCTCCCAAAAACGCCTGAAAAGCCGACCAACCGCCCCAAAACACATCGGGTCCGCTTTAGGAAAAGGCCACCCAAAAACTGCGCGCGTTTTAACGTCTTGCCGCGCAGAAGAAAGTATACTCTGTTTGCAGAATTGGAAGTTCAACAGCAGAGAACGCGCAGATGGAAACCTATGACCTAATTGTTGTTGGCAGTGGGCCAGCCGGGCGCCGCGCCGCGATACAAGCCGCCAAGTTTGGCGAAACGGTCCTTGTGATCGAACGCGGGCGCAAGGTCGGTGGCGTCTCCGTACACACTGGCACGATCCCCTCCAAGACGCTTCGCGAAACCGCCTTGAACCTATCGGGGTGGCGCGAACGTGGCTTTTACGGGCGATCATACCGGGTCAAACAAGACCTCAGCGCGGACGATCTGCGCGCGCGGCTGGACATGACACTCGGCCATGAGGTTGAAGTGCTGGAGCACCAATTCGCGCGCAATCAGGTCACAACCCTGCGCGGCGAAGCGCGCTTTATCGACAAAACCCATATCGAAGTCGCCGGCGAAGAAGGGGAGCTGTTCACCTTTGAAGGCAAAAGCTTTTTGCTGGCCGTCGGAACGGTCCCCTTCCGGCCTGAGACAATTCCATTTGACGGGCAATCCGTCTTTGACAGCGACGAAATACTTGAGCTGAGCCGCCTGCCCAAAAGCCTTTGCGTGATCGGTGCGGGCGTGATTGGAATTGAATACGCAACGATTTTCAGTGCGCTCGATGTCCATGTGACCCTGGTTGAACCGCGCGATACAATGCTGGATTTCATCGACCGCGAATTGATTGACGATTTCACGCATCAACTTCGCGATCGCGGGATGGTGCTGCGGTTTGGGCGCAAGGTCGAAAAAGTCTCCAAAGAAGACGACGGACGGTGCAAAATCGAAATGGAAGATGGCCGCATCATCCGTTCAGATATCGTTTTGTTCGCCGCAGGCCGCATGGGCGCAACCGGCCCATTGGAATTGCCCAATTGCGACCTTGATGTCGATCATCGCGGACGCCTGTCTGTCAACGCCGAGACGTTTCAAACCAAGGTGCCACATATCTACGCCGCGGGCGATGTCATTGGGTTCCCAAGCCTCGCGTCCACCTCGATGGAGCAAGGCCGGATCGCCGTCTGCCACGCGCTCGGACGTGAGGCCCATAAGCCACCGGAGTTCTTTCCCTACGGCATCTACTCGGTCCCGGAAATGTCCACGATAGGCATGACCGAGGAAGAGGTCCGCGAGCGTGACATCAGCTACGAATGCGGCATCGCCCGGTTTAGAGAAACCTCGCGTGGGCATATCATGGGCCTCGGCACCGGCATGTTGAAGATGATATTCTCATTGAAAACCCGTCGCCTTCTGGGCTGTCACATTGTTGGCGAAGGGGCGACCGAGCTTATCCATATCGGCCAAGCCGTCATGAATTTGCAGGGCACGCTGGAGTATTTCGTCGAAAACACCTTCAACTACCCCACGCTCGCCGAAGCCTACAAAATTGCCGCTCTTGATGCGTGGAACCGCATGCCGAACGAGTGATCGGCACGCGTGCTTGAGCAGCCAAACGGCGTTCGACGATGGCAAGATCAAATGGAACGCATCTGCATCTGAGCCAGCCAAACGAGCCCAAAGAGCATCAATCCGGCAGACACCGCACAAGCAATTGTTCGAACGGTGTTCCAAGCGGTCCAGCGCGGCAGGTAAGTACCGGTCCAGTAATCCCGCGTCGCATCAGAGGTCACATCCATCCCCGCCAACGCCTCGTTCATCGGCACATTAAACAGCACCGTCACGGCAAAACAGCCAAACAGGTACACAAGCGCGCCGGAGAGGATAAGCACTTGCGCGCCCCCGGCCAAATTGCTGAGCGCATAGATCACAACGAACGCCGACACCGCGGCCATGCCAAGAAAGAGCGCCATGAAAATCCAGCGAAAGACCTCGCGGTTGATGACCTGCATCGCCTCCACGCCGCCCACCCCGCCCGTATGGGCGAGCGAGCGCATGATAAAATCCGAAAACGCCAGAAAAACGCCGCCGACAAAGGCATAGGCGACGATAGACGCCTGTAACAAAAAGAAAACGAAAGGTGACATGAAAGAGTACTCCTTTTGAGGAAGGTGCGCGCGGCGCGTCGGGGAAGCCGCGCCGCTGTTGGAAATTCAGGATTGCGCCGCGATATTGATCCGATCCGCGGCGGCTGGCGCGAAGCGCCGGCGAAAAGCAAAAAGGCACAGGATCGCAATGGCAATTTCCAACGCCAAAGCGCCAAGAATGCCCGCAGATGGCGCTCCGTCGACCGCAAGCCCGATCAATCGCCCTGCCGGAAAGGCCAGAAAGACGACAAGCGCTGCGACAATCGACTGGTGTGCCAGTGCCGGACGCCAAAGTCCCGCAAGCATCAGGGCGCCCAGCGCCATCAGGCCCGCGGCGGGCGCACGTAGCTCGCTGAGCAAACTGGCATTGTCGCCCAGGACGATGCCGTAGCTTGCAAAAAAGGCGTGAGGGGCCGCCATAATGAACCCTCCGATGCCAACAGATGTCAGACCGGAGACGCCAAGGGCGACCTTTTCGAGACGTGTCAAAGACATGGTATTTCCTTTCATCAGAGATGTGGGTTTAGGCCGCCGCGTTCCAAACGCCGCTCAAGGCGGCAGCGCTCGCAAAATCAGCAAAGTCGCGCGGTTTGCGCCCAAGGGCACGTTCGACGCCATCAGCGGTTTGTGCATTGCGCCCATCAAGCGTTTCGCTCGCAATGGCTGTAAAAACATCCGCAACAAACGCCCCACCCGCCTGCGCGACATTGGCGTGAAACTCTTCAAACGTTATGGGGATGTGCCGGACCGGCTGGCCCGTCGCCGATGAAAGCACGTCGGCCATCTCAGAAAATGTCATCAGACGCGGGCCTGTGACCTCATAGAGCGCGCCTTGGTGGCCGTCTTCTGTCAACGCAGCGACAGCCACATCCGCGATGTCATCAATATCAATGATCGGCTCCGCGATATCGCCGCCGGGCATCGGAAGCACACCGGCCAGAATAGGGTCACGCAGGTAGCCCTCGCTGAAATTCTGCGCAAACCAGGCGGCGCGCACGATTGTGTAGGGAATACCGGAGGCGCGGACGACCTCTTCGCCCAGACGCGCGTGATGCTCGCCGCGACCCGAAAGCAGCACGATATGCTGCAACCCGCTAGCTGCGGCAACTTTTGTAAAGGCCTCCAGCTTGTCCAAAGCGCCGGGGAAGGCGAGGTCGGGAAAGTAGGTCACATAGGCCTTCGCAACGCCCCTGAGCGCTGGTGCCCAGGTGGCCGGTGCCTCCCAGTCAAAAGGCACAGCTGATCGCCGGGAGCCGCGGCGCACGGCAATGCCCTTGTCTTCAAGTCGCGCCGCGACGCGCGAGCCGGTTTTGCCAGTCGCGCCGACGATGAGGATAGGTTGGGTGGTCATGGTCTTCTCCTTGGTTGGATGGTTCAACCAAGGGCTAGGCTCTTTGCGCGTTGAGTTATTGACCCCCGTCGCCAAGGATTTGACCAAGATCGCCAAAACCACGCCACCCGCAGCGATACAGATCAAAACTCTTCTTTGGCATCGCTTAGGATCGCGGATAAGATTGCGGCATGCGCCCTTCCATCTCGACGGAACTCTTTTGACGATGGCCTATGTCACCTCTCTTTTTGCGCGCAAGATGGTCGCCGCTGCCAGAACCGCCATAGACCCCAAAGCCACGCTCGCATCTGCCGGAATTGACCATGATGCGCCTATGGATCCAAAGGTCATGATCCCGGCGGTGGCCTATTACGACATGCTTGAAGCCATGTCCGAGCAGGTCGACGTGACCGAGCTGCCGGTGCATGTCGGGGCCTCCATGCGCTGCGATGATTACGGCGCGCTTGGTCTCGCATGGAAGGCCGCGCCCACGCTTGCAGGGTCATGTGCGCGCATCGAACGCTACGCGCGCCTCTGGACGGATGTGGTCTCCTATGAATTGCGCCCGGACCCGCGCGGCACGCTCTTCATTTTGCACCGCGCGGGCGCGCGCCGTCTGGGTCTACGCCTGTCAAACGAGGCCACTTTGGCAAGCGCGGTCTCTCTCAGCCGAGAGGTCTGCCCCGTCCCCTTTGCACCGCTCGAAGTGTTCGTGCAGCACCCCGCGCCAAGCTCAAAGGCCTTTCACGAAAAATGGTTCGGCTGCCCCGTCACTTTTGGCGCGGAGCTCGACGCCGTCCTCATCTCAAAAGAAGCCATGGACCGCCCCAATATCCTCGGTGACGAGGGCATATCGCGCTACCTCATCTCCGATCTCGATGCGCAGCTTGCCGAACTCAAAGAGGCGCCGTCGCTTGTCGCCGAGGCAAAAGGCGCAATCGCGCAGGCGTTAAACGAAGGCGGGCCGCTCATGGGCGATATTGCAAAGCATCTTGGGCTAAGCGCGCGCTCTTTTCACCGCCGTCTGTCCGAGCATGGCGTAAGCTTTCAAACCCTGACTGAGGAGACGCGGCGCGAGCTCGCCGAAGGTTTGTTACGTGACGATCAGTATTCCTTGGCAGACGTCGCCTTTCTGACCGGCTTTTCTGAGCAAAGCTCCTTCACCCGCGCGTTCAAACGCTGGCTCGGCCAAACCCCGGCGAGCTATCGAAAGTCGTACAAATAGAGAAACGTCATAACTGGATCATCGGTCAAAGGGCTTACAAAACGCGTGTCGATGTCCCATGCTAATGCCACTTTGGTCAGCGAATGAAACAGCTTCTTGGGGTATGATTTGCGGGTTTTCTTTACGGGCGGCAGCGGAAAAGCTGGCAAATGGGCGATCCGGCATCTGCAAGAGCAAGGGCATCGCGTCGTCAACGTCGACAAGACGCCCTCAGGCTTGGATTGCTCCGAGCTTTTGATTGATCTGTGTGACGCCGGGCAAGTGTTTGGCGCCATGTCGCAATTCATGGCTCCGGCTGAACTGGATGAAGGCACCGGCGTTCCAACCTACGATGCCGTCGTGCATTTCGCCGCCGTTCCGCGTGTTATGATCGGCACGGATGGCGAGTGCTTTCGGCAAAATACGCTGTCGACCTACAACGTGATCGAAGCGGCCGTGAAGCTCAAAATCCCAAAGGTCATTTTCGCCAGCTCCGAGACGACATACGCGATCTGCTTTGCAGATGGTGAGCTGAAACCGGATTTCGTACCGATCGACGAGACACATCCAACCGTGCCTCATGACAGCTACGCCATGTCCAAGATCTGCAACGAAATGACCGCCAAATCGTTTCAGGCCCGCACCGGCTCCGACATCTATGGATTGCGGATCAACAACGTGATCGAGCCGCATGAATACGCCGAAATGTTCCCCGCGTTCATGGAGAACCCCGCCCTGCGCCGCCGCAATATCTTCGCCTATATCGACGCGCGCGATTTGGGGCATATGGTCGAGTGTTGTCTGAAGACAGATGGGCTGGGCTATGACATCTTTAACGTGTCAAATGATGACATGTCCGTCGCACTCACATCTGATGAGGTGGCTGAACGCTTCTACCAGGGCGTGGAGCGCCACAGCGAGATGGCGCCTTCTGAGACCTTCTATTCCAACAAAAAGGCCAAGGCTTTGGTTGGATTTCGACCAAAGCACTCTTGGCGAGATGTCCTGGGCTAGCACCCCCAACGCATCTGCGCGCAAAGTCCTAAGCCGTGTAGACGATGTCCGGTGTGATCGACTGCTGCCCGACCAGAAGTGCATTGGGCAAATCATTGGCCCGCGCGCGCGCCGTCGCGTCCTCAAGGGTCAGGCCATGGGTCAGCCAACGGTCTATGAGCCGTCGTTCCAATTCCTCGGGCGAAGCGTGCAGCAAGACCCTCAGGTCCCATATCGCATGCAGCCGGTCCCATGGCGCGGCATCAAGCAGGAGGTAGTTGCCCTCGACCAGAACCGTATGATGGCGCGCGGTGATCGCACCCCCAGACGGTATGACAGCGTCTTGCACACGGTCAAAGATCGGGAATTCGACCTCATCCCCGTCTGCCGCTGACGCCAGCATCCGTTCAAACGGCGCGACGTCAAAGGTCATCGGGGCACCCTTGCGCGCCAAAAGGCCGTGCCGCTCCAAGTCCGCGTTGGCGCGATGAAAGCCGTCCATCGGCACCACGCAGGAGCCCTCGATCTGGCCTCGCAGGGTCTCTGCCAAAGTTGATTTTCCGCTGCCCGGCGGCCCAGCAATCGCAATGATCCGACGTCCATTCTCGTGCGGGACGGCCGAAATCGCGTCGATCACCTCAGCCAAATCGGTCAAGCTGGTACGGTCTCCGGGGGCGCTTCCTTGGCGCCCGTCATAAAGGCAACGGCGTCAGACATGGTGTAGTCTTTGGGGTCAATGACGCACAATCTGCGCCCCAGCCGATGCACATGGATCCGGTCGGCAACCTCAAACACATGCGGCATGTTGTGGCTGATCAGGATGATCGGGATGCCGCGCGACCGCACGTCTTGGATCAGCTCCAGCACCTTCCGGGACTCCTTCACGCCCAATGCAGCCGTCGGCTCGTCCAGAATGATGACCTTGGAGCCAAACGCCGCCGCGCGCGCCACGGCAACGCCCTGGCGTTGCCCGCCCGAGAGCGTCTCGACGGCCTGGTTGATGTTCTGGATCGTCATCAGCCCCAATTCGCTCAGCTTGTCGCGGGCAAATTTCTCCATCGCGCTGCGGTCAAGTTTGCGAAACACCGATCCCATGATGCCCGGTTTGCGCAGCTCGCGGCCCATGAACATGTTGTCGGCGATGGACAGGGCCGGCGACATGGCCAGCGTCTGGTAGACCGTCTCGATGCCGTGCTCGCGCGCCTGAATAGGGGAGGTAAAGTTGACTTTCGCCCCGTCCAGCCAGACGTCGCCTGCATCCGCCGTCACAGCCCCCGAAACGGCTTTGATCAAGGTGGACTTCCCGGCGCCATTGTCCCCGATCACCGCCAAAATCTCGCCGGGGTACAAATCAAAGTCGCAGTGGTCCAGCGCGGTCACCTTGCCGTAGCGTTTGACGAGGTTGCGGCCTTTGAGGATGGGCTCGCTCATGCTGATACCTTTCTGATCCATTGGTCGACGGCGACGGCGGCGATGATCAAAAGCCCGATCAGCAGGAAGGTCCATTGCGCGTCCGCCCCAAGCAGCCGCAGGCCCAGCGTGAAGACCCCGACGATCAACGCCCCAAACAGCGCGCCGAGGATCGACCCGCGCCCGCCAAATAGGGAAATGCCCCCAATCACCACCGCCGTGATGCTTTCGATATTGGCGAGCTGGCCCACCGTTGGTGAGATCGACCCGATGCGGCCCACCATCGCCCAACCGGCAAAGGCGCAGATCAGACCCGAAATCAGGTAGACGGACATCAACGTTTTTTTGACGTTCACGCCGGAAAGCTCCGCCGCCTCGGGGTCGTCGCCGACAGCGTAGACGTGCCGCCCCCAGGCCGTGTGTTTCAGCGCGTAGGCCAAAACGAAAATCAGCAGCAGCATGAAAATCACGCCAAGCGTCACCGTCGCCCCGCCAATCTGAAACTTGGTGCCAAACACCTGCAGCAAGGCCGCCTGATCCTCAATGTCCTGGCTGCGGATCGTCTGGTTGGCGGAATACAGAAAATTCGACGCCAAAACGATCTGCCATGTCCCAAGGGTCACGATGAAAGGCGGCAGCTTCATGTAAGCCACCAGCCAGCCATTGATCAGCCCGCAAATCATGCCAACCGCAAGCCCGCACAACACCGCCAGCTCAACGGGAAGCCCGTAGCGGAACACAAACTGCCCCATAACCACCGACGACAGCACCATGATCGCGCCGACGCTCAGGTCGATGCCAGCCGTCAGGATCACAAGGCTCTGCGCGGCGGCAACAATGCCCACGATCTGAACCTGTTGCAGGATCAATGTCATCGCAAAGGGCGAAAAGAAGCGCTGCCCGATCAGGATGCCAAACAGGATGATGGACGAGACAAGGACGATCAAAGGCACCATGGCCGGGTTGACGTGCAAGATGTGCTGGATCCGGCCGATCACGCCTTTCCGAGTATCTTCAAACTCCGCGACCGTATCTTCATGGCCAATGGCGGACTGTTCATAAGCCGTGTTGGGCGGGGTGTCGGACATGCTGCGTCTCCGGCAAGGCTGTGTAGGTAGGCTGGGCAAATTTGGGGGCCAAAGGGCGCTCAAGGCAAGCCCCCGCATCCAGCCATTGTGAAAGAGGGCGCCGCAAAGGCGCCCTCTCTATCGCGCCAAGTGCGGCTTAGCCCCAGCACAGTTCCAGACCTTCGGCTGAGCTGATCGAAGGCACACCTTCAACAGGGCTGTCGGTCACGAGGGCAACGCCTGTGTCAAAGAAGTCTTTGCCAGGGGTCAGTTCCGGCTTCACACCTTCTTCCGCCCATTTCTTGATCGCCTCAACGCCCAAAGCCGCCATCAACAGCGGGTATTGCTGCGACGTCGCGCCAATGGCGCCATCGGCCACGTTCTGCACACCCGGGCAGCCGCCATCGACCGAGACCACGATCACGTCGTCTACTTTGCCAAAGTCCTTAAGCGTCTCATGCGCGCCAGCCGCAGCCGGTTCGTTGATCGTGTAAAGGACGTTCACGCCGTCATCCATGGTCAGAAGGTTTTCCATGGACTTGCGCCCGCCTTCTTCATTGGCGTTGGTGACTTCGTTGTTGATGATCCGCTCATCCGGCTCGTCACCCCATTTGGCCGGGTCTGCGAGGTCGATCCCAAAGCCCTGCAAGAAGCCTTGGTTGCGCAAAACGCCAACCGTTGGCTGCGACACGTTGATGTTCATCATGCCGATCTTGGCGGACGCCGTATCACCGATCTGGCCAGCGGCCCATTTGCCGATCAGCTCACCGGCCAAAAAGTTGTCGGTGGCGAAGGTCGCGTCCGCCGCATCAATCGGCGTCAAAGGCGTGTCGAGCGCGATCACAACCAGCCCAGCGTCGCGGGCTTGCTTCACCGCTGGAACGATCGACGAGGTGTCCGAGGCGGTGATCAAGATGCCAGACGCACCGTCGAGAATGCAGGTTTCAATCGCCTGGACCTGAGTTTCGTGATCGCCGTCAATCTTGCCCGCAAAGGATTTGAGCGTCATGCCCAACTCCTCGGCCTTGGCTTCAGCGCCTTCCTTCATCTTCACGAAGAACGGGTTGGTGTCCGTTTTTGTGATAAGGCACACAGTCGTCGCATGGCTCCCAGCCATAACAGACGTCGCGCTCGCAACGGTAGCGACCGCCGCGCTCAAAAGCAGTTTTTTCATTAAATCCTCCCAAGAATTTGCGCTCTGGAAATGCCAGAAGCCCACTTAGCTAAGCGGGATTCGATCCGCAGGTCAATAAATAAATAAAAGTGATTTATAAATTGACTTGACCACAGCTGATGGCCATGGTCATCGCCGATAATAATAAAGGCTATAGCGTGAAAGACGTTGGCATCATTGATCCCGAAGGCGCCGCAAACCAGTCAGGTTTGCGCGACACCAACGCCCGGTTGGTGCTGTCTTTGGTCAGGCGTCAGGGTGCGATGCCAGGCGCCAAAATAGCCCGCCGCTCCGGGCTCTCTGCACAGACAGTGTCAAACATCACCCGCGCCCTTGTTGAAGACGGGCTCCTCGTTCGCGACCAGGCAGTGAAAGGCAAAGTCGGCAAACCATCCGTCCCGGTCCGGCTTAACCCGCAAGGCGTGCACGCGTTCGGGTTGAGCATTGGACGCCGCTCGGCCGAGCTTGTCTTGGTCGATTTTCTGGGCACCAAGCTCGCGTCCACCTCGACGGCCTACCCTTACCCGACAATCGAGGGCGTCATGTCATTCCTCAAAAAGGGGTTAGAGGACATCCTGAAAACACATCCAAACGCCAAAGCGCGCCTTGCCGGCATCGGCGTTGCCATCCCCAGCAAGCTCTGGAACTGGTTGGAGGTCGTGAACGCGCCAAAAGCCGCAATGACCAAATGGCGCGACTTGGATTTGAAGTCCGAAGTCACCCGCACCACCGGGATGGAGACCTACCTTGAAAACGACGCGACATCGGGCTGCGTCGCCGAGCATCTCTTGGGCCGTGGCGCCGAATTCGCGGATTTTGCCTATATTTTCCTGGGGTATTTCATCGGCGGCGGGCTCGTCCTGAACGGGCGTGTCATCCCCGGCCGCACCGGGAACGCGGCATCATTGGGGACAATGCCCGTCTCGGATGGGAAAGGTGGCACAACCGAACTCCTCAACGTGGCCTCGTTCCATGTGCTCGAAAGTCAGCTGCACCAAGACGGCATCGATCCCACATTGTTGCGCCGCAACCCCACAGATTGGAGCTTCTGCGACGCTCAGGTGAAAAGCTGGATTGAGGCCACAAGCCGCCATTTGGCCACCGCAACGGCGGCCATCACCTCCGTCGTGGAGGTCGAGGCCATCCTCATCGAGGGCGCGATGCCCGCGCAGGTGCGACAAGACTTGGTCCGGGCAACGCAAAAAGCTTTCCGCGACATCGACCTCACCCTTATCGAACGCCCCCAAATCGAGGAGGCCGAGGTTGGCCGCAACGCCCGCTCCCTCGGCGCCGCCCTGCTCCCGATACATTCTCGCTACTTCCTGGCGTAAACCCCGACGTCGCCACGCCCGCCCGCCGCCGCAGGCTAAACCCACACACCGCAGGCCAAACCCACGCGGCGCTCAATATTTCCGTTCGCCCGCCGGTCATGCTAGACCCGGACAAATGCACTAAGACGGGTACCACTGACATGGCTGGCGAGCTTCCTGAATTCTACTTCCGCGTCCGGGAAAACGGGGCGACCATGTTCCGGGTCGACACCGAAAACCGGCAGCGCCGGATCGAGATGGACGAGATCGCCGTCGTCAACGTCAAAAACGGGCAGGTGCGCGCACATGGCAGTCATAAGATCACCGACGATGAAATGGCGGTGATCGAAGATTGGATGGCGGAGCGGCGCGCCGTCCTGGCAACCCGCGACCTCGACGACATTTACCGGGCGGTCGACTATCTCAACCTCACCACGCATTGGGCGCAGACGCGCGCTGAGCCGGAGATGCTCGACGAGGTCACCGACGCGCTGCTCCTAGCCATGCATGACCTGCGTTCGGTGCTGGTGCGCAAGAAGGCCGACCGGCTCTTGAAAGATCGCGACGCGTGATCGGGACGCCATGAAACGCCTGACCTCCCTTTTCACGGGGCGCGCCTCCGCCCCGCCTGAAAGCGCCATCCACGACCGGCTCAAGGCCTGCGCCGTGCCCTATGAAAGCGCCGTCGAAACACTCGTCGCCCACTATGGCACCCATCCGTTGGGCTGGGCACCCGATATCGACATCTGCGTGCTGGAAGGCGCGGCACCCTTCATCCGCGCGCAATCGGGGCCGATGGTGTTTGAGCTGGCCGCCGACACCAACCCGCAAGCGCCGCCCGCAATGCTGCGCTGCGCCGTCCGCAGTGCGGCGTCGCCGGCGCTCAACTACGCCAAAGCCATCTCAGAGCTCTCCAAGCTGTTCGGCCGCGGGCAGGAGGTCGAGCACCCCGAACGCGTTCAGCGCCGCTGGTCGCTTGGCGGGGTTGAAATGATCTGCTTCGTCCACCCGCCCGACCGTCCGGTGTCAAAAACCCGCGAACGCCGCATCGCCATGTTCCCCGACCGCGCCGATGAGGCCGCGATTCACATCTTTCCAAACCTCTAGGCGGCGCCCGCGCGCCGGTCGGCCATGTCCCGCAAAGCGGCTTCCCGCCGTCTAAAACCAATCCCGAACAATCGGCCTTTTCACGCTTTGTCAGCGCGGCGCAGCGCGCAAGCCCATGCGCAATTTATGCGCCTCAGCGCGCGCGACTTTACGCGCCCCGCGCACATTGTCAGCTTGCCCCTGCGACCAAGGCCACGGCTCACACACGCCGCGGCGCAAAGCGAAAAAAGGAAACGACTATGACAAATGCAGATGCGTTTGAGCGCGATATGCTTGCGCTGATCAATGCCGAGCGCGGGGCGCGCGGCCTCGATGATTTGCAGCTTGAGGTCAATCTCAACCAATCCGCCGAGGACCATTCAGGCTGGATGCTGGCACGCGATGTGTTCTCGCATACCGGCGATGGCGGCAGCTCCGCGACCCAGCGGATGCAGGAGGCGGGGTTTGACCTGTCGGGGGGCTGGCGCACCGGCGAAAATATCGCCATCCAATCCGAGCGCGGGGCGGAGGGCATCTCCGACGACGTCGCGGATTTGCACGCCGCGCTGATGAACAGCCCCGGCCACCGCGCCAACCTGCTGAACCCCGATTTCGACTATATCGGCATCGGGATTGAGCTTGGCAGCTTCAATTTCAACGGCGCGGAGCTGACGTCGGTTATCGTGACACAAAACTTCGCCAGCACCGGCGGGGCGGTCGACTTGGACGATGGCGGCAATGCCGGGTCAAGCTCGACCGGAAACGACACGCCGCCCGTCGACCCTGAGCCCGATCCAGCGCCCACGCCTGATCCAGCACCCGAACCCACGCCTGACCCCGACCCCGATCCCGCGCCGCCAGTAAGCGAAGCGCCAGAGCCAGAGCCAGAGCCAGAGCCAGAGCCAGAGCCAGAGCCAGAGCCAGAGCCAGAGCCAGAGCCAGAGCCAGAGAATTTGGAGGGTACAAATGGCCGCGACACAATAATCGGCACGTCCGAGAATGACGAAATCTTTGGCCTTAACGGGCGCGACCAGCTGTCAGGCGGCGACGGCGACGACAAGATCGACGGCGGGCGTGGGCGCGATGAGATCGACGGCGGCGCGGGCAGCGATATGCTCACCGGCGGGCGCGGCGCAGATGCGTTTGTGTTCAAACCCGGTAACGGTGCCGATGTCATCACAGATTTTGTGGACGGGCGCGACAAACTCGATCTTGGTGCGTTTGACTGCGGCGCGCTCATAGGCGCCCTCACCACAGCAACCGAAACCGAGGGCGCGCTCGTGCTCGATTTCGGCGATGGTGACACGCTCACGATCAACGACACCGGCTGGTGCCAAATCATTGACGATATCTGGGTCTAGCCGGACCAAAAGGGCGCGCTGCCTCCCGGCGCGCCCTACCTTTATCGCGGGTTGCTTTAGCCCATCGCGCGGTACAGCCGCATAAAACGCCACCACAAAAGCACGGTGGCAAAAAGAAGCCCTACAACCAGCCCAAGCCAAACGCCGACGGCGCCACCACCCCAGGTGATGCCAAACACATAGCTGGCCGGGATCCCCATGCCCCAATAACTGAAGGCCGCAATATACATAGGCACCCGCGTGTCTTGCACGCCGCGCAACATACCCAGCGCCATGACTTGTCCTGCATCCACCAGCTGAAACAGCCCCGCGACAGCCAGCAAGCCTACACCAATGGTCAAAATCATCTCCCGGTTCGGCTCATCTTTTGACAGGAAGCCCGAAATCAGCAGCTCTGGAAGGCTCAGGAAAAGCAAGATCGTGATGCCGACCATGCCGCCCGACAATATGACAACGGCGACGGCGCCACGCCCAAGACCAGGAATGTCACCGCGGCTTTTCGCGCGCCCGGCCCGCACCGTCGCCGCTTGGCTGAGCCCCAGATGCACCATGAATGTGGCCGATGCGATTTGCAGCGCAATCCCATGCGCTGCCAGCGGCAGCTTGCCAATCAAACCAATGATAAAGGCCGAGGCCGAAAACATCCCCGATTCCGCCAGATTGGTCAGCCCGATGGGCCAGCCAAGTCGAAAGACGTCGCGCAGCACCACGCCATCAGGGCGCAAGATGCGCTGAAACAAGGCATGTTGGCGCAGCTCGGGCAAGCGCGTCGGATAGAGCGCGAGGGCCAACAGTGTCGCGCATTGTGTCAGGACAGATGCCAGCGCCGCGCCCTGCAACCCCAGTTCGGGGAAGCCGAGATTGCCGAAGATCATCACCCAGTTCAGCGCCGCATTCACGAAAATCGCCGCCACCGTGACCCAAAGCACCACCTGCGTGCGCTCCATTGCGGCCAGATAGCTTTTCAACACCATCACCATCAGCGACGGAAAAAGGCCAACCCCCGCAATCGCCAGATAGTCCTGCGCCAGAAGCGACAACTCCTCGGTTTGGCCCAACAGTCGCAATACCGTCGCCGACCAAATCATCAGCGGCAGGAATACGGCCGCATAGATCACCGAAAGCCACAGCCCCATCCGCGTCACGCGCCTGATGCGGGTCTGGTCGTTTTTCTCAGCCGCTTCCGCGACCATTGGCATCACCGCAAAGGCAAAGCCCGACCCCATGATGAAAATGACAAAGAACACTGATGTCGCAAGCACCGAGGCCGCTAGCTCCGTCACCCCGTAGCGCCCCAGCATCACCGTGTCGACGACATGAACCGCAAACTGCGCCAGATGGCTGCCAATGAGCGGCAGGCCCAGCACAAGAATGGCGCGGATATGTTGGGGGAGGGTCATGCGCCATGGGCTACGCCTGAGGCCATGACATTACAAGCCCGGGCAGGCTTTCATGACTTGGCGCGCCCGCCACGCGGCGCTAAGAACGCATCCAACAAAGCTGGGGACGTCTAATGGATACCGAAAACCTGCCGCCAATCGTCCTGACGGGCCTGGGGTATCTGCAAGAGGGAGCAGAGCTCGCGCAATCCTGGCTGCTTTCCCCCGCCGCCTGGTCGCAATTTGGGGTGCTGGTCGCGGCCTACATCCTCGCGGTGTTGCTCAGCCGCTGGCTCACCCCGCGCCTCACCCGGTTGCTCGCCCCCGAGGCCGCCAGCGAGACGCTCTTCTCCACGGCGCGGCGCTTCACCTTGCGCTTTGTGCCGCTGCTGCTGCCACTGTTCGCCTTCGCGCTCACCGGGCTGGGGGAGCAGGCAACGCGCTCCATCTTCGGCTCCGGCGAGGTCATCGCCTTTGGCAAACGCGTCTTCATCTTCATCGCGGCCCGCATCTTCGTGCGCGACATCCTGACCGACCCGTTCCTCAAGCTTTTGGGCAAATACGTCCTGATCCCGGTGGCCGCGCTTTATGTGGTGGGGCTGCTTGAACCCGTCTCAGGCCTTTTGGAAAGCACCCGGATCGAGCTCGGCAATATCAGCTTCTCGGTCATGGCGGTGCTGCGCGGGGTCATCGCGGGCTCAATCCTGTTCTGGCTGGGGTCATGGTCGAACCGCCAATCGACCGACTACATCTCGCAACAGGAAATCCGCCCCTCGCTCAGAACGCTGCTGATCAAGGTCGTCGAATTCACCATCTTCGGTGCGGCCTTCCTGATCTTGATGAACGTGATGGGCATCAACCTCTCCGCGCTGGCCATCTTAGGCGGTGCCATCGGCGTGGGCTTGGGCTTCGGGCTGCAAAAAATCGCATCGAACTTTATCTCGGGCGTGATCCTCTTGCTGGAGGGTCAGGCCACCGTCGGCGACTATGTCGAGCTCGACGGCGGGGAGCAGGGCAAGATCGTCAAAATGATGGCCCGCGCCGCGATCCTGGAAACCTTCGACGGGCGCTGGATCGTGGTCCCCAATGAGGATTTCATAACCACCCGCGTCGTCAACTATTCCGACAGCGGCTCCGCCAACCGCTACGAGGCGCCTTTCTCCGTCACCTATGAGACCGACATCAACCGGGTGCCCGACATTGTCGAGGCCGCCGTCGCCACACACCCCGGCGTGCTCAGCAAACCCTACCCCCCCGATTGCGAGCTGCGCGCCTTTGGCGAAAGCGGCGTCGATTTCGCCTGCGAGTTCTGGGTTGAGGGGCTGGACGACGGCGACAATAAATTCACCTCCGACGTGCTGTTTTTGATCTGGAATGCCCTCAAAGCCGAAGGCATTGAAATGCCGTACCCACGCCGCGTCATCGAAATCCGCAAGGGCGACGCGGACGAGCTAAAAGCTTAAAGCCGCCCGCGAAGCCCCTCCGACAGGCGCGCCACCTGCGCCTCGTCGTCACCGCCGATCAGCACGAAGCCGACCCCGCTTTCGACCCAGCTGCTTTGCGCCAGCTGCCAGCTGGTCTTGGTGGCCATGCCCCGGTCTTCCGCGGTCAAGGGCGTGAGGCAGAAGGCAAATGGCACGCCGGCTTCGTCCAGATAGGCCATCTGGATCAGTGGCTGGTCGCCAAGGGCCAGAACTTGAATCCGCTTGAACTCAAGCCCTTGAATGTCCAGTGCGGCGTCGAGTGACACCCCCAACAAATCCTCGGCCTCTGACAAGACGCGTTCGGAAACCTCCGAAGGCTGCGGCGCGCCGTCCAAGGTCTCGGTCACATAAAGTGATTGGTAGGAGGCCACTTGATCCACCCAGCCAGGCTTTTGCGGCGCTGGTTGCAAGGCCTGCATAACCACCATGCCCAAAGCGAAGGAAGCCGCGATTGCTGCGGGCCAAACGAAACCCGAAAAGCCGCTAGAAGAGGGCTCGACAAGATGTGCCGGAATTTCAGGCGCATCTAGGTTTTCTGGCGCAAAACCCTGTGCCAGCAATTCCTTGGGAAACTCCAATTCCTGCAGACGGGCGCGCAATCCAGCATCCGCTTCCAGCGCATGGTTGATCTGAGCGCGCAACGGGGCATCCGCCTCCCCATCCAGGTAGGCGGTCAAGGCTTCATCTGTGAAAGCGGGATGCGTGTCAGTCATCGCTTGATCCTTGCTCCGTCGATGCTCGGTCGTCCGTTTGCGCCTTTATGGCCTTTCTGGCCGCTGCGAGACGGCTCATCACCGTCCCTATTGGAATACCTAAGAGCTCTGCCGCTTCTTTGTAGCTGTAGCCCTCCAAATAGACCAACAGGGTGGTCACACGGTGCGCCTCTGGCAGGCCCTGTATCTTGTCAAACACCTCACGCGCCAAAATATTCACTTCAGTGTTTGGCCGCGCGTCGGAAATCTCAATATCATCCACCGATACAAGTCCGCTGCCGCGCCGCACGGTATTGGCGCGAATCTCGTTCAGCCAAATGCGCCGCGCAATTGTGAAGACCCATCGATCTAAGTTACTGCCCGGCTGGAATTTATCGGCTTGATCCATAGCCCGGACGCAGGCCGCTTGCGCGAGATCATCGGCCCCATGTCGGGTCTTGGTCTGCACCAGGCAGAACCGCCAGAGCCGCGGGTAAATCTCGGGCAACCCGGTGGCAACGGCCTTTTGTGCAGATTTTTTGCCAAGCCAGCGAATAAGACCGCCCCCATGAGTGTTTATGTCGCAGTCGAGGTTTACCCGGCAGCACATCGAAACTCTATGGGAGGAAAAACCAATGGGCAACTTCACACCTATCACACTCGCGACAGCGCTCTGTTTGACAGCGACAAGCGTGTTTGCAGACGGACACGCTAAGTCTTGGGTCTTGGACCCTGCCCTATCCAACGTCTCGTTCGGGTCAATCAAAAACGACTATGTGGGGGAGTCGCATAGCTTTGGCGATATCTCGGGCAGCGTCACAGGCAACGGGCAGGTCGAAATCTCGCTCGGGCTCGGGTCGGTCAGCACCAATATCGACATCCGCAACAAACGGATGATTGAACATGTTTTCAAGAAGGCGCCGAATGCGACCATCACGGCCGAGATTGATATGAGCGAGCTGGAAACACTTGGCGTGGGCGAAGCAAAAACGATCGAGGCCTATGGGACCCTGGCGCTTTTGGGTACAGACAACGATCTCGACGCGAATTTCTTCGTGATGCGCACAGCTGAAGATCAGGTGATGGTCGCCAGCGACGGGATGCTGATGCTGAGCACTGAGGATGCCGGTCTGGACGCAGGCATTGATATCCTTCAAGAGCTCGCTGGCCTTGACAGCATCACACGCGTCAGCCCGGTCTCTCTTCGCCTTTTCTTTACGACTGGCGGGTAAAGGTCCCCCTGTAGTCAGTTTTTGGGTAGCGAAGCGAAGGGGGTAGGTCTGGGCCTGCCCCCTTTTCGTCTCACTCATATCAGATTGCGACAGCACCCTCCGCCGCCTATACTCTGTGAAAAATAACAAGATGAGAGCGGTCATGGCGGATGATCTTTTGAGCGGCGGGGCGGACACCTATGACGCCTCCTCCATCGAGGTGTTGGAGGGGCTGGAGCCCGTCCGCAAACGCCCCGGCATGTATATCGGCGGAACCGATGAGCGCGCGCTGCACCATATGGTGGCCGAAGTGCTCGACAACTCGATGGATGAGGCCGTCGCGGGCTTTGCCAACCGGATCGAGGTTGAGCTGAACGACGACTATTCCATCACCATCAAGGACAATGGGCGCGGCATCCCCATCGACCCGCACCCGAAATTTCCCGAAAAATCCGCTCTGGAGGTCATCCTCTGCACGCTCCACGCGGGCGGCAAGTTTTCCGGCAAGGCCTACCAAACCTCCGGCGGTCTGCACGGCGTGGGCGCCTCCGTGGTCAACGCGCTCTCCGACTCCATGGTCGTTCAGGTTGCCCGTGACAAAACCATCTATGAGCAACGCTTCTCCCGCGGCCTGCCGCTTGGCCCCGTCGAAAAAGTCGGCACCGCCCCCAACCGGCGCGGCACCACCGTCACCTTCCACGCGGATGAGCAGATCTTCGGCAAGCACCGCTTCAAGCCCGCCCGCCTGTTCAACTCCATCCGCTCCAAGGCCTACCTCTTTTCCGGCGTCGAAATCCGTTGGAAATCTGCCATCGATGACGGCGAAACCCCGACCCAAGCCACCTTCCACTTCCCCGGCGGCCTGTCGGACTACCTCACCGAAACCCTCGGCACCGCCACCACCTATGCCGACGCCGCCTTCGCGGGCACCGTCGACTTCACCGAGAAATTCGGCGAACCCGGCAAGGTCGAATGGGCCATCAACTGGACCCCGTCCCGCGACGGCTTCATCCAGTCCTACTGCAACACCGTCCCCACGCCCGAGGGCGGCACGCATGTCGCAGGCTTCTGGGCCGCCATCCTCAAAGGCATCAAGGCCTACGGGGAGCTCACAAACAACAAAAAAGCCGCCCAAATCACCCGCGACGACCTGATGTCGGGCGGCTGCGCGCTGGTCTCCTGCTTCATCGCCGAGCCCGCCTTCGTGGGCCAGACAAAAGACCGCCTCTCAACCGAGGCCGCCCAGAAAATGACCGAAGGCGCGGTCCGCGACCATTTCGACAACTGGCTCGCCGCAGACACCAAATCCGCCGGTGCCATCCTCGATTTCCTGGTCCTGCGCGCCGAAGAACGCCTCCGCCGCCGTCAGGAAAAAGAAACCGCCCGCAAATCCGCCACCAAAAAGCTGCGCCTCCCCGGCAAGCTCACCGACTGCACCTCAAAAACCCGCGACGGCACCGAGCTCTTCATCGTCGAGGGCGACAGCGCCGGCGGCTCCGCCAAAGGCGCGCGCAACCGCGAAAATCAGGCGCTCCTGCCCCTCAAGGGCAAAATCCTCAACGTGCTCGGCGCCGCCTCCGGCAAGCTCACCTCAAACGCCGAAATCTCGGACCTGTGCGAGGCTTTGGGCTGCGGCATGGGCACCCGCTTTAACCTCGACGATCTGCGCTACGAGAAGATCATCATCATGACCGACGCCGATGTCGACGGCGCCCATATCGCGTCGCTGCTGATGACCTTCTTCTTCGTGCAAATGCGCCCGCTCATCGACAAGGGCCACCTCTACCTCGCCTGCCCGCCCCTCTACCGGCTCACGCAGGGGCCAAACCGCATCTACGTCGCCAATGATTTGGAGAAGGACGCGATGCTTGAAAAAGGCCTCGGCGGCAAAGGCAAAATCGACGTGCAGCGCTTCAAGGGCCTGGGCGAAATGGACGCCAAGGATTTGAAAGAGACCACCATGAACCCCGCCACGCGGCAGCTGATCCGCGTCACAGTAGACGAGGACGTCCCGGGAGAGACCGGCGACCTGGTCGAGCGCCTGATGGGCAAAAAACCCGAGCTCCGCTTCGAGTATATCCAGGAGAACGCCCGGTTTGTTGAGGATGTGGATGTTTGAGCGGCTGTCTTCAGAACGATGAATAAGCAAGCAGACTTAGACAAACTTGTTATCGAGATCTTTCGGGCTTTTTCTAATCTAGAGCTTTCCTTGTGCATGTTTTTGTCAAAACTGCTTTTAGTCGATCAATTTCGGGCACGCGTTGTTTGGCATAGCCTCCCTAATTTCCACGCGCGCATAAGACTTATTTCGTCTTTAGTTGACACCTATTTAGAAGGCACAGAACAGGCCAATCTGCAGAAGCTGCTAAACAAGACCCAAAAAGTCTCTCGGCTTAGAAATCGCCTCGCACATCAACACTACTTTTTGGTCGAAGATGGTAGGCGGGTTGAATTTATCGGCGATACGATGGACGCAGAATTGGGTATGAAATTTGTTGGTACAAAGACCTACGACTATAGCAATCTCAGCAATACACTCGAAGAGTTTAAAAAACTGACCGCGGAATTTGGATCAAGAGGAAACTTTACAACCGATTATCCTGTTGCTCTTAAAAGTAAGTTTCATAGACACTCTGAAATTTGAATTTTTGGATGTCCCAAAGCTCTTGAAATAGAGGATAGTCGGATAAATATTAACGCGACCTTCTAAAGACTAAGCCGCGTATCGCCGTCACGCGGGAAGGCGATCCTCCTATGGAACGCAAGCGCTTTATGGCAGCCAAGCACATCCCAACGAAGGAACGTCCCACAAACACCAACAAAATCGCCGCCCCGGGGGGGCGTGACGGCGATGCGCGGCGGCTTTCAGCCTTGATTCCGCGCGGGTAAACAGAACTAACCGTATTTGCCTGCAGCAAATGGGGGCGTGTCTCTCGGGCATTGCTACGCAATACCCTGTCGACCTTCGGTGATTGCAGGCAATCACCTTGGACGGCGCGGCGCGGCGGGTACCCAGAACCAAATACTGTCCCCAAGGAAACCCACCATGACCTCTCGGGCATTTTCAATGCCCTGCCGGTTTCGGCGATTGCGGGGCAATCGCCTTAACTAAATCTTGTGATCCGGCCTCATTTTTGCTCTACATAGAGCCACCCCAACCGAAAGCGCCTCATGCCGCACGAAGCCTCGACAGATCTGACGAAATTCCTCGATGGGCAGCGTTTTGCGACTGTGATGGCCGACCCGCCATGGCGCTTCACCAACCGCACCGGCAAAGTCGCGCCCGAACATAAACGCCTCGCGCGCTACCCCACGATGGAGCTGGACGATATCTGCGCCCTGCCCGTGGCCGACCATCTCGAGGACACTGCGCATTGCTATATGTGGGTGCCAAATGCGCTGCTGCCCGACGGGCTGCGCGTCCTCGACGCTTGGGGCTTTCAGTACAAATCCAATATCATCTGGCACAAGGTGCGCAAAGATGGCGGCTCCGATGGGCGCGGCGTGGGGTTTTACTTCCGCAACGTGACCGAAATCCTGCTCTTCGGTGTGCGTGGCAAGAACGCCCGCACGTTAAAGCCTGGCCGCACGCAGGTGAACCTGTTCGCCACCCGCAAACGCGAACATTCCCGCAAGCCCGATGAGCAATATGACATCATCGAAAGCTGCTCCTGGGGCCCTTATCTGGAGCTGTTCGGCCGCGGCAAGCGCGACAACTGGACCGTCTGGGGCAATCAGGCCGATGATGATTACAAGCCCACATGGGACACCTACAAATACAATTCCGGCGTCGCGGCAGAGTAAGAAACGGGGTAGCTCATGGACGATCTCTTCGACGCCCATATCTCCGCCGGTCAAGTCGCGGATGAGGCGGGCGCGGTTGATCGCGCCTTCCCAACCCATCTAACCAAAAAGTTCGAAATCTACAGCTACCGCAACGCAGCGACCCTCCTGAAGGGCGCGTTCGAGCCGCAATTTGTTGAAATATGCCAAGCGCTGGAACGGTTCGAGATCTCTAAGACCATGATCCGCACCCCCGGTGGCTCCAAAGGGCCCATCGCGTCCTACGTCGATACGCTGTTCAACGACAACTGGCAGGAAACCCGCATCGCTGCCGATCTCAATGTCCGCCTGACCCATGCAAAACAGCCCGGAAAGATTCTGTCCAGCTACACGCGCCACGGCTTTTTGGACGGGCACCGGATTGATTTCGTCAATGGCAAAGTCGCGCTTGATCTGGAATGGAACAGCAAGGACCAGACCTATGACCGCGACCTGTCGGCTTTTGCCGCATTTTACGAGGCGGGCGCGATTGACGTGGGCATCATCCTGACCCGCGGCTCCTCGCTCGACATGTCCTACCTGCGCGGTTTGGGCCGGGTTCTGAACAAGGACGGCTCCGAGGGCGCAGATGACGTCTACAAGAAATTCGGCGCCTCCACGACCTGGATGGGCAAGCTCTTGTACCGTCTCGATGCTGGCCGGAACGGCGGCTGCCCCGTGCTGGCCATCGGGATCACGCCAGATTGCGTGGGTGAGGGCTGAGAAAACCCTTTCTATCTGGTTAACAAATTCTGGAAAGCGTTTGGTTTCAGATATTTACAAGATTCCCCGCATGCGGGGAATCCCCTTGCCGGTTGAATTTTGATAGTCCAAGCTTTGCCCATGCGCTCAATTTTTCTGATGTCCCTGCTCCTGCTCACCGCCTGCGGCCGCCCCCTCACCGACGGGGAGGAAGCTTTTGCGAAGGCCTTCCACGGCGACGGGCTGGACACGTCGAAAATCAAGGTGATCCGCAACCCGCTGATCAAGCTCTATGTCGACACCGTCCCCTACCCGCCCCGCACGACCTGCTCGGAAAACATTCACCCGCCGCCCAAAGAGACCCACTTCACCGGCTCCCCCGGCGCCACGGTTCTGTTCAACAAGATCACGATCAATCCGGATGCTTATGCCCCCGACTATCTGCAAAGCTGGCCCAAAGCCGCCAACCTGCGCGCCGCCATGTTCATGGCCCACGAATTCGTCCATGTCTGGCAATGGCAAAACCGAGACCGCACCGGCTACCACCCGCTCAAAGCCGCGCGGGAGCACCGTTATAAAGAAGACCCCTATCTGTTCGACCTCGAAACAAGCGCCAATTTCCTAGATTACGCCTATGAGCAACAAGGCGCGATTGCTGCCGAATATGTCTGCTGCGCCGCCCTCGCCCCAAAAGCGCCACGCACGGCGCGTCTGAAAGCTATGCTGGCGCAGGAATTCCCGATCGATACGCTCCACCGAACCCTGCCCCGAACCCCGGTCCTGATCCCTTGGAAAGGGGCAGATCTGGACCGTATCTGTTCTTAGGCCCCGACTAAGCGGCGTCTTTCCACTGCCACGGTTGGGTAAACTCGCCCAGAACAGTCGTCACAGCCGCGTCCGAGACATCCCCGCTTTTGGAGAGCTCCGCGACCAAACCACGCTTCTTGTCTTCGAGCACCGAGACGACCTGAACCTCCAGCCCGGCTTCGTTGAGCGCCGCGTTGTAAATACGGGTGATTGCAGCGCGGCGCAGGTCGGGTTTGAAGATTTTACCGACGGCGGTCTTCGGCAGCTCGTCCATCAGCTCGATATATTTCGGATGCGCCGCCCGCTCGTGGACATGCTCTTTGCAAAACGCCATGAGGTCGTCCGTTGTTGCGGTGCCGCCGTCGACCAATTCTACGTATACGCAAGGCAATTCGCCAGAATGTGCGTCGGGTTGTCCGATAGCCCCGGCAAAGGCCACGTCGGCGTGGCCGGCAAGCGCCTCTTCGATCTCTGCGGGGTCGATATTGTGCCCGCCGCGAATGATCAGATCCTTGGCACGGCCTGTGATCCAAAGGTATCCATCCGCGTCTATGCGCCCCAGATCGCCGGTCCGCAGGTATTTGTCATCCCAAAAGAGACCCACGTTCTTGTCCGCCTCTGTATATGTATTGCCCGCGAAGACGCCGGGGTTTGACAGGCAAATCTCTCCGATCTCATCAGGGCCACATTGCGCGCCATCGGCGACTGCGCGGATTTGCACCTCGCAATACGGGAACGGGATACCGATGGAGCCGATCTTCTTTTCGCCATGCGGCGGGTTGATCGACACGAGGCAAGTCGCTTCTGTCAAACCATAGCCTTCGGTGATGGTCACGTTGCAAGCATTTTCAAACCGCTTATAAAGCTCAACTGGCAAAGGTGACGAGCCGGAAAAGGCCATTTTCAAAGACGAAATATCTGCGTCTACCGCGCGCTGCATCAAGGCTGAAATCGCCGTAGGTACGGTGATCATGAACGTGACCTGGTACCGCTCAACCAGCTTCCAGAAGTTATCAAACACGCCTTCACCGCGATAACCTTGCGGGGTTGGGAAAACCACATGGGCGCCGGAGCGGATCATGGCCATCATGATCACATGCACGGCGAAGACATGGAACAGGGGTAAGGGGCAGATGACGACATCGTTTTCGTCGAACAGCAATTCATGCCCGAGCCAGCCGTTATACACCATACCCGAATATTTGTGCTGGGCCACTTTTGGCATACCCGTCGTACCACCGGTGTGGAAATAGGCGGCGACGCGGTCGCCCGTGCTGTCCGCGAATTCGAGCGTCTTCTTTTGCGCCGCCATTTCTTTGTTGAAATCGAGAACTTTGGCATGATGCGTATGCGGCTGTTTGGGCCGGATCAGTGGGACGATAAACTTCTTGAGGCCCGTCAGATAGCGCAGCAGATCGACTTCGAGAACGTGGGTGATACCGGGCGCGTCTTTCACGGCCTCGGCCACTTTCTGGGCGAGGTCGGTCTTGGGGAAGGGTTTCAGCGTGACGACAACCTTGGCGCCTGTTTCGCGCAGAATGGCGCTGATCTGCTCCGGCTCGAGCAGCGGGTTGATCGGGTTCGCGATACCCGCGATCATGCCACCCAAAAGCGCATCTAGTGTTTCGGTCGCATTAGGCATGACATAGGCGACCACGTCATCCTCCCCCACGCCAAGGGACCGGAACAGGTTGGCGGCCTGACAGCTATGAGCAAAAACGTCATCCCAGGTGAGGGTTTCTTTCGGATCAGTAGGTCCAGAGGTCAGCTGGTAGGAAAAAGCCGAGCGCCCGCCATGGCGATTTTTGACGTCTTCGAGCATCTGATACATTGTGACCGGAAGGTCACGATCTTCCCACTTGCTAGCGGCCTCGATAGCGTCGCGATCCGCTTGACCAGCGTAGTTCTTTCCCATGATATCCTCCCTTGGCCGTTGACCGGCACTGCTTATAGCCCTCAAACACTACCGTGACAGGCGTTTCGCGCAAGCTTGACGCTGCGCAAAAATACGAAAAGGGCGCCGAAAGACGCCCCTTTTGATATCAAATCTATGTTCAGGTCAAAGTTGCGGGATACGCAGTACCTGGCCCGGATAGATTTTGTCTGGATGGGTCAGCATAGGGCGGTTGGCCTCGAAAATCTTTTCGTAATGCGCACCGTTGCCCAACGTCTTTGACGAAATAGCCCAAAGCGTGTCGCCTTTTTCTACGGTGTGAAAGGTTGGTTCAACCGCGTCGTCCTTGTCTTCAACCTCAGCCACGCCTTCAACATTGCCAACAGCGAGGATTACTTTCTCGCGCTCTTCTGCCGACATGTCGCCGCCGGTCACGGTGACTTTGTCACCTTCAACGGCAATCTCAGCACCTTTGGTGTCGAGGCCCAGATCGCTGAGTTCTTTGGTCAGAGCTTCCGCCTCCGGTTCTGCCGCCTCGGCTTTGCCGCCAAACAGCGACTTCCCTGCATTTTTTACGAAACTGAATAGGCCCATTGGACTCCCCCTTCTGAATGGTCGTTACCACCGTCGCGCAAGGTCCGCCCTCAAAGCAAGGGGAATTACTCCGCGGCGATCCCCGTGGTGAACTGCAACTGCGCAAGACGCGCGTAGAGCCCACCTTCCGCAACGAGACTGTCATGTGTGCCTTGCGCTACGATCGCGCCCTTGTCGAAGACAATAATACGGTCGGCTTTTTTCACGGTGGCCAATCGGTGTGCCACGACAAGTGTGGTACGGCCTTGAGACAGGTTTTCGACGGCTTGTTGGACAGCGGCCTCGCTTTCAGCGTCCAGCGCCGAGGTCGCCTCATCGAGCAGCAAGATCGGTGCATCACGCAAAATCGCGCGCGCAATCGCAATGCGTTGCTTTTGCCCACCTGACAGCATCACGCCGCGCTCGCCGACATAGGTGTCATAGCCATCTGGTAGATCGGTCAAGAAGACATGCGCGGCGGCGGCTTTTGCGGCCTGCTCGACCTCAAGATCAGAGGCATCCGGGCGGCCAAAACGAATGTTCTCACGAGCAGACGCGGCAAAGATGACAGGGTCTTGCGGGACCAACGCAATCGACTCGCGGAAGACTGCGCGATCCACATTTTGAATGTCTATGCCATCAATCGACACTTTACCCGTATCAGGGTCATAAAACCGCAGCAGAAGCTGGATGATCGTTGTTTTGCCCGCACCAGACGGGCCGACAAGCGCGATCGTTTCGCCGGGCTCGACGCTAAGTGTCACCTTGTTCAATGCCGCAATTTCGGGACGCGCTGGATAGTGAAAGACGACATCCTCAAACGCGACCCGTCCTTCCGCGCGGCCCATCTCAAGCGGTTTCACCGGATCGGTCACGCTGTCCTCAGCCGTCAAAAGCTCAATCAAGCGCTCCGTTGCGCCTGCAGCGCGCTGCACCTCGCCCCAGATTTCCGACAAGGCCGCGACACCGCCAGCCACCATGATGGCGTAGATCAAGAATTGAACCAGTTCGCCCGGCGTCATTAGTTCGGCCCGGACGTCGCGGGCGCCGACCCAAAGGACGCCAACGATGCCGATAAACACCAAGAAGATAACGATCACAGTCATGACCGCGCGCACCCCAATCCGCGTCTTGGCAGCGGCAAAACTCAACTCGGTCAGGCGCCCAAACGCATTTTTACTGGGCGCTTCATGGGTAAAGGCCTGCACCGTTTGCACCGACAAAAGCGCCTCAGACGCGTTGCCAGACGAGGCGGCGATATGATCTTGGTTTTCGCGGCTGAGAGTGCGAACGCGGCGGCCCAGCAAGATGATCGGGATAATCACGGCCGGCACAATAAGCAGAACGAGACCCGTCAGCTTCGGGCTCGTTAGAAGCATCAAAAGAAGGCCCCCAACAAGGATCAATATGTTGCGGAGGGCGATAGATGCGGAGGAGCCGATGACAGAAAGCAAAAGCGTCGTGTCGGTGGTAATGCGGCTCAGGACTTCGCCCGTCATGATCCGCTCGAAGAAGGCGGGGCTCATACCGATGGTACGGTCAAAAACTTCTTTTCGGATGTCGGCCACGACCCGTTCGCCCAAACGGGTCACGAGATAGTAGCGCAACCCAGTGCCAAGCGCCAAAAGCGCGGCAATCGCAATAGCAGCCCCAAAATACTGATCAAGCAACTCCGCATTTCGCGTATCAAACCCATCCACAACCCGGCGCACGGCCATAGGCAAGATCAGGGAAACAACTGCCGTAAGAGACAGAGCCACGAGCGCTAAAACCAACAGCGCTTGGTAAGGCTTTACGAATGGCCACAACGCGGCAAGGACGCCGATCCGGCGCGACGACGCGCGCTCTGCTTCGCTTGTGTCCGGATTGGCCATGAAAGCTCCCTTAGTCTTGGGTACTGCCCATACCCAAGCTGTGCCAGACCCGCAAGCGGCGGCGTGTCACAGCACCGGGACAACCGGAACGTCACACAATTTGCGCGAATTGAGGAGCGAGGCGGAGTCCAAACCAAAACCCCTGTCTTCAAGCATGGCCTTCGATTGTTTTCCCGTTCGCAGGAACGAATTCTTACGAACAAGCCGCGTCAAATCTAACGTCGAGAATCTCAAAGAAATCAATGGAGCGGGCGGCGGGAATCGAACCCGCATCTCTTGCTTGGAAGGCAAGGGTCTTACCATTACACAACGCCCGCATAGGCATTTGGACTATTACGTGACCCTGACTGGGTCAACCCAAAACGCGGCTTCTAGTTGGGGGCTATCCTGTCAAGGGCGGGAAGGAGACATTCGCTGCAAGTGCAACATGAACATCTGGTGCCGATAAAAAGCGGACATTGTCGAAAGACAATTCTTTGCCGCGTAAAGATATTGGGGACGCCGCTTCACAAAGGTGGTGAGGTCAAATCCTCTTTCGACACCACGTCGGCATCCCAGTACTCTGTAAAGAATCTGGTCAGCATCGATATACCGACACCTAAATCATCAACGCCGTGTTTTGCGCTTTAGCCCACTGGTCAACGCGACCCACGCCGTATCCTCGCGAAATTCTTCCGCCCACTTCAGCCCCATAGTCAAAATTTCAGCAACTGCGTAAGTCAATTTTTTGTTCTAGTTCACTTATCTTACCAATAATACATTTGATCTGTTCACCAAGCTTTAGCGCCTTATCTGAGTCACTTAGGTTGCTGATATGTAATAACCCATCAATACCTGGCTCTAACTGAATAAAGTACCCAAAGGTCTTCTTGCCTGTAATTTTTCCTTGTACAGTAGACCCTTCCTGATAGCGCTTTGTTACACCTGACCATTTGCCTAAGACTTGACCAGACAGTCGTTTTACGCCGTTTTCCATAGTGTCTAGATCAAGGACTTTAGCACTCGGCGTATCATTGAACACGATGTCTGCTTCTACGTAAGCTCGATTACGCAACTCGAAGAGTTCTGTTGCCGCTGCATCGGCATTCAGGATCGCTGTACGAGGCGTATAATGCAAAGACGGGTTCTTGATTCTTTCAGCAATTGAGACTGCAAGTGGCTCATCTTGGAACCATAGGTCTTCCGCCACTGCCGCAATATAGTAGGGGTTGCCAACTAGATAGAGATGGGTTCGACCAGCTGCGCTAATTGTGATTAAATCATCAAGAGTCAGGTTCTTTACATTGAAGTCTTCGCTTACGATGCAATAGTGCTGAGCAAGATAGTTTACCTCACGGACGAGCATATGCTCGCGAATGCCCAAATGCCTTGCAGCACTAAGGAGTTTTCGACCAGTTTCGTAGCCGTCACGCCTTGGCCCTGTACCCTCAGGTGAAAGATTGTTTAGGTAGTTAAGGATGAAATAACGAACAAAGAAATTTGGTCGATCATCCTTTACTTCTGCTGAAAACAGATTCACGACATAGCTGTAATCACTATCATAGTAGCGCTTCTTCGACCTTAGTAAAACCTGACTGACTAGCGGCATCGGCAGCACGTATGCGCCTTGGGACGACACAATTTTCAAAATATGATCTTCGGAAATATGCCCACTTGAGCAGAATTCCAGAAATATCTCCATTGCTCGACGCATGTTGCGACCGGAGAGGCCAATCAGTAGTCGACGAATGTTGTCACTACTACTAAATACAGATTTCATGATACTGTTAAGATAGGAAATTTTATCTGCCGCCGTGTAGGTAGCCTGCATCGAGTTTGGCAAGTCGTAGTAGAATTTTTTGTTCGGATTTTGATTCAATTCGGTTATTGCAAGATCAACGCGCTCCCGCAGGATAAGGTCGAATCTTGGAGCCTCGATCCTAAAGGCGAGGTCTTTTAATGCAGTGTCCAAGGGAGGAACGCTAAGGTTCCGATCGTAAGTCTCTTCCCGAAGAGGGAGGAATACCATGACCCTGAACTCAGTCTTGAGCCATTGAGCAGCCTCAAACATCAGCAACTGCTCTTCCAGCAAACGTTTATCGCAGTTATCAAGAACAATCACCAATAAAGATGAGGTAGTGCTCGACAAAAAGTCGCAATGCGCCTGCGCGGAATAGTGTTGATCTGCAGCGCAATCGTTGAGAACTTCTGCGAGTTTTTGATTATATAGGTTTTTGTCACCTTCATAGAGTCGACCGGTCCCTTTGCGAAATTTTTCAACGTCTTTGCGGAAAACCTTTTTTATAACGTCAAGCTCTTCAAAGTCGGTATCAGCCGCACAGTCGGCGATTCCCTTGAGTATTTCTTTACGAAGCCAAGAATAAATCTCCTCTTTGTTGAGAGGGGCCGTATTCAAGTTGAGGTGAATCCAGTTTGTGGAGCGCCGAACATCTGCAGGCAACGCCTTAACCCGCAGGTGATCTACAAATGTTGTCTTGCCTGCGCCAGCAGCGCCGATAAGAAGCAATACTTGGTTTGTAAGGGCAGCCCCGGTTCGCAACTTTTTAATTATAGGCTTGGGTGACGAAGAATCGTCCAGTGCCTGAGCGTGTTTTTCCGAAGGTGGTATGATGGCACGAAGAGTTCGGTCAACAGAGTCTACATACCGCTCCCGCCTCTTCGAGGGAACGTAACAAGACTCTGCAATTCTATTGCGCTCCTCTATGCTGCTCGGATCGAAAATGCCGCGAAAGTCTGACTTAATCGTCATGCCAAACGAATTCAGTCCAATCTCTTCACTTTGTGCGGCGACTCCCCCAACTAACTTTCGAGGCTTCCAATAGCGGGTTGGCCTGATTTTCTTCGATAGCTGTTTGGCCGTTTGACCATACTTTGTTCAGAAAAACATTCCTGAAATTTCGAAAATTCTTCGTTGCTGGGACTACATTCGCTTGCTTTGAGTTGAAACAATGGTTGTGCGTCATTCGCATACCCTGCGATAATTTGATGTCCATCGCTTGCCAAAACAAACGTCACTGGGTCCACCGTGTTACCAAATTTTGAATTTAGTTCTGCCGCGTACAGCCGCGCTTCACGTAACGCTTCCACTAGATCTTCACCAGGTGCCTTCGCTTCGACTATCAGCAGCGGCAGTCCAAACTTAACATATGAAAAGTCCGGAAAATAGTTTTTCCGACTCTTACCCTTGTCTATCACTAACTTTTTAACGCTGACCTTCGAGTAGATACCTTCATTATCTAATTCCAAGCCCATGGGCGCGGGGCTTGTAAGTAACGGCAGGATGATCTTCTGTTCAACATCGCTTTCAGATTGTAACGTCGGCAGCATGCCTTCGGCCGTCAAAAACATGTATCAGCAGTCCTTTTCCTTTGGTGCAAGGAGTTCGCGGATCAATCAAGCGATCGTTTCTCCATTAATTTAGATGCTGACAGTTTCTGGTTCTAGGTCAACCGGTAAACAATCATGGGAATCCGCACACAAACGTAACAATGCAGGGAATGTCCTCTTCGTCGGGCCGCAGCGCAGCAATACGAATGGTTGGCCAAGGTCCGGTTTGGGCCGCCCTTGTCGGTGCCGCTACTCCCATAATGCGAAAATGCTACGACCGGTCTAAAGGCGGCAGTGAGCCCTAGGGCGTCACAACTGATTTTTCATCTTGCGTCAGATGACACTGAAAGGTCAGATGAGCGCCATTCGTTCCATACGTTCTGGGTCGGGAAACGGGCGATATAACGCAGTGTCGACTTCTCTCACCATTTGATGGACTGAACCGTAAAGTCGCTCTACTTCTTCGTTTCCAGATCCCGTCAACCGAAAGGCCTCATCAAGTTGCGCGAGATGCTCCAGCTCTATTTCAAGCAAAAAATCTCTTGCTTGCGGCGCTCCGAAACCCAATTTTCGGCGGCATAACCTCCAATCTTCGATGACATCGTGCTCTTTGAGGTGCAGCATCCATGCTTCAACGGCGACCGCAAACTGGACGGCCTTTGCATCATCTCGCAAGTCAATATTACACTGGTAAAGATTCATAAGCGCCTCTCTGCGAACTTCGCGGATAAATGTTACAGAGAGAGAATAAGCAAACGTTAATCTATAGCCTGCTGCAAAAGCTCCGTTTCGGCAAAGTTTATCAGGACGAAAGGTAGCGCAACACCAAGCGCGGTTTCTCAGAACAAGCGGCGGGTTCGTCCCAAGAAATTTAAACTCGAGAAAAAGTCGATTTCGCGCACGCAGCTAATGTCTGCAAAGCGGGCGCGCTGCAGCATCTTGACTGATCGATGAACGGCTGGTTTGGGCCGTGTGTGATGGTGAAGCTGATCCCCGACGGGTGGTTGCTGCGCTGCATCCGATGGCGACAACGAGCCCACAGGAGACGATAACATTCTTCGCTGCGTGCGCTCGCAGCGTGAAAAATGCGGCATGAGCGAAAAAGTTCGTGCTGCCGCGCAGCGGTTCAACCGGCCATTCGTAGATGTCGCAGCATAGAGCAGGCGTCGAACCTCCCCGATGCGGACTTTGCGGTCATTGGTTTTTAGCTTTTCGCCAACACAGCGAAGAGTTGGAGGGCCGGTAAAGAGATTTTAGCTGCAGCTGCAATGGCAATTCCTCTTTCTTAATTGAAGCCCAATAGAGTTTGAAAAGCGGGCATTTAGGCGGGCCAGTCGCGCAAAACGTTTGGAACTCCACATGCCGCTTACGTAATCAGTTCTTCATTTCGCCGCATCCACTAAGGCCTGATCTAGGCTGCTGGTTACACTATCTACGTCGTCCATCGACAGGCAGAGCGGTGGAACCATGCGCAGGCATTGTTGGAAAGGCCCAGACTTGGACAGGATGACCCCCTGCGCGCGGCAGGCCTCAAAGACCTCGGTCGTCATCTCTTTGTCGGGCTCCTTGCTGTCTCGGTCTTTCACAAACTCAAGTGCTAACATGAGCCCATGGCCGCGGACGTCGCCGATCGCATGGTGCTTGTCTTTCAGATCATTGAGGCGTTCCAACAATTTGCCACCAACTGTCTTGGCATTCTCTTGCAGGCCCTCATCGTGCATGATCGCCAGAACAGCGCGGGCTGCGGCGGCAGAGGTTGGGTTAGCACCATAGGTGTGGAACATGAACTTTTCGGCCATGGGTGCAGCGATGTGTTTTTTGGCAACAACTGCCCCGATTGGAAAGCCATTGCCCAAGCCCTTGGCGATAACCATGATGTCGGGCACCACTCCGTCTGCCTCAAATCCCCAGAAATGCGCGCCGGTTCGACCAAAGCCCGATTGGACCTCATCCGCGATGTAAAGCCCGCCCGCCGCGCGCACGCGGTCTACGGCACCTGTCATATAGCCCGGCGGCATCTGATGAATACCACCATAGCCTTGCACGCTTTCGACAAAGATGCCTGCGATCTGTCCAGAGGTGGCCGCGTTGATGGTATGGGTGATCTCGTCGAGATAGGGCTTTGTGCCTTTACCAAAGATCCCGCGGTATTGGTTGGGATCGGCAACAAAAGCCACGTTGCCGGGCATGCCGGGATGCCGCCATCCGGAAATGCCGGTAATCGATTGTGCGGCTGCGGTAGGGCCGTGATAGGCCGTGCGCAGAGCAAGCAAATCAAGGTTGCCTGTGTGGGTGCGGGCCATCGTCATGGCAAGATCAATCGCCTCGGACCCGGAATTGGTCAGATGCACCACCCAGTCATGGCCTTTGGGCATGGTCGCGGCCAGTTCTTCGGCCAAATGGGCCGGGGTCGGATGGTAGAACATCGTCGTGCAATGGGTCAGCTCTTGCGCCTGCGCGGTGGCTGCGGCCACAACGCGTGGATGCGAATGGCCGACCGAGATGCAAACGTTCATGCCTAGAAGGTCGGTGTATTTGCGGCCCTCCGTGTCCCAAAGATACTGGCCCCGGCCTTTTTGAAACACGATCGGGTCGCGGAACGGCGTGAACCGGGTCAGAGAGGCGGCGTAGTATTGATCGCGGCGTGCAGCTGTGCTGTCAAAGTTCCAATCGGTGTGCAGCGGATGTTCGGTCATGTGAATGCTCCGGCTTTTAGGCGTGTATTGTCAGGGTCATAGGGCGCGCATGGCAGAATCGTCGCGCGGCGGCGCTGTCCAAGGATGGACACGGTCAGGCCATCGCGCGCCTTGGGGTCGCGCAGATAGGCGAGTGCGAGGACCTTGCCGGT